>SUXQ01000004.1 GCA_015060905.1 Bacteroidales bacterium | reverse complement strand
TTGAAAATGAAAATGTTCTTGTAGAATTCAAAAATCATCAGCAGTGGATTAAAAATAGCAGATTGAGTTCTACTCCGACAATAATCGTAAACGGATATTTATTGCCAACTGAATACAAAATAGAGGATTTAATATATTTCATTGATAAGACTACAAATATGTAACCGTGTGGGTTGCAAACATTATAATTTAATAATATTTTAATTTTTAAAAACAATGAAGCAGATTAAGAAAATTGTTCTTAAAGATGCCACCAAATTAACAAGCAGTGAGATGAAGAAAATTCGTGGAGGTGTAAATGATGGATCTCCGGATGACCCTTTAATTTTGGAATGTAGTGCTACATGTTATCATACGACCGGTGCTTTAGCTGGTGATATTTCTATACCGTGTAAATTTGAACACATATGTATTGCAAGTTCCGAATATGGTGCAGGCTATGTTCAGTGCATTGACCCCAATGACCTTACGTACCCGCTACAAGGTCAGGCTTATTGTAAGGATAAATATTCTATAATATAAATTATGTTACAAAATCAATATGTTTAATTAATAGAATATCGTGGTTTTGTAGAAATTAAATATTCCTACACCGGGTATTGAATAATGTTTTTATACTCGGTGTAGGGTATGAATCATTTCAAATTAGTGTATAATGTTACTTAAAAGAGTTATTAGGCTATTTCTGTATATAATCTTGCTCTTCTCGTTTTTCTCTTGCACCGAGGATATTGACGAGAGCAACCGTTACACCTTCACCGGTGAGACGGTAGCCGACTATATGCTCCATCGCAGCGAGAAATATTCGCACATGATAACCCTGCTGAAGCGCGCCAACCTTTTCGGGCTACTCGCAACATACGGACAATATACACTTTTTCTGCCCGACAACGAGGGGGTGGAAAAATACATTCAAGAACAAGATAGTATATACCGGGCAAGCAAAAATGGGAAAAAGGAAAAATGGACGGGAATAACCTCGCCATATTTCGAGGACCTGAGCGACTCTATGGCAAATGTCATTGCCCGCAATCATTTGGTCGAGGGGTACTACAGAACAAGCACTTTCGAGGATGGCGCATTGCCCCATTGGAACTTTTACGACAGATATTTGGGAATATCCTACGAGGCTACCAATAAAGGCTATAATATTAAAGTGAACAACAGCGCCGCAATAGTCAGCGGCGACAATTCTGTAGAGAACGGCGTTATTCACATAGTTGACAAAATAGTTGAAGAGACTAACAACACCCTTCCCGAACAGATAGGAGAATACAAATTCTTTACACTATTCAATGCCGCCCTCGAGGCAACATGCTTCTGCGACTCGCTGCAACTGTTTATTGATAAAAATTTCATCCCGTTGGATGAATCTATAGTAAACTCATCGCAAACCCCTCAACAAAAATATTACAAATACACCGGCTTCATAGAGCCGGACGAAGTGTTTTACGAAAATGGTATTTACACCCTCAAAGAACTTAAGGCGTTTGCCGAAAAGTGGTACGGTACCGAGGATAGAAACAACCCCTGCAGTCCCCGAAATGCGCTATACAAATTCGTTGCCTACCACTTTGTAGAGCGTGAGCTTACCTACAACAAAGTAATCCCCTTGACCGTAGGAAAATACAGCATAGACCACTATATGGTTCCGGGGCACGACTGCTACGACTATTTCGAAACGATGTTAGGGCCACTGATGAAGGTCACAAAGCCACTGAGCAGCAGCGACGGAAAATATGTCTATATAAACAGACCCAAAGATGGCCGGTTATACAATTTTGAAATGTACAACCACCTAAATGTGCGCCTTATAGAGCCTACCGAATTTTTGCAAATGAACGAGGAGTATTCCAATTTTACCCCATATGCCAAGAACGGAGTAATACAGCCTATAGATAAAATCCTCATTTACAACGAAAATGAAATGGCAGGCAACATACTGAACGAGCGTTTGCGTTTCGATTTTCCCACACTGCTATCCGAGCTTTCTTGCAACAATATACGATATAATAAGAGTTTTGCTATGCCATTCTATTTTTGCAGGAATATTAAAAGTAACTCACATTCAGAAAATTATTTTGTTTACGGAATAGATGGTGACGGCATGTTTGGCGATAAAATACGCCCTGAATTCGAAACAAAGGCTTTTGACATATCTTTTCGTCTCCCACCTGTACCACCAAGAGTATACGAAATACGTATAAGTCTATCTGATGTTGAGGAGGGTTGGGGTGGTAAATATATGAACAGATCCAAGGCCATAATACAAACCTACATTGATGGCAAGACCTACTCACTCCCCATAGATGCCCGATTGTCATACAAACATCCTGAAATCGGGTGGGAACCTGATGAATATACGCTTGACAATGGAGTGGAACTTGACAAACAGATGCGCAACCGCGGATGGATGAAAGGGGCTGATTCATATAATAGTAATTATATACCCTCGCGCTCAAGCGGTCGTGAACTTCGTAAAATTATTACCAGAATACAATTAAGCGAGGGTGATCATTGGATACGTTTTAGGAACTTGAATGATACGGAACGTAAAGAATTTTTCGACTTTGACTATATAGAACTTGTGCCACTGAATGTAATAAACGACCCGTCGAAGCCCGAGGATAGACATTAAAAAAATGAAACGAATATTTTATATACTCGCAGTGGCATTGTCAATACTCGCTTGCACCGAAGAGATTGACGAGAGCAACCGTTATACCTTCACCGGTGAGACGGTAGCCGACTATATGCTCCATCGCAGCGACAAATATTCGCATTTTATAAAAATACTTAAACAAGCAAATTTAATGTCTTTGCTATCTACATACGGACAATATACACTGTTCCTTCCCGACAACGATGCAGTTGAAAAATATCTATACGAGCAAGACTCAATCTATTGGGCTGCTCGCAAAGAAAATCTTACCTATGACACGGGAATAACATCGCCATACATTGAGGACCTCAGCGACTCGATGGCAAATATCATTGCTCGCACCCATTTGATAGAGGCACGCTACACTCTTGCCGAAATGAACGAAGGTACCCTTCAACGTCGCAACTTTAACGAACGTTCATTGGGCATCAACTACGCAACAAAAGACGAACAGGTGTATGTGATGATAAACAACCAATCGCCTATAATTACCGGTGACAATTTTGTGGAAAATGGAGTTGTTCACATTATGGGTAAAGCTATTAACCATACGTCGAAGAACCTTCCCGATGTAATTTCGGAATATCATTACTTTTCGCTCTTCTATGCTGCAATGAAAGAGACATGCTTTATAGAAAATCTGCTTCTCGACAAGGACGAAAATTACATTCCTCACGACTATAATGCAATGGGGTATGATGATGGTGTGACAACCCTTACGAGACAAAATCTTGAAACAAAATATTTTAAATACACCGCATTTATAGAAACGGATGAAGTTTTTAAAGAAAATGGCATTTATACCCTTGACGACCTAAAGGCCTTTGCCGAAAAGTGGTACGGCACCGAGGATAGGAACAACCCCTGCAGTCAAAAAAACGCCCTTTACAAATTTGTTGCTTACCACTTTGTAGAGCGCGAACTTGCATATAATGATATTATCTTTTACAATATTACATACAATAATAAAGTCGATCATTCAATGAATGTAAAAAGTAGTGAGGATGTAATGATTGCCGGATACGACCGTTACGACTATTTCGAGACAATGCATGGCCCGCTGATGAAAGTTACCAAGCCCTTGAGTACCAATCAGGGAGCAGATATATTCATAAACTACAACAAGCGCGAACTGCCGTACAACAAAGAAATGCTCGACCATTTGAGCGTGCGTATAATTCCCCCTATTGAGTTCTGCAATATGCGGGAAGAATATGCAACCTTTAACCATAATACCCTTAACGGAATAATAAACCCTATAGACAAAATACTAATTTACAACGAAGATGAAATGGCAGGAAACATCTTGAACGAGCGTATGAGATTCGATATTGCCACACTGCTACCTGAATTATCGTGTAACAAAATAAGATTCTATACACCTGTAAACGACTATCTATATTATATACCAACAAATTATTGCAAAAATCTAAAATTTGGAATAGAACGTCCAATGCTGTATCTTGCCGGAACAACGGGCTATTTTGCTGACTGTATTGGAACTGTAAAAGAAATAGACCTATCCATAAAATTACCAAACTTTCCACCCGGCACATATGAACTTCGCATACAACTTTATGGTGTTGGAGTTGTTCAAACGTACGTTGATAATAAAATTACAGGCATCCCCATTAAATTTAATACTACGGCAGAGCACACCGGCTATGTCCCCGATGCTGAGACTGATGACAATGGCCTTGAAAATGACAAGCAAATGCGTAACTTAGGATGGATGAAACTACCAGACACTTACAAGTTATACGAAACAACAGCACGCGACGTAGAGACAATTGCTCGAAAAATTTTGACAAGAAAATATTTCGGTCCCGGAGAGCATTGGCTTAGAATAAAATCTGTAAGCGACGATATATCAAGTCTTTCCATCGACTATATTGAATTAGTTCCGCTAAACATAATCAACGACCCGTCGAAGCCCGAAGATAGACATTAAAAAAAGTAATATAACCTTAGTTCGATATAAAAATGTATCCCCTTGTATATATTGCCTCAATTACTAAAGAATGTTAATAATCGGGTTGTGTCCGTGAGAAAACAACCAATATACGACACAAATAATAAATATGGCTTTAGAATAAGGATAACTGCCCGTCATTGACCCACTCCACGTCAATGGCGGGTTTCTTCTCAAAGAAACAATTCGCAGCAATTGCGCTTAAAGCATTGGCAATGAAATTACTGAATGAGCGATGGCGCGAATGTTCAATTTGAGCAATGTTTTTAAGTTCGTCATTTACGGTCTCGATAAGTGCGCGTTTCCTTAAACAAATTTCGCCCGGCAATACTTGCTTGATAAAAACCATCAGTTGCAGCAACACCTCTTTTTGCAATTCAACGAAACGGTTGTATGATACTGTGTTGGGAAACAAGTGTTTACAATGCGTGCAGATGTAGTGCAGATAGTAATGTTTGAAGCATCGGAAGCCTCCCGAATGAAAATGTATCAGGATTACGATAATCTCTGCATCGCTCATACGGTTGGGTTTGCGACGGTGTTTTTTGCCATCTTGCGGTGGCTCAAGCATCGATTTTTCTTGCTGCGCGTAAAAAAACTTGCAGAATTCATCTGCCAAACAGAAAATTTCAGTAACTTTATCCTCGGAGAACATAGCGGTAAGAGTTTGTAATTGTTTTTTTAGCTACTCAAATTTACAACAATTATCGCTATTCTCCTATTTTTCAAAGAGTTATTTTCTTAATTCTTATATCGAACTGACGTTAATTATCAACGAGCTCAATAGTTTCATCATACACCGGGGTTATATATTCAAATTTTTCATCGTCGTTAAGCAGTGTCTGTGTTATATACATGTATTTATCTGAATTTATCTCGTTATTATCGTAGTCATCTACAAAAAAATCCATTATAGATACATATCTTGTTTTTAGCGTGTCAACAATAGTTTCCCACTCACCTGTATATGAATGCTTCCATTCATTTTCTATATATTTACTTTGAATATTTTTAGTAATATCATTACCAATGTTCAGTATTATTTTTACTTTAGGGTATTTCATTCCAAAATAATTTGGATGATAAAAATAGTTTTCATCATTTTTATTTGGATAAAAAATTGCGCTTGAATCAGTTGAGGATTCTATTATAAAATCATTGTAATCCCAATAATAATTACCGGGTATCTCCTTCCAAAGTTCAATGAGTCGGTTAATTGTTAAGTTTTTTCGGTTTATAGTTTCACTTAATAATTCTTCATACGCAGACACAATATCAAAAGGACTTACGTTGGAGCCTATTGAATCTATAACATCTACTATTTTTCGTTCTTCCTTTCTTTGTATATGGAGTATTGAATCCGATTTAAAATTGATATTAGTTACTTGTTTGAATTCTGCATCATAAATAATAGCTTGCTCTGCTATGTAATTACTATTATGTTTTACTAAATAATAAAATGGCTTATTCTCTTTTGTTAAAATTTTGGGAATGTGCATCGAGGTATGTCCATTGTACACGATAACTTCATCTTGGGCATTCAAGGTTGTCGCTTGCAGCATTGCAAACGCGGCAATTACAAAAAAATAAATTTTTCTCATTGTGTTAAAATTAATTAGTTAATAAAATGTATATTCATTTTTGGGCATAAAAAAAGCGGAACTTGCTTATCGCTCGCTCCACAAATTGAGGCCTTCGCATTGCCCGGTAATATAGAACGAGCAACGTCGAAGCCCCGCTGAATATGAATATACATTACCCCTATGTATGTTTCGTAAACACACACCTTAGGGCGTATGTTTACACGCATACAAGGGATGTGTAGAAACACATCCCGAGGACATCTACCGTTGCTATGCTCGTGACAGTACCTATGAAAGTTGCGAAGTTCCAATTTGTCAAGAACGTAGCGTCGCGTAAACGCCTTTTATATGTCTAAATTCATTGTGCCATAACCGCGCAATGAATCTATGTGAAAAGATATATTGTTTTTTCTTTTTCTGCAATCACAAAATAGAATTAGGATAAGAATTTTCTATTTTCGTAATTTTATGTTTATCTTCGCAGTTGTAAATTAAATATTATAATATGAACAGAATATTTTTCAAGGCATCAATATTGTTTGTCGCAATGGTTGCGCTGACTGCATGCGGTGGCTCGGCCGAAAAGGGTAGTGCCGAAAAGGGGGAGTTTGGATTACAGCAACTTAATACCAACAGCCCCGATAAAGACCAATATTTAATGATTGAGACTGACCGAGGCAACATAAAGATTGTTCTTTACAAGGAAACTCCTTTGCATAGGGCTAATTTCGTGAATCTTGTAATGAATAAATATTACGACGGGCAGCTTTTCTTCAGGGTGATAAAAGATTTTATGATTCAGGCGGGTGACCCGAAGTCGCGTGGCGCGGCTGCAAAAATAAAGTTGGGCGAGACGGATGTAAGCTATAAAATTCCGGCCGAAATTGATGTAAAGAAACGCTGGCACAAATATGGTGCTCTCTCGGCTGCGAGCCTTAACCCTGCAGTAGAGTCGTCGGGCAGCCATTTTTCAATTATCACGGGACGCAAGGTCAATGACAAGGTGCTTAACGACCACGAGGATAAATATAACAAGACTTTGCGCCGTAAAATGTACGAGAGTCTTCAGGTGCCTTACCGCGACAAGATAAATAAACTTTACGAGGAGAGCAAAAAAAGCGCGAAAAAGAAAAAGGAACTTAACGAAATGATTCATTTCTTTACCGAAAAGACCGACTCGGCAATGGTGGGCAAGGAGTTTAAATATACGCCCGAGCAACGTAAGGCTTATAAGGAAGAGGGTGGTGCTTTTCATCTTGATGGCTATTTTACTGTCTTTGGAGAGGTACTCGAGGGAATGGATATTGTAGAGAATATTTCGCGCGAATATCACGATGTTTACAATCGTCCTGTAAAGGATGTTGTTATTAAACGTATTGTATTGCTCGACGAATAGTTGCCCAAATGAATGTTTCGCGTATCACTTTGAGTAACGGGCTGCGTCTTGTACATATGCAGGATGATAGTACCGAAATGGTCCATGTGAACCTGTTGTATGGCGTTGGTGCAAAAAACGAGGAGTATGAGTATACGGGAATAGCTCATCTGCTTGAACATTTGCTGTTCGAGGGTACTGAGAAGTTTCCTTCGTTCGACGAGCCGTTAGAGGCGGCCGGTGGAGACAGTAATGCTTATACTAACAACGATTTTACCAATTATTTTATCTCTCTGCCACGCAAAAATGCCGAGCTTGCTTTCTGCATGGAGGCCGACCGTATGTGTAATATTTCTTTAGATAACGAAAAGGTGGATGTTCAGCGTCAGGTGGTAATGGAGGAGTTTAAACAGGGGCATCTGAACAAGCCTTATGGGGATGTTAGTATGCTGATGCGCAAACTTGCATTCAAAAAGCATCCTTATAGGTGGTCCACTATTGGGCGCAAATTGAGCCATATTGCAAATGTTCCTGTGGAGGTTGTGCGCGATTTTTATCACCGTCATTATGTTCCCGAGAATGCTGTGCTTGCGGTTGTTGGGAATATATCCTTCGAGCAGACAAAGGAGTGGACAATAAAATGGTTCGGAGATATTCCTGCTCGTAAATGCGAGAAACGCGAAATTCCCACCGAGCCGCGCCAGCGTCGCCGGCGCACTGCAACGGTGCAACGTAACGTGCCCGATGATGCATTATATATGGCTTTTCACATGGATGGCTTCAATGGGAAAGATTATTACCCGTGCGATGTTATTTCGGATATTCTTGCGAATGGTTATTCGGGACGATTGAGCGAGCGACTCGTTAAGAAGAAAAAACTTTTTACGCGCATTGATGCTTTTATTTCAAACACCGAGCACAGTGGCCTCTTTTGGATATATTCGCGTCTGGCAAAAGGGGTTACTTTTGAGCGTGCCGAGGCTGCTATACGCAACGAACTTGAACTTTTGCAACAAAAGGATGTTCCACGCAGCGAGCTTGAAAAAGTACGTAACCGTTTCGAATCGGAACAGATTTTCGGTAGTCTGAGCGGTGCAAACTTTGCTGAAAAACTTGCTCTTGCCGAGTGGTACGGTGATGTTACACGAGCGTGGCGCGAGACTGACATGTATCGCGCAGTAACGGCTAAAGATGTTAAGCGCGCTGCAGGTGAATTATTCAGAATGGGGAATGCTTCGGTACTTTATTATAAAAAAAAGTAGCTGATTATACAATTTTATGATTATATCGTAGGAACTAACGAAAAGAGGTACATAAAAAGAGAGAACTTTTTGAAAAGTTCTCTCTTTTTATTGAGCGGCAAACGGGGCTCGAACCCGCGACCCTCAGCTTGGGAAGCTGATGCTCTACCAACTGAGCTACTGCCGCATTCTTTAATTATTTTCAGGTGCGAAGTTATATTAAATAATTAATTTTACAAAGTTGTAATGCGGAAACTTATTTTCTTTCTGTTTGTTTTTAGTATTTTTTAGATTATATAGCCTATATGTCGCCGTTTTTTTGTAATTTTGCGCTAAAATGGAAATATTGGAGTCAAAAGGCAGGTGAAGCAGACGTTTTTTTGTGTTTACCCTGTCCGTATTTTCATTGTATTATTTGAGAATTAATTTTATATGAAAAAGATAAGGAATTTTTGCATTATTGCTCACATTGACCATGGAAAGTCTACATTGGCCGATCGTCTGCTTGAAACTACGCAAACAATTAAAATAACCGAGGGGCAGATGCTCGACAATATGGACTTGGAGCGCGAGAGAGGTATTACCATCAAGAGTCACGCTATACAGATGGAGTATGTTTATAAAGGTGAGACATACACGCTTAACCTTATAGATACTCCGGGACACGTGGACTTTTCGTACGAGGTTTCGCGCTCGATTGCTGCGTGTGAGGGTGCTCTTTTGGTGGTGGATGCTACGCAGGGTGTTCAGGCGCAGACAATCTCTAATCTTTATATGGCTTTTGATCAGGGATTGGAGATTATTCCTGTAATAAATAAATGTGACATGGCAAATGCTATGCCCGAGGAGGTAAAGGATGAGATTGTGGACCTTCTGGGATGTGACAGAGATGATATTCTTCTGGCATCGGGAAAGACGGGAATGGGCGTTGAGGAACTGTTGGAGGCTATCGTTGAACGTATTCCTGCCCCTGCCGGCGACGAAGAGGCTCCGTTGCAGGCTTTGATTTTTGACTCGGTTTTTAATTCTTTTCGCGGTATTATTGCCTATTTTAAGGTTGTAAACGGCGTTATTCGCTCGGGCGACAAAGTAAAATTCTTTAATACGGGAAAAGAGTATATTGCCGACGAGGTTGGTGTTCTGAAAATGGACATGATGCCTTGTAAAGAGTTGCGCACCGGTGACGTTGGATATATTATTTCGGGTATAAAAACTTCGCGCGAGGTAAAGGTTGGTGATACAATTACTCATGTTTCAAAGTCATGCGAAAAGGCTATTGCCGGCTTTGAAGAGGTTAAGCCTATGGTCTTTGCGGGTGTTTATCCGATAGACGCCGAGGATTATGAGGACTTGCGTGCGTCGTTGGAGAAACTGCAGCTTAACGATGCTTCGCTGACTTTCCAGCCAGAATCATCGGCGGCGTTGGGATTCGGATTCCGATGCGGATTCTTGGGGTTGCTGCACATGGAGATTATTCAGGAGCGTTTGGACCGAGAATTTGACATGAGCGTAATTACAACAGTGCCTAACGTTTCGTATATGGTGTATGATAAGCAGGGTGAGGTGCAGGAGGTGCACAACCCCGGAGGAATGCCCGACCAGACGCTTATTGACCATATTGAGGAGCCTTATATTAACGCGAGCATTATTACCCGCGCTGAATATATCGGCCCTATAATGACACTGTGTCTTTCGAAACGTGGCGAGTTGCAGAAGCAGGAGTTTATCACAGGTAACCGCGTAGATATTCGTTTCTTGTTGCCGCTGGGCGAAATTGTGATAGATTTTTATGACAGATTGAAGAGCATTTCCAAAGGTTACGCTTCGTTTGACTATCATCCGGCAGGCTTCCGCCCGTCAAAATTGATTAAGCTTGACATTCTTCTCAACGGCGAGCCTGTGGATGCCCTTTCTACCCTGACTCACGTGGATAATGCTTACGGCCTCGGACGACAGATGTGCGAGAAATTGAAAGAGCTTATTCCCAGACAGCAGTTTGATATTGCATTGCAGGCGGCAATCGGCACAAAAATCATTGCTCGTGAAACTATAAAGCAGGTGCGTAAGGATGTAACGGCAAAATGTTACGGTGGTGACGTTTCGCGTAAGCGTAAGTTGCTCGAGAAGCAGAAGAAGGGTAAGAAACGCATGAAACAGATTGGAAATGTTGAGGTACCGCAAAAGGCTTTCCTCGCAGTGCTTAAGTTGGATTAAAAAAGAAAGAAATATGGGATTTTTTAGTTTTTTCTCAAAAGATAAAAAAGAGGTTCTTGACAAGGGATTGTCAAAGACAAAAGAGAGTTTTTTCGGAAAGATTGCGCGTGCGATTGCCGGAAAAACCACGATAGATGATGAGGTGCTTGATAATCTTGAGGAGATTCTTGTAACCTCGGACGTGGGCGTTGATACTACACTGAAAATAGTTGAACGTATTCAGAAAAGGGTGGCTCGTGACAAGTTTATGACAACAAACGAGCTTAACTCGTTGCTGAAGGATGAAATTGCAGAGCTGCTTATTGAAAATAATTCCGAAGACTGCGAAGGATTCGACCTTCAAACAACCCCGGGCAAGCCTTATGTGATAATGGTGGTGGGTGTCAATGGAGTGGGAAAAACTACTACCATTGGCAAACTTGCTTATCAGTTTAAAAAGGCCGGAAAGAAAGTTTATCTTGGTGCAGCAGATACTTTCCGCGCTGCGGCAGTGGAGCAATTGGTAGAGTGGGGACGCCGCGTGGATGTTCCCGTCGTTAAGCAGAATATGGGCTCGGACCCCGCTTCGGTAGCGTATGATACGCTTGCATCGGCTGTTGCAAACAATGCCGAGGTTGTGATTATAGACACTGCCGGACGTCTGCATAATAAGGTGGGCTTGATGAACGAGCTTACTAAGATTAAGAATGTTATGAAAAAGATTCTTCCGGATGCTCCCAATGACGTAATGTTGGTGCTTGACGGCTCTACAGGACAGAATGCTTTTGAGCAGGCCAAACAGTTTACAAAGGCTACGGAAGTGTCGTCGATGGCAATCACCAAACTTGATGGCACTGCGAAAGGCGGTGTTGTAATCGGCATTAGCGACCAATTTAAGATTCCTGTGAAATACATAGGCTTGGGCGAGCAGATGGAGGATTTACAGGTGTTTAATCGCTACGAATTTGTTGATTCTCTTTTTAAATAGAAGATGATAAAGAATCGTATAGATATTATTACTATGGGCTGCTCTAAGAATCTTGTCGATTCGGAGCAGTTGATGCATCGTCTCAGGGAGTGTGGCTACGAGGTTACTCACGACTGTGAATCGCCCAAGGGGGAAATTGCAGTGATAAACACTTGTGGATTTATTGGTGATGCAAAGGAGGAGTCTATTAATATGATTCTTGAATTTTGTCGGCGTAAGGAGCAGGGGAAACTGAAGAAACTTTATGTAATGGGGTGTCTTTCGCAGCGTTACTTCGAGGAGTTGAACACAGAAATTCCTCTTGTGGATAAATTCTACGGGAAATTCGATTGGGGAGGGCTTGTAGAAGATTTACAGAAAAGTTTCAACGATGAGGCATCGTACAAGCGCGTGCTTACCACTCCCGGACATTATGCTTACATAAAGATTTCTGAAGGTTGCAACAGACGTTGCGCATATTGTGCAATTCCTATAATAACAGGCTCGCATGTGTCGCGCCCGATAGAGGAGATTGAGGAAGAGGTGCGCTACCTTGTTGCATCCGGAGTAAAAGAGTTTCAGATTATAGCTCAGGAACTTACATATTATGGTAAGGATTTGTACCATCGCTCGGCTATTGCCGAATTGGTGGAGCGTATAGCTGATATTGAGGGTGTAGAATGGATAAGATTGCATTATGCTTATCCGACGAATTTTCCCGATGACCTGTTGCGCGTGATACGAGAGAGAGATAATGTGTGCAAATATCTTGACATTGCTCTGCAACATGTTAGCACAAAGATTCTTAAGAAGATGTTGCGTCCTGTAACAAAAGAAGAGACTTATGCTCTTGTTGAAAAATTGCGTCGCGAGGTTCCTGGAATTTGTCTGCGTACTACAATGATGGTGGGTTTCCCCGGTGAGACGGACAAAGATTTTGAGGAATTGCTGGAATTTGTAAAATGGGCGCGTTTCGACCGTTTGGGTGCCTTTGCATACAGCGAGGAGGAGGATACGTATGCTGCTATTAATTATAAAGACAGAATTTCAAAAAAGAAGAAACAAGAGCGTCTTGATGCCCTAATGGCTGTTCAGCAACGAATATCTACACAGTTGAACTACGAAAAAGTAGGTCGGAAATTCAAAGTTATCATCGACCGTATCGAGGGAGATTATTTTGTGGGACGCACAGAATATGACTCGCCGGAAGTTGATACAGAAGTTCTTATCCCAATATCATCGGGTAATCTGAAAACAGGCTTTTTCTACAATGTAGAAATAACGGATGCAACAGAATTTGACTTAATGGGAAAATTGTGTGACTAATAACGAAAATTTCGATGAATAATAAGGAGTTCATAAGCAAACTTGCAAAAAATACAGGATTCTCATCCTCGAAGACAACTGCCGACGTGGAGACGCTTGTGTCAGTGATGATAGAACGTCTGAAGGAGAATGACCAGATAAATATTTCGGGATTCGGGGTTTTTGAGGTTAAAATGAGAAGAGAAAGGGTTTCTGTTAATCCAAAAACAGGGCAACGTATGCTTATACCTCCTAAATTAGTCCCGGCTTTTCGTCCAAGTTCAAAACTGAAAGATAAATTTAAGTAAGAGCGGGAAGTATGGATAAAAAATTGAATTTCACCGAATTATGTGATTTTTTTGCAAAAGTTGCAGGGGTATCTGTTGCTGATGCCGAGACTTTTGTGCATGCTTTCTTTGATATTATCGTCGAAGGGCTTGAGAAAGATGGAATTGTAAAAATCAACGGCCTTGGAACTTTCAAAGTGGTTGAGGTAGAAAGTCGGGCGAGCGTAAATATAAATACGGGCGAAAGATTTGAAATTAACGGGCATAATAGATTGACTTTTATACCTGCCGACTCGTTAAAAGAGATTATTAACGCTCCATTTGCAATGTTCGAGCCTGTGGAGGTGGATGATGATATTGATGATGATGAAGAGGAAGAGGAAGAGGAAAAAGAGATTCTTAACGAAGAGACTGCCACAGAAGAAATTGCAACGATAGAGGAACTACCATATATAAACGATTCTGCAACCGAGAAAGAAAATGTTGATGAAACAGACGCTGCAGAAGAAATTGTTGTTGATTCTGTTGTAAACATAGAAATAGAGGAGGAAATGCCGCAAGATGTTGTTGATGAAAAGAATAACAATGTTAGCAATGTGGAAATAGAGGAGGAAATGCCTTTTGAGGAATCGGAGAATATTCTTCCTGAAAATATTCCGGAAGAAATAATTGAGGAACAAACGGAAACTGAAGAGATTCATTCTGAAGAGGTTACTATAAACGAATCAGCAAAAACAGAAGAGCCTGTTACTGATGCTTCGGAAAATGAAAAGAACGAAGAAGCATCGGCTACAGAAATTTCAGATGTTGCAAAAGAAGAAAGTAAGAAAAAAGAGATTTCTATTCCCGAGAAAAAAGAAGAGATATTTTTCTATACTCTGCCACGTAAGAAAAAGCAGAATAAAATACCGAAGGTTGCAATTATCCTTTGTATGATAATTGTTTGTGGAGTTCTTGCTGTTGCCGGACTATATTTTTACGATAATAATATTTTCTCTACGAAAAGTGTAAAAAAGCAAACAGCAGGCGTGGAAAATGTAAAAACTCCGGAAGTTAATATCGTTTCGACTGCGACTGATAGTGTTACCGCAGCCAAAGATTCCACTATTAACATTATTGCAGACACCACCAATGTCGCCAAGAAAATAGATTCTGATACACAGAAAGATACAATCATGCAAGATACTATTGTTGAAAAAACGCTACCAAAAGAGGAAAAGCCGGCAATAAATACTGCCGAAAGTTTTAAAATTGTAGAAAATCTTGCCTCACGCGAACTATCCACAATATTCGTGGCCGATACTACCGATTATAAAATAACAGGTACAATATGCACGCATAAAATTAAGTCCGAGGAGACGTTGATAAAAATATCTCTAAAATACTATGGCGATAAAAGATTGTGGCCGTATATTGTGAAACATAATAATATGATTCGTCCCAACGACCTTGCTTGTGACATGTTATTGAAAATACCTCGATTAACACCAAGAAAATAGAAAATGGAGTTTGGATTATGAAAAATTATTAAAATCAACAGTGCTTAAATGACTTTTAAGAATTTTAACATCCATTTTTAACAGAAAAGCTTAAATTTGGCACCGTTTTTTGACTATAAATTAATAATGTAATAATTATAAAGCAAATATATTATGAATGGAACTATCGACATTCGTGAATTAAACGAAATGATTGAAAAACAGAGCGGCTTTGTTACAAACTTACAGACAGGCATGAATCAAGTGATTGTCGGTCAGAAACATTTGGTAGAGTCGCTACTTATAGGTCTTTTGGCCGATGGACATGTGCTGCTCGAGGGTGTTCCCGGACTTGCAAAGACGCTTGCCATAAAAACTCTCGCAAACCTTGTAGATGGAGATTTCAGCCGCATACAGTTTACTCCCGACCTTTTGCCCGCCGACGTTATCGGAACAATGGTGTATAGTCAGAAAGAGGAAACTTTTAAGTCTAATAAAGGCCCTGTGTTTGCAAACTTTGTTCTTGCCGACGAGATTAACCGCGCCCCCGCAAAGGTGCAGAGTGCATTGCTCGAGGCTATGCAGGAGAGACAGGTTACCATCGGCAAAGATACTTTCCAATTGCCACAGCCTTTCCTTGTGCTTGCTACACAGAACCCTATCGAGCAGGAGGGTACTTATCCCTTGCCCGAGGCACAGGTGGACCGTTTCATGCTGAAAGTGATTATCGGCTATCCTGATATTTCCGAGGAGAAAAAGATTATTCGTCAGAATATTACAGGCGAAAAGATTAATGTAAAAGCTATTCTTAAGCCCGAGGAGATTATCGAGGCGCGCAAGGTTGTGCGTCAGGTGTATATTGACGAAAAAATAGAGCAGTATATTGCTGATATTGTGTTTGCGACACGCTATCCGGATAAATATAATATGCGTGAGATGAAAGATTATATCTCTTTCGGTGCATCGCCACGTGCTTCTATCAACTTGGCGTTGGCTGCACGCGCTTATGCATTTATCAAACGTCGCGGATATGTTATTCCCGAGGATGTTCGTGCAGTTGCGCATGATGTTCTGCGCCATCGTATAGGACTGAGCTACGAGGCTGAGGCTAATAATATGACTGCCGATGAGATTGTAAGCAAAATTCTTAACAGTGTAGAAGTACCTTAATCGCTATTAAAATTCGTTTTATGGAGACGAGTGAACTTATAAAAAAGGTTCGCAAGATTGAGATAAAGACACGCGGACTCTCCCACAATATTTTTGCGGGACAGTACCACTCGGCATTTAAGGGTAGGGGTATGTCTTTCAGCGAGGTGCGCGAGTATCAGTATGGCGACGATGTTCGTGATATTGATTGGAATGTTACGGCGCGTTTCCATAAGCCTTTTGTAAAGGTCTATGAGGAGGAGCGCGAGCTTACGGTAATGTTGCTTGTGGATGTATCGGAAAGTCTATCTTTCGGAACAATCAAGCAGACGAAGCGTGACATGCTGACTGAAATTGCTGCGACGATTGCCTTTGCTGCCATTCAAAATAATGACAAGATTGGTGTTATTTTCTTCTCGGACAGGATTGAGAAATTTATTCCTCCCCAGAAGGGTAGAAAGCATATACTTTATATTATTCGTGAGCTTTTGGGCTTTACCCCCGAAAGTAACAAGACTGATATTAAAGTTCCGCTCGAGTTTCTTACAAATGCCTTGAAGAAACGTTGCACCGCATTTTTATTGAGCGACTTTATTGCTGCCCACGATTATAAAAACGCCCTTACTATTGCCAACCGCAAGCATGATGTTGTTGCAATACAGGTGTATGACCGTCGTGTGGCAGAATTGCCCCAAATAGGCTTGATGAAAGTTCATGATGCAGAGAGTGGCGAAGAGGTTTATATTGATACTTCCTCGGCAAAAGTGCAGAATGCTCAGCGTACATGGTGGAAAGAGCAGTGTACGGCGTTGGAGACTATTTTGGCAAAAAGTCGTGTAGACTCTGTGACTGTACGCACCGACGAGGATTATGTAAAAGCTTTGCTTGCACTTTTTGCCAAACGTGGTTAGTACAAATTTATGTTGCGTCAGCAATATTGTGAATGTATAATATATATGAAGAATAAAATATTTCTGTTTTTTTCTATTCTTGCACTAGTTGCATTTACGAACATTACAAATGCACAAAATGTGACTGTCAATGCCGAGATTGACTCTTGTCAGCGTCTTATAGGCGAACAGGCTAAAATTACTCTTGAAGTAACGGCAAATACAGGCAGCAGAATTGTACTTCCCAATTTCACCGATGAACTTGTCGAGGGTATTGAGATTGTGCATAAGTCGCGTCCCGACACAATGTATCTTAACGACAATAAAAGAATAGAAATAAAAGAGGTTTATACTGTTACATCTTTCGACTCGTCGCTATATGTAATTCCTCCTTTTGAGGTGTTGGTGGATGGCGACCCTTATTTTTCGAAAGAGCTTGCAATGGCTGTTTACATGGTGCCTGTCGATACAACAAATGTCGATGCATTTTTCGGTCCGAAAGATATTTGGCGTACAAATTTATCGTGGACAGACATTAAAGATAGTTTCTGGATGTTTATTATATTGTCGCTTTTGGTGGCTGCCTTTGCGTGGGTGCTTATACGCTATATGAATAATAAGCCGATAATACGCATAGTGAAAATTAAGCCTAAATTACCGGCGCACGTAGTTGCTCTGAAAGAAATGGAACGTATTAAGGCCGATGATAAGTGGCGTGCAGGCGGACTGAGCAAAGAGTATTATACAGAGCTTACGGATGCTATACGTGAATATTTGAATGACAGATTCGGCTTTAACGCGACAGAAATGACAACCGGTGAGATTGTGGATAATCTTATGAGGGTAAGCGACAAAGATACTTTCAAGGAGCTTGAGGAGTTGTTGGTAATGGCCGACCTTGTGAAGTTTGCTAAATTCGAGCCGGCGATGAACGAGAATGATAGAAATATTTTTAATGCCATAGAGTTTGTAAACAGAACAAAAGTCGCCGAAGTTGATGAGAATCCTCAACCGACCGAGAAAAAAATAGTAAACAAACGTTCGAAAAGAGAGAAACGTTTGTTGTTGCTGACGGTTGTTGCACTTGCACTTCTTTCTGTTGCGATGTTAATAATGTTGGTGCGTGAATTGTATTATTTGTTAGGTTGAGACGTTTGGTAAATTAGATTAATATGGTTTTTGCAAATATAGGTTTATTATTGCTTTTTATACCTCTGGCCGGTTATGTTGTGTGGTATATAATGCAGGGGCGACACAAAACTCCGGCGATGAAGGTATCCACTGCTTCGTTATTCCTGAAAAGGGGATTGAAAAGTTATAAGAACTATCTTATACATGTGCCGTTTATGTTGCGAGTGGTGACAATGGCAATGATTATAATAGTATTGGCACGTCCGCAATCGACCAACCGCTGGCAGAATACAGAGGTCGAGGGTATTGATATTATGCTTGCAATGGACGTCTCCACAAGTATGCTTGCAATGGACTTGTCTCCCAATCGTTTGGAGGCTGCCAAACAGGTTGCTGCCGAGTTTGTAAATGGCCGCCCGAATGATAATATTGGCCTTACGATTTTTGCTGGCGAGAGTTTTACTCAATGTCCGCTTACGGTCGATCATGCAGTATTGTTGAACATGCTCAACAGTGTAAAATGTGATATTGTTGCACAAGGTATTATTGAGGATGGTACTGCAATAGGCATGGGTGTTGCCAATGCTGTGAGCCGTTTGAAAGAGAGTAAGGCAAAATCTAAAGTCATAATTCTGCTTACAGACGGTTCAAACAACAGGGGCGAAATTTCACCCGAGGCAGCCGCAGAAATTGCAAAGCAATTCGGAGTAAGAGTCTATACTATCGGAGTGGGAACAAACGGCGAGGCTCCCTATCCTTATAATGGACATGTGATAAACGTTCCTGTGGAGATTGACGAGACTACACTTAATAAAATTGCGACAATAACCGATGGCAATTTTTATCGCGCGACAAGTAATTCTAAACTGAAAGAAGTTTACGAAAAAATAGACCAGCTTGAACGTACCAAATTAAATGTCAAAGAGTTCAGCAAGCGCGAAGAGGAATATGCGATTTTCGCAATTATAGCAATGGCTGCATTATTGCTGGAGCTTTTACTGCGTTATACTGTACTAAAGAGAATACCTTAATATTATATTATCATGAGGTTTGCTAATCCTGAATATTTATATTTATTGATATTTGTTCCGCTGGTGGCAGTGGTCTATATATACTCTAATTATCGTCGCAACAAGCGTATGAAAGAGTATGGCGACACTAAATTGCTACAGGAACTTATGCCTGATGTTTCGGCCTATCGTCCCAACATAAAATTTTGCTTGGCGATTGCGGCGGTAACTATGCTTACTTTTGTTCTTTCGCGCCCGCAGTTCGGCTCAAAGATGGAGAGTGTCACACGTCAAGGAATAGAAACGGTTATTGCGCTCGATATTTCAAATTCGATGCTTGCCGAGGATATTGCCCCCAATCGTCTCGAAAAATCGAAAAAAATAATCTCTAAGCTGATTGACAAGTTTGAAAATGATAAAATAGGACTTATTGTCTTTGCGGGCGACGCTTTTGTTCAATTACCGATAACCAATGACTTTATTTCGGCAAAAATGTTCATGGAGTCAATTTCGCCCGCACTGATTAATCGTCAAGGTACAGATATTGGAGCAGCCATAAACCTTGCAATGAAAAGCTTTACGCCCGAAAAAGAGGTGGGAAAAGCTGTAATTGTGATAACCGATGGCGAAAATCACGAGGGTGGTGCCGAAGAGGCTGCAAAAGCTGCTGCCGAGAAGGGAATTTCTATCTATATGTTAGGAGTAGGCTCTCTTGAAGGTGCTCCCATTCCCGCAGGAATGTCAAACGATTATCGCAGAGACAAAGATGGTAATGTAATTGTTACAAAGCTCAACGAAGAGATGAGCCAAAATATTGCAAAAGCCGGCAACGGAGCATATATTCGTGTGGATAATACGAATAATGCGCAACGTCTTTTAGAGAAGGAAATTGACAAATTGGCAAAGGCCGATGTTACATCAGAGGTTTTTACCGAATATGATGAACAGTTTCATATTGTCGCATGGCTGGCACTTTTATTGCTTATTGTTGATATTCTCATTCTTCCCGGAAAGAGCCGCCTCACAAGAAACTTTAATTTATTTGGAAACAAAAAATAGTCTTATATGTCTATGAAATATTATATTTTAATAGCGTTTACATTTGCGGTTACCTCTGTTGCAGCTCAAAGAGATTATCGCGATTATCTGCGCGGAGGAAATAAGTTTTACACCGACAGCCTTTTTGAAAAATCGGAGGTAGAATACCGCAAAGCACTCGAAAAAGATGCGAATGGGGTAGACGCGCTTTACAACCTTGGTAATTCGCTGCTATTACAACAAAAAGCAAAGGATGCAATGGACCAATATCAGATAGCTGAGAAACGTTCGGACGACCCGGCCAAACTTTCACAGATTCACCACAATATGGGAGTAGTGAATCATGCAGCAAAGGATTATGCAGCAGCCGTCGAAGCATACAAGCAGTCGTTGCGCGAAAATCCAAACGACCATGAAACACGTTACAATCTTGCCCTTGCCATGCACCAATTGAAACAACAGCAGCAACAACAGCAACAGCAAGAGAATAAAGAACAGGAGCAGCAAGAGCAAGAGCAACAACAGCAGCAACAGCAGAATCAGCAACAAGATAAACAAAAAGAACAAGAAGAACAACAAGAAGAGCAACAGCAACAACAGCAGCAGAATCAGCAAGAGCAACAACAAGAAATGTCAAAAGAAAATGCCGAGCAGATGCTGCAAGCTGCCATGCAAGATGAAAAAGATGTTCAAGAGAAAGTAAAGAAGATGATGCAGATGCGTGGACGTAAACTCGAAAAAGATTGGTAATTTCTAAATTCATCGGAATAAACACCGGGAATTGAGTATATATATTATAAATAATGAAAAGATTATTTTTAACAATAACAGGTATTGTACTTACCATGATGGTAGCTGTGGCCGATGAAATTTCATTCGTTGCCTCGGCACCTAATGCAGTAGTTGTGGGGCAGCAGTTCAAATTGAGCTATAAAGTAAATAGAGGCAATGCTAAAGAACCCAGAATTCCTACAATAGAGGGGTTCAGTATATTATCAGGTCCGAACCGTTCGTCAGAGTCGAGTTTCCAAATGATAAACGGAAAAACAACCTCCACACAATCTTTAACATATACTTATATACTGAAAGCCGATAAAGAGGGAACTTTTACTTTACCGGCAGCAACAGTTAAAGTAGAGGGTGAAAATATTACATCTAATTCGGTAAATATAAAAGTATTACCACAAGACAAACAAACACAATCGACTCGTAATTCCAATAATGCTGACAATGTTACTTCTGCAGAAATAAACAGCAATGAGCTTTTCATGACTGCTACTCTGAATAAGACAAAAGTATATGAACAGCAGGCTGTGCTATTAACCTATAAAGTATATTCGACAGTCAATCTTACATCTCTCAACGGAAAAATGCCCGACCTTAAAGGCTTCCACGTACAAGAGATTGAACTTCCTCAACAAAAAGAGTGGCAGCTCGAACACTACAAAGATCGCAACTATCGTGCCCTTACGTGGCGACAGTATCTGCTTTTCCCTCAACAGACAGGGGAAATTGAAATTCCTTCGGTAGCCTTTGAAGGTATTGTTGCCCAACAGGTGCGTCGTGCGGCAGCAGATCCTTTTGACCTCTTTTTCAATGGCGGCAGCCAATATGTAGAGGTAAAAAAAATATTAAATACCCCCAAACTAAAATTAAACGTACAGAATCTTCCCTCGGGAAAGCCCGAAGGTTTTTCGGGTGGAGTAGGCGAGTTTAACCTTAATTCGAGCATCAGCACCACTGAGCTCAAGGCAAATGAAGCAGTTACACTGAAACTTACAATTTCCGGAGTGGGAAATATGAAACTCATAAAGACCCCCGAGGTTAATTTCCCTGCCGACTTTGAAATTTACGACCCTAAGGTTAATAATAACTTCAACGTAAAGACTAACGGATTATCAGGAAACAAAATAATCGAATATCTTGCAATTCCCCGTCACGGAGGCGTTTATACAATTCCCCCGATAAAATTCTCCTACTTTGATGTAAAGACTCAAGAGTATAAAACTCTTGAAACAGAGAGCTACACAATAAATGTAGCAAAAGGCAAAGATAGTGGCAACACTGTATCTACAAGCTATGTAAGCAAAGAGGACCTGAAACTTCTGGGACAAGATATTCGCTTTATAAAAAGAGGCGATACCCGGTTGAAAAAGCAGGGCGATTATCTCTTTGGTTCAATGAGCTATTGGCTGTGGTACATTATTCCTTTGATAGGCTTTATAGGATACATTATTATGTATCGCAAAAAAATGACCGAAAATGCCAATATTACCAAATTGCGCACAAAAAAGGCAAACAAAGTGGCTGTCAAGCGTTTGAAAAATGCAAAGAAACTTCTGGCCGAAAAGAAAAGCAACGAATTTTATGATGAAATTCTTAAAACCCTTTGGGGATATGTGGGCGATAAGTTAAGTATTTCCGTATCGCAACTATCAAAGGATAATATTGCTGCGCGTCTGGCCGAGAGAGGAGTGGAAGATACTCTTATAAAAGAGTTTGAAACAGTCCTCGGCGAGAGTGAGTTTGCACGCTACGCACCCGGAAACCCCGGCGAAACAATGGATAAAATCTACAGCATGGCTATTGAGGTTATCAGTAATTTGGAAAATTCAATAAAAAGATAAAAATGATGAAAAAGATTATATATTTTATTGTATTACTTGCTTTTCCGCTGATGTTAGTTGCACAAAATAGTGACAACGTTAGCGAGAATATGAACAATATACCCATTTGCAAGGCTATGGGTGACAGTGCTTATGCAAAAGGAAATTACGCCGAGGCAATCACTGTATACGAAAATCTATTGGCAAACGTCGGCGAGTCGGCAGAAGTTCATTATAACTTGGGAAACGCATACTATAAAGCAGAAAATATAGCAAAAGCTATTCTTGCATACGAGCGAGCATTATTGCTGAACCCCGGTGACGAAGATATTGCCTTTAATTTGGAACTTGCACGCAGCAAGACTGTGGACAAAGTTACCCCCACATATAAAATATTCTTTATCAGTTGGATAGAGAGCATAGTTAATATGGCAAGCATGCAAGCATGGTGCATTGCAGGCATTATATTCTTTCTAATGTTGCTTATTCTTGCATTAGCTTTTCTTTTTGGAAAAAGTCTGATAATAAGAAAGATTTGTTTTTTCTCGGCTCTTATATGCCTATTTGTTACACTTTTTGCTAATTTTGCAGCATTACATCTGTATCATTATCTTTCGGAGCGCAGCGATGCTATAGTTATGCAACCGAGTGTAACGGCAAAAAGTACTCCGAGTAGTTCGGGTACCGACCTGTTTGTCATTCACGAAGGACGTAAAGTGAAAATTTCCGATGACTCAATGCAAGGTTGGAAAGAGATTGAACTTGAAGATGGAAACATCGGATGGGTTCCGGCCGAGAGCATCGAAAGAATTTAATATTTAATAAAGGCATTATGTTTGACTTAGAGCAGCTTATAAACATAGATAAACAACTTTTGTTGGCCTTGAATGGCAGCGAATCGCTATTCTGGGACGGAGTGTGGCATGTTTACACAACAACAGTTGTGTGGATACCTTTTGCTCTTGCACTTGTTTATCTGTTGATAAAGAACAATAATCTTATGAATTTCATAGTATTGTTGCTTATGTGTGCTCTTGTCATTGCACTTGCCGACGGAATAACATCCACAATATGTAAGCCTCTGTTTGCGAGGTTCCGTCCCACGCACGACCCGGAAATTATGTATATGGTCGATGTTGTGAACAATCATAGGGCATATAAATATGGATTTATGTCGAGTCATGCGGCAAACTCCTTTGGAATTGCTGTTTTTGTGATATTACTTGTAAAAAACAGATTGTTGAGTGTGTCTGTATTATTGTGGGCAGCACTAAACAGTTATTCGCGAATATATTTAGGGGTACACTATCCGGGAGATATACTATGTGGAGCATTGGTGGGTATATTGTGCGGGGTACTTGTTTACAAATTATATTCGTTCATTCGCGATAAAATGCGCAGCGGACACAGAGGCTGGATTTCTGACAATTATACAAAAAGCGGATATTCTGTTTCGGATGTTCATTTTATGTTGATGGTGCTGTATGCTACTTTTGCCCTAATTCCATCTATAGCTTTTATTACCTTACAATATAAACTTATATAATAAAGATAAAATATTTTATCTTTGTCTTAATTTTTCCAAATTTTAAGGCTATATTTGTATTATTAAAGTAATAGCCATGGGCAAAAGAAGTCTTTTATTTCTTATAAATCCAAAATCGGGTGTAAGCAATAAACGCTCGATTCCTAAACTTATAGAATCTTGTATCGACAAGAATAAGTTTGACTTTGCTATTGCCGAGACAAAATATATAGCCCACGCTTGCGAACTTACACGAAGTGCAGTGGAGCAGGGCGTAGACGCAGTAGTTGCCGTTGGTGGTGATGGAACTGTAAATGAAGTTGCCCGTTCACTTGTGGGGACAGATACAGCATTAGGTATTCTACCGGGTGGTTCGGGTAATGGCTTTGCCCGACATTTGGGTATTCCCATGGACCTTAATAAAGCATTGGAATTTATTAATCGCTCGGAAACTGTGGCTGTGGATTATGGCAAGATAAACGGCGTTCCTTTCTTTTGCACTTGCGGAATGGGCTTTGATGCTCTTGTCAGTCGCAGTTTTGCCGAGGGTAAACGTCGCGGATTCATTGGTTATATAAATAAAGCTTTCCACGACCTTGTAATGTATAAGCCCGAGGTTTATGAAATTGAGTATGAACAAGGAAGTGTGAAGGATAAGGCTTTTCTTATTGCATGTGGCAACGCTGCACAATATGGCAACAATGTATATATTGCCCCGCAGGCATCCATGAGAGACGGACTGCTGAGCGTGACAATATTAAAGCCTTTCTCTATTGTGGATATTCCCATCCTTATTAATCAGGTGCTTGGTAACAGCATCGACCAGAATAGCCACATAAAAACACTGAATACTAAATGGCTGAAGGTCAAACGCAAAAATTCGGGAGTGGTGCATTTCGATGGCGAGCCTATGGAAATGGACGCAGAATTATTCGTTGAGGTTGTGCCCAATGGGATGAAGGTTCTTGCTGTGCCCGATTGGGACGGATTGTATCGACCGGTACCTGTGTATAAGCAATTTTTCGAACTATTCAATGGTTCTTTTCCGGGAGTAGATATTAGCGATAAATTTATTTCTCTGCCTTGGCAGACAAACGACAAGAAACGCTGATACTACAGTTTCAGATAGAAAGGTTGTAAAAGTTTCACCGCCTCTTCGCTATATTTTCCCGGCTCATTTTCCAAAATAAAATTTGTTTCTATCAGTATATTGCCGTTACCCTTTGTAAACTCCAAGAGCACTCTCTTAGGAGCAACAGATTGACGTGTGTGTATATATGTTACTCTTGTCAGATGAAGGCCGACAGCATCAGCCTGATTGCACCATACATCTTTTTGGTCTTTAGGGATTACCACCGAGATTTTACCGCCATCGAGCAATAATTCGTGTGCATGAGAGAGAAGGTCGCCACTTGCAAGAGAATCATCGTGACGAGCTTTTGTACGCTTATCATCGGGACACTTCATACTGTCTGTAAAGTAGGGCGGATTACTCAGAATAGTATCAAATTTCTTGTCGGGAGAGTATTGCAAAAAATCTTCGTGTATAATCTTTATACGTTCACTCCACGGTGATAATTCCGCATTTTCTTGAGCCTGCAAGGCTGCATCCTTGTCAAGTTCAACGCCTTTTATTGCAGCCTCGGGGCACCTTTGCGCAGCCATAATTGCTATAAGACCGCTGCCGCAACCAACGTCAAGAATATTGCGACTATCCGAGAGGTCGGCCCATGCGCCTAACAGACAACCATCAGTGCCAACCTTCATTGCGCATCTATCCTGATTGATGATAAATTGTTTGAATCTGAAATAACTATTCGCCATCTGCTACATTTTTACAACCACGAAGGTACAAAGAATTTCAGATAAAAACATTAAGAGAGTGCGCATTTTATACACACTCTCTTAATATAATCGTCCTATTTATTTTTAGGACACCTGCTATTTATTAGCAAAGTTTACGTGAACCGTCGCCGATAACAACGTCGTAAATCTTAGGAAGTTTACCATATTTCTCTTTGTAAAGCTCATTAGCTTTCTCGGTAAACATCTCATAGAGCTCGTCCTTCACAAGGTTGATTGTACAACCACCGAAGCCACCACCCATCATACGAGAACCTGTAACGCCACAATCGATAGCAACGTCAACCAAGAAGTCAAGTTCCTCGCAACTTACATCGTAATCCTTGCTCAGGCCGAAGTGTGTCTCGTACATCTTCTTACCAACAGTCTCATAGTCACCGGCCTCGAGAGCGTCGCAAACGTCAAGCACGCGCTGAACCTCGCCAATAACATATTTCGCACGGTTGTAATCCTCGGGTTTCAACTCAGCCTTAACCTCCTCGAGCATGTCAAAGTTAGCATCGCGCAACGAAGTAATCTCGGGATATTTAGCCTTGATAACCTCAGCTACACGCTCGCAAGAAAGACGACGCTCATTGTAGGGAGAACCTACAAGTTCGTGCTTAACGCATGTGTTAAGAAGAACAAGACGATAACCCTCGGGCTTGAATGGGAAGTAAGAATACTCGAGTGAACGGCAATCGAGACGGATAAGACTACCGGCCTTACCGAATACGCTTGCAAACTGGTCCATAATACCGCAGTTTACACCGATATAGTTGTGCTCTGTAGCCTGACCAACCTTAGCAAGCTCGAATTTGTCAATTTTGTTGTCACCAAACATATCGTTCATTGCAAAAGCGAATGTGCTCTCCAATGCAGCAGAAGAAGACATACCTGCGCCGAGGGGAACATCACCTGCAAATGCAGTATTGAAACCCTTAACAGGAACACCACGTTTAATCATTTCGCGGCAAACACCGAAAATGTATCTTGCCCAAGTAGCGCGGGGTGCATCCTCCTCGTTAAGGCCAAACTCTACATAATCTTTCTCGTCGATAGAGTAAGCACAAACCTTATCAGTACCGTTAGCTTTAATCTCGGCAATGATACCTTTGTTTACAGCACCGGGAAATACAAAACCATTATTGTAGTCTGTATGCTCACCGATGAGGTTGATACGACCGGGAGATGCATAAACGCTTCCTGTTGTTCCGTCGAAATGTTTGATGAAACGACTTCTTACAAATTCTATATCCATAGTATATAAATTTTATAAAATTAGAAAATATGTTTATTGAAAATTATTTCTTCGAGGGTCTTGAACCGATAAGAGCGTAGAAGAGCATGTATGCCAACATTGCTACAACAATCCAGTAGCTGTTGATGTCACCGATTGACTCTGCTGCAATATTCTGGATGAAAGGCATAACACCACCACCAACAACCATAGTCATGAAGAGACCTGATGCAGCAGCTGTATATTTACCCAAACCTTCTGTTGCGAGGTTGAACACAACACCCCACATTACTGATGTACAAATACCGCAAGCGATGATAAGAACTACTTTGAAAGGAACTTCTGCACCTGCCAATGTAATTTTTGATGCCTCGGGCATGAAGATAGCAGCAACCAAAAGAACGATAGCAACTGCAGAAACAGTAGTAAGCTGTGCACGTGAGCTAACAGCACCGCTGATAAATGCACTTGTCAAACGACCTACGAGCATCAACAACCAATAGAAACCGGCGATAACACCGGCAATAGCAACGCTACCAAGTACACCACCATCAGCAACGGGTTTACCCAAGTAGAACAACAACTGTCCGGGGATACCAACCTCGATACCTACATAGAAGAAGATTGCAATGATACCCAATACAAGATGTTTGTATTTAAGCGCACCTTTGATACCTTCAACAACGTTTGATTTTTCTGTTTCGGGCTCTTCAATTTTTGTGAAGTAGATGATTACAAATGAAGCTGCAAAGATTGCCATAGCAATGATAAGGAGGGGTGCAACGTCACCCATGCTTGTGCTCTTTGTAATTTCACCAATCATTGCACCGGCAAGCATAGGAGTAAGAGTAGCTGCCAATGAGTTGAGTGAACCACCAATCTGAATAAGCTGGTTACCACGGTTACCGCCGCCACCCATAAGGTTAAGCATAGGATTAACAACTGTGTTGAGGATACATACACAGAAACCGCAGATGAACGCACCGAGAAGATAAACAACGTATGCGCCAATAGCGTCAGCGTTCATTGTGCTTGAGCCATACTGTACAGCAACACCGATAAAACCGAGAGCAAGAGCAACCAATGCAGTTTTCTTGTAACCAATTTTGGTAATCATCATACCTGCAGGAATACCCATAAACAAGTAAGCAGCAAAGTTCATAAGGTTACCAACCATTCCTGCCCACTCATACTTCAATTTCCAAATTGTACCAAAAGGCGCAGCCATATTAGTAACAAAGGAAATCATTGCAAAGAGGAACACCATAGCTGCAATAGCTACAATAGCTCCATTTTTCTTTTTTTGTTCCATAACTTTTTTAAATTTAATGTTAATATTATTAATTGAAATTATTCTGCAATTCCGAATTTGTAAATTGTTGTCTGAGTGTATGTTTCACCCGGATTCAATATTACGCTGGGGAAATTGTCGCGGTTGGGAGTGTCGGGGTAGTGCTGTGCCTCGAAACAGATGGCGCTGCGACGAGGGAATGTTGCTCCATGAGCTCCGGCAAAGCCACTGTGCCAATTTGAGGTGTAAACTTGTACGCCCGGCTCTGTGGTGTATACTTCCATTGTGCGACCGCTTACAGGCTCGGTAATTTTTGCTGCGAAGCTAAGCTCGCCAGCCTCTTTTTTGTTGAGCACCCAACAGTGGTCGTATCCGGCACCATGCTTAATCTGTTGGTCATCAGCGTCGATGCGTGCACCAACCTCGGTGGGAGTGGTAAAGTCGAAAGGTGTACCTTTTACAGGAGCAATTTCTCCGTAAGGTATAGATGTCTCGTCGATGGGAATATAGTTGTCTGCGTTAATTTCGCAAATGAGATTGTCTACAGTTGCTGTGGGATTGGCGATTCCTGTGAGTGAGAAGAATCCGTGACTTGTGAGGTTCACGATGGTTTTTTTGTCGGTTGTCGCCGTGTAGTCGATTTTAAGTTCGTTGTCGTCGGTAAATGTGTAAACGACTGTTACATCAAGATTTCCGGGGAAGCCCTCTTCGCCATCGGCCGAAAGATATTTGAGCTTAAGTGTCTGCTCGTCGATGCGCTCGGCGTCCCATACGCGGGCGTGGAATCCTGTGGGACCTCCGTGAAGGTGGTTGGGACCGTTGTTCACTGCAAGCTGATACTCTTGTCCGTCGATTGTAAACTTTCCCTTGCAAATGCGGTTTCCGTAACGTCCCACAAGGGTGCTGAGGAATGGCTCGGGATTGTTGTTGATGTGATTCTCGATACTGTCGTGTGCCTGAATTACGTTGGCGTAATTTCCGTTACGGTCGGGTACCATGATACTGAGGATGGCACCGCCATAATTGGTTATGGCAACCTCGCAGCCTTTGTTGTTTTTAAGAACGTAAAGAGCAGTTTTTTTACCTTTTATGCTCTTTTTAAAATCGGCAGCTTTTAGCCCCGAAAGATTTCTTTTACAGCAACTCATATTTGTAATTTTATTGCGATTGATTATTGTGTTATGCGAAAATAAGCATCTGTTTTTCACAATTTAATGAAGCAGTCTTCTTAATTTTGTTATGCACGTAGCCTTTTTCGCAACTATTTTGCAAATAAAATAAAAATATATCTTTTGACAAAATAAAGCGCGAGGTTTTTTGTTCTTTTATTTTGTTGCAGGGATTTTTATTTTTTCTTTTACAAAAAAAACGCGATATTCAGAAAAAAATCCGAGTATCGCGTTACTATTTTTATGAGTTAGAGATTTCTTGTAAAAGATCGGCTACAATGAAACAACTGCCACCGATGAATATAAAATCATCGGGGAGAGCCTCGGATTGTGCCGCTCGAAGAGCATCTTTCACTGTGGGGTAGGAGTTTCCTTTTAATTCGTATGCAGCAGCTTTCTTTTTCATTTCCTCAGCGGGCAGGGCGCGACGTATGCTTGCTTGAGTAAAATAGTATGTTGCCTCTTTGGGCATTATTGCAAGCACTTCATCAATTTCTTTGTCATTTACCATTCCAAATACTATGCGCAGAGTGGTACATTTTTGCCTTTTAAACTGATTGACAATGTACTTTACACCACCAATATTATGCCCCGCATCGCACACGATTTTTGGTTGCTCGCAAATTGTCTGCCAACGTCCCATGAGGCCTGTCGTTGCACACACTGAAGAAAAACCTATGTAAATGCTCTCTTGCGAAATATTGTAACCGAGGCCTATAAGCTGAAGAACTGCATTGAGAATGGTGTTTGTATTTTTTACTTGATAATCGCCGCCAAGCTCTCCCTCTATTATTCCAAAGTCTTTTGTTTCGTAGCGGTAGCCGCTGTTTGTAGATGAAGCGTTTAGAATAAGATTATTATCTTCGGCAAAAATTATAGGTGCGTGTTTTTCGCCAGCTTTTTGTTCGAATATTTCACGCGTCTCGGGCGTTTTTTCACCAACAACCACAGGAGTTTCTTCTTTTATTATTCCGGCTTTTTCGGCAGCGATACTCGCTAGCGTGTTACCCAGAAATTGCACATGGTCGAAGCTGATATTTGTTATTATTGAGAGGTCGGGAGCGATAATATTTGTGCAGTCGAGTCGTCCGCCAAGGCCAACCTCTATAATTGCCACATCCACCGACTGTTGGGCAAAATAGGTGAATGCCATTGCTGTGGTAAGCTCAAAAAAAGAGGGACTCAGTGGCTCGAAAAAGGCTCGTTCTTTTCTCACAAACTCCACAACAAACTCTTTGCTTGCAGGCTCGCCGTTCACACGTAACCTCTCACGAAAATCCACAAGGTGGGGCGAGGTATAAAGCCCTACTTTGTAGCCCGCAGCCTGAAGAATGGCAGCAAGAGTGTGCGAGCAAGAGCCCTTTCCATTTGTTCCTGCCACATGTATCGTGCGATACTTACGATGGGGATTACCCAAATGATTGTCAAGAGCGACAGTATTTGAAAGTCCCTCTTTATAAGCCGCTCCGCCAACTTGTTGAAAGGGCGGAGCGCAGTTATACAGATAATCGACAGTTTCTTCGTATGTCATTATTTTTTAATCGAATAGTTTTCTGAAACGACGGAATATTTGTTCCTTAATGCCGGTTGTGGGCTTGAAATTCTCGGAGTTTTTAAAGGTCTCCATGCTCTTCTTCTCATCCTTTGAAAGTGTCTCGGGGATGTAGACACTTACGTTTACCACAATGTCTCCGCGTCCGTATCCATTAACGGCCGGCAATCCCTTGCCACGCAAACGTAATACTTTTCCCGGCTGTGTTCCGGGCTCGATGTTTACGCGTGCAGCACCCTCAATAGTCGGAATTTCGGCCACGCCTCCGAGAGTAGCGGTGGGAATATCGAGCAACAGACTGTATACAAGGTCATTTTCGTCGCGTATCAGTTGCGGATGCTTTTCTTCTTCTATATGTATAAGAAGGTCGCCGTTTACGCCATTATGTTTACCGGCGTTTCCTTTACCGCGCATCGACAGTTGCATACCTTCGATAACACCTGCTGGAATATTAACCTCGACAACCTCTTCGCCCATCACAACACCATCGCCTGCACAATGCTTACACTTGTTCTTGATTATTTTTCCCTCACCGCCGCAACGTGGACAAGCAGCCTCGGTGCGCATCATGCCGAAGATACTTTGCTGTGTGCGAATGACGCGTCCGGTACCTTTACATTCGGGACACGTTTCAGTAGCATTGCCCTCGGCACCGCTGCCGTTACAGTGGGTACACTGAACATATTTCTTCAGTTTGAATTTTTTTGTTACTCCGGTTGAAATTTCCTGCAAGTTCAGTTTCACTTTCACTCTGAGGTCACTGCCACGGTAACGAGTCTGCTGTGCGCGACCGCCACCGCCGCCGAAGCCTCCGAACCCGCTGAATCCGCCGCCGAAGCCCTGTCCGAATACGCTGCTGAAAATGTCGTTAAGGTCAAAGTCGCCAAAGTCGCTGAATCCGCCGCCACCGGCTGCACCACCCATGCCCGCATGACCAAATTGGTCGTAACGTGCCTTTTTGTCAGGGTCGCTGAGCACACTGTAAGCCTCGGCAGCTTCTTTGAACTTTTCTTCGGCTTCTTTCTTTTCAGCGTCGCTCTTGTCCTGCTGCTTGTCGGGGTGATACTGAATTGCTTTTTTACGATACGCTTTTTTTATTGCATCGGCTGTGGCGTTTTTATCGACGCCAAGCACTTCGTAGTAGTCTCTTTTTGCCATATTTGTGTTATTCGCCTACTGCCACTTTGGCGTGACGTATTACTTTGTCGTTTAATATATATCCTGTCTGTATGCAGTCGAGTACTTTTCCCTTTTGCGATTCGTCGGGAGTGGGCACCATTGCTATTGCTTCGTGGTAGTCTGTGTCAAAGTCTTTGCCTTCGGTCTCTATTTTCTGAAGGCCATTTTGTTTAAGTATTGCGACAAATTTATTGTAAATAAGTTCCACTCCGACGCGGATTTCTGCTGCATTTTCGCTTTTCTCCATTGTAAGAAGCGCACGTTCAAAGTCGTCGAGGACGGGCAGAATTGATTCTATTGCACGCTCGCCACCGTTTTTTATAAGTTCGGCTTTTTCTTTCATGGTGCGTTTGCGGTAGTTGTCAAATTCGGCTACCTGACGAAGATATTTATCTTCGAGGGTCGCTATTTTCTCGGCCGCCTCGGCGAGTTTTTGCTCAAGTTCGCTTTTTTCGTCAAGAGCCTCTTCGCCGACAATATTTTCATTGTTTGTATCCTCACCTTGAGGGGTAGGGTCAATGTTGTTGTCTATTGTTTCTTTGTTGTTCTCTTTGTATTTTTCGTTTTTGTCCATGATATACTTATATTATTTATATTGATATTAGCAACAAATAGCTTGCCAATATGGTTTTTGTCTGTTTTTTTGCAAATTTAGTCATTCTTTTTTAATGTTTGCGACAATTTGGCAGATTGTTGTGTGGATAATCATTCGATAATATGATTTTTGATCACATTTTGCAGTATAATTTTTACGTTTCATCATAAAGTGGTAACTTTGCATTTTCGTTGCGAACATAGGCTGCACTTCAAAAGTGTGGTTTTATTTTTTATTCAGTATGAATGATTTTGAAATTGAAATAACATTGCGCCAGCGACAATCGCTCGGCGCTGTCGGCATTGAGCAGTTGAATGACATGCAGTTGCAGACACTCGCGGCTTTTCGTGGCGGTGGGGATATTGTTGTTCTTTCGCCGACGGGAACAGGAAAGACATTAGGCTATCTTCTTCCTTTGCTCGAAATGTTGCACGAGGATATTAGCAGCGTACAAGCTGTCGTTGTGCTGCCGACGCGCGAGCTTGCACGACAGGTGGCCGATGTTTGGAAAATGATGGCTACGGGTTTTAAGGCCTTTTGCCTGCATGGCGGGCGTTCGGTAAATGAGGAGATTGCTTCGATGAAAGGTGCCGTCCCTGCGATAATTATAGCCACTCCCGGACGTTTGAACGACCATCTTTCGCGTGGAACATTCTCTGTCGCGGATGCAAAAGTGCTGGTGTTTGATGAATTTGATAAATCTTTGGAGCTTGGCTTTAAAGAGGAAATGGAGACTCTTTTGTCGCACATGCCTGCGAGTGTGCGTCGCTTCCTGCTGTCGGCAACTGACTCTGAGGAACTGTCGCGATTCGTGTCGTCGCCGATATTTACAAAGCTCGATTTTACAGATGTTGTCGAAAAGCCACAGGAGCGCACCGCCTATTATCTTGTACAAACAACGCAGAAGGAGCGGCTCGACGCGCTTGCGTCGCTTTTGTGCCTGATGCGTGGCGAGTCGGCCATTGTATTCTGTAATTTCAGGGAAATGGTCGATGAGGTTGGCTCTTTTCTTAAGAAAAAGGGAATTTCAGTAATTGTTTATCATGGTGGCCTTGAGCAGAAACAACGTGAGCTTGCTCTTTATAAATTTAAAAGCGGCTGTTCGCCTGTCCTTGTCTGCACCGACCTTGCCGCACGCGGCCTTGACATTCCCGATGTTAAGCACGTTGTTCACTATCAGCGTCCGGTAAACGAGGAGAGTTTCATTCACCGCAACGGCCGCACGGCACGTTGGAGCGCCGAGGGTACTGTTTATATTTTCCACATTGATGGAGGAAGGTTACCCGAATATGTTTCGTCCGACACTCCTTGTTTCAACCTCGCGCAGCCTATTCCCATGCCCGTTGCTCCATTCTGGCAGGTAGTATATATAGGAAAAGGCAAGCGCGACAAGCTGAGCCGAGGCGATATTGCAGGCTTTTTCATGAAAAAGGGTGGTGCAAAGTCCGACGACCTTGGAACCATTGTCGTTTACGACCGTTATTCATATATTGCAGTGCGTCGAGGCAGGGTAAAATCCCTTCTTGCAGCCGTTGCAAACGAAAAAATAAAAGGCATGAAGACTATTATAGAAGTGATAAAATCATAAAAAAGCCCGATGTTTATTATATAATTGTGCTATTATTCAGCATCTTACATTATTGCTTTATACAAATAGCGTAAAAAATAAACACTTTTTTGTGTTGAATTTTGTTTTTTCAAAAAGAATAGGATACCTTTGCGACCTTATCTTTAAAAAAAATAATTTTAAAAAGTTTAAACATATTTGTTAATATATAATAATATGAAAAAATACAATTTTAATGCCGGCCCTTCAATTTTGCCGCGCGAAGTTATTGAGCAAACAGCTCAAGCTGTTCAGGATTTTAACGGAATAGGCCTCTCTATATTGGAAATTAGTCACCGCTCGAAAGATTTTCAGCCCGTAATTCCCGAGGCAGAAGCTCTTTTCAAAGAACTTCTCGATATTCCCGAAGGTTATTCTGTGATATTCCTCGGTGGTGGTGCGAGCCTCGAGTTCTGCATGATTCCTTTCAACTTTATGGAGAAAAAGGCTGTGTATCTGAACACCGGTACATGGGCTAACAAGGCCATGAAAGAGGCTAAGCTTTTCGGTGAGGCTGTGGAAATTGCATCTTCAAAAGACAGAAACTACTGCTACGTTCCCAAGAATTATGAGATTCCCACCGACGCAGATTATTTCCACATTACAACAAACAATACTATCTATGGTACCGAGATTCGTCGCGACATTGATTCACCCATTCCCTTGATTGCGGATATGTCATCGGATATTTTCTCTCGTCCCGTCGATGTTAGTAAATATGCTTGTATTTATGGCGGTGCGCAGAAAAACCTTGCACCCTCGGGTGTTTCTTTCGTGATTGTAAAGAACGACGCTCTTGGAAAGGTGTCACGCACAATCCCCACAATGCTCGACTATCGTACACACATTGAGAATGGCTCGATGTTCAACACTCCCCCTGTATTGCCCATCTACTCGGCACTTTGCACACTCCGCTGGATTAAGGAGCAGGGTGGTGTACCCGAAATGCAGCGTCGCGCAGCCGCTCGCGCAGAGTTACTCTATGGCGAGATTGACCGCAACAAGATGTTCCGCGGAACAGCCGACGTTGAGGACCGCTCCTACATGAACATCGACTTTGTGATGAGCGACGAGTATAAAGAGCTTGAGGCTGAGTTTATGGCATTTGCTACTTCTAAAGGCATGGTGGGCATCAAGGGTCACCGTTCAATCGGCGGATTCCGTGCATCTTGCTACAATGCTCTTCCTTTGGAGGCTGTGCAGGCACTTGTCGATTGCATGAAAGAGTTTGAGAAGAATCATTAATTTATAAAATATATTTTTCTAAATAATATGAAAAAGATATTGGTTGCAACGGAAAAGCCCTTTGCTCCCGTTGCTGTAAAAGGTATTCGCGAGGTTACCGACGCAGCAGGATACGAACTTGTACTGCTCGAAAAATATACATCTAAACAGCAGCTGCTCGACGCTGTTGCCGACGCTGATGCTATTATCATCCGCAGCGACATTGTAGACGCCGAGGTAATGGCTGCTGCAAAGAATCTGAAAATTGTTGTTCGCGCGGGTGCAGGCTACGATAATGTGGACCTTGCAGCAGCAACAGCAAACAACATCTGTGTGATGAATACCCCCGGACAAAATGCTAATGCCGTTGCCGAACTTGTATTCGGAATGTTGGTATTCATGGCTCGCGGCATGTTCAGTGGCGCAGCCGGCTGCGAGCTTAAAGGTCGCACCATCGGTATTCACGCATTCGGTAACGTTGGTCGCAACGTTGCACGCATAGCAAAAGGATTCGGAATGAACGTGGCTGTGTACGATGCTTTTGTATCGAAAGAGTCTGTCGAAGAGGCAGGTTGCATATGGTGCGAAACTCCTGAAAAGTTGTATGCTGCATCTGATGTTGTTTCATTGCATCTTCCCGCAACAGCCGAGACTAAGCAGTCTATCAACAAGGCTCTGTTGATGCAGATGCCCAAGCCCGCGTTCCTTGTAAACACTGCACGCAAAGAGGTTATCAACGAGCCTGAGCTTCTTGAGGTGATGGCCGAGCGTCCCGACTTTAAATATGTAACGGATATTGCCCCCGCAGCAGCCGAGGAGTTTGCAAAATTCGAGGGCCGTTACTTTGCTACTCCCAAAAAGATGGGTGCGCAGACTGCCGAAGCAAACATCAACGCAGGTATTGCAGCTGCTAAGCAGATTGTAGCATACTTCGAGGAGGGATGCGAAAGATTCCGTTTGAATAAATAATTAAAAGGTATTGAAATTATGGCAATAATAAAACCTTTTAAAGGAATAAGACCTCCAAAAGCCATTGTCGAGGAGATTCAGAGCCGTCCTTATGACGTACTCAATTCTGACGAGGCTCGCGCCGAGGCCGGCGACAATGAAAAATCATTGTACCACATTATCCGTCCCGAAATTGACTTTCCTGCAGGCACCGACGAGCATGCGCCCGAGGTTTACGCAAAGGCTGCCGAGAATTTTGCAAAGTTCAAAAACAACGGCTGGCTCGTTCAGGATGCAAAAGAGCAGTATTATATATACGCTCAGACGATGAACGGAAAGACGCAGTATGGCCTTGTAGTCTGCACATACGTTAATGACTATATGGACGGCACCATTAAAAAGCACGAGCTTACACGTCGCGACAAAGAGGAGGACCGCATGAAACATGTTCGCGTGAACAACGCAAACATCGAGCCTGTGTTCCTCGCTTACCCCGACAATGATACTCTTAAGGCACTGATAGCAAAATACATTGCCGGCGAGCCTGAATATTCGTTCGTGGCAGCATTGGACGGTTTTGGCCACCAATTCTGGGTAATTGACAACGACGAGGATATTGCAGTAGTAACAGCAGAATTTGCAAAGATGCCCGCACTTTACATTGCCGATGGTCACCACCGTTCGGCAGCGGCAGCACTCGTAGGTAAAGAGAAAGCCGAGCAGAATCCCAACCACCGTGGCGACGAGGAGTACAACTACTTTATGGCAGTGTGCTTCCCCGAAAGCGAACTTACAATCATCGACTACAACCGCGTGGTAAAAGACCTCAACGGACTCTCGGCAGAGGAATTTCTTGCAGCAGTATCGAAGAATTTCGACGTTACCCTTAAAGGCGCAGATATTTACAAGCCCGCATGCTTGCACGAATTTTCAATGTATCTTGACGGACAGTGGTATGCACTGACTGCAAAAGAGGGTACATACGACGACAATGACCCCATAGGCGTGCTCGACGTAACAATTTCGTCCAACCTCATCCTCGACGAGATTTTGGGAATCAAGGACTTGCGTTCGGATAAACGCGTAGATTTTGTAGGCGGCATCCGTGGCCTCGGCGAGCTTAAACGTCGCGTGGACAGCGGAGAAATGAAGATGGCTCTTGCCCTCTATCCTGTGTCAATGAAACAGTTGATGGACATTGCCGACTCGGGCAACATAATGCCCCCAAAAACCACATGGTTCGAGCCTAAATTACGCTCGGGACTTGTGATTCACGAACTTTCATAAAAATATATCCGACACTAATGTTGGAAGAGGATATTTATAAGACAATAGACGTGGCAGGCGAGGGAATTTACTCCGAAAAAAGGAGTAAATTCCTCGCTTTTGCCATTCCTGTGCAAACCCTCGATGATGTTAAACGAGAGGTCGAGGCCTATCAGAAAAAATATTACGACGCGCGACACGTCTGCTACGCCTATCGTCTGGGCGAGCGACGCGAACTTTTTCGCGCCAACGACAATGGCGAGCCTTCGGGCACAGCCGGAAAGCCCATTCTGGGGCAAATTGACAGCCGCGAACTTACAAACGTGCTTGTAATTGTGGTGCGCTATTTTGGTGGCATAAAATTGGGTACAAGCGGCCTTATAGTTGCGTACAAGGCAGCAGCAGCTGAAGCCCTTGATGCTACCGAGCATATAGAAAAGACCATCAACGACGAAATTCTATTGAAATTCTCATACCCCCTGCTCAACGACGTGCTGCGCATCGTCAAAGAGGAGAACCCCCGCATCGTGGAGCAGATATTCGACAACGAATGTATAGTGAGGCTCTCCATACGCCTCTCGCGCATGCCCCGTCTGCGCGAACGATACGAAAAGCTGGTCATCGACAGCCGTAACGACCTGCAAATAGTGGATGAAGAGTAACATAAGAAATTAATTCTTTAAAATTATTCTTAAGGTGACACGAAAAGAATAATTTTCATTATCTTCGCATATCGAACATACGAGAAAGAAGATTGTGATGATAAATACTCTCAAAAAATTATTCTACGATGCAACGTCGCTCGCACCCGAAGAGGTGGTGAAACTTACGGGTGACGGCTCGAACAGATGTTACTACCGCATGAGGGCGGGTGACGTTTCGCTCATTGGTACTGTGGGAACATCTGTCGAGGAGAATCGTGCATTTTTTGCTCTCTCGGCGCAGTTGGCTGTCAGGGGAGTGGACGTTCCGGTGGTGATGGCAATTTCGCCCGACGGACTTTGTTACATTCAGAATGATCTAGGCGACACGAACTTGTACGAGCGACTGAAGCCGGCGCGAGAGAGTGGCACTTTTACTGACGAGCAGTGTGACGACCTTTGCAAGGTGATGGCTCTGCTGCCTGATATTCAGTATCTTGGTGCTGAGGATTTTGATTTTTCCATCTGTTACCCGGTGCCTGCTTTTGACAGGCGTTCTATATTTTGGGACCTTAACTATTTTAAATATTGTTTCGTGAAGGCTGTGGGCGTTGAGTTTAACGAAAAGCCCCTTGAGGATGAATTTGAACGCCTTGCAAATGCTCTATTAAAGGACGATGAAAATACTTTTATGTTCCGCGATTTTCAGTCGCGCAACGTAATGTGGCACAATGATAAGCCCTATTTTATTGATTTTCAGGGTGGCAGACGCGGCCCTATTTACTATGATGTTGCGTCGTTCGTGGGACAGGCGCGTGCAAAATATACTCCCGAGGTTGTGGACAAAATGATTGATGCGTACATTGAATCGCTCAAACGTTACCGCACTGTGGACAAAGAGGAGTTTATGCGTAATCTTTTGTACTTCCGCATCTTCCGTCTGTTGCAGAATCTTGGGGCTTATGGATTCAGAGGGCTGCTCGAGCGTAAAAAGGCTTTTGTGGAGAGTATCCCTGCTGCGTTGCAGCAACTGACTGTACTGCTGGACGAAGTTAAGAAGGAGTTTCCTGTTCTTCAGGGACTTTTGTGCGAAACAGCGAAGCTGCCTCTGTTGCAGAAGCAGGATGATGATGAACTTACGGTGGATGTGATGAGTTTTTCGTACAGACGCGGAATTCCCGATGATTATTCGGGCAACGGCGGTGGCTTTGTGTTTGACTGTCGCGCCATTCACAATCCCGGACGTTACGAGCCTTATAAAAAACTTTGCGGTTACGACGAGCCTGTAATACGTTTCCTCGAGGAAAAGAGTGAGATTGCAGCGTTCCTCGACAATGTTTATTCCCTCGTGGACATGATGGTGGATAATTACAAGCAGCGTGGATTCAAGCATATACAAATTTGTTTCGGCTGTACGGGCGGCCAACATCGTTCGGTGTATAGTGCCGAGCATACTGCGCAACATATTGCCGAGAAATTCGGCGTAAAGGTTGTTGTTAATCATGTGATGCAGAATAAAAAGTATGTGATTCCTTCAAAAAAAGAGTAATTAAAGAATGAATGCTATAATTCTTGCAGCAGGATTGGGTACGCGCTTGCGACCGCTTACCGACGACCGCCCGAAGGCTCTTGTAGAGGTTGCCGGAGCATCGATGTTGCAGCATCTTATATGCAAGATGAAAAGTGCGGGCTTTACGCATATTGTTGTAAACGTGCACTATATGGGCGAACAGATTATAGAATTCCTGAAGCGCAACGACTCGTTCGGGATAAAAATTGATGTTTCGGACGAGCGTGACTTGTTGCTCGACACAGGCGGAGGAATTGCGCGTGCGCTTAGGTTTTTCGACAATGAAAAGCCTGTACTTGTGCATAATGTGGATGTTATAAGCGACGTTAATTTAGGCGAAATTTATTCCCTTGCCGAGGGATGCGACACGTTGCTATTAGTGCAGAAAAGAAGTTCTTCGCGCATGCTATATTTTGATGATAATATGAGCCTTACAGGGTGGATGAACCTGAAGAGTGGCGAGAAAAAGTCGCCTTTTGCCGATTTTTCTCCCGAGAAAATGGCGGCGTATGCTTTTTCGGGCATTCACGTAATAAACAGTGCAATGGCACGCAAAATGAAAGAGGTTGAGGGGGCTTTTCCGCTTATTCCTTTTTACCTTGAAAATGCCGCTCGAATGAATATTAAGGCTACGCTGTTCCCCGATGCTTGCAGATGGGTGGACGCAGGTACTCCCGAGGCTCTTGAGCGTGCGGCTGATATTTTGAAATATATAAACTTTAAATAAGGATACTATGAACGATTTATTGAAAATGCTTGACAGTTCTCCTGTCAATTTTCTGGCGATAGATTATGCCGAGAAACTGCTTACCGCCAACGGCTTTAAAAAGATTGAGCTTGGCAATATGCCCACGCTGGAGGCGGGTAGTGGATATTATATTACAAAAAACAATTCTGCACTTTTTGCTTTCCGCGTGGGGACAGGCAGCGTGGCTGAGGGTTTTAAACTTATCTGCGCACATACTGACTCGCCCGGATTCCGCATAAAGCCTGCACCCGAAATGTACTCCGAGGGGGGAATGGTGCGTCTGAACACCGAAGTTTATGGCGGCCCGATTCTTTACACTTGGTTCGACCGTCCCTTGTCGATTGCCGGACGTGTGATTCTGCGTGGAAAGTCGCCCTTGCGCCCCGAAATTCGCTTGCTGCATGTGAAGCGTCCTTTGTTGCTTATTCCGCATCTTGCTATTCACTTCAACCGCGAGGTTAATGATGGTAACCCCATCAATCGCCAGCGTGACATGATGCCTGTGCTTGGATTCATCAACGGACATTTTGAGAAAGAGAATCTGCTTGTGAAGATTATCGCCGAGGAGCTGAACGTGGATGTTAAGGATATTCTCGACTTTGATGTTTCGTTGTACGATGCAACGCCCGCGTGTCTCTGCGGAATGAACAATGAATTTGTGTCGTGCGGTCGTCAGGATGATCTTCTTATGTCTTTTGCCGGACTTCAGGCGATGATTAACAGCAAGCCCTCGTCGATGACTCAGGTGCTTGCACTCTTCGACAATGAGGAGACGGGAAACGTCACTAAGCAAGGCTCGGCGTCGCCTGTATTGCGCAATCTGCTCGACAGCATCATTCTTAACAGAGGCGGAAAGCCCGGGGATTTGTACGGTGCTGTGGAAAATTCATTTATGGTGTCTGCGGACATGGCTCATGCGCTGCATCCTAACTATGCTGACAAGCACGACCCGACCAACCATCCGGTGATGGGTGGCGGACCTGTTATTAAGTTCAATGCTAACCAAAAATATGTTACCGATGCTGAGTCGGCGGCTGTCTTTGCCGAGGTGTGTCGTAAGGCTGGTGTTCCGTTCCAATATTTTGTGAATCGTTCGGATATTGCGGGTGGTGGTACTCTTGGAAATACTCTTACCACGCAGCTTCCCATGCGTGGAGTGGATATGGGTAATCCTATGTGGGGTATGCACTCGATACGGGAAACTTCGGCTCTTGTCGATACGGAGTATACGATTAAGGCTTTTACTGAGTTTTACAATGTTTAATAAATTTGGGGAGCAATTTTTGCTTCCCAAATTTATTATGAACATACTTAAACATATTATAGCAACGAGGACTTTCCGCATGGAAAGTCCTCGTTGCTATAATGAATAAAAGGATTTATCTGCCACCGGCGGGTAGGTAATCCTCCCAATATTTTTCGCGGAGCATTTGCAGGTGAGCCGATGTTCCTTCGCGTTCGTAGATGCCGTGCGAGCGCATGGGGTAGGCCATCATGTGGAACATCTTTTTGTGTTTCACAAGTTCATCTACAAGAAGTTCGAGATTCTGGTAGTGTACATTGTCGTCGCCTGTGCCATGAATGAGCAGTAGATTACCTTTGAGGTTCTTGGCGTATTTAACCGGGGCTGTCTCTTCGTAGCCTTCGGGGTTGTTCTGAGGGGTGTTCATGTAACGCTCCTGATAGACTGTGTCATAAAGCTTTTGGTGAGAAATGAAGGCTATGGCAATGCCGGTCTTGAAGAGTTCGGGGTAGCGGAACATACATTGGAGGGTTGTTGAGCCTCCGCCGCTCCAGCCTGTGATGCCTATGCGGCTCATGTCTATGAAGGGGAACATTTCGCCCATTTTTTTGATGCCTGCTGCTTGGTCGGCCGAGGCGTGGATGCCTATCTGTTTATAGATGCACTTGCGCCACTCGCGGCCTCGGGGTACGTTGGCTCCGCGATTTTCGATGCTTACCATTATGTAGCCTTTGTCGGCCTGACGGTGGGTGCCAATGTCGCCGCCCGTCCAATTATCTTGCACGGTGGAGCCTGCGGGCTCGCCGTATACGTCGATAATGACGGGGTATTTTTTATTGGGGTCGAAGTCTTTGGGTTTAATCATATATGCGTCGAGGGTAATGTAGCCGAGGTCGAGCTTGATGAATTCTTTGGGTGTGAGGTTCATCTTGTTGAAGCGTTCCTGTGCTTCGGCGTTGTCCTGAATGACGCGAACAGCTTTTGCCTCGGGGAATTTTTCCATTGTGACAATGGGGGCTGTTGTTGAGCTTCCGAAGGTGTGTATCGCCCATTTACCGGTGGGGGACATATTGTAGCTGTGTTGTCCTTGCTGGTCTACGGGGCTCATAAGTTCGGGCTTGCCTTTGCCGTTGAGCTTCGAGCGGTAGAGGTAGCGTTGTGTGTAGTTGGTCATGGTGGTGATGTAGTAGACGTAGCCTTTTTGTTTGTCTATTCCCACCTGACGTACAATGTCGAATTCTCCGTTGGTGATGGGTTTTATCTCTTTGCCGTCGGCGCGTACAAAGTAGAGCTGACGCCAGCCGCTGCGGTCACTTTCCCATGTGAAGTATTCGTTGTTCTTGGACCACTGGATGTTGTCGTTGGTGTTGAGCCACGCTGAGTCTTTGTCCTCGAAAATGTTCTCGAGCTTGCTTGTGTTAATGTCGGCTATCCACACTTTGTTGGTGTTCTGCGGACGGTTGAGCTGCTGGATAAACAGTTTGTTGGTACCGGGGATAAATTCCATGCGGGGCAGGTAGTTGTTGCGGGGGTCACCGGGGATGGGTATCCACTCTGTTGCGCCACCATCGGCGGGGACGTAACCTACTTTTACTGCCGAGTTTGTTGTTCCTGCCTTGGGATAGGGAATGGGGATGGGCTTGGAGTAGATGGAGTCTGTGTTGTTTATCATATAGAATGTGCCGGTGCCTTTGGTGTCGGATTGCCAATAGGCGATGAATTTGCTGTCGGGGCTCCAGCGGAAGCCGTCGCGGCAGTAGAATTCCTCTTCGTACACCCAGTCGAATGTTCCGTTTACTATGTGGTCGCAGCCGTCGGTGGTGAGTGCTGTGGTTGCGCCGGTTGCAACGTCCTCGACGTAGATATTGTTGCATGATACGTAGGCTACTTTCTTGCCGTCGGGTGAGAATTTTGCAAACATCAGGCTCGACTCGGGCTTGTCTTTTCCTATCTGACGCAGGTTGCCGTTTACAAGGTCGAGTACCCAATAGTCGCCGCGTGTGTTGTAACGCCACACGCGCTTGGTGTTGTTGAAAATGAGAATTTTGCTGTTGTCATCGGACCATTGGAACGAGCTTACGCCGATGGGCTTGCCTGTGGCTTTGTCTATGAACTTTTCGGCGGGGATGAGGATGCTGCGTGCATCGTCTTTTGCTTCGTAGCGCACAACGTCGTTGGCTCCTACCTTGCTGTTCCACTCGAGGGTGCTGAAGCCCTCGCCGTCCTTGAGCCACGTTATCTGGCCGAGGACTCTCTTTTTCTTTGCGCGGCCTGTAATTTCGTCCACGTCGTTACTCTGTGCGAAACAGGGCGAAAGGGCGAAACATAATAGCAGGCTGCTGATTAATAGCTTTGTCAGTTTCATGTTTTTTTGGTTTATTTATTAAAGTTTTCTCCTTATTAATATATATAATTTACGAAGATAGTGTAAAGTGTGTAGATTGCCAAATTTTATGGGGTGTTTAAATTTTTATTTCTGTTCGCTGTTTAATACTTTTATATTTTTTTTGTTAGTTTGTAGTTTCGTTTTTTTTCTCTATCTTCGCAAAGTTTATAAATTTTGAAATAACGTAAGAATTTAATAAGAATATGTATCGTACAGAAACTTGTGGCGAATTGAGAATCGCCGACGTTGATAAAGTGGTGACACTTGCCGGTTGGGTGCAGCGTGCGCGCAAGATGGGTGGAATGGTGTTTGTTGATTTGCGCGACCGTTACGGTGTTACTCAGCTTGTTTTTAGCGAGGATAGTAATGCCGAATTGTGTGAACGTGCTTCGAAACTTGGACGCGAGTATGTTGTTCGCGTTACGGGTAAGGTGAGCGAACGTCAGAGCAAAAATGCCAATATTCCCACCGGAGATATTGAGATTATTGTCGAGGAGATGGTTGTGCTGAACGAGGCTGAGACTCCTCCTTTCACAATAGAGAATAATACTGATGGTGGCGATGACCTTAGAATGAAATATCGCTATCTTGACCTTCGCCGCGAGTGCGTGAGGGAGAATCTTGAACTTCGTCACCGCATGACTATGGAGGTGCGTCGCTATCTTGATGCGCGTGGCTTTATAGAGGTTGAGACTCCTATGCTCATTGGCTCCACCCCCGAGGGTGCGCGTGACTTTGTTGTTCCTTCGCGCATGAATCCCGGACAGTTTTATGCTCTTCCGCAGAGCCCTCAGCTTTTCAAGCAGTTGCTGATGGTGTCGGGCTTTGACCGCTATTTCCAGATTGTAAAGTGTTTCCGTGACGAGGATTTGCGTGCCGATCGTCAGCCCGAGTTTACACAGATTGACTGTGAGATGAGTTTCGTGGAGCAAGAGGATGTTATTTCTATCTTCGAGGGCATGGCGAAGCATCTGTTTAAGGAGATTCGCGGGGTTGAGATTAACGAGCCTTTCAAGCGTATCACTTGGCACGATGCTATGAAACTTTATGGTAGCGACAAACCCGATATTCGTTTCGGAATGGAGTTTGTGGAGCTTATGGATATTATGAAAGGTCACGGATTCCCTGTATTCGATGCAGCTGAGTATGTTGGTGGTATTTGCGCAAAGGGTGCTGCTACTTACACTCGTAAGCAGTTGGATGCTCTTACCGACTTTGTGCGTCGTCCGCAGATTGGTGCAAAGGGTATGGTTTATGCGCGTGTCGAGGCTGATGGTAATGTAAAATCGAGCGTGGATAAGTTCTATTCTCAAGAGGTGCTGCAGCAGATGAAGGCTGCCTTTGGCGCCGAGCCGGGTGACCTTATTCTTATATTGAGTGGCGAGGATACAATGAAGACTCGCAAGCAGTTGTGCGAGCTTCGTCTTGAGGTTGCACAGCAGCTTGGCTTGCGCGACAAGAATAAGTTTGCTTGCTTATGGGTGGTTGATTTTCCGCTGTTCGAGTGGAGCGAGGAAGAGGGTCGTTTCATGGCTATGCACCATCCTTTTACTTCGCCGAAGCCCGAGGATATTCCTTTGCTGGACACAGACATGGGGGCTGTGCGTGCGAATGCTTATGACATGGTTATCAATGGTGTTGAGGTTGGTGGTGGCTCTATCCGTATTTATGATAGTGCGTTACAGAATAAGATGTTCGAGCTGCTTGGCTTTACTCCCGAACGTGCTCAGCAGCAGTTTGGTTGGTTGCTGAATGCGTTTAAGTATGGTGCGCCTCCTCATGGTGGTCTTGCTTATGGTCTTGACAGATGGGTGAGCTTGTTTGCCGGTCTTGACAGTATCAGAGATTGTATTGCTTTCCCGAAGAATAATTCGGGTCGCGATACTATGATTGATGCTCCTTCGGTGCTTGAGCCTGCTCAGCTTGATGAGCTTTCTATTGCTATCGATATTAAAAAGTAGTTTATAAACAGGTTATTTATAAAAAGTGTGTCAGAATTTGCCTCTTGACACACTTTTAACACATTAAAAATCAAGCATTTATAAAACGGAGTGGTGCGGACGTTCTTTAATGGAAAATGGTTAAAATATTGTAGAACAATTATTTAATTTAATTATTTATGAAAGTATTAGGAAATATTTTGTGGCTTATATTTGGCGGACTTGAATGTGCGCTTGGTTATTTTACGGGCTCTATTGCTTTGATGCTTACGATTATAGGTATTCCTTTGGGTATTCAGACTTTGAAATTGGGATTGCTTTGCTTGTGGCCGTTTGGCTCGAATGTTAGTGACTCGGCCGATAGTTGTGGGTGCTTGAACGTGATAATGAATGTTATTTGGTGGATTTTTGGTGGATTATATACTTGTTTGGCGCATCTGTTTTTTGGAATTTTATTGTGTCTGACAATTATTGGAATTCCTTTTGGTAAGCAACATTTTAAGATGGCTAAACTTGCGTTGTTGCCGTTTGGCAGAAAAATTGATGTTGCTATTTAATTAAGCCTAATGTACTTAAAATTGATTGTTTGAAAAATCAAACACTGATTAAAGATAATAGATATTATGTTTAATAGAATTTGGAATTCTGTTATTCTATACTACTATTATCTTTTCTTTGTATATTTAAGGATAGAAAATACAAAATAATGGGAGTGTACGTTTTTAAAAAATATTTTATTATTGTTTGCATGTTGCTTGTTTGCGGTAACATTGTTGCGACAGAAATTGATTATGAAAAATTTCCATTATCTGTTTATACGGGGTTACAAGGCAAACATCATGTTCAAGGAATTGCGGTGGACAAAGAAAGAGGATATATTTACTTCTCTTTCACTACCAAACTTATAAAAATGGATTTTAAAGGCAACCTTATTGGTAGCGTCGAGGGCTTAACCGGGCATCTTGGTTGCTTGACGATGAATCCCGAGGATGGACGCATTTATGGCTCGTTGGAATATAAGAATGACGTTATTGGAAAAGGTATTGCCGGCGAAAATGCAGCCAAACGTGAGAATGCTTTTTATGTGGCTGTTTTTGACCCGAATAAAATTACACGCCCCAACATGAGTGCCGAAAAGGACGGAATAATGAACAGCGTATATTTAAAAGAGGTTGTCGATGATTTTGAGGCTGTTGTCGTAAATAAAGGTAAGGAATTTGAGCATCGCTACGGATGTTCGGGCATTGACGGAATGACGTTTGCGCCTAAAGTTGGCAAGAAAGGTGGCAAGATGCTTCTTTATGTATCTTATGGCATTTATGGGGACCTTAAGCGTAGCGACAATGATTATCAGGTGCTACGCGCTTATGACACAAGCAAATGGGGAAAATATGAAAAGCCTTTGTCGCAAGAGAATATGCATAAACTGGGCCCGACAAAATGTAAAGACCTCTATTTTGTTTATACGGGAAACAGCGATTGGGGTATTCAGAATTTAGCTTACGACCCTGCAACCGGCAATACTTTTGCGGCTGTGTACAAAGGAAAGAAGCGAGAATTTCCCAACTACTCTCTTTTTATGTTCGACTGGAGTAAAAAGGCTAAGAAAATGCAACTGAAAGGACACGAAGGAAAGGTTGTGCAAAAAACGATAGCTCTTGCTTCCAAAGGACTATACGATGAAAAATCGGGAGTTTACGGGTGGTATTTCAATTTGGGAACAACAGGGCTTTGTCCCTTAGGCGATGGCTATTTTTATATTTCGCACCCATCGAGTAAGCCTCGTCAAAGTTGTACGGCGAAGCTTTACAAATGGACCGGTGCAAAGGATGCTCCTTTCCAACCTGTGACAGAGTAGCCTCTCTACCCTACCATCCGGGTTCTCACAAAAAGCATATTCAACAATTTAAAAACTTTAAAAAATGAGAAATCTTATTTCAATTATTTTCTTTACTTTTATTTTACTATCATGCGGCAACAAGGCTGCGCAACAGTCCGAGCAAACATCCGATAATTCTATTGAGAAACAAGAGGTTAAGGATACTTCTGTCGTATATGAAAATAATTATCTTGTAAAGGTTGGTGATGTTGCTCCCGATTTTACATTGCCCTTGACCAACGGGACTACTTTCACTCTTTCGCAGAATCGTGGAAAGGTGGTGATGTTGCAGTTTACGGCAAGCTGGTGCGGTGTTTGCCGCAAGGAAATGCCCTTTATCGAGCGTGACATTTGGTTGCCCAATAAGGATAATAAGGATTTTGTCCTTGTGGGAATCGACCGTGAGGAGCCTATCGAGGATGTTAAGAAATTCGCCCAGACGACGGGCATTAGCTACCCTATTGCTCTTGACAGCAATGCTGATGTTTTTGCTTCGTATGCCGAGAGAAAATCGGGTATCACACGCAATATTCTTATCGACCGCGACGGACGTATAGTAAAATTGACTCGTTTGTTTAACGAACAGGAATTTAAAGAACTTGTGCAGGCTATTGATAGTTTATTGAAAAAGTAACTAACATTGCTACTGCTTGCGAGAATAACGGCATTTAAAAAGGTTGCGCCCGAAAAAATGGGCGCAACCTTTTTAAATGGAAATACAAGAATCTTACAATTTTATTTTCAATGCCTTTCCCCCCACGCGAATAATATAAACACCCTTATTGAGCGCAATTTCCTCTCCAGCGTAGTTGTCAATCTTCTCTACAAGCGCACCACCTGCGTTGTAAACTGCAACGGCCTTGCCCTCGGCATCGGTAAACTGAATGCCGCCGGCAGTAACTTTAAGCGCAGGAGCATCGTCCTCAATATCCTCGATTGCAGTTGCATCAAATTCTACGATATTTGTAAAATCTCCCCAAACGTCTGCAGCCTTATATGCTTCAAGCGACCCTTGCGGAACATATAAAGTAGCATCGTAATGTGGAAAAACAGAATTGTCTATGCTTGCTGGATTTTTTCTTAATAAATAGATTTTTGTAAGGTCGTAGCAATTTTGGAACGCACTACTTCCTATGTTTTTAACGCTGTTAGGAATTGTAACGCTTGTAAGGCCGTAGCAATGTTGGAACGCACTACTTCCTATGTTTTTAACGCTGTTAGGAATTGTAACGCTTGTAAGGCTGGTGCAATAATTGAACGCCTCATCTCCTATATTTTCTACGCTGTTACCGATTGTAACGTTTGTAAGGCTGGTGCAAAAAATGAACGCCTCATCTCCTATGCTTGTAACGCTGTTAGGGATTGTAAGGCTTGTAAGACCTTCGCAACCAGAGAACGCACTCTTTCCTATGCTTGTAATGCTGTTAGGGATTGTAACGCTGGTAAGGCTGCTGCAACCATGAAACGCATCACTTCCAATGTTTGTAATGCTGTTAGGGATTGTAACATTTGTAAGGCCGGTGCACCAACTGAACGCACTCTCTCCTATGCTTGTAACGCTATTAGGAATTGTAAGGCTTGTAAGGCTGGTGCAATAATTGAACGCCTCATCTCCTATATTTTCTACGCTGTTACCGATTGTAACGTTTGTAAGGCTGGTGCAATTATTGAATGTACGCTTCCCTATGTTTTTAACGCTGTTAGGAATTGTAACGCTTGTAAGGCTGGTGCAATAATTGAACGCCTCATCTCCTATGACAAAAGTACCATCTTTTACTTCTATGTATGTGTTACTTGGCATTTCTCCTTTGTAGCAATATAGTATTTTCCCTGCATATATAACACCATTCGATTGATTTCTGTACCATCCTGTATTATGAAGTGCCCACTCTCCCATACTAATAATACTATTTGGAAATACGATATTTTCAAGTTCACTACAACCGTCAAATGCATATTCCCCAATATATTTAACGCCATTGCCCATTGTTAAAGTTTTAAGTCGTTCACAACCTCTAAACGCATACTCTCCTATACTTTCCACGCCGTTGGAAATTGTAACACTTGAGAGGTTTGGGCAATTATTAAAAGCATAGCCTCCAATTATCTTTACACTTTCGGGAATTGTAATAGTTGTAAGATACCAGCAATCATTAAAAGCACCGTATCCAATGCCTAAGGTTCCCTCCTTAACATCTATGGATGTAAAACTTGTCATTTCACCTTTGTATTCATATAGGACCTTTCCTGCATACACAACACCATCAGGTTGATTGTCGTACCATAAAGAACCCTCAAATGCTTGGGGGTCTATATTTATAACGCTATTCGGGATTGTTATATTAGCAAGATTGCTACAAAAATAAAAAACTATAGAGCCTATTGATGTTACGCCATTGGGAATTTCTATACTTGTAAGGCCTTTGCAAAAAGCAAATGCATTATCTTCAATTGTTGTAATATTATTACCAATTTTAATACTTGTAAGCTTTTCGCAACCAACGAACGCAGCTACTCCTATGCTTGTAACATTGTATTCTATTCCATAATAAGTAACACTTTCAGGAATTATTATATCTCCAGCGTATTTATACTCTCCTACGGTATTACCTTGGTAAGTTACTGCTACGGTCTTATCAGATGTAATGTTGTAAAAAATTCCACCAACCTCGAAGTCGTGGGCACTCGCAGTTACGCTGCACAGTAGTGCAACCACTGCCATCAGCATTTTCTTTAAGTAAAATTTTTTCATAAAATAATGTTTTTCTTTGCCCTCACAATTCCCCGATGAGTGCGGATAAATAAAACAGGGCGTGGGAACTATTGCTTAATACTGTACCGAGGCTCTGGACTGCCCATCTTCACATAATAAACAACAGCCCACGCCAAATGTATATATAGCCACCCGAACGGGTGTATATATAACACTGACGTGAGCACCTTGCTTACTATCCATGAAGATTGAAATTGTCCAGATTTCAGTACAGGATAAAAACAAAACGCTCTTAAAATATGTTCTTCCCGCATCCACAATGCGCGGAATTGCTGCAAAGATAGTGCAAGTTGAGAGCAATACAAAATAAACTAGTTTATTTTTATTGCCGAGGCGCCGCCTATCTTATCTAAAGATAGTGCAAGTTGAGCGAAAATTCAAACATTTTCCTCAATCCTAATATAAATACCTAATTTGATATTTAACACACCTTATTATATATAGTCATTCTATATTTGACACTATATATTTTGTTACCCCACAATTTTAATTTCGCTTATTCCCGCCCGTTTTTTAACCTCAATGCGAGTGGTTATTCTTTCGTAAAGTTCATTTACGTGACTGATTATACCTACACGTCTGTTTCCCATGCTGTGCAGCACCTCTAAAGTTTCAATTACAGTGTTCAGACAGTCGCCGCTGAGGGTGCCGAATCCTTCGTCTATAAAGAGTGTGTCGGGGGTAAAGTTGTTGCGGTTAAGCGATGATAGTCCCAATGCAAGTGCAAGAGAGACCATGAAACTTTCGCCACCCGAGAGTGTGTTTGCCGGACGAGAGACTTCTCCCTCGTCTTTGTCGTTTATAAGTATTACAAGGCTGCCGGGCTGTGTGGTAAGTTCGTAGCGTGCGGTAAATTGACGCAGATAGTGGTTGGCATTTTCGAGCAGTTGCAGCAGTATGTAGCTTTGTGCTATTGCTTTGAATTTGTTTCCTTCGGCACTGCCGAAAATGTCCGAGAGACGTTTCCATTTGCTTGTCTCTTTTTCGAAAAGCTCGGCCTCGGCGCGTTCTTTTTCTACAAGGCGGCTGTTGTCGGCATCTTGCTTTAATTCTGCGTAGTAGCCCCCTACCCTTTTTTCTGCTTCGGAGCGCAGATTGTCTGTTTCCTCTTTTTGTGCCATCAGAAACGTTTCTGTTTCTTCTTCCTGAATTTCGGGGCGTTGCAGGGTTAGTTCCTTGCATTTTCGTGCCCACTCCCCGGCGAGTGCTTTTGACTTTTCAACCTCTTGCAGTAACGTTGTTTGTCTTTGTTCTATAAATGATATTTGCGCATCTGTGTAGCTGCTTAATATGTTTATTCTTTCGCGTGATATTTGTGGGTTGTTGTTGTAAAATGCTTCAATATGTGTTTGGCACTCTTTAATTTCTTTGTCGGTGCGCAAAGTGTTGTTTCTTAATATTATACATTTGTCGGATAATTTGCTCCACTCTTTTTCGAGTGTTTCTGCGGGGAGTGCTGCAACAGGGGTGTCCTGCTGTTCTTGCAGCGTCGGCTGGGAGGCTGTGATATTGTCGCGATAGTTTGCTATGCGTTTGTATAGTTCATTGAACTTTGTGATATTTTGTTTGATTGTTTCGCTTTTTTCTTTTGCTTTTGTGTAGGCTGTTGCGCGTTGTTGTAGGTTGTGCCCCGATTCGTGAATATTTTCTTCCCACCTTTCTATTGTTACGAACTTGTTTATTTCGCTACGCAGATGTTCGGTCTCTTTTTGCAGTGTAAAGAGCTGTTGATTATGTATTTCTATTGCTTTTTCTGTCTGCATTTGCAGGCTTAGGGCTTTACCTTCTTTATCTATAATTGAATTTAGTTCTTGTCGTCTGTTTTCTATTTCGTTGTAGAGAGCAAGTACTTTCTTTGACAGTTTTTCATTTGTCTGTTGCTGTGTGGCTATTCTTGCGCGCTCTGCTTCTATTATTGAGTATATCTCTTTTCTCTCTTTTGCGGTGATGCTTAATTTGAGGCACTGCTCGTTAAGTTCACTTATGTGTTTTTCGCTCTCTTCCTTTTCTGTTTTTAGTTGTTTGGATGTTTCTGTGAGAAGCTCGTTGTGTGATTTTATGAGGATTGTTATTTTGTTGTGTGCTGCAATCGTTTCTTCGTGTTTTTTTATGGCTTTTTCTACTTCTGTTTTTATGGGTTGCAGAAGTGCTGTAATTTCGCTGTCTTGTAGCAGGTGGTTGATTGTTTCGCCGCATATGGGACATTGGTCCCCTACCCTAAGCTTTGCGCGGAGGGCTTTTGTGTGGTCGTCGATGCGCAGATGCATTGTTTCGTAGAGTTTTTCTTGCTCTTTGCGCTCGCTTTCGGCTGTTTTTCTTTCGTTGTCTGTTTTTGTTTCTTCGTCTTTGGCTTTTTGTAGCTCGGCTTTTATGTTGTCGATTTTTTCTTGTAGTTTGTTGCAGCGTTCTTCGGATTGCCCGGCATCTTTCAGCGTGGTGGCGAGTTTTTCGATTTTTTCTTTCTGTTTGCTTATTTCGGTTGCCGATGGCTGACTGTTAAGCTCTTTTGTTGCATTGTTGTGCTCTTTAATTTTTTCCTGATACGGTCCTTCTTTTTCGTTGCGCAGGATTAATATTTCTTTGCGTTGCCGGTTTATTTGTTGCAGTAATTTTTGATTGTCGTTTATTTCGTTTGTTATTTTTCTCTCTTCTTGAATTTTGCGGGCAAGTTCCTGCATCTGTGCTATGAGTGTTCCTGCATTTTCGTACATGGGAACATCTTTTTGGGCGTTTGTGAGCTTTGTTTGCAGTTCATTTAATCGTTGGTTTTCTTCTTCGATTCGTTGCTGAATGATGCGTGAACTGTGGGTGAGTTGTGTGTATGTTTTTTGCAGATTTTTTTGTTCGGTGGTGTTTTTTTCTTTTTCGAGTTGCAGTTTATTGTGTTGTGCGTGGTTGCGGCGTACCTCTTCGGTTGCTTTCCACTCTTTTATAAGCTGTTGCTCTTGTATGGCTGTTGCCGATTGTGCTTTTTCTGTTGCTTCGACAAAGCGTTTTTCGGCATCTTGGAGTGCGTTGTTGTAGCCGGCATAATTTTTAAGCCACGTTAGCTTTTTTTCAATTTTTTCGCTTTTTTCTTTATGGGTGGCGATGTTCTTTTCTTCCTCTTTGAGGAGAGTGATTTTATTTTCTCTCTCTTCGGCGGATAGTAGCTTATATGATGCTATAATTTGTTTTTTCTCTTCGTAGAGTTTGTTCTTTTCGCAGTAGGTGCGGTATATTTGTTTGCTTATTTCGGAATAGATTTCTGTTCCGGTGAGTTTTTCGAGGATGTCACTTTTTTCGCTGCTTTTGCTGTTGAGGAAGCGGGTGAATGCTCCTTGTGCAAGAAGTGTTGTACGGCAGAATTCTTCAAATTTCAGTCCTACAACTTCGGGGCGTGATATTTCCTCGGCGACGCGTTTGTTGATGGTTGTGTCGCTGTCTGCGCAGTAGAGTGTGCTTTCGGCTTTCAACTTTACGTCGAGCTTTCTTTTTGTTCCGCGTGTGGCGTGCCACGTAGCTGTGTAGCGTTTTTCGTCGTTGCCTATAAATGTGAGTCGTGCGTATGCTTCGCCAGTGTTGCGTCGTACAAGCTGGCAGGGGTTGCTTATTCTTACATTTTCGTCGTTGCCTGCGAGGTTCAGTCTTTTATCTTCGTAGCTTTCGTTTCCGTAACCTTCTAATCGCGGGGCTGTGCCGTAGAGTGCCAGACAGATGGCGTCGAGAATGGTGCTTTTGCCCGAGCCTGTGGCTCCGCTTATAAGGAATAGCGGCTCGGTGGCAAGGGGTGCCGAATCGAACGCTATTGTTGCTTCTCCGATGGAGGCTATATTTTTTATTTCGAGTTTTATAAATTTCATTAAGGTTGCTTTTATTGGTTGTTGTGCTCTTTTTCTACTGCGTCTATGCTTTCCCGAAGCATTTGTTGCAGTTCCTCGTCCATTTTGCTTCCAAAATGTTGCTGATAGTAGTCCATTGCAATTTCAAGCGGCGAGATGTTTTTTATCTCTTCTATTGCGATGTTTCGTTGCGCGCTGTCGGCCGATGTTTCGCGTATGGGCTGTATTTCGCACAGGATGGCTTCTTTTCCGGAAAAACTGTTCTCTATAAGCAGTCTTTCGTTCATTGGAATAACATCCTTGACCTTTAATTTTATGCGGATGTATGATTTTTCATTGGGTAGCGATGCTATTCTTTCCAATATTTCGTTAATGTCGCCTCCTTTTTCGGGTATTGTGCAGATGGGTATCAACGGGTCTGTTTTTATTTCGCGTACAATGAGGACGGAGCCGTTATTTTCAATTTCTACGATGCTGACTGTGTGGGGGTAATCTTCGTCGAAATTCATGGGGATAGGACTGCCCGAGTATCTTGCTTTTTTGTTGCCTGTCACTGCTTGCGGACGGTGTATGTGCCCTAATGCCAGATAATCGTATCCCTCGCCAAACTCTTCGAGGCTTTCGTATACAAGGCGTGTGTGCTTTGTTTCGTGCCCTTTAATGTCTGCCCCGCTTACTGCCAGATGGCCGGTCATTATAATCGGGCGATTGCTTGTGTTTCTTTCTTTTACGCGGTTGATGAGTTCTTGATGGAAATTTCGCATCCTGCTGTGTGTTTCGTCGTTGGTGGCAGGATAGTTTGCGTGGTAGATATATGGTACTGCTATAATGTAACCTTTGCTTTTATTGTCGCTGTCGGAAATTTTTATTATATGTTTTTCGTAGTTTACATTGTTGTCGATGCGCTCGATGTTGCCGATGATTTTTACGTCGAAGGCGTTCCATAATTCCCCATTTAGTTCGAGACGTGAACTGCTGTCGTGGTTGCCGGCAGTAATGATTATTTTCATAGTCGGGGCTGCTGCTCGCAATTCGAGTATCATTCTGTTGTACAGTTTCTGTGCGGTGATGCTTGGGACGACACTGTCGTAAATATCTCCGCTGACAATAAGTGCATCGGGATTTTCGTTGCATATAATTTGACACAGTTGCTTTAAGAAACTTAGGTGTTCTTCGGTACGTTCGTAGCCATAGAAACTGTGCCCCAGATGCCAATCGCTTGTATGTATTATTTTCATTTTCAGAAACTGCTTTTTATTTGTTGCAAACTCTATTTGCAAATATAACCAGAAACGAGCGAGAAATATCAAGCTTGCTTGAATATTTTTCACAGCGAGTGCCGTTAATATTCGAGTATTCTCAAATATAACCAGAAACGAGCGAGAAATATCAAGCTTGCTTGAATATTTTTCACAGCGAGTGCCGTTAATATTCGAGTATTCTCAAATATAACCAGAAACGAGCGAGAAATATCAAGCTTGCTTGAATATTTTTCACAAACAAAAATGATTTTTGAAAACAACCAAAATAGTCTTAAAATTTTAAGTTAAAAATAGATTTTTAATGTTATTTGGAATTTAAAAATTTTGATAAATTTTTTAAATTTGCAGTCACTATGGAAATAATAAATTTAGGGGGTACGGATAAGAGGCTTTACGAGTTGGTTGCACCACTTGTGATGAATCCTGCTGTCATACGACAAAATAATAATTATCCGTTTAAGACTTTGAGTAAGTACATATGGTATCTTGCAATTGATAATGATGGGGTTGTGGGTTTTATTCCGTTAAAGCCTGCAAATAAAGGCTATTGCATTGATAATTACTATGTAAAAGGTGATGATAAAGAGATTATCGGAACTCTGCTTGATAATATAATAACAGACTTGTGTGGCTCTTTTGTATTGACTGCTGTTGTGCACAAGCGTCATGTTAAGGATTTTATAGAGAATGGTTTTATAACATTCCTGGAACTTAAGAATTATCATAAGATGGAATATACGGGTGAGCGATGATTAAGCGATTGAATGTTTATGATGCTGCAATGAGACGATTGAAAATTATTTTCGATAGTTTCGATTATGTCTATGTGTCTTTTTCGGGTGGTAAGGATAGTGGAGTTCTGCTGAATTTGTGTATCGAATATATTCGTCGCTATGCTCCTAATCGTAAAATGGGTGTTTTTCACATGGATTATGAAGCGCAGTATAAATATACCACCGAATATGTTCAGCGTACATTGGCTGCGAACAGCGATATTCTTGAAGTGTTTCATTGTTGTGTCCCTTTTAAGGTTGTAACTTGCACTTCCATGCATCAGGCTTATTGGCGACCTTGGGACGAGGGTATGCAGGAACTGTGGGTGCGTCCCCGTCCCGATAATTGTTTCACTAAGAATGACTTTGATTTTTTCAGTGAAAATTTGTGGGATTACGATTTTCAGATTCTTTTTTCTCAATGGTTGCGTCGTCGCAAAGGTGTCAAAAATATCTGTAGCCTTGTGGGTATACGCACCGAAGAGAGTTACAATCGATGGAGGGTTATTAACAGCGAAAAGAATTATAAGCATTTTTGTAATCATCGTTGGACAAGGGTGATAGATAATTTAGCGTGCAGTGCCTACCCTATATACGATTGGAAAACTACCGACATTTGGATTGCAAATGGAAAGTTCTCTTGGGATTATAATCGCTTGTATGACCTTTATTATCAGGCGGGGGTGCCGCTTTTCAGACAGCGTGTCGCAAGCCCTTTTATTTCCGAGGCAATTTATATGCTTGATATTTATCGTGCAATAGACCCGGACACGTGGGGACGTATGGTGAGTCGCGTGAATGGTGTTAATTTTGCTAGTATTTATGGTGCTAGTACTGCTATGGGGTGGCGAGCTATAAAATGCCCCGAGGGTTTTTCGTGGAAAGAATATATGTATTTTTTGCTTAATACTTTGCCCGAGGATGTTAAACGTAATTATTTGGAAAAGTTGAATGTCAGCATTAATTTTTGGCGTAACAAAGGTGGGGTTCTAAGCAATGAGACAATTGAAAGGTTACGTGGTGCCAACGTTGAATTTACCATTGGGGAATCAACCTCGTACAAGACTAATAAAAAGCCTGTAAAGATGGAGTATCTTGATGATATTGATATTCCTGAGTTTCGCGAGATTCCGACGTATAAGCGTATGTGTATATGCATATTGAAGAACGACCATTTTTGTAAATATATGGGTTTTGCGATTACAAAAAGGGAGAAAGAGTTAAAAGAAGAGGTTATTAGAAAATATAAATTGTTGAGGGATGGAAGAGAAGAAAAGTCCGGTGTATAATGTTATAGCAGTGCCGTTGGAAAAGGTTGTTGCCAACGATTATAATCCTAATGTTGTTGCTCCGCCCGAAATGAAACTGCTTGAACTTTCAATATGGGAGGATGGTTATACAATGCCGTGTGTTTGTTACTATCGCAGCGACGAGGATCGTTACGAAATTGTCGATGGCTTTCATCGTTACATGGTAATGAAAAATTCCAAACGTATATATGAACGCGAAAAGGGATTGTTGCCGGTAGCTGTGATTGATAAGGATATTTCGGAGAGAATGGCATCGACCATACGTCACAATAGGGCGCGTGGTACGCATCTGGTCGAGCTTATGAGCAGTATTGTTGCCGAACTTACAAAGTCGGGAATGTCTGATGCATGGATTATACGCAACATAGGCATGAGCAAGGATGAACTTTTGCGTTTGAAGCAAATTTCGGGTTTGGCCGAGCTTTTTGCAAACGGAGAATTCGGACGTTCCGAGGAGTGGGTGGAAGAGTAAATTTAAATAATGATGGATACTACCCTGCTGTTTATATTTTTTCTTACTATCGTCGCAAGTTTCATTCAGCGTGTAAGTGGCTTTGGATTTGGAATTTTTGTGATGATGTTTTTCCCTTTTTTTCTTCCATCATACGGCGAGTCAATAACGCTCTCGGGGCTTTTGGCGGGGACGACGGCCTTGCTTATTGCAATGAGAAATTTTAAGCATATAAGATGGTCGCTTATGTGGATTATTGTACTTTTCAATGTTGTTGTTTCTTATATTGCCATCGAGTATATGGCGTCTGTCAGCAACGAGGTGCTTAAACGTTGTCTGGGGGTGTTGCTTGTGATTATCGCGCTCTATTTTATGTTGTGCGACGGTAAAATAAAGATGGTTATCCGTTCCCGATTGTCGCAATCGGTAGTTGGGGCTTTGAGTGGATGGATGGGCGGAATGTTTGCTATGCCCGGTCCGCCCGTAGTGCTTTATTGTATAAATGCTATCGGCGACAAGCGTGAGTATATCGCGACTTTACAGGCTTTTTCTGTGGTTTTTAATATTTTCTATACAATATTTCGTGCAAATGTGGGTTTCTTCGGAGAAGATACTCTCTTTTATTGGGCTGTCGGTCTTATGGGGCTTGTTATCGGTGCATGGTTGGGCTCGCGTTGTTTCGAGTATATAAGCAGTTCACTGCTGAAAAAGATTGTGTATGTAATGATGATTATAAGTGGTTGTGTCGCTATATTTTAATGGTGAATAGAATGAAAAAAAGTGAATCTTCGGAATTTTTTCCGAAGATTCACTTTTTTTTTGTTTGATAAATTACTCTGCTGCGTCTGCTGCTTTCTGAATAACCTTCTCTATTTCTTCGAGTTTGTCGGCCATATTGAGGTTGTAGTAGCAGTTTGAAAGACCTGTACCCCAAAGGTTTACTTTGTTGGGCTGCAACTGACGAAGTTTCTCGTACAAAGGAAGTGCCTGCTGGAAGTACCCGTTGAGTACCTCTTTGTCTTTCTTTATCTTTGCTTTGTCTTTGATGTTTGTGCTTGCATTCTCCTGGCTGTATTTCTGTGCGAGCAGTGTGTAGCAAAGTCCGAGGTTGGCGAGTGCGCTCTCGTAGTTGGGGTCTTTCTCCAAGGTCTTTTTGTACCATTCTACTGCTTCTGCAGGCTTATTGCTCTCTTGCAATACCATACCTTTAACAAAGAAGAACAAGGGGTTCTCGGGGTTCGATGCTATCATTTCGTCGGCAAATTTTGTCATCTGCTCGGGCTGATTTTTTTCCTGATAGTATGCGATAAGGCTCTGATAGAAATAGGCGTTGTTGGGGAAACTTTTTGCTCCATCTTTAAGGGTGTTCAACCATGCAGCTGTGTCGCCAAGCTGTACCTGTGACATTGCTTTGTATTTTGTGGCATTCTCTTTGAAGCTGGGCTCGTCCATTGCTCTGTCGATGTGCTTCAATACGTTTGCATAGTTCTCGGTCTGCATTCCGCAAAGTGATGCGTAGTATGCGGCATTGGCGTTGAGCTCTTTGTCTTTTACGGCGGGGATGGTATCAAGCGGCTCGAGTGTTGTTGTTGTTATGAACATGTCGAACTGTTTGAAGGCGTCGTTGTATTTTTCTGCGTTGTAGAAGTATGCGCCACCGTTGAAAAGTTGGTTGCGGTTCTCGTACATCATTTGCATAATTTCTGCAGAGTATTTGGGGGCTACCTTGCCTTTTGCGTTGGGTGCTTTGTCAAGTTCGTCGCATTTGATAAGGTAGTCGAAAATGTCGTAGCTCGAGTTGTAGAGAAGGTCGGCGTTGAAAGCTTGTCCTTGTGAACGTTTGAAGTTTTCGGCATCTATCACTCCTTTTTTGGCTTTGCATGCAACGTACCATACATAGGCGTTTTTGTTGGTAAGAGGGCTGTTTATCGCGGGTTGAATGGTGTTGAGCGCGCCTGCCGGGTCACCTGCTGTGATGGCTTTGTCTGCCTCTTTTGCTTTGAGCATAAGTGCTTTCTGCTCTTTTTTCTGTGCTTTTATCTGCTCTTTTGTAAGTTGTTGTCCTGAAACAAGGCTTGCTGACAGGACTAAGGCTAATGATAAAATTGCTTTTTTCATATTATAAATGTTTAAAAAATGAATTATTCGTTAGTGTTCTCATTTGGTGTTGTTTCGGTTTCTTCCTCGACTTCTGTTTCGTGGCTTACTTTGCATACGGAACTTATTGTGTCGTTTTTCTTTTTGAGGTCGATGATGCGTACTCCTTGTGTTGCGCGACCGATGGTTGGTATCTGCTCAACGGCTGTTCTTATTGCAATGCCGGATTTATTGATAACCATAAGGTCGTTGTCGTTTGTTACGCCCATGATTGCAATAAGGGCTCCGGTCTTTTCTGTGATGTTGAGTGTCTTTACTCCCTTGCATCCTCGGTTTACTGTGGGGTATTCGTCGCTCTCGGAGCGTTTGCCGTAACCTTGCTCGGAGAGTACAAGGATGGTTTTGGGGGTCTCTTTGTTGAGCACTACCATTCCTACTACTTCATCGCCTTCGTCGAGTGCCATTCCTCGTACACCGGTTGCTGTACGGCCCATTGTGCGTACTGTATTTTCGTTGAAACGTACGGCGCGACCTTTGCGGTTGGCAAGCACAATGTCGCTGTCGCCATCGGTGAGGGCTACGGATATTACTCGGTCGTCTTCGCGTATGGTTATTGCGTTTATTCCGTTGGCGCGTGGACGTGAGTATTGCTCGAGGCTTGTTTTCTTTATAATTCCTTGCTTTGTACAGAATACAAGGTTGTGGCTGTTGATGAAATTGCTGTCGGCAAGTGTTTTTACGCGCACAATAGCGTTAAGTGTGTCATCGGGCGATATGTTAAGTAGATTTTGTATTGCTCGACCTTTAGAGTTTTTGTTGCCTTCGGGGAGTTCGTATACTTTGAGCCAATAGCAGCGGCCACGTTGTGTAAAGAACATCATGGTGTTGTGCATGGTGGCTGTGTATATGTGCTCTATAAAGTCCGAATCGCGGGTGTCGCTTCCGCGTGAGCCGACGCCGCCTCTGTGCTGTGCTCGGTATTCGGCGAGGGGGGTGCGCTTGATGTAGCCCATGTGCGAGATTGTAATTACCATTTCATCGTCGGCGTAGAAGTCTTCGGGGTTGAAGTCTTCGGATGCGCTGTACTCGATGCGGCAACGACGCTCGTCGCCATATTTCTCTTTTACTTCTATAAGTTCGTCCTTGATGACTTTTTTGCAGAGTTCTTCGTTTACAAGTACTTCGTTGTAGTATGCTATTTTTCTTTCAAGCTCTTCGTACTCGGCGTGGAGCTGCTCTTGCAACAGTCCTGTGAGCTGACGCAGACGCATTTCCACGATTGCGTTTGCTTGTATCTCGCTGAGGTTGAAGCGTTCAATAAGGCCGGCTTTTGCATCGGCGGGAGATTTTGCGGCGCGTATTATGCGTACTACTTCGTCGATGTTGTCCGAGGCTATTATGAGGCCTTCGAGTATGTGGGCACGTTCTTCGGCTTTGCGAAGGTCGTACTTTGTGCGACGAATGACTACCTCGTGGCGATGCTCTATGAAGTTGCTGATGCAGTCTTTCAATGTGAGCAGACGGGGGCGACCGTGTACAAGGGCGATGCAGTTTACGCTGAAAGATGTCTGCAGTGCGCTCATCTTGTAGAGCTTGTTCAGCAATACATTTGCGTTTGCGTCGCGCTTGACATCTATCACTATGCGCATACCCGATTGGTCGGACTCGTCATTTATGTTGGAGATGCCTTCAATTTTCTTTTCATTGACCATTGCGGCAATGTCCTTTATAAGCTCTTCCTTATTTACATTGTAAGGGATTGCTGTTACGACGATTTTGTCGTGATAGTCGCCTGTCTCAATTTCGCATACGGCACGCATTACTACCCTGCCGCGACCTGTTTCGTAGGCATCGCGTACACCGGCAAGGCCGTAAATATCGCATCCAGTGGGGAAGTCGGGGGCCTTAACATATTGCATCAGTCCGTCAGTGTCTATTTCGGGGTTGTCGATGTATGCTATACATGCGTCTATTACTTCGCTGAGGTTGTGTGTGGGGATGTTTGTTGCCATACCCACGGCAATACCCGATGAACCATTTATCAAGAGGTTGGGGATGCGGGTGGGCATCACAGTGGGTTCCTCCTCTACGTTGTCGTAGTTGGGAACAAAGTCCACTGTCTCTTTGTAGAGGTCCTCGGCCATGTCCTCGCCTATCTTGCGCAAACGGGCCTCGGTGTAACGCATAGCTGCGGGTGAGTCACCGTCGATAGAACCGAAGTTACCCTGGCCGTCAATAAGCGGGTAGCGCATCACCCAGTTTTGTGCCATACGCACAAGTGCCATATATACTGATGAGTCGCCGTGAGGGTGATACTTTCCAAGTACATCACCGACTGTACGAGCCGATTTTTTATAAGGTTTATCAGAAGTGTTTCCTAATTCCATCATTCCGTAAAGTATACGGCGGTGTACGGGTTTAAGACCGTCACGAACGTCGGGAAGCGCACGCGCTACTATTACCGACATTGAGTAGTCAATATATGAAGAACGCATCTGTTCCTCTATATTGATTTTTATAATTCTGTCGTTGTCAATCATTTAATGTAAGTTATTATTGTATTCAAATAGCGGATTATTTTGTATTTGCGTACAAACCCGCTTAAAAACGTGCTAAATTACACAAAATTCACGAAATAGGCAAAAAAAAGCTCTTTTTATGCTCTCGAATGGTGATGATTTTATTGATTTTTAACCTTGTCGGGTGGTTCTGAATGTTTGTTGCCCGATATTTATATGATGTTTAAATTTCTTATGGATAGAATATTTGTATTTATATGTAAAAAAATATTTTCTTCCTTCCTGATGTTTCTTTCTTTATGGCTTTTTGTGGAGCTGATATTGAATTTGTGTCTTAATTATATTTTTTTAATAGGTTGGCACGGTTTTTGTAGTATTTGTTATGTGAAAATAGTTGTGTAACAGCTTGTACGGTGTTAATTTCGCACCCGAAATAACGTTTATACATGACTTATGTTTTTTTGCAACTGACTTTTTGTCAGTGTGATTAGTGTTCACAAACTGTTTGAATATTGAATGAGGAGGAACGAACTATGAACAACCAATTTTCAGAAAATTTGTCCCGAATAATGACTTTCAGCAAGGAAGAGGCTTCTCGTCTGCGTTGTAAAAGCATTAGGTCGGAGCATCTTTTGTTGGGCTTGTTGCGCGACACTGACGGACACGCGACAAGCATACTGAACAGTATGTCCGTAGACCTTGTTAAATTAAGGGAGGAAATAGAGAGTTTCTTTCCGCATAAGGACGAGGAAAATTCAGATAATATTTCGGATGTTATTCTCGACGAGGATGCATCGAAGGTTTTACGATTTTGTATACTCGAAGCGCGTATGTTGAAAAGTAATTTAGTTGATACAGAGCATCTTTTGCTTGCTATCTTGAAGGAGAAAAACAATAATGCGGCTGCAATACTCGAGAAGAACGACGTAACTTATTCCAATGTTCGCGAGGCTTTGCAGATTAAGCCCGACGTGCGCGACGGCTTTGGTTTTACCGAAGAGGATGATGAAGAGGAGGATAGTTTCGGCTCGAGCGGACGCGGCGGATTTTCCGGCTCGCGCCAAGCGGCACCGGATACTCAGCAGAAGCGTTCGTCGAACGACACTCCCGTTCTTGACAATTTTGGCTTTGACATGACACAGGCTGCAAAAGATGGCCTGCTTGACCCTGTTGTCGGCCGCGAGAAAGAGATTGAGCGTATATCGCAAATTTTGAGCCGAAGAAAGAAAAACAACCCTGTGCTTATAGGCGAGCCGGGTGTAGGAAAATCGGCTATTGTCGAGGGACTCGCCCAGCGTATCGTGCAGCGAAAAGTGTCGCGTGTGCTTTTTGACAAACGTGTAGTGTCGCTTGACATGACTGCAGTCGTCGCAGGCACAAAATATCGCGGACAATTTGAGGAACGTCTGCGTGCCATACTCAACGAGCTTGAAAAGAATCCCAACATAATTCTTTTTATCGACGAAATGCACACTATTGTAGGTGCAGGCTCTTCGCCCGGCTCGATGGATGCTGCGAATATCCTTAAGCCTGCCCTTGCACGCGGACAACTGCAGTGTATAGGTGCAACCACTCTCGATGAGTATCGCAAGAGCATAGAAAAGGATGGCGCGCTCGAGCGTCGTTTCCAGAAAGTCATTGTCGAGCCAACATCTGCCGATGATACTTTGCATATTCTTATAAATATAAAGGACAGATACGAGAATCATCATAATGTAACATACACCGACGAGGCATTGAAGGCGTGTGTCACTTTGACAGATAGATACGTTACTGACAGATGCTTCCCCGACAAGGCCATTGATGCAATGGACGAGGTTGGCGCGCGTATGCACATGAGCAATATTTCGGTGCCACCCGAAATTGAAGAGCAGGAGAAGCTTGTCGAGGTTGCTCGCAACGAGAAGCACGAGGCTGTAAAATGTCAGGATTTTGAACGTGCAGCCAACTACCGCGACTATGAGAAAAAGATGGAAGAGCGACTCGCCGAAATGAAAAGCGAGTGGGAAAAGAGCATACGCAACGAACGTCAGACTGTTGATGACCAGAAGGTTGCCGAGGTTGTTTCGATGATTTCCGGAATTCCTGTACAGCGTATGCAGCAGGATGAGTGGGCGCGTCTGCGAACAATGAAGAGCGAGCTTACAAATAAGGTGGTGGCTCAGGATTCGGCGATAGACAAGCTGACAAAAGCTATTTTGCGCAGTCGCGTAGGCCTTCAGAATCCCAATAAGCCCATAGGAACGTTTATGTTCTTAGGCCCGACAGGTGTGGGAAAAACCCTGCTTGCCAAGGAACTTGCACGTTTCATGTTCGGTACGACCGACGCGCTCATACGCATAGACATGAGCGAGTATATGGAGAAATTCACAGTGTCGCGCTTGGTGGGTGCCCCTCCGGGATACGTCGGCTACGAAGAGGGCGGACAGCTTACCGAACGTGTGCGCCGTCGCCCCTACTCTATTGTTCTTCTCGATGAAATTGAAAAAGCTCATACAGATGTATTTAATCTGTTGCTTCAGGTGATGGACGAGGGAAGGCTCACAGACAGCTACGGTCGCACAGTGGACTTCCGCAATACAGTGATAATAATGACGTCGAACATCGGTACACGCGAGCTTAAGGATTTTGGTGCGGGCATCGGCTTTACAAAATTCGAGAATAGCGACAATAAGCAATATTCTCGCGGAGTGATACAAAAGGCTCTTAACAAACGTTTCGCGCCCGAATTTATCAACCGTGTGGACGAGATAATCAATTTCGACCAGCTTGACATGAATGCTATTGTAAACATCGTGGACCTTGAGCTTGCTCAGGTGCTTAAGCGTACAAAAGAGATGGGATATACTCTGCAGTTGGACGCCTCGGCAAAAGAGTTTCTTGCAAAGAAGGGCTACGATGTTCAGTTTGGTGCTCGTCCGTTGAAACGTGCCATTCAGAATTTCATCGAGGATGAACTTTCCGAGCTTATCCTTTCGCAGAGCATCGGCGAGGGCGATACAATAAGCGTCACCGCCGACGGCGAAAATGACAAACTTCGTTTCGACGTTACAAAGGAATAAAAATGCCCTGCTATTCGGAATAAATAGCATATAAGCAGACAAAATGTCAGATGGTGATACATCTGGCATTTTTTTTGTTTATAATATGATAGAGAATTTGAATAATAATTAAAAATCAGATATTATGCAGAAAGGTAACATTGGGGTAACAACTGAAAATATTTTCCCCGTAATTAAAAAATTTCTTTACAGCGACCACGAGATTTTTCTTCGTGAGATTGTTTCAAATGCGATAGACGCTACTCAGAAACTAAAAACCTTGTACGAAAAGGGAGAGTTTAAGGGCGAGCTTGGCGACCTTAAAGTAACGGTTACATTGAAGGATGATGCTATTATTGTCAGCGACAATGGCATTGGTCTTACAACCGAGGAGATTGAGAAATACATCAATCAGATTGCACTTTCGGGTGCAACAGATTTTCTCGAGAAATACAAGGACACTGCAAACTCCATTATCGGACATTTTGGTCTTGGATTCTACTCGGCCTTCATGGTGTCTAAACGTGTGGAGATTGTAACAAAGTCCTATAAAGATGGTGCAACCGCTATAAAATGGAGTTGTGACGGCAGCCCCGAATATGAAATTACAGACGCCGAACGAGAGTCGCGCGGTACGGATATTATAATGTATATTGACGAGGATAGCAAAGAATTCCTCGAGGAGTCGCGCATCTCTTCCATCCTTAACAAATATTGCAAATTCCTGCCCGTTTCCATTGCTTTCGGCAAAAAGAAAGAGTGGAAAGATGGTAAACAGGTTGATACAGACGAAGATAATATAATCAACGACACTACCCCTCTGTGGACACGCAAGCCCTCGGAGCTGAAAGACGAGGACTATAAGAATTTCTATCGTACACTCTACCCCATGAGTGACGAGCCTCTCTTCTGGATTCACCTGAACGTCGATTTTCCCTTCCATCTTACAGGAGTGCTCTATTTCCCCAAAATTAAGAGCAACATTGACATGCAGAGAAACAAGATACAGCTATACTGCAATCAGGTGTATGTTACAGATGAGGTCGAAGGCATTGTACCCGATTTTCTTACTCTCATGCACGGAGTAATCGACTCGCCTGATATTCCTTTGAATGTTTCTCGTTCATATTTGCAGAGCGATGCGAACGTAAAGAAAATTTCGGGATATATCTCTAAAAAGGTATCTGACCGTTTGCAGTCGATATTCAAGAACGACCGTGCGGAGTTTGAGGAAAAATGGAACGACCTTAAGATTTTCATCGGTTACGGAATGCTCACAGAAGAGGATTTTTATGACAAGGCAAGCAAATATGCTCTGTTGCAGGACACTGATGGCAAAAAATATACATACGAAGAGTATAAGACTCTTGTTGCGGCTCAACAGACTGATAAAGAGGGAAATATAATCTATCTTTACGCAAACAACAAAGATAAAGAATATGGCTTTATAGAGGCTGCTACCGCAAAGGGTTACAATGTTCTTTTGATGGATGGACAATTGGATGTTGCTCTCATCAGTCTGCTCGAGCGTAAATTAGAAAAGACACGTTTCACACGTGTCGATAGTGACACTGTCGAGCGTCTCATTGTAAAGGAGGAGCAGAAAGAATCTGCGCTCAAAAACAGTGAGCGTGATATTCTCACAGGAATGTTCCAGAGCCAGATGCCCAAGATGGAGAAAAAAGAGTTCTATGTGCAGGTGCAGGCAATGGGCGAGAATGGTGCTCCAATGATGATTACTCAGGCCGAGTATATGCGTCGTATGAAAGAAATGGCAGCCATTCAGCCGGGTATGAGCTTCTATGGAGAGATGGCAGATATGTACACTGTTGTTCTTAACGAGGAGCATCCTTTGATTAAACGTGTGCTTGCCGACGCCGAGGCCGGTTGTGCCGATAAACTGCAGCCTCTCGATAGCGAGAATGCTACCCTTGAGAATCGTCGCAAAGAACTTTACGATGCTCGCAAGGATAAGAAGGATGATGAAATTCCTCAGGCCGAGAAGGACGAACTTTCCGATGTTGAGCAGAAGATTACAAAACTCAAGAGCGACAAAGAGGCTCTTCTTGCCCAGTATGCTGTGGGCGATAAGTATGTGCGTCAGTTGATAGATATTACACTGTTGCAGAATAATATGCTTACGGGTGAAGCATTGAACAATTTTGTTAAACGCAGCATTGAATTGATGAAATAAAATCAATTATATGATGATTGTTGCGCAGGTTGCATAAAAGCAATCTGCGCTTTTTTTATTATAAGAGGTGGATTATTTATTATGGCGATTGAAGGTAAAAAGTCCTTCAATCGCCATAATAAAATATGCTATTTTATAACAAACTATGAAAGAATAATACAAATATAAGCTGCTAAAATAGAGAATATTAATTCAACAAACTCGTTCGACGCATATGTTATTTTCTTTGCAGTAAAAAGTAAATATGAACGATTTTATAACTTTCGTAAAAGCGGCAATCATCGGGATACTTTCGGAAATGCTCGCTTTTTTTGCTCCCATAGAGAGTAATTTTATTGCTCTTGTGTGGCTTTTCGGGCTGAACTTTTTATTCGGATTGTTGGCGGATGTGTTGCGTGGCAAGGATTTTTCCATGCGAAAGGCGATTACCTGTATCACACATGCGACAATGTTTTTTACGCTGTGTGCGTCGCTCTATGGAATAGGCTATTTTCAGAATATGTGCGAGGAGGTGCTTAACCAATGTGTGTCATCATTCTGCTGGATTCTTGTATATTGCTACTCGACCAATATTGTGCGCAACATTCGCAGTGTGCTACGTAACGAAACGCCTGCTTACAAGGCAGTGGACCTACTTTACAACGCGCTGACGTTGGCGTTCGTAAAGACCTTGCCGTTTGTGGCGGAAATTATCAAACAGAGAAAGGAGGATAGAAATGCAGATAAGTGATAAGGGGTTGCAGATGATTATCGCCTTTGAGGGATTGGAACTAAAGGCGTACAAGTGCCCTGCGGGGGTGTGGACGATTGGCGTGGGGCATACGGGTGGTGTCGATGGCCTTCCCATCAGCCGGGGGTTGATAATCACTGAGGAACAGGCGATGGCGTTGCTGCGCGAGGATGTTGGGCGTTTCGAGCGTTACCTGAACAGGCAGTCGTTTGCAAAAATATTGACGCAAGGGATGTTCGATGCTCTTGTGAGTTTTATTTTCAACGTGGGTACCGGGGCTTTTCAGACCTCGACGATGCGCAAAAAATTGTGCATGGGTGCTTCGGCTGAGGAGGTTGCCCGGGAGTTTGGCAAATGGGTGTATGGTACCGTCGGCGGGAAGAAAGAGAAATTGCCGGGGCTTGTGAAGCGTCGCCGGCGTGAGTGTGAAATGTTTTTAAGTGAGCAATGATGCGTCTGTTTGTTGTTTTTTTATTTGCGCTGTTGGTTGGAGGCTGCACCTCTACAAGGTACGTGCCTGTGGAGACGGTGCGAGTGGATAGCGTGTTTATTGCAAAAGTAGTGCGCGACAGCATCTATGAGCGCGACAGTGTGTTTGTGGAAACAAAGGCTGACACAGTTTTTAAACAGTGTTTAAAGTATGTTTATCGTGACAGGATTGTGCGCGACACGGTGAGTGTGGTGCGCTGCGACACTGTTGCAAAAATAGTGGAGGTGGAAAAGCCCCTAACTTTTTGGCAGCAGAGGAAGCTGGAACTTGGAGGCGCGGCATTGTGGATTGTGCCACTGCTCGCGGGAATTATTATTTTTATTAAAAGATAAATTTCATATATTCTCTGGAATACTCGTATATTCTTATAAAAGAAACGTGAAGAATTATCACTAATTATCGTGCGTATTTTGGATGATTCGGAAATCTATTTCAGTCAAATACCTGTTTTTTATATATGTTTCATATGAAAATGTAGATTTCTCGAAAAAAAAACGCAAAATAGTTGGATAATTAAAAACAAAGCACTACTTTTGCATCGTCAAACGAAGAAGAGTAAATCTTCAGACAAAAATTCTTCCTTAGCTCAGTCGGTTAGAGCATCTGACTGTTAATCAGAGGGTCCTTGGTTCAAGTCCAAGAGGAAGAGCAAAAAGAGTTGCGAAAATCGCAACTCTTTTTTGTGTTTCTTAAATATTTCTTTCTTATAATGGGTTGTTGAGCCAAATTTTCTCATTATTCCCCATAATTACACCCTGCCTTTATAAACTTTACACAAATACTAAACAATATTTATATTCCCAACAAATTATATTCTTAAAAACATCCATTTTCGTCGTTAGTGAGAAAAAGTCAATAAAAATTTTTTTTCTGTGAACAAAAACCCCTGCTTCTTTGTTTAGTTTAATAATTATTGACAAACACACACAATATTCATGAATTCTCAACATACTCCTAATGACGAAACAATAGGCGAAAAGTTAATAGCAATACTGCCTCTTCTTAAGACCTACGCCTTTAGTTTGACCGGTGACATAGGGCGTGCCGCCGACCTTCTTCAAGATACATCTGTAAAAGTGTTGTGTAATTTCGATAGCTTTGTGTATAATGGCAACTTCAAAGGCTGGGCTGCAACGATAATGTATAATATATTCCTAAATGAACGTGTACGTTCCGCTCGCAGTGTTTCAATAGCCGACGGAGCAATCTTCGACGGCGAATATCGCGACTGTTACATTGATGCGCACGAAATAATATGTGCAATAAACAGTCTGCCCATAGAATATTGTTTGCCATTTTCAATGTATGCCGATGGTTACAAATATCACGAAATTGCCGAGGGACTGAATGTTCCCATTGGTACAGTAAAAAGTCGCATACATACTGCACGCACAAAGTTACAGGAACTGCTTAAAGACTATGTAAGATAGTAATATCAGTCGGCGCCGATGGGCTTGCTGCCCCCGCTGATTGGCGCGATAAGGAAGGTTGCGCCGGTGGAGTGATAGGGAAATTAATTCCCCTACCCCCAAAAAGATGCCCTTTTTTGTTGGAGTTTATAAAAATAGTGCTACATTTGCAGTGAGAAATGATGATTAAAGTACTGGTTCGGATTGCACATCCGAGGCTAAAGGCTTTAATCGTCATTTTTTATATCTAAGATTTTCGACAATCTTTGACAACATGGAAACAACATCATTCATGTTTTTGATGTAAGATATTCCGTTGTGAAAACACTTAAAGCGGGGCAAAATGCTTCGCTTTTTTGTGTAACATAATAAAACTCTATTCCAATCAATAAATTTTTGATATTATAATTCGGAAATTACTCTTCAAGTTCAAATGGGACGAATTCTATTTCAACTGCTGCTTTTTCCTTTGATATACAGAAAAATGTTCCTATTTTTGCAATCATATACATTTAAGTAACTTCCTGACAACAATGAAAAACTACATTTTATCACTACTATCACTACTCATCCTCTCGTGCAACGCAACCGACGGATGGAAAAACACCGACGGCTCAATCGTAAAAAACGAAGAAATGAGACTCGCCACAGGCGACAAACTAACATCCACCCGAGAGTATAAAAACTTCATCATGCAAGGCAAGGCCTTAACCGAAAAAGATGCCGAAGCCACGCTCCTGTTCCACACAGACGGCACAAGCGGCTACGAAGTAATCTTCCGCAACGGAGCAATCGACGGCACACGAAAAAGCGGCAGCCTTACAGCCGTACGCAACCTCTACCGTTCATTAGCACAAGACAGTTGCTGGTTCGACTTTCAGATAGCCGTCCGCGGAAAAAATATCGCCATAAGCATCAACGGTACAGATGTAGTATGTTACACCGAGCCTGTAAAGCCCTACCGTACCGCCGAATACTCTCAACGTCTTATAAGTTCGGGCAACATCATGCTCATAGGAAAAAGCGGTACCACCAAATTCCGCGACCTTCACATTACCCCATTAGCTGACGATGCACGTAACGAGAATGACACTCTTCCCGCAATAGACGAGCAGAGCGACGCAATAATACGTCTGCAACAAAGCAACTTTCCGGTGATAGATTACCACGTACACCTCAAAGGCGGCCTTACAAAAGAAATGGCACACGCAATGTCCATGAACTACGGCATAAACTACGGAGTAGCACCCAACGCCGGCGAGGGTGGCGTCGGACGTATGCTCGCCAACGACAAAGAGGTTTATGAATATTACGAAGAAGTAAAGCCCCTGCCCTTCCTGTGTGGCGTTCAGGGCGAAGGTCGCAGATGGACATCAACCTTTTCGCAAGAAGCACTCGGAATCTTCGACTACCTTTTTACCGACGCAATGACCATAAAAGACCACAAAAATCGCAACTCTCGTATCTATCGTGCCGAAGAGGTTCACTACGATGGACTTTCAAAAGAAGAATATATGGACATCATTGTGGAGCAGACAGTAAAAATACTCACCAACGAGCCTGCCGATATATTTGCGAATCCCACATACATTCCCGATGAAATGAACGTCGATTACGACAATTTTTGGACAGATGCACGCATTAATAAAGTACTCGACGTACTCGAGCGTCACAGCATAGCATTGGAAATAAACCCAAGATACAAAATCCCCGGCCTGAAAATAATAAGCATGGCCAAAGAGCGTGGTCTAAAATTCACATTTGGCACAAACAACGTTGATGCCAATTTCGGCAAACTCGAATACTGCATTGAAGCAATAGAAAAATGCGGAATAACAGCCGAGGATATTTGGTTCCCCTCAATGAGCATCAGGCGCACACGCCCCGTAGTAATATATAATAAAGAGTAAAGATTTTTCCAAATGTGCGGGTACACTATTAAATACCCGCACATACTATTTTACAGTAACATTTGGAATATCACGCCACAAAGTAGTATAGTGCGGAGACTGATTCTCGCTCGATGTCTTAATATTTCCACTACCTTGAACAGCCAATTTTACAGTACCTCGCCCAAAGGTACTGTTTATAGCATCTAAAGCAGAGGTTATCTTGCGTTCACGCTCGATAGCCTCTGTATCTTCAAACAGAGTGTGCATAATATTTTTTTCGGCAACAATTTTCGTTGCAATCACCCCCGCCTTTTTATATCCATAGCCATCCTCGAAAAGTTCCCTTGTAGCAGCCACAGCTTTAGTGATTATACACCTATGGTCAGAGGTAGGAGTTTCAAAACTCACAAGAAGATTTGCACGCGTCTGCGGAAGTTCATCTTTGAAACGATTAGTATAAGCAAAAACCACCATTTCACATACTGCAGAATACTGTTGGCGTAACTTTACAACCATAGAGGAAGCAAAATTTGCAACCTGTTCCTGCAATTCTCCAACATCATAGATTTCCGACGAAAAACTACGAGAAACACATATAGACTGCTTCGCCTCGAACCCTTCCTCAAACTCAATACAAGGTATTCCTTGCAGTTCCTTCCAAGTCCTTACGCCGGTCACACCTAATATATTTCTTATAACCCCCTCTCCCAAACGAGTAAAGTCAAAAGCTGTTTTTACATCCAGTGCCATTAATTTCGGTACCGACTTTCGACCAATACCCCAAACATCTTCAACAGGAAAATTGCGAAGCACCTTCTCAACATCCTCGGGACGATGCATATAGCAACCTCCATTCAATTTTGGATACAATTTGCATAGTTTAGAAGCAATCTTTGCAAGAGTTTTCGTAGGCGCAATTCCCACAGACACAGGAATATAAGTCAGTTTCCAGCAACGCTGCGAAATATATTTCGCATACATATCAAAATCCACATTTGTCATTCCCCGCAAGTCAAGAAACGCCTCATCAATCGAATAAACCTCGATAGACGGAGCAAACTCCTCGAGCACCCAACGAACACGCTGCGACATATCACCATACAGGGCCATATTTCCAGAAAAAACCGCTACATTATGTTTCTCTACAAGATACTTAATCTTGAAAAAAGGGGCACCCATCTTAATGCCGAGAGCCTTTGCCTCATTACTGCGTGCAACTACACACCCATCATTGCTCGAAAGAACAATCACAGGCTTACCCTGTAAATCGGGCCTGAAGACACGTTCACAAGAAACAAAGAAATTATTACAGTCGGCAAGGGCAAACATCGTTACATCTTCTTTATAACGTAAGTTACAACACCCCAAATAATAAGTTCATTATCCGGGGCCACTTCTATAGGCTTATATACAGCACAATTTTCATTGGCAGGCATCAACCGAATACAACTTCCACCCATTTCCACACGCTTCACCGTATACTCACCATCAATAAAACAGACGGCCTTACAATTATTATATGGGTCTATAGCGCGGTCAACAATAATAATATCCCCCTCATCCAGTGCCGCATCAACCATAGAAACACCACTGACACGAAAAAAGAATGTCGATGCCCTATGCTTAACCAATAATTTCACAAGGTCTAAACTCTCACTAATCTCTCCGGCCGGAGAAGGAAATCCGGCCTTAACATCACCCAAGAGTTCACTTCCGAATGAAGACTCACTATTAATCTTATGTGGTACAAACTTTTTCATAACAGTTACAAAAATAGTAACAAGCGAGCGAGATATATGAAGTTTACTTCAATATTTTTCAAAGCGAGCGCAGTCTATATTCGCGTTTATCGCAAAAATAGTAACAAGCGAGCAAGAAATATGAAGTTTACTTCAATATTTTTCAAAGCGAGCGCAGTCTATATTCGCGTTTATCGCAAAAATAGTAACAAGCGAGCGAGAAATATGAAGTTTACTTCAATATTTTTCAAAGCGAGCGCAGTCTATATTCGCGTTTATCGCAAAAATAGTAACAAGCGAGCGAGAAAACAAAACTTCAGTATAACATAAATTAACGTCAGTTCGATATAAAATTCGTATTTTATTATGGTGATTGAGGATTTTATATTTGTAGTCTATTTCACCCTTAATTGTAGTTGCAATTTGCAAGGCTTCTTTTTCTATTCTCTTCTTTTGCCGGGCAAAAGAAGCAAAAACCCCGGCACACGGAAAGATCTTTGCCTTCGGCTAACTTCGGCTGCGCTGTGCCTTTTTGCTAACTTTTTGTGCGACAAAAAGTTAGAATAGAAACCACTACCAATAAATTAGCAACCAATGATTAAGGGTAAAAACTACCGTAGAATACAAAAGTCAGCAACGAATAAGGTAACTTTTTCCTCAATCACCATAATAAAAGAAACATTTAAAATTATATCGAACTAAGGTTAAATTAATACTAATAACTCAGGTAAAAAACTCCTACCTATTAATTATTTTAATGATAGGTAGGAGTTTACTATTATAACTCGGTAATTACTCTTCAAGTTCAAATGGCACGAATCCCATTTCGGCTGCGGCTTTTTCTTTAGTCATACAGAAGAATGTTGCTACCGAACGGCAGCATAGGTCCTTATTACTGTCGTATATGCAAGCTTCAATTTCGGCAAGATTACGACGTTGGCTCAACACTCGACCGCGAATTTCCAAGCACTTTTCATTTGTCGAAATTGACTTTTTAAACTGCAATTCCATCTTTGCCGTAACGGCTGCTGTCTGTAGTTTGCGCGACACTACCCATCCGCTTGTTTCGTCGAGCAACAAAGCCTGAATGCCGCCGTGCAGTACATCTGTCCAACCTTGATATCTTGCTTGAGGATGCCAATGACATACAATATCATCGCCATCTTCGTAGAATTCCATTTTAAGGCCTGCTTCGTTTGTAGGGCAACATCCGATACATTGATAGCCCTCTTTTCCTATCCAAGGATTTTTGATTTTCTTCATATTTCTTTTGCACAAATTTCAATCATTGTGCAAATATAACGACAAAAGAGCGAATATCAAAATCAAGTTTGACATTTTATATTATTAAAGAGTGCTTCAACAAATTGACAGACAAAAAATATGGTCAGAGAAAGCCTCTCTGACCATATTTGATATTGTATAAAATATTATTTTTTATTCTCGCCGATTCTGCCTGTGTACTTATCCTCGGACTTTTCGAAAGGCTGTGCAAAGAATTTCTCGGCTGCCTTGTTAACTTCTGAGAGCCAAGGCTGGGGTCCTCCGGCACACTGGATAACCCAAAGTTTAAGTTCCTTTTTGTGCCAATTTACATAACAGTTGGTGCCCCATGCGCCACCGTGACCGAACCACGCATCTTCACTGTCCTTTACGGGAGCAGCCAAGCCCAATGAATAACCACTCATATTTTCGGGACGTGTGCTGCATGCAAGGATGGACTTTACAGTCTCTTCCTTAAGGATGCGCACGCCATTCTCGCCAACACCAAGGTTCATAAGCATCTTGTAGAACTTAAGTTGGTCGTTGGCCGTTGTCCACAGACCCGCACCGGCCGATGCAAACACATGTGAGTCATTGTATGGACGCTGCTGCCATGCCATTTCCTCGCGCCATTCGGCAGGAGCATCCTTTTTAAAGGCGTAAAGCTCAATCTTATTCTCAATTTGCTTATCAGTGGGCCAGAACCATGTGTCCTTCATGCCCAATGGGTCGAGAACTTCTTTCTTCAGATAATCCTCCCATCTCATGCCGGTGATTGCTTCCACAATGGCTGCGCCAATGTCGATACCTGTGTTTGAGTAAGTCTCGCGTGTTCCGGGCTCGAACAGGATGGGCGAAGCGGCTGCAATGGAAGCTACCTGACGAATGGGGGCACCACCGCTCCAACCGCCACCTCTGACGTCGTTGCGCTTTGCGCTAATTTCAAAAGGGAAGCCTCCTGTGTGGTTAAGTACCATGCGTACGGTAAGCACGTTCTTTGCTCTGCGGAGAATGCGCACACCATCTTTATCATATTCCTGAATCCACAGTTCCTTAAACTCGGGAAGATATTTTGAAACAGGGTCGTCGAGAGTTAGCTTGCCTTCTTCAACAAGTTTGGCGATGGTTACGCCGCAGAAGCCTTTGGTCTGTGAGCACTGCATAAAGGCGTTGTCCATATTAATCTTGCGTTTGGCTGCAACGTCGGCGTAACCGATGCAGCATGTTTCCTGAACGCCATCCTTATAAAATACGTTGATGGCACCCGAAAGTTGTCCATTGTCCACATAGGGTTGTAACGCTTCTTTAGCAAAAGTGGTTTTTGAATCCTTTGCTTTTTTCTGCGCTGTTGCCGTCAGGCTGAACAAGGCAACCAGCGTCAATAGGACGCAGGTTGATTTTAAAATATGTTTCATAGTTCTTTATTTTTTATTTAATATGTGACTATTCTTTGCTTGATTGGGGACGCTTGCTGAAGATAGCTTTTATGCGCTTCATGTCAAATTTTGCCGAACGGTCGTAGAAATAGATTCCATTCTGTTCCTGTTCAACATCGGTTAGCTGTGTATAACAGTAGCCCCAAACATTTTCGGCAATACTCATTAGTCCGTCCACCTGACCTTCGAGACGAGCGTAGAACTCTTCCAATGAGTGAGGGGGTGCGCCGTAGCCCCATGATTGCTGGCTGTTTCCGGTCATTTTATCCTGACCCTTTACCCATTTGATGCCGCCAAACTCATCGAGGATGTAGGGCATATCCGGCTTTGTGTATGTGGGGAATTCATATAGATTGTTGTCTTTTGCGCGGTTAAAGCCTACGTTAAGGCGAGGAATGTCCTGTACGGCATTTGGTGTCTGAAACCAGCGTTCTCCGTTGTATACAATTTCGGTGAGTTTCTTGGGGTCTTGTTCGTAGTTGTGTGTGCTCCAAATATCGCTTTTTATATTTACGCCACCGCTGACAGTGCAAACAGGGCGTGTGGGGTCCAGGGCTTTTGTCATGTCATATAAGTCGCAGACGAAGCGGGGATACTGCACACGGTCGGGCCACCATTCTTCGTTCATGGGTGTCCATGTGACGATTGAGGGGTGGTTGCGGTCGCGGATAATTTCCTCGGCCCATTCGCTCATGAAGTTGCGTGCAACCTCGGGGTCGTTGGCGTTCATTCCCCACGAGGGTGCCTCGCCCCAAGTGATGTATCCTAACTTGTCGGCCCAATAGTGGAAACGTTCTTCGAACACTTTTTGGTGCAGGCGTGCACCGTTGAAGCCTGCTGCCATTGATAGTTCAATGTCGTGCTTGAGGGCTTCGTCGCTGGGTGCTGTCCATATTCCGTCGGGGTAGAATCCTTGGTCGAGCACCAGACGCTGGTAGAAGGGTTGATTGTTCAGGTAGACTTTGTTGCCTTCTACATGTATTTTGCGCATTCCGATGTATGAATTTACTACGTCGGTAGTCTTGCCTTCGCTGTTTTTTACCTCGTAAACAACGTCGTAAAGGAAGGGCGATGAGGGGCTCCATAGTTTGGGCTTCTTAATGGGTAGTACTACATTGGTACCGTCGTGTGCGGGAACAGTTTTTGTTGCCACAATTTTTTTGCCGTCTTTTACGGTAACTGTGAAGGTTCCCTTTGTTTGGGTGTAGAATTTGGGTTGCACAGTGATGATTTTCTGGTCAATGTCGGTTGTGACCTGTGTGCGCTCAATGGCGTTTTTGTCTACGGGTTCCATCCATACTGTTTGCCAAATGCCGGTGGTGCGGGTGTACATGCACTCGAATGGTGCGTAGCGCATATTTTGCTTTCCGGCGGGTTGTTTGGCGGTGCGGGTGTCGCTGTAGGCGTGTACCACCAACGAGTGAGGTTTACCGTCACTGATAAATTTTGTTACGTCGATGGCAAATGATGTGCTGCCGCCGAAGTGACGTCCGGCGAGACGGCCGTCAATGTAGACTTCGGAGTTGTAATATACGGCTCCGAAATTCAGCTTTATGTTGCGTCCGGCCCATTCTTGGGGCATGGTGATTGTACGCTGGTACCAGATGTGGTTGATAAAGTCTGTGTATTGTACGCCTGAGAGTTTGCTCTCGGGACAGAAAGGTACGGTGATTTCTTTGTCGAAGCCTTTGCTGTTGTAAAGTTTGCGTTCGAGGCCGGAACCGACAAAGTCGAAGGTGTAGCTCCATTGACCATTCAGATTTACCCACTCTTGACGCTCAAACTGCGGACGGGGGTATTCGGCTCTTGGTTGTTGTTGCGCGTATGTAACAAGCGTAAATACCATTGCCAGAATAGATAATAAAGTTTTTTTCATCATTGTTTTTCTTTTATTGTTTGTGAATTATTTCTTTTTTTTACCGAAGAATTTGTGTTTGCGGCTGCCTTTTTAGAATTTTTCGCATTTTTGTTTGTGGGCTTTTGGCCACGCTTTCTGTTGCCCCGGCTGTTTCTCGATGAGTGCGGGCGATTGTTCTTTTTCGTGGTTTTTTGCGGGTTGTACTCGGGTGCGTCGCCGATGCCTTCGGGCAGTGGCATTTTTTCTATTGACTTTCCTATAAAGTCCTCTATTCGTTTAAAGGCTGTCTGGTCTTTTTCGCTTACGAGGGTTACTCCGCGACCTGTGGTATTTGCACGTGCTGTGCGCCCTACTCTATGGATATAATCGTCGCAGTCGCCGGGAACATCGTAGTTGATGACGATGCGTATGTCGTCGATGTCTATTCCTCGCGCAAGAATGTCTGTGGCAACAAGAAGGTCTATTTTTCTGCTTTTATATTGGTACATAATGTCATCGCGTTCGGCCTGTGAGAGGTCGCTGTGCATTTCCCCTACGTTGAGTCCCATGCGTCGCAGAGCAATGGCGACCTCTTTTACTTTGCTTTTTTTAGAGACAAAGAGTATTACTCGTTCGGCGCTCTCTTTGGCGAACATATCTTTTATGATTGCCATCTTTTGTGCTTCGTGACAGATGTAGGCTTGTTGGGTTATTCCATCGGCCGGCTTTGCAAGCGAGAGTGTTACTTGTATGGGATTTTTTAGAATGTTCTTTGCCAACTTGCGTATATCCTCGGGCATTGTTGCCGAAAAGAGCATTGTTTGTCTATCTTGTGGCAACTGCTTGGCTATTGTCATAATGTCGTTGTAAAAACCCATGTCAAGCATACGGTCGGCCTCGTCGAGAATGAAAAAGGATACTTTTGAGAGGTCTACATTGCCCAGGGTAATGTGGCTTATCAGTCGTCCGGGAGTGGCTACCAGAATATCTGCGCCCAGCGACATTCCTCTAAGTTCTTGCCCGTAACGTACACCGTCGTTGCCACCGTATACGGCAACGCTCGATACACTCATAAAGTATGTAAAGCCTTCGAGCTGCCTGTCTATTTGTTGGGCAAGCTCGCGAGTGGGGGCCATGATGATGCAGTTTATGGCTTTATCGGGGTATCCTCCGCGACACAATTTGTTAAGTACGGGTAGCAGATAGGCGGCTGTCTTTCCGGTGCCTGTCTGTGCAACACCTATAAGGTCCCGTCCCTCCATCAGGGGTAAGATTGTTTTTTCTTGTATGGGGGTGCACTCCCTGAAATTCATTGCATCGAGAGCATCGAGCACCTCGTCCTCAAAATCAAGTTCGTAAAAATCCATAATATTTTATTTAGGTGCTTTCCAATAGAGATACGCTGCAATTATACTATATAGAATGTTGGGCAACCACACTGCAAGTGCAACCGGTGTATTTCCGTTAAGTGCAAAGGTCGAGGATATTGTCTGGAAAAGGATGTATGAGAAACTTAATCCTAAGCCTATTCCCAATGAGAGGCCCATTCCTCCCTTTGTCTTTTTCGAGGATAATGATGCTCCGATTAAGGTTAGGATGAATGCTGCGAACGACATTGCTATACGTTTGTGATATTCAACCTCGAATTCTTTGATGTTTGCCATTCCTCGCTCTTTCTGTTTCTTTATGTAGCTCATCAGTTTGGGGCTTGTCATTGTCTCTTGCATGCCTCGGGTAATAAGAAAGTCGGTAGGCTCGAATTTTATTATAGTATCTAGTGGCTGGCGCATGTCCGAGCGTATAACCTCTTTATCATCATAAAATTCGCGTATACTCCAATTCTTTGCTGTCCATTTGTATCGCTTTTCGGGGTGATAGGTTATTGTGCGTGCAGTCATGTGCGATACAAGCCTTTTGTCCTCGAATTTGTCGAGCGAGAAACGATAGCCTGTCTTGTTGCGACTTTCGTAACGTTCGATGTACGCAATGGTATTTGCATCAATTTCCAACTGAATGTTTTTAGCAGTTTCAACCTCTTTTTTTCCTTTATATTGAATCTCAAAATCTATTCGCGTCTGACTGCTGAGGGGGATTACATATGCACCCAATATATACGTCAGTATGGCTATAATTCCTGCAGAAATCATGTAGGGACGTAACAATCGTTTAAAACTTACGCCCGAGGCAAAGGCTGCAATAATTTCTGAATTTTCGGCCAATTTTGATGTGAAATATATAACCGCAATAAAGACGAACAGCGCACTGAACATGTTTGTTATATACGGTACGAAATTCATATAATAATCAAACACGATGGCCTTGAAAGGAACATTGTAATTTGTAAAGTCATCGATATTTTCATTGTAGTCGAATACTACTACAATAGAGATTATCAACGCAATAGCGAAAAAATACGTTCCCAGGAACTTTGATATTATATACAGGTCGAGCCTTTTTATGAAACGGCCTTTGAGATTACTTATACCCATCTATTACTTTAATTTATAGTCGTCGTGTTACTCTTTCCAGCATGTTTTTCTTCCACGCAGCATAGTCGTCGAGCAATATGTGTTTACGCGCTTCATTTGTGAGCCATACATAAAATGCCAAATTGTGCAACGATGCTATTTGCAAGGCAAGCAGTTCTTCGGCAACAAAAAGATGACGCAGGTAGGCACGACTGTACATTGTATCGACATACGATGCTCCGTCCTCCTCTATCGGCGAAAAGTCGTGTTTCCACTTTTCGTTGCGCATGTTCATTATGCCGTTTTTAGTGAACAACATTCCGTTGCGGCCGTTGCGTGTGGGCATTACACAGTCGAACATATCCACGCCTCGTTCAATGCCTTCGAGAATGTTTGCAGGGGTGCCTACACCCATCAAGTAGCGAGGCTTGCTTTCCGGAAGTATTTCATTTACAACCTCTATCATTTCGTACATCTTTTCGGTGGGCTCGCCAACGGCAAGGCCTCCGATGGCGTTTCCGTCGCACTCTTTCGAGGCTATATATTCGGCCGAACGCCTTCTAAGTTCGGGGTATACGCAGCCTTGAACTATTGGAAAAAGTGCTTGTTCGTACCCGTACATCGGCTCTGTTTCGTTCAGACGGGCTATGCATCTGTCGAGCCAACGGTGCGTCAGTTCCATGGAGCGTTTGGCGTAATTATAATCGGAATCTCCGGGGGGACACTCGTCAAAGGCCATCATAATATCAGCTCCAATAGTGCGCTCAATGTCCATTACTCGTTCGGGCGAGAAGAAATGTTTCGATCCGTCTATGTGCGAGCGGAACTCTACCCCATCTTCGCGTAATTTGCGTATCTCTTTCAGCGAAAATACCTGAAAACCTCCACTGTCTGTTAGAATTGGACGGTCCCAGCTGTTGAACTTGTGGAGCCCGCCGGCATTTTTAAGTACGTCGAGCCCGGGACGCAGGTAAAGATGGTACGTGTTTCCCAAAATTATTTGTGCCTTAACGTCGCTTTTAAGTTCGGGCATTTGTACGGCTTTTACAGAGCCGACGGTTCCCACCGGCATAAATATCGGTGTTTCAATGTCGCCATGAGCCGTGTGTAGTACTCCGGCTCGGGCTTTTGAATTTTTATCTGTATGTAATAAATCAAATTTCACTTTCGATAAGATTTATGGCATTGTCTACTTTTGTATCCAATAATGCAATGTCGAACACCTCTGATATATCTGTAACGTAATGGAATTTAAGTCCCTTTATGTAAATATCGGGAATGGCCTCTATGTTGCGCTTGTTTTCTGCGCATAGGATTATTTCTTTTATTCCTGCTCGTTTGGCTGCAAGGATTTTTTCTTTAATTCCACCTACAGGAAGTACTTTTCCGCGTAATGTTATTTCACCGGTCATGGCTATATTTGCTTTTACACGACGTTGGGTCAGTGCCGATGCAATAGCTGTTGCCATTGTTATTCCTGCCGAAGGTCCGTCTTTGGGTATTGCGCCTTCGGGTACGTGCAGGTGAATATTCCATTTTCCGAAAACTTCCATGGGGATATTGAGCTTGTCGGCGTGTGATTTTACATATTCCAGGGCTAACATTGCCGACTCTTTCATTACGTCGCCAAGGTTACCTGTTATGTTCATTTTACCCTCTTTACCCTTGCTGAGACTTGTTTCTATATAAAGAATTTCTCCGCCTACTGCAGTCCATGCAAGCCCGACTACAACGCCGGCATATTCGTTCCCTTGATATTTTTCGCGCGAGAATTCTTGTGTTCCGAGTAGTTCTTTAAGATGCTCGGGCTCAATTACATTGTATTTAATGGCGTTGTCCGATGCAAGCTGGAAGGCTATGCGACGGCACACTTTTCCAATTTTCTTTTTAAGTTCGCGCACTCCCGATTCGCGTGTGTAGTTCTCTATGATTTTTTCGATGGCTTTGTCGCTGATTGTGACTTTTTCATCAAAGATGCCATTGGCTTTCATTTCCTCGGGAATAAGGTGTCTGCGGGCAATTTCCACTTTCTCCTCTGTCAAATATCCGCTAACTTCTATTATCTCCATGCGGTCGAGAAGCGGTGCGGGTATTGTGTTCAGGTTGTTTGCCGTTGCTACGAACATTACTTTTGATAGGTCATAATCAATGTCTAGGAAATTGTCGTGGAAGGCGTTATTTTGCTCGGGGTCAAGTACTTCGAGCAGTGCAGATGCGGGGCTTCCGTGTACTGCGTCCTGACCTACTTTGTCTATTTCGTCGAGGATGAATACAGGGTTGCCTGTGCCGGCTTTTATCATGCCTTTGAGTATGCGTCCGGGCATTGCGCCGATGTATGTTTTTCTGTGTCCGCGAATCTCCGATTCATCGTGCACGCCGCCTAAAGACATGCGTATGTATTTACGGTTGAGGGCATTGGCTATTGATTTTCCTAATGACGTCTTTCCTACACCCGGGGGGCCGTACAAGCAGATGATGGGTGATTTTAAATCTCCACGAAGCTTGATTACGGCAAGGTGTTCCAGAATTCTCTCTTTTACTTTCTCTAGCCCATAATGGTCTTTGTCAAGGACTATTTTTGCGTTGTTAATGTCGAGGTTGTCCTCGCTGTACCAGCTCCAAGGCAAGCTCAGCATCACTTGCAGATAGTTGAGTTGGACATTATAGTCGGGCGACTGTATGTTCAGACGCTCGAGTTTGCGTACTTCGCGCTCGAATACATCCGATGGCTCTTCTTCCCAATATTTTTCACAGGCTTTAAGGCGCAGGTCATTGGCATCTTGCTCGACGCTGTTTCCTGCTCCAAGTTCATGCTGAATGTTTTTTATTTGCTGATTGAGAAAGTATTCACGTTGTTGTTTGTCGAGCTCTATGTGGGTCTTGCTGCGTATTTTTTCGCGAAGCTCTACAATAGCCAATTCTTTTTTCAGGTGTTTCAAGACAATGTATGCTTTTTGAACAAGTGAGTCCTCCTCGAGCAGTGCTATTTTTTCTTTTACCGGAATTTCGCTGTTTATGCATAGATAGTTTATAAGAGAAATTCCACTTTGAAGATTTTTTATAGCATAGATTGCTTCGGCCGGAACACCTTCGGTCAATTCCATTATCTTTACAGTCGTTTCGCGACAAGTGTCCAATAATGTATTGTATTCGTCGTCATTTTTATTGGGCAGAATTTCCTCCAAGCGTTCTACCGAGCCGCGTATATATGGGGCGGTTCTTGTGAATCTTTTTACTCTGACACGTTGCATGCCTTGCAATAGGGCTGTTACGTGTCCGTCAGGCATTTCAAAAATTTTGATAACTTTTGCAATGGTGCCTGTGGGATAAATATCTTTATATATTGGCTCTTCGACTCTGTGGTCTTTCTGACAAACTACTGCAAAATATCCTTTTTTCTCTTGCATTTCGTGTATGAGCTGCAATGATGCTTCTCTTCCTACCGATACAGGAAGTACTGCCGTAGGGAATAAGACCATATTGCGCAAAGGCAACACAGGAAGAACACTCCCAAAATCAAGTTTAAACAACTCTTCTTCGTTTCCGTCAAATTCGGCAATCATAGAAATACGGTCAAGGCCGTAATTATTACTTTCTTTAATCTTAATCCTTTTCTTATTTTGTTGCATATATTTAGTTTCAACAGCAAAATATTAATACTCTTGCATAGATAGTGCAAATGAGCGTAACGTAAATTTTATTATTGGCTGCAAAGTGTATACACTCTTTTTTGCGACTATTTCTTTGCAAAGATAATATCACAAACAAGTAAAAACAAGCAACTTGTAATTTGTGGTTGTTTGTTTTAGTAATATTTAATGCAAATATACTATAAATAAATGGATTTTGAGACGCTGTTTGAAATTTATTTTGTGATTGTTCGAGGAATGTTTGTATAGAAAATCCAAACTGTTTATAAGTGTTTGAATAAAAAAAAATGACGTTCGGATTACTTTGTTTGCGGATAAAAAGAACAGCGATGCTTCATATAGCATCGCTGATAAGTGGTATTATGATTTTTTATTAATATTGCTCCTTTTCGTTGGGAAAGTCGAGACTTTTAACATCGCTTACATAATTCCCGACTGCGTCACAGATAACATCATTTAGATTGGCGTATCGACGCAGGAAACGCGGGCTGAATCCGGCACTCATTCCCAGCATGTCTGCGCAAACAAGAACTTGACCATCTACATTGCCACCTGCGCCGATGCCTATTATGGGGATACTCAGTGTTTCGGATACTTTTTTTGCCAACGAGGCGGGAATTTTTTCAAGAACAATTGCGAAGCAACCTGCATCTTGAAGCAATTTTGCGTCTTTTATTAATTTGTTGGCCTCCTCTTCGTCGCGTGCGCGCACTGTGTATGTTCCGAATTTGTTGATGCTTTGCGGCATTAGTCCCAAATGTCCCATGATGGGGATTCCTGCGTCAAGAATCTTGCGTACCGAGGGAAGAATCTCTTCGCCGCCTTCGAGTTTCAATGCATCTGCGTGGCTCTCTTTCATTATTCTTATGGCATTTTTTACTGCTTCGTCGGCATTTACCTGATAGGTTCCGAAAGGCATGTCCACTACCACAATGGCGCGTTTGACGGCACGTACCACAGATTTTGCGTGATATATCATTTGGTCGAGTGTGATGGGAAGTGTGGTGACGTTTCCGGCCATCACATTCGAGGCGGAATCTCCTACAAGAATTGCATCTACTCCGGCAGCATCTACGATAGAGGCCATTGTATAATCATAGGCTGTCAGCATTGCTATTTTTTCGCCTTTGGCCTTCATTTCTATCAAGCGATGGGTGGTAACCTTTCGAGGGTCATCAACAATATATTTTGACATTGTGTGATATTTTGGTTGTTAATATATTTGGCTTATAGTGTTTATGCTCGCTCATATTTTATTTTGCAAAGTTAGAAACAATTTCTTAAATGAGAAAATTAATTTTTGCTTCCGTCTCTTTTGTTTTTCTTTTTTTCTGTGTTGTTTCTGTTTCTGAAATTCAGGGACATAGTGCGCAACCACAAATATGCTCGATGGTAGAAGCGTATGTGTGATGCAAACAATAAATATTCGTTACACAGATTGATTAAAGAAACTCCCGTATGCAACGTCCCGCCTATGGATGAAATTTTTTTCTGTAATGTGCTTTGTATATATTTCAGGCGTATGTCATTTTCTTTTTGGGCAAAATGTAGTTCATTAATGTTGTTTATCTTGGAATAATTCATTCTTTTCATTGCCTGCTGTATCATTGTTGAAAAACATTTTACTGAATAAGGCTATAAACATGTTTATAAAGAGTTTTTTTCTAAATAAATAGACTGTAAATGCAACTGTGCCCAATATTGCGCATATGAGAAGCGAACTGTATAGGAATCCTATGTATCGGGCTATTAATATCATTGTGGCCATCAATGCAAACAATAGGGCTGCCGCTGTTAAGAAAAAAATGACAAGAGTGGATAAAATATCTCTTGCGAGAAGAGATAACTTCTCTACAAGAGATAATTTTATGGAAACGATTTTAATGTTTGCGTATTCCTTGAGGTTATCCGTGAGATTATCGAAAAACTCTTCTATTCTCATAAACAGACTATTGTTCCTCCAATGATGTAACATTGTTTTTTTCAACGCTATTCTCTGTGCAGTCGCAAGAGTGCGTGTGGCATTTATTCATCGCATCTCCTACACATTCTTTTGCTTCGTCCATCTTTTTTTTGAGGTTTGCACACATCTCTTTCCGACATTTTGGCGCAAGCATCATTACCATGGTACCGCCCGCGATGATTCCGCAAGCAAAAGCCAACAAATTTTCTACTTTCATCATAATGTAACTTTTAAAATTAATAATACGCTTTGTACCTGTTATTGCTAAAGATAGTAAGATGGGCAATAAAATAAACTTTCATTTACGCGGCTTGCACTATCTTTATATAAGATAGGCGGCGCCTCGGCAATAAAAATAAACTAAGTTTATTTTGTATTGCTCTCGGCTTGCACTATCTTTGCAATATGTTATTGCAACAGCTATCAAAGACTTTTATACAACAAATAAGTTATGAAAAAGTGCGCGTATTTTCTGATTTTAATTATTGCAATGGTATTATCTTCGTGCAACGGTACGGTTGTTACCTCTGCCAATAAGAATAAAGATGAGTTTGTAACGAAAAAATTACAGACTGTTTGGCTGCTCGACTCTACCGAGAAAAATTCGCCAAAATGCGAAATTGATGTTTCGATAGACTTTGTGCAGTCCGATGATAAAGAACGTGAAACAAAAATCAATAATTCTATTCTCAATGCTATATTCGGTTACGAGAATGTATCTGTTGAGACGGCGATAGATTCTTTTGTTGCTAATGTTCACGAGGAGTATGTAGCTATGCGTCCCGAATATTTCAATGAAAAACAGATAAATGAAAATGCTGCATGGCTTAATTTTTCATACATCATAAATACGACGATTGAGTATGGACGCAAGGATGTTATAAATTATATTATTAACAATGAATGTTATACGGGTGGCGCAAACCCCAATAGTGCTTGTATTATCATAAACTTTGATGCAGAAACGGGCGACGAGATTAAACTGAACGATATTTTCAAAGAAAATTACGAAGAGTATCTTTCCGGCCGACTGACCGATGCTCTTGCGGCAAAGATTGGTGCCGGCAGCCGCAAAGAGATAAAAGAAAAGGGGTATCTTACATTTAACGACATTTACCCTACTGAAAATTTTATAATGAAAAAAGACAGCATCTTATTTTATTATAATCTTTACGAAATTGCTCCTCGTTCGGCCGGCACAACCATATTGGGCTTTACTTACGATGAATTATCAACTATAATGAAATAATAATGGAACAGATTCTAAAATATTTTCCTAACCTTACCGAGAAACAAAAAGAGCAGTTTGCTGCGTTGTACGACCTATATTTTGATTGGAACAGTAAGATTAATGTAATTTCGCGCAAGGATATAGAAAATCTTTATCTTCATCACGTATTGCACTCTTTGGGAATTGCCAAGATGATAAACTTTCGCAGTGGAACAACTGTTATGGATTTTGGTTGCGGCGGAGGTTTTCCCGGTGTTCCGCTTGCCATTCTTTTTCCTGAGGTGAAATTTCATCTTGTAGACAGTATCGGGAAAAAAGTAAGGGTGGCACGAGAGATTTCCGAGGCAATAGGTCTCGAAAATATTACTTTTGCCCACAGTCGTGGCGAGGACGTAAAAGAGAAATTCAATTTTGTGGTCAGCCGCGCGGTGATGCCTCTTGCCGACCTTGTAAAAATATGCCATAAAAATGTAAATAAGGAGCAGCATAATGCCTTGCCCAACGGAATTATATGCCTGAAAGGTGGTGACCTTAATGCCGAAATTCAGCCGTTTAAAAAGTGTGTGGACATGATTGAACTGCATAATTACTTTGCCGAGGAATTTTTCAAGGGTAAAAAAGTTGTTTATGTGCCTATAAATTAATATGTGTCGTATGGAACTTAAAAGATTTATATTCAATCCTGTCGATGTAAATTGTTACATTTTGTGGAACGAAAGTAAAGAGGCTGTTATTATCGACGGGGCTGTGCTTTTCGATGAAGAGAAAGAGGAACTTAAGAACTTTATAAAAAACAATGGGCTCACAGTTAAATACCATCTGAACACCCATCTTCATTTTGATCATATATTTGGCAATCCGTTTATCGAACAAGCGTTTGGAATAAAGTCTGCAGCTAATGACAAAGATTGGCCTTGGGCCGAAACTATAGGCGAACGTGTGGCACGTTTCGGACTAAAATACAACGAGAAAATTCCGGCAATAGGCTCTGTGTTGCATGATGGTGATACTGTTACTTTCGGAAATAATGTAATTAAAGCCTTGCATGTACCCGGCCACTCACCCGGCAGCCTTGCATATTATGTGGCCGAGGAAAATATGCTTTTCTCGGGCGATGCACTTTTTCGGGGGAGCATAGGACGCACAGATTTTGCCGATGCTGACTATGATACGCTCATAAGCAGTATAAAAGAGAAATTGCTCTCTTTACCCGATGCCACCCTCGTCTTTCCCGGGCACGGCGACCACACAACCATAGGATTCGAGAAACAATATAACAGATTCTTGCTATAATAAAAAATCTCCCTTGCCGGGAGATTTTTTATTTATTGTACCACAATCACTTAAGAGCTTCGTCAAGTGCAGAATATACATTTTCAACGTTTATGCCCTTGTGCAGAATAGTACCATAAGCATCGAATATAATATTATAAGGAAAGCTGTTTATTCCGTACGAGAAAAGAGCTTTACTGTTCCACCCTTGCATGTCCGAAATGTTGTTCCACCACATTTCATATTTTTTTATTGCATCGTTCCACGCTGTCGTGTCTTTATCGATTGCAAAGCTTACAAACTCCACTTTATCCTTGTATGTATCGGCCAGCGCCTTAAACTCGGCAACGTCTGATTGTGCATTGCGTCCGTTGGAACCCCAAATGTTCAATACTGTTATTTTTCCTTTACCTACATAATCTGATAGCTTTACGCGCTTGCCGTCATTTGAATAAGCGTCAAAGTCTGTGAAACACAGTCCTTCGGCAGTCAATATTCTGTTTCGGAAAGTATGCTCAATATGTCTGATTGTTGTATCGCATTTATTTTCCTGTGGCATACGCGATATAATCTCAATTCCATCTTTCGGGTCAATATATTCGTAGTTGTTTGTTAAAATGTAGCTGCATAAAGGGTTGTCGATGTTCTTCTCAAGGAAACGATTAAGATAATCCTTGCGTACAATGCTTAATACTTTCATGCCTTTATCAGCCTCTTCGGCACCCTTGACCGAAAGTTTTTTTCTTTTACTCTTCTCGTAAAAGGTTTTAAACATCTGTTCTATTAAAAAGATAGAGTCATTATACTCTTGCAGACGTGTGTTCAGGAATGTGCCCGCAAGTGTAGAGTGTTTGTCGCCGATATTAATGTTTATATCTCCCGGCTCCAAAAATAGCTCGGCTTTTGAACGTGGCCTATTGTTTATTATGGATACAATGTAGCACAAACGAGGCTCGCAATTTTCGCCTGTGAAAGAAAAAACACCATTTTTCACAGCATCGCGAGCAAGAGTGTATACTCTGCCCTCTTCTATATATTGCAAGTAAACACTGTCGCCAATGCTTACCCCCTCACCTACTGTGCCGTTTACTGTGTATTTGCATTTGTTGCATGCTGCAAGACATACGCATGCTGATAATAATAATAAAATTTTTTTCATATTTAGATATTTGGAAAATCAAACATTTGAAATTTTTACAACAACATTATACATGGCAATAATTTCCTCTTTCCTTAAAGTGAACGACGGATAATTGGGCGATGTACAGAGAATCTCATCTTTGTCGTTGTCATTAGTCGAACAATACTTAATCATGCGTGCGTCGCGAGTAATAATCATATACACCTTTTCCCCATCAAGTTCGGAAAATGAATCCATTTTATTAACCCCTATAATATCTCCGGGATTAATCTCGGGTTGCATTGATGTTCCAACCACAGGAAAGAAAAAATCGGCCTTTTTCCCGGGAATACTTACAAATGCATCAGGTAATTCACAATCATCATTAATTGCATCGCGTACGCCGGCGCTTACGGTTATAGAATTGAAGTATGGCGATACATTCTTAATATTTTCAGCAGCATCTTCCTCGCCTCTATACATATTGCCTTTCCCGTTAAGAATCCACTCGATAGACACTTCCGGAAAATATTTGTTAATAGCATATATAAGTTCCATAGAGACATTGCCTCCCTCGTTCAACTGTCTGTTCAACGTGCGCTGCGGCATATCCAGCATCACACATGCCCTGTTTACGTTTAAGGCTTTGTCGGACAGTAAACTCAATATGCGTTTCTTTATTTGTTCCATCGTTTAGTAATAATTTCTACGTCTGACGTTGCAAAAATCTTTTTTGTCCTTTACAATCAAAGCAATAAGATACATATTACTTCCTTGTCTTATTTAGACTGATTACAAATAGCCAAATTTGGCTATATTTTCCATTCATTTTCTTAAATTAGGAATTATATTTGTAAACGAAAAGTGATAATTCTGCAACTTGAATGGTCAGTTCCGTATCTACATTTGCACAAACTTACTATAAAATACAATAACAACAAAATAAACACAACTAAAAAATTATGAACGAAAAAGAATTATGCCGGAAAGCGTCATTGCGTGAGCGAATTATCGAAAAATGTCTCGAATGGTACGAATATTTGCGCGACAAACTCTTCAGAAGAGAAAAGGAATGGTGCAGTCACCTTGTCGAGTATTATTGTATTCACAGAAAATTTCACGAGCAGAGGTTTGTTCGTGATTTTCTCGAGGAGCGCAGGAATATTCTCTCCAACAACAAACACCGCATGGTCATCAATGTTATTCCCGACGATTGCAACGATTGTGTCGTGGGAAAAGTGTTGCTGTACAACAAAGGCAGGTACATACACGAGGCGACACTGAAAATTCGTAAACCGCTTACGGGGGAAAATATTATTTTCTGGTCGTTTGACAAATAAGAAACTATTGATGTTAAGCAGCAAAATGCCCTCTCGCGTATCATGTGAGAGGGCATTTTGTCTAAAGCTTATTTTGTATTGCGCAAGCGAAGCGCAAAAAAACAATTATTGAAACACACTTTTATTTCGTATAACAAAAAAGATAATTACAAAATTTTCCCTTCCATCATCACAGTCTGACAACCACAATAATAGAAGGGAAAATCCAAACAACTTTAAAAAAAAGAACATGTATATTATTCCCTTAAGGGCTTTTTCCTCGCAAACAACAATTCGTTGATGGCAGTACCGGTGCTACTGTTCAACGACCGCAAGAGCATAGCCGAGTCGGGCTTAATATTGTCGAGCCAACGTGCAGTAAGCGCAGTTGTCACATAGTTTTTCGCAAGTTGCTGCAACGCTTCCACCTGCGCATCGTCCCAATTAGCCGGAAGAGAAAGTAAAAAATCGGCAGTATCATCGGCAACCGACACACGGGCATACGGCAACAACAACTGCAACAGTTCATCGAGCGCAGCCACCCACAAAGGCTCTACCCTGACCTCATCATCTTCGCTGTAAGCAATAGTCTCTCCATTTTCATTCTTCAGAGCAAGTAACGCCGTTTGACGATGCACCCCATCAATCACACTTTTTTTATCAATCTGTATATTCATAATAAACTAATAATGAAAAAAGAGAAACGGACATTTTTCAAAACCCTGCAACAACAACGACCCCAATAATTCTGTCGGTTCGTAAAAATGCCGTCTCTCCCGTCAAACAATAAATTAATTACGCCTCGAGTATTTTCACAAGTTCAAGTTCACTGTTACAGCACAGCTTAATATGCTGCCCGGGCATCACTCCAAGCAGGGTAATTTCGCATTTATTTTCATCGATTCCAAAATCGTCGTGAAAAAGATACTCCTCTACCCCGTCAATGCTCACAAACACCTCCACCGGATAAGGTCCCGCCTTATGTACGCGCACCCTTATGTCGCCGCCGGTGGATATTATAGGGGCAGTCTCCCACACAGCCCCATTTTTATCGAATGAAACATTCACTACTGCCATATTAAAATCTATTTATTGTTACACAAAGCCGCTGCCAATCCCAAGAAAGAGTTTGCAGCCTCATACTTCTCAAAAACATTACATACAAGTCCGGCACACTGATAAGCAACAGCCTGAATAAGATACTCGTTTCTCGTCGCAAGCCCTTTGCTGCCATCGTAGCGAGCCTCGTAAATTAAATACTCCACCACAGGCGCAGTGTCTGCATCCACAGGGTAGACATCCAATAGCACCCCCTCGTCGGTTGAAACCTCGACACACACAGGGGAATATACTCCCGCCTGCATATATTTATTATGCTGCGCACAATCTGTCGGCGAATTTACCTCGGCAGTTGCCGAGCAAGGCTTTTTCCACGTATCCAACTTAAGCGAAACGAGACGAACATAATCCTCGGGCAATACAATCACCCCTTTCCCATCGTTCGTGACAGAAACATTGCAATCTGCGAAGTTTTTACCGTTCACCACCCCTCGTCCCCTATTCATCTGAATGAAAAGCACAGCCTCGGGTAACAATTCTGTAATATACGTGTCGAGCAACAGAGTATCGTCGGTTATAAGCGAAACACCACCCTCGCCCCGCACCTCGTTCAGCAACGTGCGGACCTTATCTACAAGCACACTCCGGGCAATCATAACCAATTAGGAAAAGATACACCCAATTCTTCGGCCTTGCCACGCACAGCCTGCTTATTCTGAAGCTCCGAAAGAGAAACATTATAAGGCTCGGCCATAAGCATACTGCGTGCCTGCTGCATATTTGTCACATTGACAAAAACCTCTTTGTTACCCTTATTCTCGGCAGACGCAACATTGTCGGCAGGCTCCTTTTCGACAATCTTCTCGGTAGCGCCAATCACAATCTCGCCCGAGCGAAACTGTTCACTATTCTCGATAGCCTTCTGATAAAGAGCATTGTCGGTAGTATAATTGGCAGGCGTCATTCCCGCCGAATTAATAGACCCACCCGTAAAATCCACACGCAACAGTGCCTTTCCCACGCGGAAATAACAACTACGCTCAATCTGACCTCTTATTTCGTAAGTAACTTTTCTTTTCATAATATCTCTTTTTAAAAATGCCGCAGTCTATGAATCGCGCACTCAAACGGACCCGACACACAAACTGCGGCGCAATAACAATCCTTTATTTACTAACTTTTACAATCACCTTTTTATTATGCAGCCATAATTTCGCCGGTAAACTCAATCCAACTGCTGCCTGTGTAGGTAACAACAGTACCCGCAGCAAACTTCACAGTCTGTCCATCCTCCTTAAGAACATCGGCAGTGAGAATAACAACATCATTCACCGCAGGCGATTCGGGCAAGGTATCCGAGCTTATCACGCGCGAAGCACCGGGAATACTTCTCGCTGCAGCATTTGCACCATTCACCCAAATGTGCGAGTAACCCTTCAAACACAAACAGTCGATTGTCATTACAACCTCGCGTTTAGCCTCCTCGCCCTCGACATTCTCGCTCTTGCAATCCTCGTTCTTCATCCAGTAACGCACAAGGCCATTCTCGTCGATAAGGCCACCGCAGTGCGAGTAACCAAGCGCATCGAGTGTGGGGTCGTGAACAAGGTCAATATCTCCGAATACAGTATGTATCTTTGTACACTCAAGGTCGAACACCTTACTGCCGGTAACAGTGATATTTTTGTGCAGTGTAAGGTCAATCTTCTGAATATCGTTCAGCAACTGCTTACCCAACAACCAGATAGCTTTTTTCGAACAGTTGTAACCTGTGAACTTAACCATAGACAGGTTAATAAGGTCGGCAAAAGTAATTGTAGACGAAAGGTCATACTGACGTTTGAACTGCCAGCGCAATCCCTTTGAGAAATAATCCCACTGATAACCCATTGCAGCATCCATTGCCTGCACCTTGAACTTTCCGGGCTGACCGACCCACGCTGTACGGCACGACTCCAGACGGAACTGACGAAGAACAGCCTCGGCAATCTGCGACTGACTGAAAGGCAAACGCTTTTTCTGAGCCTTGAAGTAATCACTCACAATGCTGTTGCACAACTGTTTCTGCAAGTACATACGCTCGGGAACAGGCACAATGGTGCTGGGAGCAATAAATTTCTGAGTCTCGTACGCAGCCGACGACAAAAGTATAACCTCGGTGCCGGCAGGAATTGTGGGAACCACACAATAATCATCGGTCGCGTTTACTTTGGGACCATTCACCGCCATTGCAATAGGAGCCTCGGTTGTACTATTCTTGCTGACAAAGAACAGCATAAGGTCTACGCCGGGAAGCTCAGTCTGTCCGGTCGAGTCGTAGCCATTGACACCCTTGCAAATAGCAGTGTAATATTCCTGGAAAATCTTACGGTCGGCAGTGGTAGCAAAAGGAATCTCGGCACGAGTGGAATTCATTCCCTCATACTCGGCACTTGTAGTAGCCTTTGAACGCTTCTCGTCGATAAGATAGTGATCAACCTCGAAAGAGGTAACAGGTACCTGACGAGTAATTTTACGTTTGATAGTGTCGATGATACTCTCATCGCTCGCAATCATCGTAATCTTCGAGTCAATCTCCGGCTGAATAAACTCACCACCAAGCTCCGACGCATTTGAAACGGTTGTAGCCTCACCGCTACCATGTGTCGCATAACCGGCAATACCCTTTGACGCAACCGGCGAGCCGGGAGCAACAACCGTTGCCATCGCCATTAACACACCTCCCGCGTTCTCCTCGAAGAGACACAAAGCAATGCTTACCAATGAAAGAAGAACAAACATAGGATTCTTCTTAACAAACAAAATGAATTTTTTCATAAATTAATTATTTAAAAGATTAAAAAAATGCATGTTTTTTTGAAAGAAATTTAAAACAGCTTTTAAGCCTTTAGAGCCGCATCAATCAGGCTGTTACCTTTCGGGCGACGCTGCTCCTGTACCGGGGCTACACTGCTCATGCCTTTGGGAAGGCCGTCGCCAAATTCCTCTTGCATGCGACGAATATTAGTGTTGCGTCCCTTGATGTTTCCTGCAGCAAAAGCATCCTCAACATCCTGCTCATAGTTTATCGCATGCTCCAATGCCTGACAAACTTCCCGGGTGTAAGTTCCCGAAAGAATAGGAAACACAAGCTGCTCCCACACACGGTCCATAAATTCGGCAGGCTCGTAACCATGCTCGCGACAGAAATTTTCGATTATCGGACGGCTTCTTTCGAGGTTAGCCTCATACTCTCGGCGATTATTTGCCATTTCGTAAGCCTCGTTGCGTCGCTCCTCATCCATGCGCAACATCTCCTCATACTCGGGCGAACCCTCTTCATGGTCAAAGAACGATTTTCCATAGTATCGTGCCATTGCAGCATGAGCACTGCGCTTTCCCTGCACGACGTCCGCCAACAGTTGCGCCAGACGCGGGTCAAGCTCGAGCACCGAGGCCAGACGCTCATTCTGCTCTACATTGCTACGGAAAAAATTCTTCAACATCTCTTGCGACTCAGGAGCATCGAGCTTAAACGATTCTCCGAAAAAATTCTGCAACCACTCCTCGAGTCTCGCGTAAGGATTAGTCGCACCACCATCAGTCTGTACCGATTCGCCGGCTACCGGCTGCACCTGTTGCTGCTCGGCATTGTAGCCATCGAGCGGCATTTGTTCTTGATTTTGATAATTTTTGTTCATACATATAAGATTTTTGTTTCGTCGGCAAAGTAAAAGCAGAATGTCCCGTTGAAGGTTGCAGAATTAACATTTTGAGAATGCGAAGGGGATAAAATTTTCACAAATAACCATGCTGCGAGGTAGTATTCTCGCGTACATTATTTATGAAAAAAGCAATGATGGTAATTTAAATGGATAACATTGATGCACCGAAAAATAGCATTAGTGTAAAGGATTGTATAAGAAAGCTACCCCTTAAACCCCTGCGGACTTTGTAGGGATTTAAGGTTTAGCTTTCTTTTTTTTATTATTAAAGTAGCGGTTGTTGATTTAACATTTGAACTGAAATAATAAATTTATCACTCTGATAATCACACATACAACAACGGGAACTTTATAGTATCACTACATAAAGTTCCCGTTGTTGTTTAATTGCAGTTAGAAAATACCCCAACTTGTTTATATAAAACCAAAACGGCTAACTCACAATTCAGAGTTAGCCGTTTTTAGTTATTTGGTTATCTGCCTATCAAGGCATCACGTAGTTCCTCAAAGTTAGCAACAGCATTATATTTAACCTTGCCAGATGAGGTCTCATTAAACAACTTCTTAGCACACGCAATTTTAGCCTTCTCAACTCCTCTTAGCTCCATAGAATCCAATGAGCCTTTAGTTTCAGCAATGAAGAATATATGTTTTACATCTCCACTCTTGAAAACAATTGCCCAATCGGGAGCATAATTACCTACTGGTGTAGGAATTTGGAATGAACGAGGTAACTTCGCATATACGCACACCTCTGGTGCATCATCAAGAGCAGAAGCAAATTTTCGTTCTACATCAGAGTCACTGAAAACATAGTCCATAATGTGCTTCTTTGCAGAATATGCTTTGCTAAGTGACTGTGAGGATTTCTCTTGTGTAAAGATTGTACTGTCGTACTGTCCCTCGATCAAGTTATACGATATGTGTTCGACAATCATTGTAGCTTTCTGCTCCTTGATAATCTTAATCACATTACGGATAAACTCCTCAGGATTGTTTTGGAACTTAACCAATGTTGAAGGAGTTAGTTTCTTCAATACCTCGACAACAGTTCTGCGGGTAAGTGTTGCCCCTCGTGCGATTTCTCCAACCAGATCGTATTTAACAGTAGAAGTTGATATGGTTCCAACTCGTTTTGAGGTAGAAGATGTGCTACCGAAAGCATCAACACTATCCTGCTCGCCTGTAACCACAACATAACGCAACTGATTTACTTCGAGGTCCGCGTTTATGTGCAGTGCAGCCTTTTCAATCAACTCTTGACTGTTGTAGTGAACTGTGTAGGCATACTTATGGTTAATCTCCTTCCATAGTGCTTGAAACTCCTCCTTGGCAAAGTTATCGTTCAACTTATTCTCCTTGACAACGGTAGCATTACCATCCTCAAACATTGAATCAATAGCCACAGACTCATCATACAATGCACGAATCAATAACTGTATGCTGTCAGCCATAGGAGCCAACTTCTTGGACATAGGAGCGAGGCTGCCTTCTGCCAAATCTGTCTTATACTGCTCTGTAACCTGCCCCTTATCGTCGATATAATCGTTATCCCAGAGATATGCACGGATAGAATTTGCTTCCTCTGCTGTAATGGCACGCTTTTCATCACCCACAAATACGAGTTTGCCTGTGAAGTATGCCTCATCAGCCTTGGTAGGACGGTCGCGGAGCACATCACGGGTTTCACGCTGCAAGTCGCCTACGAAGTTGCTATAACTCTCATTGGCAATCACGGTCAGTTTGTTCAACTCGTGGATATTCTCTCCGAGAGTCTCAAAGTCCATACGATTACCATTTGCATCCACACAGATACGCAAACCTCGTCCCACCTCCTGTCGCTTGGCTGTTGCCGAATTAGCGTGTCGGAGCGTGCAGATTTGGAATACATTGGGGTTATCCCAACCCTCACGCAGTGCTGAATGTGAGAAGATGAATCGTGTAGGCTCGTCAAAGCTCAACAGACGCTCCTTGTTCTTTAGGATAAGGTCGTAAGCCGATATATCGTCCGAAGTATCACGACCACGCTTCACTTCACTATTTACCGAACGACCTTTCTTGTCGATTGAGAAGTATCCATTATGTATTTCGCTCACATCGAATCGGCGTAGATACTGCTGATAATCGGAGTCAAACAGCGATAGATTTTCATTGAGGATATTGACATACTCCTCCTCAAATATCTTCCAAAATACGCCCTGCTCGGTCTCTCCTTCGGCGTTATAACTTTTGTATTTTGCTACTTCGTCGATAAAAAACAGCGAAAGTGTCTTAATGCCTCGTGCAAACAATTCACGCTCCTTCTCAAAGTGCGAAACGATGGTCTCACGAATCTGAACACGCTGCATTGCCAACTCACTACTGTCGCCGAATACTTCACCCTTACGGAGTGTTATGCCATTGAGGAATGTAACGGTGTCTGTATATGGATTAATCTCTGCAATATCGAAGCCTTCGTATTGTTTAAGACCGCTGGCACTATATAATTTATCTCCCTTGCCGAACTTCACAGACTTACGGCGTATTCCTGATGCTGTATTCATCTCAAGGTCTATTTTAACCATCGGTGGGTCGTTCTTTGATAGGATGATGCTATCAATATAGAGATAACTTGATGCTCCTTTTAGGTTCTTTACCTCGAAGCCCTTAACCTGAATCTTCTTTACGAGTTTCTTGTTGTAGGCATCGAGAGCATCAAGAGCATATACGGTGTTGTGCTTGGTCTTGTGTGTTGCCGAGTAGTTAAGGATGAACAATGGCATAAAGCGTTTGAGAGCGGTCTGTGTAGCCTCTCCCTCCATCTTCTGTGGCTCGTCCATAATGATAATCGGACGGTTCGCTGCAATCACATCAATCGGACGGCGACTCGCAAAGTCATCACGTTTCGAGTAAATAATCTTACTCTCTTTGTTCTTTGCTCCTTCTTTCAACGATGATGCAAAAGCCTGAGTATTGATAATCATCACATTTATACCTGCATCACTCGAAAAGTCATCAAGACTCTTCAAACGACTACTATCGTAGATAAACCAACGAGCTTTCTTGCCGTAGTGCTCCATAAAGTGGCCTTCGAGCATAGCGAAACTTTTGCCTACACCCTCACGGATAGCAATGCTTGGCACAACAACGATAAACTTGCTCCAACCATAACGCTTGTTCAACTCGAACATCGTCTTGATATACACATAGGTCTTACCCGTTCCTGTCTCCATCTCAATATCAAGGCTACACGCTCCTATGCTTGGGGCAAGACAACTTGACAGTTTAATATCCCCGGCGGCTTGTGCTTTGTGGATATTCTCAAGCAACTGCGACGATGTTAGTTGCACGTCGCTATTGCGATAACCCATCTCCAACTCATCATCATAGAGAGTCGCCGCACGCTTACCGAGGTCTCGGCGATACGCAAGACTATCAACGGATGGCTGTCCTGCAAACACCTCCACAGTGCGTTCTACCGCATCGGTCTGATATTGTTGTATCTTAAATTTGAATTTCATAACTATATCCTTTCTGGGTACATCCAAACGCATTCAGGAGATCCAAATGTGGAATACGCAATCCAATGTTTAGCCTTTATTTCTGTCTCCTCTGCTGTAATCGTATGTGGCCTATAATTGACTAAGATAGGTAATGCTTTCATATCATCTATCAAAGTGATATTACTCTTTGGCTTCAATTTCTTTCTTATTTGACACATAAAGTCTTCTACACTACTTTTATCCTTGTTAGGAGACTTATACCAAATAATGTAATTGGTTACGGTTGGTAAATTTTCAATATTTACAATCTCATGGGTATAATCAAACAACAATTTGCTTGCACTCAACTTATAGTCTTTGGCTACTCGTTCTATTTGATAGAACTTGACACCTTTATGCTTCAAACCATTAATGATTGCATTCCTTTCTGTCAATGACATTTTTAAGCCAAAGTATATTGCTCTAATAGCCTCATAAGCAACTTTCTTTACTCCGCTAGAACCGAATACTAGCCTATATTCATTCTCGTATGCCCATGGCAACGACTTTGTAGAAAATGCTTTTTTAATCTTTTCCTCTATTGAATCATTTGGTAAAATGGTTGGCTTATTTTCTTGATACTTCACATCTATTCTATAATCAATAATGTCAGTAATGCTAGTATCGAGTTTGTCTAAGTCATATTCAATACAGAATCCCTGGTGCGAATTAGCATAATGCGCCCATAGTAACTCATTACAAGGGAAGTTTTCTTCTTTTTGTTTCGACATCGAATATACACCAACTTTATAACTTTGTTGAAGCAGTGGAGTAACCCAATAAGATTCACTCTCCGCATTTGGCAAATCAACCGAACCTTCAAATGGATCATTTAAGTCTTTCAACTTAGGGGCATATAACTCTCCTCTGACTAGTGAAATTGTATCTCTACGATTCCCTTTTTCATCAGCAAGGTTAGCCCTATATTTGTATCCTATATTTGCCATTACAATATCCTCCTTACTGTTTCTCTACTATACGCCTCAAAGATTTGGTCGAAGTTGTCGGCAACGCTGTCGGATGCTATCGAGCGGTCGCACATCACAAAGTAGTATGGCTTCTCCTTCGCTATGGCGGTAATCACAGCATCGTTGATGTCGCTGTCGAAGCAAGCCATCAAATAGCCATCCTCCACCACGAATACCTTCTTGCCGTGTATCTCTCGTATCTCAATCTTGCTCGACAAAGGCAAGTTGCATTCGGGTAATACTTGGAACAAAAGGTCTTCGGCGGTGCGACCCTCACGGATATTATCCACCAACGCATCAAAGTTCAATGTAGTCTGTATGGGTGTATCAGCAGGAGTGTAATATACATCCGCCATATTAGATGTGTCGAGTTTCAATACACGGAAGCCTGTATCAAGTCGCTCGATACCCGCTTTGTTAGCGTTATCCTCCTTGATTTTCTTTCCTGCACGACGGATACGCTCTTTGCCTATCTCGCAGATGTTCTTGTATCCCGCCTTGTAAGCATCGCTCTTTTCATCGGTAAGTTCGGGTAACTGCACCATAATAAAACGGCGACTGCCTTCATCCTCGGCATTTAACTGCATTACAGCGTGTGCTGTTGTTGCAGAACCAGAGAAGAAGTCAAGGATGGTATCGTTATCACAGCAAGCGATTTTTACTATTTGTCTAATTAATTTTGTAGGTTTTGGAGTGTCAAATACTGATGCTTCAGGGAATAATGACATAACCTCCCTTTTTCCATCCTGTGTATGACCTGCTTCATCGTGTAGCCATAGAGACCTTGGCACTAATCCCGATTGAACATCTGATAAATATAATTTGGTAGCAGGAGAACCTTTACCATCCATACCAAATACAATACTACCTTCTTCTACTCGTTTCCAAAAATCGTCTTCGAGCATTCTCCAATGACTACCTTTGGGAGGTGTGATTAAATCTCCATTAGGAGTCTTGATAGTATACATTAAACCTTGATGTCTTTCGCCACTTGCGAATATTGGCCCTAATCGCCAAGGCCCCTTAGGGTCATTATCAGGATTCTTATAATTGCTTATACTCTTTTCATTTCTTTCTAATAAATTTCTAATATTTTTCCAATTTTCTCCTGCCCTTGAATAAACTAAAATATAGTTGTGAGATGGTGATATAGCAGCAGCATTACTTCGTCCGTAAAAATTTTCCCATATAATGGTTGCAATGAAATCAGACTCACCAAATATTTCATCACATATCTTTTTTGCATTGGAATATTCGTGGTCATCTAATGTAATGAATATACTTCCATCATCAGAAAGCAGGTCTTTTGCTACTTTAAGACGTGGATATATCATATTGAGCCAATCGGTGTGAAAACGACCATTGCTCTCGGTATTCTGCACCATTGGGTCTGCCATACGATTGCCTTCTTCATCGAAAAGACCACTTTGTGGCTTAAACTCATCATTACTCATTCCAAAGGCATCGTTATAGACAAAGTCGTTGCCTGTGTTATATGGTGGGTCGATATAAATCATCTTCACCTTACCCAAATAGTTCTCACGGAGCAACTTCAGCACCTCCAAGTTGTCGCCCTCGATATAGAGGTTCTCGGTATTGTCGAAATCCACACTCTCCTCACGGCAAGGACGCAGCGTCTTGTTCGTGGGGGCATTAGCCAAGCGAATAGCAGCACGCTTATCGGGCCAAGTGAATTGATAACGCTCATCAGCACCCTCGACAACCTCGCACGCCAACTCCTGACGCAACTTATCGAAGTCGATAGCACGCACCAACTTGCCATCTGAATTTATCGTCTCAGTCAAGCAGTTCGGGAACATCTGTCCCAACAGTTCAACATTTCGCTCTGCCATATCTGTGGTTTGTAGCTTTAATCTTTCCATATATCTATACTTTTTAATTCATTCACAAGATAATCTTCGGTTGTTGGATAATACTTTCTTAAGAACATTGGTAGCGTTTGCATAAAAGCATACAACCGCAATTCAAGATTTTTTGATTTGCTATAATCTTTATTGATATGCGTCAAATAGTCATCTAATACTTTTTTAAACTTATATCTACGATTAGAGAATACACCTTTATATAGTATCAATGTATCAATATCAATTACTATCAAATCACTAATTCTGCTATCCGAAACTCCTTCCTTCTGAAGTTCTTCTCGAAATAATTTATTAATCATATATGACATGCCAAGTGTCATATAAGTAGAATTTCCCAATATTAGTATGGGATATATCCGTCGAGGTTTATGAAGAGTTTTATCCCATGCGAAATCGTTATTGACAATGGCTTTGATATTATGAACTAATTGCCTTATTGCTCCATCTTTGCCGTTAGTTTTTGTAACGAACTGCTTGTGTAGATATTCAACGAGTTCATCAAATGTCGGATTAGATTTAATATCTGCTCTAAAACTGTAATCCTTTAGTTCAAATAGAAACACATCGTTCCAATTCCGTACATAATAGTCTGGTGCTCGCTTTGGTTCAATCTTCTTGCAATCGTCACCAGATAGATGTATTGGACTTTGGGGTTCAACAATAGAGCGAAGTAGTGGGTACAGAAGTAAAGGTTCTGTAAATTCTGAAGATGCTTTTGTTCTAGTTATATTACCATCTCCGCTAACTTCTGTCAGGTCAAATACTAAACTATTGTATAGCTTATCCATTAAGAATGGTACACATATGACTACATAATGCGTGTTATCTAACTTAATAAGCGGTCTTTCGCGAAATGCCTTGTAATCGCTATTTGAATCTATACTAATAATCTCGCTGATAGGTATAGAGATTTTATCTATAGCTTGGGGTACAGAGTTATCATCGTCGAATGTAAGCCTACAATATCCTTCGTCATATTTCCAATTCTCTAATAACAACCATATTACAAATGACAAATATGTTTTAGAATCGGCACAGCCATACATAGACAATAGCGATGCTTTATGCTTTGCAAAGTATGAATCTCCATCGCAGAAATTCAAAAACTTTGATGCTTTGTATAAATGAATATATGGCGTTGTGGCAACATCATAGTTTAAGAAATCATTATTCTCAATTGTTGATATTACCGCGGCGTGCGCAATGGAGTCTTTGGCATTATCATCCTCAGACATTGGAACACATCCGTTTACGATGCGCTCATTTATGTGCAATACGACAAGCATAACATGTATGCTTTTTATAATACCACCATTCTCTAACGAACAATAGTCTACAGGCACACTTTTTTCAGGGATAGAAAATAGATATTTAAGAAGTTCTATTCCGGTTTGGGCACAAACTAAATGATAGTTTGCTAATACGGATTTATCCTGAATATGCTTGTTGATATGTTCAATAAGTAATTTCCCATCATCTTGTGGTGAGATTCGTTTACAAAAGTTGACATAACCAATAGACAACTCTCGATTGTATATCCATTCCAATGCAAAATATATTAATTCAATTCTCGAGAATTGATATACTAGTGTCTGTAAATCGGGAGCATCATCTTCCTTTAGATCACATAGTTTCAAGAGGACAGTTGGTTCTACATATTTATGTTTCTTCGTCATAGTTTTTTCTTCAATTCCTTCAACTTCTCAAATAGTTCCAACTTCTTGCGAGGTTGTTTCTCGATGCGAGCCTTTTGCTCCAACTGTTCAATCTGCTTCATCAGTTTGGCATGTGCATCATCCTCGGCAATCTGCTCAGCGACGTTCTTGCCCTCAGTAATAGTGATGTCCTGTTAACATTGTCAATAATTTGCATACACCCTTATCTGCATTTATGTTATAGTTCCAAGAAAGAACACCTATTTATATGCAAAGATAATATAAAAAGTCCAAATCGGGTCTGTTTCTGCCTGGTTATTTTGCTACACACTCACTTTTAATAAGAATATTGAAGCAATTAGTTTTCAAAGAGTTATTGTTTTTGTTGCCAAACCACGATATAATCATTATAACTAAATGACTGTCAATAAATACTAATTCTCGTGATTCTCATTATGAGTGAGCCTCATTTGATTTATATAACAATGCAGTTGATGCTTGCTGATTAATTCCGTTTTATTGTAATGTGTAAAAAAGAGTTCCACTCTAGGGATAGAATGAAACAATTCCTCAATTTCTCTAATTTTTTCAAACTCTTGTTCTCTATCAAAAAATCTCATATCTATAGGCTTTATCGTAATGTTCATTACCCTAACGGTAGTTACAATAGTGTAAAGATGTTATTTGCATCATCTTATTTCGGAACGTAAATTACATTCTGTTGCTTTATTCATACACCATGCAACACACATATCGAGCTTAATCAAGCATAAACAGATTATGTGAAAAAAAGAAAAATTATCAACCGTCGTAAAAAAAGTGTTAATTCTGCATTGCAATCCGGATATTTTGATTATATTTTTGTATTCAAAAAAGACTATGGAAACAATGACAGACCTTTCCGTCGGTGAAATGCGCAAACAGGCCATCATCGACACCTTTTTTGAAACATTGAAAAATTGTCGCAAAATAGACCCTTTTGCAACATTAGAAAAAATCATCGAAAAAGCGGCAAACACAAAAGCTCCGCGATTTTTCGTCTCATTTGAAAATGCACGACGTTTCGTCTCAATGTTGGTGCGCAAAAAGAAACTGCCGCTTGTAAATAAAAACAAGGTCGAGCTATACAAAGAGCTTTTCCGACGCTACAAAAAATACAGGCAAGAGGATATTACAAATCCGGTAATAAATTACACCCTACTCGAAAAAATAATAGAAGAGCCTGCACCGTCATTTTATCTCGATACAGAAACTTTCCGTTGCCTGCTCTATAAAGCTCTGCGAGAAAGAAATCACGAATTTGCATACTGTAAAATTTAATTATCATGATGAATAGAGAAAAAATAAAAATATCCTTGTACGAGGTTGAGCAACGTATATTCACATACAGCTATTATGTGGGCGAGGCACGACGCAACAGCGGCGCACCTTTGAAGTTGGCGGCAGGCATGCAAGCATCCTCCGACGACCATATTCAGATATACGATCACATAAATGTAGCAACAAGCGAACTTGTTAAAATGATAAACAGCTATTTCGGCCCATGTAGATATATTCCCGTAAATGACGAGGCGCACGAAGGGTACGAAATATTTATGTTCAGTCTGGTACCGCCGCAATATTTCCCCGGAGGTCTGTTCGCAGAACTGCAAAATACAATGACGCATTTTCTTGTTATGCGCACGTTGCAACAATGGATGATGCAACATAAGCCCGACGAAGCGGTAATAACAGCAACCGAAACAGAGAAAGTAACCTTGCAACTGCGCGAACTTATGAATACCCGCGTAAAACCGCGACGAGTAAAAAGAAGAAATAATAATATAAAATTTTGAAAAGTATGGAATACAATATACTTATAAAGAAAGAAGAATTGAGGCACCGTGTGGACTTGCTCACCCACTACCACGCTGATGCAGAAAAAAGAAAAGACCTTAACGCCGACATTGGCGAAACATCTTTCGACGATGAAGAACTGCTGGATACCTTTATCAATAGGACAATAAATGAGATTATAGCCGGTCAATCGGGACGTTTCGAGAGTATATGCGGTAAAATAAAAAACGATTATATAGATATTCGTTTCATCGGTCGTGACGAGTCGTGCGGTAATCTGCAACCAATATTAAAGCAGGCAATAACAGACTACCTTGTAAACGAACTTATGACACAATGGACGCTCATACGCTACCCTGCTTGGAGCCAACAATATATTGCAATGCGCGGTGAACTTCTTTCACGCGTAAAGGACCTTTTCGCCGGCTTCTGCAACAAAAAAATAAGACGACGCCCCACAAATCTCGCCGGAATATGACAGATAAAATAAAAAACATGATTGAAGAAAATTATAGACGACTGAAGAAAAATTCGGCCGTCTATAATCCTGTAACCGGCGAAGGCTCCACATCTATCGAGCGTAAGTGGATAGAAATTGACGGCTTTCCGCTTACACGCATGAATCTTCCCACAGACATGTTGCATGAAAATCATGTAAGCGAACTTATCGAAAAAGGTGCACATGCGTTCCTCGCCTCACGCGGAAACAAGCATCCGAGCCACAAGAACATTATAACATTGTGGCTCGAATTTTGTCGCAAACGTATAAAATACGATTTTGAATACTGGGCAAAGACAATGGCCGTAATTTCGGACAAGGGTCGTGGACGTGACATTCCATTTACTCTTAACCGTCCGCAACGATTCTATCTTAGTGAAATGGAAAAGTTGCGTCTTGCCGGAAAACCGATAGACATCATCCTTTGTAAAGCCCGACAGTGGGGAGGCTCCACACTGACCCAGCTTTATATGCTGTGGATTCAGCTTGTGCACAAACGTAATTGGAATTCGGTAATATGTGGCGACGTTGAGAAACAATCCTCTATCGTTGCAGGAATAATGGCAAAAGTGATAAACAACTATCCACTGTGGGCGACAGGCGGTAAAAAACTGACGACAACCCCCTATCAAGGTACGCAAAAGACAAGGACGATAAGCTGGAGTAACAGCCGTTATTCGCTCGGCTCGTCGCAAAAACCCGACTCTTTGCGTAGCGAGGATATAAGCATGGCCCATTTAACCGAGGTTGGTCTATGGAGGGCGACGGCAGGAAGAAAACCCGAAGACCTTGTACAATCAATCTTCGGCTCCATTGCCGGCGGACCATATACCGTAAAGGTGATGGAATCTACGGCCAAAGGCGTCGGTAATTTCTTTCATCGCACATGGATAGACGCAACAGCCGGCCGAAATAATTTTACTCCGGTGTTTGTTCCCTGGTACAGTATCGACCTTTACAGCAAAAAATTAGCTTCCGACGACTATGTTCCATTCATCGAGAGTATGGACGAGTATGAACATCAGCTTTTTTCATTGGGCGCAACGCTCGAAGCAATAGCGTGGTACCGCGACAAACGAAGGGAAATGCCCGAGGAGTGGCGACTCTTTTCGGAATTTCCCTCCACTGCCAACGAAGCTTTTCAGAGCACAGGTCGCCGAGTCTTTAAAATATCATACGTCAAGAATATACGAGAATCGTGCGTGCCTCCCACGTGGATAGGCGACATTGTAAGCGTTGAAAAATTCGACGAAGAACAAAGAGCAAATAAAAAAGTTATAAGCTTCGAGCCTTTGCAACCGGGCGAGCCGAGCGACACGAATGTACTAAAAGTGTGGCTGATGCCCGACACACAGCTTAATTACCGCGACCGCTACATTGTAACAGTAGACGTCGGCGGTGTCTCGGACAAGGCCGACTATTCCTGCATAATGGTCGCCGACCGTCTGCCCATGCTCGAGGGTGGCGTGCCCGAAATTGCAGCCTGTTGGCACGGTCACATAGAGCACGACAAACTTGCATGGAAAGCCGTGGAAATTGCAAAAGCATACAACAATGCCTTGTTGGTAATAGAGGCAAACACCCTTGAGACAGAAGGCACCGAGGGCGATAATTTCGAGTATATACTCAATGAAATTGCAGGCAAATACAGCAACCTATACAGTCGAACATCCACGCAAGAGATACGTCAGGGACGTCCGCGACGTTGGGGCTTCCACACAAATTCCTCGACAAAGCCGATGGTTATAAATTTCCTTATAAAAGCAATGCGTGACGGCCTTTATGTAGAACATTGCATTGAAACAACATACGAACTTGACCTTTACGAACTTAAAGAGAATGGAAAAGAGATGGGCGCAGTCGAGGGCAATCACGACGATCGAGTGATGGCAACAGCCATATTAATATGGATCTGTTACAACCATCCATTGCCTTCAATAGTGCAAACAGGGAATGTGGCAAAAAAGAAAACCCGAATAATCAGTGAGGCGAGCATATAAAAGTATGGTGGTGCAGTTTTTCAAACTGCACCACCATACTTTTATAAATATTTTATTCCTATTTTACCGAATCTTCCTCCTCGCTCCCATTAAGCACAGGCAAGCAAATATTATATTTTACAGCCAGCGTGCGAACAACAAAAACAGCAATACCGCACATTATCTGTGTCATATGAACCTCCATGCCCATTTTGTCGCAAAGACAATATACAAGCGCGCCAATGACACACGCCATTGCATAAATCTCCTTACGGAAGAACAGCGGCTCTTCGTTGATGAATATATCACGCATCACACCACCTGCCGAGCCTGTAAGCGTAGCCATCACCACCGCCACCCATATTGGATAATCGAGTGCCAAAGTCTTTTCCACGCCCACAACCACGAAAAGTGCAAGACCTATCGTGTCAAATATAAAAAAGGTATTATTCAAGTGAATAAGATACTTCCCAAAAAGAATAACCCAAAAAAGTGCAAGGCCCGAGCATAAAAGATACATGGAATTTGTCATCCAAAATGGAGTAACATCCAACAATACGTCACGAATAGTACCGCCACCGATAGCAGTCACCACTCCAACGACGTAAGCACCGAACCAATCGAATCTTTTTGCCGACGCCAATCGTATACCACTGATGGCAAAAGCAAAAGTACCGGCAAACTCCAAAATGTCTACAAAAGAAGGCATTGTAAAATTCTTAAATGTTAAACATCTGCAAAATTGTTTCTCTGCTAATATAGAATAGCAAATTCATCTGCAAAAGTAATTGAAAATAATTTCAAATTGACTACATTTGTCAAATAGTTATCAATAAAAATTAATCAGTATGAAAAAAATAGCATTTTTTATTTTTGCAGCACTAATATCTCTCACTTTTATCTCTTGTGCAACCACCTCCTGTAAATTCAACGAAATGCGAAAAATATGCGAGAAAATAGAGGGAAAGAATGAATATACAGAAGATGAATATGAAAAAATGCACACACGTTTCACCGAAATTGTCAAAGAACTTGAATCGCGTAACCTCAACAGCGAAGAATCAGAGGAACTTTCACAGCTTAAAGGTCGTTACGTTGGAGCAATCACTGCAAGGGCTACAACAAACTTAGGAAATATCTTTGGCGCATTTGGCGACGCTCTTAAAGGATTCGTCGAAGGTGTCAGCAATAGTTTCAATAAATGATGTTAGGTGCCATTGCCGGGGATATTTTAGGCTCTTGTTACGAGCATTGTCCCACAAAGGAATATAATTTTGAACTTTTATGCAAAGAGGCGCGCCCCACCGACGACACAGTGATGACATTAGCGGTTGCCGAGTGGCTCGTCGAGGACGAAAAGCATACGCACGAAGGCCTCTCGCAATATATGCGCAAGTGGGGACGCAAATTCCCAAATGCCGGCTACGGGGGAATGTTCCACCGGTGGCTGAACGACGAAAAGGCGACGCCTTACGGCAGTTACGGCAACGGTGCCGCAATGCGCGTAAGTCCTGTGGGGCTGTATGCTTCGTCGCTCGAAGAAGCTCTGCAGTTGGCAAAAATATCGGCCGAAATTACTCATAATCACCCCGATGCGATAAAAGGTGCGCAGGCGGTTGCGGCGGCCGTCCGGTTGGCGAAAAGTGGCGAGGAAAAAGATAAAATCCGCGATTATATTCAGGATACATTCGGCTACAATCTGAATAGAAAAATTGCAGATATTAGAGAATCGTACAGCTTCGACGTTACAAGTGCAGGCAGCGTCCCCGAGGCTATAATCGCATATTTAGAGGGCGAAAGTTTCGAGGATGTTATTCGTTTGGCTATTTCTTTGGGTGGCGACGCTGATACACAGGCGGCAATAGCCGGCTCCATAGCCACAGCCACCCCCTCTGCACAATATAAAGTCCCCGAAAATATAAAACAACATTGTCTGTCGCTGATGCCCGCAAGAATGATAAACGGAATGTACGCATTTTTTCATTTTCTTGCCCACCCGATAATCGACGCTCCCATACGCAATTCTTACAAAGTGGACGACAGAATATATGCAGGAGAATACCCTGCAACCTCAAACGAAACATTGGGTCGCAAGGAATTATCCCGTTTCATAAAGTTCGGAATTACGCACTTTGTAGACCTTACCGAACGAGGGGAACTTTCGCCTTACTCCCAATGGCTAACGGGCGAATGCAGCTATACACGATTCGGCATAAAAGATTGTGGCGTACCACGTTCCATGCACGAGGTTACAGAATTACTTGAAACGATTATGTCCACAATAAAGAGCGATGAAAAAGCAAAAATCTACATTCATTGTCGCGGCGGAATAGGACGCACAGGAACAATAGTCGGATGCTACTATGCACTTTTGCTGAAAAATTACACCCTTGCAAATAACTTGTTGCAAAAACAATTCTCGGCGTCTCCAAAATCCACCTTCCGTCGCACGCCCGAAACATTGCAGCAGTCTCAATTTATCATGCGATACGCCGATTATGTTGCTTCGCATGATTCTCGTTAATCTGCCGGCGTCAAACGAAAAATTCAAGGCCGTCGTATGCAAGGTGCATATTAGGGGGAAGCACCTTCTCTATCTTTGCGTGTAACCCAATATGGTGCATCATGTGAGTAAAGTAAACTACTCGCGGCTTAATGCGATTAATTACATTGTACGCCTCAAGAACAGTTTGATGCGACCCATGAGGCTTCGAGAAACGTAACGCGTTTATAACCAGCGTGTCAATGCCTGTAAGTTTGTTCAATTCTTCGGGCTCTATGAAGCTCATGTCCGTAATATAGGCAAAGTCACCCATACGATAGCCCAAGATTGGCAACCGCCCATGAAAAACCCGTATAGGTTGAATCTCAAAATCTCCTATACGAAAATTACCATCAATTATATGAAGCATCAAATTGGGAACGCCCGGATATTTTACATCCGAAAAGCAATAAGGCAACGCATTTTTCACATGCTTGACAGTATCCTCGTTGCCATAGACGGGAATATCTCCTTTGCGACAAAAAGGACGAAGGTCGTCCAGCCCGCCTACATGGTCATAATGCTTGTGAGTAAGTAATACAGCATCAATTTTGCGAAAAGGCCTGTTCAGCATCTGTGTCCTAAAGTCGGGCCCGCAGTCTATAAGCAATCTACTGTCACCCTCCTCGACAATGGCCGATGAACGTAAACGTGCATCGCGAGGGTCGGTCGAACAACACACCTCGCACCCGCATCCAAGCTCGGGTACCCCGGTTGAAGTTCCGCTTCCTAATATTGTGATTTTCATATAATTGTCTTAATCTATCACATTAACTTCGGGGGAAATGTTTACTCCAAACTTTTCCTTTACCGATTCTTGAATAAGTGTGGCAAAATTCATCACATCTTTTCCGGTGGCACCACCCAGATTCACTACCACCAACGCCTGATTGCGATAAACTCCCACCCGCTCGCTGCTTTTCTCTTTCCATCCGCAGCGATCGATGAGCCATCCGGCCGACAGTTTAACGCCGCCCGGTGCAGGGTATATAGGCATTTCCGGATAAAGTTTTTTTAGTTTCTCGGCCTTTTCCGAATCAACAACAGGGTTCATAAAGAAACTGCCCGCGCTTCCAATCTCCGCAGGGTCGGGCAATTTTGCCGCGCGAGTGTTGCTGACGGCCGCACGAATATTCTTTGCCGTTACGCCCCCCATCGTCTCGCACTGCTCTTTCAAATTGCCGTACGAAAGAACAAAATTCGGTTTTTTGTTCAGTTTAAAAACAACGTGCGTAATTACATTTTTGCCCTTTTCGGCACGCTTGAAAATACTGTCACGATAGGCATATTCGCACTCCTCTTTTGTAAACACCTTTACAGAGCCATCGGTCAAAGAAACAGTCTCTACCCTCTCTATAAAATCCCCTGCCTCAACGCCATAAGCACCAACATTCTGCACGGCACTTGCGCCAACCTCGCCGGGAATTGCCGAAAGATTCTCGAGCCCCTGCCATCCTTTTTCTACAGTGTGAGCCACAAATCCGTCCCAATTTACACCGCTGCCCACACGTACAAAAAAAGCATCTTCATTCTCATCAATAAGCTCAATACCCTTTATTGCCGAATGTAAAATAACACCCTCAAAGTCGCCCATAAAAAGCAGGTTACTACCCCCGCCAATAACCAGACGACGAACATCACCAAGCTCCTTTGCAATGGAAACAACATCCTCGAGCGTGGTAAATTCCACAAAATCAGCAGCCTTAACATTCATTCTAAATGTATTGTGCGGCAACAGCGAATAAGAGGTAAAATGCTTAATCATATACTAAAATTCATAAAATAATCGCGAAGATAGCGTAAATAAGCAGTAGAAACAAAAATTATTAAAAAAATTGAAACAACTTCTTAGGTACAATCATTACAAATTATTAATTTTGCACGATTAATAAAGAAATAATATATCAAAGAAATATGATAGAGCAGATAGAAAAATTGCTTGAAGAGATTAAAAGCATCACAGCGAGCAATGCCGAAGAGCTAGAGGCCTTGCGCCTTAAATACCTCAGCAAGAAAGGAATCATCAATAATCTGATGGCACAGTTCCGCGAGGTACCCGCCGAGCAAAAGAAAGAGTTCGGAATGAAACTCAACGAACTTAAGACTGCGGCACAAGAGAAAATAAACTCACTTAAAGAGAGTCTCGAAAGTAAAGAAGAGGAACAGTGCGAGCTTGACCTTACACGTCCCGGTTACCCCGGCAAATTGGGTACCCGCCACCCCCTCTCAATCGTCAAGAACGAAATAATCGACATATTCTCTCGTCTCGGATTCTCCATTGCCAACGGAGTGGAGGTTGAGGACGATTGGCACGTATTCTCGGCAATGAACTTTGCCGACGACCACCCTGCCCGTGACATGCAGGATACATTCTTCGTCGAGGCTCATCCCGACATTATTCTGCGCACACACACAAGCAGCGTTCAGAGCCGAGTGATGGAAACAACACAGCCTCCCATCCGCATTATTGCTCCGGGACGCGTGTACCGCAACGAGGCCATCAGCTACCGTGCGCACTGCTTCTTCCATCAGTTAGAAGCATTGTACATCGACAAAAATGTATCATTCACCGACCTCAAACAGGTGCTTTTGCTCTTTGCAAAAGAGATGTTCGGCAACGACACAAAGATACGTTTGCGTCCCTCATACTTCCCCTTCACCGAGCCTTCGGCCGAAATGGACATAAGCTGTAACATCTGCGGTGGAAAAGGCTGTCCCTTCTGCAAAGGCACAGGATGGGTGGAAATTTTGGGCTGCGGAATGGTAGACCCCAATGTACTCGAACTTTGCGGAATAGACAGCAAGGAATACTCGGGCTACGCTCTTGGAATGGGAATAGAGCGCATCACCAACCTCAAATATCAGGTAAAAGACCTGCGTCTTTTCAGCGAGAATGATATACGTTTCCTTAAACTGTTCGAGAGTGCAAACTAAGAAGTTGTTTTAAATTTCTTTCTAAAAAGTATATTACTTTACGCGCAAGTTGTGCTTGCCTTTTTATGCTCTTTTTTGCCTGTTTTTCCCTTTTTCGCAGTTACATAGCCCGCTATGCGCCTTTAAAAAATGAAAAAACATACTAAAAAAGACCTATAAAAATTTCAAGGACATAAATTTAAACAACTTCTAAAAAGCGAGCATGAAAAACGAGGAACTATATAAAAAAGTACTCGAATATTTTGAAAAAGCAATACCGGTAGCCGAGACGGAGCTACATTACGAAAATCCGTTTCAGCTACTTATTGCTGTAATATTGTCGGCACAATGCACAGACAAACGTGTAAATATGGTCACCCCCGACCTTTTTGCCGCATACGACACCCCCGAGGAGCTTGCTCAAGCCCATCCCGACGAAATTTTCAACTACATAAAAAGCATATCCTACCCCAATAACAAGGCCAAACACCTTGTAGGCATGGCACAAAAATTATGTAGCAATTTCGGAGGCAATGTACCCGACACCCTCGAAGAGCTGATAACCCTTCCGGGCGTCGGTCGCAAAACAGCCAATGTAATACAGGCTGTTGTATTCAATAAATCGGCAATGGCGGTAGATACACACGTCTTTCGCGTAAGTCACCGAATAGGCCTTGTGCCGAAAAGCTGCACCACTCCATACAGCGTGGAAAAAAGGCTCATTAAGTATATACCCGAGCATCTTATCCCCCGGGCCCACCATTGGCTGATACTGCATGGCCGATACACCTGTAAGGCACGCAATCCCGAGTGCTCTTCGTGCGGACTCACAAAAATCTGCAAAGAGTATTCCCGACGCAACCCAACGGGTAAAAAAGTGGCAGATAAAAATATTTAGATATTTTTTATAAAATAAGGTCGATACTTAAACATAAAAAGTTATATTTGCAAAATGTTGCAATAAAGCTATAAGGTAAATAAAAATAGAAATTATTAATCCTATTCATAATAACAAAGCAATGATGACAATTGACAATTACAAATTTGCCGGAAAAAAGGCAATCGTTCGCGTAGACTTCAACGTTCCTTTGAACGAAGAGGGTAAAATCACAGATGACACACGTATCCGTGGCGCACTTCCCACACTTAAAAAAGTATTGGCAGACGGTGGCGCACTTATCATCATGTCACACATGGGCAAGCCCAAAGGCAAAGTAAACGCAAAATACTCATTGAGTCAGATTGTTGATGCAGTATCAGAGAAATTGGGCGTACCCGTACAGTTTGCACCCGACTGCGCAAAAGCAGCAGAGGCTGCTGCGGCTCTTAAAGCAGGCGAAGTTCTTTTGCTCGAGAACCTCCGTTTCTACCCCGAGGAAGAGGGTAAACCCGTTGGCATCGACAAAGAGGACCCCGCATACAACGACGCAAAGAAGGCTATGAAAGAGTCTCAGAAAGAGTTTGCAAAAACATTGGCATCATACGCAGACTGCTACATTAACGATGCATTCGGTACAGCTCACCGTCGTCACGCATCAACAGCCGTTGTTGCCGACTACTTCGACGCAGACAACAAAATGTTGGGCTATTTGATGGAGAAAGAGGTACAGGCAGTAGACAACATCCTCAAAGATATCAAACGCCCCTTCACAGCAATCATGGGTGGTTCTAAAGTATCTACAAAAATCGGAATCATCGAGAATCTTATGGACAAGGTAGACAACCTTATCCTTTGTGGTGGTATGACCTACACTTTTGCAAAGGCAAAAGGCGGTCAGATTGGTAACTCTATCGTTGAGGATGATAAACTCGACCTCGCTCTCAACATCATTGAGCAGGCAAAGGCAAAAGGTGTAAACCTTGTGCTTGGTACAGACTGTGTAGCAGCTGACGCCTTCTCTAACGATGCAAACACACAGGTAGTTCCCGCAGGTGCAATTCCCGAAGGTTGGGAAGGTCTCGATGCAGGTCCCAATACACAGGCATCATTTGCAGCAGCCATTGAGGGTGCAAAGACAATCCTTTGGAACGGTCCCGCTGGTGTGTTCGAGTTTGACAACTTCACAGCAGGCTCACGCGCTATCGCCGAGGCTATCGCAAAGGCTACAGCCGAGGGTGCATTCTCACTCATCGGTGGTGGTGACTCTGTAGCATGTATCAACAAATTCGGAATGGCCGACAAAGTATCATACATCTCAACAGGTGGTGGTGCACTCTTGGAGGCTATCGAGGGCAAGGTGCTCCCCGGAGTTGCAGCAATAAAAGGTGAATAATCCATTCTGCATAAAATAGTATAAACAGCGCGGCAATCCGCGCTGTTTATATATAAATTAATGAGCAGTAACATTACCTATGGAAGAGAAACGTATAAACGAAATACAGCGCAAAGTGAACATTCTGCTGCGCGAAAAACGCTTAAAACCCGCACTCGAAAGGCTGGGCGAAGAAATTGACTCCTTGAACAGTTGGGAGCTTCGCACGCGCTACTCCGAGGTAACTACTGCATATAATTATATGCTCGAATATATGTGCAAAGGAATGCCCGACCCCAATCGCGCACTTATGCACAGCGAGCTTATAGGAAAAGCCTACCTTTTGAACGATGAAATTGCAATCTCACGCCTCGCCGAACATTCGATAAGCGTCTACTGCCAAATGCGCCGAAAATATAAAGGCGAAGCGGCAATAAGCGACTATCACCATAGATTGCGCGAACACTCCATAAATATGGCAATGATGCAATTGATGCCCGGCAACGAAGAAAAAATAAAAGAGGTTGCCAAACGTCACGAGCAAGAGAGCGGCGAACTTTTCATGCAACTGTGGAGCGAAGGCTCGTGGAGCAAAAAGCAACGTGGCGAAGCACAAGAAATGCTGAGCGACCTTGAGGTTGATAATAACGACAAGGCAATGTTTGTAAGTGCAATAACCATCAGCCTTTTTAAAATATTCGACCCTTTGAAGGCAATATTTCTGTGTGACGCAGCCACCCACGAAGAGGTTGCAATATCTCAGCGTGCCCTTGTCGGACTCTTTATTACAACATTTATTAACAATCACCGCATAGAGTATTACCCCGAGCTTAAAAGAAGAATAGAACAACTGTGCGAAACTCCGGATTTTGAAAATCGCTTGCTGATTATGCAGTTACAACTTCTTCGTACGCGCGAGACACAAAAAATCGACCGCAAGATGCGCGAAGAGATTATACCCGCCATGCTCAAAAATCCCAACATCCGCAACGCAAAATTAGGCCTCGACCTTGAAAAAGAACTTGAACAGGATGATAAAAACCCCGAGTGGCAGGCGTGGATTGACGACGATGGCATAAAAAACAAACTCGACGAAATGGCACAGTGGCAGACAGAAGGAGCGGATGTTTACATGAGCACATTCTCGCAACTGAAACACTACCCCTTCTTCAACGAAATGCCCAATTGGTTCCGTCCGTTTGATATTAATAATTCCGCTGTTGCGGGAATAATACCCTCTTCGGCCGATACAAACAAAATAAATGTTCTAAAAACACTTTTTGCATCAAAATTCTTTTGCAACAGCGATAAATACTCATTCTGTTTCACTCTTCAGCAGGTTCCCGAGGAACAACGCAGTATGCTCATGGGACAGTTGGGTGAACAGCATGGTGAAGATATTGCCGACCCCGATACTGAACAGCCCTCAATCCCCCGCAAGGTCGAAGAGGAGTTGCAAAGTAACCAATATATTCAGGACCTCTACCGTTTCTTTAAACTCTCGAGTTTCAGAAACGAGTTTACCGACCCTTTCACACTTTCGCTCAATCTGCTCGAGAGTGAATCTCCGGGTAACCTTTTAAGGACACCTCAGAGTATGTTGCGCATCTTCAGATACCTTTTGCAGAAAGAGTATTACACCGAGGCTTCGGAAATTGGCAGCAGCATAGAGCATCTTAAAGAAGAAAATGTTTGCGACGCACAGTTTTATCAGGAAATGGGCTACTGCAAGCAAAAGGCTGCCGAATATGATGCTGCACTGAAATACTATAATAAAGCAGATATTGTAAAGCCCGATACATTGTGGACAGTGCGCCACATTGCCCAATGCCACAGACTGAAACGTGACCCCAAGAGTGCCCTGCCCTATTATCTTCAGGCCGAGCAACTTGCGCCCGACAATCGTGCAATATTGATGCAGACGGGCGAATGCCTTGTGGCACTTAAAAGATTCGACGAGGCTTTTAACCGTTTTTTCAAAGTAGAATATCTCGAGCCCGACTCCATACGTTCGTGGCGAGCAATAGCATGGTGCTCTTTCATGGTGGAAAAATATGAGCAGGCAGCAGAATATTATTCGCGTCTGCACGCATCGCCCAAACGCAATATGCAGGATTGGTTGAATGCCGGACACGTGGAGCTTGTTCGCGGTAACAACAATCCGGCTATTGAATTTTACCAAAAAGCTGCCGCATTGTGCAAAGATGGCGATGAATTTTCATCCAATCTTTTCGGTGACAAGAAGGTGCTGCTTGCCAAAGGAGTATCCTTTAATGACCTTATACTCATAAGGGATATTGTCGGCTGATTAAGAAGCTGTTTAAATTTCTTTCGAAAAAGTTTATTACATTACGCGCAAATTGTACTTGCCTTTTTATGTTCTTTTTTGCCTGTTTTTCCCTTTTTCGCAGTTACATAGCCCGCTATGCGCCTTTGAAAAATGAAAAAACATCCTAAAAAAGATCTATAAAAATTTCAAGGACATAAATTTAAACAGCTTCTAAACAATTAACAAACAAAATATTGTTGCCATTGTTATCCATACAAAAAAAGAGATTGTATGGAATGGTTTATTAATGTATTGCGCTCGCACCCCGAAATTGCAGTCTTTCTGACGCTGGGGCTGGGAACTTTCATCGGTCGTATACGTGTAAAAGGTTTCAGCCTGGGAGTAGTAACAAGTGTGTTGCTTGTGGGAGTGCTTGTCGGGCAGTTGAAAATATCTATCGGCAGCACTCTTAAGCCTGTTGCCTTTCTTCTGTTTCTCTTTGCCATTGGCTACAAGGTGGGGCCGCAGTTTTTCAGAGGGCTTAAAAAAGATGGCCTTCCGCAGGTCTATTTTGCTATTGTAATGTGCATTTTCATACTCGCCGTTACGTGGGTAACTGCCTTAATTATGGGCTACAATGTGGGCGAGGCTGCCGGATTGCTATCGGGTGCGCAAACTATAAGCGCGGTTATTGGCGTTGCCGACGACACTATCAACGGGCTTTCACTTTCGGCTGCCGATAAACAAAATTTAATTAATATTATTCCTGTCGCTTATGCTGTTACTTATATTTACGGAACAGCCGGCTCTGCATGGATAATGTCGAGCATAGGCCCTAAAATGCTGGGAGGAATAGAAAAGGTGAAGGCTGCCTGCAAAGAACTTGAGAAAAAGATGGGCAGTAATATTGGCGAGGAGCCGGGAGTATCTACCGCTGAGCGTCCTGTTGTTTTTCGCGCCTATAAAATAACAAATGCTTGGTTCGAGGATGGTCGCACAGTGGGCGAGCTTGAAGAGCTTTTTGCTTCGCAAGAGAAGCGTCTTTTTGTGGAGCGCATACGCAAGGCTACAAAAATAGTAAATGACGTTACCCCCGATATTATTCTCGTTCCGGGCGATGAGGTTGTCCTCACCGGACGACGCGAATATGCCATTGGCGAGGAGGAGTGGATAGGTAACGAGGTAGACGATGAAGCGTTGCTCGACTTCCCCGTCATGCAGTTGCGGGTGCTTGTCACGGGAAACAAGAAGAGAAGCGGCCGCCCCTCGTACGACGGTAAAAGTGTGTCGCAGTTGCGACAGGAAAAATTTATGCACGGCGTCAGCATACGCAGCATAACCCGAATAGGTGTAAATATTCCGGTCTTTCCTGCAACTATAATAAATGCAGGCGACACAATAGAACTTGTAGGTAAAAAGTTCGATGTTCAGCCGGCAGCAAAAGCCATCGGTTACCCCGACCCTGCCACAAATACCACAGACGTTGTATTTCTCACAGCCGGCATTGTTGTTGGTTGTCTGGTGGGGGTACTTACTCTTCACATTGGCGGAGTACCCATAAGCCTTAGCACCAGCGGCGGTGCGCTTATTGCCGGCCTTTTCTTCGGATGGTGGCACTCGCGACGCCCCACGATGGGCGCAATTCCCGAAGCTGCTTTGTGGGTTTTTAATAACATGGGACTCAATATTTTCATTGCAATAGTGGGAATAAGTGCAGGTCCGGGGTTTGTGCAAGGCTTTCGCGAAATAGGTCTTTCTATCTTTTGTGCCGGTATTGTGGCTACCAGTCTGCCCCTTATTTTCGGACTATACATTGCCTCACGTTGGTTCAAATTTCATCCGGCGATAGCATTGGGCTGTTGTTGCGGCGCGCGAACAACAACTGCGGCCATCGGTGCCGTTCAAGAAGCAATAGGCAGCGAAACTCCGGCCTTAGGCTATACGGTAACATACGCAGTGGGCAACACCTTGCTCATACTATGGGGAGTAGTCATTGTATTATTAATCCACTAAATATATATTTACCATGAATAAATTACTTAGAGACAAAAGCGAGGTTCCCTCTTTCGGAAAAGAGATGGAAAAGATAAGCCCCTTTGAACTTAAAAACCGCTTGATAGAGCTTGCCGACGAGAGAATAAAAAAGAGCATGAAGATGATGCTCAATGCCGGTCGCGGCAACCCTAATTGGACAGCAACCCTGCCACGCGAGGCATTTTTTACATTCGGAAAGTTCGGAATACGCGAGTGCAAACGCAATTTTGACAGGAGCGACGGAATTGCCGGCGTTCCGCAAAAAGATGGTATTGCCAAACGTTTCGAGGAGTTTCTCGAAGAGAATAACCGCACGCCCGAGGGAAAATTCCTTGCCCAATGCTACAACTATATGACCACCGAGCATAAAGTAAACCCCGATGAACTTGTGCACGAGTGGGCCGAGAGTGTCGTCGGCAACCAATATCCCGTCCCCGACCGCATACTAAAATACACCGAAATAATCATCCGCGACTATCTGGCACAGGAATTGTGCGCGGGACGTCCCCCGCAAGGAGAATTTGACCTATTCGCCACCGAGGGCGGAACTGCGGCAATGTGCTACATATTCGACTCACTCGAGCAGAATTTCCTTCTGCACAAAGGCGACCAGGTAGCACTAATGACCCCCGTCTTTACCCCCTACATTGAAATTCCCGAACTTGAAAGATACAAATTCAAAGTAACAAACATTCCCGCCGACCGCATGAGCGAGGATGGGCTGCATCTGTGGCAATACAGCGAAAAGGCAATAAACAAGCTGCGCGACCCATCCTACAAAGCCCTCTTTGTGGTAAACCCCAGCAACCCACCCAGCTACATGATAGACGAAAAGAGCGTCGCAATGATTGTGGACATTGTGAAACGCTGGAACCCCCATCTGATGATAATAACCGACGACGTATACGCCACGTACGTCCCGGGCTTCCAGTCGCTGATGGCACAACTGCCACACAACACCATCTGCGTCTATTCATTCTCGAAATATTTCGGCGCAACAGGATGGCGGCTCGCAGTTGCCGCCCTGCACCGCGACAACATCTTCGACGAGCTTTTGCAACGTCTCCCCCGCAAGCGCAAGAGCGAGCTTCAGAAAAGATACGGTAGCATACGCAGCGACGTAGAAAATATGCGTTTCATCGACCGCATGGTTGCCGACAGCCGTCAGGTGGCACTCAACCACACAAGCGGCCTCTCGCTGCCCCAACAGTTCCAGATGAATCTGTTTGCACTATACTCCATTCTCGACAGTCGCTCGGGCGACAAATTCCGCGAGGGAATGCACGAAATAATAAATTCGCGCCTGCAAACATTGTGGGAGAGTATGGGATTCACACTGCTGCCCGACCCCACCCGCGCCGGCTACTACTCGGAAATTGACCTTCTTGTGTGGGCAAAGAAATATTACGGCGAAGATTTTGTCGATTATCTGAAATTCAACTACAGCCCTTTGGATGTAGTATTCAGGCTGGCTACAGAAACATCGCTGGTGGTGCTGAACGGCGGAGGATTCGACGGCCCCGAATGGAGCATACGCGTCTCTCTTGCCAACCTCAACGAACAGGATTATTCAACCATTGGCAGGAACATTCGCAGTATTCTCGAAAATTACGCCGAAAAGTGGAAAAATTCACTTCCGGTAGAGGTTTGATAGTATAGTCATATAAGGTACATCGCGCGATGTACCTTATATGACTTTTGCAATCTGTATGAACAGGAGTAATAAAAATAGCGTATCTTTAGATAAGATATACTGCACTCGTTTTGAAAAATATTAAGCAAGCTTCATATTTCTCGCTCGTTTGTTACTATCTTTGTGAAACTCGTACAGATATTAAACAAACACAATATGAAACAAATTAAATTACTGCTTTTAGGGCTTTTATTATCGGTAGCACTTCTTGCAACGCACGCGCAAAGAAGCATCACCTTCGAGGATGTTGAAAAGTGGCAACGAATAACCTCGCGCACCATTTCCAACGACGGAAAATGGGTGGCGGCAATCTTCACCCCGTGGCGCGGCGACTCGCGTGTAGAACTATACTCCGCCGACGGAAAAGAAAAAAAATCCTTCTCTCCGGCAAACGATTGTCGTTTCTCAAACTCCTCGCAATATATTCTCGTAAAAGAGGTACCTGCGCTTCAGCTTACCGATTCGCTCAAGTTGAAAAAGGCAAAGAATATGCCTATGGACAAACTCACAATTCTTAACCTCGTCGATGGCAACGAATGGCAGATAGACTCGCTCATCGGCTATCGCCTCGCCGAGTCGCACGACCTTATAGCCTACCAGCGTCAGCACAAAGATTCTGCGCTTATTGTCTCCACTTTGAACGGCAAAGAAACAATCCGTCTGCCTAAGGTAACAAACTACTCTTTTGCCAAAAAGAGCGCGACGCTGTACTATGTGACAAAAGATACTGTCGGTGGCACAAAGCCCGGCCTTTATCTGTGGCACAGTGGTCAATCGCAGCCTGTGATGATAAAAGCCGGTAAAGAAAACTTTTCAAACATCAGCATCAGCGAAGATGGGCAAAAGGTAATTTTCCTGTACGCCGATGCTCCTAAAAACAGTAACAACACAATGAGCTTATGGCTCTTCGAAAATGGCGACACTGCTCGCAGGATAGTCACACGCGCAACCGCCGGCCTTCCCGCCGATTGGATAATAAGTCCCAACTACCACCCGTGGCTCTCCAAAGACTGCAAACGCATATTTCTGGGAACAGCCCCACGCCCCCTCGAAAAAGACACAACCATTTTAGAGAGCAACCGCCCCAATGTTCAAGTGTGGAGCTGGGACGAGCCTGTGCAATACACAGTACAAAAGTACAACCTCAACAGCGACCTTAAGCGCAGTTACGTCGCAATCTATAATATCGACACAGACAAACTGATACAAATATCCGACACTGCCCTGCCAAATATTCAGCTACCCACAAAAGGCATTGGAGAGTGGGCAATACTCTCAACCACCCGCCCCTACTCACTATCCTCAATGTGGGAGGGACGCACCCGCAGCGACTACTACAAAGTGTCGCTCACAACAGGCGAGCGCACCCCCATTGTCGCCGCCGACTACACAAGCTACCGACTATCATCAAGCAACAAATATGCAATAGGCTACAATCCCACCGACAGTTGCTGGTACACAGTAGACCTGCAAACAGATAAAAACCAATTAACGCGTCTGACAACCCCCGACACATTCATCGCTTGGGACGAAGATAATGACGTCCCCGACTACCCCGCGCCATACGGCTACGCAGGATGGACAAAAGACGACGCATACATACTCCTCTACGACCGCTACGACATTTGGCAGTTCCACCCCTGTGGCAGCGAAAAGCCCGTAAACCTCACAAAAAACGGACGCACCAATCGTGTCAGATACCGCCGTCAACGCATAGACAACGACGAAACATTCATCGACGCTAAAAAGCCATCAATACTCACAGGCTTCAACGAGAGTGACAAAACCACACAATATTACAGCGTGAAACTCTCCTCGCCCTCTACACCCAAACAGCTAACCGAGGGAACGTATCGCTACGGCAATATCACAAAAGCCCGCAAAGCCGACAAATACATCTACACACGCGAAAATACAAAAACCTTCCCCGACGTATGGATAGCCGACGCCTCGCTCAAGAAGAGCCGACAACTGACACAAGGCATTGAGCAACAAAAGCCATTCATCTGGAACGACGTAGAACTAATCTCGTGGACCTCCTACGACGGAGTAAAATTGGAAGGCCTGCTCTACAAACCCGCCAATTTCGACCCGAGTAAAAAATATCCCATGATAGTAAACTTCTACGAGCGCAGCTCGCATGAAATGCGCGACTATATAATTCCCCGCCCCAACCGCTCGACGGTAGATTACAGCACCTACCTTAGCGACGGATACATCATCTTCAACCCCGACGTACGCTACGGTGGCGGCTACCCGGGTAAAAATTGTTACGACTGCGTAATGTCAGGCATCGATACACTGCTCACTCGTGGCTATATAGACTCCACCCGCATCGGCGCACAAGGTCACAGTTGGGGTGGCTATCAGGTAGCCTACCTTGCCACACGCACCGATCGCTTCGCAGCCATAGAATCCGGCGCACCGGTAGTAAACATGTTCAGCGCGTATGGCGGCATACGCTGGGGCAGCGGTCGCGCACGCTCTTTTCAATATGAACATACACAAAGTCGTCTGGGAGGAACCCCGTGGAGTCACCCCGAACGCTACCACGAAAGCTCGCCCCTCTTTGCCATGGACAAAGTAAACACTCCCATACTCATCATGCACAACGACCAAGATGGCCACGTACCCTGGTACCAAGGCATCGAATATTTTGTGGCACTCAAACGATTGGGAAAGCCCGCATGGCTGCTCAACTACACAGGCGAGCCACATTGGCCCACAAAATACCCAAACTCAATGGATTTTCAAATACGCATGAAACAATTCTTCGACCACTATCTTAAAGGCGCACCAATGCCCAAATGGATGAGCGAAGGAGTCCCCGCCGTCAAACAACCATACGAATTAGGATACTAACCACCCACAAACAACTACAATTATGAGAAACAGAATAAAGCCGATACAATTTTTATTAATCGTTGCGCTAATTTCAACACTTTTCGGTTGCAGCAACAAGCCACTAAAAGCCTTGATAGTTTCGGGGCAAAATAACCATAATTGGCCGGTCAGCCATCTGGCAATAAAAGAAATTCTCGAAAATTCCAAAATGTTTGCAACGGATATTGCTCTCACGCCACCCGCCGGAGGCAATATGAACAGTTTCAATCCACAATTCGACAAATACGACGTTGTTGTACTCGACTACAATGGTGACCGATGGTCGGCAACTACCGACAGTGCATTTCTCGACTATGTGCAAAAAGGCGGCGGAGTAATTGTGTACCACGCAGCCGACAATGCCTTTGCCGGGTGGGACGAATTTAACAAGATAATAGCCCTCGGCGGATGGGAGGGACGCAACGAAAAGTCGGGTCCCTACTGCTACCTTGAAAATGGAAAATTGAAACTCGACCACTCTCCCGGACACGGCGGCTCGCACGGAATGCAGCGCGAATATCCCATGCACTGTCGCAACGCCCGACACCCGATAACAAAGGACCTCCCCGACAATTGGATGCACGCACAGGACGAAATGTACGACCGTATGCGCGGCCCTGCAAACATCAAAGATCTACTTTACTCGGGAGCAGCCGACAGAAATACCGGCGGCTCGGGACGCGAAGAGCCATTGGTCTTTACGGTAGATTACGGCAAGGCACGCATCTTCCACATAATGTTAGGTCACTGTGGCCCCACGTTAGAGAATAATCCCGCAATGCAGTGCGCAGGCTTTCAGACACTGCTCCTGCGCGGCGCCGAGTGGACGGCAACAGGAAAAGTAACTCAGAAAGTGCCCGACGACTTTCCCACCGAAAAGGCAGTATCTCTAAGAAAAGATTACGGAAAAGGCAAGTCCGGAAAATAGAATCTTTTACGTCCGAAAATTTAGGTAATAATGCCCAAAAAAATCGCTCCAACATTCTCGTAAGGATGTTGGAGCGAATAATATATAATAAGAATATTTTCCTATCTGTTCTTATTAACCATTGCATCGATAACAGCAACGGCAGTAACATTCACAATATCACGAACAGAACTTTCAAAGTCTATAAAGTGAATAGCCTTGTTCAATCCCATCTGGATAGGGCCGATAACCTCCGTGTCGGGGCTCATAGCCTGCACAAACTTATACGACGCATTTGCCGAGGTCAGGTTGGGGAATACAAGAGTATTAACGTCGAGTCCTTTCAAGCGTGTGAAGGGATATTTTGTATCGCGTAGCTCTTTGTCCATTGCAATATTTACCTGCATTTCGCCGTCGATTGCCCAATCGGGGTATTCACGCTGCAACTCTTCGATAGCAGTATGCACAGCCTCGGCACTGCCGCCTTTATCTGTACCGAAGTTCGAGTAAGACACCATAGCCATAATAGGAGTGTGGTTGAAGAATCGTACCGATTTTTCGCACAAGCGGGCAATGTCTTTCATTATTGCCTTTGTAGGATGGCGGTTAATCAATGTATCGGCAACAAAATATGTTCCCTTCTTAGAGTTAAGAATGTGCATGGTCGCAAAATTGTCGAATCCCGGCTGCAGGCCGATAACCTCGCGTGCCACCTTTATGGTATTTGAGTATTTTGTGTATACACCTGTGATAAACGCATCAGCGTCGCCCACTTCAACCATCATCATTCCAAAGTAGTTACGCTCGTACATCTTATCCTTCGCCTCTTCGTAAGTGTAACCCTCGCGACGACGTTTCTCTGCAAGAATCTTTGCGTATTTCTCTCGACGCGCCGACTCACGGTCGTGACGTAAGTTTACAATTTCTATACCATCAAGGCTCAAGTCAAGTTCAGCCGCGAGTTTTTCGATACGTTCATCGTTACCCAAAAGAATGGGGTAACATATACCCAAAGCCTTTGCCTCTACGGCAGCCTTAAGCATTGTGGGGTGCGTACCCTCGGCAAAAACCACACGCTGGGGGTTAGTGCGTGCAGTATCGTGTATCTGCTGAGTAAGTTTCGACTCGCGTCCCATAAGTTCAAGCAAATGTTCCTTATATTTACCCCAATCCTCGATATTTTTACGCGCAACACCACTCTCTATGGCAGCCTTTGCCACAGCTGTGGAAACCTCTGTAAGCAAGCGAGGGTCTACAGGCTTCGGAATAAAATAGTCGCGTCCGAATGAAAGATTGCTCACGTGGTACACCTTGTTCACAATTTCGGGAACAGGCTGTTTCGCAAGGGCTGCAATGGCACGTACCGCAGCAATCTTCATCTCCTCGTTGATAGCTTTTGCTGCAGTGTCGAGCGCACCGCGGAAAATATAGGGGAATCCGATAACGTTGTTAATCTGGTTAGGATAGTCCGAGCGACCGGTACTCATAAGAACATCGGGACGGCTCGCCATTGCCTCCTCGTAAGTAATTTCGGGTACGGGGTTTGCAAGTGCAAATACGATAGGGTCTTTTGCCATCGAGCGTATCATGTCCTGCGAAAGAACGTTTCCTTTGGAAAGTCCCAAGAATACATCGGCACCAACCATCGCCTCTTCGAGAGTGTGAATGTCTGTGCGTGTGGTTGCAAATTCCTGTTTCTCGGGAGTAAGGTTGGCTCTCTCGGTAGAAATTACGCCACGACTATCGAGCATTACCACATTCTCCTTCTTAACACCTACCGACACATAGAGTCGTGCGCAAGATATTGCGGCAGCACCTGCACCGTTCACGACAACCTTAACATCCTCAATATTTTTGCCATTAACCTCAAGAGCATTCAACAATCCGGCCGCCGAAATAATAGCTGTACCATGCTGGTCGTCGTGCATTACAGGAATATCAAGTTCCTCTTTCAAACGACGCTCAATCTCGAAACACTCGGGGGCCTTAATATCCTCGAGGTTTATACCTCCGAATGTGGGCGAAATTGCCTTAACAGCTTCGATGAACTTATCGGGGTCTTTTTCGTCTACCTCTATGTCAAATACGTCAATGCCTGCATAAATCTTGAAAAGCAATCCCTTACCCTCCATCACAGGCTTACCGCTGAGTGCACCAATGTCACCAAGGCCAAGAACAGCAGTACCGTTTGAAATAACAGCAACAAGGTTACCTTTATCGGTATATTTATAAGCATTTTCCTGGTCTTTCTGAATTTCCAAACAGGGCTCGGCTACTCCGGGCGAGTAAGCCAAACTTAAATCCATCTGTGTGAAATAGGGTTTTGTAGGAACAACCTCAATCTTACCGGGTCGTTTCCCGGCATGATACTTTAGAGCTTCTTCTTTTGTAATCTTTGTCATAAATATATAAATAAAAACTTTTTACTTCTTTCTAACTCTCACAGGAGCTTCGGGGACGCCGGGCAGAGCCGGGTATTTCTCTATCTCCTTTAACAAATACTCAACACCCTTGTTTAGCTGATTATCGTTGCCCAGATAGTCCTCGAAGGGGTTAATATCAACTTCAAAATCGGGTGTAACGCCTGTACCTTCAATAAGCCACTCGCCCTCTGTCGAGTATGACGTAAAGAAAGGCGTGCGCATGTCCTGACCATCAATGTAAGGGCGCGAGCCTGTTATTCCTACGATGCCTCCCCATGAGCGGCAGCCCATAAGTTTGCCTATGCCCAGCTTGCGGAATCCATGAGGGAATTGGTCGCCGTCAGACATTGAATATTTATCCATCAGACACAGTTTGGGACCATAGTGGGCCTGTGCGGGTACTACTCCACCCTTGCGGTTGCGTCCCATAGTGATGCGATAAACCTCGCGCTGCAAACGTTCGAGAATCATGGGCGAAACGTTACCTCCGCCATTCATGCGGTCGTCGATGAGCAGGGCCTTCTTCTCGAGCTGCGGATAAAAATATTTTGTAAAGAAGGTCATTCCGTTCGCGCCCATGTCCGGAATGTGAACGTAACCTACTTTTCCTCCCGAGAGAGAATCGACGATTGCAATGTTGCGGGTAACCCAATCGTGGTAAGCAAGCCCCTGCTCCGATGCAATAGGGCTCACATATACGCGACGCGCGCCATCGTTCGACGACTTTTTATTAATGTCGAGCGCGACTGTCATTCCTACTTTCCCCACGAGAGCTTCGTAAATCTCGCTGAAATTCTTTGCAGGCACTCCGTCGATGGCTACAATATAATCGCCGCAGACTGCATTTATTCCGGGGGCACGCAACGGCGATTTTACGCCACTGTTCCAATCCTCGCCCTCGAAAATATAGTCGATGCGATAATTACCATTTTTATCTTTAGAAAATTTTCCGCCCAACAAGCCCACAGGCACTGCCTTTGGAGCAGGAGCCTCGCCCGAAGTAATATAGGCGTGTCCCACGCCTGCCTCGCCTATCAATTCGCTGATAAGATAGGTAAGGTCGTGACGGTGGTTCACATACGGCAGCATCACCGCGTAGCGGTCGTGCATAGCCTTCCAATCGGCACCGTGCATATTCTTTACGTAAAAACAATCGCGGAATACGCGCCACGACTCCTCGAACATCTGTTTCCACTCTTTACGGTGGTCGATTATCATGGGCAGATTATCTGTTTTTACCTTTTTTGCTCCACCGGGGTTGTTAATGTCGGCAATTTTGCTGCCCGAGAGAAGGGCTTTTTTAGTTGCAGGGAAGTAACAGATGACGCTGTTCACGTCAAAATCCTTACTCTCCATGCTTGCAAGGTCGAGTCTTTTGTTCTTTCCATTATGCGAATAGTAGAGCTTGCCGTCGAAGCATCCGTTGAGCGAGTATCCACCCTCTTCATCGAAAAGAACTGCCGCACGCTCCTCAATTCCGTCAAAGTCAATTTCTATGCAATTATTTTCCTCTTTCTTATCTGCTTTTTTATTCTCTTTCTTCTTCTCTTCGGCCTTTTTCTCCTCGACTTTATTGTTCATTGCAAATTCGTCGGCCTTAAACTCATTGGGCAGCGGAGTATCCTTTTTCAAGGGAAGGACAAACATATAGTTACGCTTCGAGAAGCTTGTGTTCCACTCGACCGATGAATAGTTTATATCATATTTGCGATAAGAAACAAAAAAGAGATATTTTCCATCATCCGACCAACGGGGAGCATTTGCGTCGAACCATTTGACGGTAACGGGCACGCTCTTTTTGTTAATCATGCTGTAAATATATACACGATTCATATTATTTTCGCCGGCGGTGGTGTAAGCTACCCAATTATTGTCGGGCGAAATGTTTACATCATATATATTACCCTCGTTGCTTGCGAGTATGCGCGTGAGTGTCTTTGATGATACGTCGTAACGATAAACCTCGCGTTTGTCGGTGCTGAAAAGCAGGAAACGACTGTCGCCGCTCCATTTGGGCGACGATGGGTAACCATCCTTGAAATATGTTACAGCCTTTGCCGATGCAGGGTCGTTGAGCTTTTCTGTGTCGAGCATATATAGCTGATACTCTCCACTTTTGTCCGAAAAGTATGCAATCCATTTTCCGTCGGGCGACCATGCTGCGTCACGCTCGTGACCATCGGGGGTGTTTGTAAGGTTGTAAACTGCACCCTTCTGTGCAGGAACCGAAAAAATCTCTCCGCGTGCAACCACAAGGGCACGTTCGCCGTCAGGCGACATTGTGCAGGCGCGTCCGCTTACTGTACGAAATTCGGGACGTGCCGCAAGATTAATATCACTCAACGAAATATTTACCTTCGAACAACTGCTGTCGGCAACAACATATTTGTAAATGTATCCGCCATTCTCAAAGACAATATATTTGTCCGATGCTGCGGGGAATTTTATATCATACTCTTTAAAGTCGGTAAGTTTGGTTGTTGCGCCACTCTTAGTATCGTATTTAAAGAGATTCATTGTATAATCGCGGTCGCTTATAAAATAAATACAGTCGCCTATCCACATTGGGAACAGGTCCTGATTGCTATTTTCAGTGAGTTTCTTCATTTCGGTCGTTCCCACCTTGTTCAGCCAAATTTCATCAGCCTGACCACCCGCATAATGTTTCCATGTGCGGAACTCGCGGAACATACGGTTAAAGGCAAACTGCTTGCCATCGGGCGAGTAAGAACACCACGAGCACTCAGTCATTGGAATCTGAACAGGCGAGCCTCCCTCGGCATTTACTTTGAATACCAATCCGCGTGTACCGCAAAAAGCGTACCACTTTGAACGGAAAATAATCTCTTTTCCGTCGGGCGACCACCCCATGACTATATTATTGGGACCCATGCGGTCGCCAACATTGTCGCGCTCGACCTTTGCAGTATATGTCACGCGCTTAGGCTCGCCACCGGTCAAAGGCATTGTATAAACCTCGGTGTTTCCATCATACTGACCGGTAAAAGCAATAGTCTTTCCATCGGGCGAAATTTTCGCAAACATATCATAGCTGTCGCCGTATGTTAGTTTCTTTGCCTCGCCACCGTTTACAGAAACAGAATATAGGTCGCCTGCATAGCCAAAAACAATAGTTTCGCCACCAACAGCCGGAAAACGCAACAGACGCGCCTCTTCGGCCGACAATGCAGCACACATTGCCACCGACATTAATGCAGATAATAAAAATCTCTTCATAAAATCCATATAATTACATATTTACACTTTTCTCTTCAACTCCAATGCCAAACAAGGCAAAGTCATATTTTACAGGGTCGTCGGGCGAAAGTTCGCGCAACTGCGCAGTTAGCTGTTCAACACTCTTTCTATCATTCTGCTTACGTTGCAAAAGTCCAAGTTCGCGACTGATGCGAGCCACATGCACGTCCAAAGGAATCATCAGCTTATCGGGCGAAATATTTTCCCAAATTCCCAAGTCTACAATTCCATCCTTGCGGCACAGCCAACGAAGCATCATATTCAGACGTTTGCACGCCGACGCCGCACGTCCCTTCTCACTCACGGGATTAGAAATATGCCGCGACGTTTCCCCCTCGTTCGCATCTATAAGTATAGAACGAAAAGCCTCTATTCCCCTCCACACATCCTCGGCAACAAAAATACCTTCCAAACTATCGTAACCCGAATAAATATATCGCAATCCACGACACAAATATACAAGGTCGCGCATGAAAAATGTTCGGTGGATATTTATCGAGCCCTCGGCCCTCTCCCACTCTCCGCGCATCACATATTCGTATGGGCGGTTACCCATAATTTCGCCGAACAACTTTTTTCCGGAATTTATAATCATCCGCCTGTTGCCCCACGCAATAACCGACGCCAGAAAAGCAGCAATCTCAATGTCGCGCTTTTCGCCGAATGCGTGAGGAAACTGTACCGGGTCGTTTTTTATAAATTCGATACAATTATATTTATCGGCCTTCTCGTTCAAGAAAGCTGCAAGATTCACATTCAATCCCTATCCCCCTAATCTCTTAAAATTTATTCACTTGCGCAACTTTTCCACCATTGAAAAAATTCACAATGTTCGTTGCAGCAAATTCAGCCATTTCCCTGCGCGCCTCCACAGTCTGAGTACCAATATGTGGCACAAGCACTGTATTTGGCAACGCAAGCAATTCGTCACACACCGAGTCGCCCGTCTCAAAAACATCGAGTCCCGCACCCTTTATCGTGCCATTTTTCAGAGCCTCGATAAGGGCTTTTTCATCCACAAGAGGTCCACGCGCAGTGTTTATCAGAAAAGCGTCGCGCTTCATCTGCGCAAGACGCTCGGCGTCTATAATATGATACGTTTCGCTTGTCAGCGGAGCATTCAGCGACACAACATCCGAAGTTGCAATAAGCTCGTCGAGTGCCATATATTTTGCACCATACAACTTTTCGTCGGTAGCCCCCAGACGGTTGCGATTATGGTAGGCAATGTTCATTCCGCACGCAAGCGCACGGCGAGCAACAGCCTTGCCTATGCGCCCCATTCCTATGATACCCAACTGTTTACCCGACAGTGATGTACCAAGATTATTCATTATACCCCACTTCAATTTTTTTGCGCGTAACATATTGTCGCAATCTACAATGCGACGCATCAACGAGAGCATCAGTCCCATAGCAATATCTGCGGTAGGCTCGGTAACAGGGTCGGGAGTGTTTGCAACAGCCACCCCGCAACGAGTGGCATAAACAACATCAATATTATCATAGCCGACAGCATAGTTCGATACAATCTTAAGCCTTTTTGCAGCATCGAGCAACTGTTTGTCGATGGGGAAATTCCACATTGACAAAATAGCGTCGAATGAATCGACAACGGGCAGCACATCTTCGTAAGTGAATGTTTCCATCCCCTCGGCAGGCATTGTGATGTCAAAATCCTTCAACACCTCTTTATACACGTCGCGATAAATATTGTATGTAATAAGAACTCTAGGCTTCATGTTATATTTCTTAAACTACACAAAGACAACAATCCTTTTTTATAGGTTGTTGTCTTTGTCAGAATATATATTACTTTTATTTTTTAAAATTTTCGCCCTCAATCCTTAATGCTTCACGAACATCATCGCTTACAGGCACCAACGGCAGACGAAGTATATTCTTTATATAACCCATATTGCTCAACTGTGCTTTTGCGCCTCCCGGGTTACCATCGGCAAACAACAGTCTGAACATTTCCGAGTAACGGTCGCTCAACACTTTTGCTTCGTCGTATTTCTCTTGTTGTAACAGACGAACAAGTTCCACACACTCTTTGGGGTAGACATTTCCAAATACGGAAATAACACCGACGCCACCGGCTTTCATTATGTCGTATGTAAGGCCGTCGTCACCCGAAAGAACATCCAAAGTATCGGGCTTTGTGGCTATCAATCTTTTAATCTGCTCAATATTGCCCGATGCAGCCTTGAATCCTATGATGTTGCTGCACTCTTTTGCAAGTCTGACGGTTGTTTCGGGGTGCATGTTTACACCTGTACGTCCGGGAACATTGTAAAGATATATAGGTAGAGCCGTCGAGTCGGCTATTGCCTTGAAATGTTGGTACATTCCCTCTTGATTGGGCTTGTTGTAATATGGAACAACGCACAGAATGCCATCAACACCGGTAAAATCCTCTGTCTGCAACTCGTTTATAACTGCTTGAGTATTGTTACCACCGCAACCGAGCATAATGCCCATGCGTCCGTTCACTTGCTCTATTACACGCTTTCGAATGTTACGCTTCTCGTCGATTGAAAGTGTGGGAGTCTCTCCCGTTGTACCTTGCACACACAAAAAATCGGTGCCACTGTTAAGATGCAAGTCTACCAATCTTTCAAGTGCCGCATAATCAACTTCGTTTGTCTCGGTAAAAGGTGTAATTATTGCAACACCCATACCTCTCATTCTTTTTTGCGTCATAAAAATATTCTATTAAAATCGGCTGCAAATTTACATTAATATTTTCATTTAAAGAAATTAAGAGAGTTTTTAATAACCTTTAAATCTCAAATTACTCCAACATCAACAAAAATTCATCTTCGCCGACAAGTGCAACACCCAATTTTTGTGCTTTTTCGAGCTTCGAGGGTCCCATATTTGCTCCGGCAAGAATGAAAGATGTGGACTTACTTACGCTGCCTACATTTTTGCCTCCGTTTCTCTCTATCATTTCCTTATATTCGTCGCGCGAATGTTTCTCGAATACTCCGCTTATGACGATACTTTTTCCCTTCAGCTTTTCGGTCTTGTTTTCTACAACCTCTTTATCTAATGTGAATTTCAGCCCTGCAGTCTTTAATCGGGCAATAAGTTCGCGGTTACTATCTTTATTGAAAAAATCGACCACACTGCCGGCTATACGTTCGCCAATTTCGTCGGTTGCCACAAGTGTTTCAACATCGGCATTCATCAGATTGTCTATTGTGACGAATGTGCGTGCCAGACGTTTGGCAACAGTCGCCCCAACGAATCTTATTCCAAGAGCAAAGAGCACTCGTTCAAACGGGACACTGAGCGACTCGCGGACGCTGTTTATTATATTTTCGGCCGACTTTATGCCCATTCGTGGCAATAACAATAGGTCGTTTGCTTCGAGGGTGTAAAGGTCGGCAATGTTTTTTATTAGTCCCGAAGAAAAAAGCAGTTCCACAGTCTCCGGGCCGATGGAGTCTATGTTCATTGCGTCGCGCGATACAAAATGCTCTATCCTACCCTTTATCTGCGGCGGGCAATCAACCTCGTTCGAGCAATAATGTGCAGCCTCGCCCTGTGACCGCATAAGTGGCGCGCCGCACACAGGGCATTTTGTCGCAAATTTCACCTTTTCACCCAACAAGAAACGTGCATCAACGTCCACTCCCGTAATTTTGGGGATAATCTCACCTCCCTTTTCCACGTAGACCATGTCCCCTATGTAAAGGTCGAGTTTTTCGATAATATCAGCATTATGCAGCGAGGCGCGCTTTACGACGGTTCCCGACAACTGCACAGGGTCGAGGTTGGCAACGGGGGTCACTACTCCTGTGCGTCCCACTTGATAAGTAACCTCGTTCAGTCGTGTCAATGCTCTCTCGGCCTGAAATTTATAGGCAATAGCCCATCTGGGCGATTTTGACGTGTAGCCAAGATTACGTTGCTGGCGTATGGAATTTACCTTCAGCACCACTCCGTCGGTTGCATATGGAAGCTCCTTTCGGGCCGAATCGAAATAATCTATAAACTCATATATCTCTTCGAGTGTGGTACATTTTTTTGTAGTATCGGAAATTTTGAATCCCCATTTGGCTGCACGTTGCAGATTCTCATAATGGCCGTCGGCCGGAAGCTCCTCACCCAACATATAATAGAGAAAAGCATCCAAACGTCGTTTGGCAACAACCGCCGAATCTTGCAACTTTATTGTTCCCGAAGCTGCGTTTCGAGGGTTAGCGAACAGTTGCTCGCCTTGTCGCGCACGTTCGGCATTAAGTTCGTCAAAGACCTCCCAAGGCATTAAAATCTCTCCGCGAATCTCAAAAGAATCAGGATAACCCTCGCCCGACAGCACCAAAGGAATTGTTCTTATGGTCTTTACATTTGCCGTAACATCGTCACCTTTTTCGCCGTCGCCTCGTGTGACAGCCCTTATCAGCTTGCCATTTTCATAGGTCAGAGAAATTGACGTACCATCGAATTTAAGTTCGCAGCAAATTTCAAAATCCTCGTTCAGCGAGCGTTTCACGCGGTCGTAAAAATCGGCAACCTCGGCCTTTGAGTATGTGTTTCCCAAAGATAGCATCGGATATTTATGAGCTACCTGTGTAAACTCTTTTGTAAGGTCGCTGCCCACGCGCCGTGTGGGTGAATTTTCATCATCAAGTTCGGGGTGCAACGCCTCAAGTTCCTGAAGTTCGCGCATCAGTGTGTCAAACTCAATGTCGCTAATCTCGGGGGCATTTTTTATATAATAATTGTAGTTGTGCTTGTGCAACAACTCTCTTAGTTCATAAATTCTTTCTTTGTGGCTCATGTCTACCTGATTTTGCAAATGCGAAGTTACAAAATAATAGTTTCAGAAACAAGATAAAAAAAGTCGGTGCACCATTTTTTTTGATGCACCGACACACAAATATCTGATTAAATTAGAATGCTGCTGATGTAAATGTAACCAACATAAAGTCCTGTTTGTAGATTGTAGTAGCTTTTGCGCTTACATTGTATGTAACGCCGGCACTCTTGTCAGCCTTCACATAGCCGATACCCATGTTCGAGAATCCAGCACTCTGCAACTGAGCAGCGTAGCTGTCCCATGTAGCCTGGTCGATAGCATAAATAAAGGTGCATGAATTTCCCAAAGTCAAATAACCCATTGCTTCAACAGGGAATGAAGGAAATTTTGCAACAACGGGACAAACTTCAATCTGCTGTGCAGGGGTAAGTGCTGTAAGTACATAGCCATTCTTCTCAAATGCCTTGTTTACAGACTTTGCTGTGCTGCAAGAAGATACACACATTGTGGCAACCATCATAAAAGCCACTAACGATAAGGTAAAAATCTTTTTCATAATTATATATTTTTTATTTTATTCACGTCGTGCGAAGGTACGAATTTAAAATGAAAAAATAAGCGTATGTTGCAAAAAACATACGCTTGATTCGATAATTTAATATAATTACTTTTTGAAAGAAATTTAAACAGCTTCTAAAATCCAATCTAAAAACAACTTTACTACAAGCATCAGCACTACTCCTATTATTATTGCCGGCAGCAGGCTGCGCGCGGAATTTTTAGTTACGCTTTTTTCTTTTTTAACATCCGCCTCCTGCTTCTCCGGGGCAATTTCTGTCTCTTGCGAAACTGTGGTGGTTTCCGGTTGCTTTTCTATTAAAACCTCTTCTACCGGCAGCGCATTTTCTATGGGCATTCCCAGCATATTGCACACCTCTTCGTACATTGCAGGAAATTTGCCCTCTGCATCATCGCCCGCATCCACGCAGACAGTGTTTCTCAGGAATACAGCCTTTGTCTCGCCAAAGGGAGTATCGCACAAGCGGAACGTTAAAATGGGTACGCCTGATGTATTTGCAGTTTTCAGTTCATCGTCCATCCAAACGCCGGTGTTAAAATCCTCCGAGAAGAGAGCTATCATTATCTTGCTGTTTCTTATCGCTTCGGCAATACCATGCGCCCAAGGTACGTCGGCAGGAATATCTCTGTGTGCAACGAAGCACTCCACATTGTAATATTTAAGATAGGCCGCCAGACGCTCGGCAATTTTTACGTCGGTCCCGGTGCAAGATATAAAAACGTCGTACATCATATTATTCTTTGTATGTTATAATGTATGTTCTGTTTTTTGGCGAAACATATTTTATAGGGTAGCCCTCAGTGTCAAATTCCCATTCTCCTTCAGGAAGGTAAGTGCCCCTGGCACCTAACATTTCAAATGCACCCAAATGGAACAGTTCATACGGATGAAGAGTATTGCATGCAGTAATGCGTTCGGCAATATTGTATCCCAAGAATGATGCAAAGTCTATATTAGTCTTGTTTTTATAGAAACTGTACTTATACGTTTGAATAGTTTTTTCTACGGGCTTATAGCCCATACTATCAAACTGATAAGTTTTTATAATATTGTTGTTTCTATCATATTCAAGACCGAATGATGTACCATAATCTGTATAAACTTTGCTCAGCATCAATCCCTCATATTCACAGTCGAACGCGTCAAATTGAATTAACTTTCCATCCTCTTTGTCGAAACATCCGTAATACTTTCCCGGTATATTTTTACTTTCTCCGGTTCTTGGAACATAAATATCATACACATATTCTATTTTCAAAGTCTCATTGTTGTAATAGTAATTTGTTTGAATTGTTCCTTCGCAGAATTGCTTTATTTTATTTTCATAGAATTTTGATGTACCGTTAATCTCCTTTATACGATTCTGTGCGTCGTAAACAAAATTGTAGGTCCACGAATAGTCCTTTTTATCTACGGTGCTGGTAATTGCAATGGAAGCAACCATTTTTTCATATTCCAAAGGCTTGTAATACGATGGTGCTGTGTCGGCATTATAATCCTCTTCATCTTTGCTGCAACCGGTTGCAGCAAAGATGAAGAAAGATAAAAATATAAAATATAAAAAAGTGTTTTTCATGCTTTTTTATTATGTGTTATTAATTATTTCGAAGCGGTGGCAGGCTCATCTTCTGCATCAACTTCCGCCTCGGGCACGTTTGATACGTTCATTAACTTTTTAATTTCATTCTCTTTAATAGTGTTTATCCATGCAGCGGGTTGAAGTCTCCAATTGTTCAAAGGCTTCATTTCCATTGTACCTTCCTCTGTTAAATACTCAAGTGCAAGTTCGGCAAGGTCCTTTTGGCTGACAGCAATCACGCGCTCAGGCATTTCATGTTTTTTGATGCCTGCACCAATGTTCATTGCAAGATTGCTTTTCAATACATACTCTTGAGCAACAGCAACAGTATACTCTTTTTGGGGGTCAAAAGCTCGGCCGTTTGCAAGGCTCAATATCTGCAATTTACCATCTCTAATACTTTTGTTTACATTTACATTGTATCGCAATCCGGCAACAGATTCTAAAGATTTACAATTTTCTTTAAGTCTATTATTCTTTTCGTCGTATTTAAGAAGCAACTGATTTTCAGTTTTTATTATGTTGTAAAAATGTAAAACGCTGTATCTTAGCATTTTCTGAATCTCCTCGCCTGTCATTTTTATAGTATATAATTTCCCGTCGTAGGGACATAGGCGATTAACTTCTGAAAGATAAAATTTTCCCTCAGGGAAAAATTCGTCAAACTCATAAGGGTGAGCAAATGAAAAATCTGCACCCGTATTCTTTAATTGTACCTTATGAACAAAATCCACGTAAGCCGAAGGACCGAAAAGAGCATCGGCCGAGAATACATTATTTTTGATATTTGTAATTTGCCTATTATAGGTCTGTCTAAGGTCGATTATGCGAGAACGCATAGCGACATTATATTCCTGGCTTACCTCATGTAAAGCGATTGATTTTATGTTAACATCCACCATCTTGTTCTTAAAGCCATTCTTCTCACGTTCGGCAGTTACTGTAACATTTACAGCGTAAAGACCACGACGACCGGGCGATGCCAATGCTACCTTATTGCCACTGATATTATCCACAGTTTTTGAACGACGGATACCATCGTGACCACAAATGATTGCGTCAAAGCCCGGAACGTTACGTGCAATAGTAACAGCCATATCCTCGCGCGACTTTGTACGTTTCGATACAGAAGATACACCCATATGGAAAAGGCCTATCACAACATCAGGATTCTCATTTTTCATAATCTCCCCGATCCAGCGTTTAGCGGCCATTTCGGCATTCTCAACCCTCAGACCTGCAAAATCTTCTTTGCTCATATACTTATCTGCCCACTCGGTAATAAGGCCGAGGAAAGCAATTTTCATGCCCCCGCGCTCTACTACTGCATAAGGCTTATAGATAAGTTCGCCACTTTCGGCATCTACAAGGTTGGCACACACAGCGCTACCTTTCATCGATTTTGTGTGACGCGACAATAACTCCTTACCCTGAGCAATATCCCCCTCTCCAATACCATAAACCTCACAACCCAACAGGTTCATCACTGCTGCAGCCAAAGTAGTGTCGCTCTTTTCTTCATTTTTCATGTAATAGTTGATAGGCCAACCGGGAAGAATGTCACCATTGTCTACATAAACAACATTCTGTTCACCTATTTCGCCTTTCAATGTTCGCAGGTAAGATGCAATGCGGGCACAACCTCCGCGAGCATCCATAGAATACTTATAATCATTAGCAAACAAGGCTGTTTCCAAGTCCGAGGTTGCAACAACCGAAACCCTAACAGTTTCCTTCTGACACGATGCAAAAAGCATGACAACGCCAAGCATCATCCATAAAAATCCACGTTTCATTTTATCGTTTTTTATTTTTTAAATTATACATATTCAATCCCATAGAAATTACTGTATGTGTTATTTTTTGCCACTACATAATTTCCCATTCTGCAAATATACAGAATTCTTGCGAAACTTAAATGATTTTTGTTTTTTTTAAAGTGACAACTTTATCAATCAGTTAGTTGTTTATAAACAAAAATATAAAATTATGGCATTTATAGACTATTATAAAATTCTGGGAGTAGAGAAAAACGCTACTCAGCAAGAAATAAGAAAAGCCTTTCGCAAACAAGCAAAAAAATATCATCCCGATATTAACAAGGATGACCCTCATGCACAGGAAAAATTTCAAGCAATAAACGAGGCTAATGAAGTACTAAGCGACCCTGAGAAACGAAAAAAATATGACGAGTATGGCGAAAATTGGAAACACGCCGAGGAGTATGAAGCTCAGCGGCGCAACTACGAGTCACAGGCAAGAAGCAGTGACCGTTTCGACGGCTACGAATTTGGGGAATTTTCATCGGGTGGTGATTTTAGCAGTTTCTTCGAGGAACTTTTCGGCAACCGATTTTCGCGACAAAAAAGAAGGCAGCGAGGGCAAGATTATCAAAGTACATTAAGCCTCACCTTGCACGATATTCTCGCAACCCACAAACAGGTAATAAATGTAGCCGGTAAAAATATACGCATCACCATTCCTGCAGGCATTGCCGACGGGCAGAAAATACGTCTGAAAGGATACGGCGCACCTTCGCCCGACGGGACGGAGAGTGGCGACCTTTATATAACATTCCGCATAGAGCCCGACAATATATTTACCCGCAAAGAGAATAATCTTTACACCGAGATAAAAACAGACCTTTACACAGCCCTTTTGGGTGGTGAAACAATTGTTCCCACCCTCGAGGGTAATGTGCGCATGCAAATAAAGGCCGGAACTCTTCCCGGCAGTAAACTGCGTTTACGTGGAAAAGGTGTGCCGGAATATAAAAATGAAAATTCTCGTGGCGACCTTATTGTAAATGTAAAAGTAGAGTTTCCTGCGCTCAACGAGCGTCAAAAAGAACTATTGCGTCAAATGCGTGAGGAAGCAACTTAATTGTAAACAACAATATAAAAGTTCAAATACGTTGCAAAGAGAATCCAAATTAAATAAGGCAGAAAAAAGAATGCCGACGAACGTTTAATCCATAATGTGCCAACAAAATAAGCAACCCCCAAAGCTATAAGAATTAATAAATTTACAAACCCGAGAATAGGGCTTTGCATTGAGAAGAAAAAGAAGTTCCACGATACGTTAAACAATAGTTGTACGGCAAAAAGAATCAATAATGGGCGTTTCGAAATATTATGAACATTATACAACAATCCGGCAGAAATACCCATAAGCACATACAGCACACTCCACACAATGGGAAAAACATAACTCGGTGGGGTGAAAGATGATTTTTCAAGCATCGGGTACCATGTTTCTATTGACGCGCTGTTCATCAAACCCGAAACCCATCCAACCAATAAGCAGATAACAACGGAAATAATAATAGAAAAACTCTTTTTCATAAGATAAACATTAAATAGTTTATCAATTTAACACTCCTTTTTATAAAGTGTTCATAAAAAACAAAGGAGACGATGAAAAATATTTAAACTCTATAGTTTGCGTAAGTCAATACAAATAACTAACTTTATCACGCTAAATATCCACCACCATGAATGACAAAGAATATTACGATAAATTTGAGGAGAAACTGAAAGAAGAACTTGTAAATTTATGTACATCATATAGCATGCTCGACGGCAATCTTCTTTTATCGTCAGATGTTGAGGAACGATGGAACGATTTTGCACCCGAATATATTGCCGACGCAATAAAAGAGGTTGCAAGCTACCCTACTGTTTCTGTTGCGTGGGCAGCATTCATAGGATTGGCAGTTGCACATTATTGGGATTCTAATCTGGAACTTTTCAAAATTATCAAATATACCTCTTTCTATGGCGAAAATGGATTCGATGACATGGACGAGCATATAATGTATAAGATTTTGCGTTTAATCCCGAGTGATAATGACTCTAAGGATTTTGAAGAAATGATACGTCGTTGCGCAGAAAAAACTGTGAGTATGATTCGTCACGAACAGGTTGAGCCTCAGAGTCCGGCGGCTTTTTACATATTTACTCGCGCCATAAAAACAATGTACCGCATAGGGGCGGCTATGGAATTAAGGCGTTTGGGATATAAATTAGAACGTGTCAGCTTGCCACAATGTTAGTTACCGGCTTTTTTATAGAAACTCTGAATATTATTTAATTATGCACTCTTTTAATCTCTTTGCTACGGTTGGCGGCAGTGAGTCTGTGTACAAAAATGAAATATCTTTTATATACTCCTCGGGAATTTCATCCAATTTATTTACTGTGAAAAGAGCAATTTTAAAATCGGCGACCGCTCGTAAAATTTTCAGATAAGTATAATCAAAGGCTGACGTGTGCAGTGCCACACATTTTATCTTCTCCCCCGGAAAAAGCCAATGAAAAACCAAATGCTTTATAGGGGCCGAATCAATATCTGTGGCCATGCACGAGTATGCAACATGTGCATAGCCCTGTTGCAATAGTTCGGTATAATCTTTGTAATTAAAGGCTTCCACCATCATCCGTTTTTTCAATAGCGGAAAGAATTTATTTAGAACTTTTGCATCAGATACCTTGTCGGTTACAAGGTAAAGTGAATCGTGCGACAAGAAAAAATCGTTTATTTCTGTCGCTGTCAGGGGCGTAAAACCTCCGGGCAGCGGACGCGCGAGAAACTCTTCGAGTGTGGGCGCAACGTTGCCTTTCTCGCTTGCGCCTGTTGCAGCGTTGTACTCTTCCCACGAATGGCAGGCAACAAGCATGCTGTCGGCTGTAAAAAGAAGGTCAAATTCTATAAATTTATACCCTTTGTCGCGAGCGGCAAAAAGAGCCTCGCGTGAGTTTGTCATCGAAACGCCGTCGATGGCTCCTCCCGCATGAGCGATAATATTGATACTCCCACACTCGTTGCTTTTGGTACAAGCAACGAGTGTGAGCATGAAAATAATCAGAAAAATTATCTTTGTTTTTTTCATAAAGCCGCGCATGCCTCTTTTAGAAACTCCAAAAGTTCGCCCGAGAAATATTTTGCGAGTTTTTCGTACACTCGGCTGTGATATTCATTAAGATAAGCAATAGCTTCCTCTCCCAAAAGTTCGGGGATTATAGGCTCTTTGCTTATGGGGCACACAGTCAAAGGTCGCATTTCGCAATATTCTCCAAATTCGGTGGTTGCGTAAGGTACCACAAGCATAGTATTTTCAATGCGTATGCCGAAACGTTCCGCCTTGTAAAGTCCCGGCTCGTTGGTGACAGTAACACCCGGCAACAGTGGCGCAGGCATATTGTTCATGCGTATCTGATGCGGCCCCTCGTGAACATTCAGGTAGTGCCCCACTCCGTGTCCCGTTCCATGCAAATAATTCTCGCCGGCCCTCCACAGCCATTGACGCGCAAGCACATCAAGCTGCGTGCCACAAGTGCCTTTGGGGAAACACGCCATTGCAAGCGAAATATGTCCGCGCAGCACGCGGGTATAATCCTCTTTCTCCTCTTGTGTTAATGTGCCCAAAGGAATTGTGCGGGTAACGTCGGTGGTGCCCCACTCATACTGCCCGCCACAGTCGAGAAGCAGAAAACCACGCTCTTCGAGCTTTTTGTCACTCTCTTCCGTAGGCTCATAGTGTACGATAGCCGCATGCTCGCCATAGGCCGAAATTGTAGAAAAGCTCAACCCTCTGAAACTCTTATCTTCGCTGCGCAGCTCTGTAAGTTTCCTGTCTACCGACAATTCTGTAATATTTTCTTTCTTCACCGCATCGCGCAACCAATATAGCAACTTTACCATAGCCCGACCCTCGCACAGCATAGCCTCTTCGAATCCTGCAATTTCCGCAGCATTCTTTACAGCCTTCATTGCGGCAACAGGTGACGCAAGGCGCACAATCTTAGCATTTTTTGCAGCCTCGAGCACAGCGTAGCAACATTTTGCAGGGTTCAGCAGCAGCTTCCCGTCAAACTCGGCGAGTGCGCCGAAAAAATCATTATACTCACGAATCTCTATATTCTCCTTTTGCAAATACACGCGAACCTCTTCCGTTATTTTCTGCGAACATACAAACAGAGTGGCTTTTTCCATTGTAACAAGCATGTACGCAACAAGCACAGGATTATATTCCACATCCTCGCCACGCAGGTTGGTCAGCCACGCAATTTCGTCGAGCATTGTTACCGCCATTGCATCGGCACCCTGCAACGCAAGTTCGCTGCGCAGACGCGCAATCTTCTCGCGGGCAGCCTCCCCGACCCTCTCTAATGGCATAATTTCAGCGTGGCTCATTGGCAGTGCCGGACGCTCGCTCCAAAGTTCCTCAAACGCATCGCGCGAAGCATCTACCTTAATATTATATTCCGCAAAGTCGGCCTTCCACGCCTCAACCTCACTTACGCTGCACACTTTGCCATCAACGCCTACAACGTCATCGGCTGACAAGTTCCCTGCTACCCACGAAACAATTCCGGGAGTGTCGGCAAGGCCATCTTTCATCAGTGCAATTCCACTGCCGTCAAGTAATTCCTCGGCAGCGAGCCAATAGCGCGAATCGGTCCACAAGGCTGCCCCTTCAAGAGTAATTACCACAGTTCCTGCCGAGCCGTCGAAACCTGAAATCCACTCCCTCGCCTTCCAGCAATCGGCAACATACTCGCTACTGTGAGGGTCGGTACTGGGAACAATATATGCCGCAAGGCCATTCCTGCGCAAAAAGTCTCGCATCGCCTCAATCCTATCAAGAATATAGTTTTTCATGCTTATTATTTTCTTTTCGAGAATAGTTACGAACTATACAATATCTTTGCTAAGATAGCCATTAAAAACGAAAAAATAAAGGATGATTGCAAAAAACAATCATCCTTTTCATATTTTAAAATTCTTTACCCATTCCTTTACGTTTCAATTTTCTTTTTTTCTTCGACTTTTTCTGAATACCATCATCCATCGTTTCGGGGTCTACATATTTCCCATGCTCCCGAATAACCTTAAAGTTAATGGGAATTGTCAGTTGCGACCTCATGCGCAATCCGTTTTTTGTTCCCGGCTCCCAATTAGGCATATTTCGTACCACGCGAAGGGCTTCCTGGTCGAGCGATGGAGCCACCGACTTTACAATCTTTGCATTTGTAATCATTCCGTTGCGCTCAACAACAAATTCTACGACTACTTCGCCGGTAATCTCTTCTTTCATAGCCTCGGCCGGATACCTTGTATGCTGTAAAAGGTAATCAATCAATGCCTCTTGTCCTCCTTTGAACTGAGCCATTACAATAACATCCTCTTTTTTCTTCTTTTTTTGAGCATAAACGTCGGTAGTTACACCTTGCAGCATGAATAGAGAGAGAAACGCAAAAATAAAGTATCTTTTAATCATAATATTAAATTATGTGTTTGTACATTTTATAGTAAAATACTCTGCAAAGTTACAACAAACTGCGGAATTATCAATTGTTAAGGTTGATAATTCCGTAGTTTGTCTAATCACTTGTCTGTCTCTTTAAATCTTTTTAACTAAGAATAAAGACTATTTTATATTTATATTACTCTGTTGTTGCGCATTTATCTCTGAGGCTCCTCGCGGCGTTTATCTTCGCGAAAATCATAATAATAAATATTGACAGAGTCGAGGTACTTGTACTCATTCTCCAAACGCTCCAAGAAATTCTTGTAGTTTAAATTCTTGCTCTTTGTCCATGCTTTCTCGGCTTGTGCAACTACTCGAGGGAAAAGCATATACTCCAAACGGTCGGTAGTAACTACTTTTTCGGTCCAAATATTAGTTTGTGTACCAATTATCTTAGGATTGTCAATGATGGGATATTCGTAAATCTCTTTCATTTCATTTACCCATTGTCTGTGTACAAGGTGGCCTACCTTATCTTTAATATCTTGAACATAATCAAGATAGAATGGGTCATTTGGGCACACAACCATGTCAAAGCCCTTCTCTACTCCCTCGGCCAACAGTAGAGGTTTGTCACACTGCCACCACATTATTGTCTTTCCTTCGGGGTTTGTGCCGCAGTCAATAAGGTCATCCCATGCAACCACCCTCTTGCCGGTGGCAACAATTATGTCAGATAGACGGCGGTTGAAGTACTTTTCAACCTCGTTCATTGATTTAAGATTTTCTTTCTCTAACAGCTCTTTCATGCCTGCAAGGTCGTTCCAACCTCTTTTGCTTACCTCGTCGCCACCAATGTGAAGATAATTTCCGGGGAACAGGTCGGCTAGTTCTTTATATATTGTTTCGAGAACTTTATAAAGCTCTTCGTTGGCAGGGTTAACAGTGCGGTTCTTGCCGTCAAATTCGGGAAATACTTTTACGAAGGCCGAGGCGTGTCCGGGCATGTCAATTTCGGGAATAACCATAATATGTCTTTCGGCTGCGTATGCTAAAATCTCACGAATCTCGTCTTGTGTGTAGAATTTTGCAGGAGCCTTGCTATCGGTGTTGCATCCTATGCCTCCAATCTTTGTCAAGTTAGGATATGCCTTAATTTCTACTCTCCAGCCCTGGTCGTCTGAAAGGTGCCAATGGAAACGGTTCAGTTTGTAGCGCGCCATAAGGTCAAGGATTGTCAGAACCTGTTCCTTACCGAAAAAATGGCGCGATTCATCGAGCATCAGGCCTCTCCATTGGAAGCGCGGCTCGTCTTTTATTACACCGCAGTACATTACATCGTCGCTTGCAAGCTGGGCAAGAGTCTGCTCGGCATAAAAGCGACCGGCTGCATCGGCCGACTTTATGATAATCTTATTCTTCTTAATCTGAAGTTCGTATGCTTCGGGAGCCATTTTTTTATCCTTTACATACTTTACTTTATGGAGCTTGGCCTTGTTAAAAACTACCTCATTCAGCTCTACTGATTGGGGATAAGGGATTATGTTCGCAGCAACGCAAGGTGTGATACCTATTAATGCAAAAAGCATAATAGCTACCAATAGTGATTTTAATTTCATATAATAAATTGTTTATAATTGTTTCAACGTAGATTGGCACAAACAGAATAACAGCCTCGATTTTTTCGAGGCTGTTATTCTGTTATTTCTTTTTCATTTCAACATCAAATTGTTTAATCGCTTCGTTACCTTCGGTACATGCGCATGGACCCGAAATACAGCCACCGGGGCAGGACATTACTTCTATCATTCGTGTGGGACATTTTCCGGTTTTTGCCCATCCGCGAAGAAGCGCAATGTTCTTTTTGTTAAGGTCTGCAATAACAGTGCCTTGCAGAGTCGGGTCGCCTATTTTGTTCTTTACGGCGGTAAACACACCCATTGTCTTTGCGTATCCGTAAGAATCCTTGCCGGCACTCTCTGCGGGGGTAAACGGCTCGCAAGTGTCAATGTCAATATCCATTCCCTTTATCACCGCATCAAGCTCGCGGAAAGTCCACACAAAATCTACGTTTGCATCTTCGCGACCCTCGGCTTTTTTGGCAGCACAGGGAGCAATGAATACTGTAATTCCGTCGGGGTGTTTTTCTTTGGAATACTCTGCTGTATAATGCATGGGCGAGCCTGTGCTCGACACATATTTAAATAGGTCGGGAATATGTTTGCGCGCAAGGTTCACATATGCCGGACAGCAGCTTGTAGTCATAAAAGGAGCACCCTCCTCTATCTTCTCGATAAGTTCGGCCGACTCGCGACGGGTAGTCTCTTCGGCACCGTAGGCAACCTCAATAACATCGTCAAAGCCCACAGCCTTCAATGCGCCGAATACCTGTTCTATGGGCTTTCCGAACTGTGCAAGCACAGCAGGCGCAACCATTGCCACCACCTTTTTGCCTTCACGCAGACGTTTGAGTACGTCAAACACTGCGCAATTATCGAAAATGGCGCCGAAAGGACAAGCGTTCAAGCACTTTCCACAGTAGATGCACTTTGCAGGGTCAATGTGCTCCACTCCATACTCATCTTTAGAAATTGCCTTTACGGGGCACGCCTCCTCGCAAGGAACGGGCATATAGATAATAGCATGATAAGGACACGCCTGATGACACTTTCCGCAGCTTATACATTTATCGTGGTCAATAACAGCCTTGCCATCCTTGTCGTACGAAATTGCATCTTTGGGGCAATTATTGTAGCAAGGACGCGCAGCACAACCGCGACAAAGATTCGATACCTCATAATTAATCTTCACGCACGACGAACAAGCCTCGTCCATCACGCTGAGGATGCTTTTCTCGGGGTTGATATTTTCACGGTCCAGCATACGCTGTGCATAGCTCGACAATGAAGTTGTCTCGTCAACCTCGTCGCTCATGTCAAAGCCCAGCATCGCCATAGTCTTATATTTTGTTACAGCACGCTCTTTATGCACGCAGCAACGACCCTGAGGCTTTTGTGTACGCGGGTGTAATTCAATTGGAAGACGGTCGATTTTTTCTACAAGAACATCTTCCTTCCACATTTTTACCAATTGCGCTAAAAGACGGTAGCGCACAAACATCATATTATTGTTATATGCCATGTTTTTTGAATTTTGCCGTAAATATAGTAACAAACGAGCGAATATTCAAATAAGCGAGTGGATATAATTTTAATTATACACGCAACGAGCACATTTGAATTTCGGCGAAGCCAAATAATATCAAGCAAGCCTGATTATTTTGCATTTAGCGCAGCTTCTGTTCGTTGTTTACTGCAAAAGTAATAAAAATCGAGCTATCTTTTACAATTTTTACAATCTTCTTTAGTCGAATAGTTGCAAATAGCATTTTTTTGTCGTCACTTTCATTTAAAATGTAGAAATTTTTATTCATTTTGCTGAATAGAATAATTGTAAATCTTACAAGATTGCTGCAATCTTCAAATAATTTTTCCCTATACTTATCACACTATGCAGGAATGAAAATACTTGTATTTATAATATTATTGAGAGAATGTTTTCGCCTTCTTTCTTGTATATTAATGATTTTTTCTATAACATTGCGTATGTTTATCAGTAAGGTTGGTTGAATATTTAGTCATAAGTTTAATTGATTGGTACTTATAATATCCAAAGCGCGGTTCAATTAATTTGTAGATATCCAATATGTTACCAAACAGCATAATGCTGTTTTTTTATAAATTATAAACAGTTTCTAAGATTATGAGAAAGTTTACTTTTATCGCCACAATTCTTTTGGTGTTTGGACTTGCATACAGCAACCTATATGCCAAAAGTCCGAAACTATCCAACCCAAAGGCCAGCAAGGAAGCCCGAAAACTGTACAAGACCCTTCATCGCTTTCATGCTCAGGGCAAAACCCTTTCAGGGCAGATGTGGGCTCCATGGGGTATAGACGAAATTGAATTTGTATATAAAGTAACAGGGAAATATCCGGCTGTGCGAGGACACGACCTCATTCACGACCGTAGCAACAGACGCGAGATAGACCTGCTCATAGAATGGTACCGCAAAGGTGGAATCCCCACTCTCATGTGGCATTGGGGCGCACCCACAAAGGGTGAGGGCTACGAACAGAGCAAGATGACCATTGACGTGGCGCAATGTTTTGTGGAAGGTACTCCCGAACACACCGCAATGTGGGCCGACCTGAAACGTGTAGCCGACTGGCTCACCATTTTGCGAGATGCTAAGGTGCCTGTGCTGTGGCGTCCCATGCACGAGTTTGACGGCAAATGGTTCTGGTACGGCAAGGGTGGCGGAGCACTCTTTGTAAAATTGTGGACCACCATGTACGACTACTTCACTAAGGAACGAAAGCTGAACAACCTTATTTGGGTGCTCTGCCATAGTGGCGAGCTGGACAAGGAATACATTGTGGACAAGAAATACTTCGACATTTGCGGGCCGGACACCTATTCAAAAGAAGCACAGCGAGGGCTCTACTATGACATTGAGTCTATGTACGGAAAGGGCAACATGATACCCCTGCACGAATGTGGCACGCTACCAAATCCCGAAGAATGCAAGCAGAACGGTACGCAATGGCTTTGGTGGATGCTTTGGCATACCTCGTACGTCCAAAAACACAACAAGGAAGAGCTGCGTCGCATATACCATCATCCCGACGTAATAACCCTTGATGAACTACCGTCTGTCAAATAATTTTAGAAGAAATTAACGGACTGTTTCTTCAATTCCATAATATAAAAAAGGTTGCGCCTGCTTTTTTCGGGCGCAACCTTTTTAACATCAATATTTTACTTATAGTTTTATTTTCACAGCCTTGTTACCCACGCGGATAATATAAACACCCTTGTCGAGCGTAATCTCCTCGCCTGCGTATGCGTTAATCTTTTCAACAAGCGCACCGCTGGTAGTGTAAACAGCAACCACCTTGCCCTCGGCACCGGTAAACAGAATGCCACCGGCAGTTACTTCAAAGGTGGGAACATCCTCTGTTACATCCTCAATGCTTGTTGGGTCAAATTCAACGATATTATTAAACTCTTTCCAAATGTTGGCATTCTTATTTGCTTCTAGTGACCCTTGAGGTATGTATAAAGTGGCGTCATAATTATTAAAAGGATATCTTAAACTTAGCGGGGCCTTATTTAATAAATAGATACTTGTAAGGTTGATACAACCCTCGAATTTACAACCAGTTATTACTCAATATTTTGCGAGTAATAAGTCAGAAATATGGTCATAACCTTTAACGGTGCATTATAAAAGGTGAAGATTTAACATTTTTATTGTTTCTTAACGCTCAAAGCGTGTCAATAAAGGGTGTTTCTTCTCTTTTCAGTGCTATTTGCAGTTTGATGTTTCCATCATTCCACGTTTTCGGCACAAAGGTACGACAATTTCCAAGAACGGCAAAAGCACACTCTTATCAATCTATTATTTTGGAGGGAGTGAAATCTGCCGCTTGCCAAATTTCTCTCTGTCTAAAATAATAAGCCTCTGAAAGATTTGAGAACATTTTGAATGATTGGTTTTCAAGTAATGACCTATTATTTATGCTATTCTTTGTTTCTACTATTTTGTCAGTCGTTTATCTCCGTTGCATCTGACAAAGGAGATAAAGGATTGATTTTAGATGATCGAAAGGGGCTGGATTGTTACTGGCTTATATAACAATAATTCTTAATTATAGCAAATGTCACTAATCTTAAATTTGTGACGCATTTCTGTCATCAATAAGAAACCTACGATATTCTCCAGGAGAATATCCTGTATGATGTCTAATATACTTTCCAAAGAATGAGCTGTTTGGAAAATTGTAATAATCAGCAATCTCTTTCATTGATTTGTCGGTGTTTAATAGTAAATGCTTGATATCATTAAGAACAAATTCATTAATCCAAGCAAAGGCTGTCTTCTCACTGATTTCCTTACATATCGCCGACAAATATTTTGGGGAAACACAGAGTTTGTTTGAATACCAAGTTAAAGAGCGAGGTTTTATAGTTTGCGATGAAAGCAGTTTCATAAAATTCTTATATAGGATTTCTTTCCGGCTAAAATCCTTTTGAGGAACTTCATCCAAATTGATATTCTCTAACAATTCAAGCAGGTAAGTCTTGACAATGGAATAGACAATCTCCTTCTTGTATTTGGATGAAGATGCCCGAAGCTTTTCCTTCAACATCTTCATGCAAAGTTCGAAGATATGCCGGTTTTCATTGTCCACGTGAATGATGGGATAAGCAGATAGCATATTGATTTTGTCCCAGAGCCTGTTTTTCGGGATGAAATCCGTAACAACACGAGGAGACAGACAGAGGATGTCACATTCAAAGTCCGGACTTAACCACGCATTCTTGATATAAGCATTGGGAGGACAAATCAGAATGTCGTTTGGCTTCACTTGATACGGACTGTCATTGATGTCCAATTGCATTCTTCCTTTAAAGCACACGCCAATGGTCACCATCGCTGTCTTCAATACATCTTCCTTGAATGGCAAATCCTTGACATCCGAATAGATGATCAAGTCATTGTCTATATAGTCAAAATCTATCCAGTCAGGTATATGCTCAAAGCCTATTTCGGTAAAGTTGGACTGTTTCATCTGAAGCTCTTTTTGAATTACAACGATGCAAAGGTAGCTATTTTGGTACAATTCAAATGTCCGAATGTACTTAGTTTATGTCCTGATAAGCTTCGCGAAGAATAATGGACAATTCTGCTGCCCTATCAGGACACGAACAATCAGAAATCACTTTCTAATTTTGCACGTCTAAAAGCAAATCATATTTTACAGTAAAATAAAAACCGAATGAAAAAGAATGTACTTTTAACACTGATTGCCGTAGCCATGATGCCACTATCAACAGGATGTAGCAATCAAGAAGAAAAAACGAAGAATGCAGCTCCGATGAGTGTGCGAAGTGAAGTTGTCCATCCGTCTTCGGATATAGACACAAAAAGCTATATTGGTATCGTGGAAGAAGAATCGGCCATATCGGTAGGATTTACCGGTAGCGGAACTATCAGTAAGGTTTGTGTCAGCGAAGGAGAAATGGTCAGGAAAGGACAACTTATTGCTGAAATAGACAAGACACAAGCAGAAAACATGCTTATTGCAGCAAAGGCTCAAATGGAGCAGGCTGGCGATGCCTACAAACGTCTGAAACAACTCCATGACAACAATTCTCTCCCGGAAATGGAATGGGTAGAGGTGCAAAGCAAAGTACAACAAGCCGAAGCATCACTCGAAATGGCCAAGAAATCGTTGGCCGATTGCAGTATCTATGCGCCCGAAAATGGAATTATAGGTAAGGGTGTAATGAATGTGGGCGAAGTGGTGTTGCCAGCTCTGCCCGTTGCGAAGATTCTCGTCATCAATCATGTAAAGGTACGGGCAAGCATTCCTGAAAAAGAAATTGCAGGCATTACATCGGCCTCTTCGTCAAAAATTACACTGGATGCACTTGCCGGTCAAACCTTCGAAGGTGGGAAGATTGAAAAATGTATTGACGCCAACAACTCCACACATACTTACGACATCAAAGTAAACGTGAAGAACAGCGAACGCCAACTCTTACCGGGTATGGTGGCTCATGTACAGATACATCATGCCACTCAGCATGAAGTCATCACCGTACCCATTACATCCGTCCGCAAGAATGCAAACGGAGAATATTTCGTATGGACCAACAAGGGAGGTAAAGCACATCGGGCTACCGTTACGACAGGCGATGCCACAGGCAACAGAATCGTTGTCTTGACCGGCTTGCAACAAGGCGATGTGGTCATTACCGAAGGCTATCAGAAACTTAGTGAAGGAATGGAGGTTATCTAATGAGTAAGAAACAGAATTGGGTCGCGTGGTTGATGCACAACTACCGACTGACCTTTTTGCTGGTAGGAGTCGCGTTCCTATTGGGGATATTCGGAGTGGATATGATGCCCAAGGCCGAATTTCCAGACTTTACCATCCGTCAGGGATTGGTAGTAGCCGTTTACCCCGGAGCTACAGCCGAGGAAGTGGAGATGCAGGTGGCACGCCCGTTGGAACGCTATCTCTTTACGTTCGAGGAAGTAAAACGTAGAAAGACTACATCGACTTCTTCCAACGGAATGTGTATGATGATGGTGGAACTGCACGACGAAGTGAACAACATGGATGAAGTGTGGTCGAAAATCCGGCACGGACTCAACAACTTCAAGAGCGAACTACCACAAGGGGTACTGGCCATTGCCGTAAACGATGATTTCGGTGCTACCAGCTCGACACTGATTGCATTGAAAAGCGAGTATCGTTCTTATCGGGAACTGAAAGACTATGCCGATGATTTGGCCGATGAATTGCGCCGGTTGGAAACCATCGACAACGTAACCATGTACGGTGAAACCACCGAACAAATCAGCATCTATGTGGACAGAGAACGCTTGTCAGCCTATGGCATCGGACAAATGCAGGTAATACAGGCACTCAACAATGCCGGCCTGACTACCATGTCGGGAAGCATCACCAATTGGCAGAAGAATACACCGATTCATATCAAGCCGCTGACCAATTGTGAACAAGAAATTGAAAACACGGTCATCTTCAGTAACGGAAGCGATGTGGTACGTGTGAAGGACATTGCCGAAGTAAAGCGTGAATATGACAAATCGGAATCCTACATCGAATTCAATTCGCACCCCTGCGTCATTCTCTCGGTGGAAATGTTGGCAGGAAACAACATCGTGCATTATGGACGGGATGTTCAAAAGATTATAGACAGCTATATCGAGTCTTCACTACCCGATGATGTAACCATCCAGTGCATCACCGACCAAAGCCAGGTGGTGGACCGTTCGGTGAAGGACTTCTTGAAGAACCTATTCGAGTCGATGATTATCATCGTCCTCGTCATGCTCATCCTCTTCCCGTGGCGTACGGCATTGGTAGCCGGTGCCATCGTACCTCTTTCCACCTTCTGCTCGGTAGGCGTGATGTATTTGTGCGGAATTCCGCTCAATACCATTACATTGGCAGGGCTTATCGTGGTGTTGGGTATGGTGGTGGACAATGCCATCGTGGTACTCGACGGTTATCTGGAATTCCTGAACAAGGGTATGAGCCGATGGCATGCTGCCCGCATGTCGGTAGAACAATATTTCATGCCGATGGCACTGGCTACCATCTGTCTGTGTGCCATCTTCTTCCCGGTTATCTTCATCACTACGGGATTGGTGAACGACATGACATTCTACATGCCATGGACACTGGCCATCAACCTGTTCGTGTCACTTGTCTTGGCAGTTGTAGTATTGCCTATCTGGGAAGCAGCGTTCATCAAGAAGCGTAAAGTGACAAAGAACAAGCACGTAAATGTATCGAAACCTACAAGTCGTGTGGGAGATGTAACAGAAGAGTCCTATGAGGAGCATCCTGATAAGAAGTCGATTACAGACTATGTACAGGAGGGATATAACAAAGCGTTAGCCTGGACATTCCGACACCCGTGGATGACAGTAGGCATCGGTATCTTGTCCGTTATATTGACTTTTGTCTTTGCTGCTCCCAACATCAAGATACGTATGTTGCCCGTAGCGGACAGAAACCAATTTGCCGTCGAAATCACCTTGCCCGAAGGAAAAGGTCTGGCCGAAACAAAAGCGATTGCTGACTCTGTGGCTACCTTGCTCCGTGAAGACGAACGTGTAGTGAGCGTAACATCGTTCGTGGGCACTTCATCGCCCCGTTTCCATGCTGCCTATGCTCCTAAAGCAGGAGGCCGTCATTATGCACAGCTCATTGTAAACACCGTTTCGATTCACGCCACCGAAGATGTCTTGCAGAAGTTCGAACCGATGAGCGATAGCTTCCCGAATGGTTTCGTGAAGTTCAAGCAGTTGGACTATCAAATCTTCACCCCGTTTGAATTCCGCTTCTATGGCGAGAATATCGATTCATTACATCGGGTAGCCAACGACGTGATGCAATTGATGCGTCAGGATTCCCGCGTAATGAACGTAAAGACCGACTGGGATGACCCCCGTCCGTATGTAGAAGTGGAGTTGGATCCTGTCACGACATCGCAGCTGGGCATGAACCGCACCCTTGCCGAACTAGAACTGATGCTCAATACGGGTGAAATGCAGGTCGGCCAAATTTGGGAAGGAGACTATCAAGTACCGCTCATCCTGAAAGATGCCCACAACGAGGAACTGGATTACGAAGGAGTGAACAACATCTATCTATCGGCTGGTAATACATCAGTACCTCTGCGCCACGTAGGTAGTGCGGAACCGGCATGGGGAGAAACACGCATCATGCACCGCAACGGTGTGCGTTGCATGACCGTGAACTTGGAACCAAGATTCGGTGTGTATTCCAATGGCTTGCAGACAGACTTCCGTGAATTAATCGAAAACGAAATAGACATACCTACAGGTGTACGCTTTGAAGTGGGCGGTGAGCCGGAAGACGATGCAGAGACCTCCGGAACTATCCAAAAATCACTGTTGGTTGCATTGGTCATCATCTTCTTCTTCCTGCTCTTCAACTTCCGTACTTACAAGCTTACCTTCGTAAGTATTGCAGCCATTGCATTCTGCTTCCCGGGTATGCTGATTGGGTTGTGGATAGCAGGTCGTCCGGTAGGTGTAACGGCTATGTTCGGTCTCATTACGCTGATGGGCATGATTATGCGTAACGAAATCCTCATCTTCGAGCATGCCGAAGGACTCCGTAAAGAAGGTTGGTCAGCTCGTGATGCTGCTTACGATGCTGGGCGCCGACGCATGGTACCTATTTTCTTGACAACGGCTACTACTGCTGTAGGTGTAGTACCTATGATTGTGGCAGCTACCAGTTTCTGGATGCCGGTAGGGGTAAGCATCTTTGCCGGAGGTATCGGCTCATTAATTCTGGTAGTAACCATGCTGCCTGTAATCTATTGGAAACTATACGAAAAGAAAGACGATGACAAAAAACATCAAACTTCGATTTCTCAAACCATTAAAGGATAAGAAATGATGAAAAGAACATTATACATTTGTCTGGTTGCATTGGTATTCCAATCGCCCATGAAAGCCCAGCAGCTATATTCACTGGAAGAATGCCGCCAGATGGCACTGGAACAGAATGCCAAAATGAAAGTGGCAGCCAACAAGGCACAAATGGCCAAACAAGAAAAGCGTGAAGCCGTAACGAATTTCTTCCCTTCCATCTCCCTGACAGGAGGTGCCATGAATGCCGATGACGGACTGATTCGGATGCCCATGGGAGAACAAACCATGAAATTGCTGGACGAAGGTACGTTCGGCGGAGCCATGGTGACCATGCCCATTTTTGCCGGTGGACAGATTTATCATGGCAACAAGTTGGCTAAGCTGGGAGTGGAACTCAGTGAACTGCAACTCCGTCAAACAAGGAACGAAGTGACACTCACCGTTGACCAATATTATTGGAACATCGTGGTACTAAACGAAAAATTGAAGACACTACAACATGTATCAGCATTGCTTGAAAAAATATGTAGCGATGCGAAAGCTGCCGTAGATGCAGGTATCAAGAACCGAAACGACTTGCTGCAGGTAGAACTGCGCAAGAACGAAACACAAAGCGTAGTGATAGACATACAGAACAACATCGCAATCTGTAAAATGTTATTGGCTCAATACATCGGGACCGACATGAACAGCTTCGATGTACAGACAGCTGTCAGTACAGAACTCCGTTCTCCGGAACATCTCTATGTGAATCACAACGAACGTCTGGAAACGACCGTCGAGTATCAGCTATTGAGCAAAGCTGTAGATGCATCCAAACTGGAAAAACGTCTGAATACAGGACAATTCCTACCTACGGTGGCTCTTCAAGGCGGTTATCTGTACAATGATTTTATGGGACCTTCCCAAAACTCATTCGTCGGCATGCTGAATGTATCGATTCCTATCTCTTGGAAAGCACCATTCAGCGTACGGAAATACAAACTCCGTCACCAAAATGCCGTAACCGAGTTCAATAACGGCAGCGAGCAATTGATGATAAGGATGCAGAAAGCACAAATCGACTTGAGCAATGCCTATCAACAAGCACTTATTGCTCTGAACAGCATTGAGCAATCGGAAGAAAACCTTCGTTTGAACGAACAATATTATAAAGCGGGAACATCCGGCATGAGTGACTTATTGGAAGCACAACAACTCTACCAACAAAGCCGTGACAATTATGCTGAAGCCTACTCTAAATATGAGATAAGCAAAACCGAATATTTGCAAGCGACTGGACGATAACTGTTCTTCATTCTGTTTAGCCGATGTAGTTCAATATAGAACAACCATACTTCATACACGTGAACGAGTATGGGAGATGCAGGTTTGAATCCTGCCATCGGCACACAAAAATATATTTCACCACTTAACACAGCCGTCCTTTATTCTTCTCTCCCCACGGCATATTCAGTGTACCCCACTAACTCATCTTATATCTTAGGCTGTAATTTGCGACCTAACAGAAAATATAGTAGTATAGCTTTTCCCTATATGAATTCATATGGCTGTATTTATATTTTCGGACTATTCTTAATAATTTCAAGGACGTCATTTATACGACCATTTACAATGTCTATTAGCAGAGCCTTCTTAATCAACTCGCTGCTTACCTCCAAAGTGGCTCATTCTTCCAATTGGTAGGAATACCAATTTTATATATAGGTATAGAGGATGAGCAGAAGTCAAACAAGGCTTTTACCTTATCTCGAATAGAGTTGCTACCGCTAACTGTTTTGCAAAGATAAACCAAGGCACAAGCCACTGCATAAGGCTTTTTCTTCTGCATTTCTGAGAAATTGTTATTCAGCCAAGGATGCTTATATCCTTTGATGTTTGATATTTTCTTGCTGAGTGCTCTGTTCCATAGACGAGAATGGTGTGCTATGATATTTCGCATTAACGAGATTATCTCTATCCAGTTGGAAAACTCTCTCGATGAGTAAAGTCCAAAATCATTTGCAATGGCTGACTTTTGAGGCAATTGATTCTTCAAGTTCTTATACATCTTCGACAGTGTGCCGAAAGTAGCCACCTCAATTATCATCCAAGCATCAGGGTTATCACCCTCAAAACTATCCCCTTGCCAATTGGGATGGTTCTCAATGTACTTCTTAGCAAACGGTTCAGTACTTCTTTCAAACTCATATTTCAAGTTAAGCACAAACTCTTGATGTCTGTCGGCATCTTCAAACAATGATGCATCAAGATACCAAAGTCCATTGCCTGCTGCTTTTGACATATGATTGATGATTTTAGCACGAAAAGCTACTTCGATCATTTCTATTGCATCAAACAACACCAATCGTAGGTTATGGTCGAAATTATAGCGTTTCATGACCATATCAAAAGATGTATCAGGCAAGAAATCACCATCTGTAGAGTCATCAATCAGGTCTGTCCAAAAATACTTCAACCGGAAATAACTGATTCGAGCAAGCAAAGCTTTTGCTTCACCTAAATCTTCAAATTCCATCCCTTTTGCTCTGAGCAATAAGACCTGTTCTTCTATTGTGCGTGGGCGCAGGTTCATAGTTATAAAAAAAGCGACCCGCCAGCAGTTCTACGGGATGCTAACTTCCATCTGCTGTGCAACTGATTTCTTGTAGGCTTCGAGTGACCCTTGAGGTACGTATAAAGTGGCGTCATAATTACTAAAAGGATATCTTAAACTTAGCGGGGCCTTATTTAATAAATAGATACTTGTAAGGTTGATACAACCCTCGAACGCACCGAATTCTATGCTTGTGACATCTTCATGCTAAAATTAAATGTGCGAAGTTTAATCTAAGAAGATAATTTCAATAACACCTTAAAGTATGTCTGCTCAAAGGACTATTCGCCCTAAGAACTATGCAAAAGTAGTTAAAAGCTTATAACTAAGCAAATGGGTGATATATTATCGGGCGTTTTTTCATTGATTACTTTCTTACATTCGAAAATCTCGCCGCATAATGGTCGATAAATGAAATTTTTGTAATTTTGCAATTGCGTTGCGAACATAGGCTACACTAGTTGAATAACTGCAAGTGGGTTTACGTTAAAAAATTTGCAACATATTTGTATATAAATGCAGTGAAAAAATGAAATTGCGCGATAATAGGGAATTGATAAAAAAGCTTTACGACGGAAAGGCTATTCGTCGCGAAGAGTGGTACGCACTACTCACTGCCCTCACTGCCAACGAGAAAGAGGCTCTTCGTTCTATGGCTGCCTCTGTTGCCGAGGAAAAGTTCGGCAGGGGCGTATACATTCGCGGGCTTATAGAAATAAGTTCCTACTGTCGCAACAACTGCTATTATTGCGGGCTGCGTGCCGGCAACGCGTTGGCGCAACGCTACCGCCTGACGAAAGAGGATATTCTCGAATGTTGCGAACAAGGCTCGCGTCTCGGCTTTAACACCTTTGTGCTACAAGGTGGTGAGGATGCTGTGCAAAATGACGAGTGGCTGACAGACGTTGTTCGCGCCATTCGCGCCGCACACCCCGAGAAGGCAATAACCCTGTCGGTGGGCGAGCGCGGCGAAGAAGCCTACCATGCTTTTCGCAAGGCAGGGGCCGACAGATACCTTTTGCGTCACGAGACGCGCAACGACGAACATTATTCTCTTCTGCACCCCCGGACGATGAGCGCAAGCAACCGTCGCGAGTGCCTTTCAGCCCTCAAACGGGCAGGCTTTCAGACGGGCTCGGGCATGATGATAGGTTCGCCGGGACAGACAACCGAGCATCTGATAGACGACCTGCAATTCCTCGAAGAGCTGCAACCGGAAATGATAGGCATCGGGCCGTTTATCCCAGCCGCCGGAACACCTTTTGCAGGCGAGCCTGCCGGCAGCATCGACACTACCCTTTTGCTCATTTCACTACTGCGTCTGCGTTTCCCCTCGACACTAATCCCGGCAACGACTGCCCTTGCAACCTTGCACCCCGAGGGACGCAAACGCGCTATCCTCGCCGGAGCAAATGTGATAATGCCCAATCTTTCGCCCCGCAGTGTGCGCAGCAAATACTCAATATACGACAATAAGGCGACCGGCGGCAGCGAGTCGGCCGAAGATATAGAAAAACTCGAAAAAGAACTAAACGCCATAGGCTACCATATTAATTATGCTCGTGGCGACTACAAAATATAGAATTATGTATAACGCAAAATCCACAAAAGCCGAAGAGTTCATCTGCGACAGCGAGATTCGCGACACAATGCAGTATGCTCACGAGAATCGCAACAATCGCGAGCTTATAAAGGCAATAATAGAAAAAGCACGCGACTGTAAGGGAATTTCCCACCGCGAGGCAGCCCTTCTTCTCGAGTGCGACCAGCCCGACCTTGTCGAGGAAATGTACAATCTTGCCCGCGAAATAAAAAAACGTTTCTACGGCAACCGCATAGTGATGTTTGCCCCACTATATCTATCGAACTACTGTGTAAACGGCTGCGTATATTGTCCTTACCATGCCAAGAATAAAAATATTCGTCGCAAAAAACTTACGCAGGAGGAGATACGCGACGAGGTTATTGCTCTGCAAAATATGGGACACAAACGTCTGGCACTCGAAGCGGGTGAACATCCGCTGCACAACCCCATAGAGTATATTCTCGAGAGTATAAAGACCATTTACAGCATCAAGCACAAGAATGGGGCCATCCGTCGCGTGAATGTGAACATTGCGGCAACCACCGTCGAAAATTACCGCAAACTGCGAGACGCAGGCATCGGCACATATATACTCTTTCAAGAGACATATAACAAGACCAATTACGAGGCACTGCACCCCACCGGCCCCAAAAAAGACTACGCCTACCACACAGAGGCAATGGACCGCGCCATGCAAGGAGGCATCGACGATGTTGGCATAGGAGTGCTTTTCGGCCTCGAGACCTATCGTTACGACTTTATAGGCCTGTTGATGCACGCCGAGCATCTTGAAGCAACCTACGGCGTCGGCCCTCACACAATAAGCGTGCCCCGTCTGTGCATGGCCGATGACATTGACACTGCCGACTTTAAAAACTGCGTCCCCGATGAAATTTTCTACCGCATAGTGGCAATAATAAGAATAGCAGTCCCCTACACAGGCATGATAATCTCCACCCGCGAGAGTGCCACGAGCCGCGAAAAAGTCCTCGAGCTTGGAATTTCACAGATAAGCGGAGGCTCGCGCACCAGCGTCGGCGGTTACGTCACCGAAGAGAGCGAAGAGGAAAATTCTGCACAGTTCGACCTCTCCGACCGTCGCACGCTCGACGAAATTGTAGGCTGGCTGCTCGACCTTGACCACATTCCCAGCTTCTGTACAGCCTGCTACCGCGAGGGTCGCACCGGCGACCGTTTCATGACACTGCTGAAGAACGGACAGATAGCCAACTGCTGTCTGCCAAACGCATTACTTACCCTTAAAGAGTATATAAAAGACTACGCCTCGCCCGCGACCCGCGAAAAGGCCGAAGCAATGATTAAACGCCTGCTCGCCGACATTCCCAACGAAAAGGCACGCGCAACGGCTGCAAAATACCTTGACGCAATAGAACAAGGCGAACGCGACTTCAGATTTTAGAAGTTGTTTAAATTTATGTCCTTGAAATTTTTATAGGTCTTTTTTAGAATGTTTTTTCATTTTTTAAAGGCGCATAGCGGGCTATGTAACTGCGAAAAAGGGAAAAACAGGCAAAAAAGAGCATAAAAAAGCAAGCATAACTTGCGAGTAATGTAATATACTTTTTAGAAAGAAATTTAAAACAGCTTCTTAGAAAAACAGGAACAATGAACCAGACAGCACGCTCCAACCGTTACCACATAGGCATCTTCGGCCGACGCAACGCCGGAAAATCCTCGTTGATAAATCTAATAACAGGGCAAGAGACCTCCATCGTCTCGGACGTTGCAGGAACAACCACCGACACAGTGTGGAAAAATATAGAACTTCCGGGGGTAGGCGCGGCGGTGATTGCCGACACTGCCGGGTACGACGACTGCGGCGAGCTTGGAGAAAAGCGTGTCGAGCGCACCCGTCAATCGGCTGCGCGTATAGACCTCGCTCTACTGCTGCTCGACGGCTCGCCAAAAGATGCGACCTTCGAGAAAGAGTGGATGAAACTTTTCTCATCGCTCAATATTCCCGTAATTCCCCTGCTCGCAAAAAGTGACACTCCCGAAAATCTCGCCTTAAAAGATGCGTGGGAACAACTATTAGACGCCAAAATCCTTCCTGTATCCTCAAAGACAGGCGAGGGAAAAGAGAAACTGCTCGCCCGCATGGCCGAAATTTACGTCACAGGCGACAATATCAGCGACATTACCCACACCCTTGTAAAAAGCGGCGACACAGTGGTGCTTGTAATGCCGCAAGATGCCCAGGCCCCGCAAGGACGCCTGATACAACCACAAGTTCAGACGCTGCGCAACCTGCTCGACAAACATTGCCTTGCTCTCTGTTGCGCCCTCGAAGAACTTCCGCAAATGCTCGGCAGCCTTAAGTGTGCCCCCTCGCTTATAATCACCGACTCACAAATATTTCCGCAGGTTGCGAAACTCGCACCCAAAGAGAGCCGCCTGACATCCTTTTCCATACTTATGGCTCGTCACAAAGGCGACATTGACACCTTCCGCAACGGCGCAAAAATTCTGCAAAATATGCCTACCGACGGCCGCATACTCATAGCCGAGGCGTGCAGTCACATTCCGCAAAATGAAGATATTGGACGTGTGAAACTCCCCCGACTGTTACGTAACAAATTAGGCGAAAATATAAATATTGATATTGTTTCGGGCAACGATTTTCCCGACGACCTTACGCCTTATAATCTTATAATACACTGTGGCGCATGTATGTTCACTCGTCGCCACGTGCTTACCCGTATCCGTCAGGCAAAAGCGCAGAATGTGCCGATAACTAATTATGGAATTGCCATTGCTACCCTGACGGGAATATCCGAAAATGTTTCCTATTAGTGTATAATAAACAAAAAAGGTTGCGCCCGAAGTAAAGGACGCAACCAATAAAATAGAATCACAAAATCTTACAATTTCACTTTCACAGCCTTCTCGCCCACGCGGATAATATAAACACCCTTGTCGAGCGCAATTTCCTCGCCCTCATAAACAGCAATTTTTTCCACAAGCGCACCGCCGGCAGAATAAACAGCAACAGCCTTACCCTCGGCAGCAGTCATTTGAATACCGCCGGCTGTAACCTTAAACGCAGGAGCATCCTCCGTTACATCCTCAATGCCTGTCGGGTCAAATTCTACGATATTTGCAAAATATCCCCAACCCTCGGCAGCTTTATAAACTTCGAGTTCCCCTTGCGGAACATATAAAGTAGTATCGTAATTTCCAAGAATATCGGATTTAACACTAATCGGAGTTTCATTTAATACGTAGATGCTTGTAAGGCCGCTGCAACCTGAAAACGCTTCACGATGTATGCCTATAACGCTGTAACTATTTCCATTGTATGCAACTGTTTCAGGAATTACAACACTACCCGAGTATTCATTGGACGTATTATACTTTTCTCCTTCAAAAGCAACCTGTACAACTAAATCCGACACCGAGGCTAAATTATAATAAATTCCGTCCACCTCAAAGTCGTGGGCACTCACAGTTAAGCTGCACAGCAGCGCAACCACTGCCATCAGCATCTTTTTAAAGTAAAATTTTAGCATAAAAAAAACTTTTTTCTTTGCCCTCACAATTCCCCGATGAGTGCGATAATAAAGAAACAGGGCGTGAGAACTATTGTTAATTACAACATTGAGGCTCTGGACTGCCCATCATCAAGTAACAAACAATAACCCACGCCAAATGTATATATAGTACACCCTACCGGGCATATATATAACACTGACGTGAGCGCCTTGCTCATTATCTTTGAGTTGTTCATTAAATTGGCGATTTTCTGAACAAAGATAATTTCAAACGCTCTTAAAATATGTCCTTCCCGCATCCACAATGCGCGGAATTGCTGCGATGGTACAAAAAAGCGTTTGTTAAAGCAAGTAATTTTTTACAATGCACGTTATTTCAAACGCGAAGATAGCAACGATTCTACAAGTTAAGGCTGCAGAATTAACACAAAATATAGAAAATGTGAAATTTACATTTTAACAACGAGTATGCAACTTCTACATTATAGAACCACACTCACCTGCAATTCTCACAAAAAATTCTATTTTTTCGCAAAAATTACGCCGCCCCTCTTTAGACATTTTTGGCTACACTCAACAGTATGAGCAATAATAGGTATTATTATAAAAGTAATATTTCTTTACATTTATTCAAGCCGCAAGGAAATTCGGCGTATATATAATAAGGAGAAATTCTGCGAGAATTAAAAATTCCCATCAATCACACGAAAAGAATCCAAATATTCGATTCTCGCAGAAAATAGAAAAGAGACTAAAAGGAGTTACAAATTTGTGAAGAATAAAATAAAATTCTACATTTGCATAATAAAGCAGAAAAACAACACAAAATAATATGCGCGTAGATATTTTAACAACATTTCCTGAAATGATGGAGAGCTTTTTCAACACCTCCATCCTCGGCAGAGCACAAAAAAAGGGGCACGCTGAAATTATTTTACACAATTTAAGAGATTATACAACCGACAAACATCACAAAACCGACGACTATCCTTTCGGAGGATGCGCAGGATTAGTAATGAAAATCGAGCCAATCGACCGTTGCATAACCCATCTAAAATCGCAAAGAGAGTACGATGAGGTCATCTACACCTCGCCCGATGGAGCAAAATTGGACCAACCAATGGCAAATACCCTCTCAATGAAGCAAAATCTCATATTTTTGTGCGGTCACTACAAAGGAATCGACCACAGAATACGTGAACATTTGATAACCAAAGAAATAAGCATTGGTGATTTTGTTCTTACAGGTGGCGAATTGGCAGTAATGACAATCTGCGACGCGGTTATTCGCCTAATTCCGGGGGTATTAGGCGACGAAACATCAGCTTTATCCGACTCGTTTCAGGATAATTTGCTTGCCCCGCCCGTATACACACGCCCTGCAGAGTATAACGGATGGAAAGTTCCCGATGTTCTTCTCTCGGGCCACGAAGCAAATATCCGCAAATGGGAGTTTGAACAGTCACTCGAACGCACAAAATTACTGCGCCCCGACCTATTAAAATAGTAAATTTTTCATACAAATAGCAAATTTTATACAAAAATACACTGCAATACGCCTTGCAGTGTATTTTTGTATAAAACAAAATTCAAGAAAGTCACATTTGTAAACTAAAAAATTCAAGCACGTACGTAAAAGAATGAGCTATTTTTGTAAATTAACTACAACCACCTAAATATCAATAAAATAACAGCCCAATATTACAAATGTAACATTGGGCTGTTATTACAAAATCAGCATTACAACTGTAAACCGCCTATAATTTCATCAACAGAAGAGAAATTGTGACGCACTAAATAATCCTCAATATAGTCCACAATTTCACCCGTTACAGCAGGATTCATAAAATTAGCAGTACCAACCTCTATGGCCGACGCTCCGGCAAGCAAGAATTCCACAGCATCCCTACCATTGGTAATACCACCCATACCCACAACAGGAATCTTCACAGCATTAGCAACCTGCCACACCATGCGCAAAGCAATAGGCTTAACAGCAGGGCCGCTCATACCACCTGTAACAGTAGAAAGAATAGGACGACGCTTCTCCGAGTCGATAGCCATGCCCAACAGCGTATTTATAAGCGAAACACTATCGGCACCCGCACCCTCAACGGCACGCGCAATCTCTGTTATATCAGTAACATTCGGCGAGAGCTTAACAATCAGAGTCTTAGGATACACCTTGCGCACAGCCGACACAACCTCGGCAGCCGACGCCGCCTGAACACCAAAAGCCATTCCTCCCTGTTTCACATTGGGACAAGAAATATTCAGCTCAATACCGGGAATACCATCCAGAGCAGCCACTTTTTCGGCCGTAGCAACATAATCTTCGATACAAGCACCCGAAACATTAACAATAACATTAGTATTCAAGTCCTTAAGTTCGGGGTAAATATGCTCGGCAAAATAATCGACACCCTTATTCTGCAATCCCACAGCGTTGAGCATACCCATAGGCGTCTCGGCACTGCGCGGATAGGGATTACCCTCTCTCGCCTTCAAAGTAGTACCTTTAACAACAAAACCGCCTAATTTCTCAAGATCCACAAAATCGGCAAACTCAAGGCCGTAACCAAAAGTTCCCGAAGCGGTCATTACCGGATTTTTAAGGTGCAATCCACCTATTTTAACATCAGTCTTTACCATTTTAATTCATCAATTGAAAATACAGGACCATCAGTACAAACACAGCGATGCCCCTCCTTTGTATCTTCCACACAGCAGAGACAAGCACCAAGACCACACGCCATCTTATTCTCAAGCGAAACCTCGCACGCGATATTATTTTGCTTAGCATAAGCGGCAACAGCCATCATCATAGGCTTAGGACCACACGTATAAATCTTATCAAATTTCTCATTCAGAACAGAGTGATTCGTCACAAACCCCTTCTCGCCAAGCGAAGCATCCTCGGTAGTATATTCCACACGCCCAAAAGCCTCAAATTCATCGCGTCTGTACAAATCCTCTTTCTTACGGGCACCTATTAGGAAAGTAAAATCATAGCCGGCCTTTTTCAGTTCCGCCCCCAAATAATAGAGAGGAGCACAGCCTACGCCACCGCCCACAAGGAGCAACTTTTTACTTTTATCACCATCAATGCCGAAACAGTTACCAAGAGGGAAAAGAGTATTAACCTTATCCCCCGGCTCAACGGAAGCAAGCCATTTAGTACCTTCCCCAACAACCTGAACAAGAAAACCAATCTCATTCTTCTCCACATCCAGATAATGGATAGAAATAGGCCTTCTAAGTATAATCCCCTGAGTATCATCGATACGCAATTCGGCAAACTGGCCGGGCTTGCAAGGGGGAAGAGGCTTGTCGTCAGTCATAACCAACAGTACACATGTGGCATTAACCTGCTGCACACATTTTACCGTCAAATCGACCAAATACTTTTTCATACGCCTTAATATATTAATAATTAAATAATAAGATTCCTTAATAAACAAATAAAATAGATATTAACAATCCGCACATGCGAAGATAACACAAAGCCTTCAAAAAGCAAAATAACACCTATATAAATTAATTTCACATTCGACCAACAATAAAAAAAAAGACCGGACAAACACTGCCACAGTCTTTACACCCAAAAACTTATAACACCTAAACAAAGTGAATCACAAACACAAAGAATCACTTTTCGGGGAAAAAAGTCTCATAAGTACCATTATTATAAAATATCTTTATCTCCTTTATCCTTTTATCAGAACCCGCGTCAGCCGAAAAAGAAGCAACCTTTTTCGGCCGGTCATCAGAGAGCTCAGACGCAACAGTTTCGGCCGCACCTACCGCCTCGACGGCCTTATGTGCAGGAGCATTTACACTCTGTTTATTCGTATCCTTTTGCGACTTAACATCCTCCTCCATAAACGAAAAAAGCATATTAGTAGTTCGTTGAGCACCATCAACAGCATTAACCGTCTCAGTCTCTTGAATATCAACATCTTCACTATTCAGCGTAGGAGGATTTCCTTCACCGGCAACCAACCACGCAAGTTCAACTCCCTGAAAAGCATGATAAATTTTAAGCAAAATATCCAAGCTGGGCTTATTCCTATTGCTCAAAATATGCGACACCGACGCACGCTGTATCCCTGTCCTATCAGAAAACTGCGAAGGAGTCAATCCATACAAATTCATCAAATATTCAATTCTGTCACGCTCATTCATAATTTACAAATATCATTTATGAAAAACTATACAAATGTAACAACTATTTATGAAAGTAGCAAACACCATAGACTATAATTTTTGTAAATTTTCAATTTTACAAATGTTTTTACGCGTTTATTATGTGAATTTCATAAAAAATTATACACAAAAAAAGAGCAAATACCTATAAACAACTTTAATTTACACGCGTAATACATTCACAATCAGAGTAGTAAGCCTATCACATAAATCAAAAATGAAGTAAATAGCACATATATACAAAAACCACCCATCAATACATTAAACCACAACTTTATAAAACAAACACAAACACGCTCATTTTCAACGCATAACGAATCATTCAAACGCTATGAATAAATTCTGCATATAAAATATACATTTTTTCATCCGCAAAGAGCCGTTTCTTGAATCTTTATGCAATATACAAAACTAACAGGGTAAAAAATCAGCGCACACCACCCTCTTTACAAACGTTACAATTAAACTTTTGTAAATTAAGTCCACAACTATTTACAAAACTCAAAAAACCACCGGAACAATGCGACAAAATTCAAAAATTCCCGCCCTACCCTCGGAACGGAAACAAATATTAAAATCTCAGAGGGTCAAAAGGAAAGAAAAATCAGCCTAAAATACTGAATAACAAAGCAATAAAACAACACCCCACCCTGCCAACAATTTATAAAAATAGAAAAAAGAGCCTGCGAAACACAAATTTCACAAGCTCCAAGCAATATTTCACTAAAAGAAAAAAATCAGTGCAAAATTTTATACAACAACTCACGCATAATCTCCCTATCCGGAACAACGACAGCATCACCACCCTTCGAACGCGCATCAGCTAAACGAATCTCATGCAAAATCTCCATCACATGCACCGCCCTATAATTCTTCATCGCAGTCAGATAATCCCCAACACCCCACACAGACTTCAAGCCCAAGAAAGCAGCCACCCCCCTCTCACTCTTGTCGGGAGCATAATAAGCCATCATCACATTTGAGAAAAATCCGAACAAAACAGACAACGTAAGCTGAATAGGATTCTTCTTAGGATTATTCGCAAAATAGCCGATAATCTTATTAGCCTTATAAACATCCCTATTCACCAAAGCACTCTGCAACTCAAAATTATTATACTCCTTGCTGATACCGATATTCTCCTCCACCATCTCCGGAGTAATCATCACACTACCGGCAGGAACACCCAACATCAGCTTATCAATCTCCCCCGCCAAACGATTCAAGTCCGCACCCACAGCCTCGCAAATCATTACCACAGTCTTAGAATCGGCCACCGCACCCTTACCACGCAAATAATTATTCACAAACGTCGGCAACTGTTCATCCCTAACCTTTTTAAATTCAACAACAATGCCCACCTTCTCAAGCTCGGCAGCAACCTTTTTCCTCTTGTCCAGCGACCCATTCTTATGAGCAAACACAAGCACAGTCGTCGGCTGCGGATGTCTCAAATAAGCCAACAAAGCATCATGATTCTTAATATGTTGCGCCTCCTTAACAATAATAACCTGTCGCTCGGCCATCATCGGGAAACTCCTCGCGGCATTAACCACCGCATCCATCGAAGTATCCGGTCCATAAAGAACCGTCTGATTAAATCCACGCTCCTCCTCGGGAAGAGCATTCTCGGCAATATAATCAGTAAGACGGTCAATATAAAAAGACTCCTCACCCATAAAATAATACACCGGATGAAATTTCCCCTTTTTCAGTTCCGAAAAAACCGAATCAAACGTATGCTTAGCCATAAAATCGTCAAAATAAACTATGCAAAATTCAAAAATACAGTATCTTTGCAAAGATACTACTCCGCAAAGATACAAAATGCAAAGATTAAACCTACCCCCATACGACACAAAAATAACAACAGAAAACGGAAAAACCCGCATTTTCGACATACTACGCAAATCCCACGTAGCCCTCACCCCCGAAGAATGGGTGCGCCAACACTTTATACACTACCTCATATCAACAAAAGGATACCCCGCATCACTGATGGCAAATGAAACAGCAATCACCCTAAACAACATCAAACTAAGATGCGACACAGTAATATACGACAAAAACCTAATCCCCCGAGCCATAATCGAATACAAAGCCCCAAGTGTAACCATCAACAAAAACACATTCTCGCAAATAGCCCGATACAATCTTGTACTAAAAGTAGACTATCTCATTGTAAGCAACGGCCTTAAGCACTACTGTTGCAAAATGGACTACACAGCAAACAGCTACACCTTCATGCAAGAAATCCCCGATTATCAAACAATAATCTCGCAATAAAAGCCAACAATAAAAAATACTCACAAAAAAGGACAAGATATTAATATAAAATTAATATCTTTGCCACAGTATGGCATTAGCAAACAAAAAATCAAAAATACTATTAACCTAAAAATTTATTTATGAAGAAATCACTACTCACGATGTTGTTGTCAATCATGGTACTTTTACCAAGTGCGGCACAACAACGCTCAGAAGCAGAAGCCCAGGCCATTGCTAAAGCATTCATGCAAAACAACGGCTACGACTTTAATTCAACAAAGTCGGCAAAAATCCAAAAAGTACGTGCCGAGAAAGCAGGAGAAATCATCCCCTACTACATCTTCAACGACACACAAAATGGCGGCTTTGTCATTGTCGGCGGTCAGGAAGGCATGAGCGACATTCTCGCTTACTCAGACGAAGAGTGTTTCAACGTTGACGACACACCTCCTTCGGCAGCAGCATGGCTCGACTACTACGCTGCAGTTGCCAAAAAGGCAGCCGACTACCCCGAAGAGTCAAAAGCCGAGAAAAAAGCAGCAGCAAAAGCATTCGTAAACAGCAATTTTGCAGTACGCAAGAACGTAAACCCTTTGCTCGGCCAAATTAAGTTCAACCAAGGTCACCCTTACAACGACCAATGCCCTATTTTGACAACTAAAACAATCAAGGACGGAAAAGAAACTGTAAAAACCGACAACGGACTTGTTGGTTGCTCCTCTACCGCATTCGGAATGATTATGCGCTATTGGAAACACCCCGAGCGTCCCAATGGCTACAAAGAATATACATTCTCCTACGATTCAATTGTCAATAAAGACTCCCTGGACGCGAAAGGCGAAGCTACAAAAATCTCCGGAAAAATGACCCTTGTAGGCGACTTTGACAACGCAGGAACCTACGATTGGGACAACATGCTACCCACATACAAAAGCGGTACTGAATACAACGAAGTACAGGCAGCAGCAGTTTCCAAACTTCTTGCCCATGTAGGTATTGCTCTTGGCGCAGGATACGGCCACGGCGGAACAGGAGCAGTTACCGACGGCTACAAATATGCAACATACTTTGGTTACGACCCCGGAGTTTCACATATCACATGCTCTAACTACCTCGACAAGCCCGAACTTCTTCGTTCATGGCTCGCCGACGAATTGAGTCAGGGACGCCCCATGCTCGGTAAAGGAAGTAACGACCCCGATAAATACAATGGTCACGCATACGTCATTGACGGCTTTGACATGAACGGTCTCTTCCACTTCAACCTCGGTTGGGACGGCAGCAGCAACGGATACTACGAAGTAGCCCCTGTACCCGCAAATCAAGCATTTGCCAACAGCATGACCGTATATATAAACATACACCCCGTAGGTCGTCTGACACCCACAGAGCCCACACGTCGCCTTGTATTTGAAGCCGGTGGTGGAAAATGGAACAAAAAATACACAAGCGTAAAGAACAATATTGCAACTTTTGACACCGACGGCAAATTTGGTGAGAGTATAATCCCCATCTTCACAGCAGACACCGAAGAAGATGCAGAAAACTACCTCCCCGGCCTTAGCACCGTTCAAGGCTTTATGATAAACCGCAGCGACACTATCACAGGCTCAACAACAACAAACGTA
>SUXQ01000031.1 GCA_015060905.1 Bacteroidales bacterium | reverse complement strand
AAGCCTGATGGAAGTATCAAACGGGCTAATTCCAGCAATATTTTTTCGTCCTGCATTTTCTTATGTTTTAAAACTGCGCGAAGATAATATTTTTTGGCTATCCCCCCAACTTTTGCAGGTGAGCCCATTTTCGGGAAAATATCAAAAACCAGCACAAAAGAAAAATCCTCGACAATCATTTGATTATCAAGGATTTTTTGGGTGACTAGTGGGATTCGAACCCACGACATTCAGAACCACAATCTGACGCTCTAACCAACTGAACTATAGTCACCATCTATTATGTCTGCTCTTCGTTGGAAAAGCGATGCAAAGGTAGATATTATTTTTCAATAATGCAAATTATTTTGATAAAAAAGATAGATTTTCTCCATTTTTGTCTTTACAACATTAAAAACGAGCTATTTAAACAAAAAAAAGAGAAAAACCTTTGGAATTGTAAAAATAATAAAATACTTTTGCCGACACAAAACAAACAAAGATGAAAAATTTAATGTCAAATAAATATTGGTGGCGCCGCTTACAACTGAAAAAGTCGTAAGTAGCAAGCCTATGCGTACAAAAAAACGCATAAACAAGATAAAGAGCTGTCGCACTTACGACAGCTCTTTTTAATTTTTAATAAAACAAAAACTAACTATATGAAAAACTATCAGATTAACGACGAGGGTTATTATGGAGAATATGGCGGTGCATATATTCCAGACAGCTTGAAACCCTGCGTCGAAGAGCTTAAAAGCAAGTATCTTGAGATTTTGAACAGCGACAGTTTCAAGCAGGAATTTGCACAGTTGCTTCGCGACTATGTTGGGCGCCCCTCGCCCCTCTATCCGGCAAAAAACCTCAGCGAGAAATACGGTTGCCGCATCTATCTTAAACGCGAGGACCTGAACCATACAGGCGCGCATAAGATAAACAACGCCATCGGGCAGGTGCTTCTCGCCAAAAAGATGGGCAAGAAACGAATAATCGCCGAGACGGGTGCCGGACAGCATGGCGTTGCAACAGCAACCGTCTGCGCCCTCATGAACCTCGAGTGCATTATCTATATGGGAAAGACCGACATTGAGCGTCAGCATGTGAATGTGGAGAAGATGAAAATGCTTGGAGCAAAGGTGCAATCAGTAACAAACGGCAGTATGACACTGAGCGACGCTGTGGACGCTGCTATTGACGACTGGAGCAAAAATTCTGCCGACACCTTTTATATAATAGGCTCAACCGTAGGCCCCCACCCCTACCCCGACCTTGTGGCACGCCTGCAATCCATCATCAGCGAAGAGATTAAGCAACAGTTGCCATCACACGAGGGCCGCGACTACCCCGACTATCTTATCGCATGCATCGGCGGCGGCAGCAACGCAGCGGGAACAGTCTACCACTATCTTGACGACGAGCGCGTAAACATTGTGCTTGCCGAGGCAGGCGGAAAAGGAGTGGAAACAGGCCTGTCAGCCGCAACCATAAAATTGGGCAAAGAGGGCGTTCTTCACGGATTCAAGACCCTTGTCATACAGAATGAGGATGGAAGCGTTAAAGAGCCCTACTCCATAAGCGCAGGACTCGACTACCCGGGCATCGGCCCCATGCACGCCAACCTTGCGAAGCAGAAACGCGCAACAGTGTTTGCAATAAACGACGGCGAGGCAATAGAGGCAGCCTTCGAGCTTACACGCATCGAGGGAATAATTCCGGCACTCGAATCGTCACACGCCCTTGCCGCACTGAAAAAACTGAAATTCAAGCCCGAGGATGTTGTTGTGCTTACCCTCTCGGGACGCGGAGACAAAGATATTCACACGTACCTTGAATATAAATAATAAAAAAGTTCAGCTTCGCATTTTGAAGCTGAACTTTTTTTGTCTCCACAAGCAAAAATTACTTGCTATTCTCAACGCCGATGGCAAGAGCCTTTTTGTTCATTTCCACTACCTCGGCACCCTTCGATGCAAAGACCGTTGCAACAGCATTCTCGAGCAATGCAATATCAAGGCCGAGAGCCTTTGACGCTGCACCCAAAAGAATCATATTGCCACTCTTTTTCATATTATTCTCGGCCGCAAGACCCTCAACATCCACAAGAATAACATTAGGATACTTTGCAAGTTCCTCTTTAAGAGCCTCAGCCTCGGGGTAATTGGGAATATTCGCAAAAATATTCGAAGAGGTTATTATCCACCCCTTTTCCGAAAGATAGGGAGTGTAACGAAGAGCCTCCATAGGCTCCAACGAAATAATAACATCAGCCGTACCCTCGGCAATAAGGTCACAGTAAATAGGGTTCGAAGAAATTCTGAGGCTCGACTCCACGCTACCGCCACGCTGGCTCATTCCGTGTACCTCGGCCTGCTTAATATACAATCCCTCGTTCATCACAGCCTCGCCAATGATGGTAGCAATAGAGAGAATACCCTGTCCGCCTACTCCGGCAAGAATTATATCACTTTTCATGCTTTATTTGCTCTTTTTTGTTTCAACTTACGGTTCATCACCTGAATACACTCACGACGGGGGATAATTACCGACACACCCTTATACTCAATCTCTTCGCGGATAATATTGCATAATTCCTCGTGATTTTTGGGGATAGGCAACATCACTCTCAAATGCTCGGGCTCTACCCCGAGACCCAGACAGATTGACTCTATGCGACCCGTTCCCGCAGAATCCTGACCACCGGTCATACCCGTTGTAAGGTTATCCGAAATTACAACGGTGATAGAGGCCTTGCTGTTGATTGCATCGAGCAAGCCCGTCATTCCCGAGTGAGTAAATGTAGAGTCACCAATAACGGCAATAGCAGGGAAAAGACCGGAATCGGCCGCACCCTTTGCCATAGTGATTGACGCGCCCATGTCCACGCACGAAGAAATTGTACGGAAGGGAGGCAACGCACCAAGAGTGTAGCAACCAATGTCACTGAACACCTTTGCATTAGGATACTCCTTGATAACTTCGTTAAGAGCAGTGTAAACATCCCTGTGGCTGCAACCCTGACACAATGCAGGGGGACGGGGCATCACCACTTCGCTCTTTGCAAAGACCTTTTCGCAAGGCAAGCCAAAAGCAGCCTTTACCGAGTCGGGAGTAAGCTCGCCTGTTCTATTTACATCACCTGTCAGGCGCCCCTTAACCTTACCGGCGCCAAGAACGCCACCGATAAGATCCTCGACAATAGGCTGACCCTCTTCGAGAACAAGAATCTCGTCGCAAGCTGCCGAAAGCTCATTAACCAACTGTTTGGGAATAGGATATTGGGTAATCTTAAGCACAGGGAAAGGAACACCCTCGGGGAAAGTCTCCATAAGATAGTTGTATGCAATACCGCATGTAACAACGCCCTTCTCGTAACGCTTGCCTTCCTCGGGGAAAGTCAAAGAGTTATATTGCGACTCGACAGCCATTGTCTCGAGCACCTGTAACTGAGCAATCACCTCTTTGTTGCGACGAGTAGCATTTGCAGGCAACAACACCCAATTTCGAGGTTCTTTGGGGAATGTAAGTTCGTTCTGAGCAGCCGGAGCGTCCTCAATCTCAACAACCGCACGCGAGTGAGCCATACGGGTAGTTACTCTCATCATCACAGGAAGGCCCTGCTGCTCGGAAAGTTCAAAAGCATACTTCATCATGTCATACGCCTCTTGCTGGTTAGAAGGTTCAAGCGAAGGAATCATCGCAAACTTTGCATAGAAACGAGAATCTTGCTCATTCTGCGATGAGTGCATCGAGGGGTCGTCGGCAACAAGCACCACAAGACCACCATTAACACCGGTCATTGCAGAATTTACAAACGGGTCGGCACACACGTTAAGACCCACATGTTTCATACACACAAGCGCACGTTTGCCAACATACGAAACACCCAAGGCTGCCTCCATCGCAGTCTTTTCATTGGTACACCAACGCGAATGAATCCCCCTCTCCTTTGTAATAGGCGAAGATTGAATAAACTCGGTAATTTCGGTCGAAGGAGTACCGGGATAAGCATACACTCCGCTAATCCCTGCATTAAGCGCGCCCAAGGCAATAGCCTGGTCTCCTAATAATAACTTTTTCAATGTTCTTTATTTTTAAATTAATAATAATCTTTATTTATCAGAACAAGGAACGATTCCTTAAATTAGTCATCAGTTCCCAATCCAATTCCACCGTAGTTGTTCCTTGACTGTGCGAGCGGCAACCGCCCACTTTCTGCCCATAAGGATTAATAATCACACTGTGTCCGCAATAATCGCCCCACTCATCGACACCCACACGGTTCGAAGCAGCCACGTAACATAAATTCTCTATTGCTCGCGCCCTTATAAGTGTGTCCCACGCAAGCATACGACTCGTGGGAAAAGCAGCAGATACCAACAATATATCATACTCGTTCCTGTTATACAAAAATATCGGGAAACGAATATCGTAGCAAACAGCCGGCCTTATACGCGCACCGCGAAACTCCCAAATAACCTTGTCCTTTCCTGGAGTATAAACCTTATCCTCGCCACTGTAAACAAAAAGATTGCACTTATCATAATGCTGCACCACCCCGTCGGGACGCACAAAATACATTCGATTGTAATAATGTCCCTCATCGTCCACAGTCATCACACTGCCCGCAAAAGCCGCATCATATTTGGCAGCCCACCCAAGCATTCTTTCAACAGTTTCGCCGTTCACCTTCTCGGCCATTCCCTGCGGCTTCAGGCTGAAGCCCGTGGAGCACATTTCAGGAAAAAGATAAATATCGGATTTTGGTGCACCTGAAAAAAGCTTTTCCATGTGACGAAGATTGGCTCTTACATTATTCCAAATTATATTTTGCTGAACAACAGTTATTTTCATCTCAATAATAAAATATCATGGCACTATGAATAAATATATTTTCACAGTAACCGATACAAAGAATTTACAAGTTTGCAAATTTAAAAAAAAGTTTCTACAAAAAAGCACAAGTTATTTAAAAATGCATTACCTTTGCATCGGTAATGTAAAACAGAGCCACAAACATAGGGAAAGATGCCAGAGTGATCGAATGGACCGGACTCGAAATCCGGCGTACGGTTTTTATCGTACCGTGGGTTTGAATCCCACTCTTTCCGCAAAATAAGGTTTAATTTGCAGCGTATTATCAAATTACACCTTATTTAAAATACACACACGGACAAATTGTGGACAAAAATATTATAAACACATTGCATTCTTCACGCCAAAGAATGTAAAAAAAATGTGCTCAAGAAAAAAATTATCTTCTCAAGTAGAATTACAAAGCTACACTTTCCCCAAACTACACATCGGCAAATCTTGGTATGTTGATTTTCTAGCATACGACCCAGCAGAAGGTCGTATGAAACGAAAAAAGTATATGTTGGATAATATACCAACAAAAACACAAAGACGAACAAGAGCTGCAGAAATAATATCATCAACAGTCAAATTACTGCGTACAGGTTGGTCGCCATGGGTTGATGCTAGCGCAGCTCGTTCATACACATTATTAGATACCGCTCTTTCTAAATACGAAAGGTATTTGGAAAAACTTCAACGATATCAAACACGTAAGATGTACCAGTCTCGAGTAAACATTATGCGAGAATATAATGCAACTCTACCTATTCCTATAAAATATGTATATCAATTCGATAAAGCTTTTATAAGTGGATTCCTCGATTACGTTTTCTATGAGCGAGAAACTACCGGAAGAACACGTAACAATTACAAAGGTTGGTGTTCTTCTCTCGCTAGTTATTTTATAGAACATGCATGGCTGACAGAAAATCCGGCAGAAAAAATTAGGAGTATTGAAGAAACTGCAAAAAAACGCAGACCATTAAGCAAGGAGCAACTAAAAGTATTGAAATTACACTTATCGTCCAAACATCCTTATTTCCTTCTAGCATGTATGTTTGAATACTATACTTTTATTAGACCTACAGAATTATGTAATGTAACTATAGGTGATATAAATATAAAAGAACAGTCGGTATACATTCCTGCATCGATCAGCAAAAACAAGCGCGATGGGAAGGTTGCTCTGAATGACACACTTATAAAAATGATGCTAGATTTAAACATTTTCAAACATCATTCACGTTGTTATCTTTTTGGCAAAGGGCTTTTACCGAGTGAAAAAAAAGCATCAAGCGAAATCTTTAGACGCGAGTGGATAAAATTACGAAAAGAGCTAAAATGGCCCGATTGCTACCAATTCTACTCGTTGAAAGATTCAGGCATCCGAGACATAGCAAATAGTGAAGGTATTGTAATAGCCCGCGACCAGGCAAGGCATACAGATATATCCACAACCAATAAATATCTTACAGGACGTGACTTACCAATACACGATGAAGCAAAACATTTCGAAGGAGAATTATAAAATTTGGGACGTTTCACAACGTCCCAAACCACCTTTTAAAAAATTAAAGATAAAACACCATATTAATATTATGACAATAAAATTAGACTAGGTACTCCTCCCCCGCGAGGAGCTATTTTTTTAAGAGAATTATCGCAAGCAGCAAAGCAACAAGCATCGCCACCCCTCCAAGTTCCAATTTTTGCTGCGCCCAAAAGGATAGCTTTTTTTCCACCTCCACAACTTTTGCAATAGTGTCGCAGCGCAGCACACTCACAGTGTCGTGCACGATCCTGTCGCGATAAACATATTTTAAACTCGTTTTAAAAACCGTATCTGCTTTTACAGCTATAAAGATACTGTCACGCTCGTAGATGCTGTCACGTTCAACCTTTGCCACAAAGATACTATCCACACGCACAGTTTCCACCGGTACGTACTTTGTAGTAGTGCAACCTTCTATCAACAGCGTTAATAAAAGAATAAATAACAAACGCATCATTGCTAAGATAAAAACATTTCACACTCTTTTTCGCGGCGCTTCATAAGCCCTGGCAAACGCTCTTTTTTACCATCGACAGTTCCATATACCCATTTACCAAACTCCTTCGCCACCTCCTCGGCAGGCGCATCAAGACACAGTTTCCGACGCATCGTCGAGGTCTGAAAAGCCCCGGTACCGACATTGAAAATAAAGCTCACAAGAGCATCGAACATCCCCTGCGTCAATACTTTTGCAAACGGCTGGCGGTTCACATAACGCTCGAAACGCTTCACATCCTCGCGCAGCAAAGCCATCGCCTCGGCCTGAGTAATCATCATTCCCCGACCTATGGGCACACCGTCCACCTCACCCGTATGTCCCACGCCAATGGTCCACACACCCGAGGGGCACTTGTAAGCATTCAACTCCAGCCCCTCAAAAGCAACAATCATCCGCAGGCCTCTATCACTTATTACCATCGCGCTCCTCCTTTCGCTGTTTAAGAATCTCGGCAACAAACGGCAACGTCTTCACAAACGCCAGCGTCAGGGCGTTATACAGCAGGTCCACAGCCCTGTACGCCGGAGCATCGTTGCGAAGCATCGAACGCACGTTGCGCACAATGTTCGTCGAGTAGCAGTAGACCAGAATCCAGCAGAACGACGACACGCACTGTCCCAAGACATCACCATTCAGATGTTGAAAATAGCCAATCCCATAGAGCGACGCACAAAGCGCAAAGAACAACGTCGCATGCGAAATACAAGCAATGGCCTTACGCATGGAGAACTCACGCCCGGCAAGCACATCGGCAAGCATTCCGAACAAAAAGTTCAGCGCAAAGAGCCACACCATAGCTATGAAGTTACCCTCTATCGGAGCAAAAAAGGCAAGCATCTCGGAGACGATGCCGATGATGGCGGCCTTTACAAAAGTTACAAAATCACTCATAATTATAGAAATCCAACATTAAATAATCGCTTTTGCACACAATTTTATAGGCTTTGTTGTGCTTCTTCGCGTGTCGTTTAAGCAAAGGTAGTTTATCGAGCCATGAGCTTGCAAAGACACTTGTCCACCCTTTACTCCAATAATGCTCCTCAATGCTTAGCTTATACCCTGTCTTGTGAGGGTATTTTTCCGTTCCCTCTATCCATGCTTTTTGCAGGATAAAATTGGGGTTGCAGTAGTTTTTCTTAACATCGCCTACTAACCGCACAAACGCCCTTTCACTGCGTTTCACAAAGAAGTTATTGTCGAGGTAAAGTTGAATGACAATGCCATTGTAGGCTTTCAGTTCGTCGAGAACATCCATCAGCTTATCTTCATAGATGCAAAGCCCGTGCGATATTCTCCACGCACCTTTGTACCAACATACTTGAAGATTAAAAAGCCTTACACCATCCTCAAGTTGCTGCTTTATCGTCCTATCTTGGCAACGCGAGGTTAAGTGCAGCAGCCACGCGAAAGGACGCAGCCACCACACTAATTTGCTACTCGTTGCACTGTTATGTGTACCTAATATCATACAGTCTCAACGTAAATGTTAATTAAATCTTTCAAGCCATGCGAGAGAGCTGTTCCACTATCTCTTGTGCATAGGTACACTGTACCTTCCTCGCTGTAATACTTACCCGCGAAAATCTCCATAGGAGGATTGTAAGGGATAGGGTCGTCAGCTTCGCCCGAATGTTCCTTTTCAATAACCTCGAAGAGAGCAGCCGTTGCCATCGAGGGAACATACTCCTCAATAGCGATGTGTTGCTGACGTACACGCCACAATTTCCCTTCATGCGCCACTATCTTACCTACAGGCAGTTCCTTGCCTATAAAGTTGCTCCACGGATAGACGATAACCATATAATCCAATGCCTCTTCATTGCTGATGTCTGTACGCTCGTTCCACTGCTTTGTCACAAGCTCCTCTACAATCTCCGACGGGGATTTTACATAAGGCGCAGGGGTTACAGGCTCGGGAACATATTCCACCCATCCATCCTCAAGCAGCATCGCCTCGGTGGGGTTTATTATCTGCATACCATCTTTCTTTAACACTATGTTTCGGCGGTTTTTCACAACGCCATCTTTAATGTATTTTTTCATGATTTGTTATTTAATATTCTTTCAGTAAACGACCATCGGAGAACAATTCTCCGTATTCGTCACCTTCTCCGGTTAAATATATAAAGGAATTTTCGTCAAATGCACTTGTAATAAGGTCATCCTCGATATACAGTTCTAACCCATAATCCATTGGGTTTATCGGATTGCCGTATGTATTTATAATATCTTTTAGCCTATTATACAACTCGATTGTTGTAGCATCTGCTGCCCTGTAACAAGTCCCACTAAGTCCCCAGTCTTCGCAATATTCGTAATAAAGTCTTATAGCGCCGCCACTTTGTTCCTCACCTTGTATTGTTAAGTTACTCCAATACGTTGCACTCTGGTAAGCACTTACCGATGCCGAGGGGACGTACACCACGCAACTTGTAGGAACGCCTTCAAATGTGTTACTTTGAATAGTAGGTGGTGTTGAAGAATTACAATAGATAGTTGTTAGTTTGGTTTGGTTCTTAAACGTGTTTTGTCCAATGCTCGACACACCGCTGCCGATGGTAAGCTCTGTAAGGCTTGTTGTGGTTGTCGCCTCGAATGAACTACCGCCTATCGACGATACATTGTCAGGGATGACAACGTTTGTCAAACTTGTGCAGTGCATAAAGGCGTAGTCGGCAATACTTGTTACGCTATTTGGGAATGTAACACTCGTGATACTCTCGCACGCACGAAAGGCGTACTGCTTAATAGTCGTGATGCCACTCGGAATTGCAAGATTCGTCACAAGAGAATTATTCAAGTACAACTTCTTGCCGTAATACAATGGGTTAGACCTGTAACCCGCAAAACTTATTTTGCACCACGCTTCAAGGTCGCTTATACGAACACCAGATAATGCACTGCATCCGCTGAATGCCTCGTTGCCTATCTGTGTAACAGTGCTTGGAATATCTATACTTTTCAATGCTGTACAGTTGAGAAATACATAGTTTCCGAGGTTTTTTAAGTTACTTGGCAAGGAGATAGAAGATAAGTTCGTACATCCGCTGAACGCTTCGTTGCCTAATAAAGTAACGCTGTTGGGAATTTCAATACTTGTAAGTCCGGTGCAACCATTGTAGGCGTAATTTCCTATACTCTCAACACTTG
>SUXQ01000016.1 GCA_015060905.1 Bacteroidales bacterium | reverse complement strand
CATTACAGATGCCAATTTCCGCATACAATTTGTATACACCGAGAACAACGTAAGTTTAAACGGTGTCAAGTACAACTACTTGATGCGAGGCTCGTACAACGTAACAGACTGCCTGCCAGACACAATCGAGGCTGACAAAGAATACACATACGAAGGAGAAATACCTTTCCCCGCGTCTATCTCAAAAACATCCAACACCACACTCATCGTAATTCTCGTAGATGAAAAGACCGGTGCTGTCGTAAACGCAAACACACTCGACCTTAAGCAGATAGATACATGGAAGAGCAATAATAAGCCGGCGTTCTACACAAACGAAGAAGCGACAGAGGTTGTTTACGGCTTTAACTATGCAAACAGCCGCATGGCAATACCCGTAAAAATAACAAACCCCTGGCAGGAAAGAATGGACGTAATACTTGAAGCGGAGGGAATTGAGCTTGCCGAGAATGCACAAATTCAATTGGGCGAGACAGAAAATGCGGTTAAGCAAGAGTACAAGCTGGCAATAAACACCGTAGACAGCACTATGAACCTCTATCTGAACATTACAGACACCCTGCAAAGTTCACAATCATCTATCAAGCTGATACTTAAGCAGAAAACAAAAAAGGTTGAAGAGATGACTGTAAACTTCAACTTTATTAAATGGATAGAGGGTATCAACGCATACACCATTCGCGAGACAGGAACATTGGAAAAGATTGTTCCACAAGAGGCTAAAGACACAATGACTATAATAACACTCGGTGGACGAGTATGCGGAAACGACATTATATTCCTGAGAGAAGACCTGAAACTAAATACAATAGACATGAGCCAGGCAAGAATTGTCGAAGGACCCGGAAAGTACAACAACAATTACACTACAACCGACGACATTATTGGCAACAGAATGTTCCAAGGAATGAATGTACAGAAGATTATACTACCCGAAGCGGCAACTGAAATTGCAGACTACGCATTCAACTTGAACAAGGTTGTATCAACAGTGGTTATAGGCAACAACGTAAAAACCATTGGAAACAATGCATTCAACTCTTGTACAGCACTGGAAAAACTTACAATTCCCGCAAGCGTAACAGAAACTGGACGTAATGCATTCAAAGACTGCGGACTGAAATACGTAATATGCGAAGGCGAGACACCTGCGAAGTTAGGCACACAATCATTCTCGGGAGTAGACCTTTCAGTGGCAACACTCGTAGTACCCAACGAAGCAGCTATCGAGACATACAAAGCTGCAAGCCAGTGGAAAAACTTCGGCACCATAATAACTATGGAGCAATACAACATCATGACAAATATTGAACAAGTGGCCGAGGAGACAGGAGTAAGCGTGAAGAACGGCAAGATTATCGTTGCCAATGACGCAGAAGTTGCTATTTACACATTCGCAGGCAAACAGGTTGCAGTTGGAAAAGCAGGAGAATATGCTCTTCCCAAAGGAAACTACATTGTAAAGGTTGGAAACAACGCTGTGAAAGTAAAATTGTAAAAAGCAATTATATTCTGAACAAAAAATTCTCGAAGCATTGAAGCTTCGAGAATTTTTTTTTGCACATATGACAATTATCAATACTTCACCCAAATATCATATTCGCAACAAAAAACCATTTTAAAGACCCAACAATTCCGACAAAAAAATGCGGTCACCATTAACAGTAACCGCATTTCATATTTTAAAATATCAAATTACTTCAAGTTCGAAACAGGGTCAAGATTATCTTTCTCAATATCCTTGAAATAATTAACAGTACCCACTTTCAGCTCAACAGTAGCAGCATCGTCACAAACAATAATACCATGCTGATGAAGCTGAAGCACGCTGATAGTCCACATCTGAGTAACACAACCCTCTACCGCATGATAAAGAGCCTGAGCCTTATTATGACCATTCACAAGAATAAGCACCTCTTTAGCATCCATCACAGTACCAACGCCAACAGTAACCGCAGTCTTAGGAACCTTATTCACGTCATTGTCAAAGAAACGAGAATTAGCAATAATTGTGTCGGTAGTCAAAGTCTTTTGGCGTGTGCGCGAGGTCAGCGAAGAGCCCGGCTCGTTAAAAGCAATGTGACCATCGGGACCGATACCTCCGAGGAAAAGCTGAATACCACCATACGAAGCAATCTTCTCCTCGTAGCGAGCACACTCGGCCTCCAAGTCCTCGGCATTACCGTTAAGTATATTAACATTCTCTTTCTTTATATTCACATGATTAAAAAAGTTGTTCCACATGAACGAATGATAACTCTCGGGGTGTCCCTGAGGCAGACCCACATACTCGTCCATATTAAAAGTAACAACATTCTCAAAACTGACAACACCTTGATTATAAAGATTAATCAACTCCTTGTATGTACCAAGAGGTGTAGAGCCCGTAGGAAGTCCAAGAACAAAAGGTTTCTCGGCTGTAGGCTGAAACTCATTAATTTTCTTAGCCACATAAGTAGCCGCCCATGCAGAAATCTGCTGGTAATTAGGTTCAATAATTAAACGCATAACTTTATCAATTAAAATTTATAATTTCCCTTTACTTTAAGTTTCTCAAATTGATCATCCATTTCTATCAGTCGCGGAACACTTGTATGTCTGTCATTTATAACAGTATCCTTGTGGACAGCCATCACCAATGTACCGTCAAAATCCTTAAACAGCATAGGGTGTCCTTGCTTACCACGCAATAGCGGCTCGGGCTCAATCTCCCAGGGACCGTTAAGTCCATACATTGTACTATAAGCAACACCAACAGTATATTCATCGTCTATATACGTCGAAAAAAGAATGCCCAGCTTACCACCCTCGGTATCGAAGAGGAAAGGAGCATCCATTACAGGAGAGAAAGACTTATTGCCCAAACTGTCCACACCCGACGACCACGGATTCTGCGAAGCAGTAAACATCACAAAAGGCTCGCCCACCTGTTTCGAAAAATCATCCGACAGACGAATAATCTGCACCGTTCCGTCCCAATTCTGAATCCACTCGTGTCCATAAATTATATAACCGGCACCAAGCTCATCGTCGCAGAAAGTAGCATCAAGCGCAGGTTGGTCGGCACGTAACAAAGGACGCTCGGCCACTATAGGCTTATAAGGCCCCTGTAACCTATCCGACACAAACAACTGACACGAACGACGAGGAATATCCCTGCCTGCTACCCTATCGATAATCACGTCGGGACGTGTAAAAGTAGCCATATAATAATATTTATCCTTGAATTTATGAATCTCGGGAGCCCATATTGTAGGGTTGCTACCCATCCACATAGTAGTGTCAAGTTCAAGAATATTATAAGGTCCCGTCCATTGACGCAGATTCTTACTGGTCCACATATGACCACCCGTACCTGTCATATAATAAACATGTTCCTCTTTATCAAAAACAATAAAAGGATCGCGCAACTCCATAGTATCAATAGAAACAGTACGAACAGGAATCCCATCAATAGTACGCAAGCCCTGCTCTTCGGAGTTACGATTGCCTATGCCACAAGAGATTACAAGTGCGCACAGTGAAAATAAAATAGCATATACTCTCTTCATATAAATACTTTTCACCAAATTAATTTCAAAGATAATGCAATATTTGCAAAAAATCAAACAAGTTTCAACATTTAAGCAATAAACGCCCATCCTGCCAATAAGTATCTTTAACACAATTCTCGAAACATAGTATCTATATTTTGTTTTATAAAATAAACTTTAATCCATAAAACAATGATACGAATATTAATTTTAGCAGTGACTTTAATAATAGGGCTACCACTAACAACAGCAGCCCAAAAGAATAAAATGAGCAAAGCCGAGCGCGAAGCAGCGTGGCGAGCCGAAAGACTAAAAAAAAGAGAGGCCGAAAAAGCAAAAATCGCCGCCGAGGACTCCATAGCCTTTGCACAAGCAGTACAAGCATTACGCAACGGCTCGTGGGCATTGGAAGCCTCTAATATAACCTTCAACAACGGAATAACACGCTTCGTGACATCCAGCACCAACTATGTAGCAGTAAACGCCGGCGAAGGAACAGTGCAGACAGCCTTCAACAACAGCAACATAAGCTCGCCCAACGGACTAGGCGGTGTTACACTCGAAGGCAACATATTTGGCGAACGCATGGGCATGGACGACGAAGGCAACATATTTTTCAGTTGCTCCATACAAGGCAGCAGCATTTCGGCTGTCATCTATGTAACGCTAACAGCAAACACCAACCAAGCGAGCGCAAAAGTAAATGCCAACTACAGTGGCAACTACATGACATTCAACGGCTACCTATACCCCTACAATTCGGCAGGAATATTCGAGGGGCAGCCAAGCTACTGACTGACCGACAATACAGTTCCACCACCCATAGGCCCATTCCCCATATACTATCGTCACCCGGGAATACCGCCAATGATACCCCCACCGGGTCCCTCCATGCACCCACGTCCACCCATGATGCGTCCACCAACCCCACCCGGAGCTATAATAAGGCCGCCGATGGGAAGACCGCCGATGGGAATGCCGCCGATGGGAATGCCGCCAAATTCGGGAGGAGTGCGTCCACCATCGTTCAGACCATAAAAAATGTGAGGCTGTTGCTTATCAACAGCCTCACATTTTTCAATTTATTTATGAAAATATTATTCCGCAGGACGCATATTTGTATACACATTCTGAACATCATCATCCTCTTCGAGACGTTCAACAATTTTATCAATCACAGCACGCTGCTCGTCATTAACATCCTTAAGATCATTGGGGATACGTGTAAACTCGTTACCGGTAATCTCAAAGCCCTTCTCCTCGAGCGACTTCTGCAAAAGGCCGAAAGACTTAGGATCGCCATAGATAGTAACCTCATTCTCCTCCTCATCATACTCATCATCAACGCCAAGGTCGATAAGTTCAAGTATCAGTTCGTCCATGTCAAGGTCGGCAGGCTTTGCAAAAGTAAACACACACTTCTGTGTAAACATAAACGCCAAGCTACCCGAAGTACCCAGAGTACCACCAAATTTGTTAAACACCGAGCGCACGTTAGCAACCGTACGTGTAGTATTATCGGTAGCCGCATCCACAAAGATTGCTATTCCGTGAGGGCCGTATCCCTCGTATGTAACCTCCTTGTAATCTTTCTGGTCTTTACCCAACGCATTTTTAATTGCACGTTCGATATTATCCTTAGGCATATTTTCGTGCTTGGCATTAGCAATGATAGCTCTCAGATGAGGGTTGGTTTCAGGGTCGGGACCACCCGACTTTACTGCAATTGCAATCTGTTTTCCGATTCTGGTAAATGTACGCGCCATGTTACCCCATCTTTTGAGTTTCGCGGCTTTACGGTATTCAAATGCTCTTCCCATTGTAAGAATTTATTTATTGATTATTATTATCGTTGTATTGCACCAAGGCGTTTCACGAAATTATCGAGCAAACGTGCCATGGTCTTATCAATCTGTTTATCATTAAGTGTCTGTGTATCATCCTGAAGAATAAAGCTTACAGCGTAGCTCTTCTTTCCGGGCTCAAGATTTTTACCCTCGTATACGTCGAAAAGCGCAACCTCTTTCAGCAAACGTTTCTCTGTCTCGCGAGCAATTTTCTCAATCTCGGCAAAAGTAACAGACTTATCGACGAGCAGTGCAAGGTCGCGTTTGACAGCAGGATATTTGCTAATTTCGGCGTATCCTATCTTCGCATTCTTGATGGCACGCATAAGTTCGCCCCAATTAATATCAGCATAGAACACATCATTCTCAATATCGAACGCCTTCAGAATTTTCTTGCGCACAATGCCAATTTCGGCAACACTCTTACCGCCGCGTGTCTGCACAAGAATCGCAGCAGAATAGACGTCGTTGCTGAAAGTGGAAATATTGCGAGCCTGAGCCACAAAACCCAAACGGTCGAAAATATGCTCAACGTGACTCTTAAGGTCGTAAATTGTAATTGCACGACCCGCATCCATCCACGAAGGCTGAATATTGTTTCCGGTCATCCACATTCCCAGATGGTAGCTCTCGCTATAAGGACTCAAAATCTTTTCAGGGACTCGTTTGTCTGCATCGAAACGGTAGCAGTTTCCAAACTCGAAGAAACTGATATCCGAATATTTGCGGCTTACATTGCGCTGAATACTTTCAAGACCACCGAAAAGCAGCGTCTGACGCATAACATTAAGGTCGTTGCTCAGCGGATTCATCAGGCGCACAAGATTCTCATCCTTGTAAGTCTCCAATCCCTCGTAATAAGCCGAGCGAGTCAAGGAGTTATTAAGAATCTCACTGAATCCGCAACCAACCAACTGCTCCGAAACAACATTCTGCAATTTATGCGACTTATCCTCGGCACCCTTAGTAATAATCGACGAGTGCAAAGTTGTAGAAATCTCCACATTATTGTAACCATAAATGCGCAAAATATCCTCTACAACATCGCAAGGACGCTGAACATCCACACGATAGGGAGGAACAAGCAACGAAACACCCTCGGCTGTCTCATTAACAATCTTCATTTCCAGCGAAGATACAATGCTTTTCACCGTCTCGGGAGCAATCTTCGCACCAATAAGATTATTTACATACTCATACGACAGTTCGACAGCAAAATCCTCTGTGGGCGCAGGATACACATCCTTAATATCCATGGAAATTGTACCGCCTGCAAGCTCCTTAATCAAAATTGCAGCCTGCTTAAGCGCGTAGATAACAGCATTGGGGTCGGCGCCACGCTCGTAACGGAAAGAAGCATCAGTCTGCAATCCGTGACGACGCGCAGTCTTTCTCACCCACGTAGGATGGAAATAAGCACTCTCGAGGAACACATTCTTTGTCTCCTCTGTAGTACCCGACTCAAGACCGCCAAACACACCGGCAATACACATAGGCTCTTCGCTGTTGCATATCATCAGGTCACGCTCGCTCAGTTTGCGCTCCTCGCCGTCGAGAGTAACAAAAGGAGTACCCTCGGGGAAAGTACGCACAACCACCTTGTTGCCCTTAATCTTGTCAGCATCGAAGCAGTGCATAGGCTGTCCGTAAGCGTGGAGAATGTAGTTTGTAATATCCACAATATTATTGATGGGACGCACACCTATAAGCTGCAATTTATCCTTGAGCCAATCGGGGCTCTCCTTAACGGTAACACCCTTAACGGTAACACCCGCATAGCGCGGACAAGCCTCGCTATTCTCAACAACAATATCTATGGGCAACGAATTATCCTCGACCTTAAACGCCTCACAGCCCGGGCGACGAATAGAAGTTGCGCCAACATTCTGTGTAAGATAAGCATAAAGGTCGCGTGCAACACCATAGTGCGAGCAAGCATCTGCACGGTTGGGGGTAATATCAACCTCAATTATATAGTCGCTCTTAATGTTATAATAATCTTTTGCAAGTGTGCCGGGAACAGCATCCTCGGGCAGTACGATAATACCATCGTGGCTTGTTCCCACACCAATCTCATCCTCGGCACAAATCATGCCAAAAGACTCAACACCGCGTATCTTGCCCTTCTTTATTGTAAAGCAATTATCTCCATCGTACAATTTTGTACCGATGGTAGCAACCACCACTTTCTGTCCGGCAGCCACATTAGGCGCACCACAAACAATCTGCGTGGGATTACCATCACCCAGATTAACGGTTGTAATATGAAGATGATCACTATCAGGATGATCCACACAAGTAAGCACCTCGCCAATGACCAATCCTTCGAGTCCACCTTTTATAGTTTGTACCTCTTCCACGCCCCCTGTTTCGAGACCTATCGAGGTAAGTGCCACAGACACCTCTTCGGGAGAAAGGTTGAAATCTACATACTCTTTCAACCAATTATAAGAAATATTCATAATTATTTTATGTATCTTTTATCGTTACTTATATTTCAACTTGCGAAATTACAGTTTTTTTCGCAAATAGTAAAGTATAAAAGGAAAATAATATCATCGATACACCTTTTTAGAAGCAAGATATTATCATAAAGCAATATATAAGAAACACCATTGGCAGAATTATAAGACTCCCAATGACATTTTTCACCTTATTTGAATAGCAAAAAGTACCTACAAAAAAGCACCACCCACAATTAAAAAGGAACATCATCGCCCATATTTTTCGGAGGCAATATATCCGAGGGCAACGTTCCTCCCCCACCGACAAGATAATCGGGCAACGGCGGTAACGGAGCATCATAGTCGGGAGGCAACGGCGAGCCTGCATTCAGGCGCGAAGTCTTTACAACCGGAATATCATTAGTCTGCGCAGCAACAAGCGACTCATCATCCAGATTCATAAAACGAGCATACTCGCCACGGAACGCAAGGCGCACATCACCAATGGCACCGTTACGATGCTTGGCAATAATAATCTCGGCCTTCTTACGCCAGTCAAAATCCCCATCCTTATATATATGGAAATACTCGGGACGGTTCACGAAAAGTACAATATCCGCATCCTGTTCAATGGCTCCCGACTCACGAAGGTCACTAAGCTGCGGACGTTTACCCTCGACACCCTCGCGTCCCTCAAGGTTACGGTTCAACTGACTGAGAGCCATAATAGGAATATTCAATTCCTTGGCAAGACCCTTCAACGCACGTGAAATAGTACTAATTTCCTCTTGACGGCTACCCTTTCCCACATTGGCACTCATCAACTGAAGATAGTCTATGAAAATCATCCTCACGCCATGCTCGCGCACCATACGACGCGCCTTTGTACGCAATTCAAACACCGACAATTGCGGAGTATCATCAATATAAAGAGGGGCATTCTCAAGAGCCACAATTTTATTATCCAGCTGTCCCCACTCATACTTCTCAAGCTGTCCGCTCTTAATCTTGTCACCCGGAATCTGACACACATTACAAATAAGACGCTGTACCAACTGCACATTACCCATCTCCAGAGAGAACATACCCACCGGAATACGCTGGTCCACAGCCATATTACGAATCATAGAAAGAGCAAACGCCGTTTTTCCCATCGCCGGACGAGCCGCAAGAATAATAAGGTCGGTATTCTGCCATCCGGCAGTAATCTTATCAAGCGCATGAAAGCCGCTGCTTATGCCACTGAGACCGCTTGTATTCTTCGATGCAGTCTGAATATTCGTATAAGCCTCCTTAATAACAGGATTAATCTGCGTAAAGTCACGCTTCATATTATGACGCGAAATATCAAAAAGCTCAGCCTCGGCACGCTGCATAAGTTCCTCAACATCCACCGTCTCGTCAAACGCATCCGCCTGAGTCTTCATGGTAAAAGTAATAAGGTCGCGAGCCAGCTTTTTCTGCGCAATGATACGCGCATGATACTCCACATTCACCGAAGATACCACGCGACTGGTAAGCTCCGTCACATAAAAAGGCCCACCAACCTCCTCGAGCGTACCCTTACGACGCAGATAATCAGTAACCGTAAGAATATCAATCGGACGGTCGTGAAGGTCCATTTCTCGAATAGCATCGAAAATAAGCTGATGACGCTTATCATAGAACGACTCGGGCTTAAGCATATCCCCCAAACGTCCTATTGCGTCACTATCCACCATCAGAGCACCAAGCACCGCAACCTCAAGTTCCAAAGCCTGCGGCTGCAAATGTCCATATTCACTGACTAAAGGTGCAGCGGCAGCCTGCTTGCTGCGCGGCTTGCGTTTAGGGGCAGTATCTTCCATACGTAATATCCAAATGCTATTAAAATCAATATTCTCAAACGTTAGTCCGCAAAGATACAATTAAAAAACAAAAATCACAAAAACAAAATCCACACACTATAAAATAACGTCACTAAAATGCAAGAAATAAAATAAACACCACCCGTTTATCACAATTTTACAAATACAGACACCACTCATAATAAAAAGAAAATACACAACTTCCAGATAACCGGCGTGTGGGGCATCAAATTCCTCGAAGGTTGGGGCACATTCAGCGGCTTTGCCGATTTTTGGAGCGAAGGCTCAACATACATTTTCCTCAGCGAGCCCCAACTGTGGATAAACCTCAACAAAATAAAACATGAACAAACTAACAAAACTATTCGGATTCAATCCGAACGAGACAACAGTACGCACAGAGATTGTTGCCGGAATTACCATTTTCCTCACAATGTCGTACATCCTCGCTGTAAACCCCGCAATATTCGGCGAGCTCGAGGGCATGCCCGGGGGTGCGGTATTCACTTATACAGCTCTTGCCGCAATTGTAGGAACAATGTGTATGGCCTTTTGGGGCAAGCTACCCTTCGGCCTTGCACCGGGCATGGGACTGAACGCCTTCTTCGTATATACAGTATGTATGGGTATGGGCTACTCATGGCAGTTTGCCCTCACCGCAGTACTTATCGAAGGAATCCTGTTCATCATCATGACAGTGACAAACATACGTGAATCCATCGTAAATGCCATTCCCATCAATCTGCGTTACGCCATCGGCGGAGGTATCGGCCTTTTCATTGCCTTCATCGGATTGCAAAATTCAGGCATAATTGTAAACAACGATGCTACACTCGTATCGCTGGGCGACATTACTCACGGCCCCGCCCTGCTTCCATCATCGGCTTGCTCATCACAGGCCTCCTTTACGCAAAAAACGTACGCGGAGCCATGCTTTTAGGAATTCTTATCACCACCATCATTGGAATTCCAATGGGTGTTACAAAATTCCAAGGCATACTTTCGGCCCCACACTCCATTGCACCCATATTCTGTCAGTTTGAGTGGGAAAAAATATTCACATTGGACATGCTTGTGGTTGTGTTTACATTCCTCTTTATCGACATGTTCGACACAGTAGGCACACTTATTGGTGTATGTACAAAAGCAGACATGATAGACAAAAAGACCGGTAAAATTTACCGTTTGAAACAAGCATTTATGGCAAATGCCATTGCTACCACCGTAGGTGCAGTTATCGGAACATCTACTACTACCACATATGTCGAGAGTGCTTCGGGCGTGGCACAAGGTGGTCGCTCGGGCCTCACAGCATTTGTAGTAGCATGCTGCTTCATCGTCACACTGTTCTTCTCGCCACTGTTCCTTTCAATCCCCGCAGCGGCTACAGCTCCCGTGCTTATTCTCGTAGGCCTTCTGATGCTTGAGCCTATCCGTAACATCGATTTTTCGGACTACAGCGAAGCAATTCCTGCGTTTACCTGCGTAATAATGATGCCTATGGCCTACTCTATTTCCGATGGCATTCTCACAGGAATGATACTTTATGTAGCACTCAACATCCTCTGCGGTAAGTTCAAGAAACTCACCCCTACAATGTATATATTGGCCATACTGTTTGTGCTTAAATACATCTTTATTTAGAAGTTCAGTATCGACCATTGTCAAAAGAGGGCGACCCATTTTACTTTTGGGACGCCCTCTTTATACCACTGTTTCAAAGATTATTTCCTCACAGCCCTAATATTACGCCCGTTGAAACGGACATCAGAGGCTATTCCATATTTACTCTGCGTAAAATAGATGTCATACGCACTATAATTATCGCCATCATTTGACGTCGAACACCAATAACCACCTTGAATACCGGCAGCATTATATGATGACATACTATGCCAACCGGCAGCAGGAAGGAAAATGCTGTTTCCATTCTTTTTACTTGTAACTTTGTATCCATTAATTTCATTCAGCATTGTCCATGTCCAAGTACAGGAATCTAACAATTCCTGAAATTCTGCCTTTGTGGGCATACGCCAATTTCCCTCCATAAAAGCAGTTGCAGCATCATATTCGGGATTACCCGAAATATCACCGATACTCAGCCCCCATGTAGCACAGTTATCCGGCGAATATACACTTTTTGATTCTATCTCACCCCAAGAATAGAATTCACCATAATCTTCAGGGATTGTTGTACCGACGTTGCTTGCAGCCCATTTTACACTAAGGCCAAGATCTACTGCTTCGTACATATCATCATAACTATTGTCACCATAGGCAACAATGCTGTCAATGTCTGTATATGCTATTTCTATTACTTCGCCACTTTTTTGGTATATTTTTATACCTTGTGCATTTATGGTTGTGCCGAAAAGAAGTGCAGCGAGCAGCATCGTGATGTATTTTACTTGTTTCATTTTATTAAAATTTTATAGGTTGTTTTTTCTACTTTTATAATGTAAAGACCTTTATTCCAGCCTTCTGTATGGATTGTGAGGTTTCCGTTAATATCTGTAACAAAACACTCCTTAAGAGTGCCGGCAACAGTGTACACTTTCACTTGTGCATCTGCCGCAAAGTTAGTAAGTATAAAACTCCCACCACAATTATCAATGCCTCCCATGATTGCATTTTTAGCATCGACAGATGTTATATCGTATGTTTCCTCAAAACTGTATCTTTTTACGTCGTTAAAGTCGAGGGTTATTTCGCATGCGTCGGTGCAACATATTAGTTGCTTATTTGCAGTATCAACTTTTATTAGCGGGTGCTCCTCTAAAGCAAGCGCGGTGCTACTGCCATCGCCGTGCCACAGAACGAAATATTTTATCTCGTCAGAGCAGAAAGCAGGCAGACTCAATATTAACAGACACATTAATAATGCCGAGAATAATTTTATCTGTTTCATTTTAGTAGTTTGTTATTATTTAAACAATGCAAAATTAGGTAAATTATTATTAGAAACAAACATATACATATATTTATTTACAACCACAGTTGTAAATATTTCTTCATACATTTATTATAGATTAAAATATCCTTATTCCAAAACCGGTGAAGACTTAGAAGCACTATGTAACAATTCAAAATTCAGCCGGGCACTCAATCGCAACAACCTCGCCCGTAACAGGATGCGTAAACTCCACCCTGTCAGCATGCAGCATAAGGCGTTTGTCGGGCGAGCCATAAAGTTCATCGCCCACGATGGGAGTGTTAAGCCCCGCAACATAAGCAGCATGCACACGCAACTGATGCGTGCGGCCCGTCAGCGGATAAAATGCCACTCGTGTGCACACGCGACCTTCGTACTCTACAACCTCAATAGTTTCGTAACGCGTGACAGCCTCTTTGCCCCTTTTAGAAAAATCCACCTTCTGACGCGGACGATTATCATAGTCGGCAGATAGCGGCAGAGAAATTTCTCCCTCATTGGCAGCAATAACCCCATCGAGCAATGCTGCGTAACGCTTCTTCACGCGACGCGCGGCAAACTCACGCTGTAAGGCCGAAAAAACATCCAAGCTCTTAGCAACAAGCAACAATCCCGAAGTTGCCATGTCCAGCCTATGCGCAACATGAATAAAACAATCCAAATAATTATAATTACACTGCAAATACTCCTCAACAGAGGTTCCGCCCACACGCCCCGGCACAGAGAGCATACCCGAAGGCTTGTTCACAACCATTAAAGAATCATCCTCGTAAAGAATCTTTATATTCTCGGCGCCCAACGATGCAGACTCTTGCGACGAAGGCTCAACATCCATTTTGCCAAGCATAAAAGAGAGAATAGGCTTGCATTTACTTATGCACGAACCATAAAAACAGCCGTCGCGGCGCACCTCGCCCACACGCGACTCACCCAACCAAAATTCGGCCATCGCCAGCGGGGAAAGCCCATTCAAAAAAGCATACTGCAACAATTTGGGAGCTGCACACTCGCCGGCACCCGCCGGCGGAACACCTTGCGCAGTGTCGGCAAAAATCTGCGACAAAGAGCGACGTTCGCCCTCGGAATCGAGAAAAACAAAATTATCGAAAAGCCACTGTTGCAACGCCGCCGAACGCCTTTTACGCTCGGCACGCATGGCAGCAATTTTCTCGTCGTAAACAGCAACAGCAGCCTTAAAAAGAGCCACTCTCTCGTCCCAACGCTTCACATTGCGCTTATACTCGGCCTTTGCGAAACGACTCTCATTGAGAAGCTGCGCCTCCTCCTCGGGCGAAAGATTACCGGCAGCCCGACGCTCTTCACGCGCAGCCTTACCCGCGCGCATAGCCTCGCGCTCGGCAGCAAGAGCCTCGTCACGCTCACGCTCCACCCGCTCAAAATCCGAAAGAGCCGAAAGATACTCCTCGCTACCCCTCAGACGCAAAATTTCACTATTAATATAGGAAATTTCACGTTCCTCGCATTTAAAATAACCATTGGGAGCGAGAAAATCAAAAACAGCAGGAACAAAATAACCATGCTCGTTACAACCGCCAAGCAGGCCCGAAAAAGCAGCAAGAAAGCCAATCTGTCCGCAAGCGTCGCGAACAACAAGCACACCGAACATTTTTCCAGCCGCAACCTCACAGCTCCACGCATAGTTTCTGACAACCACACGGCGCACCTCCTCGGCAGCCCTCACACACAAAGAATGCGGAACATACGAAAAAGGATTATTGAAACGCTCGGGAAGAGCAACCTCCCCAATGCCACCGTCAAAAAGATGAAATTTACCAGCCACAATAAAAATGTGAATTTATCTTGCAGTAATATGGAAACAAGCCTGCTTAACCTCGTGCTTCACATAACAACGTCCCTGTTTTTTAAGATCGCGCAACACCTCGCCAAGCACAAGCTTCAACTTAATCTGTTCAACCTCATCCTCGTCCGAGAGAGCATGGAAACGCTTATAACTAATATCGAAAGTAGTCGCATAGCAATGAGCCGAATTTTTAGACGCATTCACATTGCGACGCCCCAACTTTTTAACATCCTTACCCGTCCTCAGCACAGAAGTAACAATAACCTTATACGGAGCAAGATGATGAGCCACCAAAGAATCCTGGAAACTGCGACCAATTTCGGACAAAAGTTCCGCAGCGCGAGGCACAAGATAAGGCGCAGAGTGCGTAAGTTCATCCACTACATAAGCCTCTTCATCATCCAACGGCACCAATTTGTCAAGAATATCATCCTCGAGAATATTCTCAACCTCGTGCGCAGCAACGCCTATCTTTTTTGCAGCAGAAATATGCTCATCGTTAAGGTCGTTAAACTCACGTTTAAAATTTATGTTTGCAACACGACGGGGCTTGTCGGGCCTTTCGATACGGCTGTCGTAACTTCCACCGCCACAACTGCAACCGGTAAAAAACAATATTGTAGAAAATACAAATATCAATAAAAAATTATGTCTCATAATACAATTTGAAAAAACATTCGCGAAGATACAAAAAACCATAATCAATAACAAATAAAAAAAGAAGTAAGCAAAAACAATCGTATATAGAGGAAAATTCACTATCTTCGCACTATAATTACACGAAACGGTTTAAAATCAGGAATGATAGAACAACATATAATTCTCGAAGGTATAGACGCCGTAAGTTTCTACGGGGCAAATAACACACATCTGACGATGCTGAAAAAACTATACCCCAAATTGCGCATTGTAGCAAGAGACAACATAATAAAAGCCATAGGCGACGAAGAAGAATTGGAAAGATTCCGCGCAGTCGTGAACAGACTCATAGAACATTGCATACGCTACAACAGCATAGACGAAGAGGCTATAATAGACGCCGTAAACGGCAAGAGAAGCGACAAAGGCAGCGACAGCAACGTCATTGTCTACAATATAAACGGCAAGCCCATATACCCACGCAGCGAAAATCAATGCAAATTAGTCGAGGAATTCGGCAAAAATGACATGATATTTGCAGTAGGCCCTGCAGGAACAGGAAAAACCTACACAGCCATTGCACTTGCAGTGCGAGCACTTAAAAACCGTGAAATACGTAAAATCATCCTCAGCCGACCGGCAGTCGAAGCAGGCGAAAAGTTAGGATTCCTGCCCGGAGACATGCGCGAAAAAATCGACCCCTATCTGCAACCCCTCTACGACGCACTCGAGGACATGATACCCGGCGCCAAACTCAAAGAGTATATGGACACAAACGTCATACAGATAGCCCCATTGGCATTCATGCGCGGCCGCACACTCAACGACGCCATTGTCATACTGGACGAAGCGCAGAACACCACCCCGCAACAGATAAAAATGTTCCTCACACGCATGGGCAACAACACAAAAATGGTAATAACAGGCGACCTTACACAGGTAGACCTACCCCACAACCAAAGTTCGGGACTTACGCAAGCAATAGAAATACTGAAAGATGTAAAAGGAATATCCTTCATCACATTAGATAAAAAAGACATTGTACGACACAAATTAGTTACGCGCATAGTAAACGCATACGAAAGTTACGAAAAAACAGAAAAATAAACACCTAAACAATAAAGCTATGGCAAAAGCATTAACAACCACAGATTTTCATTTTAAAAAACAAAAAAGCCTTTATCACGGCAAAGTACGTGACGTATACAACATCGGTGACGACCTATTGGTAATGGTAGCTACCGACAGAATATCGGCCTTTGACGTAATATTGCCCAAAGGAATCCCTTTCAAAGGACAGGTACTCAACCAGATAGCATCAACATTCCTCGATGCAACAGCCGACATTGTACCCAACTGGAAACTTGCAACCCCCGACCCTATGGTAACAGTAGGTCTTAAATGCGAAGGCTTCAGAGTAGAAATGATTATTCGCGGCTACCTTACAGGCAGCGCATGGCGCGAATATCAGAATGGCTGCCGTTCACTTTGCGGCGTAACACTCCCCGAGGGCATGCGCGAGAATGAAAAATTCCCCACACCCATCATCACCCCCACAACAAAAGCCGACGAAGGACACGACGAGAATATCTCCAAAGAGGAGATTATCGCCCAAGGTATTGTTAGCCGCGAGGACTACGAGCAATTAGAGAAATACACCTACGCACTCTTCGAGCGCGGCAGCCAAATGGCAGCCGAAAAAGGCCTTATCCTCGTAGACACAAAATACGAATTTGGCAAGCGCGACGGAAAAATATACCTCATCGACGAAATTCACACCCCCGACTCATCGCGTTACTTCTATGCCGACGGCTATCAGGAAAAATTCGAGAAAGGCGAGCCCCAGAAACAGCTCTCCAAAGAATTTGTACGCCAATGGCTCATCGAGAATGGCTTTATGGGTCAAGAGGGTCAGCAGGTGCCCGAAATGAGCGACGAATATGTAAACAGCGTATCGGAGCGTTACATCGAACTATACGAGCACATTGTAGGCAAGCCCTTTGTAAAAAGTGCCACAGAACACATTGACGAGCGCATAAAAGCCAACATTAAAGACTATCTCGGATGCTAACAGGCAGCACCGCTAAAATATTATAACACAAACAGACAGATAACAGCGACCCACTAATGGCAAAGTTGTTGTCTGTCTGTTGTTAAAGAGAGTCACAGCATGAAAAAAGAGTACGGAATAATAGGCAACCCTCTTGCACAATCTGCATCACCGGTATTTTTCAACAAAAAATTCGCCGACGAAAATATCGACGCGCAATACCTTCCCTTTGAACTTGAAGGAATTGACCAACTGCCGCAGGTGCTAAAAGAACACCCCACACTATGCGGATTCAACGTAACAATCCCCTATAAATTGCAGATAATGAAGTATCTCGAAGGGATGAGCGACGAGGCCACAGGAATAAACGCCGTCAATGTGGTAAAAATAAAACGCGACAGTAGCGGCACACCACATCTATACGGATACAACAGCGACGTATTAGGCTTTTCACGATCCATTGCCCCACTGCTAAGCAGCAACGACAAAAAAGCAATGGTGCTGGGCACAGGCGGTGCATCAAAAGCCATTATATATGCGCTTAAGAAATTAGGGCTCAACACCCTCTCCGTCTCGCGCAAGGCAAGCGAAGAGTCCATCAGCTACCAAGATATTACCCCCGAAATTATAGCCTCGCACACAGTCATTGTAAACTGCACCCCTCTGGGAATGGTAGGTCACGGAGTAGACAAATGCCCCGACATTCCATACGAGCAACTGACAGACAAACACATACTATACGACATTGTATACAACCCCGAAAATACACTGTTCCTGCAAAAAGGACGCGCCGCCGGAGCACGCACAAAAAGCGGATACGAAATGTGGCACCTTCAGGCACTCGCATCATGGGAAATCTGGAACGAAGAATAATAACAACAAAAGCAGAATAAAATTGTTATCTACAAATATAACCAATAAAAAAACAGAATCATGAAAAAATATCGTTGCAAAGTGTGTGGTTACAGCCACGAAGGAGAATTAAGCACAGAATTCATCTGCCCCGTATGCAAAAAGCCCTCGTCATATTTCGAGGAAACTGCCGAGGAAATTTCAAAAGTAAACAAATACGCCGGCACAAAGACCGAAAAAAACCTTTTGGAAGGATTCGCAGGCGAAAGTCAGGCGCGCAACAAATACACCTATTTTGCCGAGGTTGCCGCCCGCGAAGGTTACGAACAACTTGCAGCAATCTTTTTGCAGACAGCGCGCAACGAGCAGGAGCACGCTCGTCTATGGTACGACGAACTTGGAGGCATAAGCAACACAGCCACCAACCTATTGCACGCCGCCGAGGGCGAGAATTACGAATGGACAGACATGTACGACCGCTTCGCCAAAGACGCCGAGGAAGAGGGATTCACACAGCTTGCAGCAAGTTTCCGCCGCGTGGCAGCCATCGAAAAGACCCACGAAGAGCGCTACCGCAAACTGCTGAAAAATGTAGAAATGCAACAAGTCTTTGAAAAAAGCGAACAAGTAATGTGGGAGTGCCGCATCTGCGGACACCTTGTAGTCGGCAAAAAAGCACCGCAAGTATGCCCCGTCTGCAAATACTCGCAAAGCTATTTCGAGGTAAGAAAAGAAAACTACTAAAAAAACAATCGACTCGATACTTGCAAGTATCGAGTCGATTGTTTTTTCAAAATTTACAACACAAAAAAGGTAGAATCTCTGCTATATAAAAGCAATCAGAATCGTTAAAAAGCAATAGTTTTTAACTTGCGCACCTACAATCTGCGACAACGCCGACGACGTTTTTTCATTTTGCGCATAACGCCCACAACCAACAACATACCCACAGCTGCAAAAATAACTACCACCATCCAATTGTTAAGATTGTCGCCTTTGACTCTCGACCACATAGCCAACATAGCCTCTGTACGCGGACCACTGTCGTGCATCATACCACAGCGCTCAACAACCTCACGGTCGGGATACATTACGGGGTTTATTATCACACTATCAGCCCCCTCGCCAAAAAAGTATGTTAGGTCGGAAGCCTGCTTAATGCCCGCCTCAACGGCCGACTCAGACATATACTTCATAACATCAGGCGTGCCGATAACACTCACATAACCAATCTCTTCCATGTTGCGAATGGCATTTTTTGGCATACACATAAAGTTGATGAAGTACGATGCAGCCTTGATGTTCTTGGCATACTTAGGAATAACCCAACCATCGAACCAAACGATACTACCCTCTTTGGGCACCACATAGTCCAACTGCACATCTACAGCATCAGCCTCCTCAATAGCCCACGCAGCGTCACCACTCCACGAAAGATTCAGCCACGCCTTTTCCTTGGTCATAAGCTCCTTGCCGAAGTCTGCTTCCCAGCCGGCAATATTGGGCTTAGCCCTCTTCAAAAGCCCTTCCACAACAGCTATAGACTCGTCCGAAGCGTCGTGCATCAACTCATCCAGCGTAACCTCACCCTTAGCAATACGCTCCTGATTGGCATAAATCAACAGCGGGCTGTAAACATCGCGGAAAGCATCCTTAACAAGTATTTTCTTTTCAAACTTCTTGTCCCAAAGTGAGTTCCAAGTGTCAGCCTCCTCGCTTGTAACATACTTAGTATTATAAAGAAAACCCGTCGTACCCCACATGTAACCCACAGCGTAGTCATTAGCATTCTTGTCCCCGCCATCAATCTTGTCAAAAACATCGAGGATAAAGGGTGAAACATTACCCAAATAGTTGGGCGTAGCACCAAAGTCCTTATTTATAGGCAGCAGCAGGTCATTTTTCAGCATACGCTCAATAATATATTCCGATGGGCACGCAACATCAAAGTCCTCTTTGCCGCGCTCTATCTTAGCGAGCATAATCTCATTAATATCAAAAAGTTGATATACAACCTCCACCTTTTCGCCGGTCTGCTCAAAGTACCAATCCTCAAATTCCGAGAGCAATGACTCATCAATATAGTCGGCCCAATTATATACTTTGAGTATTGACTTTCGGGCATCGTCACGCGAACATCCCACACTTAACACGGCCACAGCCACAAGAAATATGTATAATAGTCGTCTCATTATGCTTGTTTCTTATTTTTTGCTCGTTGCGAGCGCACATTAATTACAATCAACAGCACCAACACCGTAACGAAGATAATTGTCGACAATGGGCGCAACTCAGGCGTAAGACCACCCTTACGAGCATCGGCGTATATGTATGTCGAAAGAGTTTCAAGCCCCTCAGTGCCAATGGTAAAAATTGTCACAGCAAAGTCGTCAATCGAAAGCGTGAATGCAAGGATAAAACCACTAATCATACCCGGCTTAATCTCGGGAATAATAACCTTACGCAAAGCTTGTGAAGGCGTAGCACCCAAGTCCAATGCAGCTTCGTAGATATTGGGGTTCATCTGTTGCAAACGTGGCAACACACACAGCACGACATATGGCGTACAAAATGTAATATGCGCCAAAATAACGGTTGCGTAACCCTGCGTAATACCAAGACTCACAAACAAAAGGAACAAAGATATACCCGTAATAATATCAGGATTGAGCATCGGCATATTATTCAGAGTATTTATAACCATCCTCTTACGACCGTACAAATTATGTATACCCACGGCAGCAACACTACCCAACAACGTAGATGCTGCCGCTGCCACAAGAGCAATAATGAGAGTATTTTCGATAGCACTCAGCAACGAATGATGCACACCACCCGAGAACAAAGAGGTGTATAACTTTGTCGAGAATCCTGTCCAGTTACCAAGAACCTTTGCCTCAGTAAAAGAAAATATAGCAATAATAAGAATCGGCGCATAGAGCATAGCCAGAAGAAGCCACAAGTAAGCCTGAGCAAAAAATCTTTTCATCAGATAATTCCTCCCTCGTTTGAAACACGCTCCTCCTCGTCGTCGCTAAACAAGTTGGTGGCAAAGATAATCACCAACATAATGAACGACAAAGCAGCGCCATAGTTCCACATTCCGTTATTAATATTCTCCTGAATGGTTGTACCAAACAACTTTATATTGTTCATTGTCAGCAGCTCAGCGATGGCAAAAGTCGAGATTGTAGGCATAAACACCATCATTATACCACTCATCACACCCGGCATCGACAATGGCACCACAACCTTTTTGAACACCGTCAATGGGTTAGCACCCAAGTCCTGCGCCGCCTCAATATAGCTATGATCCATCTTCTGCATAACATTATAGATAGGATAAATCATAAAAGGCAAAAAGTTGTAGACCATACCAAATATCAAAGCACCCTCGCCCAATGGCAGACGCATAAAGTCGAACAATGCAACGGTAGCCAGCGTACGCACCAAGATGTTAATCCACATCGGAAGAATAAAGAGCACAACCATCACCTTAGAGCGACACAACTCCGAATTACTCAGAATATAGGCAGCCGGATATCCTAACAGAATACACAGCACTGTGGTTACGATAGCCACGCCTATAGAATACACAAAAGTATTGGCCGCCTCGGGGCTTGAAATAAACTTAACAAAGTTCGAGAGTGTAAAATTACCGTCAGCATCCTGAAAAGCATACAGGAATATAAGTACCAACGGCACTACCACAAAGATAATTAAGAATATCAAGTAAGGAATACTCCAACTACTTCTCTTCATAAAAAACCTTAACAACCACTTCATATCACACTATCAGTTAAATTGTTAAACTCGCTTTATTCGCATATCATCGGGCAGTATTTTCACACCCACAATATCTCTATCGTCCCACACATCGTGCGTATCGACATATATATTATCACCACCCTCGGTGCGCACCGTCAGATGGTAGTGGTCACCCTTGTATAGAATAAAGCGCACATCGCCCACCAACATACCATCCTCCTTATTGTCCATAAGTTCAATCTTATCAAAATCTACCTCGACCTCAATCTTCTCGCCACCACCGACATTCTGTTGCTCGTTGCATACAAGCTGTGTACCGAGAATATTTATATGAGTAGCATCGACCATAGTACCCTCGAAAGTATTTGTAGTGCGCTCTTTCTGCATTACGTGAATATCCGAAGCTTTTACAATAAGGCTCACTTCCTGCCCCACCTCAAATGCATTATAATCCTGAATCATAATCTCGTATCCATCGGGAGTAAGCACTATCATTTCGTAGTGCACACCCTTAAATATGCACGACTGCACAACGCCCTCGAACATACCCGAGCTACTCTTAGCCATAATATAAACATCCTCGGGACGAATAACAACATCCACCGAAGCATTCTCGCCAAAGCCCGTATCGACACACTCAAAGTCACGATTCATAAAATGCACCAAGCGATCATGCACCATAACACCGTTCAAAATGTTACTCTCGCCAATGAAGTCAGCAACGAAAGAGTTTGCAGGCTCATTGTAAATATCCGTAGGTGTACCAATCTGCTGAACACGACCCTCGCTCATAACAACGATAGTGTCACTGAGCGTAAGAGCCTCCTCTTGGTCGTGTGTGACATATACAAAAGTGATACCCAGCGTCTTGTGCATATCTTTAAGCTCCATCTGCATATCCTTACGCATCTTCAAGTCGAGTGCAGCCAACGGCTCGTCCAGCAACAACACCTGCGGACGGTTGATAATAGCACGCGCAATAGCCACACGCTGCTGCTGACCTCCCGAAAGAGAGTTCACATCGCGCCACTCATAGTCGGTCATACCCACCATCTTCAACGCCTTCCTGACACGCGCCTCAATCTCATCCTCCTTCACCTTTTTGAGCTTCAGGCCAAAGGCAATATTATCGTAGACATTAAGATGCGGGAAGAGCGCATATCGTTGGAATACAGTATTCACGGGACGCTCGTGCGGCGGAACCATAGTAATATCCTCGCCCGCAATCTTTATCTCACCCTCGTCTGCAGTACCAAATCCTGCCAAGATGCGCAATAATGTGGTCTTACCACAACCCGAAGGACCGAGAATAGTCACAAACTCCCCCTTCTTCACATACAAACTAACATCATCCAAAACCTGTTTTTCGCCAAAACTCTTTGAAATATGACTTAACTCGATGATGAAATTTGAATCTTTCATTTCTTAATCAAAAATAAATAGGAATTAAATAAACCTGTTAACTATTTTGCCTTGCGGGCCAAAAACTTCACTGCACCTACAACATCGAGTTTCCAAGTAAGCCCCACATTAACCATATGGGATTTTGTATAATTGTTCGATGTCCACGCAGCATGAAGGCGTACGCTTTTATCCTCTTTCAATGGAAAATACTCCAAGCCTGCACCGTAGTATATATATTCCTTATTACCCGTGATATATGCGGGCATAATATACTCATTCTCCTCATTTGCAAGCACTTTATCCTCTACCGACAGATACTCACCAAGAAAATCATACTCAGCATCATCCGGTGTTCTCTCCACGCCCAAACGGCCAAACAGACGCAACGACTCGCCAAAGTTATATGCAGGCTGCATGTTCACAGTATAATCCTTGCCAATATTTTTGCTGAAATCTGTTGCGCGAACAATACAATCGAGCATAAACTCGAAATTGCCCCAATAGAACATATTACCAAGTGCCAGCATCTTAACGAAATTCCCCGGCTCATATTCCATCATATTCACCGACCATATAGACTCATATTTCTCCCACATACCGTACCACGCCACGTTGTATGCATAAAGATTATCCTCTTTAGGATCAAAGGCAAAGGGAGATTTTGTAGCTTGGAAAGCAAATGACGAAGTCTCGGCATTGTTGGTCCACATAGCCGACACGCCCCACAGCCAACTGTTTATATTATAGTTGAACATAGAACCCATTTCATAGTAGCAATCAAGCTCATAGGCATCATACTCGAAACTACCCACCATCAGCGCATCCTTACCCGCCGTGAAGGTAAAGTTACCCAATTCGTAGCTCAACGTAAGCCAATTTGTAGCATCAAAGAACGTCGAACCCTCATCAATAGACGACTTTAGAGAATGGTTAAAACTATAGGAAAAGTGCTTACCTATTTTACCATCAACATTTAACAGGAAATTATCACTGCCGAAACCACCACCCCCGCCGGAGGACTGATGTGTATAACCATAGCGCGTATCGAGAGAAATCTCGGGCACCCAATCTACAGCATTTTCAATAGTTACATCCTCCCCGGATGAAGACCCCGACAGCGTCGCATTACTATTAACTTCCTGCGCCCAAACTGCGGAGCCGGCCATAATAAATATGGTCCCCAAAAAGGTCAAGAGTCTCTTCATTAAGCAGTAAAAAGTTTAATTACATAAGAATATATTTAATTTTGCACTTTAATTTGTGTTTCTAGTAAAAATATTTGCGGCCACAAGACTCGCTTAACAACGAACTCACAACCGCTAATTCAAGGACAAAAATAAAACAAAATATCGAACAAACAACCCCTTTAGGCATTTTTTTTTACTATTTTTTGCATTGTTTGTTCGCAGTATCATGCAAACGCCCATTGTAACGAAAGGAGTTTAGCTCTTAACACTTGATATAACAAAACATTAGCACCATAAAAAGTGATTTATTACGATGCAGAGCTACGCTGCAAGTATACCCCATCTGCAAATACTCGCAAAGTTATTTCGAGGCAAGAAAAGAGAATTACCAAGATTTTATTATATTCGCGGCAAAAGATTATAACCATAAATGAAAAGATTATTCCATTATATAATACTATTACTTTTTGGTTGCCATATTTCATCAGTTGCACAAACCTACGATGCGTCAGCGTGGATGGCTCGCATAAGCGACGAACAAAAAGTATCATCCTTGTCTATCCCCGGGACACACGACGCAGCCACAGGCGAAGGACTCTATTTTTCGGCAGCCCTCGGAGTCACACAAACCCTCACCATAGGCGAACAATGGGAGTGCGGAGTAAGAGCATTCGACCTGCGACCGGCTGTAAACGACACAACGCTACACATTTATCATGGTTCGCTAAAAACAAAAATCTCATTCTCGCAAGCATTGGACACACTGCTGCACAAACTATCAAAAAACCCCACAGAATTTGCAATAGTGCTTATGCGCGAAGAATCGGACAGCGAGGATGACAGTGAAAAAGCATTATGGCCTTCGGCTATTGGCAAGATTATAAAAGGGTTAGGCGACAAGGCAGTAACATTCACCCCTCAAACAACTGTTGGCAACCTGCGCGGCAAAATACTGTTTCTTTCGCGAACAGCATACAGAGGAACAAACAAGGGAGCCTTTGTAAAAGGATGGAGCCACTCGAAAGACGGTACCACAAACGGACAAATTATATCATATAACGACGGCTCTGTCGCGCGTCTGCAAATACAGGATTTTTATGCTCCAACAACCGATGAGAAACGTATCGACAAGCAAAATGCAATAACAAAATATCTATCATCAGCCGACAAAGCCCCGGCGGGAGTATGGAGCATCAATTTTACAAGCGGATATTCGGCTACCCTGTTCGGAAAAGCAGCCACCACTGCCGGCTACAAGCAGAATGCCGCAGAGCAGCATCCATCGGCATTAGAGCAGCTATCGAAAAACAGCTATAAACATCTGGGTATTATCTTTATGGATTTTGCAGGGGCAGACAAAGTGAAAGGTAATATTTTGCATTGGAGCAGCTACAATGTTCAAGGGAAAAAATTGCTGAAAGCCATTATAGACAGCAATTTTCAATAAAGTTTTTCACATCCACAATTTAATTGCGATTATACAATATGAATATACAATTCAAAAGATTAACGGACACCAACAGCAGCGAATATATTTTCACAGAAAAACTACTCATAGAATCGTTCCCCACCGATGAATATAGAGAAATTGAGGAACAGAGAAAAAATACAGAAAATATCGAAAATTTTCACATGAACATCATATACTCCTCTACCACCCCTGTAGGGCTGATAAGTTTTTGGAAATTCGACACTTTCACATACATCGAGCATTTTGCAATATTACCAATGCTTAGAAACTGCGGCTACGGAGCGGCAACAATAAAAAAACTTATAGAACAAGAAAAGAGCATTGTCCTTGAAGTAGAAAATCCCACCGACGAGACAAGCAGACGCCGCATAGCTTTCTACCAACGATGCGGGCTTACACTGTGCGAAAAAGAGTACATCCAACCGGCCTATCGCGCCGACAGCAACGAAGTTCCCATGCACCTAATGTCGTGTGGAGTAGAACTTGACAAAAAATTCGAGAGTATAAGAAACAGCATCTATCGCACAGTGTACGGTATATAAATTTTAAATTCAGTTATTATATTCCGATAGCATAAACAAAAGATAAAGGGAACAAATTTTCATTCGTTCCCTTTATTTTTATTGTAATTGACAGCTAAACTATCAAGCCATCCATTTTACAAATGCAAAATCCTGACGGTGAGGAAGTTCCTCGTGCTTAGGATAGATACGGTAGCAAACTTTGAATGCACCGGCATTGTTCAACGAGTAATTAATGTTGAATGTAAAAAGATTACCCTCTTGTTTAACCATTGCAAAAGGCTCTACCGAATAGATAGCATCGTTACCATTCTTATCGGTTGTAAGAGTAACAAGCTCAACACCTACTGCATCGTTGAGACCCTTCTCGTCAATAACCATAGAGATTGAATAGTTCTTACCAACTTCCATGTTACCGTTTACAACATTCTCGTCTTTCTCGATAGAAACAACCTCAATTTCGTTCCATCTTGCAGCAACAGCCTCTTTCCATGCTGCGAGAGCGCGAGCAGCCTTAGCATCATTCTCCATCAAATGGTGGTAACGTTTAGCCTGCTTGTTGTAGAACTTGCTGTAATAATCGTCAAGCTGACGCTTCATTGTAAAGTGAGGTGCAACCTGAGCGATTGAATTCTTGATAAATTTAACCCACTCGTCCGAGTACTCTTTGCCACCTCTGTTGTCGTGGTAGAGGGGAAGAATCTCATTCTCGAGAAGAGCGTAGATTGTCGCAGCATCAAGCTGGTCCTGGAACTCCTGATTCTGGTAAGTACGCTGCTCTTTAAGAGCCCAACCTGCACCGGGCTTGTAACCCTCGCACCACCATCCGTCAAGGACAGAAAGGTTAAGAACACCATTCATAAGAGCCTTCTCACCCGAAGTACCCGATGCCTCCATAGGACGTGTGGGAGTATTCATCCAAATATCAACACCCGAAACGAGCATCTTTGCAAGGTCCATGTCATAGTTCTCGAGGAAAATAATCTTACCGAGGAACTGAGGCATCTTAGAAATTTCCATGATGCGTTTAATCAAGCCCTGACCTGCGCCATCGTGGGGGTGAGCCTTACCGGTGAAGAGGAACTGAATAGGACGCTCCTCATTGTTTACAATCTGAGCGAGACGCTCAAGGTCTGTGAAGAGAAGATGTGCACGCTTATAAGTTGCGAAACGACGGCCGAAACCTATAAGCAACGCATTGGGATTAATCTTGTCAAGCAAGTTCACAATACGCATGGGGTCGCCCTGATTCTTCAACCAATTCTCCTTGAATGACTGACGAATATGGTCGATAAGTTTGCCCTTCAACAACTTTCTGATAGACCAAATTTCGTCGTTAGAAACATTGTAGATAGCCTCCCAGATGCTAGCATTAGACTGATCAGCATGGAAAGTAGAATCGAAGTATTTTGTATAGAGAGCGTCCCACTCGGGTGCAACCCATGTGGGGAAGTGAACACCATTAGTTACATAACCAACGTGATTCTCCTCGGCAAAATAACCCTTCCAAATACCTGCGAACATATCTTTTGAAACCTTTCCGTGGAGACGGCTCACACCGTTAATCTCCTGACAAGTGTTGCAAGCAAATGTAGACATACAGAAACGCTCAGACTTATCTTTTGCATTGATGCGACCCATACCCATAAGCTCGTCCCAAGTAATGTTGAGCTTCGCAGGATAGTTTCTCATATATTTGCTGAAGAGAGCCTCGTCAAAGTAGTCGTGACCTGCGGGAACGGGAGTGTGAACAGTGTAAAGAGAGCTTGAACGTACAATCTCAAGAGCCTCTTCGAACGTGTAACCATCCTTAATATACTGTGTAAGACGGTGGAGGTTGCACAATGCAGCGTGACCCTCGTTACAGTGGTAAATATCTTTCTTGATGCCAAGTTTCTCGAGCATAATCATACCGCCGATACCAAGAAGAATCTCCTGCTTCAGACGGTTCTCCCAATCACCACCATAAAGTTTGTGAGTGATAGGTCTGTCATACTCGCTATTCTGCTCAAAGTCAGTATCGAGAAGATACAAAGGCACACGACCAACATTTACACGCCATACATTAGCCTGAACATGGAAATCGTTGAAAGGAACATCAATAACCATAGGAACACCGTTGCTTTCCATTACACGCTCAATGGGGAGAGTGTTAAAGTTCTGAGCCTCATAGTTGGCAATCTGCGAGCCATCCATTGAAAGAGCCTGTGTAAAGTAACCGTAACGATACAAGAAACCTACCGCACACATATCAACGTTAGAGTCAGAAGCCTCTTTCAGGTAGTCACCGGCAAGAACACCAAGACCACCTGAGTAAATCTTAAGCACGCTCGAAAGACCATACTCCATACAGAAATATGCAACAGAAGGTCTTTTTGCATCGGGCTTAACACTCATATATTTCTCGAAACGCGAATATACGCTATCCAATGCTGCAAGAACATTCTTGTCCTTTGACAACTCTTCGAGTCTTTCAAGGCCCAATTTCTCGAGCAACAACACAGGATTTTTGCCACACTCACCGTAAAGTTTCTCGTCGAGCATAGCAAACAAATCTTTTGCATCCTGATTCCATGACCACCACATATTATGTGCAATGGTATCAAGTTTCTTCAAAGATTCGGGTATCTGAGATTTTACATTAATAGTCTTCCAACTAGGAACATTAGCATTACTGATTTCAATCATATCATTCTACTTTTATTATATATTTTTTCTTTTTTCTGCTTGTTTAAGTGCAAAGTCGTAAGCCTCGAAATAATTAAGTATAAAGCATTTCCACAATGCCTTATCTGCTATTTTCGCTGCTTTTTTCCTTACAGCATCAACATCATTTTTATTTAGGAGTGCAAATTTACAAATATTTTTTGTAATTACATCAGACATTTCAAAATAATTACTATCTGTGCGTTGAATAACTTCCACTCCATCACTAAGTTCGCCCTGTTTGCCGAGCAATGAATTAACCCACAAGCCGAAGCCCGCAAGATTTGTGGTGATTGTGGGGATGCGGAAAGCAACACTCTCGAGCGGAGTATAACCCCAAGGCTCGTAGTACGATGGATAAACACTAAGGTCGTTACCAATCAACACATCATAATAGGACATATTAAAGACACCGTCGCTGCCGTTCAAATAGCAAGGAACATACACAACCTTCACACGGTCGGCGGCACTTACTTTGTCAAGGCCCAAATTGCGTATTGCGCAAACGATTGCATCCTCGTTCATATTATGCAATTTGTGAGTAATGAAAGGATTTTCGAGAGGAGTACTCCACTCGCCTTTCTCATCGGCCATACGCTCGCACAAATCCTCACGTGCAGCGTCCATCCATGCGGGAACATCGATAAAAGCAATAATATCTCTATCGACATTCGAGTCTCTCAATCCGCGAACAGCTTGCAGGAACAGGTCGATACCCTTATTGCGCATCTCCATGCGGCCACCAAGACCAATAAGAAGCGCATCGTCAGATATTTCAGTACCTGTCAGAGCCTCAACGGCACGTATTCTCAACTTACGCGCCTTATTGCGTTTGCTTGTAAAGGCGGCACCCGAAGGAACAAAATCCTTTTCAAAACCATTCTCGAGAACAACATCAATCTTGCGCTCAATAAGTTGCTCACATTCGCGTGCAGTAAGGTCGCTTACAGTTGTGAAACAATCTACATTATGAGCAGTCTGTTTCTCCACCGAGTGCTTCGACTGAACATTAAGTTCGGCTGCCATCTGGTCACCATTATAACCCTCGAAATAATCATAAAGAGGCTTTCCGTTAGATGCAATAGAACGACCGATGCTTGTAGCGTGAGTAGTGAAAATAGTTCCCGCCTGAGGCAGATTCTTCTTCACATAAAGAGCAGCGTAACCTGTCTGCCACTCATGAGCCTGAACAACAACTTTTTTATCCTCGTTAAGATAGAACTTATAGAAACTCTCTATCATTCGTCCGGCAGCATAGCCAAACATCATAGAGTCATCATAATCGCCATAGCCGTGCAGAGAATCAACCTGAAAATCATTCCAAAGTTCAGCATACAGTTCCTCTTTCTTCTCGAAATAAGGCTTGAAATCCACAAGTACCACTTTCGGACGACCGGGAATTTCCCAATAACCGCAACGAACGTTAATACCCTCTTCGGCAGCTTTTTTCACCCAGCCTTTCCACATTCTTTTATCTTCCTTGAAAAGCGGATTCTCTTTCTCTGCCCACAAGTCCGGGCCTATATATATAGCCTCAACACCTTCTTTATCGGCCAAAGTGCGGGCCTTTGTAGAAACTACAGTATAAATGCCACCCACTTTGTTACACACCTCCCAGCTAATCTCAAACAAATAATCGGGAGACAACAAATTATTTTTCATCTTCAAAATATAAATTAAAAAAATCACGGACAATCCACGCTCGAATTGCCCCGTTCATTATAGAAAACAGGAAGAAAGACCTCTTTCTATCTATTTTCGCGTGCAAAGGTAATATATTTTTTTAAATAATGAAATTTAGAGACTATGTAATTGAATATTCAAAAGTTCTACAATTTCAATTCTACAATTTCAAGTAAACATTCTCCCCAACCATCAAAAAGGATAACATTCCCACACATTCATCAAAATATTCCCACACAAAATCCGCAATCCGTTTACAAAAAGAAACCCGGGATGCAGTTTCAATAACAAAACCACATCCCGGACAAAAGATAAAATCTATTTTCTCCAATCAATAAAATTACACCAAGAATGTTGCCACCAACGCAAGAATTGCATAGAACTCGGGGAAAGCAGCATAAATCATGGTATTAGTCTGCACGTCGTGACCCTGAGAAAGACCAACGATACCGTTAGCACAAACCTGACCCTGACGGATAGCCGAGAAAAGACACACAATACCAACACCAATACCAACACCGAACCACAAAGTACCGGTCTCGGCAGTAACCTTGCCAAAGTGAAGCAAGAAAGCCAAGAATCCATACAGACCCTGTGTAGCAGGAAGAGCCGAAAGAATCATATATCCGGCCGATTTTGAAGAATCTTTCTTCAGAGCACCCTCTGCAGCATTACCTGCAATTGTTGTACCATAGCAACTTCCAATACCGGCGAGTCCCAACATGAGACCCATTCCCAAATAACCTAATAACTCATTCATAATTTTAAATTTTTATTATTTATATTATTCTTTATTTTTAAATGGTTTATACTCAACGCCCTTACCTTCGTAACCGGCGTTTTTAAAATATTCGACGAATGTAAGACGCAACGGATGTACAAAAGCACTCAGACACGACATTGCAATATTCAACGTATGACCGATAACAATAATCAATCCGAATCCTATCCAGCCGAACACAGCACCTATGCCCTCCTGACCATCCACAACCATCATGGCAAGACTGTTGAAAGTCTGTCCCAACATACCTCCTGCAAGGCCCAATGCAAACAGACGAATATAAGAAAGAACATCTCCCAAAAGTCCCGATGCCATATTATACGTATCCCACAATCCTGCACCAATATTTACAAAAACATTGCGTTTAAGATTGTTGAGAATATAAATACCTAGCGCACCCAATCCGCCAATGGCAATGAAAGCCCATTTGGAAACCTCGGCAGGAATAAGGCTCATAAACGAAAGCGTACCTATAGCAACACCTCCGACAACAACCAGCCACCATCCCCACGTGCTCAACGACTCTTTAAAACCGTAGAACACAGTGCTGTTTATAGCCTTCACTGTCATTGCAATAGAAATATGCACAACGCCGATGGCCAACGCCAAAATCATCTGTTTATCGTATGTCGAGCCAAAAAGTTCCACATTACCCGCAATAATGAAACTCTTCAATTTCTCGGGAATATCCGAACTTATAAGACTGATACCGAAGAACGTACCCAGCAGCGCACCAATCACAGTAGTGAAAATACCAAGCGTAATCACCAGATTCATCATACCCGCCATATCCTTACCAAGTTTTTTCTTCAGCAAGAATCCCAGCAGAATAAGAATCAATCCGTAACCAGCATCACCCATACAAAACGCAAAGAAAAGCGAGAAGAACGGAGCAACGATAGGCGTAGGGTCAAAATCCGTACCACCGGGCATGCCATACATTTTAGTAAGCACCTCGTACATACGGGTAAAAGCATTGTTCTTCAGTTTAACAGGAACATTATCCCCACGTTTCGCAGCACGCAATTCATAAAAAGCACTGCTGCCATCAAGGAAAGCCTTTGCCTCTGTAACACTATCTTCGGGTACCCAACCTTCAAGTAACACAAGTTTATCGTCCGAAAGTCTCTCGCCATCAAGCATCACCTTTGAAAACTCAATATTCCTTTGAATCTGCTTGCAGTATGCACGCAACAGAGGCAGATACTCCTCGGCACAACTTCTCAACACATCGGCAACAGTAACCATATTCGCCGAAATTTCCTCAAGTTCGGTTTTCAGTTTACCGAGCGAAGATGACGACAGGCGTGCAACCTCGGCCTCTATTTCAAAATCGACATCCTTATTCGTTACTGTCACAAAATAGCACTTCGAGGATAGCTTGTTTATCACAACTGCATTGTAAAGCTCGCACCATTCAGGGTTGAAAGCCTGCTCCTGCACCTGATAGAAACGTATCGCATAACCGGCGTCGGACAATTTATCAAAGATAGAATTATCAAAGTCGCCCCACACCTGCATTGTCGCAATATCCTTTTCAACGCCAAGCTTATCCTGCAAAAGTTTCTCCTGACGTTTGAAAAGATTTTCGCACTTCTCCACTGCAGCCCGAGCCTCCTCACATCCGCCTGTATAAACAGAATCGTTAGAAGCAACAGCCTCGAGTCTTTTTATAAGTTTCTCGCAACGGCCATACTCGGCAAGCAGAGCCTGTAATTCGGGGGTAACAGCCGAACCGCTGTTTTTCTCGGTCACATGCACCACTCCCGCATTGCGCAGTCCGACGAGAAAATCCTCATATTCCTTATGATAGACCAATACGGTCAGCTTATTCATCTTACTAATCATACAGTCTCCTCCTCTCTTTGCTCAAGAAGCGACTTTAGAATCTTCTGAGAAGATTTTGAAAGATTCTCCTCATCCTCCATAAATCGCTTGATTTTACGTATCGCATCTTGATAGCCCGGAATCTGCACCTTCTCGAAGAGATTAACCTTCTGAGTAGTCTTTTTGCGGGCCTTTTCAAGAAGTCTCAATTTTTTATCAAGCAATTCTCGCTGAATTGCAGTCATCGCCATCTGCTTCAACAGTTCAATGCCATCGGCGTACCATTTGGGCGAATTGAAAAGGCTGTAAGGAGCAACCACAAATTCAATATTCTCGAGGACAGGCACTTTTACGCCGGCAACCTTCTGCTTGCCAATGACAAAATTTTCCGCCTTCACAAGAGAGCCATCAAAGTCGTTCCACAAGGCAAACAAAGCCTTGTAGCTCTCCATGAGTCGTGCATACTCCTCGTCGTGTGTCACCATCTCTCCCTTACACTTCTTAACCTCGACACGCAAGGCACTCTCCTTATTTTTAATAATAGGCAGAGTACGCTGACGCACCTTAAGCTGTTTTTCGAGCAATTGCAGCGATGTTTTATTATATTGAAATGAAATCATTATATATTAAGCATTAACTTTCCAATAAGTATCAACAAGCTCTTGACGGATATTAACTTCCTCGGGCTTGAAATATTTTGCAAACAATCCCCATGTAACATCGAGCATCTCTGTCGTATTAAGGTTAACATCGATTGCAAGCAGTTTATCAGAATAGTCCTTCGCAAAGGATAGAGTACGCTTATCGTAGTCTGTAAGGTCGAATCCATTCTCTTGTTTGGTCTTTGCATTTGCAGCATCGGCATACAGACGCACCGCAGCATTCATCACCTGCGGGTGGTCCTTTCTTGTCTTTTTGCCGGCTACAAGCTGTTTCAAACGCGAGAGTGAACGGAAGGGGTCTACAATAACCTTACCAATGTCACTGTCGCGACGAAGGAACAACTGTCCCTCGGTAATATAACCGGTATTATCGGGAACGGCGTGTGTAATATCGCCACCCGACAAAGTTGTCACCGCAATAATTGTTATTGAGCCACCTGCGGGGAACTGCACAGCCTTTTCGTAGATTTTAGCAAGGTCCGAGTAGAGCGAACCGGGCATTGAGTCTTTTGAAGGAATCTGGTCCATACGGTTAGACACGATAGAAAGTGCATCGGCATACATTGTCATGTCTGTAAGCAGCACAAGTACACTCTGGTTCTTCTCCACCGCAAAATACTCGGCAGCGGTAAGTGCCATGTCCGGAATAAGCAGACGTTCAACGGCAGGGTCCTCGGTAGTATTCATGAAACAGATGATGCGGTCGAGTGCACCGGCATTTGAGAAAAGATTCTTAAAGTAAAGGTAGTCGTCGTTGGTCATTCCCATACCTCCAAGAATAATCTTGTCAGTCTGCGCGCGCATCGCCACATTTGCCATCACCTGATTGTAAGGCTGGTCGGGGTCGGCAAAGAAAGGAATCTTCTGACCTGTCACAAGAGTGTTGTTAAGGTCGATTCCGGCAATACCCGTAGCGATAAGCTCCGACGGCTGTTTACGACGTACGGGGTTTACCGAAGGACCGCCAATCTCAACCTCGTGTCCCTCTACCATAGGGCCGCCGTCGATGGGGTTACCGTACGCATTAAAGAAACGTCCTGTAAGCTGCTCGCTAACCTTCAGCGAGGGAGACTTACCCATAAAGACCACTTCGGCATCGGTGGGAATACCACCTGTTCCCTCAAAAACCTGAAGAGTAACCTCGTCGCCCATGATTTTTACAACCTGCGCAAGTTTACCGTTCACAGTTGCAAGCTCGTCATAACCAACGCCTGTTGCTTTCAGCGAACATGTGGCCTTGGTGATGGCTGTAATTTTTGTATATATTTTTTGAAATGCTTCTGTTGCCATAATTTTCAATCTTTTAACGTGTTAAGCAGATTTTTTTGTTGCGATAAGTTCTTGCAGTTGAGCAATATAATCGTTAAACTTATCAGACTTATACTCGGAGTAATTCATCTGTTTACAGAGGTTTATAACCTTCTTGAAGAATTCTGTCACTTCGATAAAGTTCTCGAAATTGAATTCAGTGTGACAAATGTCCATCACAAGGTTAAGAATCTGCTCCTGACGTTCGAGCGGTGTAACAGCATCAATATCGTCAAAGGCATCCTGTTGCAGCACAACAAAGTCTATAAGCTCGGACTTCCAGAATGTAACGTGATACTCTACGGGTACGCCGTCGTCACCCAGAATGTTTATCTGCTCGGCAATCTCTTTACCACGCAAAAGGCGTGTCTTTGCCTCGTTCACTTTCTCGAGCCAGCTATCGTTTATCAGTTTGGAAATATACTCGTCAAACTCGGGGTATTCGATGTATTTAGAGTATGAGTCGATGGGGTTTACAGCCGGGTAGCGTTTTTTGTCGGCACGGTCCTGTTCAAGAGCATAAAAACAACGTGCAACTTTTTTGGTATTCTCGGTAACAGGCTCTTTAAGGTTACCACCCGCGGGCGACACTGTTCCGATGAATGTAATTGAGCCTACCTTATCATTATTAAGAATAACATAACCTGCGCGGCTGTAGAAGTTTGCGATAATTGCCGAAATATCCATCGGGAACGCATCGGGGCCGGGTAGTTCCTCCATACGGTTCGACATTTCGCGCAACGCCTGCGCCCAACGTGAAGTTGAGTCGGCCATAAGCAATACTCTCAATCCCATTGCACGATAATACTCGGCAATAGTCATTGCTGTGTACACCGATGCCTCACGGGCAGCAACGGGCATGTTCGAGGTATTTGCGATGATGATTGTACGCTCCATGAGTTTGCGTCCTGTGTGGGGGTCGATAAGTTCGGGGAATTCTGTAAAGATTTCCACAACCTCGTTTGCACGCTCACCACAAGCAGCAATAATAACAATGTCAGCCTCGGCCTGTTTAGAAATAGCATGCTGCAGCACTGTTTTTCCTGTACCGAACGGGCCGGGAATAAAGCCTGTACCACCCTCAACGATAGGATTAAGAGTGTCTATTGTGCGAACGCCCGTCTCGAGAAGTTTAAAGGGGCGGGGCTTCTCTTTATAGTTGCTCATCGCAACACGCACGGGCCACTTCTGAATCATATTTATAGCCTTCTCCTCGCCCTCGGCATTCACAAGCACAGCAATAGTATCTGTAATCTTATACTCACCCGCTGCAACGATTGACTTTATAGTCCACTCGCCCTCGAGCGAGAAAGGAGCCATAATCTTCAAAGGCTGGTTATTCTCCTCGACCTTACCCAACCATGCAGCAGCCTCGACCTTGTCGCCGGCCTTCACGATAGGCTCGAAAGCCCAAAGTTTATCTTCGTCGAGAGGATTAGTATAATCGCCACGTTTCAAGAACACACCCTCCATTTTGTCAAGGTCATTCTGCAATCCGTCGTAGTTTTTCGACAGCATACCCGGAGCCAAAGAAACCTCAAGCATGTGACCGGTAAATTCCGCCTCTTCGCCAATTTTCAATCGACGTGTACTTTCAAAAACCTGAACATACACTTTCGCGCCGTTAATTTTAATGACCTCAGCCATCAAACGGTCGCCACCGGTCGAAATATAACAAATCTCATTCTGTGCCACCGGACCATCAACTGCCAGCAGCACCATATTTGCAATAACACCGGTTACTTTTCCTTTTGTTGCCATATTTATTTTTTTAATTTTTCTTATTGATAATCTTCGTCATTGATAGTAAGCCCGCTTTTCAGTCCCTCGATAAGTTCCTTGTAGCGTGCCATTCCCTTCTCGGCGTCGAGTTTAGCCCAGCGCATGACAATATCGAGTTTCTGAAGGAACACAAACAGACGCTCTACCGAAAAATACATAAACACAGAATTTTCGTCAAGCCAGTTCCATCTAAATTCATCAAACTGACGTTCGCGCTCTTGCAGTTTATCCATTTCGCACAAACGTTGCACAGTCTCCAAATAATCTATCGTACCCGAAAGATCAAAGTCGCGCGCACTCGAAGTACGTATCGACTCTGTAATCTCATCATCGCCAACAACAAGGTCGGCAACATTCATCTTAAATTTTCGAGCGATAAAAGCCACCTGTAAGTTGTTCAAGTTTCTGTTGAATGCGAACCACTGCGAAAGGAATTTATTGCCGCATTCCACAGCAAAATTATAATAGTGAGCAGCAAGCACATCCTCGAACATCACACCCTCACGTCCCTCATTCTCGAAGTAATATTCAAGAAAATCGTACATATACGAAGGATAGTCCGAGGTACGTGTATCGCCACTTTTAACAGCCGCAATAAGTTCCACAAGCTCTTCGCGAGAATAGCATCCTGTGCGCGACACATCGGCATCGGCACCACGACGCAGAATATCAATGATATTTTCATTATCCCACGCATAGAAGAAGAGGTCGATTCTCGAAGCATCCTCTTTTGTCAGTGCGGAATAAATTTCCTCTTTGAATCTTTCGATAGAGAAATTAACCTTACTGCCATCAAAGACAATTTCGGGCAAACCTGCAACCAAGCAATGATAATCACTCATATTCTTCAAAAACTTAGAATAAAAGTTCCACTATCTGAGGACGGAGGAAAGACTTCAAGAAAGTTTCAAACTCACCCTCGCCGAAATTTACTTTATAAGAGCCATCGGCGGGAGAGATAGAAAATCCCTTTACACCGTTAATTTGTTTAACCTCAACACCCTTATCGAGCAATCCTTTAGCTTTTGCAGTAAAGAAAGCCTTAAGCTCTTCAGCCTCGGAAGTAGAAATAACCAACTGCTCGTCGGCGTTCCATCTTTCGGCAATCTTCAGGATAACCTCTTTAAGCAAATTATCCTTGAAAGCTTTATTTAAGCTATCCTTCACAATAGTATCGGTAACCAATGTTGCAATTTCAGACTTCATTGCACCGACAGCCTGCTCGCCATAAAGTTTAAGTTCCGAGCGGGTATTTGCATTCAGTTCATCTGCAGCCTTGCGTGCAGCAGCAACAATTTCCTGAGCCTGTGCCTCGGCAGCCTTTACAATGTCAGCAGCTTTTGCATTAGCTTCTGCCACAAGACGTTCAGCCTCGTTACGGCCCTTTTCAACACCCTCATTAAAAATTTTCTCGGTAAGTTCTTGAATCTTGTTGTCCATATATAATCAATATTTATTATTTACCACATTTACTGCACATTGCATAAAAAACTGCAACATCGCCTAAGAAACTGCAAATTTAACCATTTTTATTTTAAAACCCCCTATATAAGAACATTTATTTAGTACCACATTTAAATTATCACTCTTTTTGTAGAAAAATTCTTTTAATAATGACATTATGTATAAATAGGGCACCATCCTCCCTGCAAACATTTCACAAAAGCATCCTCTTTTTCAGATAGCAAAATTCGGTAAAAGCTACACATTTGCAGATATCAAAATAAAGGAGATATTTTCCATTTTTCAACCGGCAACGTTAAAGATGGTATTCAATTAAAAAAAACAATAAAAAATTTCAGGATTGTATAAGAAGTTGTTAAAATTTTAATATTCCCATCCATGAAATTTACAACCTCAATTACAACAATAAACACACAAAAAAAGTGCCACATTTCACAACGTAGCACCTTTACTAAACAACTAAGAAAAAACTATACTATCATAACTGATTATATACATGTGCAAACTATTCACATAGCCCTCACACAGCACAAATATACAACATATTTCTCACCCAACAAAGTTTAAAAGCAAAATTAATAAAAAATTATTACAAATTTGCTTTTATAAACATTTTCAATCGAAATAAAGTAATAAAAGCAGCGCTATTCCGAGGGTAATCGGAATAGCGCTGCGTCATATAAATTCAAAGTAAAATCTGATTACTTATACTCCTCCCAGCTCTTAACAGGAATCTCGGTAATATCAATCTTGCAGAATGCACGAATAAACGCACTTGCAAGACGCGCATTAGTAATAAGAGGAATATTATGGTCGATAGCTGCACGACGTATTCTGTAACCATTTGTAAGTTCGCGCTTAGTATGATTCTTAGGAATATTCACAATAAGATCAAAGTCATGGTCGGCAATCATCTTCATAATATTCTTCTCATTCTCGGGCGACTCATCGGGCCACAGAACAGGAGTAGCCGCAATACCATTCGCATTGAGGAATTCCGCAGTACCCGAAGTTGCATAAATATCATAACCCTTAGCCGCAAGCATAGCCGAAGACTCGAGCAAGTCCACCTTAGATTTTGAGGCACCCGAAGAGAACATCACGCTCTTCTTTGGAACATTGTAACCAACAGCAATCATAGCATTGAGCAAAGCCTCTTCAAAGTCGTCGCCGATGCAACCAACCTCACCTGTAGAAGACATATCCACGCCAAGCACGGGGTCAGCCTGATGCAAGCGAGAGAACGAGAACTGCGAAGCCTTAACACCAATCCAATCAATATCGAATGCCGACTTATCGGGCTTGCTGTAAGGAGCATCGAGCATGATGCGTGTAGCAGTCTCAATGAAGTTACGTTTCAAAATCTTAGAAACAAAGGGGAACGAACGCGACGCACGCAAGTTACACTCGATAACCTTAACCTCGTTATTCTTCGCAAGGAACTGAATATTGAAAGGACCTGAGATATTAAGCTCTTTAGCAATGCGACGGCTTATTTTCTTTATGCGACGAGCAGTCTCGAAGTAAATTTTCTGCGCAGGGAACACAAGCGTAGCGTCGCCCGAGTGAACACCCGCAAACTCAACATGCTCCGAAATTGCATACTCCACAACCTCGCCATTCTGAGCAACAGCATCAAACTCAATCTCCTTAGTCTCCATCATAAACTGCGACACAACCACAGGGAACTCCTTAGAAACCTCGGCAGCCATCTGCAAGAACTCTTTAAGCTCATCCTCATTGTGGCAAACATTCATTGCAGCACCCGAAAGCACATACGAAGGACGCACAAGCACAGGATAACCAACCTTCTCTACAAAAGCCTCCATATCCTCGATGCTTGTAAGCTCCTTCCACGCAGGCTGGTCAATGCCAAGCTGGTCGAGCATAGCCGAGAATTTATGACGATTCTCTGCTCTATCGATAGAAACAGGAGAAGTTCCGAGAATAGGCACCGACTGACGATGCAGTTTCATCGCAAGGTTATTGGGAATCTGACCACCCACCGAAACAATCACGCCACCGGGCTGCTCAAGGTCGATAACATCAAGCACACGTTCAAATGAAAGCTCGTCAAAGTAAAGACGGTCGCACATATCATAGTCGGTAGAAACAGTCTCGGGGTTATAATTAATCATAATAGACTTATAACCAAGTTTGCGTGCAGTCTGAACAGCATTCACCGAACACCAGTCAAACTCGACCGACGAACCGATGCGATAAGCACCCGAGCCAAGCACAACCACCGACTTATCATTCTTATAATAATTAACATCGTATCCCGATACTCCATATGTCATATACAGATAGTTAGTAAGTTCGGGGTGCTCCGATGCAACAGTATTAATACGCTTAACAGCAGGAAGCACGTTCAACTCTTTACGACGCGCACGCACAGCAAGATTGTCGCGCTCCATATTATCTCTCGACTTTATCACAAAACGAGCAATCTGGAAGTCCGAGAAGCCAAGCTCTTTAGCCTTGCGAAGAACCTCCTCGGGAAGCTCCTCAATACTGTTATACTGCGCAAGAACAGCCTTGTAATCAACGATATTCTTAAGTTTACCCAAGAACCAGGGATCAATCTTTGTCAATTCGCTGATACGCTCGATAGAGTAACCCTCCTCAAGAGCCGAAGCAATAGAGAAGATACGAAGGTCGGTAGGATTAGCCAATTCCTCGTCAAGATTATCAAAGTGAGTATGTTCGTTACCAACAAAGCCGTGCATACCCTGACCAATCATACGAAGGCCCTTCTGAATAACCTCCTCGAAAGAGCGACCGATAGACATAATCTCGCCCACAGACTTCATGCTCGAGCCAATCTGACGCGAAACACCGGCAAATTTTGTCAAGTCCCAACGAGGAATCTTACAAATCAAATAATCAAGCTGCGGAGCCTCGTATGCCGAATTGGGTGTACCCATCTCACCAATCTGGTCAAGAGTATAACCAAGCGCAATCTTTGCAGCAACAAAAGCAAGAGGATAACCGGTTGCCTTAGATGCAAGTGCCGAAGAACGGCTCAAACGAGCATTTACCTCGATAACACGATAGTCGTTAGTCTCGGCATTGAAAGCATACTGAATATTACATTCACCCACAATACCCAAGTGGCGGATACACTTAACCGAAAGTTCCTGAAGCATCTTCACCTGCTCCTCGCTGAGCGAACATGTGGGAGCAACCACGATAGACTCACCCGTATGAATACCCAGAGGGTCGAAGTTCTCCATACTTGCAACAGTGAAGCAGTGGTCGTTAGCGTCGCGAATAACCTCAAACTCAACCTCTTTCCAACCCTTCAAAGACTCCTCTACAAGAATCTGATTAGAGAAAGTAAAGGCACTCTCGGCAAGCTGCACGAAAGTCTCCTCGTCGCGACAGATACCGCTACCAAGACCGCCAAGCGCATAAGCCGAACGAACCATTACAGGGAAGCCAATCTCGTGAGCAGCCTTAAGAGCATCCTCCATGCTCTCCACAGCCTGGCTGACAGGAGTCTTCATGGGAATCTCGTCAAGTTTCTTCACAAAAAGGTCGCGGTCCTCGGTATTCATGATAGCCTCAACCGAAGTTCCAAGCACCTTAACGCCATACTTCTGCAAAATACCATTTGTATAAAGTTCGGTACCGCAGTTCAAAGCAGTCTGACCACCAAAGGCCAACAAAATACCGTCGGGACGCTCCTTCTTAATAATTTCCTCTACATAATATGCATTTACAGGAAGGAAATAAACTTTATCGGCAATACCCTCAGAAGTCTGAATAGTAGCAACGTTGGGATTAACCAATACTGATTGTATACCCTCTTCGCGCAAAGCCTTCAGAGCCTGCGAGCCCGAGTAATCAAACTCTCCCGCCTGTCCGATGCGCAACGCACCCGAACCAAGCAGCAACACTTTCTTAAGTTTTTCTTTCATAATCCTTTTCGGTATTTAGTATTTATTATTTTTTCAAAATTTTCGATTCGTAATACTCTATATAAGCCATATTCGCCATCTTGTTTCCGCCGGTTGTCGGATACTTACCGCTGAAATACCAGTCGCCCGGATGCGCGGGACACGCCTGATGCAATCCCTCCATACTCTGGAACACAATCTCAAGTTCGGCTTTCAAGTCTGCAGGCTTCAACAATTCTACAATCTTTGCCGAAATCTCATCGGCTGTAAGCGGAGCATACAACGCACGTGTGCAGTTTATAATATCCTCGTCCTCTTTTTTAAGTTCCTCAACACACTGTTTGTATGTATCGTGTATCACATTTTCGAGACCCTTATCTTTCAACAGGTCAAGAGCTGCAAAGAATGCCACAAAATGGTCGAATTTCTCCATATCAATACCATAATAGTCGGGGTATCTTATCTGAGGGCTCGACGACACTACAACAATTTTCTTAGGTTCAAGTCTGTCTATAATACTAAGAATACTCTGTCGCAAAGTAGTTCCACGAACAATACTATCATCAATAACCACAAAATTATCAACTTTAGGTCTTATTGTTCCGTATGTAATATCATACACATGCGATGCAAGGTCATTACGTTTCACATCGGTAGAAATAAACGTACGCATCTTAATATCCTTGCTCACAACCTTCTCTTGACGCACCTTGCGCGAAAGAATCTCCTTAATCTTAGCCTCAGTCAGATTATCTTTATTAGCTTCTATTTCCTTTATTTTCCAGTCATTTAAATAATCCTCCATTGAATCGACCATTCCATAGAATGCCATTTCCGCTGTATTCGGAATAAAAGAAAAGACAGTATTATCAAGGTCGTAATTTACAGCCTTAAGAATCTGGTCGCGCAGATTGGCACCCAACTTCTTTCTTTCAAGATAAATATCTCTATCGTTTCCACGGCTGAAATATATACGTTCGAACGAACAAGGCTGCATGGTTATTTGTGGCATCAATTGCTCTTGACGCAGATTACCGAATTTATCCATTATAAGAGCCTCGCCGGGTTTCAGTTCAACTACCTGATCGGTCTTAAGGTTAAGCGTTGTCTGAAGTGCAACACGCTCGCTGGCAACAGCCAATATCTCATCATCCGCATACCAAAATGCTGTACGTATACCCCAAGGGTCGCGCATAGTAAACATTTCGCCGCTACCGGTTATTCCGCAAAAAACATAACTGCCATCCATCAACGGAGTCGATGTATTCAGAACATTTGCCATGTCTATGCGTTCTTCAATAGCGTTTGTAATATCCATTCCTTCAAGACCCTCGGCCTCACAATCTTTAAACACCCTTTCAACTTCACGGTCGAGACGATGCCCCATAAGCTCGAGCAAAATATATGTATCGGCATATACTCGAGGATGTTGTCCATGCGAAACAAGTTCTTTAAAGACCTTATCCATATTGGTTATGTGAAAGTTACCGCAAAGAGCAAGATTCTTCGCCCTCCAGTTATTGCGTCTGAGGAAAGGATGCACAAATTGCAAACCCTCTTTATCACCTGTCGTATAACGAAGGTGACCCATATAAAGTTCGCCGGCAAAAGGCAGATTTCTATATGCATAATCTGCATCGTTTCTTAGTTCGGCAGGAGCATTCACATATTTCTTTTCAGCAGCAGCAAAAATCTCGGAAATTGCACCGGCGCCCTCGGCTCTTTCGCGGAACATATAATCTTCTCCGGGGTTAGCCTCCAATTTCACGCAAGCAATACCCGCACCCTGCTGGCCGCGATTATACTGCTTATTCATAAGCAGGAAAAGTTTATTCATACCATACGCCCACGTTCCATACTTCTCTTGATAATAGCTCAAGGGTTTACGCAGACGTATCATGGCAACGCCACACTCATGTACCAATGGTTCCATAAAGTTCTGTAAATTAATTAAAAAAAAGGTCGTTTCAACTGAAACGACCATAAACAATATCTCTATATATAGACAAATACAAATGACTACCGCACAAAGAATAAGAGCGAATATGTCTTGCGGATAGACGGTAATTACCACTACCCAACATGCAGTATTGCTTCATACTCTTAGCCAACAACAGAAATTGCATTTTCCTATATAATAATTATCAAACTGTCAAACGAGAAAAAATCAAGCATCAAAAATTGCTCTATTCCCTCTTTATTATTCCTTTGCAAATTCACTTTGCAAAGATATATATTTTTTCTACAATAAGCAAAGACGATTTAAAGAATAAACAATTTATTTTTGAAAAAAATATTCACACAACATTGCAACTATCCCCGAATAAAAAAAGAGCTAAAAAAACAGATTATTTTTATTGCAATAAATCATTTTATCATTACCTTTGCAACGCAAATGTCGCGAACATATTCAAAAATCACAAGCCGAATTAGCTCAGTTGGTAGAGCAACTCATTCGTAATGAGTAGGTCCGGGGTTCGAGTCCCCGACTCGGCTCCCCATCGACAAAAAAAACATTCGGGGTTAATCATTCTCTTTCTCACCCCACCGTCGACGTTAATACCACTTTTTCTTCGCAAAAGAACAGACAAGAGCGCGCAATATCCCTTGCGCACCCCACCCTTCCCGAAAGATGAAATATATAAATAATGAGGCAGATTACTACCTTCGTCAAAAATTACAAAAAAGTAATAATCTGCCCATTTACAATTACCATGCAGCACTAAAAGCTATTCCTTTGGAACAAGCTCGAAAAAGCCGCTAATTTCCTGCTGATCTATAGCCTGACGCACATTGAAACGTTTAACTTGATCCTCGTAGCCACGCTTAGTAACTTTTATCTCTATAACAACATCACGAGAATTTTCGTATGTAAGCCCAAGAATATTAAAAGACTTTGTCTCCTCATAAGGAGTTGTTGTCAAATAGGTCTCATTTGTATTTTTAACTTCAGAAGGAACACTCGAAATAACCCTCCAGAAAATACGTGCGCCACGAGGTTCACTGTCAAAATACCAACGTATAATAGTGCGTTCCAGTGATGTTGCGCCGGCATTATCACGCGATACACGCTCCTTGGCAGCCCCCGCAACTATCGTCGGATCATCCTCATACACATCCTTATGTTCAAGTTCGCAAAAGACACCGTTTGCCCAATCAAAATTATATCCATAAGTCTTTGCGTCACTAAAGTTTGTAACAGTTGGCTCAAGAACCACCTCTTTTGTTTTATAACCACTCTTTACAAAAGAAAATACCATCGCATTTTTTTTAGCTGAGACCTTAAGAGTATTGGCATTTATATTAGCAGGTGTTTTTATAACAGCACTCCCCGGTGTAGAATTACATACAAGCTCACCATTGTAATATACTTTCGCCCCCTCAGGTTCACTATTAAAAGTAATGCGTTTATTCTGAGGTTGAGGTGCTACATACTGTCGTACCGCACAAGAAGCCAGTAACACTACTGACAAAATTGTTGATAATAAAAGGAACTTTTTCATAAAATAAATTATTTATTGGTTAAACATATAAAAATCAACACAAAGTATGATGGCATACGTTTAACTCAATAAAAAGAGCGCAAGTGTGCTTATTGCAAAGAGGTACGACCAAGCACCCACACGAACATAAGCACACCCACGCTAAGCGCGGGCATTTACTGTGCTTATTGTTTGCTCGTGTTAAAAAATTGGTCGTTTTCTTTGCAAGAAACAATAAACTAAATGCCATCAAAAAATAGCTGTCTTTCTCAACAACTAGTCGCAAAGGTAATAAAAAAATTTTTATCACTATAATATTTATAAAAAAATCCCCCCGACAAAAACCAAACGACAAAACAATTGTTATATAGTAAAACCTCGGTAACCCGCTCGGTGCGCATAACTTTATCATCAGAGAAGTGAGTAGCGGGTTATCAAGGTTACCGAAAAAAAAGTAATAATTATGAATATAGAAAAAATCATAGGGCGGGAGATAATAGACTCACGTGGAAACCCAACAGTAGAGGTAGAAGTAACACTGAAGGACGGAGCACGCGGCATAGCCTCAGTCCCCTCGGGAGCTTCAACCGGAACGAATGAAGCAGTTGAGCTTCGCGACAAAGAGACGTCGCGTTTCCACGGAAAAGGCGTACTTAAAGCAGTTGAAAATATCAACAACCGCATTGCGCCCATGCTTGTCGGCGAGTCGGTGCTTAACCAACGAGTAATCGATGAAAAGATGTTGGCCCTCGACGGAACAAGCAACAAAAGCAACATCGGCGCAAATGCCATATTGGGCGTTTCGCTTGCCACTGCACATGCTGCAGCCAACATGTTGCATCTCCCGCTCTTTCGTTACATAGGTGGTGTAAACGCTCATGTGATGCCTGTACCCATGATGAACATCATCAATGGCGGCTCACATTCGAGCGCACCCATCGCCTTTCAGGAATTTATGATACGCCCCACAGGAGCGAGTGACTTTCACGAAGCAGTGCGCATGGGAGCCGAAGTATTCCATGAGCTTAAACAGTTGATAAAAGCTCGCGGACTGAGCACAGCCGTAGGCGACGAAGGAGGCTTTGCGCCCGACTTTAAAAACATCGAAGAGACCCTTGCCACCATTGTAGAGGCAATAGAAGAGGCCGGTTACACCCCCGGACGCGACATAAGCATAGCCCTCGACTGTGCCTCGTCAGAATTTTACAACGACGGCATTTACGACTATTCGAAATTTGACCACTCGGGCATACGTCGCACACCCACCGAACAGGTAGACTACCTTGAGCACCTTATAAACAACTACCCCATCGACTCCATCGAAGATGGAATGTCCGAGGACGACTGGCGCGGATGGGCAATGCTCACCAAACGCATAGGCACACGTTGCCAGCTTGTAGGCGACGACCTTTTCGTCACCAACCGCACATTCCTGCAGCGAGGGATAAACGAAGGATGCGCAAACGCCATTCTCATAAAGCCCAACCAGATAGGCACGCTCACCGAGACCCTCGACACCATTGAACTTGCCAAAAAGAACGGTTACGCAACAATAATAAGCCACCGTTCGGGCGAAACGGAGGACACCACCATTGCCGAACTTTCCGTAGCCGTCAATGCCGGACAGATAAAAACCGGTTCCATGAGTCGCAGCGAACGCATCGCAAAATATAACCGTCTGCTGCGCATAGAAGATTATCTGGGAATCTCGGCTGATTATAATTAAAAAGGAACTATTTACAAAATAAGAATCATCTGCTTGAAAAAAATTCAAGCAGATGATTCTTATTTCACATAACAGCCTCCTACTTTATTATCACCATAGTCGCCCCGAAGCCATACTTCTGGAACGAAGCATCCTGCGACACACAGCGCGGATACTTTCTCCTAAGCTCCTGCGAAATTGCATTGCGCAAAACACCCTCGCCCTTACCATGAATAAAGACAATTCTTTTGCCCTTCTCCTTAATATGCTCGTCGAGAGTCTTACGCACAACCCCCAGCTGATAGTTCAGAATATCAAAATTATTCATCCCCGCAGTCGTTTCGAGCAACGACGAAGCATGCAGGTCCACTTCGAGAATATCACTACCCTTCTGCAATTTCGGTTGCGTCGGAGCCTGCTTAGGTGCATCAATGCGTTTCTTCTCCATTATCGCACGTTGCATCTCTGCAGCATCGGCAAAAATCTCCTTCACAGGCTTGTCGTCCACCACAATATCATACATCAGAGCATCATCATCGAAGAAAGGATTCTCTTTAAAAAGATGCAACTTATAAAATTTCACAGTATCTATGCGACGCTCAACGTTCATGGCAGCCTTAAGCACAAAATTCCTATCCTCTTTGAAAGGCAACAACTGCACGCACACACGCTCCATGGAATTAAGCTCCTCGCGTCCAAATTCCTCGATGAAACACTTCGAGTCGGGAGCCAAAAGCCCCGTACCGCGCACACGCCAACAATTACCATCGGCCGCCGAATAAGTATAGTAAACAGAATAGTTGCTGTCGTTAATAAGATAAGCCTCGAAACGGCTGTTCGACAAAGACTTTGCATCCATAGGCAGATAGGCCAGATGAATATTCAGACGCTCGCCCTCGGGACGCTCTTTCTTGCGGAAAGTAACCACAGGCTCATCCTCCTCAACATCCTTTTTTGCAGGCTGCGGACGGCTCGCATAATTCTGCTGCGCCTTCTGAGCCTCGGGCTTCGGAGCCACACTCTTCTTCTCAAAATTATACTCGTTCGTGTCAATAGCCACACACTCGCTGCGAGGCATCGGCAATTCAAAGCCATCCTCACCCTCGACCAACACAATATCCTTGCCACGAAAGCCGGTAACAATACCGCCACCCGTCTCGTGAATGAAACGCACCTTATCTCCTATTCTCATAACTTAAATTTTATTTCCGCGAAGATACAACTAAAAAGCAAACAACGAAAGACACTGCACAAAAATATTCACAAGAGGCCTATCCGGTGGAACAAATTGCAAAAGCAGCGTAACAAACACCATAAAGGCTGTAACACCTTAATTGTGCTACAGCCTTTATAAATTGTATCTACTGCAATCAGCCTATCATTCATCTGCCGGATAGTGCACACCCAACTGACGGCGAATCTCGTCGATAATCTCTATTGTTGCCAAAGAATTGTCAAGAGAATTTACATCAGACTCTTTCCTGCCCTGTTCAATAAGGTTGATAAATTCTGCAATTTCATAATAGTAGACGCTGTTTTTCAATTCTACCCCTATTGACGTTGGAACATCCTCTTGCTCCTTGCCCTGCGACGTTACGCGTCGCGGAATATAATCCACGCTGCGGGTAATGTGAATCCTATCGAGCAACAAATTACCCTCTTCGCCCTCAATCTCTGTGGGCAGCGACGAATTTGCTATTTTGGAATAAAGGATTGTAGCGTTCATCCCCTTATACTGCAAATTCACAGCACCCTGTCCATCGACCCCTGTGTGCAACAGGACACCTTGCGCGTCAATCTTCTCGGGGCGTCCGAAGAGTGCCACCATCGGATAGATTGTATAAATACCAATGTCCATTACCGCGCCGTTGGAAAGTTCAGGCTTAAAGGCGTTCAATACTATACCCTCCTTGAACTTGTCGTATCGCGAGGAGTATTGACAGTAACTTGCAAAATAACGTCGCACAGTACCTATCTGCTTTATACGTTCTTTGACGATGGCAAAATTAGGGTTAAGCGTAGAAATCATTGCCTCCATCAGCGTGACGTTGTTGCGACGGGCAGCGTCAATCATTGCACGCACCTCCCGGGCATTAGATGCAAAAGGCTTTTCACATAATACATGCTTGCCATTGTCCATACACAAAATACTTTGCCGAGCGTGCATATAGTTGGGCGTTGCAATGTATACTGCGTCTATAAGAGGGCATTTTGCCATTTCCTCGAGCGACGTGAAAATATGGGGAATTGAGTGCTTTGCGGCAAACTCCTCGGCACGCTCGCGCGTGCGCGAACATACGGCAGCAAGCTCGAAACGCTCATCTTCCCTTCCTCCGGCAATTACCCAATCGGTAATATTGTTTGTACCTATTACTCCGAAACGTATCTTTTTCATGTGATTACTATTTTTTTGCGAAGATAATGCAATATTTATATTCTGTTTGAATTTCTCTTAAACAATATGCAAATATTTTTTGTCTTTTATTTATAATTATATTAATTTTGCCACAAATGCATTTAGTGCAAACATATTACTAAAATAACATAAACCTATGAAAGAGAGAATTTTGGTTACCGGTGGAACCGGTTTTATCGGTTCGCACACCGTAGTTGAGTTGCAGAATAGCGGTTATGATGTTGTTATAATCGACGACCTTTCAAACTCAAAAGCTGACGTTGTTGAGAACATCGAGAAAATCACAGGTATTCGTCCTGCGTTTGAGCAAGTTGATTGTACTGACTTTGCAGCTCTCGAGGCTACTTTTGCAAAGTACAATGGCATTAAAGCAATCATCCACTTTGCTGCAAGCAAGGCTGTAGGCGAGTCGGTACAGCAACCTTTGAAATATTATCGCAACAACATCGTGTCGCTCGTGAACCTGCTCGAGCTTATGCCTAAATACAATGTCGAGGGTATAGTTTTCTCTTCATCATGTACTGTTTACGGACAGCCCGACGTTCTTCCTGTTACCGAGGCTGCTCCCACCAAAAAGGCCGAGTCGCCCTATGGTAACACCAAGCAGATTAACGAGGAGATTATTGTAGATACTGTAAATTCCGGTTCTCCCATCAGTTCAGTTATTTTGCGTTACTTTAACCCCATCGGTGCGCACCCCACAGCTTTTATCGGCGAGCTTCCTTTGGGCGTTCCTCAGAATCTTTTGCCCTATCTTACACAGACAGCCATCGGCATCCGCAAGGAGTTGAGCGTTTTTGGCGACGACTATGATACTCCCGACGGTTCATGCATCCGCGACTATATTTATGTTGTTGACCTTGCAAAGGCTCACGTTAAGGCAATCGACCGCATCCTCGAGAATAAGATGCTCGAAAAGGTAGAAGTATTCAACCTCGGTACCGGTCGCGGTCTTTCAGTGCTTGAACTTATCAATGAGTTTGAGGCTGCAACAGGCGTTAAGCTTCCTTACAAGATTGTAGGTCGTCGTGCAGGTGACATTGTTAAAGTGTGGGCTAACCCCGAGCGTGCCAACAAGGTACTTGGCTGGAGTGCCGATACACCCATCCGCGACGTGCTTGCATCTGCATGGAAATGGCAGTTGAAATTGCGCGAAGATGGTATTATGTAATATTTGAATTCTGATATTTACGAGGGTGGCCTAGAAGCATATATATGACTGAAGGCTACCCTCGTTCGTAAATTATAAAATATTGTCTATTATTAAAAAATAGTGGAATAATCATTTTCTGCTGCCAAATAATGTGAATTGAACCTCAAAGCTTTTATTCAAGCTTTGAGGTTCAATTCTTTAACAACTCGACACATAAAAAAACATGTATATAAATGGTTGATAATCTAAATATATCTTTATATTTGCAAACATTTACAAAATCATAAGAATGCATAAAACAAACAATTATGAGAAAATTTAAATTGATAGGAATTACCATTATGGCACTCCTTTATAGTGCCCTTGTTAGCGCAGAGGATATACGTTTCGATGTGAATGGTATACATTATTATTCTTTAGACTCTACAGGTGTTTGTGTGAGGTACGTTGATGACACATACAGTGGGGACTTGATTATTCCAGAAACAGTTACTTACAATGACAAGGATTATAAGGTAACGGCACTACAAGAGGGGATGTTGCAAAAGACTTCATTGATAACATCTATTCGTATTCCTAAAAGCGTTACGACAATTTACGGAAATATTTATATGCATTTCAACACCGGGCTTCGACAAATAATCGTAGATGACGACAACCCTTATTATGACTCACGTGACAATTGCAATGCAGTCATTGAAACAGCAACAAACACTTTGCTTTTCGGCTGCAATAATACTGTAATCCCCAACACTGTAACATCAATTGGTCGCAGTGCCTTTATGAATTGTTCGGCAATAAAGGAAATTTATATTCACAAGAATGTAAATTCAATTGCTCCATATGCTTTTTATGGTTGCAACAACCTTGCTAAAGTCACAATCTCTGAAGGTGTAAAAAATATCGGTAATTCATCGTTCTATGGTTGCAGTAGCCTAAACGCCATCACTATTCCTGCAAGTGTAGAGAAACTTGAACCCAATCCATTCGGTCGTTGCAATGCACTAACTTCCATCATTGTTGATGAGGGAAATAAAATATATGATTCAAGAGAAAATTGCAATGCGATTATTGAAACGGCTACAAACACATTGATAGTAGCATGCAATGGCACTAACATACCCGAAGGTATTAGCGGTATAGGAGAGGAAGCATTCTATGCTTGTGATGGCTTGAAAAGCATAACAATCCCTTCGACAGTAAATAATATTGGCTCATATGCTATTCGGGATTGTAAATTGAACTCAATTGTATGTAAGGCTGTTAAGGTACCGGAAACAAAATATGGAGCATTTTCCTTTGTAAATAATAATATTCCAATCTTTGTACCGCAAGAGAGCGTAGATGCCTATAAATTGGACAAACAGTGGGGAAAATTTAAGAATATATTCCCCATAGGAGACAGTATTCATATTGGCTCAAAAATATACATTGGAAATTTTTGTTTCCAACTATCTTCAAGCAATACTGTAAATTTAATTAGCGGAGGAGTATATAAGGGCGATGTTGTAGTTCCTGATTCTATTGAATTTTATGGAACGACATATCGGGTCGTGGAAATAAACGGAGCATTCTCCGGTTGTAATGAGTTGAATTCTGTTACTATTCCGAGCAGTGTGCATAGTGTGGGTGATAATACATTTTATAATTGCTCTTTGTGTTCTCTAATTATTAAAGATAGCAATGCTCCTCTTAATATTGGTAAACGCAGTAGTGGTCAGATCTACCCCTATGAACGCGCACCGTTTTATGATTGTAAGCTAAACTATATTTATATTGGACGTGACCTAAACTACAACATGTCATACAATAATAATTATAGTCCGTTTTATTCACGAATTCAGTATGAAAAGAATTTGGTGATGGGTGATAGCGTTACCAGTATAAATGATTACATGTTCCAAAATATATACTTACATTCAGTTAATTTATCTAAAAACATACAACGCATCGGTAAGTGTGCATTTGCCGATAATCCTTTAAGAAATGCAGTTATACGTATCCCCTCATCATGTACTACTATTGGCGAAGATGCATTTTATGGATGCTCTGCCGGCATCGATTCAATAATCGTGAGTGAAAATAATTTATATTACGATTCACGTCAAGATTGCAATGCGCTTATCAGCAAGTGGGACAATACATTGATGTTAGGATGCAAAAGAACAGAGATACCTAATACTGTGACTGCTATTCACAAAGGAGCCTTCAGATGCAAATACAGTTCTCAAGAACTAAAAAATATTAATATTCCCGAAAGTGTAGTTTCAATCGGCGCATATGCTTTTGAGAATTGTGCCGGTCTGAAAGCATTGGTTATCCCAAGCAGTGTTAAGACTATAGAGCAAAATGCTTTCAATGGCTGTAAAAATATACATAAAGTTACTTTTATGGGGGACTACATTAACATATTTAATGATATAGCCTCAAATATAGATACGTTGTTAATTCCAAATTCCAAGATTGTTGGTACATTCAGCAATTTTACGGCATTGAAGAAGTTAGATATAGGTGGTGCAGAAGAAATACAAAAAGGAGCATTAGCCGGGTTGGCAAATCTGACAGATCTTACAATTTCTTTCATCGGATGTGGAAATATAAATACTGCTACTCAAAATAATGGGGTATTTGCTGCACTGTTCAATAATACATACAATGAAAATATGCGTCAAATAGCACAACAATATAATGATGAGAAATATTTAATGGCTTATGTTCCTGCCCATTTAGAGAAACTGACAATAACAGAGGGTTGTACAAGTCTGAATTATGGAGCTTTACATGGGATGTCAATGCTAAAAGAAATTTCACTCCCTTCATCGTTATATATGCTGAGTGAAAAAGCACTTTACGGTTGTGCCGGCCTTGAGCATATCTATTGCAGAGGAGCAGCACCGGCTGCATGCCTTGAAAATACGTTCATCGGGGTACGCACTATTACATGCATTCTTCATATACCATATAATTCATATGAATTGTATAAGCAATGTACAGGATGGAAAGATTTTTATCAAATCCAAGAAGAGCAACCAATGAAAGTTTACATCACACATAATATACAGAATGCAGGAATAGTTATAGGAAATACGGAATATGCTCCCAATTCAACAGCGTCATTGACTGCAATTGCTAATAGCGGTTACAAATTTGTTGCATGGATTGAGAATGGAGAAGTTGTATGCAATGCACCCAAATATGAATTCCCTATTGATACTAATCGCACACTACTTGCGGTGTTCGAGCCTGTCATAAACGAGAATAATGTATCGGTTTTACCGGAATCGGACAAAGTGTATTTTACTTGGGATATTGATGAAGGCGCAGAATTGTATACACTTACCATATACTCAGATAAAGAAATGACAACCGTTGTTAGTACACATCAATTTGATGCTAATGGCAATCTTACGCGAACATCTGATTATAGTCAAGTTGGCTACTTGATAGAAGGGTTATCGTCTAGCACTGAATATTATTATAGTCTTAAAGGTCAGACAAAAGAGGGAATAATAATTTCGCAATCTACAGGTAGCTTTACAACTACTGCTCAAGGAGGAACATCAATAGAGGGTGTAAATAAGGAGATTATAAATGTATCTTATAATGCCATAATGCAGCTTATTGTGGTAAAAGGCTTAGAGCCGGGGGATGTTGTTTATTTGTACGATGCTAAAGGAATCTGCATCGACAAGCAAGCTACATGTGGTACTAATTTAGAATTAGATATGAACCAATTGCCCGATGGTATATATATAGTACGGGTAAAGGATTGCTTGCAAAAGGTTTTAGTGGGTCGTAAGAAATAAATATTATTCTAACGAGCAGAAACCCATCGGTTTCTGCTCGTTTGTTTATGCTTACTCAACAACATACCAAGTATATCCTTTTGCAGGGATAGTAATTTCAAGGGAGACACAATAATCTCTGTCTAACTTATATTTTTTACTACGTCCCTCGCGCTCCCTTATATGAGCAATATTTTCGATACCCGTATAGTACAACGGTAATTCTATTGTACGTACAATATCTTTATCGGTAGGATTAAAGAACATTGCCAATGCTTTCTCTTTAAGCGAAGTGTTTACGTGCATTATTCCGTCCCAATCCTTTGCATCGGGTTTACGCAAATGGATAATGTCACTATTTAAAATGTTACGATATTTTTTGTACCAATCTATAATTTCAATAACAGTTTGTTTGGTCTCTTCTGTATCGTACAAACGCGGTCCACGATAGCAGGCTTGTATGCCGGCTCCGTAGTTCTGAAACATTAAAGTCTTATATTCGTAAAGATGCTCACTGAGCGGTTCAAGAATAGCATCGGCGCCACCACCATGATATTGCACAAGCGGAACAAAGCTCCATAGCGACGATGGGAGGCGTTCCCATGTGCAGTTGTAATTAATTTGACGAGTATGTATAAGTTGCCTGTCGCGTGGCAGCGACCAATTAACCTCGCGATAGCCTATTCCCACCTTTGTAGAGCCGTTAAGCAGGTAGAAGTCGGGAACATTCATATATACTCCTTTCTTAAGCAACCGATTGTATAATCCTGCTATTTTATAGAACTGCTTCCACTGCGAGTCGGCAAGGCCTTTGTGGTAAGCGTGAGAAGTGGATGCGCAAACATCACCGGGGTACGAGCCATCATGCTCGAAACAACTCATTCCTGTTTTTTCGAGAAAAGTTTCTATCTTGTCAAAATATTCATAACCCCACTCGCTGCATAGGCAAGGCGAACTTCCGAACCTCATGCCCCCGCGCTTGCCCGTTTCGGGATTAATCACATCAACTTCGTCACTTATCCATCGGCTCGCAAGAAGAGAGTAACAACCCATTTCTATTCCTCGGGAGTTTGCATACTCGACCAACGCCTTGTATTTTGCAATATTTGCTTCGGAAATATCCTCCATCCTCAACCCCGACCCGAAACTGAGGATTATCATTTCGTAGCCACACTCGACACACTGATCGACAGCACGACGTACAACCGTCGGGTCAGTGGATGTAAGATGCATAAATATTGGATTCTGCGTCGTCCAAGGAGCCACAGTGTAATAGAAACGACGCTTGAAGAGTCCGCATCGCTCACGTTCGCGTGTATCGAATGGCATTTCGTATACTCTGTACGACTCAAAGGGAGTCGCCTCAGTTATTTCTGCATCGGGCCCTCTCTCAATGCTCACATCCAACACACACGGAGTCTCAAGTTTGTAGTTTGTCTGCGAAGTATATTTTTTGTCTGTCACCCAATGTTCCACGCAATCAGTCTCTTTCTCTGTAAAATTTCCTCCAACATGATAATCGCTCTCTATGTGAATATTGGGAAGAAGGAATGTTGCAGGGTCGCCCCCCACAGGCGATTCCGGCTCGGCAAAGTGAAGATACTCCAATTTAAAGGAAGAAAGTTTCATTGGACGCACACCCTGATTGAATACCCTCATATATTTGCATATAACCGGTAGATGGTCATAAATTTCATAATAAAGTTTCACTATGATGTCTCGTACATTGCCAACGCCTCTTAGTGTAAAGACAAGTGTTTTTCCTGTTGGATTCTCTTTATTGAGTGCCCATCTTTTGCGCGACCATTCAAGAGTGCGCACAGTATCTGCAATTTCAAAATCCTCGACAAAGAATGAATTGGGAAGAGGCTCCATTTTTTCCAACCAATCGAGATTCAAATAACCACGTTCGGGCTGTCCGGCAAGTCCACCCAAATTCCAGCATGTTCCGTCAATAACAAGTTCACCTTCGCTACTTACCGCACGCAACATACTTTCACTTGTCATCTGATTGACAATATCTATTGTCGCAAGATTGGGAAACACTCTAAAAACCCTCGCAACAAGTCCGTTGGAAATTATCACGCTCTTATTATCTTTTCCGGCTCCAATGTTGGCCTTGTATGCTTCGGCATTTATAAGCCAATCTACATTGCTGCGCGCCATTGACGGATATTCGATAAGAGGCAATTTTTCAATTTTATCTTCAATTTTTCTCCAATCGGAAAGCGTTATTTTTTCAGGCTCGTTTGCACGCACCAAACATGTAAAAATAATCGCAATATAGAATAGCAGCAACTTCAGTTTCATAATATAAACTCATTAATCAATTATTAACATTTGTTTGCATCGTGCCACGAACATTTTTTTCTTTTCAAATGTTTATATAGTGCAAAAAGTCCTGAGGCCTATCGCGGATATGCGAATACCTGCGCGTGGCGGCCACGACTAAAGTACGTGGCACAGACTAAAGAATTGCATAGTAGTTTTGTCGTGTTTTATTTTGTGTTTGTGTTTGGTTGCCTCGTGATGTGAATCAAGGGGCAATCGTTTTTTATTGCAATTCTATTACACGACAAAAACAACCGGCAAAAAGTTCTTGAATTATTGTCTCTTCGGGTGCTTCCTTGAATATTCCAAAAAATGCCGACCCCGAACCGGACATTGATGCGTATTCCGCGCCAATCTCATAAAGTTTCTCTTTTATAGCTTGTAGTTCGGGGTATTTTGCAAACACGCTTTTTTCAAAGTCGTTCACAAGCATCGTGCGCCACTCGGCAATGGGGCGTTTCACTATTTCCTTTATAGATAATGGCGGCTGCATGGGGGTTACTTGTGCATAGGCGTCTTTCGTGGAGATATGTATCTGTGGCTTCACAAGCACAAGCGTGTAACCTGCAAGGGAAATTTCGGCAGGCGACAGTATGTTACCGATACCTGTGGCAAAGGCAGGCTTGTTGCGCACAAAGAATGCACAGTCGGCCCCTATGCGGGCAGCGTATTTTTCAAGTTCTTCGTCACCCAGCGATAATGCGGCAATGTCGTTTATCATTTTAAGAGCAAATGCAGCATCTGCCGAGCCTCCTCCAAGGCCTGCACCTGTTGGAATTTTTTTGTATAGAAAAAAATCGAGAGGGGACAAAGTGTAGTCAGCAGCAAGAGCATTATATGCTTTAATTACAAGGTTGTCGTCGATGTTGCCATCGAATGGTGCATCGTACATTGTAAGTGTGTACTTCTCTGCTGCATCACCCTTTCGTGGAGTAACCTCAAGAATATCTTGCAGAGCGATAGGGTAAAAAATAGTTTCTAAATTGTGATAGCCGTCGGGACGTTTTTCCACAATATTAAGCCCGAGGTTTATTTTTGCATTAGGGAATGTTATCATCATTTATTATATTTGGTGCAAAGATAGTGCAAACGAACGTAACGCAAACTTGTTTGCAAGTTACAAAGTGAGTGCAGCCTATCTTCGCAATTATTTACATTGCAAAGATAGTGCAAACGAGCAAGAAATATGAAACTTACTTCAA
>SUXQ01000003.1 GCA_015060905.1 Bacteroidales bacterium | reverse complement strand
AACGGTATAGAGGTTGTGTTATACATATCGGCGTGGGGCTTTTGCGTTGCTCGTTTCGACAGGATGGGCAATTCTCAGGAGCCTCTAATCGTGAAGCGAGCGACAGTGCAGGGCTTCACGCTTTTTTGTGTCTGAACAGAAATAAGAATAAACATTATGGTTATCTGAAGCCCGATATCCAACCTACTTAATGTGGGAACGGTATGGAGCTGATAGATAATATTAACAAGACCTTAAAAGGTGATTTTGTTACGGAGCTACGCAGTGGCAGTAAAGTGGCTATTGCGGCTTCGTGTTTTTCAATCTACGCTTTTGAAGAGCTGAAAGCACAACTCAAGGATATTGATGAGTTGCGTTTCATCTTCACTTCTCCCACATTCGTTACCGAAAAAGCCAACAAGCAAAAGCGAGAGTTCTATATACCTCGTCTGAATCGTGAACGTAATCTATATGGTTCCGAGTTTGAAATCAAGCTTCGCAATGAGCTATCCCAAAAGGCTATTGCCAAAGAGTGCGCCGAGTGGATTAGACAAAAGGCGTGCTTCAAAAGTAATCGCACAGGTGAGAATATGATGGGCTTTGCTACCATCGATGATAAAGCCTATATGCCCATTACAGGGTTTACAACCGTAGAGTTGGGTTGTGAACGTGGCGACAATGCCTATACGATGATAAACAAGTTCTCGGCTCCGTTCTCTCAACAGTATCTATCATTGTTCGACCAAGTTTGGAACGACAATGCAAAGATGCAAGTAGTAACGGACAAGGTGTTAGATAACATCACCAATGCCTATAAGGAGAACGCTCCCGATTTTCTCTATTTCGTTACGCTCTACAACATCTTCCGTGAGTTCTTGGATGACCTCTCCGAAGATGATCTGCCCAATGAGGCAACTGGCTTCAAGGAGAGCCAGATATGGAACAAACTCTATAACTTCCAAAAAGATGCTTGCCTTGCCATTATCAATAAGCTGGAGAAGTACAACGGTTGCATTCTTGCCGATAGCGTAGGATTGGGTAAAACCTTTACTGCTCTTTCGGTTATCAAGTATTACGAGAACCGCAATAAGTCTGTGTTGGTACTTTGTCCCAAGAAACTCAATGACAACTGGATTACCTACAAAAGCAATTACCTGAATAACCCTATAGCCAAAGACCGCTTACGTTACGACGTATTCTTCCATAGCGACCTTTCTCGCAAAGGTGGTAAAACAAACGGGCAAGACCTATCGTATATCAATTGGGGCAACTATGACCTTGTAGTTATTGATGAGAGCCACAACTTCCGTAATGGCGGTAAGGTAACAACAGATGAGAATGACGATAACCCTCGTGAGAACCGTTATCTGCAATTGATGAATCGGGTTATCCGTTCAGGAGTAAAGACCAAAGTGTTGATGCTTTCAGCAACTCCCGTCAATAACCGCTTCAATGACCTAAAGAATCAAATCCAATTGGCATACGAGGGTGAGAGTGAAAAAATAGATGAACTGCTCAATACATCATCGAGCATTGACGACATTTTCCGCCAGGCACAGAAAGAGTATAACATCTGGGCTAAACTTCCGGCAGAGGAACGCACTACCAAAGAGCTGTTGAACCGTTTGAGTTTCGATTTCTTTGAGGTATTGGATAGTGTAACCATTGCCCGAAGCCGTAAACATATTGAACAGTACTACGATACTGCCGACATAGGCAAGTTCCCTACACGACTAACACCTATTCCTCGCCGTCCGGACTTGACCAACCTTGATTCGGTCATCAACTATAACGAGATTTACGAGATTGTCAGCCGATTGAATTTGGCCATTTACACACCTTCGGATTTCATTTTGGCAAGCCGAGTAGAGAGATATATTGATACCGATAGCGATGGAGGCTACTTTGCCGGTCGTGGTATGGCAGGACGTGAAAAAGGTATTCGCCGACTGATGAGCATCAACCTATTGAAGCGTCTGGAGAGTTCGGTAAACTCGTTCCGTTTGACACTCGAACGCATCAAGAATCTCATATCATCTACCATTGATAAGCTGGCAACCATTGAGCAGGGTGAGAACTTCGAATTGGAGTTAGAAGACATATCGCAAAATCTTGATTATGATGATCGTGAAGCAGATATGTTCATTGGAGGTAAGAAGACAAAGATTGCTTTGCAAGACCTTGACCATATCGCTTGGCGTAGATATTTGGAAGAGGATATTGAGAATCTCAATTTACTTTTGCTGATGTTGGCAGATATTACTCCTGAGCACGACAGCAAGTTGCAACAGCTTGTAGCCGACCTTCGCTATAAGTTTGCCAATCCTATCAATGAGAACAACAAGAAGGTGATAATCTTCACTGCTTTCAGCGATACTGCCGAATACCTCTATGACTGCTTAGCTGGACCTATCAAGCAGAGACACGGACTTCATACTGCCCTCGTTTCAGGTGATGTGGAGGCACGCAGTACATTGCGACTGCCTCAACGTGAGAAGTTGGATTTCAACAAGGTGCTGACATTGTTTTCTCCCATTTCCAAGGAGAAAGCAACCATCTATCCGCATATACAAGACGAAATAGATGTGCTTATTGCCACCGATTGTATTTCGGAAGGTCAGAACTTGCAGGATTGCGACTACCTCATCAACTACGATATACATTGGAACCCTGTCCGCATTATCCAACGCTTCGGGCGTATCGACCGTATCGGCAGTCGAAACAAGGTCATTCAGTTAGTAAACTATTGGCCAAATGTAACGCTCGATGAATATATCGATCTCAAAGGACGTGTAGAGGCAAGAATGAAAGTATCAGTACTCACAAGTACAGGCGATGATAATCCTATATCTCCCGAAGAAAAAGGCGACCTTGAATATCGCCGTGAGCAGTTGAAACGCTTGCAAAGCGAGGTAGTAGATATTGAGGAGATGAATACGGGCATCTCTATTATGGATTTGGGGTTGAATGAGTTCCGTATGGACTTGTTGGCATACCTCAAAGAACACCCGAACATCGAACATACACCATTCGGATTGCACGCTGTTGTTCCTGCACGTGAAGATAGTCCCTCGGGCGTGGTCTATGTCTTGAAGAACCGTAACAACGGAGTGAATATAGACCATAAGAACCGCCTGCATCCATTCTACATGGTATATATCTCGGACGACAAAGAGGTCATTGTAAATCATCTTTCACCTAAAGAGTTACTTGACCGCTTGCGTTTCTTGTGTAAGAGCAAGGATACTCCCTATATGGATATATGCCGAGAGTTCAACCACATCACTCGTGACGGTAAGAATATGCAGCATTATTCCGACCTGTTGGGTGATGCCATTGCCTCGATTATCAATGTGAAGGAGGAGAGCGATATTGATTCTTTCCTCAGCGGAGTGCAAGGTTCACTCTTTACCGAGGAGATACGAGGACTGGATGACTTTGAGTTAATCTGCTTTTTGGTAATCAAATAACTATGTACGGTCTCCCCATATTCACAGAGCGCAAGAAGCAGCTTCCAAAGAAAGCAATCTATGCGAAGTTCGACTTGAAACCCTCACAGCGTGAGAGTTTCGATGCCGACATAGCACGCATAGATATTGTGGCGGTAGTTTCATCGGCTACCGTTCCGGCACTGAGCGAAGGAGCAGCGATAAAAGAGTTTTATCTGCTTGCCGTACAAATGAAACGCAAGGAGTATGACACGAAGAATATTGCTTTGCTAACGAAACTCATTCCGCAAAAGATGGTATTGGCTCTACTATTCGAGGAGCAGACACAATTCGCCATATACCACACCAAACTTATTTCATCGGCTTGGCAACCTACGAACGAAGCTGCACTCCCATTATCGGGATTGAATCTCGATGCAGTTTGGGAGAATATAGTGACCCAAATCGGGCAGATTGATGTAGAGGAAGGGAATACACTTGCCGAGCAGATAGCCAACAACGACCAACGGGCAAAGTGGCTTGCACAAATCGCTATGCTTGAACGCAAAATGGCAAACGAAAAGCAACCACGCCGTAAGCGAGAATACTTTGAACAGATTAAGAAATTAAAAAGTCAGATATAATGGAGAAACTGAAAATGCAGAGCTACGATGTGATCGGCTCAAATACACAGAAAATTGCCCAACTGTTTCCTAACTGCGTAACAGAACGCTTGGGCAAAGATGGTAAGCCTGAATTGGCTATTGACTTTGAGAAGTTACAAGCAGAGTTATCCAACGAAATCATTACTGAGGGAGAAGAACGCTATCAGTTTACCTGGCCTGATAAGCGTGCTGCTGTTCGCTTGGCAAATACGCCTACAACAATGACGCTTCGTCCTTGCCGTAAGGAGAGTGTGAACTTTGACAATACGCAAAATCTTTACATCGAGGGTGACAACCTCGATGTACTCAAAGTATTGCGAGAAACCTATCTCGGCAAGGTTAAGATGATTTATATTGACCCACCTTACAATACGGGTAATGACTTTGTGTATAATGATGATTTTGCACAAGGCAAAGACGATTTTGAGCAATCAAGTGGTTTGTTTGATGATGAAGGCAATCAAACGATTGACCCAATGCAACGAAACACCGAAAGCAATGGTCGTTTCCATACCGACTGGTTGAATATGATTTATCCTCGTTTGAAAGTTGCAAAGGATTTACTCACAGAGGATGGAGTTATCTTTATTTCAATTGATGATAATGAAATTGAGAACTTACAGAAAATCTGTTCTGAAATATTTGGTGCGTCTAATTGCGTTGCAAGAGTAATTGTTAATAGACCTAGTGAGGTTGCTACAGATCTGACAGTCCAAAAGCATGAGTATTGTTTGGTTTATGCTAAAAATATTCAATCAATCAGATTGTGTGGTAATAAAAAAACGACTATTTCAAGAGGTACTGTCGGTAATGCAGACCAAACAATGCCGATTATTACTTTTCCACGAGGATTAAAATGCTTTAATATACCAGATGGTATATATACTCAATCTAGACAGATAGAGGGTAGCATGGAGAATATTGAAGTAATATCTCCATTTGTTGTTGAAAATTCTTGCTTAAAAGAACCAGTTCAATTAAAAGCAAGATGGCGTAGTTCAAATGATATGCGTAATTTCTTTGCAAATCATTGTATGCCAACTAAAGCAAAAATTAACGGTATAATAGAAGAGATTTATTTTGATGGAAGTAGATTTATGCCATATATAAAGAAATCTGTAACGGAGAAACTTCCAACAATGTATTTAGACAACAAACGAGGAAGTACAGACATAGAACATCTTGGTATAAACTATTTCGACTTCCCTAAATCTGTAAGTTATATTTCATTCTTGGTAAGTCTGTTCACTGAGGAAGAAGATATTATATTAGACTTTTTTAGTGGTTCATCAACAACAGCCCATGCTGTTATGAAATTGAACTCAAGTACACAGAATGGACGTAGAAAGTTTATAATGGTTCAGTTACCTGAAAGCTTAGATAAAAATTGTAAAGCATATGATCAAGGATTTATTACACTTTGTGATATTGCAAAAGAACGCATCCGCCGAGCAGGAAAGAAAATTAAGGAGGAGGCAGGATTATCTGCACAAAACCTCGACACAGGTTTCCGAGTAATGAAGCTTGACTCATCGAATATGGAAGATGTCTATTACACTCCACAGGAGTTTGAGTTACAATCACTCTTTAATGAGAATGTAAAGGCAGACCGCACCAATGAGGATTTGCTTTTCCAAGTAATGCTCGACCTCGGCATAGAATTGTCGGCAAAGATTGATAGCAAGCAAATTGCAGGAAAGAATGTTCATTTTGTAGATGACAACTACCTTGTGGCTTGCTTCGACCGCAATGTAAATGAATCAACCATTACCGAGATTGCCAAGTTACAGCCTATCTACTTTGTCATGCGTGATGCCTCTGCAGCCAATGACAATGTGATTGATAACTTTGAGCAGATTTTCAAGCATTATTCACCCGATACTAATTGCAGAATTATCTAAACGGAGGTTTTATGAAGTTCAAGTTTAAGATTCAGCAATACCAAACCGATGCAGTAGAAAATACTGTATCAGTCTTTACAGGACAGCCATCGCACAGAGTGGCAGAGTATCGTATTGACCGTGGCAAGCGTACTCAACAGCAAATAGACTTTGAAGGTGAAACAGGCTTCCGCAACCATCATATAGAGTTAGACGGGAGAACACTGCTCAAGAATATCAATGCTATACAGAATTTGTATGATATAACTCCATCTGCTACACTTTCCAAAGGTGTAGGTGCAGTAAACCTTGATATTGAAATGGAGACGGGTACAGGTAAGACATACGTCTATATTAAGACAATGTTTGAACTGAACAAGCAGTATGGTTGGAGTAAGTTTATCATCGTAGTGCCAAGTATTGCCATCCGTGAGGGTGTAGCCAAAAGTTTCAAGATGTTGGAAGAGCACTTTATGGAATACTACGGTAAAAAGGCTCGTTGGTTTATCTATAATAGTAGCAACCTGCAACAACTCGATAGTTTCTCATCCGATTCGGGATTGAGCGTAATGATTATCAATACTCAAGCCTTTGCCGCCTCAATGAAGGAGGGTGGCAAGAGCAAGGAGAGCCGTATCATCTACTCCAAGCGTGATGAGTTTGGCAGTCGCCGACCGATTGATGTAATTGCTGCCAATCATCCAATTATCATTATGGACGAACCGCAGAAGATGGAGGGTGATGCCACACAAGCAGGTATCAAACGATTCAATCCGTTGTTTGTACTCAACTACTCAGCTACTCACAAAACCAAGCACGATACCATTTATGCGTTGGATGCACTTGATGCCTATCGTCAGAAGTTGGTAAAGCGTATCCATGTAAAGGGTTTTGAGGTGAAGAATCTACGAGGCACAAGCAGTTATCTCTACTTGGATAACATAGTTCTCTCGCCCAAGCAACCACCGATGGCTCGCATAGAGATAGAGACCAAAACAGCATCGGGCACTATCACTCGCAAAATAAAAACTTTTGGTGTAGGTGATAGTTTGCGTGAGGAATCGGGATTGGCACAATACGACGGCTTTACTGTTTCGGAAATCAACGTGAACGGTTATGTAACTTTCTTAAATGGTACCACCATACGTCGAGGCGAAGTAATTGGCGACTCCAACGAGCTGAATATGCAGCGTGTGCAAATCCGTGAAACCATTATGTCGCACTTTGAGAAGGAACGCCAACTATTCAAGCGTGGTATCAAATGCCTATCGCTGTTCTTCATTGACGAAGTGGCGAAATACAAGAGTTACGATGAAGAGGGTAACGAGGTAAAGGGTGTATTCCAAAAAATGTTTGAGGAGGAATACTCTCGTCTTGTAAGCAGTGAATTTCATATTTGGGATGAGGACTACAATGAATATCTTCGCCGATTCTATCCGCAAGATGTACATCGTGGTTACTTCTCCATAGACAAGAAAACAAACCGAATCATTGACGGAAAGGTCGAGAAGAAAACAGGACTATCTGATGATATTTCGGCTTACGAACTTATTTTGAAGAATAAGGAACGCTTATTGAGTTTTGAGGAGCCTACTCGCTTCATATTCTCTCACTCTGCATTGCGTGAGGGTTGGGATAATCCGAATGTATTTCAAATTTGTACTCTTCGCCATAGCAATTCAACTACTGCCAAGCGTCAGGAGGTAGGTCGTGGTTTGCGTATCTGTGTGGATAAGCACGGTACACGCATGGATGCCGAACTATTGGGCGAGGATGTACACGAAGTAAACAAATTGACGGTGATAGCTAACGAAAGTTATGCAGACTTTACCACTGCCTTGCAGCGTGAGACTCGCGATGTGTTGCGTGAACGTGCAGCAAAAGCAACCGTTACCTATTTCACAGGTAAACAAATCAAGATTGGAGAAGAGGTACACACCATCAGCGAAACCGAAGCGAGCCGTATCATCATTTACTTGGAGGACAACGGCTATATTGACGACCAAAAGAATATCACTCCCGAATATCGTGAGGCTGTGGCCAATGGTACAGTTGCTCCATTGCCACAAAAGTTGCAATTGATAGCGGAAGGTGTTACACGTTTGATTAACTCAATCTTTGATCCGAAGGCGTTGGATGATATGGTTGTGGAAGAAAAGATCACTACACCCGATAATAAGCTGAATGAGAATTTTAATAAAGCCGAGTTCCAAGCCTTATGGAATGAAATTAACCATCAGTATGTCTATCAGGTAAGTTACGACAGCAATGAACTTATTGACAAGGCAATTCTATACATCAATAAGGACTTGGAGGTTAAACAGCTTCGCTATGTGATGGTAGAGGGAACGCAAGATGAAAGCCAAATAACTGAATTTGGCGATACTCGTTCGCAATCCCGTCAACTGACCGATGTATGTACCTCAACCGTCAAGTACGACCTTATAGGTGATATTGCCAAAGGTGCAAACCTTACTCGCCGCACTGTTGTGAAGATACTGCAAGGTATCAAGCAAAGCAAACTCTACTTGTTCAAGAACAATCCGGAAGAGTTTATCCGTAAGGTAATAAGCATCATCAAAGAGCAGAAATCAACGATGATAGTAGAGGCTATTCACTACAATATTACCGAGGGTAAGTACGATAGCGACATTTTTACGGTCAAAAGTAAAATGGATTTTGATCGAGCCTATGAAGCCAAAAAACATATCACCGATTATGTATTCAGCGACAGCAAGGGCGAACGCCAATTTGCTCACGACCTTGACGAAGCCAGCGAAGTGGTGGTATATGCCAAGCTGCCACGCACGTTCCAAATCCCGACACCCGTAGGTAATTACGCTCCCGACTGGGCTATCGCAATGAAGAAAAACGATGTGAAGCACATCTTCTTCGTGGCTGAAACCAAAGGTTCAATGTCATCAATGGACTTGTCCGCCATCGAACGAGCCAAAATTGACTGTGCAGAGAAACTCTTCAACTCCATTTCCACTGCTAATGTGAAGTACCACAAAGTGGCTACCTATCAGGACTTGATAGATGGCATGAATGCGATAGGCTAATAATAGAATCGGCGTTCACCTTCACAAGTGAACGCCGATTCTATTATTCTTTATGCTATAAATTTAATTCATATAATTCTTTTACATAATTATTAATTTCTACATCAGATCTTAATGATAGAATTTTGTCTTCTTGTTCGCCTGAAAGCTCTATGAGTCCAAAGTTTTTCACATAATTTTTAGCAAGTGCAAAATAATTACTACCATATGGTTTACTTGTATGTTTTATGTAGTACCAAAAAACTTCAGAACGTAATATTTTCTGTAAAACTTTTAGTTTCTGTAAGTCGTCACAAACTATTGCATATCCATTATAAAATAGTAAGTCTTTATCTTCTGATATAACAAAATATGGATATTCTGCGATATATGGAAATAACAATTTATATCCACTAATATTTATTGCCTGTGTTCGTCCAAAAGCAAACCATTGTTCATATTCTCTTTTTCCTTTATCCCTTTGTGCCAATACAGATCTATGATGCAATAAATATTTGTATGCGTATGGATATTGTTTTTTTAAAACATCTTCTTCCATTACTTTTACAGTTCCATTTAGAACAGAATAAGGAAACAATAATCTCTCAATCTTATTTGATATCTCTTTCTCCGATTTCAAAGTGTTTGGCTTTATGACATTTCTACAGATGTCCTTTTCAATTTTGAAAATCTCTCCTAATTTATTTTGAGAATAATAGAACTCAGCATCTTCGTTAATTACAGTCAAAATAAAAACATCATTTTTCAAAGTTGCAAAACCATTCTTTATATCAAAAGTCTTTCCTAATGGCTTTCCTGTAGACTCTATCTTTCGTATATTCAATGCGATTGAATCATCTTGCAATAGCCACCCTTTTTCATTATCTAATTTTTTGTAATCAAGGCAACAATAACTATCATTTATAATCTTATTTAAAGATCTACTCGATGCTTTACAATAAGACACATTCCCTTTCAGCTTATTTATAAAGCAAATACATGTATATGTTGATCTACCTCTAAAAACTTGTTCCGAGCCAAAATCTATTATTTTAAAGCTATATTCATTAGCAGACATGTATGAACGAAATGCTCTGCCATTAACACTACGATAGAAATTATTTACGGTAATATATCCAAGTACACCACCTTTTTTCAAACATTCTAATGCTATCTGAAAAAATGGAATGTATAAGTCTGTTTTACCTGTTTTTGTCACAGACCATCTTGATAAATATTGGCGATTTTCATCTGTTATTTTAGAAGCTCCAACATATGGAGGGTTACCTATGACAATATCAAAACCATTATTCAAATTATATACCGGAATGGTAGTCCAATCGAAATTTAATGAATTTCCACAGAAAAGATTAAAAGTGAAATCTTCTATATCTTCTCCATTCTGAATAGCATATAAAGTTAATAGAATTTTTGTGCGCTCTATGCTATATTCTTCAATGTCAACACCATATAAATGATTATATATATCATAGTATGTCGTATCTATCTTATTTTTAAGATACTCAGCTATAGATATAAAAAAACCGCCACAACCACATGAAATATCAGCTATTCTCAAATTCCGCCAATCATCCAAAGGGAAATTATCAAAGCAACCTTGAATAATAAACTCACGAACATATCGAGGAGTATAAACAGCTCCATTTACCTCTTTTTCCGCAGGAGAAATAACAAATTCAAATAATTCGATGAGCAACTCAATACTGAATTCTTGATATGTATTAATAACTAATTTTGATAGTGAACAAACATCGGCATCATTGCCATTGAGCAAAAGTTCTTTAATAAGATTGTTGTTTCTTACTTCTATATTATTAGAATATATAAATGTTGAAACCAACAACCTATTAATTTCGTTAGTTTTATATGAAAAGTTTCGTAAGAAATTTGAAATTTTAAATGTCATACATACAATGGGAATAAATTTTCTTTTGTAAATACAGTGTGCCCATCTCCATTAATTGCATTGAAATACGGATCCAAAACACGTTTTTGAGCCCTTTCTATTACATCAATATAAGATTCATCTGATAACAAATATTCTTTTGCCGGATATTCTTTTGAATTCACAAAGTTTAGAATTATAAAATGAATTGCTAAAATAATATCCATAGGAGGATGAGGTATCCTAGGAGACCCTATCAATACTATTTTACTATCTTCATCAATATAATCCTTCATGTACACTCCTCCTGCATGGAAATGGTAATATGGATGAATAAATTTCCCATTAGTGCTAACTTAAATCCTTTTATGAATAGTTCAAATTGATAATTATCAAAAATATCAATCTTGGCATTTAAGTTTTCTTGTAAAGTATAGTCCATTTTAATGACTATCGCAAATTTAGAAACCTTGGGTGCTGGTTTTTGTCCTGATGATGTAATTCTTAGTACTATATCATCAATATTATAATTATAAAAAACTTCAGTACTTTTTCCCACAAGATTATCTAAAGAATATAGTTCCATAAATTCGTTAAATTGATGTTTCTTTAACAAACGGACTAATTCTTTTATATCTGTAATTATTTTATTATGCTTATACTCTGGCATTTTTCCCAATCTCAAAAATTTCTTTTCTATCCATAGGAGACAATTTCTCGCGTAATTCAGGATACTCCAGTGCGCTATATAAAGATATATATTCTGGTTCCTGCCATACATCTATAACTTTATTATTATAGATATAGCCCTCATTAGGATCTAATGGCTTTAATTCTTTTGAACATATTGTCCAAAATGTTGAACTTGAAGCAAATTTGATGGGTTTTGCAGGTTGTAAATGTAAACTCCAGAAATTATTTATAATATCCACTCTATCAGCAGCTTTCATTCTTCTTAAAGATTTTCCGCCAGATATTTCTTTCCACATAGCTAGAATTTGATCAAACCACCACCTATCATATGCTTTTGATAATATTCCACGATACTTACAACTTTCTAGTTTTTCTTTTAAGATGTTAAAGTCTTCACACGATTTATCAACACCAAGTCTTGCAGCTAACACATCTTCTCCCACCAAAATGCCTATAGAGCGAATTAGTGAATAAAAAATAGTGCGACAATATCCATATGGATTCTTTTGTTTACTAAATGTATCAAGAATCTCAATTAATCTATAATCTAAGTAATCTGTATTTTCAATATTAAGCAATTTTGTAGTATTGTATGACTCTAAAATAATACTACGATATGATTCTATCAAATCAATAATAATTTTACTATATTTCTGGCAACAAGTTCGAAATTTAGTTTTAGAAATAACCATATCAAATAGATCCTGACTTGTAAAATCATTATTAAATTCAGGTAAGTTCTCTTCACTAGAAATTAATATGATAGGACATTTTTTATGGTTACCCCCATTAGTCCTAATTGTAGAAGCAAAAGTTGGTGCATCTACTCTTCCTGTGTTAGCAGTTAGTCTAAAGTCCATAATAAATGCGTCATATTCATTATCAACAATATCTGACAATGTATCATTAAAATCATCTGCATTATTAACGGCGACTTCAAACCCACATCTTTCTAAATCGTTTTGAATACTACCTGTGGGTAGATCTTCAATATACAATATCTTATAACTCATATAATACTTTCTAAATCTTTATCATTTGCTTTAGGTATTTCAACTCTAATACAAGTTGAATAATGCTGTTTGGGAGATACAACCATTATATTACCTTTATAACTTAATACAATATCTTTCACAATTTTAAGTCCAAGACCTGTCCCTTCTATTTGATTTTTATAGTCTAAAGAGTCCAATGAATTTTGCGATGTTGTTGTATAAAACTCATCAAATATTCGATCTTCATCTTCGGGAGAAATCCCATCACCAGTATCAGAGAACTCTAAATAAATATATTTGTCAGTTGCACCACATTCGATGTGAATTTGTCCAAAACTACCAAGTCTTTTTATTGCCTTCTTTGAATTAGTATAAAAATTAAACAAAATAGAAGACCATTCCGATGGATGCATAGGCTTTGTATATAAATTATAGCCAATAAATTCCGCAGGTAACAATTCTATTCCTGCTTTTATGGCATCACTATACATTGACTCAATAAATGGCTTGACAACAGTTCTTAATTCGATAGGTCTCAGTTCTCTTACAATATTCAGAGAAATGACATTGTCAAAATAAGACATATAAGTACTAAATGACGCAAAATTATCATTGAGGATGCACAACCTCTCAAGAGCCTTGTAGTTATCCTGTAAATCTTGAATTAGCACATTAATATCGTCTTTAATATTATCAAAATGATATTTTATTTCATGAATAAATTGTCCAATTGTTAAGCCTACACTTCCTAAAACTCTTAACATAGAACGTTCCTTAAGAGTCTTAGAAATTTCTTGTTTTTGTAATCTATCAACTTCTTCCAAATCTTTTTTCAACTTGGCAATTTTTTTTCTACGTTGTTTTTTCGCAACAACTCCATCGCCAGTCTCTAGTGCTTTATCTAACTCATCTAGAGTGTGGGCTATATTTTTAACTCTTATATCTATTTTTTCCCAATTCCCTTTTTCATCTTTTTTCTGTCCTGAGACAACTTTGATATTCCTAACCTCTGCTATCTTTATAACAGAATTTAATATCGCACGATAAGTAAAGTTTTGTAATTGAATCATGGCATCATTATTCATCAAGCCTTCTCTACTTGATGTTTCCTCAAAATCACCACTACTATCATCTATTTCAACAAAGCCAAAAAATGAAATATTCGTATGAGTTGGCAATATAGAACGCCTACGCGTAGACATGTCCAAAGACAACCAATCATCACCAGGTTCTCCGTATGGCAACACACGAAATCCATTTCTATATAAACGTATACCTCCTGCTACATTAGCTAGTTTTCGTATTGCATTTAAATGCATTTTAGGAATGAGATTACCTTCATATATGTAATAATACGCTCTAAATTTAACATTCTTAATTTTATCAAAAAGAGAATATTTATTATCTGGATCTATACCTATATCATCAGAGAAATCTATACCTAATTTAGAACTCACGACACTATAGCCTGCTTTATGGTTTACATCAACAAAACCATCAATCACAGCAACGGCATGGTCGTAAATCATAATTTTATCATCAACTATTTTTCTTTCAGAAAAGCCATCTGAAATATAAAAAACGGCCTTAAATCCAGGATCTTGACCTTCTGCATTATTATTTTTACTTAGAGGAAATGGTTGCATAATATCAGAAACATATCTGTATATTCTTTTAATTGCGGCTTCAGTCCATTTATCTCTAAGGTTTTCAATTCTTAGTGTTGTTCCAAAGGTTTTGTCAGAATTAATATTTTCAATTGTATTTGTTATATCAGTTAAATTCTTCTCGCCGACATACTTATCCCAATCAATAGACAATTTATAAGCACTGTCTTCATTAATGCTTTTTGTAATTATAGATAAGTTCCTACCTAATCTTTGTACTGCAAATCTTCCGATTCCTTTTTTGCCAGCTCTCTTTCTATTGTATAAATCAGAATATGGATGACGAACTTTATCTGTTGAAGAGATACGCATAAATCCATTTATTAATTGTTCTTTCGTCATTCCAACGCCAGAATCCTCTATAACAAGCGTGCCTCCTGTTTCATTGGAATTTATAAAAGTCAACTTTACATAAGTAGCATCTGCATCATATGAATTCTTTACCAATTCAGAAACAGCAGTCTCCTGTCTTGACACAAGTTCATTACCGAGTCTGTCTATCACACCTGCATCAACGGAGAAACGGACATTGCCCTTATCAAATTGAGACAATCTATTAGATAAAGACAAAATTGCACTATAATCTAAGTCCTCTTGACTTAGAAGTTGTGATAATTTCTCTTTTACTTCTGATTCTGTCATATCTTAGTTATTTGCTTTTCAACAATTCTTATAGCATTAATAGATATATCTTTTTCCTCATTTGCAATAAACGTTAATAGCCTATCAGCTAACCATTCAGACAAAAGAGTCTTGTAATCTATAGAATATAATACAGAAATCTTTTTTAATAGTTCCCTATTTAAAGGTTTAATACCCCGTTCTATTTTGCTAAGAGTTGCTGTATCTATTTCTAAAGATGCAGCTACCTGTCTTAATAAAAGATTATTCTTTTCTCTATATTCTCTAATCTTTATTCCTATCATATTTGAACATCCTAGTCTTGACAATTTAAGGCAAATATACGGATTATTTTTTATAATACTCGTTTTTTGGCATATTATTGTAATGAGTCGATCTATATTTTCCTTATACATATCCTGTTCAACCAATCATAAAATAAAGAAAAAGTATTACCTTTGCATATTATATGATATGTTGAGGTTATGGCAAAGAGTACAATGGGGACAAAATTACCCCGAAAATTAGAGCAGAAGATGCAGGTTGTTGGTGAGCAGATGAGGCTTGCCCGCTTGCGTCGTAATTTAAGTGTTGCACAGGTTGCTGAGCGTGCTACTTGTTCGCCACTTACGGTATCACGCATAGAGAAAGGTGCGCCAACGGTTGCGATTGGTATCTATCTGCGTGTGTTGTATGCCCTGCAGCTTGATGATGATATTCTCTCATTAGCAAAGGATGATGAACTCGGCAGAGCATTGCAGGATATGAATTTGCCACAGCGTGAAAGGGCATCTAAAAAGGAGTAGTAGGCTATGAAGAAATTGTATGTATATGCCGATTTTGATTGGCTCAAAGAGATTGAGTTGATTGGTGAACTTGGCTACGAATCGCTTCGTGGCTCGGACAGTTATAGTTTCAAGTTTGCCGATAGTTGGATAAAGAAGTACAATGCCATTACCCTCAGCGAAGATCTTAATAACTATCCGGGGATACAATACACTCAGCCGAATAAAGATATTTTTGGTTGCTTTGCCGATGCATTGCCCGACAGATGGGGTCGCATACTTCTGCTTCGTCGTGAACAAATTTTGGCACAAGAGGAGAATCGCCCTGTTCGCCGACTATCATCGTTTGACTTCTTGACAGGTATTGATGACTTTTCCCGTATGGGCGGGTTCCGTTTCAAAGAAACTCCTGATGGAGAGTTTATAAACGCGGACAACTCTTTGCGTATTCCACCGTTGACCGACTTGCGAGAACTTATTGTCGCAAGTAAGGAAATTGAGAAAAGTGAGGAGGCTAATACCCTCCCCGAAAAACGATGGATTGCTCAACTTGTGCAGCCAGGTTCATCGCTTGGTGGTGCAAGACCAAAGGCAAATGTTGTAGATACGGACCGTAGTATATATGTCGCAAAGTTCCCATCATTGAAGGATGATTATGATGCAGGATTATGGGAACATTTCTGCCATCTGCTTGCCAAGAGCGCAGGAATCAATGCCGCTGAAACAAAGGTTATTACCACTAACGACAAGCATCATACTTTGCTTTCTCGTCGTTTTGACAGAACAGATGACGGCAAACGAATTCACTTTGCATCCGCAATGACATTGCTTGGATTGAACGATGGTGACAATGCAACAACAGGTAACGGCTATTTGGATATTGTTGATTTTATCATTAGCGGTTGTACCGATGTTGATGCGAACTTGCGAGAGTTGTTCCGCCGAGTTGCATTCAATATATGTGTCGGCAACAGCGACGACCATTTCCGTAACCACGGTTTTCTGCTTACTGCAAAAGGGTGGACACTATCGCCTGCATACGATATGAATCCAACGCTGAACGAGCACCAAAGTCTGCTAATTAATAGTAAGACTAACAAAGCAGATTTATCAATTCTTCTTGACTCGTGCGAGGAGTACATGCTCACCCCAGAGGTTGCCAAGAGCATAATCAACGAGGTGGTAGCAGCTGTTAAAGAATGGCGAACATTAGCAAATAGATTAGGTATTGCCAAACGAGAAATGAACTTGTTTGAGGGTGTATTTAATAATAGAGTTATTAATGTTAAATAACCTTCCATATGAAAAACTAGGGACATGAACATGATAACATTTAAGGATGGACTGACCATTGGAGACAATTCTCCTATTAGAATAAATTGCAATGTAGGTTGCAATAATATATCAGACATTGAATCTGAAATTTCAAAACTTAAACTCATTCAATCATGTAATGAACTGCCAGACATGATGATGGATTTAAGCCTGATAGAATTGGAAAAACCTCTTTATAATTTTATCAAGGATAAACTTAGACTACCTTTTGGAGTTGTGCTATCGTACCATAGATTTACAAAATCAAAAGGATATCAATGGGAGGAAGTCCGAAATGCCTTTCTTCAGCTTTGTTATGATGGTGTTTCTTTTGTAACTATACACTTTACTGCAGATCTTGATCTATTCTCTAAAGCAATCCAAATCCGCAAAATTCCTGTTACTAGCCGTGGCGGTGGAATGGTTTTATACGACAGTAGAATCAATAATCGAACACAAAATATTTTTAGGGAGCACATAGACGAGATTGCAGAAATCGCCTTAAAATACGATGTAGTTATTAGTCTTGGCACGACCTTTCGTCCTGGTACTATTTTGGATGCGTGTGATTCCATTCATATAGAGGAAACATTACGACAACTTAACATTTGTAAATTGTTACAAAGCAAAGGGGTTAAAATCATGGTGGAGAATATCGGTCACATAACTTTGGACAAAATATCAACCCATTCGAAATTACTAAGTAAATTTAATGCTCCAATAATGCCCTTAGGCCCTTTGCCGACTGATGCTGCAATCAATGAAGATCACATTGCCAACGCTATTGGAGCCTCATTTGCAGCATACATAGGGTGTGCGCATATCATTAATTGTGTAACGCGATATGAACACTCTAAATCTGTAATTACAAAAGATGTCACAATCGAAGCAATTAGAGCGGCAAAAGTGGCCGCACATATAGCTGATTTATCTCGTAATATTAATGAAGCAAATCTTTATGACACTTCTATAACCAATAATCGTGTGAAAGAGCATTGTTGTTTTGCCGATAGCAACAATTGTACAAGATGTAGCGCAGTTTGTCCACTTAAACTTACAAGCATATGATTGAAACAGGAAATCTTTCAGAATTTAATGAAATAAGGAAGCGTGATATTTCTTCATGTAATGATACCGAGATAGTTGCTATTCTTTCAGAAAATAAAAACCGTTTCCCTAATATATATTCTCTACTCACAGAAACTACCAAATTTTACACTGAAAATTTCTCTGATTTACAGAAATATATTAAACGAGAAAAGCGACTTGTTGTATTCGAAACCCCGAGCCGTGTATCTATGACTCATGAATATACAATTGAAGGTGCAGGCAATATATCACAAGGTTTTTATTTCTTGTTCAATACGAGAGAGCGCTTGAGTTGGTTGAAAATATTTCTTGAAGAAAAAAGAGTGTCTATTGCTTCTCGAGCAAAGGTTGTATCATTATTGATGAAAAAATTAGATACTGAATTGGGCAATTTTGCTGCAGTTCTTCACATATCACCAATAGATGCCGCCATGCGTTTATATGAAGCGTCTGACGGAAAGCCATGTTTCATTGAGTTTAATAATATAGAGTACAAAGGGCAACAAAGTCTACTTCTCAGTATTACCTTCTTCGATTCAATAAGGAATAAAATATTACATCGTAGAGAAAGATGGTGGTCTCCACTACAAGAGAAACAGATAAGCTATAACTATAGCACCATATCTGGGACTGCCAATGCATGGGTATATTTCAAATCCCCAGCAAATTTTGTATTATCAGTAAATAACAATGCCACAGATGGGCAATACGAGGCATCTCCTAGCAATGATGATGAAATAACATCATTGGTACTTACACCAAAAGGGGAAAAATTGTCGATAGATTTTAAAATCTCAATTAATGTGCCCAATGCATTAAATGTGTGGTATAATGTAATGCTCTATTTAGCATATTTAGGCGTTTTATGGGGTCTTGTATTAGTTGGCAATATCTTGTGTGGTTCTATTCAGGATAAGATGATAGAAACATTTAACAATTGCAGTTACGCAATTATTGCAGCACTAATTGCAACACGCGGGTGGTTAATGTCAGAAGAACAGGTGATGAAGAAAATTTCCAACCGCTACACTTTTATTATCTGTATTTTAATTGCCATAATTATGACAATATCATTTGTACCTCATACTAGACCTGATAATACAAACGAACCTATAGAAACGATATTAGATAATAAGGATAACGAGCATTCTATTTCTCCTGATTCAGTAGTTTATAACATTCATAACGATAAAAAAAGCAATACTAATGATACACTGAATAATCCAAGAAAAATTAAACTTAAAGCATACGATTTGCCACAAATGAAAACTCCTAATCAATACAAATCCTCAATACCTACCAAGAAAAAAGCAGATGTCTGCGATAAAATTAATAGTAGTCAAGATACGATTTCAAAATAAAGCAGTACCTTTGCATCAAAGTAGGAACTCGACTCTGCGAGACACTGCAAAATAGTGCAGAAATCAGGTGGAGCAATAGCGGGAGATTACGTTTGTAGCGATTCTTTAACGCAAAGATATAGAGCCATTTAGAAATGAAACTCATTTTCTGGTGGCACCACTTGCAAGAAACGCTAATGGCTTAAACAACAAGTTATTAGCGTTTTTCTTTTTGTCTTAAACCCTAATTTTGGCTACATTTTAATATTTCCCTCTTCGTTTGACTACTTGAGAAACCGTTTTTGCTGGGGTATTATAACAAAAAAAGAAGGTGATTATGAAGTACCCCCAAAAAGTATTTTCCTAACTTTTTGGGGGCACTTCATTTTAAATTTGTAATCTGTTTGGTTATTTCGGTAGATTGAACGCCACGCTCATTTCGTACATCTGCTCGTCGCTCATGCCCTCGGGCTCGAATCCCATATTCTTTGCAGCTATGTAGATAAGTGCTGATTTATTCAATACATCAACTTGGTCGAATGCCTGCATAATATCGCAATCGACAGCAAATACACCATGTTTCTCCCACATTACAACATCGTATTCTGATAATTCGGCGATAGTGGCATCGGCCAATTTCACTGACCCGGGTAATGTGTAGGGTACTATGCCTAAGCCACGCGGACAGAATGCTTTTGTCTCGGGAATCATGCTCCACAGCAATTTTGTAGCAACATCTTTCTTCAGAAATTTGGAGTTATGTGACATTGCCACCAATTCTATCGGATGCGTGTGCAGCGAGGCTTTATATGGCGAGCCGTTGCCGATAAGGTAGTTGTGAACGCTCAGGTGCGATGGTAATTCTGACGTTGGCTTTACGGGGTTGTCGGCGATTATTACATACGATGCGCAATCCTCCAGAATGCGAATTATCGAGCCATTTTCCATTGGACGACGTGCCAAGTCTCGCATACGCATGTTTGTGCCTTTGCAGTAGAAGTAACAACCCTTCAAGTTTGGGAGTGTGGCGCCGATAGGGAACGCCTCGCTGATAGCGGGCATCATCTGAATAGCCTCATCCACTGCATCTGTAATGTTTATGGTAATGTTGCCGCCGTTTCTTTCGGCCCAACCTTTTTGCCACAGATAGCCGGCAACCTCGGCAACCTTCTCAATTTCGGCAGCAAGGGCCGGGCGATTTTTCAATATAGATTCCATTTTTTTTGTCACTCTTTTTATTTCAACAATTCGGGCAAGAAAGAACTTGTTGCCAAAATAAGAATACCCAATACAAGAACTATAATGGTCCTTTTAGAGCAACCTTTCCACTCCTTAAGAATAATGCCCCACACATTTGCAAATATAACATTCAACGCCATTAATATGCAGAATGACAAGGTTGTCAGTGTGGGCGACTCGGTGAGAAACCCTTTGCCCAGGCTCAGCCCGAAGAACTGACTGTACCACAGGACTCCGGCCAAGGCACAGAAAAGTGCGTTGTTCGTCCACAAATTCCACTGCTTGTAGTCGCTAAAACTCTTGTTCTTGAAATTCTGATAGAGGCAGTAGATGGCATTTGTGAGGAATCCGCCCAATGTCACAAGCATTGTTGCAGGCAAAGTCTTGAACATGTCCGGAGTAAGTTCGCCAAAGTTTATATCCTTGCCAAACTCCAGTCCCACATTGAAACAGCCGCTCATAATACCTGCCAACAGGGCAATCGCAATTCCTTTCGGAAAATTGAAATCCTTAACGGCGGCCTTTTTCTCATCCTCGGGCAAAGAGTTTGCCTTCATCATGCCTGCAACGCCGATGATTGCGATTCCTATGAGGGTGACCGTAACACCCATAATCACTGCAAAGGTGAGCGACGAAAGGGTGTTCAATTCCGGGAACAGTATATTTAGCAGCACCGGCCCTAAAATAGTGCCTCCGGCAGCACACGTGCCAAGCGCAATACTCTGTCCGAGTGCCACCCCCAAATAGCGCATCGAAAGACCGAAAGTCAATCCTCCAACGCCCCACAATACGCCGAAAAGGATGGTCATCAATATGTTGAAACTGTTGCCCGAATAGAATAATTCACCGAGACTATGCCCCTCGGGCACAGCCAGCAATGCGCCTGAAAATGGAAAAACGAGCCAAGCAAAAACTCCTTGTATAAGCCAATATGACTCCCAGCTCCACCCCTTAATCTTATTTATGGGAACATAGCTGCTCGACTGGCAAAATGCGCCTATTGCTATAATCAAAAGACCTATCAGATACATATATTATTATCGTTTAGAAGTTACATCATTTTCGTACTTTTGTACGTCGGCGATAAATGTTTCGCCCACAGGCACGCCTGCTCGCAAGCAGTACATGTCCCAGACAGCGTTCCACGGCAGGTTTTTGCTCTCCTCCAATAATGCCAATCGCTCGAATCCCTGACCGTTTGCCTCGTACTCGCGCAGTTGTGCCAGCGGCTCTAACAAAGCACGCAACAGACACTTTTGCGTTGCGCGGGTGCCGATGATATATGCACCGATGCGGTTGATCGAGGCGTCGAAATAGTCAAGGCCTATGTGGACGCGGTCGAGTGCGTCGCAACGAACAATTTCGTGCATAAGGTCAAGAGTTTCGTCGTTCATGATTGTTACATGGTCCGAATCCCAACGTACGGGACGGCTCACATGCAACATAACCTCGGGGACGAACAAAAGCAACGAAGAGAGTTTGTCGGCTACACTTTCGGTAGGATGGAAGTGCCCTGTGTCGAGTGTTACAATCTTGTTATTTTGTGCACCATAGCCAATATAAAAATCATTGGAGCCGACAGTGTAGCTCTCGAGGCCGATGCCAAACACCTTAGACTCGATACAGTCTTTCATATTGTCGTACTTTTGTGCAAAAATGCGGTCGAGGGAGTCCTTCAACAACGCACGGTACTTCATGCGGTTTACGGTAATATCTTTGCTGCCGTCGTGTATCCACAAATTCATTATACAAGGGTCGCCTTGACGTCGTCCCATTTCCTCGGCAATGGCGCGGCAACGTTTAGTGTGGTCGATCCAAAAGTCGCGAATGGCCTTGTCTGGGTTCGACAAAGAGAGGTCGCCCGATTTTGGGTGCGAGAATGATGTTGAGTTAAAATCGAGTTTCATATTATTCTCCAATCCCCACTGAATCCAGCTCTCAAAGTGAGCAGGCTCCACTTCGTTGCGGTCCACTTTCTTATCGCCGAAGTCTCCATAAATTTCGTGCAGGTTAAGGCGCTGCTTGCCGGGAATGAGCGAAGAGGCCTTCAGAATATCGGCACGCAGTTCGTCAATGTTCCGCGCCTTACCCGGATAGTTTCCGGTAGCTTGAATGCCACCGGTCAATTCTCCTGCCGATTCAAAGCCGCCAACATCGTCTGCCTGCCAACAGTGCATGGAAATCTCGACCGTTTGCATCTTTTCGAGTACCTTTTCTACATCTATTCCAAGTTCGGCGTAACGTTCAACGGCAATATCATAAGCCTGTTTTATTCTTGTCTCGTTCATAATTGTATATTTGTTAAGGTTTTATCTTAATGTCCTGAATTTCTTGTATGCAGTCTCCCATTCATCGCTCTGTTGCGGTAGAAACTCTTCAGTTTCGACAGAGGCGCGGATGATGGTGCGGGCCTCGGCAAGCGAGCCGATGACTCCTGCGCCTATTGCCTGCATTATTATATTTCCGATGGCGGTAGCCTCGGAAGGGCCTGCGACCACACGTTTGCCGATGGCGTTGGCTGTAAATTGGTTCAAGAGAGTGTTTTTAGAGCCTCCGCCGATAATGTGCAGCACGTCTATTGCAAATGGTGAAATTTCCTCCAACATTTCCAATACCTCGCGGTAGCGCAATGCCAGACTCTCGAATATGCAACGTATAATCTGTGCATCGCTGTGTGGCGCAGGTTGGCCTGTGCGTACACAGAATTCTTCTATGGCTTTTAGCATCGACGGTGGGTTTGCAAACGATGAATCATCGGGGTTTATGAAACATACAAAAGGCTCGGCATCGGTGGTCATTGCCACAATTTCGGAATATGAATATTCCTTGCCGCTGCGGCTCCACTCCTTGCGGCACTGCTCCAATATCCACATTCCGCAGATGTTTTTCAAGAATCGGGTAGTGCCATCGACGCCACCTTCGTTTGTAAAATTGTGGCGGAAGGACTCTGCGGTGATAATTGGTTGCTTAGTCTCGATGCCCATCAGCGACCATGTCCCCGATGAGAGATACGCAAATTTCTCGTCTGCGGCGGGCACTGCGGCTACCGCCGAAGCTGTATCGTGTCCTGCGACGGCTGCAATATTTACACTACCTATGCCCGTTTCGTTGGCAAGTGCGTCGGTTAATGTGCCTATTATGCTACCGGGCAATTGCACTTCGGGAAAAATGTCGGTGGCAACGCCTGCAGTTGCAAGAAGCGACTCGTCGAGCCTTCCGGTGCGAGGATCGAGTATCTGCGATGTTGAGGCTATGGTATATTCGCAAATCTCTTTGCCTGTGAGCATATACGACAATGCATCGGGCATAAAGAGCAATCGTTCGGCCTTCATTATGGGGGTGTAACCCTCCTTTATTGCTGCGAAAATTTGAAAGAGGGTATTGAAATTCATAATCTGAATGCCTGTCTTTTCGTAGACCTCCTCGCGCGGAACAATTTCGAAAAATTTTTCCGGCGCACCATTGGTGTATGGGTCGCGATAGGCTCGCGGCAGTCCCAAAATGGAGCCGTCTGCTCCGATGGGTACAATATCTACACCCCATGTGTCAATGCCGATGGATGTTGGTGTAATACCTTCGTCGGCACATGCAATCAAGCCCTCTTTCAGATGCTCGTATAGTCCGAACAGATTCCAATAGAATTTGCCGTGTAATTCCATAATGCCATTAGGGAAACGAGTAAGTTCGCGTATTTTAATTTTGCCATTCTCGAGTGTCCCTATTACCGAGCGTCCGCTTGTTGCGCCCAGGTCAAAGGCTAAAAAGTTGTAAATCCCCATAGTGCCGAATAAATTTTTCTTTGATTTTTGCAAATATAAGAATGTATTTACTATTTTTGGTTTTCAAAAATGATATTAAATGTTTAAAATTTGACACGCAATGAAGGAACTTGATACTAATTCGTTGAAATATTTGACAGTAAGCTCCAACGACATAAATTGGGGGTTGGTGGTAACAACGGTTGGTAGGCAATCTATTGCTCCGAATACACACTATCCGATTATGCAGCACCCCGACGCTTACTATTTCAAGCCTGCAAAAGGACGCGTGTTGAATGAATTTCAGATTGTATACATTTACGAGGGAGGGGGATTTTTCGAGTCACACTCTATTCCTCGTCAAAGAATAGAGGCCGGTACGGTGATTCTTCTTTTTCCCGGTGAACGTCACTCCTATGCGCCTGACGAACATTCGGGCTGGAGTGAATATTGGATAGGGTTCCGCGGGGGAATTGCAAATAATTTATTGTCGGCAGGATTCTTTTCTGCAAAAGAGGCTCTTCTGAAGATAGGCCTCAGCAGTTCGTTGATGGGGCTTTACCGCGACGCTATTCGCATTGCTGCCAAAGAGAGTGTGGGCTCGCAGCAACTGTTGTCGGGCGTAGTGATGCACATGCTTGGTCACATATTATACAGGCACAAAAGTTCGACAGATTGTGCGAATCGCACCGAGGATATTGTAAATGAGGCAAGGCAGCTTATGCGCGAGAGGGTACATCACTCACTGCGTGCCGAAGATATTGCAAACGCTCTTGGGGTGGGATATTCGTGGTTCAGACAGTCGTTCAGGCGCGTTACGGGTGTCTCTCCTGCGCAATATATTTCTCTTCTGCTCATATGCCGAGCCAAAGAGATGTTGGTGTCCGAACATAAGACTATAAGTGAGACGGCCTATGCTCTTGGCTTCGAGAGTGTCGGGCAATTTTCGACTCTCTTTCGCAAGGTCGAGGGTATCACTCCGCGACAGTTTCGCGAGGGCAATCGTTTGACTTACAGTGATAATTAATTCTACTCGCTCATAAAAACAAATCCGTGCCAAAATATTTTTGGCACGGATTTGTTTTTATGTTTATATTTCTTTGGAATTATTCGATTACAGCAGTAAATCCGCCATTCTTAACCATCTTAATCTCAATAGAACTGTTCTTTGTAACCTTCTGCTCTATCTTATTATAGTGCATAGCCTGACGGTCGGCGTTAATACCATCCTTGTAACCTGTGAGCTTGTACTCTTTGTCGCCGAGGAAGTCAAGTTTTACGTTGAACTTAAATTCATCCTGTTCGCCATTGCATATACCGCCTATGAACCATTTTTCGCCTTTACGCTTAGCCACAATGACATATTTCCCAACCTCTGAGGCAAGGGCGCGTGTCTCGTCCCATGTAGTGGGCACCGATGCGATGTATCTTGTACAATCGTCATTTTGGTAGTACAACGAGGGATTGTCGGCCAGCATCTGAATAGCACTCTCAAGCACTACATATAGTGCCATCTGATAGGCGCGTGTACCCGATGCAACAGAATTGGGGCGACCACCCTGATTGTTGTTGGGCTGACGGTTGTTCATGCCTCCGGGTGTAAAGTCGGCCGCTCCCACTGCGTTACGAATGAAAGGCAGGAACAGCGTATTGTCGGGACGACAACCGCCCATCTGCTCAAGACCCAGCACACCTTCGTACGAAAGGAAGTTGGGGTACTCATACTCCAATCCCATAGGAGTGAACGAGCCGTGCATGTCTACAAGCAGTTTGTGCTTAGCCGCCTCTTGCATCACTCTCTTGTAGAAGTTCACCATCCACTGGTCGGCGTGGTCCATAAAGTCAATTTTCACGCCTGCTACACCCCACTCGGCATATTTCTTAAAGACGTCGAAGTTTTGTTCAACTGTCAGCCAGGGCAACCATATGATGATTCCTACGCCCTTTTCCTTACCATATTTAATAAGCTTATCAAGATGCATGTCGGGCTTTGCAGTGTAAGGGTCGCGTGTGCTTTTTGCCCAACCTTCGTCGAGAAGAATATATTCAACGCCATACTTTGCGGCAAAGTCGATAAAATATGCGTATGTGTCGTAATTGTTTCCTGCGCGGAAATTAACGTCGGGGCCAAAAGGCACTGCGCCGTTCCACCACTCCCAGCTTACCTGTCCGGGCTTAATCCAATCAGTGTCGGTAAGTACACTTTTGCGTGCCAGCTGCGCGGGAACAGTCTGCTCAATTATGCCTTTTGAATCGGTAACAACCACGAAACGCCAGGGGAATGTGCGTTTGCCCTGTGTCTTTGCAATGTAGTATCCCTCTTCTGTGATGGTCCATCCGCGGTCGCCACGAGGCTCCCATTTCACAGGAGATTTTGGGAAGGCTGTAGAGATTCCTTTTCGATTGCCTTTGAAGAACATACGGGGATAATCATCTACGTCGCTCTCGCCAATGAGCAGTTGCGTGTCGTTGCTGTCCGAAAGGAGCATGGGGATTGTTGCAAGTTTGTTGTCCCTTATCCAATCTTTCACCTCTTTATGTTGATAGTGTGTCTCGTAAGAGGTGTTGAAAGAGTTACATGGCTGAAAGTGCGCTGTAAATCCGTCGGCAGGAATCATTGTGAAACATTCATTCTCGACGGTTACCTCGCCCTTGATGTTTGTTACGAAACGATAGGCAACGGCGTTGTTCATCACTCGCATCTCTATTGAGTATGAACCGAAATTAATTTTTGCTTCGGTGTAATTATTTTCAATAGTAGAGAATTTTATTGGAACGACGGGGTTGATAGTCTCGCTAACGCTCTTCTGCTTTACATTTTTTACTGCTGCGTCGCCTGCGAGAGTCTTTCCGTTCACTATCATTCGAACGTCCTCTACGGTGTAGACTTTTGCTCCGTCACGGTTTACGGTCCAGCCGAATTTACCTTTATCGGTTGAAAGGTCTACTGTTATTTTTTTGTCTGGAGAAGATATTTTTACAACCTTCTCGGCGTGCATTGCGATGGGTATCATTGCCAATATGATAATGGCAGACACCTTACGAATAAGTTTTTTCATAGTCTTTAATTTATATTGTTCGCGTAAAGATATAATTTTTTTAACGAATATTCATATCCGCAACCTTTTTTCTTAATATCCGAGGTATTCGAGCAATCCTTTACAGCCTCGGACAATCTCTTCGTAGGTCTTTGAGAAATTTCCGTGGTACCACGGGTCCGAAATATCCTCTCCCGCACACTGCACAATGTCGTTGGGATTGTCAAAATCGAGCAGTTTCCATATTTTATTATCGGGGTCGAACCTTGCGACGTCTCTCAGGTTTCTTATGTTATACTGCTCCATCACAATTATCATATCATACTCTATATAGTCGTTGCGAGTGATGCGTGTGGCACGTTTTTCTTTGTCGATGCGGACGTTGTTGCGTCCAAGCTCATAGGCCGCAGGAGGGTAGATGCCGTTTCCAATCTCTTCGCTGCTTGTTGCAGCCGAGCGAATGTAAAAATCCTTGTCGAGGCCGCGCTTTGCGACAAGGTCTTTAAAGACAAATTCCGCCATGGGCGAGCGGCATATATTTCCGTGACAGACGAATAGAATCTTTTTCATGTTATCTATTTTAAAAAATCCGAACTAAAGGAGAGGGGCATAAGTTCCTTTGTGCCACCTTTTATTATGTAGCACTCGCGCGAGCCGTAGAGGATGATGCGCATGGGACGGTCGAATCGCATTTCCGTCTCGAGCATTACCTGTCGGCAGGCTCCGCAGGGGGATATTGGCTTTTCAATCTCTCCATCTTTGTCGCGTGCGGCGATGGCTATTGCCTCGACAGCCTTGTCGGGATGCTGTGCTCCTGCCCAAAAGAGAGTGGTGCGCTCGGCGCATAGCCCCGAGGGGTAGGCTGCATTCTCTTGATTACTACCGCAGACAATCTCCCCGCCATCTAGGCGTACGGCTGCTCCCACGTTGAAAAGCGAATAGGGGGCGTAACTCTTTTTTGCAGCTTCGCGGGCAGCATCGGTCAGTTGCCTGTCGGCCGGCGACAGCTCTTCGTAAGAGCAGACCTTAACAACAGTGCTTAGAATAATCTCTTTCATAATTTTCAGCTTCTAACACTACAAAGATAGTGAAAGGCTCGGAAGAAAAAACAAGTGAACTTATTTTTCTTCCGAGCCACATCCTATTTTCGAGGTTTTATCTCAAAGACAATAACAAACGAGCGAGAAATATGAAGCTTGCTTCAATATTTTTCAAAGCGAGTGCAGTATGTCTTATATAAAGACAATAACAAACGAGCGAGAAATATCAAGCGTGCTTGAATATTTTTCAAAGCGAGTGCAGTATATCTTATATAAAGATAAAATAAACACTTGCATAAAACCAATTAATTCGTTTAATTTGTAACTTGGAAAATATAATTACATCATGAAACACATTCTTATCATTGCGGTAGCCGTAGTTGCGGCATTCACATTCGCATCGTGCAGCACCACCAAACAAACATCACAAAAAACAAACGCTACAGTAACAGGCGCATCCGATTCCTACGAGGCATACATTCTCACATACTACCCCATCGCTGTAGAGCAGATGCACCGTCACAAAATACCGGCAAGCATCACCCTTGCACAAGGTCTCCTCGAGTCGGGTGCAGGGAAAAGCACCCTTACACAAAAGTCGAACAACCACTTCGGCATTAAAGCTAACAATAATTGGCAAGGTCGTACAACAACCACTATGGACAACGGACGAATGTGCGAGTTCCGCGTCTACAACAGCGCACGCGAGTCGTACGAAGACCACTCGCAATTTCTCTTACGTCCCCGATACGCCTCCCTGTTCAAGCTCAGCACCACCGACTACAAAGGCTGGGCACGCGGACTGAAAAAGGCCGGATACGCCGAAGACCCCGCCTACCCCCAGAAGCTTATAAACCTTATAGAGCGCTACAAACTATACGAGTATGACAAATACTCCAAGGGTGATATTTCGTCTGCGCTCGGAAACAGCTCCGGCAGCACTTTATCGGGCAGCCGTCCTCTCTATCTGTCGAGTGGTCTGCTGTATGTAGTGGCAAATAACGGTGACACCTTTGAAACACTTTCGAGTGAATTTGGAATTTCGCGTCGCAAACTGATAAAATACAACGACTTATATAAAGAATATAATATAAAAGCCGGGGATATTATATACCTCGAAAAGAAACACAGCAAAGCCGGCAAAGAGCACCGTTTCCACACAACAGGCAACGGCGAAAGCCTCTACTCAATCTCTCAAAAGTACGGCGTGCGCCTTAAAAACATCTACAAGATGAATCCCGAGTACGAAAGTTACTCACCGCTTAAGGTGGGCGACGTTGTAAGGCTCAGGTAATATCGTGGCTAAAAAAACAAATTATGCGGGCAGGGAATATTCCTCTGCCCGCATAATTTATAATAATATAGAATCACTTGTTTTTTTGTGCTTTTCGAAAGGCCCCTTTTTTATATCTTTTTGCCATTTTTATAATCTCATGCACAAAAGGCTTTGCACGATATTCGCGGTCGAAAGCCAGCGGATAATCTGTGCGTCCGCGCACCGGCCAATTATTCTTCCACGAGTCTCCGTCGCTTACACCCCAGAAAGTGACTCGGGTAATGTCATCGCGTGGCGCAGATAAATATCGAACAGACGGCAGAAAAAATCAGTCTGCTGTTGCTCCATTTCCTTTGTAAGTCCATTGCGGAAGGGGTTCATCCTCTCTTGATACTCGAAGTTATTCTCCACCGCTGCACCCATATTTCCATGCGGCCATGGAAGCACGCTCAGGTCAAGCTCGGTAATCATCACTTTTACACCCTCGGCAGCAAAGGCCTCTATGCTGCGCTCATACTCGTCGAGCGGGGTCGAGAAAGATACGTGCGACTGCATGCCTATTGCATCTATTCTTCGCCCTTCGGATTTCAGTTTGCGCACCATGCGCACAACAGCCTCGCGCTTCATTCTCGAGTCCATTCCATAGTCGTTGTAATAAAGCTCAACGTCAGGGTCGGCCTCGTGGGCAAACTTAAAAGCAAGGCTGATAAACTCCTCTCCTATGATTTTGTAGAATTTCGACTCGCGCATCTTGCCGTCCCACTCGATAGCTTCGTTTACGACGTCCCAACCTTTGACCTTCCCTTTAAAATGTTTCACGACTGTGTGAATGTGGCTGCGCATACGTTCGATGAGCACCTCGCGACTGACATCATTGCCGTTGCTATCTGTGAAAAACCAATCCGGGGCTTGCGAGTGCCACACTAAGCAGTGTCCGATGACCGCTTGTTTGTTCTTTTGGGCGAGCGCCACAAGCCTGTCTGCATCGTCGAAGCGGAACACTCCTTCGCGTGGTTGCAATGAGGCGCTCTTCATACAATTCTCGGCGACAACCGAACTGAATTCTCGGCGTATAAGGTCGTGCAAACTTTTATCCTCGCTTCTTACCTGATGCACATTTAGTGCCGCGCCTATAAGGAATTTGTCGGCAAACGCTTTTCTCAATGGCTTTGTTGAGCCTTTTTGCGCACTGACGCTTGCAACAGCCAGCAGCAGGGTGGCTATTATAAATAATCTTTTCATAGTAGTTTTATATTACGGAAATATATACAATGCAATGATAATCAAAAATGTGGAAATAAGCAAGCGTAGAAAGATTTCTAAGCATTCAGAATTATGGTTTGTTTTTTATGATTACCTTTTATCTGCTTCAACAAATCTTTTTAATGTAAGGTAAAATTAAAAGGACAAAATACATCAAGGTGGGTTCTCTATCGAGAACCCACCTTGATGTATTTTGTGCATAAGTGTATTTGTATTGATTTAATCTAAAAGATTATTTCATTTGTTCTTCAATATATTTTAATAATTCTCCAGATACTTTCAAATTTGATTGCATACTTGATTTTAATCCTATAGAACGTAAGTAATCAAGGTGCAATTTGGGATTGTCAACCTTTTTAAGCAACCTTAAGCGTATAAATCTATCATTCATCATGCGTTTAGCATTCTGTTCTTTAGTTCTTATGTTATAAGCAGAGTCATCTACAATTTCGTTTAAGGGAATATTGATACGCTCAACAATCATTTTATATTCAATACGACAAATAGGTGCTGTAGTATACAAATATACAATGTCATTTACATTTACATTATTGCGTTGAACGTACTCAACAAAATCATTGGCATCTAGCCAATCATTCATTCTAAAACATTTTGTACTTGAAATAAAAATCCAGTTTTGCATATATTATTCCTCAAAGTAGTCTGTGTCAATTTTCTTTATCTCATATCTTACGTTTGTTGAAACACCCACATTGTATGCTATCATTAAGTTGGCAAGTTTCTTACCATCAATCTTTGCAAGTTTAACATTTACGGGATTGTATTCTAATGCTTCTCGTGTAAATGATGAGGTTGTTATAAATACTCCCTTTTTACAATGTTCTCCATCTAATGCGCCAACAAAATGTTGTAATTCTCTTCTTCCGACATTGTTCCCTATTTGCCATCTTTTAGCTTGAATATGTATAACATCCAAACCAAGTCTATCTTCGTCTATAATACCATCAATACCACCATCTCCTGTACGACCTGTAATTTTACCTGTTCCATAACCCATTTTTACAAGAAGTTCAACAACTAATTTTTCAAAGAATTGTGGAGATTGTTCAAGAACCTTTTCTAACACCTCATTAGCAAGGTTTGCTTGTAGTTGTTTAAAAGTTGTGTCAAGTATCTCTTCTGGAGTCTGTTCGTTATAATTTATTTGTTTTGCATTATTATTTAGTTTCGTTTCTTTATTCTTTTCAGTGCCATCCGAAGTGCTAATACTTCTCATAGCACCATCTGCATTTCCATCGCTATTGTTTATAAAATAACGAAATTGTTTGTAAGCAGACAACGTTTCATTATTTATAAATTGCGGGTTCTTTGATAGAAGTCTTAGCCCATCCTCCGTTATTACATATTTACCTCTTGTCACACCTTTTAAGAGTCCTGCTTTTTCTAAATAAAATTTTGCCCAACCAACCCTGTTGTACATTATTGGCTGATTACCACTAGGTAAAAGTTCTGCCTTTTCATCTGCTGATAAGTTAAATTTGTTTGAAAGAACTTCTGTACATTCCTTTAATGAATGAATTTGTCTGTCATTAAAGCATTGTAAAAGAGGCAACATACATTCTTGATATTTTGGTATCATACAAGTCTATATTATAATATTATTTCTATTTGTTAACAAAGTTACTTATTTTGATAAAACAAATTATCAATTTTTTAACTATTTAAGTAGGTTCTCCAACTCGCTCCTACTATAAAATTGATATATCTTTCCTCTAATTTTAATAAACCCCTCTACAGCCTCATCGCCCATAGGTTCAAAAAGGGATTTTACACTAACGCCCAAAGCGACTGCCATTTTCTCAATGGTATCTAACCTTGCATTGCCATACATCGCTCTCGTTAGACTTGAAGCGTCAATATCCATGTCGCTTGCAAGGTCTTTAAGTTGCTTGCCTTGTTGCTTGCAAAGGCGTTTTACATTTTCTGCCAATATCTTTTCCATGTATATCCTATTTTGGGTGCTAATATACTAAAATTATCATAAATAACAATATATTTCAAAATATTTGCGATTTTCGCTAATTAAAATTTGTTTCTTAATTTTCTTAAATGTACATTTGCATTGTAATAATTGTTTTATAAAACAAATATATAATAAGAATATGAAAACAATAATTTTTGCAAGAGTTTCGACAAACATACAAGAGTACGACAGACAAGTAAACGAACTGACAGCACTTGCCAATAGTAAGGGTTGGAGCGTTGAGGCTGTGTTTGCAGAGAAAATTTCGGGTGCAAAGGCAAACGCAGAGCGTACAGAACTACTTAACATGGTAGAATACGTTGAGGCAAATGCCATCGACAAGGTGCTTGTTACTGAACTCTCTCGTTTGTGGCGTGATAGTTCGCTTGAAATTTGCCAAAAACTGCAAAATTTACTCTTTCCGAACGGAGTTTTGTGGGATAAGGAAAAAGACAATTATCGAACCTTTGATGGGAATGAAGTCCAACCCACGAGGCACCACATTCTGCGGTGCTGTGCGTGACCTATTGCTGCAAGCATTGTCGATTTTGTTTGCCGTAATTGACAACACTTGCCAACCGCAACCCGCAGGGCGTGACTACGCCACGCATCCTGCGACCTATTGCTGCAAGTATTGTCGATTATATCTTTTAAATTGACAACGCCGCCTTATCGCGGCCCAAACGGTACGAGCTTCGCCCGTACTTCGTTTGACCAACCGCTGTCGGCATTGTCGATTCTCAAAACAGGAAAGAGGAATTCCCTGTTTTGAGAATTCCTCTTTTGTCTCATCGTGCGCCTGATAGGACTCGAACCTACACGTCGCAAAACACCAGATCCTAAGTCTGGCGCGTCTACCAATTTCGCCACAGGCGCAAGTTTTGTGTCGAAAGCCGTACACGCTAATCTTTTGCAAAGATAGTGCAAACCGAGCGAAGAACAAAATAAATTTATATTTATTTTTTCTTCCGAGGTGCCGCCTATCTTATTAAAAGTAGTGCAAACCGCTGAAGTCCAATGATTTATATTTATTTTTTCTTCCGAGGTGCCGCCTATCTTATTAAAAGTAGTGCAAACCGAGCGAAGAACAAAATAAATTTATATTTATTTTTTCTTCCGAGGTGCCGCCTATCTTATTGAAAGTAGTGCAAACCGCTGAAGTTCAATGATTTATATTTATTTTTTCTTCCGAGGTGCCGCTTATCTTATTGAAAGTAGTGCAACCCGCTGAAGTTCAATGATTTGTATTTATTTTTTCTTCCGAGGTGCCGCCTATCTTATTAAAAGTAGTGCAAACCGCTGAAGTATGAATAAAATTCCGGAAGTGCCGGGTAGTGCAACGTAGAGCTGTGCTTGAAAAAATTATTCCATCCTATGAATGGTAATATCCTCGAAACTATTAAGATAAGCGATAATATTGGACTCTTCTTCTCTTTTTTTGGACTTTACCACCATGCTGATATTGTAGAAGCACTCTTGTCCGATGTTCTTTTCGTTCATCCGGTACGAGACAATTATAAAATCCCTTTTGTCGAAAGCTGCCGGAATTTCATTCAGCATATTTTTGTTGCTTGTGGAAAATTCAATAAAGAAACTTCTTAGTCCGAAGTTTTTGAATATTCTGCTCAGAAGCTCAAAGCCTATAAGCGTCAATGCGGTAGCCGATAGTCCCAGAGTATACATTCCCGCACCTATGCACAGCCCGATGCCCGACGTTGCCCATATTCCTGCAGCGGTTGTCAGTCCGCGAACAATTTGTTTGTTCAATATTATGGTGCCTGCCCCGATAAAGCCGATGCCTGTAACTACCTGCGCAGCTATTCTCGAGGGGTCGAGCCCTATTCCCGGTTGTCCCAGAATTTCGGAAAATCCATGCTGCGACACTATCATTATAAGCGCGCTGCCCAATGACACTAAAAAGTGCGTGCGGTAACCGGCCTCTTTGGCGCGGTACTCTCTTTCGAGCCCTATGATTGTGCCTAATATGGCTGCAACAAACAGTCTTATGATAAAATCGATAATCATGATGCGTTTTTGGGCTTATTTGACGAGGATTTTCTTGCTCTTTATCGTGCCGTTTGAGTAGACCATCCTTATGATATTCAAGCCTTTGGCGGGTTCGGCGAGGATTTTTCCGTCCATGCTGAAGTATGTAGTCGATACAATCTCGCCCTCTGCTTCATCAACTATATTGTCATCTATGGCTGTTGTGCCTAAATATATGAGTTTCCATTTTGATTGTTGGGCGCCGTAGTGCCACAAACAGACATGTCCTGTGCTTGCCTTGCCATCGTTGTGCCCTAAGGCGTGCAGTGCATAGTGTGTGCCATTCTGCTCGGTAAAATCTCGCTGTGCATCGGCCGAGTTTATGTTGAAATTACTGCCGCCAGCACTTCTGAAGTAGTAAAGAACGGGGCTTTTGCTCATGGGCAGTATGGTAGAGTGGCTGTCCCATGTGCCAAGATATTCGCCTGTCGCCTTGTTTTTCAGGTACACGTATGTGTCGCCGTAGAGCGTTTCGATGTTCTTGCTATTAGCCTCTTCGGCAATCCATATAAACTCGTCGCGTTTGCTATTTTCGTCGTCGAACAATGCCCCCCAATATGGTTGGTTGTCGCTTTTTACATCGCTGTCGCTATTGTCGTTTGCGTCTGCGAAGAGTGCCATCTCCTTCCCTTGCTGCTGATAAAAGGCGTCGTAGCTGTTTACAATGTAATATTCTGCGTCTAAAATTATTGGGTTTAATTCCAGCGTAGAGAGTGCGTCGATGGTCGCTTGTAAATTGTCGGCGGCACTTTTCGCTGCAAAAACATTTTTTGTATCGGCAACGGCCCAAGCTGTTGCAAGGGCATTTTTTAATTCTTCGACACCTGTACCGCTGTATTGTCCGGGATTGCTGCCGATAATTTCGGCTGTAAAGCCCGAGGATTCGACGGATGCAAGCACGCTCTGCAGCCACATCAGTTCGAAATTATCAACTGATACTTTGTAAATTTCCCACTCGTTGCATCCGTCAAGTTCAGTTTGTTCGTTCAATCCGGCAATGGGGCGTGTGCCCATCTCTCCTCTCCAATCTTGCAGGGGGAATATGGCTTCTGTCCCGTGAAGCCGGTTGTATTCGTCGTTTACAAGTCCTGTATGGTAGATGGTAAACATCGTTTCGCGTGATTCATGCTTTTGGATGGTAAATGCTGCGGCCTCTTTTTTGAAGAGTGTGCTGTTGGCACTTTCGTATGTGACGGGTGCCTTTATGTAGTAATTATTAGGAATGCTGTGCAGATGAAATTTCCCGTCGCCGGCATCTTCGAATGTGAAGAGGCAGTTGCTGAGGGGTTTTCTGTTGTCATGTAGGTTGAGGCCCGAATAGAATCCCGAGCCTTTGCCTGTTTCATCGCCATTTTCGTTGAATCTGAGGGCGTTACCGTAAAGGATATAGTGTCCTCCGTCGGTAATTTGTGAAACGTCGGTAACTTTTTCTATTATCTGTAGTTCGTAGGGGTCTTGCGTGGATACTTTGTCGGGGTCGTATGTCTCGCCGGCTGTTATTCCGAAGTCTATGGGTGCGCGATTGTAGCTTGCACTTGGACGACCTACCGAGCGGTAGCGGAATGCGGATATCGGCTCGTCAAGATGAACTTCGATGTATGAATATTCGCCTGCACCCGGAACAATGTCGTGCCCGGCGTTGTATGCGCTATGGTACCATGTATTGTGCTTGCCGTCAATGAGTGACGGAATGCCGCCGCCATCTGATGAACAGAGTGAATTTGTTACGAACATCTCTTCGCGCAAAGGTATGGGGTTGTCCGATGCGTCGTAAAGTTCAAATTCGCTTAGGCAGAACATTACTGTGCCACTGCCACCGTAGTTATCTTGTTTGGTAGCTCGGGTTACGGTTATGCGTATGACATCTATGGGTTTGTCGAGGTAGATAAGGGGGGTGCTCCATAGGAAGCTGCTGTTGGGGTCGTCGCTCTCGTTTTTGCCCGGCAAACCGCTCTCCTCGTTGAATCGCAGGGGAAGTTTGCAAGCCTTGTCTATGCGTGAATTATATAGTGTGTTAAGGCCCTCTTCGAGCTCGGAGATTATTGTTGAAACTTTTGCAAGTGTGTTTGCGCTGTTTGCGCTTGTTTGGGCGTCATCGGCAATCTGTGTCAGGAGTGTGCGGCTTTCCTCGGGGTAGTCACCTGTTTTCCATCCTTCGCTGCCATCCGAAAAGTTTAATGCGTCGCTCGATAATATGTTTGTAACAGAATCTATTAGGACGTATATGTATTGTTTGCGATATTTTGTTACAAGGGAGTTTAGCTGGTTGGTTCTCAGCATTGCCTGAGCTGTTGTGGTGCTTTCGTCGTTCAGAAGTTCGCGCCCTTTGGCTATGGCATTGTTAAGCTTTTCGTATTCGCCGTTGTCTTTGCCGGCGATGAAGCCTTGTAGTTCTATCAACGAGTCGGCTATGGCGATGGCTTCCTCGAACTTTTCAAATGCAGTGCTGTATTCAAGGTTGTCTTCGTCGGCTTTCGCCTCTGTGACCAATGACGTAGGTGAGGCTATTAGAATAGATGTTATATATAGTCCTGTCAAAAGGGTAAATAGTCTTTTCATAGGCGTAATCTTTATTGATGTTATTATGGGGCTTCGATACAACTGATTACAAATAACGGACAAAAATTTAATATATACAAATTCTTGCCCGTTACTTTGTACTGCTTTTTTAGAAATTTTGTCTCTTTTTCATACGTTGGGGATGCGTCCGGCCTCTTGTATCATTTGTGATACTGTTTCGTTGAAGGCTCTTTGCTTGCCAAGCTCTTCGATGGTCATGTGCATCCTGTAATTCCATATATGGCCTCGGTTGGCGGGGATGTTTATTCGCTCTTCGCGTGCATCGGGGTGGCGCAGACGTTCGTCCATCGCCATCCAGTCTTGCCATGCTATCATGGTTAGCATCGAGGGCGATTTCAGGTGCATGGTTAGTATGGCTTTTGCTGTCGTGCCGTCAAGCTCTTCGGGTGCTTTCCCTTCGTGTCCCACCACTTCGTTGTAGAAATGTTGGGTGTCGTCGGGGTTTTCTTTCCACCATTCGCGCAGTGTGCTCATGTCGTGTGTCGATGGTGTTGCAACGGATAGGTAGGGGTACTCTTCGGTACGTGCGAATCTTACGCCGTATTGTTTGGGCATACGTTGTATTTCGAGCGAAAGTATTTGCAGGTTGCTCATGGCCCACGGTACGCAGGCTGGTATCATGCCTAAGTCTTCGCCGCAGGCAGTCATTGAGGTTGCGCTCATTAGGGGCGCGAGCTTTTTCATAGCCTCTTCGAACCAGAAATTTGTGTGGCGATGGTAGAAGAAGTCTTCGTATATGCGGTCGAAGGCCTGTTTGTTGCGCTCGCCTAATGCGCGGTAGCTCTTTGTCTCGGAGGCCATGATGCGCGGATGGTAGTGCCCGGGAAGTGTCTCGTCGGGGATGAATAGCAGGTCGGCAGGCTTGTCGCTCGGCAGGTCTGTGGGTTTTGCACATGAGTGTTGCGTGGCGTCGAAGTAGAAACCGGCTTTTTCAATCTCCTCGATGGTTAATGGTTTGCTGGGTCTGAAGTGTCCCGACAGTCCGCTCGAAACGTACGATGGTATCTCCCATATTCGGAAGAATCCCAAGATGTGGTCTATGCGATAGGCATCGAAAAAATTTGACATATATTTCAAACGTCGCTTCCACCACGAGTAGCCGTCAAGTGCCATCACTTCCCAATTATAAGTGGGGAACCCCCAATTTTGTCCGTCGGCCGAGAATGCGTCGGGTGGTGCTCCTGCCGAGCCTTTGCAGTTGAAGAGCTTTTTGTCGCACCATACGTCTACTCCGTCGGGCGCAACGCCGATAGGGATATCTCCTTTAATGGCAACGCCTAAGGATAGTGAATATTCGTGGGCCTCTTTTAGCTGTTTGTATAGAAAATATTGTACAAGTGCGTGGTAGTTCATTTCGTAGGCTGCATCGCTGTATTCCTTTGTGAGTTTGTTGCATGTATCGGCTTTGTAGCAGCTGTACGTGCCCCAAATGCCCGGGCCGGGACAAACTTTTTTTGTCAGGAAACGATAGGCACAATAGGGCTTCAGCCACGCTTGTTGCTCTTTCTCGAAAAGCTTGAACTCGGGGCTTTCGAGTAGCTCCTTGCCACTCTCTTCGTATAGTTTCCTCAGGTAATTCTCTTTCAGTATGTTTACGGCGGGGTAGTCGAATGTACGACTTTCGTTCAGGCGTTTGGCGCGACGGAAAAAACCTGCGCGTGTGCGGCCGTCTTTTATTGCCGGAAGTGCCGAAATATCAATGTACTGCGGGTGTAAAGCAAATACTGATACGCAGTTGTATGGGTATGAATCTCCCTCGCCACCGTAGATGGTTGTGTCGTTTACGGGTAGCAGTTGCAGCACATGCTGACCGGTTGCAGCCAGCCACTCGGCCATCTTTTTTAGGTCGCCAAAGTCGCCGATGCCCCAGCTGCTTTCCGACCGTAACGAAAAGAGTGGAATTACCGTACCTGCGACGCGTAAACGGGGTGCGCCCAAGTCCAGCCCTTCGAATGTTATGCGACGAATGGTGGGACGTTCCTCTTTTTCTATGAACAGGGTGCGGTTGTCGCCCTCTTCCCATCGTGCTTCACCTGTTGTGGTGTTTAAGGCTACAAATTTGAAATCCAATGTATTGCCGCACAGGGTGGCTGCCTCTACGACGCATTGCCAACGGTTAAAGGATACGTTGGCCATTTGTATGCTTTTCGAGGGTTCCCAATTGCCAAATTCGTCGGCGTTGCCGGTGAGAATAAGGGTTTCGTCGGCTGTCAGCCCGCAGGCCTGAATGTCGAAGTACAAAAGGTCTGATTCCTTGCTTGGGATTGTTACCTTGTTGTTTGTTGTCTGGTTGTTGCGATGGTAAAATTTTTTGAATAATCCGCTCTGCATGTAGTTGCAGAATGGCGCGTCGAACCACTTGTCGTAGAGCTTCCACGAAGAGCTGTTTGCTACTAAATTTACGTTGTGTGGCATCTCACCCCATTCGCTTCGCAGGGTAGTGCTGTTTTTTGTAACCTCATAGCCGTAAGTAAGCTCTGTGGCGTTGTTGTCGAAGGTTAAAAAGCCGCTCCATGTGTCGGGCGAAATTTCATCGAGCTGTAAGCGATTTTCAAATTCCTCGCCTCTTGATGTTCGGAAACGATATTTTATCTGTATGGTGGCACTGTTATCAGTGTGAAAAGTAACAATGAATTCTATTTTTTTCATAAATAAATATTCTATTAAGCGTGCATCTCTCATTTGCAAGATTTTGCAAATATATAAGAAACGCTTTTGAATTCTTGAAAAAATGTGAAATATTTTCTTTCGCCCCTGATTCCTCTTAGATGTTTGAGCTTGCGCACGCGCATTTTTTATAAATAATAACATATGGGAGTCAAAAGTTTGAAAAGAAAGTGCTATATTTGTAAAATTTTAGATAGGTTGCGTTAAAATCACACTTATGCAGCCGAAGAAAATAGAGTAATAATAAAAAATTATAAAGCTATGGATAACAGACTTTACATTTTCGACACCACGTTGCGCGATGGCGAGCAGGTTCCCGGATGTCAGTTGAATACAGTTGAGAAAATTCAAGTGGCAAAGCAACTGGAAATGCTTGGTGTTGATATTATTGAGGCGGGATTCCCCATCTCAAGCCCCGGAGATTTCAATTCTGTGATAGAGATATCAAAGGCCGTTACATGGCCTACAATCTGCGCGCTTACACGTGCTGTGGAGAAAGATATTGATTGCGCTGCCGAAGCATTGAAATTTGCTAAACGCAAACGTATACACACAGGTGTAGGAACATCCGACTCTCACATACAGTATAAATTCCGCTCTACACGCGAGAAAATCATTGAGACAGCTGTAAGAGCCGTTAAGTATGCGAAAAAGTATGTCGAGGATGTTGAATTCTATGCCGAGGATGCCGGACGTACCGATAATGAGTATCTTGCGCGCGTGGTCGAGGCGGTTATCAAGGCCGGTGCTACTGTGGTAAATATCCCCGACACAACAGGTTACTGTCTGCCTCACGAGTATGGTGCTAAAATCAAATATTTGATGGAGCATGTAGATTGCATCGACAAGGCCATCCTCTCGACCCACTGTCACAACGACCTGGGAATGGCAACAGCAAACACACTCTCGGGTGTTATAAACGGTGCGCGTCAGGTAGAGGTAACCATCAACGGTATAGGCGAGCGCGCGGGTAACACCTCGCTCGAAGAGATTGTGATGATTACAAAATGTCATCCGATGCTCAACATCGAAACAAATATAAATACTCAGAAAATCTACCCCACCAGCCGCATGATTTCAAGCCTTATGAACATGCCCGTTCAGCCCAACAAGGCTATCGTGGGACGTAACGCCTTTGCTCACTCCTCTGGTATTCATCAGGATGGTGTGCTGAAGGATGTAAGCACATACGAAATTATGAATCCCAAAGATGTGGGTATCGACGATAACTCAATTGTGCTGACAGCTCGTAGCGGTCGTGCAGCGTTGAAACACCGTTTGTCGGTGCTCGGCATTGATGTAGAGGCCGATAAGCTGAACGAAATTTACGAACAGTTCCTTCGTCTGGCCGACAAGAAAAAGGAGATTAACGACGACGATATTCTGATGCTCGCAGGTGCCGACCGCAGCACAAATAAGGGTATCAAGCTCGAATATTTGCAGGTGACAACAGGCCTGAACATTCGTTCGGTAGCAAGCCTCGGATTGCGCATTTCGGGTGAGCTCTTCGAGAGCGCAGCCACCGGCAACGGCCCCGTAGACGCAGCCATCAAAGCCTTGAAGCAGATAATCAAGCGCGACATGACCTTGCGCGAGTTTACCATTCAGGCAATCAGCAAGGGTAGCGACGATGTAGGCAAGGTACACATGCAGGTAGAGTACAACGACGTAAATTACTATGGATTCGGTGCAAACACCGACATTGTTTCGGCCTCGGTCGAAGCATACATTGACTGTATAAACAAATTCCGCGATTAAGAAACGATGAACACACTTTTCGATAAAATTTGGGATTCTCATATTGTGCATAAGGTCGAAGATGGACCTACACAACTATATATAGACAGATTGTACTGTCACGAAGTAACATCGCCTCAGGCTTTTGACGACCTCAGAAGCCGAGGCATAAAATGCCTTCGTCCGGACAGAATCTACTGTATGCCCGACCACAATATTCCCACAAAAAATCAAGATAAACCCATTGAAGAGCCTGTTTCGCGCAAGCAGGTTGAGACACTCTCGCGCAATGCCCATGAGTTCGGCCTCACACACTTTGGAATGAAACATCCCAAGAACGGTATTATTCATGTGGTTGGTCCCGAACTTGGGCTTACACTGCCGGGAATGACAATCGTTTGTGGCGATTCTCACACTTCGACCCATGGAGCTATGGGTGCCGTTGCCTTTGGAATAGGTACAAGCGAGGTGGGAATGGTGCTTGCCTCGCAGTGCATCCTGCAACAGAAGCCAAAGTCGATGCGCATCAATGTCGAGGGCGAGCTGGGTAAGGGTGTTACTGCAAAGGATGTGGCACTTTACATAATCTCGAAAATGACCACCAGTGGTGCGACAGGCTATTTTGTGGAATATGCAGGCTCGGCAATACGTTCTATGAGCATGGAGAGCCGTCTGACACTTTGCAACCTTTCGATAGAGATGGGTGCTCGTGGAGGAATGGTCGCTCCCGACGAGATTACTTTTGAATATATAAAAGGTCGCGAGTATGCTCCGCAGGGCGAGGAGTGGGACAAGGCAGTTGCCTATTGGAAGACCCTCCCCAGCAGCGAGGATGCAGTCTTTGACAAAGAGATTACTTTCCAGGCTGCTGATATTGAACCACGTGTAACATACGGTACCAATCCGGGAATGGGAATAGGCATAAGTGAGGCAGTGCCTGCTGTCGAGACTCAGCCCGAGGCCGGACAAGCATCTTATCTGAAGTCTCTCGAGTATATGGGCTTCAGCGCGGGAGAAAAGCTCGAAGGTCACCCCATCGACTATGTTTTTATAGGTTCATGTACAAATGGTCGTATAGAAGATTTCAGAGCATTTGCACAGATAGTGAAAGGTCATAAAAAAGCCGAGAATGTTACAGCGTGGATAGTACCCGGCTCGTGGGGCGTTTTCCGTCAGATAGAGGAAGAGGGTCTTGCCGCGATATTCACCGAGGCGGGCTTCGAATTGCGCGAGCCCGGATGTTCGGCTTGTCTGGCAATGAACGAAGATAAGATTCCTGCCGGAAAATATGCCGTATCGACAAGCAACCGCAATTTTGAGGGACGTCAGGGACAGGGCGCACGTACCATCCTCGCAAGTCCTTATGTTGCTGCGGCAGCTGCAATCACAGGCAAAATAACCGACCCGCGTAAATTCCTTTAAAAAACAGTAACGATGAAAAAAGAGAAATTCAACATAATAAAAGACTCCTGCATACCTCTGCCGTTGGAGAATATAGATACCGACCAGATAGTGCCTGCACGTTTTCTTAAGGCAACCACACGCGAGGGCTTCGGCGAGAATCTTTTCCGCGATTGGCGATTCGACGAGCAAGGTAATAAAATAGAGAGTTTCGTACTCAACGACCCCACATATTCGGGAAAGATACTTGTTGCAGGCAAGAATTTCGGTTCGGGTTCGAGCCGCGAACATGCTGCGTGGGCCATCGCCGACTATGGTTTCCGTGTGGTGGTGTCGAGCTTCTTTGCCGATATCCACAAAAATAACGAGCTGAACAACTTTGTGCTACCGGTTGTAGTGACAGAGGAGTTCCTGAAAGAGCTGTTCGACTCGATATATGCCAATCCCCGCACCGAGGTTATAGTGAATCTGCCCGAGCAGACTATTACAAATACTGCCACCGGAAAGTCAGAGACCTTTGAAATAAATGCCTATAAAAAGCATTGCTTGATGAACGGATTGGATGACATTGACTTCTTGCTCAGCAACAAAGAAAAGATAGAGAGCTGGGAGGCACAAAGATAGTATTACAATAATATAAAAGACAATATGGATATAAAAATAGCAGTGCTTCCGGGCGATGGAATAGGCCCCGAGATTATAGCACAGGCATTGGAGGTAACAAAGGCCGTATGTAACAAATTCGGTCACAATTTAGAATATAAGACCGGGCTTGTGGGTGCATGTGCGATTGACGCAACAGGTAACCCCTATCCCGACGAGACACACGAATTGTGTATGCAGAGCGATGCTGTACTTTTTGGTGCAGTAGGCGACCTGCGCTTCGATAACAATCCCTCGGCAAAGGTGCGTCCCGAGCAGGGCCTTCTTGCCATGCGCAAGAAGCTGGGGCTTTATGCCAACCTGCGTCCTGTAACAACCTTTGAGTCACTTATCGAGAAGTCTCCCCTTCGTCCCGACATTGTCAGAGGTGCCGACTTTATGTGTATACGCGAGCTTACAGGCGGACTATACTTCGGTCGTCCTCAGGGACGTTCCGAGGATGGAAACACAGCTTATGACACCTGCGTTTATACACGCGAAGAGGTTGAGCGTATAGTGAAACTTGCGTACGAGTATGCAATGAAACGTCGCAAGAAACTTACTGTTGTCGATAAGGCTAATGTGCTTGCAACGTCGCGTCTGTGGCGCGAGGTGGCCGGCGAGTTTGCACCTCAGTACCCCGAGGTCGAAACGGAATTTATGTTCGTGGATAATGCCGCAATGCGACTCATACAGTGGCCTTCCTCTTTTGATGTGATGGTGACCGAGAATATGTTTGGCGACATTCTTACCGACGAAGGCTCGGTAATCACAGGTTCGATGGGTCTGTTGCCCTCGGCGTCGATAGGCGTACATACATCTTTGTTCGAGCCTATACACGGTTCGTGGCCTCAGGCAGCAGGCAAGAATATTGCCAATCCTCTGGCGACAATCCTCTCGGCGGCAATGATGTTCGAGTATGCATTCGGGCTCTTCGACGAGGGTGCCCTCATACGCGAAGCTGTCAATGCGTCGATGGCCGAAAATATTTGTACTCCCGACCTGCAGGCCGATGGTAGCGATAAATATGGAACTGCCGAGGTGGGTGCATGGATTGTAGATTACATAAATAAAAAGTAAATAGAGATATTTTCAACCAAAAGCCTGCCCGATTTTTTTTTAAGTCAGGCGGGCTTTTTTGCTCGATATTCAACAGATAAAAGGTTTGTCTATGAAAAATATTCGTGACAATATGCGCTATCTGCAGCTGCTTGCAAAGGAATTTCCCAACGTGCCGCGAGTAACAACCGAGATTATCAATCTCGAGGCTATTCTTCATTTGCCTAAGGCTACTGAGCACTTCCTTGCCGACCTTCATGGCGAGAATGATGCTTTTCAGCATGTGCTGCGCAACGCTTCGGGTAACATTCGTCGCAAGGTGCGCGAGATTTTTGATAAATTTCTAAGCGAAGAGGAGATAAAAGAGCTGTGTACGCTTATATATTACCCCGAGGAGAAGTTAGAGCTTGTAAAGCTGTCCCACAAGAATATGACAGATTTTTACCAGACGACGCTCAACAGATTGATAATGGTGTGTCGCAATGTATCGTCAAAATATACGCGTTCAAAGGTGCGACGCAGCCTGCCCGAGCAGTTTGCCTTTATCATAGAAGAGCTTCTTAATGAAACATCCGACGGGCAGAATAAGCACGAATATTATAATATAATAATAAGGACAATCATACGCACCCGTCGCGCCGAGCCTTTCATCATCCAACTGTGCTATCTTATACAGCGTTTGGCAATAGACAGACTGCATATATTGGGTGATATTTTCGATAGAGGTCCCGGAGCGCATCTTATAATGGATACCCTGTGCAACTATCACAATCTGGACATACAGTGGGGCAACCACGATGTACTGTGGATGGGTGCGGCAGCCGGTAATCCCGCATGTGCAGCAGCCGTTATCCGTCTCTCGCTGCGATACGCAAATACAAAGACCCTCGAGGATGGCTATGGAATAAATATGGTGCCGTTGGCAACATTTGCAATGGAGACGTATGCCGACGACCCTTGCGACCTGTTCAAACCTTTCATCGAGGATAATGGTGCAAATTCTCCACGACAAAAGACTCAACGCCTTATAGCGCAAATGCATAAGGCGATAGCTGTCATACAGTTTAAATTAGAGTCGCAGCTCTATCTGCAGAACCCCGATTGGAATATGACCGACCGTTGCCTGCTCGAGCATATGAATTTCGAAGAGGGCACAATAAACTATTATGGAAAGACCTACAAGATAGAGGATAGATTTTTCCCGACGATAGACCCCTGTAACCCCTATTGCCTGAACGAAGAGGAGCAAGAGATAATGGACAGCCTTGTGCGTTCGTTCCGCACAAGCGAGCGTTTGCAACGCCACATGCAGTGCCTGCTCACGCATGGAGGAATGTATGCTGTGTGCAATTCCAACCTTTTGTTCCACGCATCGATGCCGCTAAACGAAGATGGCTCGTTGCGCGAGGTAAATATTCAGGGACAGTGCTACAAAGGCAAAGAACTTATGCAGCGAATAGAGCAGATTATACGTCTGGCCTACGAAGAGGGAACCGATGACGAAGAGAAAGCCTATGCCCGCGACTACTTTTGGTATTTGTGGTGCGGAGTGGACAGCCCTCTTTTCGATAAGTCCAAAATGACAACCTTCGAGCGATATTTTATAAAAAATAAAGAGGTACATGCCGAAGAGAAAGGCTGGTACTTCAAGCTGCGCGAAAAGGCCGAAGTGTGCGACAGACTGTTGGACGATTTTCAAGTGAGCGGAACGCATCGCCACATAATAAACGGACACGTCCCCGTCAAGGTTGGCAAGGGCGAGAACCCTATTAAAGCCGGGGGACGGTTGATGGTCATCGACGGAGGCTTTGCGCGTGCCTACCACTCGACTACAGGCATTGCGGGATATACTCTTGTGTATCACAGTCGCGGCTTCCAGCTTGTGCAACATGCACCCTTCACCTCCACCGAAGAGGCTGTGCTCGAGGGAATAGACATTCAGTCTACAACCTCCATCGTCGAAAGCTCCAATCGCCGCGTGCTTGTATCCGACACAGATATTGGTCGCGAACTGCGCAAGCAGATAGACGAACTCGAGATGTTGCTGAGAGCCTACCGCAAAGGCTGGTTAAAAGAAAATTGATAAGTATGAAAATTGCAAATATAGAATTTGGTCGCTATCCCGTCTTTCTGGCTCCTATGGAGGATGTTACCGATGCGGCCTTTCGCTTGATGTGCAAAGGCTTCGGCGCGGACATGGTATATACCGAGTTTGTATCGAGCGACGCACTCATACGCGACGTGAACCGTTCGGTGCAAAAGTTGAACATCTGCGACGAGGAGCGTCCCGTTGCAATACAGATATACGGCAATGAGGTAGAGCCGATGGTCGAGGCTGCCCGACGTGTCGAGGCTGCCCGTCCCGATATTCTTGATATTAATTTCGGTTGTCCCGTGAAAAAGGTGGCCCGTAAGGGTGCCGGTGCAGGAATGTTGCAGAATATTCCCAAGCTGTTGCAGATAACAAAAGCAGTAGTCGATGCTGTAAATATCCCCGTAACTGTAAAAACCCGTCTGGGGTGGGACGACAATAGCAAAGTGATAGTGGAACTTGCCGAGGCGTTGCAGGATTGTGGAATTGCAGCCCTGACTGTTCATGGACGCACCCGCGCCCAAATGTATACAGGAGAGGCCGATTGGACACTCATAGGTAAGATAAAGGAGAATCCGCGTATGAAAATACCTATTATTGGCAATGGCGACATTACCACCCCCGAACGCGCCAAGGAGTGCTTCGAACGTTACGGCGTCGATGCTGTGATGATAGGGCGCGCCAGCTTCGGACGTCCATGGATATTCCGCGAGGTTAAGCACTATCTTGAAAATGGCGAGCATGCCTCACCCTTCTCGTTCAAAGAAACAATGGATATTTTGCGTCGTCAGGTGATTGACAGCATCGAGCGTCTCGACGAACGTCGCGGAATTTTGCATATACGTCGCCATCTTGCGGCAACGCCTCTGCTTAAGGGACTGACCGATTTTCGTCCCATGAGGATAGCCATGCTGCGTGCCGAAAAGCTGGACGAACTATTCTCTATCCTCGATAAAATAGAAGAGACATACGGGTAATAAGGTTCTTGGCGAGTTTCGATACAATGGCCTGTAAGCAGCCGTTCCCGATGAAAATGGCTATACGCCAGAAGAACTAAGACAAGCACAGATAGACGAACAAAAAGCATTTATAACACCTAAAAAGAAATGGGATTTATTAGAATATTTAATAAAATCGTTAAGTGGATATTGATAGCTATTGCTACGGTATTCTCTACCGTTATTATCTTTGTTTTTTTCATGATCTTGGAATTCGTCGGAATAATTGAATATAACATAAAAAACAAGACAGACTATTTGATTCTTTGGGAATGGTGGTGGAACAAGGATAGCAATGGCGAGAGTATCATAGACCTTGCCGAGGTAATGCCGTTCGAATGGGATTACTTTGTATTCTATACTCCTAATTGCGACATAGAAAATATAATGCAAGAATTAGATATAGAAGCCGACGAGTGTTTTGACGTTGTATTAGACAAAGAAATTGTTTTTATAAAAAATCGTAAAGTTGTTTTTCATGATGCATGGCGTAAAAAATTAGATATACATGGATACTTGTATCCCGAAGGGCTTGTTTTTTTTGCAGGCGATTGCTTTTATACAAAAAAAGAGGATGCAAAATTTAAAGCTAAGAAGAATGAGCCGGGGTACTTAATATTAGAGAAGATTGAATAACTATTTTCCTACAAAATCCGCTTGATGCTTTTCTCAAGAAAAATATGATATACTGAAGGAGCATTACAGCCGTTCCGATGAAATGGCTATACACCTGAAGAATTGATAAAAGCGCAGACAAAATGACAAAAACCTAATACTGTGAAATGATAAAAATGGGTATTATTATAGTTTCTAATCCACTCGTAAAAAAAATACTGAAAATTATTTTAGTATTTGCTACTGTGTTTACCATTTTTTTAGCCAAATTATTTATTACCTTGTACATTGTAGTAGGGTTTGGCTTAGGCGGATTCTATATTAAAAATAGAATAGATTATATTACAGAATTTCAATGGTGGTGGAATAAAAATGATGATGGAGAATGTATTATCGACCTTGCCGAGGTAATGCCGTTTGAATGGGATTATTTTGTTATCTACTACCATTTTTATGAGTATAAAAAAATAAAAGAAGAGCTGGCAATTGAAACAGACATGGGCGATTTGAGTGAAGCTGATTCAAGAAGAGCAATGTTTATACGAAATAACAAGGTGGTTTTTTACGAAGATTGGTACTTTCATCCATCTGAACCACAAAAATATACAGTAATGCCTTATGATGGTAATTATCTTTTGGTTAAGAAAGATGATGCTAAATTCAGAGCTTTTAAAGATGAAGAAGGTTATTTGTGGTTAGAGAAGATTGAATAACTATTTTCCTACAAAAGATTAATAGATAAATACTTTTACAAAATAAAAAGGGTATGAAGAAATATTTAATTACAGTTTTTCTGTCACTTTGTTTAGTAAACACTCTTATGGCGCAGTCTCCTGTGGGGGAGCCACAGGTTCCTGTATATCCATCGTTGCAGAATGAAAATTCGTTCAGCATGATTCTTGTGCCCGACCCGCAAAGCTATGTGAAGTTTGCAGCCAATCAGCCGCTCTTTGAATTGCAAACGGCGTGGATTGCGCAAAATATCAAACGACTGAAGATAAAGGCGGCTCTTTTCACAGGAGATATGGTCGAACAGAATGGAAAAATAGTCTCTGCTCCTTTGCCAAATAAATATAATGGCGACCAGACGGGTACTCAGCAGTGGCAGGCTGTGTCGCGTGCCTTGTCCCGATTGGACAATCGTGTGCCTTATGTTATTGCGCAAGGCAACCACGACATAGGGCATATTACAGCTACCGACCGTCATACAAATGCTCCACAGTATATTTACCCCGAGCGTAATATAAAATTCGAATCGGCGCTTGTTGCTACATGCCCAAATTGGAAAGGTGTTCATACGATGGAAAATTCAGCGTATGAGTTCCGCGACAAAAAGTGGGGCGATATTTTGGTGCTTACCTTTGAATTTGCTCCGCGCGACGAAGCGCTTGCATGGGCCAAAGAACTTATAGCCAGCGAGCGTTTCAAAAAGCATAGGGTCGTAGTGCTTATACACTCGTGGCTCAACAATAAGGGCGAACGTATTAAAAAAGAGGGTTATACGCTCGCACCTTGCAATCAGCCCGAGGAGGTGTGGCAGAAACTTGTTTATCCCTCGGAAAATATTGTTCTTGTGCTTAGTGGGCACGCCGGACAAGCACCCGAAATTAAAGATGATGTTGCTGCAACGGATTATAGCACCACTTCGTCGTGTCGTGTGGATAAGGCTGCCAATGGTCGCGAGGTCTTCCAGATGATGTTTAATTCGCAACAGGGGGATGGCGATTGGAACGGCAACGGCGGCGATTGTTGGTTGCGTATATTGGAGTTTAAGCCCGATGGCGAGACGATAAGTGTAAGGACTTTCTCTCCGCTATTTGCATTGTCAAGGCTTACAGAAAAATTTGCGTGGCGCACAGCCCCGTACGATCAGTATGATATAAAAATTAAAAAGTGATTTTTAACTATTCATCTATGAAAAAGATATTTTTACTGCTGTTTGCTGTAGTTCTGTGCAGTGTGGCTGTTGCCGATAATGAAAATGAGAATACAGGCCGCGCTCTTCCCGACCAACTGATGCTTGCCGACCCTTTCATCTTGGAGCACGATGGGTGGTATTATATTTACGGCACCGAGGATGCTGACGGCATTGTCGTTTATCGTTCGCGCGACCTTAAAAAGTGGAGCAGTCGATGCGGAAAGGCTAAAAAGGCTCTTGCCATGCACAAGGATGATGTGTGGGGCGAACGGTTCTTTTGGGCTCCCGAGGTTTATAAGCGTGGCGATAAGTTCATTATGACCTACAGCAGCGACGTTCATATATGTTGCGCCGAGTCGGACTCGCCTTGCGGCCCTTTTGTGCAGAAAGAACAGCGCCCTTATCTGCCTGACGAAGAGGGAATAGATGCTTCGCTGTTTTTCGACGATGATGGCAAGGCTTACATATTCTGGGTGCGCTTTATGCGCGGAGGAAACATTATCTGGGTGGCCGAAATGACTCCCGACCTTATGAATGTGAAGATAGAGACTGCTCGCGAACTTATTGATGCTCGCGAGGGTACGTGGGAAAGAAAAATGGGGCGTATAGCCGAGGGACCGCTTACCTTTAAATATAAGGGGAAATATTATCTTACGTTCAGTTGCAACGATTATAGAAGCAAAGAGTATGCGGTGGGCTTTGCGGTTGCCGATAATCCAATGGGGCCATACAAGCGTTACGAAAAAAATCCGGTGTTGCACAGACACTGCGGATATGTGGGTACGGGGCATCATGCTATACTGCGTGCGGGCAGAAAGTATTTTATGGTGTATCATGCTCACAATAGTCACGAGAAAATTGCTCCCCGTCAGACACTGATTGCGCTCATAAGGATGCGCCGCGACCGTGACGCTGGTAAAGGTGCTTATCGTATAGAGGTTTCCGAAAAGATTATCATTCCCCGAATAGAGCAGTAAATAGTTTGTTTGCAGTAATATTCGGCAAAAGTGTTGCATATTTCAATATTTTTGCCGAATATTGCATAAATGTTAAACTTTGTACAAATTTTATAATTATGATAGCCCCCACAGAATTTGACGATATTCGTCCGTATGCCCCCGAGGAACTTCCTGCTATTTTTGAAGAACTTATTGCCGATGCAGAGTTTAAAGAGATGATTACACGCGCTTTTCCGCAACTTTCGTATGAGCAGATTTGTGGCGCGATGCGAACTTGTAAAACCAATCTTGAGTTTCAAAAGGCATTGGTGAAGCCTTTCCTGCACACTCTTTTGGAGAAACTGAGCAAGGGCTTGGAACTTACTTGTGACAATAAGGAGCAACTGTCCGACGCGCTTTATATTTCCAACCACAGAGATATAATTTTAGACTCTGCGTTTCTGGATGTTCTTTTGGTTGATGCAATAAACAATACTGTAGAAATTGCTATCGGCGACAATCTTCTCATCCGTCCCTGGATAAAGAAACTTGTGCGTGTGAACCGCAGTTTCATTGTGCAACGTTCGCTTACCATGCGCGAATTGTTAGCTTCGTCCAAACGTTTGTCGTCGTACATTCGTTACGCTATTGTCGATAAAAAACAGCCTGTGTGGATTGCTCAGCGCGAGGGACGCGCCAAAGATAGCAACGATTTTACCGCCGAGAGTGTGCTGAAGATGCTCGCAATGCACACATCCGGCGATCCTATAGAGGCTCTCAAGGCATTGAATATTGCTCCAACCTCAATTTCGTACGAGTATGACCCTTGTGATTATCTTAAGGCAAAAGAGTTTCAGCAGAAACGCGATAATCCCGAGCACAAAAAATCGCCTTTCGACGACCTCTTGAACATGCAGACGGGACTCTTCGGCTACAAAGGGCACATTCACTATCATGTTGCAAAGTGCATAAACGACGAGCTTGATGCTCTTGATGCGAATCTTGGAAAGGGCGAGAAATTTGCTGCTGCTGCCAAAATTATCGACCGCGCGATACATAGTAATTACCGTTTCTGGCCTATAAATTACTATTTTTACGAGCTTCTTACGGGCGACACGCGCTTTGCCGATATGTATACTGCCGAGGATAAGGTTGCTCTCGATGGCTATCTTGCAGGGCAGCTTGAGAAGATAGACCTTCCGAACAAGGATGTTCCTTTCTTGCGCGGAAAGATTCTCGAAATGTATGCCAACCCTGTGATAAACTATATTAAGGCAACAGAGTAACGGCTTCTCTTCTAAAATAATAGGGCTGTGTCAATCACTACTTGGCACAGCCTATTTTGATAAACTTCCTTTGACTAATATAATTATGTATAAGAATATTTGTATTTTCTTTCTTTTTTGTTGCTTGTTTGTTTCGTGTAGCGACTCGTTGCGTGTGATGAGTTATAATGTGCATCATTGTCGCGGAATGGATGAAAAGATTGATTATGCGCGCATTGCCGAGGTTATTAATCGCGTGTCGCCCCATTTTGTGGCTCTGCAAGAGCTTGATAGTGCGACGGCTCGCAATAATGGCAGGGTGTGCATCGACGAGCTTGCTGCCGAGACAGGCATGTTTGCAACTTATGCGTCGGCAATAAAATTTGACGGTGGCAGTTACGGCATTGGTCTATTGTCGAGGGAAGAGCCTCTCTCTTCGTGTGTGTTGCCGTTAGTAAGCAGTGGCGAGGCGCGTCGGCTGTTGGTTGTGGAATTCGAGGATTGTGTGGTGTGTTGCACTCACTTTCCGCTTGACGATGATGACCGTCTTTCCTCGGCATATATTCTCTGCAATGCGCTGAAGGAGTGCAAAAAACCGCTTCTCCTTGTCGGGGATATGAATTCTCATGTGGGTGACCCCGAACAACAGTTGCTTGCCAAGACTTTTACTGTGCTGAACAATCCTGCAGATGCTACCTATCCGTCGATTAATCCCGAGGAGTGTATAGACTTTGTTTATGCTATGAAAAACGGTTATACGTGTAAGCCTCGTGCAAGCGTGGTGATGTTTGCCGACAGTATAGCCTCGGATCACTTGCCGCTGTATGTGGATGTTGAAGTTTCTAAAAATATCTTCTCTATTCCTTTTTCTTGGTAAGCTCCTTTGCTATCTTTATAGCCTCCTCGATGATGGTGTCCACCCCTTTGCTCCAATCTTCCGAGGTGATGTCTATCTTTACGTCGGGCTTTATGCCGAATTCGGCGTGATTGCCCTCGGCGTCGAGTATGGGGCTGGCCGAGAAGCGCACGCTCCATCCATTTGGCAGAGTGCTGTTGAAGGGTAGTCCCGAGCCGCCTCCCGTATAGTCGCCGACAATGGTGACGTGTGACAGTTCCTTCATCATGATTATAAAATGGTTGGCCGCGCTGAATACCCCTCTGTTTGTAAGGACAATGACGGGGCGTTTCCATATAGCTCCTTCGCCGGGCGACAGGTACATTGCCTCGGGCGACGAAAAGGCATCGTGCGCAGTGCCTGTCTTATGCTGTATGTAGCCTATCTTTATTTTTTCGTCTGTAAAGTGCGAGGCTAACGTCTCGGCTGCTGTAATCATTCCTCCACCGTTATTGCGTATGTCCAATATCAATGCTTTGCACGAAGAGATGTCCAGCATCATTGCTGTTATATTGCCATTGCCGAAATTATTGTCGAATGTGCCAACGTAGGCATAGGCGATGCTGTCGGGAAGCTCGGTGTACTTTATTCCGTTGTTAAACTTGAATTTGTTGCCTAAATATTTACGTTGTATAGAGTCGCTGAAGTTTTCCGGGTGGTTCAATTTCCAGTCCCAATAGTATGCTGTGCCATAGACCGAGGTGAGGTTTACATGGCCATCGCGCAGCTCGCCGAGCATCTCTCCGCAGATGTCGAAAAGTTCACTGTCGTTTGTCTCAGCCTCTATTTTTGCTTTGTATTTGTGGTATATGCTGTTCCAATCGAGCCCGAATTGTTGTTGGGCGTAGTCGAAAAAGCAGTAGCGTTGGTCTATGAGATTCCACAATGCATCGAAATTGCCCGTGGGGCTGTTGTCGAACTGATCTTCCTCTATGCAGCCACATGGCAGTGACAGTGTCAGCAGTGTTATTATGTATGTGAATATCTTTCTTCTCATTTTTTCTTGGGAGGGTTTTTAGTAGGGCGAATATTTTTTCAGTGGGTCTCCGGCCTTTATTTTATATAAGGTTTTTACTATTCCTATGGAAAATGTGTGGCTGTATATATGTGTGCGCAGTTCGTTTATATCCGATTGGAATATGTCGGCAATGTACGAGGCGCGTAGGGTGGTGCTGTTTCTTTTGCCTATAGGAATGTCGGCCGACAGGGTGTGTCGCCACGATGGAGCGTTGAACGTGTGGATGAGGTGAAAAATGTTGTCGTAGTTCCCTAATCCGAATATTTCGTAGTAGGATTGTCCGAACCCGGGTGAGAAGGCAACGCCTATTAGTGGAATATCTATTTGGTAGCGCGTTGTTATTTTTTTTGTACGCAACGGTATTTTGTAAATGGCCATACCCGTTGCTGCCAACGAGGTGCGCAGTTTTGCCGATACAAGGTTGTTCCCGTTTGTGGGAATGTAGAGTGCTCCTGTTGCAAGTTGTATCTGTGCTCCGGCAAGCAGTTGCAGACGTTCGTTTATTTTGAACGGGTGGTATCCGCTCCACATTCTTTTCAGTAGCAGTGTATATTGCTTCGAGTCGTAAAGTTCGGTTGCTCCTATGATGCCGCTGAAGATTGTCTGATATTTGAATTTGTGCTTTCCCAGACGTGCATCGCGAAAATTTTCGTGGTTGTAGTGATAGCCCGCACCATGATAGTTGTATCCCGATAGGTAGGTGTCGAGGTTGTTGAGCAGTGTTACACCATGTGTGCTGCTGCTTACTTTTATGCGACAAGTGTTTATTGTGTCGCCGTTAATGAATTGTGCTTTTAATATTATCGGCATTGCCGATAATATTAAAAGCACAATAAGGGTTAGTCTTTTGTTTCTCATTCTTCAAAAAGGTTTAGCTGTACGGCATTGTCGCCTTCGCTGTTATTTTCATCCTCTTCATCTTCTGTTGTTTCTGGAATCGCCGGTGGCTCGGGCTGACGCGTAGGCTCTAATTCTATAATTTCGTCTATTATGTATTGCGTCAGACGTTTGCCGCGTGCCTTGAAGCTCTTGGTTCCGATAAATTCGTCAAGTTCAAGGACTAATGGCTCGCGCACTTGGTCGGCACCACCGAACATTACCTGTATGCGCGGGTAGGGGGTGTCGCTGAACCATATCAGCTTGCTGTCTCTGTTCTCGCCCAGACAATTTTGTTTCTTGCTTGTTGCATCGAGGGTGAAACGTTTGACGTATGGCATGTTTTGTTGCGATGCGTCGTAGAGTATGGCTGTCCACACTTTTGTCGGGTTGTATTTTTCGATGACAAGAATATCCTCCTCGTAGTGGTTGCTAAGGTCGATGGGGCTTAAATAGAATTCTCCGTTGTTTCTTATTACAAGAATCTGCTCGTCGCCGTGAAATTCGCCCAGATACTCTCCGTGGTTGTCGAAGTTTATGCGCAGAATGTCGCGGTCGAACCACACTTTGCGTCCGCCTAACGTGGATATTCCGTGACGTTTCAGTGTGATGCGTTGCACTTCGTTCTTTGTGAGAATGTTACCCATTGATTGACGACCTTTTATGGCTACGCTGCTAAAATCTTTGTCTATGATGGCGTTGCGCAGACGGGGGTTGGGCTTGAGCATCACTTTTATTATCTCTGCCTCGCCATTGGGGTTGGCCGAGAAGTAGGCGACCTTAGAGCCGGGAGTACCTTGTGTAAGGTCGTACTCTTTGTCGCGTGTCATTCCTGTTGCGGCGAAGCGTTTTATGTAGTGTATGCCTTTGTGACCGTCGCGGTAGACAACGTTGTATATGGTGCGTTTGTCGTTTTTCTTGAATACGTCTATGTGGATGACGTTCTTGCCGACAAATAGCTTTTCGCTTACTTTTACTATTTTGTATTTTCCGTCCTTGTAGAAAAGTATTATGTCGTCGATGTCCGAGCAGTTGGTCACAAACTCCTCTTTCTTCAGTGATGTTCCTATGAAACCTTCGGCTCGGTTTATGTATAATTTTTGGTTGGCCTCTATTACCTTTGCGGCAACGATGGTGTCGAGGTTGCGTATTTCGGTGTTGCGCGGGAATGCGGCTCCATATTTCTCTTTCAGCATGGTGAACCATTTTATTGTTACTTTTACCATGTTGGCGAGTTTCTTTTCTATTTCGGCAATTTCGTCTTTTATGCGTGCGATAAGCTCTTCGGCCTTTTGTTTGTTGAAACGCAGGATGCGTGCCATTTTTATCTCCATCAGTCGCAAAAGATCGTCGCGTGTCACTTCGCGTATGAAGCTCTCTTTGTATGGCGTCAGACGTAGGTCTATGTGGGCGAGTGCCGTATCCATGTCTTTTGCCTGTTCAAATTCCTTGTCTTTGTATATGCGCTCTTCAATGAATATCTGTTCGAGTGATGCAAAGTGCAGTTGCTCCTGTAGCTCGCCTTTGCGTATGAGCAACTCCTGTCGCAACAGTTCCCGGGTGTTATCTACCGAACGGCGCAGTATATCGCTGACGGTAAGGAATACAGGTGTGTTGTTGTCGATGACGCAACAGCAGGGTGTGATGCTTATCTCGCAGTCGGTGAAAGCGTACAGAGCATCGATGGTCTTGTCCGAAGATACTCCCGGGGCAAGGTGTACCAATATCTCTACCTTGTCCGAGGTGTTGTCGTCCACCTTGCGCACTTTTATCTTGCCGTTGTCTATGGCTTTCAGTATGGAGTCGATTACTACGGGGGTTGTTTTTCCGTAGGGTATTTCTGTGATAGATAGGCTTTTGCCGTCTTCCGATTTTGATATTTTTGCTCTTATGCGCACACGGCCTGTGCGGTCGCCATCGTGATAACGCGATACGTCTATGCTGCCGCCGGTCTGAAAGTCGGGGTTGAGCGAAAATTCTTCGTTGTTAAGGTAGGCTACGGCAGCGTCGCATATCTCGTTGAAGTTGTGTGGGAGTATGCGCGAAGATAGACCCACAGCAATGCCTTCGACGCCTTGTGCAAGTAGCAGGGGGAATTTTACAGGCAGTGTGATAGGTTCTTTGTTTCGTCCGTCGTATGATAGTTTCCACTCGGTGGTTTTGGGGTTGAAGATAACTTCGTTGGCGAACTTCGAGAGGCGTGCCTCGATGTATCGCGGTGCTGCAGCCGAGTCGCCGGTGAGTATGTTTCCCCAGTTTCCTTGACAGTCTATGAGCAGATCTTTTTGTCCCAGCTGTACAAGTGCGCCACCAATGGAGGCGTCGCCGTGAGGGTGGTACTGCATGGTGTGACCGACGATGTTGGCTACTTTGTTATAGCGACCGTCGTCGAGCTCTTTCATTGCATGCAGAATGCGTCGTTGTACGGGCTTCAGTCCATCGTTCAAGTGGGGAACGGCGCGTTCGAGTATAACATACGAGGCGTAGTCGAGGAACCAATTGCGGTACATGCCGGTGAGTTTGTGTCTGCTATCCTCGCCGGCCGGCTTGTAGTCGGAGTGTAGTTCGCTCGTCTGATGCTCTTCGCCTGCTTTTATATTTTCTCTCTCTTCTATGTTCTCTTCGTTTTTATTGTCGCTCATAGCTCGTTTGTGGACTGTTGATGCTCTTTTTATATAAGATTTATTCTTTATTCTGCAAAAATAGGCTTTTTCTTGAAATTTGCCCCAAATAAAATGAATAAAAATTCAGTAAGTTGCTGTCAGGTATGCTTAATGTGTCGGTTTTTATTAATTTTGCATCTGTTTTGTGGATTCTCTCGATGGACTAAAATTTTTAATATATTTACTTATGAAAAACAAAAATCTGCAATCGTTAAAGGGTGACCGCGTGGTGTGGCTCGATGTGGCACGCTTTTTTGCAATGTTCATGGTTGTGTGCTGTCACTGTGCCGACCCGTTTAATTTTTATCCAGGTGGTAATCCTCCGGCCGAAATTCCATTGTGGGGCGCACTGTGGGGCTCGTTTTTACGCCCTTGCGTGCCGTTGTTCGTGATGATTACCGGTGCGCTGATGTTGCCTGTAAAGGAAGAGACGTCGTTGTTTTATAAAAAACGTATTACTCGTGTATTTTTCCCATTTGTGATATGGTCTTTTATTTACGCTCTCTTCCCATTTTTAACAGGTGTAATGGGGCTCGACTCTTCTATATTGCTTGATATTTTTGCTTATGGTGGCGACGAGGTTACAAGACAATCCTTTGGGGCATTTGTGGAATATGCTTCGGATATACCTTTTAATTTCCCTCTGACGGCTGTACACATGTGGTATATTTATCTGCTTATAGGTCTTTATCTCTATCTGCCGATATTTTCGGCTTGGGTCGAGAAGGCGAGCGAAAGGGCTAAATTATGGTTTATTGTTGCTTGGGGTGTGGCGTCTTTGCTGCCTTACTATTGTGAATTTGGCAATCAGTATCTTTGGGGTACATGCTCGTGGAATGCATACGGAATGTTATATTATTTTGCCGGTTTTAATGGCTATCTGCTTCTTGGTCACTATCTTAGACATCACGATTGGAGCAAAATGCAGTTGCTGTGTTACGGATTGCCTATGTTTGTTGCAGGCTATCTTGTAACATATTATGGATTTATAACTATGCGCGACCTGCCCAATCCCACTCCCGAGCAGTATGAACTTTTTTGGACGTATAACTCTCTTAATGTCATCATTATGACTGTCCCATGCTTTATGCTTGCCAAGAGTATAAATGTACAATCATTAAAATTGCAGTCGCTTCTTGCCAATCTTACAAAGTGTGGATTCGGTGTATATATGGTTCACTTTTTCTTTACAGGTCCTGCTGTGTTGATAGCTCGCGCGCTGAATATTCCTATTCCTGCGCAGATTCCATTTGCTGCAATATTGGCTTTTGCAGTGTCGTGGTTGCTTGTTGCAGTTATATATGCTGTTATTGGTAAAAAGGCAAAGTGGTTGGTGGGATAATTGTTTATATTTAAGTGTATAAGAATAATTATTTAGAATACGATTGGGGTATTTCGGAAAAAATGATTTACTTTGCGCAAAATTTAAGATTTATATAAAATGGCTCAAGAAGATATATTTAAGAAAGTGGTAGCCCATTGTAAGGAATATGGTTTTGTATTTCCTTCGAGTGACATATATGATGGCCTCGGTGCAGTCTATGATTATGGCCAGATGGGCGTGGAGTTGAAAAATAATATTAAGACCTATTGGTGGCAGAGTATGGTGCTGCTTCATGATAATATAGTGGGTATAGATTCTGCTATTTTTATGCACCCTACTATTTGGAAGGCCTCGGGACACGTTGATGCTTTCAACGATCCTTTGATTGATAATCGTGATTCTAAAAAAAGATATAGGGCCGATGTGCTTATTGAAGAGCAGATTGCAAAATATGACGAAAAGATAGAGAAAGAGGTTGCTAAGGCTGCTAAACGTTTCGGCGAATCGTTCGATAGAGCAATGTTCTGCGAAACAAATCCCAAAGTGCTTGCCGAAAAGGCAAAACGCGATGCGCTTCACCAACGTTTCTCGGTGGCTATGAACAATGTAGACCTCGAAGAACTGCGTCAGATTATTATTGACGAGGAGATTGTTTGCCCCGTATCGGGTACTCGCAATTGGACCGAGGTGCGTCAGTTTAACCTTATGTTCTCGACAGAGATGGGCTCTACTGCCGATGGTGCAATGAAAGTCTATCTTCGTCCCGAGACGGCGCAGGGTATTTTTGTAAACTACCTCAATGTGCAGAAGACCGGACGTATGCGTATCCCCTTCGGTATCGCGCAGATAGGTAAGGCGTTCCGCAACGAGATTGTAGCTCGTCAGTTTATCTTCAGAATGAGAGAGTTCGAGCAGATGGAGATGCAGTTCTTTGTACAGCCCGGCAAGGAGATGGAGTGGTTCGAGCATTGGAAGGCATTCCGTCTCAAATGGCACAAGGCTTTGGGCTTCGGCGACGATATGTACAGATATCATGACCACGAGAAACTTGCTCACTATGCAAATGCTGCGACAGATATTGAATTCAAGATGCCTTTTGGCTTCAAAGAGGTAGAGGGAATCCACTCGCGCACAAATTTCGACCTCAGCCAGCACGAGAAGTACTGCGGAAAGAATATCAAATATTTCGACCCCGAACTGAACGAAAGCTACACCCCCTATGTCATAGAGACCTCTATCGGCGTGGATCGCATGTTCCTCAGCGTGATGTGCGCTGCTTACAACGAAGAGAAACTCGAAAATGGCGAGTCGCGCGTGGTGCTTAAACTGCCTGCAGCCCTTGCACCTGTGAAGTTGGCGGTGCTTCCTCTTGTAAAGAAGGACGGTCTGCCCGAAAAGGCTCGTGAGATAATGAATGAACTAAAATTCAGTTTCAATTGTTACTACGAAGAGAAGGATTCTATCGGCAAACGTTACCGTCGTATGGATGCCATCGGTACCCCCTATTGCGTGACTGTCGATCATCAGACTCTCGAAGATAATATGGTTACTCTTCGCGACCGCGACACAATGGAGCAACGCCGCGTGGCCATTGCCGACCTCCGCGAATTGTTGCAGGATAAGGTAAGCATTACTTCTGTACTAAAGAAACTTTCGTAACCGACTGTTTATGAAATTTTTAAAAATATACTCACTCTTTTTGTTCGTCGCGCTGATGGGGTTTGCCTCCTGCGACGAAACAGAAGAGGCCGGCGAATACGATAATTGGGCGGCACGAAACGTGGCATTTATAGATTCAATAGCCACCGTTGCCCGTGCCAATGAGTCGGGTGACTGGAAAGTGTTTCTGGCATACGGAATGAACGATACTTTGCAATGGGATAATCAATATTATGTCTATTGCAATGTTATTCGTCACGGCGACGGTACAGAATCACCCGGATACTCCGACACTGTGCTTGTGAACTATCGCGGACGATTCATTCCCACAAAAACCTACCCCGACGGAAACATTTTCGACGAGTCTTATTTAGGGCAGTTGGAACCCGAGGTTGATGTTCCCCAAAAACTCAATCTTTCGGGCTGTGTGCGTGGCTGGACAACTGCCATGATGCACATGGTTAAGGGGAAAACTCGCGCAACAGGCGATGTGTGGCGCATATACGTCCCGGCTACGCTCGGCTATGGCTCACGTACGGATGTAAGTGGAATTCCTGCTTACTCGACACTTATTTTCGACCTCAATCTTGTCGATTTTTATCCCATAGGTACACCTGTGCCCGATGATTATTAAAAAAATATATATATTAAGGTAATATGGACGATAAAAAAAAGAATCCATCATTGGAAATTGAACTAAAAGAGAGTGTGGCCGAAGGTGTTTATTCAAATATGTCGTTAATTGCACACTCTTCATCGGAATTTGTCCTCGATTTTATTTCGTTGCTGCCCGGTGTAAATAAAGCTCAAGTACGTTCGAGGGTAATAATGGCACCCGAACACGCTAAACGTCTTATGCTTATATTGCGTGATAATATAAATAGGTACGAAACTAATTTTGGCGAAATTGAAATAAAAAAAGCTGAAATATTTCCGCCCATAGGGAAAATAAAAACCAAAGGCGATGCTTAAAATGAAAATAAAGAATCTGCACTCCTCAAAGAGTCGCAGATTTTTTTATTATAAACTTTTTTCAAAAAAATAAATTCAAATATTTTTTATTCCAAATAAAATCAGTAACTTTGCAAACCGAAAAAGGTGTATTGTGCAATTTTGGCACAAAGTTGGAACGTAAAATATTAAAATACAATATAATAATTAAAAACTAAACAAAATGCCTACAATTCAACAATTAGTAAGAAAAGGCAGAGATGTATTGGTTGAGAAGAGTAAATCTCCCGCACTCGACAACTGTCCCCAGCGTCGTGGCGTGTGCGTTCGTGTTTACACAACCACTCCCAAGAAGCCTAACTCTGCAATGAGAAAAGTAGCTCGCGTGCGTTTGACCAACCAGAAAGAGGTAAACTCTTACATTCCCGGTGAAGGTCACAACTTGCAGGAGCACTCAATCGTATTGGTACGTGGCGGTCGTGTAAAAGACCTCCCCGGTGTACGTTACCACATCGTTCGCGGTACATTGGATACAGCCGGTGTTGCCAACCGTACACAGCGTCGTTCAAAATACGGTGCTAAACGTCCTAAAGCTAAGAAATAATTAAAAAGCGAAAGTTTAGCGAAGTGATTCTTCCTTTCGGATGAAAAAGAATAAGACTTCAAACTTAATTTTAATAACAGTTTTGGTTTGTTGGAATAAGTTATGAAGGTTGAGTAAATGACTCGGAGGAGTCGTTGAAGAAAACAATAACGCAGCCCCAAACAAAAACACAATTTTCGACTAAAAGAAAATGAGAAAAGCAAAACCAAAAAAACGTGTGATCCTTCCCGATCCCGTTTACAGCGATCAGATGGTTTCTAAATTCGTTAACCATTTGATGTTCGACGGAAAGAAAAACGTCTCTTACACAATTTTCTACGGTGCTCTCGACCTCGTTGCAGCAAAAATGAAGAACGAGGAGAAAACTGCTCTTGAAATCTGGAAGCAGGCTCTCGAGAATATTACTCCCAAAGTTGAGGTTAAATCTCGCCGTATCGGTGGTGCAACATTCCAGGTGCCCACAGAGATTCGCGCAGACCGCAAAGAATCTATCTCTATGAAGAATATGATTACTTTCGCTCGCAAACGCGGTGGTAAGACAATGGCTGACAAACTCTGCGCCGAGATTATGGACGCATACAACAACCAGGGTGGTGCCTTCAAACGTAAAGAAGATATGCACCGCATGGCCGAGGCTAACCGTGCATTCGCACATTTCCGTTTCTAATCTTTAAGACTATTTGAAAGATGGCTGAAATCGATTTGAAATTGACCCGTAACATCGGTATTATGGCGCACATCGACGCCGGTAAGACAACAACGTCAGAGCGTATCCTGTTCTACACAGGTTTGACTCACAAAATCGGTGAAGTGCACGATGGTGCAGCTACCATGGACTGGATGGAGCAGGAGCAGGAGCGTGGTATCACTATTACCTCTGCTGCTACAACAGCATTCTGGAAATGGCAGGACAAGACATATAAGTTCAACTTGATTGACACTCCGGGACACGTAGACTTTACCGCCGAGGTAGAGCGTTCATTGCGTGTGCTCGACGGTGCTATCGCAGCATACTGTGCGGTAGGTGGCGTTGAGCCCCAGTCTGAGACTGTATGGCGTCAGGCTGACAAATACAATGTTCCCCGTATCGCATACGTAAATAAGATGGACCGTTCAGGTGCTGACTTCTACTCGGTAGTTCGTCAGATGAAAGAGATTCTCGGTGCTAACCCCTGTCCTATTGCAATTCCTATCGGTGCAGAGGAGCAGTTCAAAGGTATCGTAGACCTTGTAACCATGAAGGCGTTTGTTTACGACGACGCAGATAAAGGTACAGAGTACACTATTCAGGATATTCCCGCCGAGGTTGCAGACGAAGCAGCACAGTGGCGCGAGAATCTTCTCGAGAAGGCAGCAGACTTCGACGAGGAATTGATGATGAAGGTCCTCGAGGATCCCGATTCAATCACTACCGAGGAGTTGAGAGCTGCTATCCGCAAAGGTACACTTTCATTGGAGCTTACTCCCATGACTTGCGGTTCTTCGTTCAAGAATAAGGGTGTTCAGCCTCTTCTCGACTATGTTTGTGCTTACCTCCCCTCGCCCCTCGATATTGAGGCTGTTACAGGTATCAACCCCAAGACAGACGAGGAAGAAGGCCGTCAGCCTATTGAGTCAGAGAAAACATCGGCTCTTGTCTTCAAGATTGCTACAAACCCCTTCGTGGGCCGCTTGATTTATATTCGTGTTTACTCAGGTAAGGTAGAGTCAGGTTCTTATATCTACGATAGCCGTTCAGGTCGCAAAGAGCGTATCTCACGTATGTTCCAGATGCACTCAAACAAACAGAATCCTGTTGAGGTATTGGGCGCAGGTGATATTGGCGCAATCATCGGTATGAAAGATGTTCGTACAGGTGACACATTGTGCGACGAGGATGCACCTATCGTACTCGAGTCTATGGACTTCCCCGATCCCGTTATCAGCATCGCGGTAGAGCCTAAGACACAGAAAGACCTCGACAAACTTGCTACAGGTCTTGGTAAACTCGCCGAGGAGGACCCCACATTTACTGTTAAGACAGACGAACAGTCAGGTCAGACAATTATCTCGGGTATGGGTGAGCTTCACCTTGACATTATCATCGACCGTCTGAAACGTGAGTTCGGTGTAGAATGTAACCAGGGTAAACCTCAGGTTAGCTACAAAGAGGCAATCACAGATACAGTACAGGTACACGAAACCTACAAGAAACAGACCGGTGGTAAAGGTAAGTTTGCTGACATCGTTGTTTCTGTTGGTCCTGCCGATCCCGACTTCAAAGAGGGTGGCTTGCAGTTCATCAACGAGGTTAAGGGTGGTAACGTGCCCAAAGAGTTCATTCCCGCAGTTCAGAAAGGTTTCCAGAATGCGCTTAAGTCTGGTGTACTTGCAGGTTATCCTGTAGACTCTTTGAAAGTAACACTTCTCGACGGTAGCTACCACACAGTGGACTCTGACCAATTGTCGTTCGAGGTTTGTGCCATCCAGGCTTATAAGTCAGCTTGCCTCAAGGCTAACCCCGTACTTCTCGAGCCTATCATGAAACTCGAGGTTGTAACTCCCGAGGAGAGCATGGGTGATGTAATCGCCGACCTTAACAAACGTCGTGGTCAGGTGGAAGGTTTTGAGACCAGCCGTACAGGTGCTCGTATTATCAAGGCAATGGTACCTCTGTCAGAAATGTTCGGTTATGTGACATCATTGCGTACCATCACTTCAGGTCGTGCAACATCTTCAATGATCTACGATCACCACGAGCAGGTAAGCGCATCGCTCACAAAAACAATTCTCGAAGAGATTAACAATAAGTAATAATGTAAAAGCCCACCGGTTAGCGAATGACTCTTAACCGGCGGGCAATTACTTGTAAAAATAATATTAATAATAAAACAGATGAGTCAGAAAATCAGAATCAAACTCAAATCTTACGATCACAACTTGGTTGATAAATCAGCCGAGAAGATTGTAAAAACAGTGAAGGCAACAGGTGCAATCGTTAGCGGTCCCATACCCTTGCCCACACACAAGCGTATTTTTACAGTAAACCGTTCGACTTTCGTAAACAAAAAGTCACGCGAGCAGTTCCAGCTCTCTTCTTTCAAGAGACTTATCGATATCTACAGCTCAACAGCAAAGACTGTAGACGCTCTTATGAAGCTCGAATTGCCCAGCGGTGTTGAGGTAGAAATCAAAGTGTAGTAAATAAATCTTTTTTATAAATATCTAAATCAAAACTGAAATGCCAGGATTATTAGGAAAAAAAATCGGAATGATTTCCGTTTTCAGTGCCGAGGGTAAGAATATTCCATGCACTGTTATCGAAGCAGGTCCTTGTGCAGTTACTCAGGTGAAAACAATCGAGAAGGATGGCTACGAAGCTGTTCAGGTTGGTTTTCAGGAGCAGAAGGAGAGCCGCGTAAGCGCACCCCTCCTCGGTCACTTCAAAAAAGCCGGAGTAAGCCCCAAGAGACACTTGGCCGAGTTCAAGAATTTTGAGACAGCTCTCAACGTAGGTGATGTTATCACGGTTGATCTCTTTGCAGACACATCTTTTGTAACTGTAGTTGGTACCTCTAAGGGTCGCGGTTTCCAGGGTGTTGTAAAAAGACACGGCTTTGGTGGTGTAGGTCAGGCTACACATGGTCAGCACAACCGCGCTCGCAAACCGGGTTCAATCGGTGCATGTTCGTATCCCGCAAAAGTATTCAAAGGTTTGCGCATGGGTGGACAGATGGGCAACGCTCGTGTAACTACTCAAAATCTGCAAGTGTTAAAAGTAATACCCGAACACAATCTTCTTGTTATCAAAGGTTCTGTTCCCGGTTATAATGGTTCAATCGTAATAGTAGAGAAATAATGGAAGTCAGCGTATTAAATATTAATGGTGAGAACACCGGAAGAAAGGTTACGTTAGACGAATCTATCTTCGGCATTGAGCCCAATGAACATGTAGTATACTTGGCGGTTAGACAGTATCTTGCTAACCAGCGTCAGGGTACACACAAGTCAAAAGAGAGAAGCGAAATTTCAGGTTCAACACGTAAGCTCGGTCGTCAGAAAGGTGGCGGTGGTGCTCGTCGTGGTGATATTAACTCTCCTCTGTTGGTAGGTGGTGCACGTGTATTCGGCCCCCATCCCCGTGATTACTACTTCAAACTCAACAAGAAAGTTAAGCAGCTCGCTCGTAAATCAGCCCTTTCACAGAAGGCTATCGAGAATGCGATAATCGTAGTTGAGGACTTCTCTTTTGAGGCTCCCAATACAAAGGTTTTTACCGAGATGTTAAATAAACTTAACGTTTGCGAAAAGAAGCAACTTTTTGTTTTGCCATCTAGCAATAAAAACGTATATTTGTCTGCTCGTAATTTGAAGAAGACTGACATGGTAATGGCTTCAAACTTAAACACTTACGGAATCATGAATTCTGATGTTTTGGTCATTTCCGAGGGTTCTTTGGAAATTATTAGTGAAATCTTAACCAAAAAGGAGGCGTAACAAATGGCTATGATTATTAAACCGTTGGTTACGGAGAAGATGACCAAAACAACTGAGAAGTTCAATCGTTTTGGTTTTATCGTGCGTCCGGAAGCTAACAAATTGGAGATAAAGAAAGAAATTGAAGCGATGTATAACGTTGCAGTAGTTGATGTTAATACAATGAACTATGCAGGTAAGTCAAAGAGCCGTTATACAAAAGCAGGCTTTGTGAAAGGCCGCACTATCGCTGTTAAAAAAGCTATCGTCACATTGAAAGATGGCGATACCATAGATTTTTATAGTAACATCTAAATAAAATGGCAGTACGTAAATTTAAGCCTACAACACCGGGCCAGAGACATAAAATTATTGGTGCCTTTGATGAGATCACTGCTACGGTACCAGAAAAGTCGCTTGTAAGCGGTAAGCGTTCAACCGGCGGTCGTAACAACACCGGTAAGATGACCATGCGTTATAGAGGCGGTGGTCACAAACGCAAATTCAGATTCATCGACTTCAAGCGTTGTAAAGATGGTGTTCCCGCTACAGTAAAGAGCATCGAGTACGATCCTAACCGTTCGGCTCGCATTGCACTTCTTTATTATGCTGATGGCGAGAAGAGTTATATAATTGCTCCTAACGGTTTGGAGGTAGGTGCAGTTCTCATGTCAGGTGAGAATGCAGCCCCCGAGCTTGGAAATACACTTCCTTTGAAGTCAATTCCCATCGGTACCGTTGTTCACAACATTGAGTTGCGTCCCGGTCAGGGAGCGGCGCTTGTTCGTTCGGCAGGTAACTTTGCTCAGATCGTTTCACGTGAGGAGAGCTATTGCGTAGTTAAATTGCCTTCAGGCGAGATTCGTCGTATCCTCGGCACATGCCGTGCGACAATCGGTACAGTAGGTAACTCAGACCACGCACTCGAAAGCTCAGGAAAGGCAGGTCGTTCACGTTGGTTCGGTCGTCGTCCTCACAACCGTGGTGTTGTTATGAACCCTGTAGATCACCCGATGGGTGGTGGTGAAGGTCGTGCTTCCGGTGGTCACCCCAGATCACGTAAGGGACTCTATGCTAAGGGTCTTAAGACACGCGCACCGAAGAAACAGTCTACAAAATACATTATCGAGAGAAGAAAGAAGTAATAACAGGATTAATTTTTTGAAATAATATGAGTCGTTCATTAAAGAAAGGTCCGTATATCAATGTGAAATTGGAGAGCAAAGTGCTTGCCATGAACGAGAGCGGTAAGAAATCGGTCATCAAGACTTGGGCTCGTGCTTCTATGATTTCTCCCGATTTTGTGGGACACACAATAGCTGTTCATAACGGAAATAAATTTATCCCTGTTTACGTAACCGAGAACATGGTAGGTCACAAGTTGGGCGAGTTCGCTCCTACACGTACATTCCGTGGTCACTCAGGTAACCGTAAAAAATAAACAGGTTATTAAAAATTGAATTAAATAATAATATATAATGGGAGCAAGAAAAAAAATAGCTGCTGACAAGAAAAAAGAGGCTCGCAAAAGTCTGTATTTTGCCAGTGCGAGAAACATTCCCTCGTCACCCCGCAAAATGCGCCTTGTTGCTGACATGGTCCGCGGAATGGAAGTCGGACGTGCATTGGGTGTCTTGAAGTTCTCTACAAAAGCCGCTTCTGCCAACGTTGAGAAACTGTTGCGTTCTGCTATTGCGAACTGGGAGCAGAAAAACGAGCGTAAGGCTGAAAACGGAGAACTCTTCATCTCTCAGATTTTTGTGGATGAGGCACGCACACTCTATCGTATGCGCCCTGCGCCTCAGGGTCGCGGATACAGAATCCGTAAGCGTTCTAACCACGTAACAATCTACGTGGATACAAAAGTAAGTAATGACAATCAAAAGGTAGAAAGCAATGGGACAGAAGGTTAATCCAATTAGTAATCGATTAGGTATCATCAGAGGATGGGATTCCAACTGGTACGGTGGTAAAAACTACGGTGACGAATTGGTTGAGGATTCAAAAATCAGAAAGTATCTTGACGTTCGTCTCGCTAAAGCTAGCGTATCGAAAATTGTCATTGAGCGCACTTTGAAATTGGTTACAATCACTGTATGCACCGCAAAACCCGGTATTATCATCGGTAAAGGTGGTCAGGAGGTTGATAAACTGAAAGAGGAATTGAAGAAGATCACTGATAAAGAGATTCAGATCAATATCTTCGAGGTTAAGAAACCCGACTTGGACGCAACAATCGTTGCAAACAACATCGCACGTCAGGTAGAGGGTAAAATCGCTTACCGCCGTGCAATTAAGTCGGCTATCGCAAATACCATGCGCAATGGTGCAGAAGGTATTAAGATTTTGATTTCAGGACGTTTGAATGGTGCTGAGATGGCACGTTCAGAGATGTATAAAGAGGGTCGTACACCCTTGCATACATTCCGTGCAGATATTGACTACTGTCAGACAGAGGCTTTGACAAAAGTAGGTTTGCTTGGTATTAAGGTTTGGATTTGCCGTGGTGAGGTATATGGTAAGAGAGATTTGACTCCTAACTTTACACAAGGCAAGGAGGGCAATTTCAGCAACAACCAGGCTGGTGGAAGAAACTTCAAACGTAAGAAAAACAACAATCGTTAACGAATTTGAATTTCAAGAATTATGTTACAGCCAAAGAAAACAAAATATAGAAGAGTGCAGCATGGCCGTCAGAAGGGTTTCGCACAGCGTGGAACACAGTTGGCGTTTGGCTCTTTCGGCATTAAATGTCTGCAATATAAATGGATAAACGGACGCCAGATTGAGGCAGCCCGTATTGCCGTAACACGTTACATGCAGCGTCAAGGTCAGATATGGATTCGTATCTTCCCTGATAAACCTATCACCAGAAAGCCTGCTGACGTACGTATGGGTAAGGGTAAGGGAGATCCCGAAGGATTTGTATATCCCGTAAATCCCGGACGTGTATTGATTGAGGTGGAAGGCGTTCCTTTTGAGGTTGCAAAAGAGGCTTTGCGTCTCGCAGCTCAGAAACTGCCTGTTACAACTAAGTTTATTGTTAGACGCGATTACGACGCTCAAAATTAAGCATAATTATGAAAATAGCAGAAATTAGAGAGCTCTCTACACAAGAGCTCAAAGAGAGAGTTGAGGCTGATGTTACTCGTTATGCACAAATGAAGCTGAATCACGCAATTTCACCTCTGGAAAATCCTTCACAGATTAAGGATTTGCGTCGCTCTATTGCACGCATGAAAAGCGAATTGCGTTCTCGCGAATTAAATCAAAAATAAAGAGGACTATGGAAGCAAGAAATTTAAGAAAAGAGCGTACAGGAATCGTTCTCAGCAATAAGATGGAAAAAACGATTACTGTTGCTGCTAAGTTCAAAGAAAAGCACCCCATCTATGGTAAATTCGTGAGCAGAACAAAGAAATATCATGTACACGATGAGAAAAACGAGTGTTCAATCGGCGATACAGTACGCATAATGGAGACTCGTCCGTTGAGTAAGACAAAGAGATGGAGATTAGTAGAAATCATCGAAAAAGTTAAGTAATTATGATACAGGTTGAATCAAGACTTACAGTATGTGATAATAGCGGTGCTAAGGAGGCTCTTTGCATCCGTGTACTCGGTGGTACACGCCGTCGCTATGCCTCTGTCGGGGATATTATTGTGGTCGCTGTGAAGAGCGTAATCCCCTCAAGCGATATCAAGAAAGGAGCCGTTTCAAAAGCTCTTATCGTTCGTACTAAAAAGGAGGTTCGTCGTCAGGACGGATCGTACATCCGCTTCGACGACAACGCCTGCATTCTCTTGAATAATGCCGGCGAAATGCGTGGAAGCCGTATTTTCGGCCCGGTTGCCCGCGAACTTCGTGCTACAGACTTCACAAAGGTAGTATCGTTGGCTCCGGAGGTACTTTAACATTATAAAAAACTGAAGTAATGAAGAAATTACATATCAAAAAAGGTGATACGGTATACGTAAACTCTGGCGAGGACAAAGGCAAGACCGGTAAGGTTTTGAAGGTCCTCGTAGAGAAAGACCGTGCCATTGTTGAGGGCGTTAATATGGTTTCAAAAAGCACGAAACCCAGCGCAAAGAATCCCCATGGAGGTATTGTAAAACAAGAGGCTTCAATCCACGTTTCTAACCTTAATCTCATCGACCCCAAGTCTGGCAAGCCCACACGTATCGGTCGCAAGATTAACGAGAGTGGTGTGAAGGTTCGTTATGCTAAAAAATCAGGAGAGGAGATTTAATAATGAGTAATACAGCTAGCCTTAAAAAAGAATATGCCGAGCGTATTGCTCCGGCTTTGATGAAGCAGTTCAATTATTCTTCACCCATGCAGGTGCCCGTACTCAAGAAAATCGTTATCAACGAGGGTCTCGGTGCTGCAGTTGCAGACAAGAAGATTATTGACGTAGCCATCAACGAGATTTCAGCTATCACAGGTCAGAAAGCGGTAGCAACAGTTTCACGCAAGGACATCTCGAACTTCAAACTTCGTAAGAAAATGCCCATCGGCGTTATGGTAACATTGCGTCGCGAGCGCATGTACGAGTTCCTCGAGCGTCTTGTTCGTGTAGCTCTTCCCCGAATCCGTGACTTCAAAGGTATCGAGAGCAAGTTGGACGGCAACGGTAACTACTCTTTGGGTATCAAGGAGCAGATTATCTTCCCCGAAATTAACATTGATAACATCATGCGTCTCACAGGTATGAACATCACATTTGTTACTACCGCTAAGACAGACGAAGAGGGTTACGCATTGCTTAAGGAGTTCGGTTTACCTTTTAAGAACGCAAAAAATTCATAACTATAGATTATGGCAAAGGAATCAATGAAAGCTCGCGAGGTTAAGCGAGCAAAATTGGCAAAGAAATATGCCGCTAAGCGCGAGGCTCTTAAGAACATCATCAACACAGGTAGTGCTGAGGAGGCTTACGAAGCTGCACGCAAATTGCAAGACCTGCCTTTGAACTCAAACCCCATCCGTATGCACAACCGTTGCAAGCTGACAGGTCGTCCCAAAGGTTACATCCGTCTTTTCGGTATATCAAGAATCCAGTTCCGTGAGATGGCTTCACAGGGCCTTATCCCCGGAGTAAGAAAAGCAAGTTGGTAATAAATTAGTGTTTAATTATAAATATTGTCAGGGTAGTCCTGATTAATTTAAGTTAAGTTTTTATGACTGATCCTATTGCAGATTATTTGACGAGACTGAGAAATGCCATCCAGGCTAAGCACAGGGTGGTAGAAATTCCTGCCTCGAACATCAAGAAGGAGATTACAAAAATCCTTTTTGACAAGGGTTACATCTTGAACTACAAGTTCGTTGAAGATGGCCCTCAGGGCACAATCAAAGTTGCCTTGAAGTACGACGCAAAAAACAAGGTAAATGCTATTCGCAACCTTGTACGTGTATCATCACCCGGTTTGCGTCGTTATACGGGATACAAAGATATGCCGAGAGTGATTAATGGACTGGGTATCGCAATTTTGTCGACATCCAAAGGTGTAATGACAGACAAAGAGGCCGCTGTTGAGAAAATCGGTGGTGAGGTTCTCTGCTACGTCTACTAATTAAGGGAGGAATAGAACAATGTCTAGAATTGGTAAATTACCTATCAGTCTCCCCGAAAAGGTGACAGTTACAGTTAGCGAAGAGAATGTAGTTACTGTCAAAGGTCCTAAAGGTGAACTTTCACAGAAAGTTGATCCTTCTATTGAAGTAGTTAATGAGAATGGTGTTCTCTCATTTGTTTTTGCCGGTGGTAAGACACTTGCCGAAGTTACAAAGCAGGAGCATGCTTATCATGGTCTATACCGTGCTCTTATAAACAATATGGTAATCGGTGTTTCTACCGGTTTTACCAAAGAGCTTGAGCTCGTAGGTGTAGGTTACCGTGTGAATGATAAACCCAACAATGCAATTGAGTTGTTGCTTGGTTTTACACACCCCATCTACATTCAGTTCCCTGCTGAGGTTAAGGTAACAACAAAGTCAGAGAGAAATAAGAACCCGCTTATCATATTGGAGTCTTGCAACAAAGAGTTGCTTGGTCTGATTTGCGCAAAGATTCGTTCATTCCGCAAGCCCGAGCCTTACAAGGGTAAAGGTGTCAAGTTTGTTGGCGAGGTTATCCGTCGCAAGTCTGGTAAGTCGGCAGGTGCTAAATAATTAAATACGTAAGCATATGACTACAAAAATAGAAAGACGGACCAAAATTAAATATAGAGTACGCAATAAGGTAACAGGTGTTGCCGAGCGTCCCCGTATGAGCGTTTTCCGCAGCAACAAACAGATTTATGTTCAGATTATAAACGACCTTACAGGTTGTACATTGGCATCAGCTTCATCACTTGGTCTTGAGGCAATGCCTAAGAAAGAACAGGCTGCGAAAGTTGGTGAGATGATTGCACAGAAGGCAAAAGAGGCAGGTATTACAACTGTTGTTTTTGACCGTAATGGTTATCTCTACCACGGGAGAGTTAAAGAAGTTGCTGATGCTGCACGTAATGGTGGGCTTAAATTCTAATGAATATGGCAGTTAATAATAGAGTAAAAGTCGCAAACGACGTTGAATTAAAAGACAGATTGGTTGCAATCAACCGTGTAACCAAGGTTACAAAGGGTGGTCGCACATTTAGTTTCTCTGCAATTGTCGTTGTTGGAAACGAGGATGGTATCATTGGTTACGGTCTTGGTAAGGCCAGCGAGGTAACCGCTGCTATCGCAAAGGGCGTTGAGGCTGCTAAGAAGAATTTGGTTCGTGTTCCCGTACTTAAGGGAACTGTTCCTCACGAGCAGATTGCACGTTTCGGCGGTTCTGAAGTGTTTATCAAGCCTGCATCTCACGGTACCGGAGTAGTAGCCGGTGGTGCTATGCGTGCCGTACTTGAGAGCGTTGGTATCACTGACGTATTGGCTAAATCTAAGGGTTCTTCAAACCCTCACAACCTTGTAAAAGCAACAATCGAGGCACTCAGCATGATGCGTGACGCTCGCACAGTTGCTCAGAACAGAGGTGTAAGTTTGAGTAAAGTATTTAACGGATAAGGAGAAACATTATGGCTACTATCAAAGTAAAACAGGTGAGAAGCCGCATCGGCGCTCCCAAGACACAGAAACTCACACTCGATGCTCTGGGTCTTACAAAAATGAACAAAGTGGTTGAATGTGAAGATAATCCCTCTGTTCGTGGTATGATTAAGAAAGTTCAGCATTTGGTTGCCATTGTTGAAGAGTAATTAATTTAAAAAAGATTTGGCTATGAAATTAAATAATCTGAAGCCTGCCGAAGGCTCAGTAAAAGCTCGCAAAAGAATTGGTCGCGGAACAGGCTCGGGTAGAGGTGGTACCTCAACTCGTGGTCATAAAGGTGCCAAGTCGCGTTCGGGTTACAAGAAGAAGATCGGTTTCGAGGGAGGTCAGATGCCTTTGCAGCGTCGCGTTCCCAAGTTCGGTTTCAAGAATGTAAACCGTGTAGAGTACAAAGCTATCAATTTGTCGACACTTCAGGGTCTTGCCGAGGTGAATTCATTGGAGACAATCAATATTGCTACATTGATTGCTGCAGGTTACATCTCAGAGAAGCAGCTTGTTAAGATTCTCGCAAACGGAGAACTTAAAGTGAAATTGACAGTAGAGGCTCACGCTTTCTCTCAAAAAGCTATTGAGGCTATTGAGGCAGTAGGTGGAACAGTAGTAAAGCTCTAAAAAATGGCTAAAAAGTTATCTAACCTTAAATTTATCCAGACATTAAAAAACATCTGGAAGATTGAGGACCTGAGAATGCGCTTGGGTGTCACTATCGCAATAGTTGCAATTTACCGTTTCGGTTCATTTGTAGTATTGCCCGGTATTGATCCCAGCATGCTCTCTAAGCTCCAGGAACAGACAAGTGGCGGCTTGATGTCGTTGCTTGACATGTTCTCGGGTGGTGCATTCTCTAACGCTTCAATTTTTGCACTCGGTATTATGCCCTACATTACAGCATCTATAGTTGTGCAGTTGTTGGCGATGTTGGTTCCTTACTTCCAGAAATTACAGCGCGAGGGCGAGAGCGGTCGTCGTAAAATCAACCAGTACACACGTTATTTGACACTTGTGATACTTTTGGTTCAGGCTCCCTCTTACTTGATGAACTTGCATTATACTTCAGCAGGTGCGTTTAACAGCGCAATCAATCCTGTGTTGTTCAATGTAACTTCGACAATCATCCTTGCTGCAGGTAGTATGTTTATTCTCTGGTTGGGTGAGCGCATCACTGATAAAGGTGTTGGTAATGGTGTATCATTGATAATCATGATCGGTATTATCGCACGTTTGCCTCAGGCGTTTATGCAGGAGTTCGTTTCTCGCTTTACAGCGGCTACGGGCGGTGGTGTAATTATGTTCCTCATTGAGATTGTATTTTTACTTCTGGTTATATGTGGTGCAATTGCACTGTTGCAAGGTACTCGCAAAGTTCCCGTGCAGTATGCGAAGCAGTCTGCTAACGGCGCAACATTCAGTGGTGCCCGTCAATATCTTCCTTTGAAAGTAAATGCCGCAAATGTAATGCCCATTATCTTTGCACAGGCAATAATGTTCTTCCCTCTTTTGCTTACAAACTTGTACACAGAGGCAGACGTTCCTACTTTCGTCCGTTTGATGTTGGATCACACATCGTGGGTATATAATCTTATATTCGCTTTGCTTATTATCCTGTTTACATATTTCTATACAGCTATCACTATCAATCCGGTTCAGATGGCTGAGGATATGAAACGCAATAATGGCTTTATTCCCGGCATCAAGCCCGGTAAGCCCACAGCTGAATATATCGATACGGTTATGTCGCGCATCACACTACCCGGCTCACTCTTCCTCGCTGTAGTTGCTATCCTTCCCGCATTTGCAGGAATCTTCGGTGTACAGCAAGAGTTTGCTCAGTTCTTTGGTGGTACTTCACTTTTGATTCTCGTAGGTGTTGTTCTCGACACTCTGCAGCAGATTGAAAGTTACTTGTTGATGAGACATTACGATGGCTTGTTAAAATCAGGTCATATAAAAGGTCGTATGGGTTAATCTAAATTAAGAATGATATTTCTTAAGACAGCAGATGAGATAGAACTACTTCGGCAGAGCAATCTGCTTGTAGGCAAGGCGCTTGCCGAAGTAGCTAAAATAATAGAGCCGGGTGTTACAACCCGCCAACTTGATAAAGTTGCCGAGGAATTTATACGCGATAATGGCGCAATTCCAACGTTCAAGGGTTATCCTAATTACGACGGAACGCCATTTCCGGGTTCAATATGTGCTTCGGTAAATGAGGTTGTTGTACACGGAATCCCCAATGATGTTCCCTTGAAAGAGGGAGATATAATATCGGTTGATTGTGGAACTTCATTGAATGGCTTTTGCGGTGACTCGTGCTACACATTCTGTGTGGGTGAGGTAGACGAGGAGACAAAAAAGTTGTTGCAGGTAACAAAAGAGTCGCTCTATTTAGGTATTGAACAGGCCGTTCACGGTAAACGTTTGGGAGACATCGGCAGTGCCATTCAGACACATTGCGAGTCAAACGGATTTGGTGTTGTACGCGAGTTTGTAGGTCACGGCATCGGTCGTGACATGCACGAAGCTCCCGAAGTTCCCAATTATGGTCGAAAAGGTAACGGGTTACAGTTGCGCGAAGGCATGTGTCTTGCCATTGAGCCGATGATTACCTTGGGTAAACGCCAGATATTTATGGAACGTGACGGATGGACAGTAAAGACTCGCGACCGTAGAAACGCGGCCCATTTTGAGCACACAGTTGCAGTGGGTCGTCACGGGGCGGATATTTTATCCTCATTCGAGTTTGTAGAAGAAGTTTTAAGAAGTAAAGGTTATTAGTATGGCTAAACAGAATGCTATTGAACAAGATGGTACAATCGTAGAGGCATTATCGAATGCCATGTTCCGCGTAGAATTGCAGAACGGACACGAGGTAATTGCTCACATTTCGGGAAAAATGAGAATGCACTATATAAAAATTCTCCCCGGCGACAAGGTGCGCATTGAAATGTCTCCTTATGATTTGACCAAAGGCAGAATCGTATTCCGATATAAATAAAAAATAAATATTATGAAAGTAAAAGCATCTATCAAGAAACGCACCCCTGATTGCAAAATCGTTCGTCGTAACGGACGTTTGTATTTGATTAATAAAAAGAACCCCAAGTTCAAGTTGCGTCAGGGTTAATTTATTGTGATAATTAAATAATATATATTCGTATATGGCTATAAGAATAGTAGGTGTAGACATTCCTCAGAACAAAAGAGGTGAGATTGCGTTGACATACATTTTCGGTATCGGACGCAGCAGTGCTACCAAAATCCTCGCAAAAGCGGGAGTAGACAAGGACATCAAAGTTCAGGATTGGACAGACGACATGGCTGCAAAAGTTCGTGAAGTCATTGGTGCCGAGTACAAAGTAGAGGGTGACCTCCGTTCAGAGATTCAATTGAATATCAAACGTCTGATGGATATTGGTTGCTATCGTGGAATTCGTCATCGTATCGGTTTGCCCGTTCGCGGTCAGAGCACTAAGAACAATGCACGTACACGTAAGGGACGTAAGAAAACGGTTGCTAACAAGAAAAAAGCTACGAAATAAATAAGTAAGTAATATGGCAAAGAAAACAGTTGCAACAAAAAAGAGAAATGTGAAGGTTAGTGCCAACGGTCAGCTTCACGTTCACTCGTCATTCAACAACATTATTGTTAGCCTTACCAATGACGAGGGACAGGTAATCTCATGGTCTTCTGCCGGTAAGATGGGCTTCAGAGGTTCTAAAAAGAACACTCCTTATGCTGCTCAGATGGCTGCTGAGGCTTGCTCAAAGATCGCATTCGATCTTGGCTTGCGCAAAGTGAAGGCTTATGTTAAAGGACCCGGTAACGGTCGTGAATCTGCAATCCGTACTGTGCATGGCGCAGGTATCGAGGTAACAGAAATCGTTGACGTAACACCAATACCTCACAATGGTTGCCGTCCTCCGAAGAGAAGAAGAGTATAATGTTTTAATATAAGAATTTAGAAATGGCTAGATATATAGGACCTAAAAGTAAGATTGCACGTCGTTTCGGCGAGCCCATCTTCGGCCCCGACAAGGTGCTTTCAAAGAAAAATTATGCTCCCGGTATGCACGGTAACAACCGTCGTCGCAAAACTTCGGAGTACGGAATAATGTTGGCCGAGAAACAGAAGGCAAAGTATACATACGGTGTACTCGAGAAACAGTTCCGTAACACATTTAAGAAGGCTGATTCAGCTCCCGGTATCACCGGTGAGGTTCTTTTGCAGAACTTGGAGTCACGTCTTGACAATATTGTTTATCGTCTCGGTATTGCTCCCACACGTGCTGCTGCTCGTCAGTTGGTTAGCCACCGTCACATTGTTCTCGATGGTAAGGTAAATAACATTCCTTCGTGTCATGTTAAGCCCGGTCAGGTTGTTGGTGTTCGTGAGCGTTCAAAATCTCTCGAAGTTATCCAGAACTCATTGGCCGGTGTAAACCACAGCAAATACTCTTGGTTGGAGTGGAATGAGTCTGCAATGGAAGGTAAGTATCTTAACGTTCCCGAGCGTGCAGAGATTCCCGAGAACATCAAGGAGCAATTAATCGTTGAGTTGTATAGCAAATAATAATTAATAATGGCGATATTAACATTTCAAAAACCTGATAAGGTAATAATGTTGGAGGCGAACGACTTCTTCGGAAAGTTCGAGTTTCGTCCTTTGGAGCCGGGCTTCGGCACAACAGTCGGTAATGCCCTGCGCCGTATCCTCCTTTCTTCACTCGAAGGTTTTGCAATCAACTACATCCGCATTGCCGGGGTAGAGCACGAGTTTGCAACCGTTCCCGGTGTAAAAGAGGATGTTACCAACATTATATTGAATCTGAAGAAGGTTAGATTCAAAAGAGTTGTTGAGGAGTTCGAAACAGAGAAAGTCTCAATCAACGTTGAAAATACAGAAGAATTTAAGGCTGGAGACATCAGTAAGTATTTAACCGGATTTGAAGTGTTAAACCCGGAGTTAGTCATTTGCCATCTCGATTCATCGGCTAAAATGCAGATTGAAATCAGCATTAATAAAGGTCGTGGATATGTGCCCGCTGACGAGAACAGAGAGTACTGCACCGACCCTACAATGATTCCAATCGACTCTATCTACACTCCTATTCGTAATGTCATGTATCAGGTTGAGCCTTTCCGCGTTGAGCAGAAGACTGACTACGACCGTTTGGTACTTGAGATTACATCAGATGGTTCCATACACCCGAAGGAGGCTCTTAAAGAGGCTGCAAAAATATTGATTTACCACTTTATGCTTTTCTCTGATGAGAAGATAACCATTGAGACAAGTGACATTGACGGTAACGAAGAGTTTGACGAAGAGGTATTGCACATGCGCCAGTTGCTCAAGAGCAAATTGGTTGATCTTAACCTCTCGGTTCGCGCTCTTAACTGTCTGAAGGCTGCTGACGTTGAAACACTCGGTCAGTTGGTACAGTACAATAAAACAGACCTTCTTAAGTTCCGTAATTTCGGTAAGAAATCGCTCACTGAGCTTGATGATTTGCTCGAGAGTCTGAATCTTTCGTTTGGAACAGATATTTCAAAATATAAATTAGATAAAGAATAATTATGAGACATAAAAAATCTTTTAACCATTTGGGTCGTACTGCATCTCACCGTAAGGCCATGTTGTCAAATATGGCAATTTCGTTGATCATGCACAAAAGAATCACTACGACTCTTGCAAAGGCAAAGGAGCTTAAGAAGTTTGTTGAGCCTTTGATCACAAAGTCTAAAGAAGACACAACCAATTCTCGTCGCGTAGTTTTCAGCTACTTGCAGAACAAAGAGGCTATTATCGAGCTTTTCAAGAATATTTCTGTAAAGGTTGCCGAGCGTCCCGGTGGTTACACACGTATCATTAAGTTGGGTACTCGTCTTGGTGACGCTGCTGAGATGTGTTTCATCGAGTTGGTTGATTTCAACGAGAATATGGCTAAGCCCACTGCTAAGAAGGCACGTACACGTCGTTCAGGCAAGAAGGCTGCTGCTCCCGTTGCAACTGAAGCACCCGCCGAAGAGGCAGCTGCTGAATAAGCCAAAATACGAATATCCCGCAAAAGGGAAATGTAAATGATAGAGAAAGTGCATCAAGATGTGAATCTTGATGCACTTTTTGTTGGTTGGTGTCGGATTTTCAGAAAATGTTTTTTTTGAGAATAGTGCTTATACTTGCGCAAACAAATATTTGGCGTGAGTGTTTAAAAGGCGCGAGAGATTAAACTGCACCGCCTATAAGCTGGAGATTATTTCTCCAGCTTATTTTATGGTAATATTCCCCTCAATTACTATAATCGGAGACGCGGCTTTATTTCATTCGGCTGCTATTTACATTCCAAACGACAAGCGGTCAATCTCCTCGAAAATGAAACTGCATATTCCCAAAAGCAATATTCCTGCAAGGCAAATAACAAGGCTTACGCGCGAATATTTGCTGCTGTTGAAGTGTTCGATAGGCTCGTCGTTGGGGGTAATATACATAGCTTTTACAATAAGCAGATAATAATATAGCGACACGACAGTGTTTATAAGAGCGATAAATACAAGCACCCAAAAACCGGCTTTAAATGCGCTCATAAATACAAAGAACTTACTGAAGAATCCTGCAAAGGGTGGAATTCCTGCAAGTGAAAAGAGGGCAAGAGTCATAAGCAGTGTCAGGCGGGGATTAGTCTTATAAAGTCCGTTACAGTCGTCGCGCGACACGCTCGAGCGTGTGTGGTGTTCAAGAGTCTCAATAACGCCAAACACCGCAAGGTTGGCAAATATATATACAAGCACGTAGAATACAAGTGCGCTCATTCCATCCTTTGTGCCGCCAATTACCGCAAGCATTATGTAGCCTGCTTGCGAAATACTGCTGAATGCCATGAATCTTTTAAGGTCACTTTGCCTGATGGCAAAAAGGTTGGCAACGGTGATGCTGGCAACAGTAAGAATGTAGGTTATAATCTGCCAATGTTTCATCATGGGGGCAAACACTTTCATCAGTATGACCATAAGAGTGAAGGCAGCTGCACCTTTGGAAATTACCGACAGATAGGATGATACTACTGTGGGCGCACCTTGATAGGTGTCGGCTGTCCACAGGTGGAACGGCACAAGAGATATTTTGAATCCCATACCTGCGAAGAACAGCACAAGGGCGAATATCTGCAAGGGGCTTCCGTTGATGTTCGCCACCATGTCCGCAAAATATAGGGTGCCGGTAGTGCCGTAGAGGAACGAAATTCCGTATATCATCACCGCCGAAGAGAACATCGAACTTAATATGTATTTTACCCCCGCCTCGGCCGAGTGGTGGCGATATTTGTCGAATGCCACAAGGCAGGCAAGCGGCAACGAGGCAAGCTCCAGTCCTATGAAGAACAGCAGAAAATGACGTGCGCTAATCATTATGTACATTCCGAAGAGGGTGCTCAGCAGCAGTGTGTAGAATTCACCTTGCTTGTGGGTGGTATTTGCGCTGCGCAACCATTTGTTTGCTTGCATTACAAGCAGCAATGTGCCTCCCGAAAGTATTGTTTTTACAATGCCTATCATGGGATTAGTATAATACATGCTGCCGAAAAGCTCACACTCGCTGTAGCTCTCGCCCAGACACACGGCTGTGTGTATCATAATCAAAAGGCACACAATAGGGTGAAAATAGTGTCTCCATTTTCCGCGTGCAGCAAGGTCGTAGATGAATGTTGCGACAAAGATGGCCAAAAGGCTTATTTCGGGACGCATTTGAAGGAATTGTATATAGTTCATGGCCTTTCCGTATTTATGGGTGTAAAATGTTGAAAATGTTGCCGACTCCGCCCTCTATGAGCGAACTTACCCACATTGGGGCAATGCCCAGCCCTGCAACGCAAATAATCAGGCAGATGACTGTGAAACGTTCGTCCCACGTTGCGTCGTCAAGCGTAAGATGGTGTTCGTTCTTTACTTTTCCGTATAGTATTTTTCCCACCACACGCAGAATGTATACGGCGGTTATTACGATGCTTGTGCAGGCAATTATCGTAACTGTACGGTGAAAAATATCGGGCTGTTCAAATGAGCCGACGAAGATTGTCATTTCTGCCACAAAGCCGCTGAAGCCCGGCAGTCCCAGATTGGCAAGGCCGGCAATTATGTAGCCCACCGACAGGAAAGGCATCACTTTCATCAGTCCGCTAAGTTCGCGTATGTCGCGCGTGTGTGTGCGACCGTATATCATGCCTATGAGGGCAAAGAACAGTGCGGTCATCAATCCATGCGACAGCATTTGCAAAATGGCACCTGTGCACGAGGTGCGTGTCATCATCAGTAGCGCGAATAGCACTAATCCACAGTGCGACACAGAGGAGTATGCGTTTATGTATTTAAGGTCAGTCTGGCTTATTGCGCTCAGTGCGCCGTACACCACGCTGATGGTTGTCAGTATGATAAATATCCATGCAAGGTCGTTGGCTGCCTGTGGCAACAGGTACATTGCTATTCTGAAACAACCGTAACCGCCCAATTTCATCAGCACTCCCGCATGAAGCATCGACACTGACGTTGGCGCGCTTGCGTGGCCGTCGGGGCTCCATGTGTGAAAGGGAAATAACGCTCCCAATACTCCGAATCCCAAAAATATTATCGGGAAGAAGATATATTGTATGTTCGCGGGAATGTTGGCGAGGGCGGCAATTTCGAGGATATTCATTGTTGTTGCCCCGCTGCCAAAGTATATGCCTAATATTCCCATCAGCAGAAAGGCCGAGCCTCCCATGAGCATCAGCGTAAGTTTCATCGCCGAGTACTCTTTGCGGCCGCTGCCCCATACGCCTATGAGCAGGTACATGGGAATAAGTGCAGTCTCGTAGAACATGAACATTGTAAACATGTCTGTGGAGATAAAAAATCCGAATACTCCCAATGATAGTAGTACGTACCACAGGAAAAACTCCTTTGTCAGCGGTTGTAATTTCCACGAGGCGAAAGTGCCGGTAAATACTATTATAGCCGATAGCAGAATCATAGCCACCGATATTCCATCCACTCCTATCGAATAGCAGATATTAAGCGGTGCGTACCACTGCCACGATGCAGTGTAAAGAAATTCCGCGTCTGCTCCGGCGTTACGTTGCGCAATAAAGTCCACCGTCAGGTACGCGGCGAGCAACAGTAGCATAGTGGAGCCGACAACCATCACACTGCGCGTCTGACGCAGATTGCGACTCGCCCATAATGCCAGAAGCATTATCATGGGGATTATGACAAAAAGGTTAAGTATATTCATCTTTTTACAATATGCTTGTGGTTATATAAGGAATATCAGTGTCAGTGCGAGCATCATCACTCCCAGCAGGAACCATATACAGTAGGATTGTATGTTTCCACTCTGGAATCTTTTTATCTGCCGCGAGAATAGCTGTGTGGTTGTAGCAAGAATGTCCATAAAGCCGTCGATGATTTTTTTGTCGAACCATGCTATCGGCCGGCTTATTCCGCGGAAGATTATCTTTTTTGTCACGAACAGCCACAACTCGTCCATATAGAAACGGTGGTAAGCGGCTGTAAGGAACTTTTTGCTTCGGGCTTTTAGTATCAGTGCCACTTTATTCTGGTCTTTCATATACATTGTTGTGGCAATGACAATGGCTACTGTTGCAAGCAATATACTCGACACGGCAACCGCAATGCTCAGATGTATGGTGTATGCCTCACCGTTGCTGCTGATGAATTTTCCGAAGGGTATAAAGCCCGCCACGCAGCTTATGGCTGCGAGTATTATCAGCGGGACGGTCATTGTTAGCGATGCTTCGTGCGGAGTGTGGGGCTTCTCCTCAATCTCTCCTTTCTTGAACATTGCCGGCTGTGTCTCGTAGTAACCTCTTCTCCAGAATATAAGATAATATAGTCGGAACATATAGAAGGCGGTAAGGGCTGCAACGAAACTCATAAACACTCCCATCATCAACGAATAGTTGTAGCAGGCAGTAAGAATCTCGTCCTTGCTGAAGAATCCGCTGAACGGGGGAATGCCGGCAATGGCGAGACAGGCTACGAGGAAGGTTATATGCGTAACGGGCATATATTTTCTCAGTCCGCCCATGAAACTGATATCGTTGCTATGTACGGCGTGTATTATTGCTCCCGCGCCCAGGAACAGCAGTCCCTTGAACATTGCGTGGGTGAAAAGATGAAACATTGAGGCCATATAGCCCAATCCTCCTGTATGCGGGTCGTCCGAAGTGCAGACACCCAATGCCACCATCATAAATGCTATTTGCGATATTGTAGAGAAGGCAAGCACACGCTTAATATCTGTCTGCACACAAGCAACTACTGCTGCGTAAAGGGCTGTAAAGGCTCCTATATATGCTATAATGTGCAGAACTTCGGGGGCAAAGTCAATGAATATTGGAAACATACGTGCCACCAGATAGACACCCGCCACCACCATTGTTGCAGCGTGTATGAGTGCCGAGACGGGGGTAGGGCCTTCCATTGCGTCGGGTAACCATATATGCAGCGGGAACATTGCACTTTTTCCTGCTCCGCCGATGAACATAAGCCCTAATGCCACAGGAATTACTATCCCCGCCGAGAAAAGAATGTTCGCTTCGGGTGTAAAGGAGAATGTCCCTGCATAATAGCCGTAGAAGAGTATTCCCACAAGAAAGAATAGGTCGGCGAATCGTGTGACGATAAACGCTTTTTTCGACGCTGCTATTGCCGCCTTTTTCGTGTAGTAGAATCCTATGAGCAGATAGGACGACACGCCCACAAGTTCCCAGAATATATACATCTGGAATATATTCGTGGCAACCACAAGCCCCAGCATCGAGAATGTGAAGAGCGACAGAAAAGCATAGTAACGTTGAAAGCCTTTCTCGCCTTTCATGTAGCCGAAAGAATAAATGTGTACCATCAGGCTTACAGTGCTTATCACTATGAGCATCATCACCGAAATAGGGTCGAGCATTATTCCCATGTCTATCTGCAGGCTCTCTGTCAGCGGCAACCATGTGAAATTGTAGGGAGTGAGAGTGGGGAAGAGCCCGTCAGCGCCTCGCCCTGCACCAAAATATAGTATAGCAGTAGAGTAGGATAGTACAGTTACCGTCGCAAGCGACAGCGTGCCTATCCATCCTGCAACCTTGTGCGATAGTTTCATGCCCGCAAGTGCGAGTATCAAAAAACTCAGTAGCGGCAACGCCATTATAAATATCGTATGTTCCATCTGTTGCTAAAATTTAAGTTTCTTCAGGCTTTTCAGTCTTATTGTGCGCATGTTGCGATACACGTTAAGTATTATAGCAATAGCGACGGCAGTTTCTGATGCAGCAATTCCAATGGCGAACATCGTAAAGAAAAATCCCTCTAAATGCTCGGGGTAGTAATATGCGTTGAATACAGCAAAGTTTATATCCACAGCGTTAAGGACAAGCTCGGTGCTAATAAGCACACCCAACAGGTTGCGACGTGTGAAAAAACCGAATATTCCGATGAAGAACATCAGTGCGGCAAGTATAAGGTAATATTCTGCAGGTATCATATTTCTTATCTTTTACGGGCAATTAACAATGCTCCCACCATGCAGGCAAGCAGCAATACGCTGACAACCTCGAATGGAAGTACGAAGTTATATTTTTCTACACCCATCATCGTGTGTCCTATAAGTTTTATGGGGACAGCCGAAACAAGAGGCTTAGTCTCGGGAAATTGATGTGTGAATATAAGGTATATTGTAAGTGCAATTCCTGTAACCGAGGCAGTAAAGCCGGCGGTGTAACGCAGTAAAGAGGTGTGCGTAAGGTCGCGTGCACCCCTACCGATGAGCAAGGCTGCAAACACAAAAAGCACAATGATGCCTCCGGCGTAAACAGTAACCTGTACAGCTCCAAGAAACGTGTAGTGCAGTATAAAATAGAGTCCTGCAGTACCGAACAGCACGAATAGCAGATAGGTTGTCGCCCGCATGATGTTACGGGTGGTAACGGCGAGTAAGGCTGCAGTCACCATCAGCAACGATAGCCCCATGAATATGATTGTATGTGTGTTAAGTTCCATATTCTCGTATGTTTATTTGTTTAGCTTTTGGACTAATTTTTTTCTGTCGTATACTGCATTCTCAAAGTCGTTGCAGAATTCTATCGCATTTTTGGGACAGGCATTTACGCACAACTGACAGAACATACAGCAGCCAAGGTCATACTCGTAGCTGACAAGCACCTTTTTGCTTTTGCCCGTCGCTTCGTCGGTAAGAGTTTTTGTAGTAATGTTAATGCTGCCGTTGGGACACGCTGTCTGGCACAATCCGCAGGCTATGCACTTGTTGTTGCCATTTTCGTCGTGAGGCATAAACAGACGCGCACGGTGACGCTCCGATATTTTCAGCGTCTTTCTATTCTCGGGGTATTGTTCGGTAACTTTCGGCGTGAAAAATTCCGTCAAAGTTACTTTCAGTCCCGTAAATATGGACTTTATCGCAAAGCAGAATGTGCTCCAGTATGAATATTGCTTTTTTCTCATTTTTCTCTTTTAAAAAGTCCACCCCATTACTACGCACAGGGTCATTATCAGTAGGTTCACAAGGCCTATGGGCATAAGATATTTCCATTCGAGGGTAATAACCTGGTCGATGCGCAGACGCGGAAAAGTCCACCTTGCCCACATTAGCAACCATATTACGAAGAATGTTTTTCCCAAGAACCACACAATGCCGGGAATATAGTCCATCGTTGCGTTGAACGCATCGAGCCCGGGTATGTGCAGTGGCATCCAGCCACCCAGAAAGATTGTCGCGGCAATGCCCGAGACGATGAACAGGTTCATAAATTCGGCAACGTAGAAGAATCCGAATCCCATGCCCGAGTATTCTGTGTGGTAACCTGCCGTAAGCTCCGACTCGGCCTCGGGAAGGTCAAAGGGCCCGCGATTCGTCTCGGCGTTTCCTGCTATCAGATATATTATAAATGCTATCGCTGCGGGAATGTGCCCTTTGAAAATGAACCACAGGTCAGCCTGACGCTCGACAATCTCGCTCAGTTGCAGTGTGCCGCTCAAGGCAACGAGCGTCAGCATGCTCAGGCCTATGGAAAGCTCGTAGCTTACCATCTGCGCACCGCTGCGCATGGCTCCTATCATCGAGAATTTGTTATTGCTGCTCCATCCGGCGAGCATTATTCCCAATACTCCGAACGACGAGGTTGCCATTATAAAGAAGAGGCCCACATTAAAATCGAGCACCTCCAAATTGTTGGCAAAAGGCAGGCAACTGAACGTAAGCACCGAGCTTAGCACCACAAGAAAAGGCGCAAGATTGTAAAGCAGGTTATCTGTACGTTTAAAGTCTATTATCTCCTTGATAATCATTTTGAATACGTCCGAAAATACTTGCAGCAGTCCCCAGAATCCCACGCGCATGGGCCCCAGACGACACTGAAAAGCGGCACACACTTTGCGCTCCATGAATATCATCACTATGGCAAGCATTATGTAGGCGACAAGTACGCATACGGCTATAAGCACGCACTCCAAGAATGTTACCAACCCCGCAGGCATCAGCGAACGAAGAAATTGGTCAATGGCTGTTGTTATTATGCTAAAATCGTACATAGTCTTTATTATTATCTGTCAATATCGGGAATAACATAGTCGAGTGTTGCGCCTATGGTCATAAGGTCGGCAATTTTGCATCCTTTGAGCATAGTGCCTATGCTGGCGACGAGTGGCAGTCCCATAGGGCGGAACTTTATGCGGTAGGGCGATTTTTCGCCGCGACTCTCGATGAATACTCCAAATTCTCCGCGCGAACCTTCGACAGCAGCGTGATAACTTCCTTCGGGCAAGCGTATTATGGGCTTTGTCTTTACCTTATAATCACCCTCGGGTATATTGTCTATCAGTTGTTCTATTATGTGCAGCGACTCTTTAATTTCGTCTATTCGCACAAGGAAACGCTCGAAACTGTCGCCTTTCGTGTATATAATCTCTTTAAAGTCCACTTTGTCGTACAGTGCATAAGGGTGGCGTTTGCGTACGTCGCATGCCCACCCCGAGGCGCGTCCCGTGCCGCCGGTGCATCCATAGGAAATTGCATCCTCGCGGCTGAGAATACCAACGTCGAACATTCTTTTACGCGTGATTATATTGTTGGTAAATACGTCGTTGTATTCTTTTATCTTGCTTGGAAGATATTTGCAGAACTCTTTTACTTTTGTGGCAAAGTTAGCAGTAATATCTGCCTGCACTCCGCCAATGACGTTGTAATTCTGTATCAGACGGCCACCGGTAACCTCCTCGAAAATATCGAGAATCTTCTCGCGGTCGCGGAATCCGTAGATGAACGTCGTTAGTGCTCCAAGGTCCATTGCTGCGCACGAAATAAAGAGCAGGTGCGAGTCTATACGCTGAAGCTCGTCCATAATCGTGCGTATATATTGTGTGCGCTCGGTAACCTCAACGCCCATAGCCTTTTCTATGCACATACACAGCGCGTGGCGATTCTGGTGGGCACTAAGATAATCCAGACGGTCGGTAAGGGCCAATATTTGCGGGTAGGTGAGCTTTTCGCTCATCTTTTCCACTCCTCGGTGTATGTAGCCGCAGTGTACGTCGGTCTTTCGTATAACCTCGCCCTCGAGCGACAGACGGAAACGCAGTACTCCGTGTGTGGCCGGGTGTTGCGGCCCTATGTTTATTACATATTCGTTTTTTTCAAAAAGAGTGTCGGGGTTGCGCTTAATGGTGCCGTCGGGCAGCAATGTGTGGGTAACATCATTTTCGAGGCTCTCGCTGAACATTCTTATGGGGTTCAACTGCTCACTCTCGTCGTAATCTTTTCTCAGCGGGTAGCCCACCCAATCGTTGCGCAAGTACAGACGACGCAGGTTAGGATGCCCATCGAATATTATGCCGAAAAAGTCAAAAACCTCACGCTCGTATATGTCGGCAATTTTCCAAATGTCGCTAACGGTGGGAATTACCGGAACCTCTCTGTTTGTTGTGCGTGTGGCAACCTGTATATTCTCTTTTGTTTCACTATTCTCGAGCATGTAGATTGCTCCTATGCCCTCTTCGCCCCAATCCATGCCCACAATATCGCGCAAGAAGTCCATTCCTTTTTCGCGGCGCAGTTGTTCCATTTGCTTGCGAAAGTCATTCGGTTGTATAAAGGTTATATTCATTGCTCTTTCTCTTTTTTGTCGGTAGTCTCTTGTGGGAAGTTGGTTACGATTATGGGAGTGTCCGGCTGTTCCTCTTTTTTCTGTTTGCGGTTCACTCCACCGAAGAATTTTTCAACTTTTACTTTGCGCTGCAACTGCATCATTCCGTACAGTATAGCCTCGGGGCGCGGGGGACAACCGGGAATATATACATCCACCGGAATTATTTTGTCCACTCCGTTAAGCACGTGGTACGAACTTTTGAAGGGACCGCCGCTTATGGCGCATCCTCCGACTGCAACAACATATTTGGGGTCGGCCATCTGGTCGTACAGACGTTTAAGCACCGGCGCCATTTTATGTGTAATTGTTCCTGCTACCATTATAAGGTCAGCCTGACGGGGCGAATTTCGTGTAACCTCGAATCCGAAGCGGGCAAAGTCGTAGCGGGCGGCTCCCACCGACATAAATTCAATGCCGCAGCAGCTTGTTGCAAAGGTCAGCGACCACAGACTGTTGCTGCGTCCCCAATTTATAAGGTCGTCGAGGGTGCCGACAACAACATTCGTGCGCTCTTTGTTCACCTCTTTTATAAGCGCCTCAAGCGTCTCGTTGTCTTTAAACTCTTCGTAGGGAATAGATTTTATTGCAGGTTTTTTCATTTCCATTCAAGTGCTTTTTTGCGCCATGCGTAGGCCAGTCCCAATATTAATATAAAAAGGAAAAATGATATTCCGAATAGGGCATTCATCCCCATTTCCTGAACAATGGAGGCCCAGGGGAATAGAAATACTGTCTCAATGTCGAACATTAGAAAAAGGATGGCAAAAAGATAGTAGCCAACCTTAAATTGCACCCATGTGTTTCCCTGTGTGGGAATTCCACATTCGTATGCTTCGCTCTTGTGTCTGTTGAAAGAGCGTGGCGATATTAGTCGCGCAACAATCATCGTTACTCCAACGAAAAGGAACGATGCTACAATCATTGTAAATAGAAGTACGTAATAGCTCATATACGCTTCAACCTTTAAGTAAAATATTTATTTTCCCGCACTTGTGTAGGATTGCTTTTCGTGGCAAAGAATCTTGCCGGCACGGGCGGCCGCATCGTTTTTCGCGGTAAGGTCGGGCGTGTAGACTGTAAAATTGTTCGCCACAGCAAAGTTAATAAAATTGTATTGAATTTTCTTTTAAAAAATAGTATAAAAAAATATAAATTGTTACGTCGGCTCGTGATAAGGAAAGTCGCAAAATAAAATCGTAGTCCGATACGGTAGGGTGGAGGATTGTAATATTTTGTCTTTCAATAACTAATTCCGGTAGCCAACAAAGAATGCACTGTAAAAATCATAGGGTCCATTCTCACAACTTTGAGAATGGACCCTATGATTTTTAATGAAACGAGTGGATTTTATTATCTGCGGCTTATGTTGCGTTTAAAGTGCTCTGTGAAGAAAATTAATTGATAAAGGATGGCGTTTCCCCAATAGGCGTGATTGTGTCCTCCGGGGCGGATTGTATAGTCGTGAGGAATTTTTTTCTCCAACAGTGCTTCGTGCAAAGCTACATTGCAAGCGTAGAAGAAATCATCCGTGCCACAATCGATGGCAATTGATAATCCAGGCTTAATCTTGTCAATCTGGCTTAAGGCTGTGCTATTGTTCCAGCGTTCTTTATTATCCTTCTGCTCGCCCAAATGGTCCTTTATGTGCCAATTATTGGGGAATGCTCTGAAGTCTACTCCGCCGCTTAAGCTGCCGCATGCGCCAAAAACATCCTGATGGCGGAACGCCAACCACAGTGCGCCGTGTCCTCCCATGCTGAATCCTGTGATTGCTCTTGCATGAGGGCTGCGAATTGTTTTGTAATTTTTGTCCACATACTCGACCAATTCCTTGCTTACATACGTCTCAAATTGGTTTTTGGGATTATTGTAACTGTCGAAATACCACGATTGCTCTCCGTTGGGACAAACGAGAATAATTCCATATTGATTGGCCAATTGTGGAAGTTTGGGCTGAGTGTAGTTTACCCATTTTGTATGGTCGTCGCCGTGTCCGTGAAGAAGATAAACAACGGGCATTGCATACGCATCGTTGTATTGCTCGGGGGTGACAATGACGTTGTATATGTCACGGTCCATAGCATCGCTATGTATTTTCACTGTGTCAATGCGTTGAGCGTTTAGATTGAATAACGCGAAAAAAGAGAGTGCAAAAGATAAAATAAGTTTTCTTTTCATATTTGTGTGTTTTTTGTTTGATTGCAAAGATAGTACAAACGAACGAAACGCAAGCTTGCTTGCAGGTTACAAAGTGAGTATAACCAATATTCGCAGTATTCGTGTTGCAAATATATAAAAGTAATTCAATTTTTTAGTGCATCCGAGTCAAAAATTACCCCAATATTACGTCGAGCACCATCATCAGCGCAAAGCCCAGCGCAAAGCCTATGGTACCAATGTTACTGTGCTTCCCCTGTTGCGAGGCAGGAATAAGCTCCTCGACAACCACATACAGCATTGCTCCTGCCGAAAAGGCGAGCAGAAAAGGCATTGCCGGCACTGTGTATTCCAAAAACAGCAATGTTACAGTTGCGGCTATCGGCTCTACAATGCCCGACAGTGTGCCGTAAAGGAAAGTCTTTCCGCGTCCCACACCCTCGGCACGCAGGGGCATTGAAATTATCGCCCCCTCGGGAACATTCTGCACCGCCATTCCTATTGCAAGGGCAAAAGCCGCTGCAAGCGTCAAAGTAGTTTCGCCCGAGTGCATTCCGGCAAAGACAACTCCCACCGCCATTCCTTCGGGAATATTGTGCAGCGTCACGGCAAGCATCAGTTTCGTCGAGCGTGACAGCGACGAGCCGGGGCCCTCGCTCTGCGTACTGTCAATATGCTGGTGAGGAATAAAAGTATCCAGCATGAACAAAAAGCCCATTCCCGACAGGAATCCTATAAGTATGGGCAGAATTTCCATAAACTCACTGTTCTTTACAGACAAGTTTATGGCGGGCAACAGCAACGACCAGAAAGAGGCTGCCACCATCACTCCCGATGCAAAGCCCAACATTGCCTTTTGGGTGATGTCCGAAATATTTCTGCGGAACAGAAAGACGGCTGCTGCTCCCAACAGTGTACCCAAAAAGGGAATTGTGAATCCGAAAAGTATATTTGCGTCCATATTGTTTCTATTATTTATATTCTAAACGCGAAGATAGAGCTATTTTTTTATTCGCAATACAAATTATAAAATATTATTTCACTCCCGGAGGCTTGGGGCTGTTGTACATGAAGAATCGCAACATTTCAAACTCATATACTTTTGCTATTGCAAATTCGTTGCCTTTCTCGGCAAGCTGTTTGTACAGCTTGTATGCCAACGGATGGTTCACGTCCGTCCCGCGCCCTTTCTCGTAGCAGTAGGCTACGAACATCAGTGCTTCTTCGTTGCCAAGCTCGGCAATGGACTTCATCCACTCGAAGCTCTTCTTGCGGCTCTTTTTCAGGTATTTACCTTCGGCGAAACACTTTACAATGAATCTCTGCGCTTCTATGTTTCCGCCGCGTGCCGCCTTGCGCATGTAGCTTATAGCCTGTGACTTACGCAGTTGGCGTTTGCTTAATCCTTTTATTGAATCTTGTTTCACAATGTATGCGCCCACTTTGTATAGTGCATCGGGGTCATTTTGTAAAGCCGCAAGGTTGTACCATTTTAATGCCTTTTCGAGGTCTTTTTCTACAAATATTCCCTTCTCGTGGAATTCTCCCATCATACGTTGCGAGCCTGCAAAATTATTTTCGGCAGCCTTTTTGTAATATTCATGTGCCAATGAGTCGTTCTTTGGCACAATTTCCCCTTTGTAAAAAATATCTCCCAGATGGTGCATCGCAAGGCTGTTGCCTTTATTGGCCGCCATTTCAAAGTAGCGCATACCCAGCCTCTTATTTTCGTTCACGCCCTTACCATCGTAGTAGCATTTGCCGAAATTGGCAAGCGCGGGTGCGTATCCGTATCTTGCAGCCTCGCGGAAATTTTTTATTGCCTTTTCATACTCTCTGTTTACATAGTAAATTACTCCGTCGCGTGTAAGGTTGTTGCATCTTGTTATTATTGTCGGCGGAAGCTCTGTCTTTGACAGTTTTTTCCATACTTCCATATAGGTTGTTGCCTCGCTTATGCTGTCTTTCCTTTCGCGTGTGTTTATGTTTGCTGCGTTGCCGTAGATACTTTTTTTCCCACGTCCCTGAATGTCGATGCTCAGGTATTTTGTGTCGCTGTTGTTGAACAACGACAATGTTACGCTGCCCGACGTGTCGCTCTTTGCTGTCGGTGTCCACAAAAGTGTGCGTCGAAAATCTTTGTTATTTTCGTCGGGCTTGTCGCGGCTGTAGTCGGGCGAATAGAACTGTTTGCTCTCGGTGTAACCGCGCATCATTGTGTAGCGTATCTTATCGGCTTTTGAAAAGTCGGGAATTTCCATTTCTGCCTTATCTTTTTCGGTGTAAGGGATGAAACAGGCAACGTAATTGGGGTGTTCGGGGTTGTATTTGCCTCTTGCTCCGTACTTTGCCATTGGCTTTTGTCGTGTAAAATTGCCGTTGTAATGTTCGTTCTCATCGTTTATAAATTCCAGACTTGTTCCCCTCATTCTTTGATGAAAAATGAGTGTTCCCGGGAATCCGTCAATCATTTTGTTGTCTTGTGTGGGAATATAGTGGCGCGACAGGAAGCCTTCGGTAATAAGCGAGTCGTACCCTTGGGGCATTTTGTTGTTGAACCATTTGTTTGCTTCGTTTGTGAATTGTTGGCGCAGTTTCTCGTCGCTTCTTATGGTAAACTCCTTGAAGTTCATCATATATTTTATGTCGTTTTTGGGACGCTGTTTCAAAAATTGCAGGTCATTCTCGGGAACAGAGTCGCTGCGGTACTCTCCTTTTACAGCTATCGACTGCACCCAATAGGCCCAATTAAAATTGTATCGCCAAAAGACGCTTCTTAGTATTTGTGCCGAGGTCAGGCTGTTTGTGATGTTGTAAAAGTATTCTGATGCAATGTCCATATTGCTACCGCCATCGGCTAATGCGTTAAATATTTTCGACTCGCCCGATTCTTTAATAGGCTTTACATTATTCTCGTGGGCCTCTATTGCATTTTTGCTTTTCTCATTCTCTATATTGTTGGCATTTGCAAGGTCGAGGGGCACTTTTATTTTTGTCGTGTCAAAATCGCGTTGCAGATTAAAGTATGTAACATCTTGTGCATACTCCCATTCGTCCACAAAGTTGAATTTTATTTCGCTGCGTGGCGGGCGGTTCCTTTTGTCCTTTTTCTTATTATCGACAATGTCAATTTCGGCGAGCCGGTAGCTTAGCGAGTCTTTTTGTATTACGGCAGTGTCGCCTGTGGCAGTGTAACTTGAAGCCTCTCCCGGCGTGCGTTCCCAATAGTCGAAGAAACGGAACGCAGGCGAGAAGTAACGGTCGAGCACAAAGCGTATGCCTATCATTTTTTTAGTCTTGAAAGGGATGTACCGTGACGAAAGTTCGGCTATTCTGTTGCCGTAAAAATCCTCTGTCCTTACTCTGAATCGGCCGTAGCGTGTAGTGTGGAATTTATATTTTATGCTGTCGGACATAAATTTGAAGTTCATTGTGCCGAATTTCAGCGGGGCGAGAAGATGCGTGCCCAACTGTCCCCATTTTTTGTTAGGCTCGCGTGTGTAGACCTCTCCGCTAAGCTCTATTCCCTCCTCTGCATGATGGCGCACGTCAATGTGGCTGCGCGCCAGCTTGCTCCAGTCGTACGACGTCCAACCGTGGGTAAGCATCAGCAGGTCAAGCTCTTCCTCGCGTGCAGGATTCTCGTGGTCAAAATATCGTTCGGCGTCGGGAATGTAGCCTTTCAACTGCGAGCCTAAAAGTGTGTGGGTGTATATATTATGTTCGTACGACATTTTCTGCCTGTTTGAAAAGTCACTTACCGACAGTGAGAATTCCGCGTCCGGGGCAATGGGCTTTCCATCCTCGCGCTCCACAGTCAGGGTTATTTTTTCGTACGGTTGCAGAATAACATCCTTAGGGTTGCGGCCGTTTATCTTTGCCGTCAATCTTACAGTGGAAATATCGCCCGCGACAATAGAGTCGTGAGTGACGAAAAATTGTCTTTCGGCAAGCGGCACACTGTCGCTGAAAAGAATCACGCGGTTCACTCCCTCGGCGAGTCTGTCGAGTGGCATTTGTATCTTTTTCTCTTTTTCGTCGGATGTAAAGGTCTCGTACAACTGCATATAGCCGTTGTTCACAATTACGCATCCGAGGTTGGCGGTTGCGGGAATATTGTTCTTTATTGCAATGTTTATGTTGCCGTCGGCTTTTCGGGCCGATAGTGTAACGCCCTCTTTTTCAATTTTCGGAAGCTCGAACTTAAAAGTCTTTTTCTTGCCATTCTTGTGGCGAGAAATTGTAACCTCGGCGCGGTATTTTACTCCTCGTCGGGGCAGTAGCTTGAACCGTCCCATGCCCAATGTGGTAGGCACGCAGCGTGTGACAATTTCTCCATCGGCAAGGATGGTTATTGTGTCGTTTCCGTGCGCTCCGTCGTATCCTTTAAGCTCGTATGCGACAGTCGTTTCAATGCCATCTACAATATGCCCTCCCTCTGGGTAGAATCTCAGGCCGGCCTCGGGCAGTTCGTTTGTCATCCACTCGCCGCGATACATGAAGCTGCGTTTGCGGTCGAGCATATTCTTAAAATCATAATTGTTGCCGTTCACTTTGTCGTATACGGGAAACACGCGGCTGAACACCGCCTCGTCGCCCCAATTGAGCATGTAACGGGTGTATGCGCGCACTTCATAATATCCCGACAGCAACGAGGGCTTAAGTTCAAACTCTCCGTCGCAACGACCATTCTCGTCGAGCTTATATTTCTTTGTCTCAACTACATACCCCTCGGGTGCGCACAGCTCCACATACAGCACTTTACTTATGGCTTTTTCTTCGTCGGCAAGGCCGCTTGTAACATACGCCTTGAACCACATTGTCTCGCCAAGATAATAGGCTGTGTTGTCAAAGTGCAGGTACACACGCTCTTGTGGGAACAATTGGTTGACCATTATAGCGCGCATGGCAAGCGTGTCCAACGGCGATTGGGCGCGAATTCCACAAAATGCACAGAGCAGCAGAAATATATTTATGATGCGTAGTTTCATAGTTTGGGCAAAAATACTTAATTTACCCAAATATTAGACGCAAACTGTTTAAATTTGTGACAATCACCCTTCCCTGTTTTAACATTTATTATACAATATCTTTGTCTATTTTGAAACTTGTTGCCCGGTCGCGTAATTTTGTATCTTTAAGATTAACGTAATTCCATTTTTTCTGATTATCTTCGCAAAATAAAGCGCAAATTGCGATGATTAAGAATATTTACAATTAAGATAAACGAAAAATGGTTTACTTTTTCACAACTTCCGAGCGTGGAATTATAGCTACCGCTACGGAAAATCTCTTGACAAAAGAGGATATTGAAAAATTGTGTTGGTTGTACAGCGGTGCCACTCCCGTCGATGCTCAAAATGTCGATGGATACTTTGTGGGTCCCCGTCGCGAAATGATTACACCTTGGAGTACCAACGCCGTTGAGATTACCCAAAATATGGGAATCGAGGGTGTGCAGCGCATCGAGGAATATTTTGCCGTTGCCGACGAAAATGCCGAGTACGACCCAATGTTGCAACGCCTTTATAAGGGCCTCGACCAGAATGTGTTTACAGTGGACATTGCTCCCAAACCCATAGAGTTTATCGAGGACCTCGAGAGCTACAACGAGCAAGAGGGTCTTGCACTTTCGGCCGAGGAGATTGAGTATCTTCATAAGGTCGAGGGCGAGCTCGGACGCAAACTCACCGACAGCGAGGTATTCGGCTTTGCGCAGATTAACTCCGAGCACTGCCGCCACAAAATTTTCGGCGGAACATTCATTATCGACGGCGAGGAAATGCCCTCTTCGCTCTTCCAGATGATTAAGCGCACCACACAAGAGAACCCCAACAAGATAATCTCGGCCTACAAAGATAATGTAGCCTTTGCACAGGGTCCCGTTGTAGAGCAGTTTGCACCCGCCGACCACTCAATCCCCGACTATTTTGTAATAAAAGATATTGAGACAGTAATCTCGCTCAAGGCCGAGACGCACAACTTCCCCACAACCGTCGAGCCCTTCAACGGCGCAAGTACAGGTACCGGTGGTGAGATTCGCGACCGTATGGGTGGAGGTAAAGGCTCGTGGCCCATTGCCGGAACAGCCGTTTACATGACCTCTTACCCCCGCACTTACGACGACCGCAAGTGGGAAGATATGCTTCCCGTGCGCAAGTGGTTGTACCAGACTCCCGAACAGATACTTATAAAGGCATCAAACGGTGCGTCGGACTTCGGAAACAAATTCGGTCAGCCCCTTATCTGCGGTTCGGTGCTTACATTCGAGCACCAAGAGAACGACGAGACATATGGCTACGACAAGGTTATCATGCTTGCCGGAGGTGTGGGCTACGGTACACGTCGCGACTGCCTGAAGGGTGCTCCCGAGAAGGGAAACAAGGTGATAGTGATGGGCGGCGACAACTACCGCATCGGCCTCGGTGGCGGCTCAGTGTCGTCGGTAGATACAGGACGCTACTCTTCGGGCATCGAGCTTAACGCCGTTCAGCGTGCCAATGCCGAAATGCAGAAGCGTGCCTACAATGTTGTTCGCGCACTCTGCGAGGACGATACAAACCCCGTAGTTTCTATTCACGACCATGGCTCGGCAGGACACGTAAACTGCCTCTCCGAGCTTGTCGAGGAGTGTGGCGGCCTTATAGATATGAGCAAATTGCCCGTCGGTGACAAGACACTCTCGGCAAAAGAGATTATTGCCAACGAGTCACAGGAACGTATGGGTCTGCTCATCAAAGAGGATGCAATAGAATATGTGCAACGTGTAGCCGAGCGCGAGCGTGCTCCCATGTATGTTGTCGGCGAGACAACAGGCGACGCGCGTTTCGCCTTCGAGCAGGCCGACGGCAAACGTCCTTTCGACCTCTCTGTAAGCCAGATGTTCGGCTCTTCGCCCAAGACCTATATGGTGGACAGCACAAAAGAGCGTCACTATAAAGATGTTGAGTATAACGACGAAGATATTAACGACTATCTTATAAATGTACTCCGTCTCGAGGCGGTAGCATGTAAAGATTGGCTCACAAACAAAGTGGACCGTTCGGTGACAGGACGCATTGCACGTCAGCAGTGTCAGGGCGAAATTCAGTTGCCCTTGAGCGATTGCGGCGTTGTTACCCTCGACTTTAAAGGTAAAAAGGGAATTGCAACCTCTATCGGTCACGCGCCTCAGGCGGGTCTTGCCGACCCTGCAAAGGGCTCGGTGCTCGCAGTTTCCGAGGCATTGACAAACATTGTGCTTGCTCCGCTTGCCGATGGCCTTGAATCAGTATCTCTCAGTGCAAACTGGATGTGGCCCTGTCGTTCGCAAGAGGGCGAGGATGCACGTCTTTACAAAGGCGTTAAGGCACTCTCGGACTTCTGCTGCGACCTTCACATAAACGTCCCCACAGGTAAGGATTCACTTTCGATGACCCAGAAATATCCCGACGGCACAAAAGTAATAAGCCCGGGAACAGTAATAGTTTCGGCCGGTGGCGAGGTTTCCGACATTCGCAAGGTTGTCTCTCCTGTGATGGTAAATAATGCCAAGAGCGCATTCTATCATGTAGACTTCAGTTTCGATGCGTTGCGTTTGGGTGGCTCGGCCTTTGCACAGACAATGAACTGCGTGGGCGACGATGTTCCCACAGTTCAGAACCCCGAATATTTTGCTGCGGCTTTCAACGCGATACAGATGCTTGTGAAAGAGGGCATAATCCTTGCCGGTCACGATATTTCGGCCGGAGGTCTCATTACCACATTGCTCGAAATGTGCTTCGCAAACGTAGAGGGTGGTATCGAGGTAGATTTCAGCGGAATTGCCGAGACTGACATTGTCAAGCTCCTCTTCGCCGAGAATCCCGGCCTTGTTATTCAGGTTGCCGATGCTGACAAAGATAAGATGCAGGATATTTTCGACGAGGCGGGCGTTTGCTTCATGAAGATAGGTACACCCTCGAAGAAACGTCAGATAGCTGTTGCTCATGGCAAACGCACACGTCTCTTCGATATTGATTATATGCGCGACGTATGGTTCGACAGCTCTTACCTTATGGACCGCAAGCAGAGCTTCCACGGCTGTGCCGACGAAAGATTGCAGAACTACAAGAACCAGCCTTTGAAGTTCCGCTTCCCCGCAGGCTTCACAGGAATGTACACTAAGTATGGCATTGATGCCGACCGCCGCGAAAAATCGGGCGTTCGTGCAGCAATCATCCGCGAGAAGGGAACAAACGGCGAGCGCGAAATGGCATACGCAATGTATCTTGCAGGCTTCGACGTTAAGGACGTTACAATGACCGACCTTATCAGCGGTCGCGAGACACTCGACGAGGTTAATTTCATCGTATTCTGCGGAGGATTCTCAAACTCGGACGTTCTTGGCTCGGCCAAAGGATGGGCAGGCGGATTCCTCTACAATCCCAAGGCGAAGGCTGCCCTCGACCGTTTCTACGCGCGCGAGGATACCCTCTCGCTCGGTATTTGTAACGGTTGCCAGCTGATGATGGAGCTTAACCTCATCAACCCCGAATTTGAGAAGAAAGGCTATATGCGTCACAATAATTCTCACAAGTTCGAGTCTACCTTCGTGGGCGTTAATGTTCCCGAGAACAATTCGGTGCTCTTCGGCTCACTCTCGAACAGCCGCGTAGGTGTTTGGGTGGCTCACGGCGAGGGACGCTTCGAACTTCCCTACGAGCAAGAGAAATACAACATTGTTGCACGTTACTCTTACGAGGGTTACCCCGGCAACCCCAACGGCTCGGACTACAATGTAGCAGCCCTTGCAAGCGCCGATGGTCGTCACGTAGCAATGATGCCTCACCCCGAGCGTGCAATATTCCCCTGGCAGTGCGCCAACTATCCTGCCGATCGTCTCTCCGACGATGTTACTCCCTGGATAGAAATTTTCCGCAACGCATATAATTGGGTAGCCGAAAAAACAAAGTAATTGAATAACTATATTTTAAAAGCACTCCCCCTCTGCTTTTCGGAGGGGGAGTGCTTTTAAGCAATATGCAGACAATATGACAGATGCTTCTCTCTTTAAACTATTTGCAACCTTCTCCAAGATAGGTCTTTTTACTATCGGTGGCGGTTACGCAATGATTCCTCTCATCGAGCGCGACGTTGTAGAACGTAACAATTGGGTGGGAAAGGACGATTTTCTCGACCTTCTCGCTGTCGCTCAATCGGCCCCCGGGGTCTTTGCGGTGAATATAGCAATATTCATAGGCTATAAGCTGCGGGGGGTGCGCGGGGCTGTTGCCGCCTCGTTGGGCAGTGTGATACCCTCGGTTGTCTGCATACTTCTTATAGCTCTGTTCTTTCACAGCTTCCGTCACTATAAGGTAGTCGAGCACATCTTTTGGGGGTTGCGTCCGGCGGTGGTTGCGCTTATAGCAGCCCCGGTATTCTCTGTGGCACGCTCGGCACGAATAACCCGCACCACTGTGTGGGTGCCTATCCTCGCGGCACTGCTCATTGTGGCTTTTGGCGTCTCGCCCATATATATAATACTCTGCGCGGGTGTCGCAGGCTTTCTTTACGGTAAAATAAAAGGACGCGTATGATGCTGCTTGTTAAACTTTTCGTGACCTTCTTCAAAATAGGCCTTTTCAGCTTCGGTGGCGGCTATGGAATGTTATCTGTCATTCAGGGCGAGGTTGTGACACGTTACTCGTGGCTCACAATGTCCGAGTTTACCGATATTGTCGCAATCAGTCAAATGACTCCCGGCCCCATAGGTATAAACTCGGCAACGTACGTTGGTTACACAGCCATGAACAATGCTTACGGCTCTCTGCCGCTTGCAGTGTTAGGCTCTGTGACAGCCTCTCTCGCTGTGATGCTTCCCTCGCTAATATTAATGCTCATAATCAGCCGCTATCTGATGAAATACAGCAAAAGTGCGGGTGTAAATGCAGTCTTTCGCCTGTTGCGTCCGGCAGTCGTCGGCCTTATAGTCTCGGCTGCGCTGCTGCTTATGAGTGCCGAAAATTACGGCTCTCTTCCCGACGAGCCCCTGCGCTTCTGCGTCAGTGTGCTTATAACCATCGTCGCCTTTATAGCTATGCGCCGCAAGGTCAGCCCCATACTTATTCTTGTCGCGTCGGGAATTTTCGGTGCGCTGTTCTACGGGCTTGTGCAGTAATAAATTCTTAAAGCATTGTTTATCCATAAAAACAGCAGAAATTGTTTGCATTAATTAATTTTGCCTTTGTAGAGACGGTAAATGTTTGGTACCCAAAAAAGACTTTATCGTTATTCTCGTGATTTTTAAGTCATTATATTGTAATCTTAATGAAATTTGAATTATAGGTCTTGGAATTACTGAATTATTATTAATTTTACCGATGCTATTCTTTGTGGGTGTATGTTGCTTTGTGCTTTACAAACTGATTAAAAGAAAATAGCTCTTAAATTTGTATGGGATAATGAAACAGTTGTTATTCTTTCTTTTTATAGTATTATTTACGGCGTGTGGTAATACTACCAATAAACTTATTTCGCATGATGAGTATCAGAAATTGTTGCAACAAACAATATATTCTACTCCCGATACATTGATGAATAAGGAGCAACTTGCGCTGTACATAAAGATTAATGACTTTATGTACGAACATCTTTATGTCGAGGATAATTGTCTGAAGTTATCTGCCGGAAGAGATTCAATGGAAAAGGCAGGTATTCCTGCTATATATTATGATGTTTTTACATATAGCCTTGCCGAAACAAACGAGTGTATGAAAGAATGGATGGATACCGATGAATTACTCCAAAATAATCTGCAGCAAATGGATAGTATGGTCAAAGAATCAAAAGCTAACTATTGGAGTACCGACCGTCCCAAACTTCTGAAAAGATTGGAATCTAAATGAAACGGTGATAATGTTTGCTAAAGAAAGAGAAATGTATTATAATGCAAAAGGGGTAGCTTTAATAAAAAGCCACCCCTTTTGTTTATTGTTGTAATAAATTTTTACTACTCTCTCTTAACACAAAATCATTGATAGTACAGATTATTTCCAAACCTGATATTTCAACATACTACCATCTCTCCATATTTTATACTTATTATATTGAGAAAGCATAGAAGTTGTGGTAGTTGGATTCCCAATATTATCAAACAAGTCATTTATGCTGTCAACATAACGAATATTATCTACAAATTCAATTGAAAACTCTGGGGATGGATTATAATTATAAGCAAAAGCACGTCCATTGTACACCAAAGTTGCACAATTGTTATTTACTACAATAATGGCAATTTCGCCTGCTTCGTCACAATAATCATACAATGCACCTGCAAAGATAAGGGCAAAACTATCTTCATTTAAAGGAACTTGTATAAAGTAATTTTCACTTTGGTTGTTTGTCAAAAAATCAACCGTTGATAATGCATCATATCCCCAATATGTCAATAAATCCTCTCCTGAACTATTTAGTATAGAAAAACAGTCAAAAAATTTGCCGAAATTGCTTTTTGACGTTCCCTTAATTTCTATTTTATATTGTTTGTCATTATAAGAAACATCAATGTTCTTATATGTATATATTTGTATATTATCGGGTATATAGCATTCATTATTAAGCATAATAAAAGCATTGTTCGGAACAATTGTGCCATTTACCCGCTCAAATAAATTTTGAACTTGTGCATGCAAAGTAATTACTGACACACTTATAAAGGTAAATAAAAATAGGATTTTCTTCATGGCTTCTATAACCAAGAGTCCCATTCTCTCAGATTTTTTTCAAATTTCAGAGGAATGGAACTCCTTAGTCTGTCGATTATTGCAATAAATTACTTTGCCGATACAATTTCGTATGTATCCGAAGCAATCATCAGCTCCTCGTCTGTGGGAACAAGCACCACCTTAACTTTTGACTCGGGGGTAGAGAGTACAACCTCTTCGCCACGTGATTTTTTGTTAAGTTCCTTGTCAAGCTCGACGCCGATAAATTCGAGGCCTTCGAGAGCCGCCTCGCGACAGGGTGCTTGGTTCTCGCCAACGCCACCGGCAAAGACGATTATATCTACGCCGCCCATCGCAGCTGCATATGCACCGATGTACTTCTTAATGCGGTAGAAGTAGATGGTGTTTGCAAGTTCGGCACGTTTGTTGCCGGCCTTTGCGGCAGCCTCAACCTCGCGCATATCCGATGATACGCCCGAGACGCCCAGCACACCCGATTTTTTGTTCAAGAGGTCCGAAAGACCTTTGCCGTCAAGCTGCAATTTCTCCATGATGAAGGGAATTGCTCCCGGGTCGATGTCGCCGCTGCGTGTACCCATCATAAGGCCTTCGAGCGGGGTGAGTCCCATTGTTGTATCCACGCACTTGCCGTTCTTAACAGCAGCGATAGAGCCACCGTTACCAATGTGGCAGGTGATAATTTTCTTATCCTCGGGTTTTACGCCCAAAATCTCGCATACACGCTTTGTAATGTAACGGTGCGATGTTCCGTGGAATCCGTAACGTCTGATACCGTACTTCTCGTACAATTCGTAGGGAACGCCATAGATATAAGCATAGTCGGGCAATGTCTGGTGGAAAGATGTGTCGAATACACCTACCTGAGGCATGTCGGGTGCAATATCCTTAACAGCGTTCACACCTTTTATGTTGGCAGGGTTGTGCAAGGGTGCAAGCTCGCTGCATGCCTCAAAGTCCTTCATCACTTCGTCGGTAAGAAGTACAGAACTGCTGAACTTTTCGCCGCCGTGTACCATGCGGTGACCCACCGCGTCAATCTCGTTGATAGATTTTATCACTCCATACTCCTCGCCTGTAAGCACGCTGATGATGAAGCGTACGCCAGTTGTATGCTCGGGAATATCCTTTGTGAGTGTAACCTTCTCGCCGTCGGGCTGTGTAAGCTTCAGGAACGAGCCCTCGAGACCAATCTTTTCAATTCCTCCTTTTGCAAGAACGCTCTTTGTCTCCATGTCAAAAAGTTGATATTTGATGGACGAGCTTCCGCAGTTTAATACAAGTATTTTCATGGATGTATCTTTGTTTTATTTGTTTTTTGCAGCGATTGCTTGGTTGGCTGTTATTGCTATCATCTTGTAAACGTCGTCGATAGAGCATCCGCGTGAAAGGTCGTTTACGGGACGTGCAATACCCTGAAGGATGGGGCCTATGGCTGTTGCACCGCCGAGGCGTTCAACCAATTTGTAGCCGATGTTTCCTGCCTGAAGGTCGGGGAATACAAGTACATTGGCCTTTCCTGCCACTGCCGAGCCGGGGGCCTTGCTTGCTCCGACGAAAGGTACAAGTGCAGCGTCTGCCTGAAGCTCGCCATCGAGAGAGATTGTGGGGTCAAGCTCTTTTGCCAATTTTGCAGCCTCGGCAACCTTGTCTACAAGTTCGTGCTTAGCCGAGCCTTTTGACGAGAAACTGAGCATTGCCACGCGAGGCTCGTCGAAGCCTGCGATAGCCTTTGCTGTGCCTGCTGTGCAGACTGCAATCTGTGACAGCTGGTTGGCATCGGGGTTGGGGGTTACAGCAACGTCGGCAAAGAAAAGTACGCCATTGTCGCCATATTCGGGAGTGTTTGTTACCATCAACATAGCACCCGATACGCATGTGATGCCCGGGGTTGTCTTTATAATCTGCAATGCGGGACGAAGCACGTTGCCTGTTGTGTTAAGTGCGCCGGCAACCTGTCCGTCTGCGTCGCCTGCCTTAATGATGAGGCAGCCAAGATAAAGGGGGTTGCGTGTCAGTTTCTGAGCCTCTTCGAGTGTAAGGCCTTTTGATTTTCTCAACTCGTAGAGCAGGTTCGAGTACTTCTCAAAGTCGGGGTTGTCATCGGGGTCGATGATGTTGGCATTCTTGATGTTTGCAAGACCGAACTTTTCGGCGAGTGCAAGAATCTCGGCCTTGTTACCCAAAATGATAAGTTCTGCAATACCGTCGGCAATGGCTTTGTCTGCCGCTTTTAGTGTGCGTTCTTCGGTACCTTCGGGAAGAACGATGCGCTGTTTGTCTTCGCAAGCGCGAGCAATAAGTTTGCTTATAACATCCATATATATTAATTTCTTTGCGAGAGAGCTTTTTTGGATGGCATAAACGGTGAAAAACTGATATGTCGTACGACTCCCTCTTTGTTTCTTTATATTTCTGCAAAGTTACTTGTTTTTTACTTAATTGCCATAAAAAGAACTTTAATTTTTCTTCGCTTTTGTTTCTTGATAAAAATATTTTGTAATACTCTGTCTTTTGTGCTATCTTCGCGCAGTTGTTTTTTTTAAAATATGGTTATTATGAAAAGTGTAAAATATATTATTCTTGTTGCGACGTTAGCTTTTTCTTTCTTTTCGTGTGGTAATGTGAATAATGGTGCAGATGGTAATTCCGAAGCGCCTTCGGTCGTTGCTCTTACTTTGTTTAAGGGATTGACGTCCGGCGATGTTAAGGCTGTTACCGAGAATATCTATTTTGTCGATTCGCTCGATTTTAATGTATTCCGCGACTATTTTATGATGGCGGTTGCGTCGGATGATTATAAAGAGCGCACCGAGGGGTTTGTTCCCGATTATAAGGTTGCATCCGAAAAAATCGACGGTGACAAGGCATTGGTGGTGTTAGAGGGCAGGGGACCTTTGGGTAATATGTTGAAGATTGATGTTAAACTTGTTTCTGTCGATGGACGATGGAAGGTCGATGGCGATCATGGAGTTTTTCATAGAGAGCCATTAATAAAAGATTAGTATATTGGGCTTATAAAAAGTTGGTGAAAGTTTAATCCCTTGCAGGAAATATTCTGCAAGGGATTGTTGTATATAATAATATGTAAATTTATTATTTGATTTTTATTAATGATATTTAGATGTTATGTGTTGATTTTTTATTACCTTTGCAGAGTTGCAAATTAAGGCAACGTTTTTTTGATGGCATTTAGGCTATTGCGTTCACAGTAAAACGACCAAATAAACTACTACGAACATGCAATAAGCACGATAAATGCCCGCGCGTATAGCGCGGGTGTGCTTATGTTCGTATAGGTGCTTGGTCGTACCTTCTGTGAATAAGTACGCCCGCGTTTTTTTTGGTTAAACGTGAGCCATCAAGGCGTTGATGAAATATCATTGTTTAACTAAAAATAATATTATTATGAAAAAACTTTTTCATTTTCTTTTGGCACTTGCAATAGTGCCTGTGTTTATTTCCTGCGCAAGTATATTGGGTGGTGGTAGTAAAAAAGTTACTTTTAATACGCGATCGGATGTTGGCCCTGTTCTTCTTTCTATCGATGGTAAAGAAAAAGAGGTTTATTTGCCTCATACGGAAAAAGTAAAAGGTGGATTTAAAAGTACCGAGGTTGTTGCAGTCTCTGATGATAATAGAATAGCAAAAACCGAGATTAAGAAAAAATTCAACAATGCTGCTTGGGCAAATATTTTAGTTGGAGGTGTTCCGGGTGTTCTTGTCGATTGTGCCACAGGTGCAATAATGAAACCCTCGGTAAAAGAATGTTGGCTCCATTTTAAAGATTATGACAGCAAGGAGGTTGTAGAAAAAAAGAAAATTGCCGAACAAGAAGCTGTTGAAATTAAGAAAGACCCGACGATTGTTGCAGGCGCAGTTAATGAAAGGGTTACTCGCGATAATCCCGGTGGAACGGCATTGGAACGTTCAATCATACGTTGGTATTTCGACAGCGACCCTCGTGGCGCACGTATCTCTTACCGTGTAATATCGAGTGTCCCGTCAGAGGTTAAAAATACAAATGAAACATATTTGACAACTACACCTTACGAAGAGACAAAATCTTTTAACATTCTTGGACTGACATATGCAAATTCGCGTGACGTTACAATAGAAATTAAAATATCGAAACGTGGCTACGAGGATCAAATTAAACGCTATAATGTTCGTCAGGCTATTGACCAGCAAGAAATTAGCGGATTCTTTGAATTAGTCCCCAAAGAATAAATATTGCTTAGCATAAAAAAAGCACTCGAAATTTTCGAGTGCTTTTTTTATGCGGGCTTTATTAAGAAGCTGTTTAAATTTCTTTCTAAAAAGTATATTACATTACGCACAAGTTGTGCTTGTCTTTTTATGCTCTTTTTTGCCTGTTTCCCCCTTTTTCGCAGTTACATAGCTCGCTATGCGCCTTTGAAAAATGAAAAAACATCCTAAAAAAGACCTATAAAAATTTCAAGGACATAAATTTAAACAACTTCTAAATATTATTTTTCTCCTTCTACGAATTTTTTTACAGAAATGCTCTCTCCATCATATTCGACGTATGTAAATTCGCTTATCCAGTCGCCCAAAATTATGCAGCGTGCCGAGTCTGTGAGCATCACATCTGCGTCGCAATGGCGGTGCCCGAAAATAAAGCAATCCACTGTGTTGTGTGCTACAAGGTAGTGGCGTGCGAACTTCATGCACGACTCGCGGTCGGCTCCTCGGAAGGGAATGTCGCCATTCAGTTTGTGTTTGCGCATGCTGTGACGCGCCCATTTTAGTCCGAAGCTTATTGCCCAACGGGGGTGTACGAAACAGGTGAACATTTTTTGCAGAAAGGGGCTGTGGAATATTGCACGAAGAATGGCAAAATTCGATTCTCCTGCAAATTCATCGCCGTGGGCAAGGTAAAATTCCTTGCCGTCAATCTCTGTGAGCATCGGTTCGCGGTGTATTATCATTCCGCACTCTTTCTCGAAATAATCTTTGCACCAAAGGTCGTGGTTGCCGGGGAAAAAGTGTACTTCGACGCCACTGTCTGTAAGCTCAGATATTTTCCCTAAGAAACGTGTAAAGCCTTTAGGAACAACATGTTTATATTCGTACCAAAAATCGAAAATGTCGCCCAAAAAGTATATGGCGGCAGCCTCGTCCTTTATCTTGTTGAGAAAAGAGACGAGACGTCTCTCGTGTGTGCGTCGATGCTGTATCGCCCACGAGCCGAGGTGTGCGTCGGAGAGAAAATAGACTTTTCTGTTCATTGGCAGATGTTTATTTATGTGGTTACAAAAAACCAAGCTCCAATTTGGCCTCTTCGGTCATAAGGTCCTGACTCCACTCGGGCTCAAAGACCAGGTTAAGGTCGAGTTTAGAAACTTCGGGGATTGATTCTACTTTCTGCTTCACATCCTCCATTAAAAAGTCGGCGGCGGGACAGTTGGGGGCTGTGAGTGTCATGTCCACTTCCACAGCATTATCCTCTTTTACCTCTATTCTATATATGAGTCCCAGGTCGTAGATGTTTACCGGAATTTCCGGGTCGTAAACAGTCTTCATCATCGAGACAATTTTCTCTTCCAATTGAAATTTTTCGTCCATAGTTATAAACGTCCTTCGTCCTTGTAACTAAAAAATCTTCTATCAGTAAATATAATGTGGTCGAGGAAGCGTATGTTCATTATAAGACACGCCGAGGCGATACTTTGTGTCAGTTTGTCATCCTCTTTGCTGGGCTTCAGGCTGCCCGAGGGGTGGTTGTGGCACAGTATAAGGCCTGTGGCGCGTTTCATTATCGCTTCGCGCAGTACGTAGCGAATATCGACCATTGTGCCTGTGTATCCGCCACTGCCTACCTTTACGCTGTCTATTACTCTGTTCATATTGTTCAGCAACAGCACGTGGCACTCCTCGATGGTAAGGTCGCACAGCAGGGGGTAAAAGTAGTCGTAAACATCTTGCGACGTGCGCACTACCAGATGGTCGTCCCTGTCATCTTCTTTACGGCGTTTCCACAATTCGCATGCAGCGATAATGGTTATTGCCTTTGCCGACCCTATGCCTTTGAAACTGCATAGTTCATCGACGGTAAGTTTTGAAAGCTCGGCAATGCTGTCGTTGCACGAGGTGAGCACTTTTTTCATCAGCTCGACGGCCGATTCCTCGGCGTTGCCCGAGCCTATGAGTATTGCCAACAGTTCGGACTTGCTGAGCGTGGAGACTCCGTTGCGCAACACTTTTTCGCGGGGACGTTCGTCCTCGGGCCACTCTCTGATGCTTAGTTTTTTGCCGGTATTTTCCAAAATTAACCTCTATTGTAGAGTTTAGTCAATTTAGCTTTAGTCTCAAGCGGCTGGCGCAGTATTATTTTGAACCATACGGCCTTAATGAATCCTGTACCGTAGCCTGTTATTTGCACTATGGCTGTTACCACTGATAGCGCAGCTACCTTCAAACTTCTGTTTTTTGACAAAGAGTCTGAAAATATCAGCAACAGATATATAAGAGGTAACAATAACAGTGCAGGGCAGAAGAATGATGCTATCAACAGCAGGGCTGCGCCCACCAGCATCAGTGCCGGCAATGCGTGAACTATCTTCAGCGAGCCGGGATGCTTTATTTTTAACCATATTCGTGCTTGCCCGAAGTTGTTCACCTGCTTGAAGAAACGGCCGAGGTCTACGCGGCGTTTGTGATACACAAATGCCTCTCTGATAAGGCGTATCTTGAATCCCGCAGCCCTTATTCTCAGGCTCAGGTCGATATCTTCGCCCATCATGTCCTCGAATCCTCCGACAGTGTCGTACACCTTTTTCGACAAGCCCATGTTAAAGGTGCGTGGGCAGAATTTTTCCATCACAGCCTTGCCGCCTCGTATTCCGCCGGTTGTCCAGAAAGAGGTCATCGAGTGGTTCACTGCTTTTTGCATGTCGTTGAAAGAATTGTCGGCTGCGTCGGGTCCTCCGAAGCAGTCGGCATAGTCCTCGGCCATTGCAGCCTCTAATTTTTCGAAATATTGGGGCGGCAGTATTACGTCCGAGTCGAAGAATAGCATGTAGTCGCCTGTTGCACGTTCAAGGCCATAGTTGCGAGTGTCGCTGCGCCCCGAGTTTGGCTTATAATAATAGTGGATAGGAAAAAATGAACGATAGTGATCAAGCAGATAATCACATCGTTCATTTGAGCCATCTTCTATTATTAACAGTTCAAAGGGTTTTACTGTCTGCGCACAAAGGCTTTCAAGAAGTTCTTTTACTTCGTTTGCTCTGTTGTAGACGGGTATAATAATAGAGTATAACAAGACTTTTTGTTTTATGTTTGCTGAAAATTGCGAACATATACTTGCTTGTCTGATAAGCAAGTATATGTTCGTTAGTTAGTTTGTTTGTTATGCTTTTACGCGGCCTACATAGTCGCCGTTGCGTGTATCAACCTCGACAAGCTCGCCTTCGTTGATGAAGAGGGGTACGCGAATTTCGGCACCTGTCTCGAGTGTAGCGGGCTTTGTGGTGTTTGTTGCTGTGTCGCCTTTGAGTCCGGGCTCTGTGTATGTGATTGCAAGAACAACCTTAACGGGCATGTCTGCGAAAAGTACTGTCTCTGTGGTTGCGTCTGTAACAACTTCGAGTGTCATTCCCTCTTTCATGTAGGGCAATCCGTTAATCTGATGTCCGGGGATGGGAATCTGTTCGTATGTCTCGTTGTTCATGAAGATGTAGTCATCACCCTCCTGATAGAGATACTGATAGGGGCGACGCTCTACACGTACATCCTCGAGCTTTTCGCCGATGTTGAAACGACGCTCAAGTACGTAGCCATCAACAATGTCTTTCAGCTTTGTACGCATGAAAGTGTTTCCTTTACCGGGCTTTACATGCAAGAAGTCTATACAAAAATACAATTTGCCATCCATGCGGATTGCTGTTCCGATTTTAATGTCTTGTGCATTAATCATAAGTATACTGTTTTTTTATTAAATTGTTATTCCTTATTTTGAGCGTGCAAATATACTCAAAAACCCGTAAATAAACAATTATTGGGGCAATGTTTATTCTCTTATAAAAAAATGTGCGATGCGATTAAACCTTTGCGGACTAAAAATGTCAAAATTTTTAATGAAGATTATAAAATAATATATAAATGAAAAAATTAGCATCGTTACTTGTTCTTTTTATCGCTATTGCCGTAGCGACAAATGCCCAAACTGCCAAAGGTGTCATACAGGGTGTGCTTTTGGATGCCAAGAGCAAAGAGCCTATTGAATTTGCCTCGGTTGCGCTTATTCCGCAGGGGACAACCGCGCCTTTGACAGGTTGTAACACCGAGGAGAATGGTTACTTTATTATCACAGGGGTAAAGGCGGGGAACTACACTCTGCAATTCTCCTTTGTCGGCTATCTGACGGATACTCAAAAGGTCACTGTTGCAACAAGCAGCAGCAAGGTAAATGTTGGAAAAATTTTACTTAAGCAGGATAAGAAACTCTTGAAAGAGGTTGTTGTTTCCGAACAACGTTCGCAGATGAGTTTCGAAATTGACAAACGAGTATTTACCGTAGACCAAAGTATAGCATCCACCGGCGGCTCGGTTACCGACGTACTTACAGATATTCCATCGGTCGAGGTTAGCAACGAGGGTAGTGTGTCGTTGCGCGGCAGCGAGAGTGTGACCGTGTGGATAAACGGAAAGGCCTCGGGGCTCACAGCCGACAATCAGGGCGACATTCTTCAGCAGATGCCTGCCGAGAGTATCGAAAAAATAGAGGTTATTACAAATCCCTCGGCCAAACATTCGCCCGAAGGAACAGCCGGAATAATAAATATTGTCCTCAAACGCAACCGCAAGGCCGGACATTATGGCAGCGTGCAGGCAGGCGCCGACAGCAAAGGTGGTTACAATGCAAGCGGAAACATAAATTACAGCAGTGGTAAATTCGATGCATACGCGAGCCTCAATTACCGTTCGAACAAACGCGAGAATGGCGGTGAAACATACACCGAGTATTTTGACAGAGAAAGCTATCAGCTGCAGACAAACGATGGCAAACGCGAACATAATAATATTTTCGGTCGCGCAGGATTTACGTGGCACCCTACGGTAAAAGATGATATTTATGTAAACTTCAGCACCATGCAGGGCGGTGGCGACAATAAAAATACAATCATTGCCAGCAGTGGCAGTATCGTTTCGTCAGAGGTTTCCAGCAGACGTGTCCGCGTGACTGACGGCGAGAATACTCCCCGGATGTACAATATCGAGGGAGGTTACACTCACCGCTTCAGCGATACTCATTTTATCGACTTTTCGGTGAATCACAATATATGGAACATGAAGAACGAGACGGCCTACGACCAGACTGTAGAGAATATTGCCGCAGAAACAACGTTCGACAGCTACCAGTTTCAACGAAACGAAATGAAAAACCGCTCGACCGAGGTTAAGCTCGACTACGAAAATAAACTCAGTGAAAATGCACGAATCGAGGCAGGTTACAGCGGTCGTTTCTCGAACGACGAAAGCCCTGTATTTACATATAGCAACAGAGAGCATACGGCGCTCGATGAAAAACTATTCAACCGATTCATCTACAAACAGGATACTCACGCGCTGTACGGAACATACTCGGGACGAATAAACAAGTTCGGCTATCAGGTGGGCTTGCGCGCCGAATATTGGCAGACAAAAACCCGCTCGCTCGATTGGGCACAGGAGAGCAGTGGAGAAAATCCTGCATACACAAAAAAAGATTTCTTCTCGCTCTTTCCCAGCCTCTTCGTTTCTTACAGTATGGACGGCGGACACGAAATTCAAGCAAACTACACACGACGTCTGCGTCGTCCGTGGGGCGGACAGCTAAACTCATTCAGCAATATTACCGACTCGACAAATATCTCATTCGGTAACCCCGACCTTACACCCGAATATTCAAACGCATACGAGCTTAACTATATAAAAAATTGGGACAAGCATACACTTTCTGTCTCGGCCTACTACCGCACAACCGAGGATGTTATTGAACGCATCAGCTACAATGTGGGCAACATCATTTACACAACAAGCGAAAATGTTGCAAACTCAAATTCGGCAGGCCTCGAAATTATCGGAAAAAATCGTCTGTGGAAAAAGTTCGACCTTACAACCACTGTAAATCTCTTCTATTATAAGCTCGATGGCTTCCGTTACACGATAAACGACCAGACAATCGTCGGTAAGGAGGATGAAAATTTCTCGTGGAACGCACGAATGACAGGTAGCTACATGCTGCCCTGGGGAATAACCCTGCAGGCAACCGGACGCTACGATGCTCGTCGCATTGTGGCACAAGGCTACCGCAAGGCCGGCTATTCGTTAGACCTCGGCCTTCGCAAAGCCTTCGACCAACATTGGAGCCTCGCTGTAAGCGCACGCGACATACTCGACTCGCGCCGTTGGCACACAGTTACAAGCAGCGAGAATTTCCGTCGCGACGCCGACACGTGGCGCGGCGGACGCACCATAAACGCAACTTTGACATATAGTTTCGGTAACATGAAAGCTAAAAAGCCAACCAAAAAACCGAGCGAAAATATGAACAACTACGACGGTTACGGCGAAGAAATGGAATAATACCCTTTTCGCACCGTTAAGTACTATTGTTTAGGCAAATAAGTGTAAAAACTACAAATATTTGCCTAAATATTTTTTGTTCTCACAAATGTTTGCGAAATTTGGAGCGCGAAAAAATATGCAGAAGAAATAACGAATAATAAACCCATTTTTTTTGACCATTATAATCATGGCAGAACAGACAACAATTAAAGCCCTCGACCAAGTAATCGTGCGTTTCTCGGGTGACTCGGGTGACGGCATGCAGTTGGCAGGAAACATCTTTTCTACAATATCGGCAACGGTAGGAAATGACATTTGTACATTCCCCGATTATCCGGCAGACATACGCGCCCCGCAAGGAGTACTTACCGGCGTTTCGGGCTTTCAGGTACACATCGGAGCCGACAAAGTATTGACCCCCGGCGACGCTTGCGACGTGCTTGTGGCAATGAATCCCGCCGCCCTAAAGACACAATATAAATATTGCAAACCCACAGGCGCAATAATCATCGACTCGGACTCTTTTACAGCCAAAGACCTCGAAAAAGCCGAATTTAAGACCGATGACCCCATTGCCGAGCTTGGCATTAAAAATGATATTATAAGCTGCCCCATCTCTTCAATGTGTGTAGAGAGCCTTAAAGAGAGCGGCCTTGACAATAAAAGCATGCTCCGTTGCAAAAATATGCTGGCATTAGGTATTGTATGCTGGATATTCGACCGCGACCTTAAGCTCGCCGAGGGCATGATAAGAAACAAATTTGCCAAAAAACCCGAAATTGCCGAAGCAAACATCAAGGTGCTTAACGACGGATACAATTTCGGACACAATACCCACGCATCCATAGCACACACCTACCGCATAGAGAGCAAAGGCGAAAAGGCAAAAGGACTTTATATGGACATCAACGGCAATAAGGCTACCGCATACGGCCTTATGGCCGCAGCCGAAAAAGCAGGCCTTAAACTATTCCTCGGCTCCTATCCTATTACCCCCGCAACAGACATTCTGCACGAGCTTGCGAAGCACAAGTCTATGGGCGTAATTACAATGCAGGCCGAGGATGAAATTGCCGGATGCGCATCAGCCGTTGGTGCTGCATACGCCGGAGCATTGGCGTGTACCTCAACATCGGGTCCCGGCATCTGCCTTAAGAGCGAGGCGATGAACCTTGCTGTAATAACAGAGCTTCCTTTGGTAATTATAAACGTGCAGCGTGGAGGTCCTTCTACCGGCCTTCCCACAAAGTCCGAGCAGACTGACCTTTTGCAGGCACTCTTCGGACGCAACGGCGAAAGCCCCATGCCTGTAATTGCGGCAACCTCTCCCACCGACTGCTTCGATGCTGCTTATAATGCTTGTAAGATAGCAGTGGAGCACATGACCCCTGTGGTACTGCTCACTGACGCCTTTATTGCTAACGGCTCGGCAGCATGGAAACTCCCAAATATTGACGAATTTGCAGACATTAAGCCCAACTTTGTGACACCCGCAATGGCCGAGGGCTGGACACCCTATATGCGTAACCCCGAGACAATGGCACGCTATTGGGCGGTACCCGGTACCCCCGGATTCATGCACCGCATCGGAGGACTCGAGAAGAGCAACGCAACAGGTGCAATCTCCACCGCACCCGACAACCACGAACTTATGGTCAAGCTGCGTGCCGAAAAGGTCGAGCGCATAGCCGACGACATTCCCAACGTCGAGGTTTATGGTGCCGAGGATGCTGAATTACTCATCGTGGGCTTCGGAGGTACATACGGACACCTGCGCGAAGCAACAGACGAACTTAACAAAAATGGCAAAAAAGCTGCTCATGTACACTTTACATACATCAACCCTCTGCCCCGCAACGCTGCAGAAGTAATGCGTCGATACAAGAAGGTTGTTGTTGCCGAGCAGAACCTCGGGCAGTTTGCAGCCTTCCTGCGCATGAAAATAGACGGATTCAACCCCTATCAATATAACGAAGTAAAAGGACAGCCCTTCACAGTCTCTAACCTTGTGGAGGCATTCACAAAAATAATGGAGGAATAAACCATGAGCGAATATACAGTACAAGATTTTAAATTCGGACAGCCTCGTTGGTGTCCGGGCTGCGGCGACCACTCTTTCTTGGGCGCACTGCATAAGGCTATGAGCGAACTTGGGGTTGCTCCCCACCGGACGGCTGTAATTTCGGGAATCGGTTGTTCGTCGCGTCTGCCTTATTATATGAATACTTATGGATTCCACACTATTCATGGACGTGCGGCAGCTATTGCCACAGGTGTAAAAATTGCCAATCCCGACCTTACCGTATGGCAGGTGTCGGGCGACGGCGATGGTCTTGCCATCGGTGGTAACCACTTTATTCATGCTGTTAGACGTAACATAGACCTTAATATGATACTGCTTAACAACCGCATTTACGGACTGACAAAGGGACAATATTCTCCCACGTCCGAGCGCGGCTTTGTTAGTAAATCCTCTCCTTACGGAACAGTGGAGGACCCCTTTACTCCCGCAGAATTGTGTTTCGGCGCACGCGGACGTTTCTTCGCACGCTGTGTGGCAACGGACATGCCCGTAGCAGTGGAGTGTCTGAAGGCTGCCGCCCGGCATAAGGGCGCGGCAGTGACAGAGGTACTGCAGAATTGCGTAATCTTCAACAATGGCACTCACGAGAGTGTGTATAACAAAGAGGGTCGCGCTAAAAATTCCATACATCTTGTTCACGGCAAGCCCATGATATTCGGTGCAAACAACGAATATGGTCTTGTGCAAGAGGGCTTCGGGCTGAAAGTTGTGAAAATAGGCGAGAATGGAATTACCGAAAATGATATTCTTGTTCACGATGCACACTGCGCCGACACAACCTTGCATTTGAAACTTGCATTGATGCAGGGCCCGGACTTCCCCATTGCATTCGGAGTAATCAGGGACGTTGATGCTCCTACATACAACGATTCTATTTATGAACAGATAGAGGAGGTCAAAAAGACGAAAAAGTATCACAACTTTACCGAGCTTCTTGCCACCAACGAAACGTGGGAAATAAAATAAGAATTATAGTAAACGCGGTTGGCTTTTCAGGGCAACCGCGTTTTTTGTAACAAGAAAGGCTATGAAAAAAAACATCTTCACACTTATATTGACAGCATTAGCACTCCTTTCGTGTACAACACAGAGCGAAAAATTATACGAAAAACATGCAATAATCCCCGAAAATGCGACACAAGAAGAGATTATCGACATTGCGGCACGTGTGACACCCACCCGCAACCAATTGGAGTGGCAACAGATGGAGCTCACAGCCTTTCTGCATTATGGAATAAACACATACACCAATCGCGAATGGGGCGACGGTCACGAGTCTCCCTCGCTGTTCAATCCCACAGCCTTTGACGCCAATCAGATAGTGGAATCTCTGAAAGCCGGTGGCTTCAAACTGATAATTCTTACCTGCAAACATCATGATGGATTTTGCTTGTGGCCGTCGCAATACACCGAGCATAGTGTTAAAAATTCTCCATACAAAGGAGATATTGTAAAGGAGATAAGCGACGCTTGCCGTAAGCATGGGATTAAGTTCGGAGTATATCTGTCACCCTGGGACAGAAACGCACCCACCTACGGCGACTCTCCCGAATACAATAAATACTTCATCAACCAACTTACCGAACTACTCACAAACTATGGCGAGGTTAGTGAAGTGTGGTTCGACGGAGCATGTGGCGAGGGTCCCAATGGAAAGGTGCAAGTGTACGATTGGGAAGCAATCACCGCGACTATTCACCGTTTGCAGCCCGAGGCTGTTACTGCCATTTGCGGTGACGATATTCGTTGGGTGGGCAACGAAAGTGGCAAGGGACGAGAGTCCGAGTGGAACGTTACGCCTCTCGCTCCCAAAGTATATAAAAACAGTGACGAGATTAGACAAAAGTTGAGCATCGACGAGACGAGTCGCGACCTTGGCAGCCGCGACCTTATCACAAAGGCCGGGGAACTATTCTGGTACGCATCAGAGACAGATGTTTCCATTCGTCCCGGGTGGTTCTATCACGAGAGTCAGAATAATCGCGTGCGTTCGCTGAAAAATCTTGTAGACATATATTTTTCGTCGGTGGGTAGCAATTCCTCTTTGCTGTTGAATATCCCTCCGACAAAAGAGGGTAAAGTTCATCCTATCGACTCTGTGCGCTTGAAAGAGTTTGGCGACTATCTGCGCAATGCTTTTGTCGAGAATTTTGTAAAAAACGGGGACAAAATAAAAAGGATAGAACAGGGCAGCAGTGTCACATATAAAGTGAAAAAGGGTGCAACGATAAACTGTATAATGTTACAGGAGAATATCGCAAAGGGGCAACGTGTGGAAAAATTCAAAGTAGAGCTTCTTATTGACGGACAGTGGATAACCGTCGGCAAGGGAACGACCATAGGCTACAAACGTCTGTTGCGCTTTTCCGAGACTGCCGCCGATGAGATTCGTGTAACCATCGAAGAGTGTCGCCGAACAGCCGAAATTCTGCGCGTAGGACTTTTCCTTTGCCCCGACCTTATTGCAAACAGTACCACAGAAAAAGGATATTTTTCTTCGTCAGCATGGGTGGCACTCGGTAACGATGGTAAAAAAATATTCGACAATGATGTTGCGACTGTTTGGAAAAGCAAGGACATGCAACCATTGATAATAGACCTGACGGAAAAAATAAAGATAAAAGGAATTGCGTACGTCCCCGTCGAGAAAGTGAACGGCGAGGGTATTATTACAAAATATTGCCTATACACGAGCCTTGATGGTCAAACGTGGCAGCAAGAGGGTGCCGATAGAGAGTTTGAGAATATACGCAACAATCCCATTGTGCAAAATGTGATGTTTGAAAAGTCGCAAAATGTGCGCTTCGTGAAAATTGAGCCGATAGAGACTGCCGACAATAGTGGCATTTACACAGTTGCCGAGTTTGGAATTATAATAAAATAGAGATTAAGGCACAGGGTCGTATCCCGAGCCGCCCCAAGGGTGGCAGCGTAGCAGTCGGCGCACTGCCAGATAGAGCCCCTTAAAAACACCATGCTTGCGCAACGCCTCTATCGCATATTGCGAGCATGTGGGCGTGTAGCGGCACGATGGGGGTGTCAATGGGGAAATGCACCGCTGATAGAATTTTATTGGCAGAATCAGCAACCATACAAAGAACCGTCTCATTGTTCAGCCTCTTTTGATATTATCATCTGCAGCAATTTTCTCAGACGTGCTTGCAGGTGGCTGTAAGAGTGATGCTGCTTGTCAAGGTAAAGTATCGACACAGCCATGCGGCGACCATTCTGTTGCAACGCCTCTACAAATGGATGTTTATTCAAACGGTACGCCTCGCGCAAACGGCGTTTGACGAGGTTGCGATCGACAGCGTGACGGAAACGTTTCTTAGATACTGCAATTAATACAGAAACTGCAGGCTCTCCCTCTTCGGGGGCCAATGGCAGGTACACTGCACGCAGGGGAAAAGCTGCAACCGAGCGTCCCTCGGTGTAAAGTCTTTCAATTACAGACTTACGCGACAGACGTTCGCTTTTTGTAAATTTGTTATTATTTTCCATCCGCTTTTAAATAAAAAGCTACCCATTATGCACATGCAACAGGGTAGCTCGCAATGTATTTATTTATACTATTTTTGTGTGTTTGCAAGGAACTGGTCCAGGGCGGCAGTCATCGACGAAGCCTCTGCGTTTGGCGCTTCAAGGTCCAGACGCAGGCCCACATTGCGTATAGTGTCGGCTGTTACTTTGCCGAAACAAGCAATAAGTTTGTCACCCTGCTTAAAGTCGGGTACATTTTTAAACAACGACTCAATACCATGAGGGCTGAAGAATATGAGCATGTCATATTGATCGATAAATTCGGGGTCAAAATCGTTGCTTACAGTGCGGTACATCTCTGCTTGTGAATGTACAATTCCATTAGCGTCGAACATTTTGCACAATTCATCATTGTTGATGTTGGACATTGGTACAAAATAACGCTCATTCTTATGCTTTGCAAACAAAGGTGCCAAGTCCTGAATGTGTCCGTTGCCATAGAATACTTTTCTCTTGCGGTATTGCACGTACTTCTGAATATACAAAGAAATAGTCTCGGATAGACAGAAATATTTCATGTCATCGGGAATTGTTACGCGCAAATCTTTACACAATGTAAAGAAATAGTCAATAGCGTGACGTGACAAAAATACGACAGCAGTGTGGTCCAAGATGGAAACTTTTTGCTGTCTGAATTCTTTTGCGGTCAATCCCTCAACCTTTATAAACGAGCGGAAGTCAATCTGTACGCGATGCTTTTCCGCTATGTCAAAATAGGGCGATTTTTCTGTTGCCGGCTTTGGTTGTGATACCAAAATTTTATTTACCTTCAATGTCCTAAAAATTTATCGTTAAAAAATCGTTCAGTTCGTTGATAGCTTTAATAAGTACAGCTATCGGCAAAATTTCAAGCGCGCAAAGGTACAAAATAATATGCAAAAAACCGTTTTTTTGCATAAAAATAAGTTTCTTGCATCTGCTTATTAACATTAATAAACATATTAATGCTGTTGTAGTTATATATATTGAATATGTTAAGTGGGGTATATGTGGTACTATTAGCATACTTAGTACTAAGGGGTATAGCATAAAGCCCGAAAGTTGCATTGTAAAGAAATATGAATTTCTCCACTCTTGTTTCTGTTGTGTGGTGAATAAAATTGTGTTTGCAATGTCGTATATTACACGTTTCGCAAAAATAAGTGTGGTAAAGAGCAGCATATATACTCCCCAAAAAATATATGTGTTATTTGTGCTTTTTACTCCATGATTGTATTCTAATTGTGCAAATGCAAGCACCGAGTAGAAAAGTATAACCTGAGAATATAGAATTATATTGCAGAAATGATTTATATGTGTCTGGTTATTATAGGGCTTGGAATTTTGGCTGAAATAAAAAAGGCTTTTTATGCGTTGTAATATATTGCCTCCGTTTAGTATAAAGACGTATGATATTCCCAGTGAATTTAACAGGAACAGTGCCAGCAACAGATTGTCGTTGCCGAAAAAATATGGAATAGGGGTACCTGTCATAGTGCTGCATATTTTCTTATAGAGGCGTCCCATGCGGGGGTTGTCTCTATGATGGATAATGCCTCTTCGGGGGTTGATGCCACACTCCATATTTTACCATGAATCTCGCCCATAAAATGCTCCTCCACAGCGTGGCTGAGCTGTTCAATAAGGTGGTTGTAGTAGCCTCCGGTGTTTAGTATCACTATGGGGTTCAAGTATATGCCCAACTGTTTCCATGTGATTATTTCGAGCAGTTCTTCCATTGTACCGCATCCGCCGGGAAGGGCAATTACTGCGTCCGAGAGGTCGGCCATCAGTTTCTTGCGCTCGTGCATGTTCTCTGTTACGCGCAGTTCAGTAAGGGACGGGTGTTGCCATCCGGCCTCTATCATGAAGCGGGGAATTACTCCTATGGCCTTACCGCCGTTGAACAGTGCTCCATCCTCCACAGCTCGCATGAGGCCTTGACAGCCTCCGCCGGTGACGAGTGTCATTCCCTTACGGGCTATTAACGAGCCCAGCCGGGTGGCAGCCTCGGAATAGAGGCTTGCCACCCGGCTGCTCGATGCGCAGTATACACATATTGTCTTTGCTTTTGTCATTGCAAATTCCGTAAGACAAATGTATTAATAACGGTAAATGTCTGATTTATAAGGCCCGTCTACATTTACGCCTATGTATGCGGCCTGTTTGGGGGTGAGCTTTGTAAGATGTACGTTCAGACGTCCCAAATGAAGGCGTGCAACCTCCTCGTCAAGGTGTTTGGGCAGACAATATACGCCTACTTTGTATTTCTTTGTGTAAAGCTCTATCTGTGCAAGTGTTTGGTTGGTAAATGAATTGCTCATTACAAACGAGGGGTGTCCCGTTGCGCATCCGAGGTTTACAAGGCGACCGTCGGCAAGCAGTATGATGCTGTGTCCGTCGGGGAAGAAGTAACGGTCCACCTGAGGCTTGATGTTTACGCAGCGTATGCCTTCGTATTTTTTAAGGGCATCCACCTGAATTTCATTGTCAAAGTGGCCGATGTTGCAGACGATTGATTGGTCGGGCATTTGTTCCATGTGGTCGATGCGTATAATGTCTACGTTTCCTGTTGTTGTTACGAATATGTTAGCTATTTTGCAAGCCTCTTCCATTGTTACAACCTCGAATCCTTCCATTGCTGCTTGAAGCGCACAGATGGGGTCAATTTCAGTCACAAGTACACGTGCGCCGTAAGAACGCATGCTGTTTGCGCAACCTTTGCCAACATCGCCGTAGCCTGCTACAACTACAACTTTTCCGGCAATCATCACGTCTGTGGCACGTTTAATGCCATCGGCAAGCGACTCGCGACAACCGTAAAGATTGTCGAACTTGCTTTTTGTGACTGAATCGTTTACGTTGAATGCGGGGAAAAGAAGTTCTTTATTCTCCATCATCTGGTAGAGACGGTGTACGCCGGTTGTTGTTTCCTCGGAAACGCCTTTAATCTCTTTTGCGATACGGTGCCACATGCTGTTGTCGTGGGCAAGAACTTCTGCAAGCAGTTTCTTAAGTTCAACCTCGTCCTCGGCTGCTCCTTCGTAGTTGAGTACCGAAGTGTCGCCATTCTCGGCTGCGTATCCAAGATGTATCATCAGTGTGGCATCGCCGCCGTCGTCTACAATCATATTGGGGCCGAGCCCGTTTCCGAAGTTCATTGCTTGAAGTGTGCACCACCAATAGTCGGCAAGAGTCTCGCCTTTCCATGCAAATACGGGAATTCCGGCTGCGGCAATGGCTGCGGCTGCGTGGTCCTGTGTAGAGTAGATGTTGCAGGATACCCAACGAATCTCTGCGCCAAGCTCGGCAAGTGTTTCAATGAGTACCGCTGTCTGAATTGTCATGTGCAAAGAGCCCATGATACGCGCGCCTTTCAAAGGTTTTTCTTTTCCATATTTTTCGCGCAGTGCCATAAGACCGGGCATTTCGTGCTGTGCCATTTCTATCTCTTTGCGTCCAAAATCGGCAAGACTCATGTCTGCGATTTTATAGGGTGCTGATGTGAAAAGTTCTTTTGTCATTTTATGGTATTTTATGTTGTTCTTTGTTTTTATGCTTTTTACGCGCTGTTAGTTACTCTTATTTTTGCAATATGTGCGCCTGCACTTCGCCCGATTATTTGCCGCCGGTGCTATCTAAATTGTTGAACTATGTTCCCCAATTTTGACATCCCCGTCTTTTGGCATTCCGTGCGGTGCAATCTTCGTCTGCACTTCGCCCGATTATTTGCCGCCGGTGCTGCCGAAATTGTTGAACTATGTTCCCCAATTTTCTCTGTCGAGGTTGCGGTAGCCAATGGCCTCGGCTATGTGGTGCGACTGTATCTGCTCGCTTGCTTCAAGGTCGGCAATGGTGCGGGCTACTTTTAATATGCGGTCGTAGGCTCGTGCTGACAGATTGAAGCGTGTCATTGCTGTGCGCAGCATTGTACGACAAGCGTCGTCGATGGTTGCGTAGCGGTTGATGAGCTTTGGGGGCATTTGTGCATTGCAGTAAATACCCGGCTCATCTTTGAACCGTTCTTCCTGTATTTTGCGTGCGGCAATCACACGTTCGCGTATGGTTGCGCTGCATTCTCCTTCGCGTGCGTCGGATATTTTCTCGAACGGTACGGGGACTATCTCTATTTGCAGGTCTATGCGGTCGAGTAGGGGGCCGCTTATCTTGTTCAGGTATCTTTGTACCTGTCCGGGGTTGCAGACGCAGGGTTTTGTGGGGTGATTGTAGTATCCGCATGGACAGGGGTTCATGGAGGCTACAAACATTACTCCGGCAGGGTATTCTACCTTGTAATTGGCTCGCGCCACGGATATTTTCCTGTCTTCCAATGGTTGTCGCATGACCTCGAGGACGCTGCGATTGAACTCCGGTAGTTCGTCGAGGAATAGTACTCCATTGTGGGCGAGCGAAATTTCGCCGGGCTTGGGGTTGGCGCCGCCGCCAACGAGGGCAACCGACGATATTGTGTGGTGCGGGCTGCGAAAAGGTCGCTGTGTTATTAACGATGTTCCTCCCGTCAGACAACCGCTCACCGAGTGTATTTTTGTTGTTTCGAGGCTCTCTTGCAGGGTTAGTGGCGGCAGTATGGATGGCAGTCGTTTGGCCATCATCGATTTTCCACTTCCGGGAGGGCCTATCATTATAAGGTTGTGTCCGCCGGCTGCGGCAACCTCAAAAGCGCGTTTGACGCTCTCCTGCCCGCGTACCTCGGAAAAGTCAAATTCGAAATTGCTCTGTCGTGAATAGAATTCGCGTTCTACGTCCATTGTGTAGGGCGATATTTCCTCCTCGCCGTTGAGAAAGCGTATAACCTGCGTAAGGTTCTCTGCGGCATAAACCTTAATATCTCCCACGACGGCTGCCTCGGCTGCGTTTGCTGCCGGCAGAATTACTCCATCGTAGCCACATTCTGCGGCTTTTATGGCAATGGGCAGTGCTCCCTTTATAGGTACCAATCCTCCATCGAGCCCCAGCTCGCCCATTATCATATATTTGCCAAGCTTTTCGGCCGATACAACGCTGTCTGCTGCCAATATACCTATGGCTATCGGCAGGTCGTATGCCGACCCCTCTTTGCGTATGTCGGCCGGTGCCATGTTTACGACTATCTGTTTGCTGGGAAATTTAAGCCCGTTAAACTCGAGTGCCGACCTTATTCGTTCGTGGCTCTCCTTTACTGCGTTGTCGGGTAGCCCCACAAGGAAAAAGCGGATACCGCGAAGTGCGTTTACTTCGATGGTAACCTGTATGGCATTTACACCCTGCAATGCTGCCGCGTACACTTTAACTAACATTCCGTGAGCCTATTTTTTATTTTTGCGACGTTTTTTTCTTTCTCTTTCCCTCTTCTCTTTTTCCTCTTTCTTTTTCTCTTTTTTGTAAACGTCGATTATTGAGTCTAATGAAGCATTCAGTTTTTCGGGTGTTGTGTTGAAACTTATGTTAAGTGATTTTGGGTTTACAAGTATCGAGTAGGGTAGGTTGCTTACGCCGTATCTTTTTACAAGATTGTTGTCCCACATTTTCAGGTCGCACACATTGTCGCCCAAAATTGTATCGGACAATACTTTTTTGCGCCATTGTGCAGTGTCATGGTCGAGCGAAATATTAAGCATCATTAGCGTATCTTTGCGGTGTTTGTCAATTAAACTACCCATCTCTTTAACGTGTTTGCACGAGAGTGTGTCCCATGAAGCCCAGAAGTTGATAACGAGGAATTTGTTCTTGTATCGTGAATTTAAGATTTTTGTAGAATCGTCAATTGATTTGTAGTTGAAACTCGGCATCGACGAGTATATAATGGTCGATGCGGAGCGTTTGTCCTCTAATAGTTTTCGGACTTCTTTTATATAATCGTTGTCGTTCAATTTTCCGCCGAGATTGTTTAGTATTTCACGTATGTAGCGGTTGCTGGGTGATGGTGCTTCCACTATGTATCGGCGTAGCAACATTATATTTGCTTCGCTCATGGGGTTGCGACGCACAAAACTGTCAATCTCTTCGTAGCGTTGCTCGGGTGAAAGTCCCTCCATGCGTGCGGCCATGCTGTCATACTCTTGCTGAAGCTTTCCACCACTGATGAGCCATTTTTTTTGCTGTGTCTCTGCGGATATATTTTGCTGTATGCTGTCGGATGCCTCTTGTTGTACGCTGTCTGTGATAACCTTCTGCACGCTGTCCGCAAGGCTATGATGCACACTGTCCATAGGGGTTGGTTGTATGCTGTCTGTGTGGGCCTGCTGTGTGCTGTCGGGGAAAATTGTAGCTTCAAGGTAGGGCTCGGCATACAGCACCAATGCTTCTCCTGTTGGCATAATCAGGCTTAAGGGAAATATTGTGTCTGCGTAGATTTCGTATCTGAAGCTCCCCTCGTTGTTGGCAATGATAGTATCCATAAATTCGTAGCGACGGTCCAATCCATATAGATACAATGTGTCGCCGGACGCTACGCCCGAACCGTTTATGCTGTAATATTTAATATTCTCTTCTGTGCACGATGTGAAGAGTGCAAACAGAATGGATACTATTATTGCAATGTTTCTCATACTTTATTAGCTCTTTTGCGTTCAATCTCATCGAGGATTATCTTGCGCATGCGCATGGATTTTGGTGTAACCTCTACATACTCGTCCTCTTTAATATATTCGAGGGCCTCTTCGAGTGAAAAAACAACAGGGGGTACTATGCGCACTTTGTCATCCGAACCGCTTGCGCGCATATTTGTAAGCTTTTTGCTTTTTGTTACGTTTATTACAAGGTCGTTGTCGTGTACATGCTCGCCAACTACCTGTCCGGCGTAAACCTCGTCCTGAGGATTTATAAAGAAGCGTCCGCGTTCTTGCAGTTTATCTATGGCATAGGCAAATGCTGTGCCGCTTTCCATTGCCACCATCGAGCCGTTTACTCGACGCTCTATGTCTCCTTTGTAAGGCTGGTATTCTTTGAATCGGTGTGCCATGATGGCTTCGCCGGCCGAGGCTGTCAGTATATTTGTACGTAATCCTATGATTCCGCGCGAGGGAATGATAAATTCTATATTTACACGGTCGCCTTGAGCCTCCATAGAGGTCATCTCTCCTTTGCGGCGGGTTATCATGTCTATCATTTTGCTCGAGTAGTCGCCGGGCACGTTTATGGTAAGCTCTTCCATAGGCTCGCAACGCTCGCCGTTTATCTCTTTGTATATAACCTGTGGCTGTCCCACCTGAAGTTCATAGCCTTCGCGACGCATTGTCTCTATTAGTACCGAAAGGTGCAATACGCCTCGGCCGAATACCGTCCAACTGTCCTCTTCGGGTGACTTGCTTACGCGCAAGGCAAGGTTCTTGTCGAGCTCCTTGTCGAGACGCTCTTGTATGTGGCGTGAAGTGACAAATTTTCCCTCTTTGCCAAAGAAGGGCGAGTCGTTGATGGTGAACAACATGCTCATCGTCGGCTCGTCTATGCTGATAGGGGGCAGTGCCTCGGGATTCTCAAAATCGCAGATGGTATCGCCAATCTCAAATTTTTCCAGACCTACAATCGCGCAAATATCGCCACAGCCTACGCTTTGAGCACGTCGGCGGCCAAGCCCTTCGAATGTATGCAGCTCCTTAATCCTTACCTTTGATTGCTCGCCGTTGCGGTTTACAAGTGTCATGTTGCTGCCTTCGACAAGTTCGCCACGATGCACGCGACCTATGGCTATACGTCCTGTATAAGGAGAATAGTCGAGCGAGGTTATAAGCATCTGTGGTGTTCCCTCAATCTTCTCGGGGGCGGGAATATGCTCAATGATGGCATCCAGCAGTGGTACAATACTGTCTGTCTGGTTGCGCCAATCTGTGCTCATCCAATTGTTCTTTGCCGAGCCGAAGATGACCGGGAAATCTAACTGCTCCTCGCTGGCGTCCAATGAGAACATCAGGTCGAACACCATCTCGTGTACCTCGTCGGGACGGCAGTTGGGCTTGTCTACCTTATTGACTACTACGATAGGTTTTAATCCAATCTCTAAGGCCTTTTGTAGCACAAAACGTGTCTGAGGCATGGGGCCTTCGAACGCATCTACCAACAACAGGCAACCGTCGGCCATGTTGAGTACGCGCTCCACCTCCCCGCCAAAGTCCGAGTGTCCCGGGGTGTCAATTATGTTTATCTTGGTGTTTTTATATTCTATAGAGACGTTTTTCGAAAGAATGGTTATGCCACGTTCGCGTTCAAGGTCGTTGTTGTCGAGCGTAAGAGCATCATTGTCTTGCTCTTTTAGTAAATTACCCGCAAGCATCATTTTATCGACCAATGTGGTTTTACCATGATCGACGTGTGCAATAATAGCGATATTTCTAATTTCTTGCATATCTATTATTCTGAATTTGACTGCAAAGGTACAATAAAATATCGAAAAAAACTCCTATTATTATATAACAGTGAGTGAGGCTATAAATATTTTTTTGACTTTTTGCAGAAAAAGATAAAATTGCGATTGTTTTTCCAAAAATTATATATACCTTTGCGCCGCTAAAAACAAAGTTATACACCTAAAAACAAAATTGTCTATGTATTTAGATGCAACTAAAAAACAAGAAATCTTTGGTACTTACGGAAAGTCTAACACTGATACAGGTTCTGCAGAGAGCCAGATAGCGTTGTTTTCGTACCGTATTGCCCATTTGACGGAACACCTCAAAGCTAACCGTAAAGATTATAGTACACAAAGAGCTTTGACTATGTTGGTAGGTAAGCGTCGTGCGCTCCTCAAATATTTGAAGGATCGTGACATCGAGCGTTACCGTGCTATCGTAGCAAAATTGGGTTTGCGTCGATAATTATTCGCGCAAAAGCAACTTTAAAAGCTGTCCGAGAACCTCGGACAGCTTTTTTTGTTTTTGTGTATGATAGTGAACTTAATTTATTATTTATCAAGACGCCTGACTATTGAATAACAATAGTCAGGCGTCTTGATAATATTTACGCAATATGGATTACGATAAAAGCTTTATCAGTTCTTCTATTGTTATCTGCTTTTGTTCTCCACTGTTCATGTCTTTTAGGGCAATAAGGTTGCTCTCCATTTCAGCTTCACCGATTATTGCTACGTAAGGGATATTGTGGCTGTTGGCGTATCCCATCTGTTTTTTCATCTTTCCTGTTTCGGGGTAAAGCTCGGCCGAGATGTTGTTCTTTCGCAATTGTGATATTACGCCTAAGCTATATGCTGCCTCTTTTGCTCCGAAGTTTACAAAAAGCACTTGTGTGTTTATTATAGAATCCTCGGGGTAAAGGTTCAGTTGGTTCATTACGTCGTAGATGCGGTCGGCACCGAATGAGATTCCTACGCCCGACGTTCCGTCCATTCCGAATACTCCGGTCAGGTTGTCGTAACGTCCGCCACCGCTGATGCTGCCTATTGCTACGTCTAAGGCTTTTACCTCGAATATTGCGCCTGTGTAGTAGTTGAGGCCGCGTGCGAGGGTAAGGTCAAGCTCAACGTCGCTGTTTATGGCGAGTGTGGATATTGTGTCTAGGATAAAGTTTACCTCTTCTACACCCTTTTCGCCGGTTGCGTTGCCTTTGAGTACTTGTGCGATAGTGGCAAGCTTTTCGCTGTTGTTGCCCTGTGCTTGCAGTATGGGCAGCAATTTTTCTATTGCTTCGTCGGTTATTCCCTTCTCCTTAAGTTCGGCAATCACTCCGTCAAGGCCAATCTTGTCGAGTTTGTCTATGGCGATGGTAATGTCGATGATTTTTTCAGGCTCGCCGATAACCTCGGCTATTCCTGCAAGAATCTTGCGGTTGTTTATCTTTATTGCCACTCTTATCTTCAACTGTGTGAACACATGGTCGATAAGTTGCACAAGCTCAACTTCGTTTATCAATGAGTCGCTGCCAATGACGTCTGCATCACACTGGTAAAATTCGCGGTAACGTCCTTTTTGTGGACGGTCGGCACGCCATACGGGCTGTATCTGGTAACGCTTGAACGGGAATACAATGTCGTTGCGGTGCATCACTACGTAGCGGGCAAATGGCACTGTAAGGTCGTATCTCAGTCCTTTCTCGCAGAATTTAGATGCCAACTTTTGTGCGTTGCGGCTCAAAAGTTCTTCGTCGCTGATGCCGTTGAAGTAGTCTCCCGAATTTTGAATTTTAAACAGCAGTTTGTCGCCCTCTTCGCCGTATTTTCCCATGAGCGTCGAGAGGTTTTCCATTGCCGGGGTTTCTATCTGCTGGAACCCGAACAGATGAAAGGCTTTGCGTATGGTGTCGAAAATGTAGTTTCTTTTTGACATCTCTATTGGTGAGAAGTCGCGTGTCCCCTTTGGTATTGATGGTTTTGCAGCCATTTTAGTCTCTGTTTCTTGAATAAATTAGTATGTAGTAGATGAGTGTGGCGAGCGATGATAGGGCTGCCACTACGTATGTGTATGCTGCCGAGCGCAGTGCGCTTGTTGCTTGTGAGTGGTTGCTTACGTTGGTTATTCCTGCCGAGGATAGCCATGCTAAGGCTCTGCGGCTTGCGTCAATCTCCACCGGCAGTGTGATGAAACTGAACAGTGTGGTCGAGGCGAACAATATTATTCCGCATAGCAATATTTGCGGGAATGTCTGCACGGTTATTATTCCTATGAGCAGCACCCACGTGAGGCTTTTCGAGGCAAAGGATACGAAGGGTACAAGTGCCGAACGCATCTTCAGCGGTGCGTATGCTTGGGCGTGTTGCAGGGCGTGACCGCACTCGTGTGCTGCGACGGCTGCCGCTGCCACGCTGCACGAATTGTACACTCCTTCGCTCAGGTTTACGGTGTTGTTCATGGGGTTGTAGTGGTCGGTAAGTGTGCCCGAGGTGCTTGTTACTTTTACATCGTATATGCCGTTGTCGCGTAGCATTTTTTCGGCAATATCGCGTCCGGTCATTCCTCCGCCGATGGGTATCTTCGAAAATTTTTCGAATTTCGATTTAAGATTGGCCTGCACTATGTAGCTTAGCAGTGCAATGCCTACGAATAATATAATGTAGGTTGTGTCCATGGTTTTTATTTTTTATAACGCTTATATGCTTGCGTAAGTTCTTTTTTATTAAGGAGCAGTTTCTTAATATAAAAAAACTGCTCCTTGTAATATTTCGCTCTAATTTTTTTTTTAGATGTTGCGTGTGATTGTTTGTTCTCTGTCGGGGCCTATGGAAACATATTTTACAGGTACTCCCAGCTCTTTTTCAAGGAATTTTATGTAGTTGATGAATGCTTCGGGAAGTTCCTCTTCTTTAGTGAATTTTGTCATGTCGCACTGCCATCCGGGAAGTTCGGTGTATACAGGCTCTACGTCGTCAATTTCGTAGGGGAAGTTTGTGATTGTCTCGCCGTTCTTTTTGTATGCGATACATGCCTTTATTGTGGCAAATTCGTCAAGAACATCACTCTTCATCAATATAAGGTGTGTGACGCCGTTTATCATTATTGTGTATTTGAGTGCCACAAGGTCTATCCATCCGCAACGGCGCTCGCGTCCGGTAACGGCACCATATTCATGGCCTCTGTCGCGCATTTCGTTGCCTATCGCATCGAATAGCTCTGTGGGGAACGGGCCTGCTCCTACGCGTGTGCAATATGCTTTTGTTATTCCGTAAACGTTACCTATCTTGTTAGGTGCGACTCCCAATCCTGTGCAGGCGCCGGCGCAAACGGTGTTCGATGATGTTACAAAGGGGTAGCTGCCAAAGTCAATGTCGAGCATGCTGCCTTGTGCGCCCTCGCATAGGATGCTTTTGCCCTCGGCAATAAGGTCGTTTATCATCTGCTCGCTGTCTATCAGACGGAACTCTTTCAGGTACTCGATTGCCGACAGCCACTCTTTTTCCATTTCTGCAATGTCATAAGTGTAGTTCATGCTTGCGAGTATCTGCTCGTGACGTGCTTTTGCCTTGGCGTATTTCTCTTCGAAATTTTCGAGAATATCACCTACGCGCAGACCGTTACGGCTCACTTTATCGGTGTATGTGGGGCCGATGCCTTTGCCTGTTGTGCCAACCTTTGCGTCGCCCTTTGCTGCTTCGTAGGCTGCGTCGAGCACGCGGCTGGTGGGCAGAATAAGATGTGCTTTTTTCGAAATAAAGAGGTTTTTCTTAAGGTCGTAACCGGCTTTTTCAAGGTCTACAGCCTCGGCTTTGAAAAGTGACGGGTCGAGTACTACGCCGTTGCCGATGATGTTAAGTTGTCCGCCCTGAAATATTCCCGAAGGGATTGAACGCAGGACAAATTTCTTCCCGCCAAACTCTAATGTGTGACCGGCGTTCGGACCGCCCTGGAAACGTGCAACTACGTCATATTGCGGTGTAAGTACGTCTACAATTTTACCTTTTCCCTCATCTCCCCATTGAAGACCTAAAAGTACGTCTATATTTTTTTTCATGGTTCTGTTTTTTTATTTCTTTCTCTGCTTGCGGCGGCGGGCTGCCTGATGGCATTTGCTGCACAATCCGTAGAGGTAGAGCGAGTAGTGGGTTAAATGAAATTTTTTAATATCTGATATTATTGTCTCTTTTAATTTTGGTGTTGCTATTTCTGTGACGCGTGCACATTTGGTGCATATAAGATGGCTTTTTTCGTTGTTTAGGCATTTTTCGTACCTCGATTTATTCCCAAATATGTGATGTGTCACTAAGTTTGCATTAATCAACAATGTTATTGTATTGTAGATTGTTGCGCGGCTCACTCGAAACTTTTTCTCTTCCATGTATTTAAGAAGAGTGTCAATGTCGAAACTGCCTTCTATCGAATAGATCATATTCAGGATTTTAAACCTTTCGGGAGTGCATCGCAATTTATGTTCCTTGAGGTATTCTTTTAATATCTCTGAGAATGGTGACTCGATAAGGTTGCTTTCCATGTTTATAGAACTATTACAACACAAAGTTACTTCTTTTTTATGTATTATAGTGTATGAAACGCTCTAAATTTATCTGAAAGTCGTTTAATTTATTTAAAATATTTTCTTTAGGGGTGGTTGTCGGCTGTTTTTGGCAGTTAATCGGTCTCTTCAAGCAAATTTTCCACGAGGTTGTTCAGTGCGCTGTTCTCTTCTATTCCCCACGATTTTATTTCGGCGCAGGCTCTTTGGCATTGTTCTTTGCTCTGTTCGGCGAATTTTATCAGTGAGATATTTGCGGCGTTTTTTGTCGGATGATTGCTTGTGCCGGGGGTGTGGAGTGTCTGTTTCAGTGCATTGTAGTATGCTTTTTCTTCTTCGTCGGTGAGTGTGGCTTTTTTTGTGAAAAGGTTTGACAATGTGGAGTATCCGCAGTATTCAAATATTTCTCCTTTGTGTGCTATCCATTGTAGGGACTTTTTTACAGCTTCGGGGATTTCTGTGAGTAGCGTTCGGCACAGATGGTCGGCAATTTCGGTAAATTGGCATTCGGCTATCCACTTTTCTGCTGTTGCGGTGTCAAACTCTTTGGTCGGATAGAGAAAAATTGCAAGCAGTTTGCATTCGCGTATGTTGTCCTGCCATAAATTTTGTGCTAATTCTTTTTCTTTGTTGTACGTCGAGGCAATCTCTTTCAATCGTGGAATTTCTACTCCGAAATTTATTTTGTAGTTGAGTCCTTGACGACGTTGGTGTGCCGACACTATTCCGTTCATGGAGAGTCGCAGGCTTTTCTTTATCTCTTTTGTTGTTTCGTGTATATTGTTCTCCATTTGTCAGTATAGAAACTGTTTGTTATTTTGGTAATAATTATTTACGTTGTGTCGTTAGGGCAAAATAATAGTATCTCTTCTATGTGCTATCCGAGATTTTTATAATTGGTTATTTTTCTTGTGCTATTTTTTTACAGACTGTCTTTTGCGGTAACTGTTGGGTGTTTCGCCCATTATTCTGTAAAAGGCTGCATAGAATGATTGTCTGTTTGCAAAGCCTACTGCTGCGCTTATTTCCTCTATTGTTTCCTCGGCGTAACGTTTGTCTACCATGCGGTGCAAGGCTTCTTTCACGCGATACTCGTTAAGCAGACACGAAAAATTTGTATTGAAACGCGAGTTTATTACTGCAGAAATGTAGCGTGTGTTTGTTTTTAATTCTTTCGCAAGCTCTTTTGCCGAGAAGTTTGCGTCTCTGTATTTTTTTTCAACAACAATTATATTCAGTATTTTGTCAAAAAGTTCATCGGCAAGTTCTGCTCTTATCAGAGTGCGATAGGCGGCATGCTTTTCGCTCCTTTCCCTTATGTTGTAAGGGAGGTTCTTGCTTTTCTCAGTGCTGTTCATAGTTGTTCTTAGTTGTTTAGTGCTCAAATATACGATAATTCGTTAAATAATAAAAATTTACGCATATAAATATTTTATTTTTTAACGACATTTTTTATAGAGTGCATTCATTTGTGCCGAGTAATATCCTGTGCGTCTCAGTTCGTCGAGTGTGTTTTTTGCTTCATTTTTCTTTTTCATTTTTATGAGTAATTCGGCTTTTGATAGATATAGTTGGTTGTTGTTTTTGCATTTTTTTATTCCTTCGTCAAGAAAAACAAGCGCAAGTTCGTCTCTATTATTTTCTTTCTCAATTTCGCTTCCTGCCAAATAGTATTCGGGGGTGTGGGGGCTTTTGTCGATGAGGTTGTCTATTAAAAGCAGTGCTTCTTCGTTTTTTTTATTTTTGTTGTAAAGTAGTGCAAGGGCGAAGCGGGCTTTGTTGTTGTCGGGGTTTGCGGTGAGAATTTTGTAGTAGTCGGTGTATGCTTTTTCATACTCTTTCTCTTGGGCGAAAATGTATGCTCGGTAGTATAGTGTTTCTTCGTTGTATGGCTCTTTTTCGAGAATCTTATCATAGTCGGCTAAGGCTTTTTCTTTTTTGTCCGTGTCCAGATAGAGATTGCCGCGTTGTTGCAGTAATTTTGTCGATGATGGATTCAGCGACAAGGCTTTTGTATACATTTCTTCGGCTTTCTTTGCGTTGCCGTTTTTTTGGTAGGCTGCTGCGAGGTTGGCGTATACATATTCGTTGTGACGATTCTCGGGCTCTTTGTCGATAGCTTCGTTGTAGTTTTTTATAGCAGCCTCGGTGTCTCCTTTCTCGAGGTTGCGTGTGCCGTTGCTCACAAGTTCTTTGTAGCTTTGTGCGTGCGAAGCAGTGGCGAACAGTAGTGTCGCTATTATTATAATTAGTCTCATGCTCAGTTTATTTGTAAATTTTCCTGCAAATTTATAGCTATTTGTGCAAATTATAATAATACAACGTAAAACTTTAAGTGTTTATAACATAAAGGTTTTTGTATCTGTCGGGAGTGTTAAACTCCCAACAGATATTTTTTAAGTTCTTCGTTGTCGGCTTCAATTTTTGTAAATACTTTTTCTGCGGCAAGCATCTTTTTCATCTTTTCCGGTAGTTCGGGCTTTTTGCCGGTGGCTTTCTCAGTAACTTCGCCGAATTTTGCTGCGTGTGCAGTCGATAGCCAGAATCCTTCTACTCCCAGCTCTTTTGTTGCCGCGTATCCTACTGCGCTGTGCGGACACGAGAGATAATTGTATTTTTCATCGACAGCCTTTATCGTTTCAATAATCTTTTCATCCGATGCGCTGAATCCTCGCATCTCTTTTCTCAGTTCCTCTATTTGATTGTTGCACAGGCTCATCATTCTCTCGTAGTTGCTGGGTGCGCCCACGTCCATGGCGTTTGCCACAGTCTGCACCGATGCTCGCGGGTGATATTCGGCACTCTTCAGAAATTCGGGAATTACGTCGTTGGCATTCGATGCGGCCACGAATCCTTTTATAGGCAGCCCCATTTTGCGTGCCAACATTCCCGCTGTAAGGTTACCGTAGTTTCCGCTGGGGACAACAACCTCGGGGGCTTCTTCCCCTGTAAGTTCTCTCCACGCGTACACGCCATAAAAATAGTAGAAAGCCTGCGGAATCCATCGAAGAATGTTTATGGAGTTTGCCGAGGTAATGTTTATCTTCTTGCGCAGATTCTCGTCGGCGAACATCGACTTTACCATACGCTGACAGTCGTCAAACGTGCCGTTTACCTTCAGTGGGTATATATTCTCGTGCAGTGTAGTCATTTGCGACTCCTGCAACGGGCTTATTTTGTCGGCGGGGTACAGCACCACCACTTTTACTCCTTTTACATTGTAAAAGCCGTTGGCAACGGCGCTTCCCGTGTCGCCCGAGGTTGCTGTAAGTACAATAACCTCGTCGCTGTCGTTCAGAATACCCATTATCTGCCCCATGAATCTTGCTCCAAAATCCTTGAATGCGTATGTGGGTCCGTGAAAAAGTTCCAAAGTATTTGTATTTTCGTCCAACGAGTTTAGACGTATCGGAAAATCGTATGCGCTCTTTACAGCCTTTTCCAATTTTTGCGGTTCAATGTCGTCGCCGAAAAACAGCCCTGCCAGATAAAGTGCCATTTCCGAGTATGATTTTTTGTATAAATCTTCCACAATCTTCATGTCCGCTTGTGGAATATACTCGGGCATGAAAAGTCCGCCGTCGGGGGCTAATCCTTTGATGGCCGCCTCTTTAAGTGAAAAGAAACTTTTGTCGTTTTTTGTATCTCTTGTGCTGAAATATCTCATGGCTCTACTCTCTTAATCGTTAATAATCTTTGCTCCGCTGTTCGACACCTTTGTTACATAAATATCTGCATTATGTCCCAAACTCTTAAAATGCTCCTCCATTGTACGGCCTATACTCTCGGCAGTCTGCATGTCTTTTGAGAGGGCAAACACCGACGGCCCGGCTCCTGAAATATTCATCGCAAGCGCGCCCATTTTCAGCACCTTCTCTTTCAGACGGTCAAATTCGGGAATAAACTGTTTCCTGTACGGCTCGGCAACAACGTCCATCATCGAGCGACCCATAAGATCAATATCTCCCATCGCAAGTCCGGCAACAAGTCCGGCTACGTTACCCCACTGAGTAACGGCAGTGTGCATGGAAATCTCTTTCGGCAGCACCTGACGGGCCATTGCCGTGCTTACCATAATTTCGGGGTGAGCCACTGTACAGCAGAATTTACCGGGGACGGGCAGGCGTACAATGTCCAGAGGCTCGTAGCTGCGCAACAGCACAACTCCGCCGAGAATGGCAGGCGCAACATTATCGGCGTGCGGCACACCCTTGCTTATGAGTTTCTCGCCCTCCATTGCAAATTCCACAAGCTTTTCATCGTCAAAAGGTCGGCCCAAAGCCTCGTTCAGCGCATATACGGCTGCCGCCGACGATGCTGCACTCGAGCCTATTCCGCTACCGGGATGAATCTTCTTCTCGATAGTAAACACAAGTTTTTTCTTCTCGCCCGCAGCTGCCATCAATGCTCTTGCGGCAGGAGTTATCACATTCTTTTCAATATCTTCGGGAAGTTCCACGCCACTAACATTGTTAATGATAAGCTCGTCGCCCTCGGAAACTTCAACACTTACAACGTCACCCACTCCATTGAGAGTCATACCCATTATATCAAAACCGCAACCCATGTTCGCTACTGTTGCAGGTGCAAATGCTCTTACTTTTTTCATACGAAATGTTTTTTTATCCTATTTAAAAAATAATAGGTGTTAAATGATTATTAATTTGCAGTTAAATAAACTGTAAACTGTTTTTTTAAAAAAAATTAAAAAGATTTTTGTCGCCGCCGTCTGTTACCTTGACAGACAATAAAAAGAAATATGTAAAACCTTAACGGCAAAATAAACTATAACCCCCAAGGGGTTGTAGTCGTAGTAGTGCCCGTAGTCGTAGTGCCACACGCAGTCGTAGCAACGATTGTAGCCGTTGCTCTTAAAGCAGATGTTATGTCAAGCATGTGTGTCATCACTACTATTTGTTTTTTGTTCTTCGCAAAGAAATATCTTTTTTTTTGAATAAGAAAGAAAAAAAGGAAAAATTTCACATGTGTGTTGTAGATTTTTTAAGCACTATTAATTATTTGTTTGATTATCAATGATTACCAATGTTTATGCAAACGACAATCTTGTGCCGAATATAAAAACAAATATTATAATTTATAAAACACCCCCTCTAAAATTTCTCTATTTGCAAAAGTTTGGGTATCTTCGCAGTCGATATTTATGCATGTTTTTTTGCGCATGTTGGTGCGCCCTTGTAGTTCAATGGATAGAATGGAGGTTTCCTAAACCTTAGATTTGGGTTCGATTCCCAGCGAGGGTACTTGTGGATGTGAGGCTTTTATCTTGCATCTTTTTTTATTTTTATTACTCTAATAGTAAAAGATACTTTGAGTATCTTTGAGAAAATTTCGAATATATTCTGCACTTGTCGGGAAATATTTAAGCAAACTATATATTTTCTCGCTCGTTTGTTGCTATCTTTATATAAGATATATTGCGTCTCAGGATAAAAAATAAGTGAACTGATTTTTTTCTCCATTCGCCTTTTGTTATCTTTGTACGTATGAATGGACTTCAGAATTTATATTATTATGAGAAAGATTTTTTTTGCAAGTTTGTTGCTGCTATTTAGTTTTGTAGCATCGGCTCAAACACCCAATATTGCGTCCTCTACAGAAATTGTGTTACGCAATTCAAAGATTTGTCTCAAGCAGGATTTAACCCGCGGCGGAGCTATATTTTACATCTCAAAATCAGATAGCGACCGTAATGTTGTCAATATTTATGACGAAGGGCGCTACATTCAGCAGTCGTATTATGCCGGCAAGAGTGTCGATCGCAGGGCCGAGGGACAATGTCCCACTTGGTCACCGTGGACGTGGAATCCCATTCAGGTGGGCGACTATGCTCGCAATCGTGCTCAAATTTTGGAGAGTCGACAGAGTAAAAAATCATCATATGTGAAATGTGTCCCGATGCAATGGGATATGAACAACCATCCTGCCGAGGCTGTAATGGAACAGTGGGTTGAGATTAAGGGGTGTGTCATCAGCGTAAAAAATCGTCTGACCTGCCATCGTACCGACTCAATATATGGCGAGGGAATAGAGTGTGAGCAAGAGATTCCCGCAGTATACTTAATTTCATCGCTCAAAAATCTGCACTCATACTTTGGGGCGAATCCATTTACTGCGCAGCCCACAGATAAGACAGAGGTGAAGCAGATTATCATAGGCGACCCTGAACATTTTTGGGGACACTACCCGGCAGTCACCGAGCAATGGATGGCATTTACCGACGATGAGCAATGGGGCGTTGCCGTATACTCTCCCTCTGCAACCTCGTTTTTGGCCGGCAGATTCGGCTCTAACCTTCAAGGGGAATATGACTCTGACGCAACATCATATATAGCTCCTTTGAAACGTGCGACGCTAATGAAGGACTCTGTGGTAGAGTATGAATATTATCTCATAGTCGGCACTTTGAAGCAGATTCGTAAAGAGATTTATAAACTTAACAAGAAATTGAGCAAAAGTAACCGTTGAACGATGAAAAAGCGCGGATGTTAATTCTGATAAAATAGTGAACCTTAGAATTTATATTATTATGAGAAAGATTTTTTTTGCAAATTTGTTGCTGTTGCTTTTAGTGTCGTGTGGCACAAGCAAACATTCGCGTATTATTGCCCACAGGGGTTATTGGCAGACTGAAGGGTCGCACGAGAATAGTATCTCTTCGTTGAAAAATGCAATGGCGTTGCGTGTGTATGGCAGCGAATGCGATGTGCGTCAGACGGCTGATGGAGTGCTTGTGCTTTTCCATAATGCCAAGCTGGACGATGGGCGTGTGGTTGCCGAACATAAATTTGCCGACCTTGCCGATTATCGTCTACCCAATGGCGAGAAGATTCCTACCTTTGACGAGGCTCTTGCGGTGATGGAGGATGCACCGTCGGGTTTTAAACTTATTATTGAGATTAAGGGTGGCGATGTTAAGGATATTGTAGCGGCTGTCGAGCGTCGCGGCTTGCAGAAAAAGGTAGAGTATATTGCTTTTGGCCGCCAGCATTGTCTTGACCTTATTGCTCTTAACAAAGGGTTGAAAGTCTCTTATCTTGCGTCGAACAAAAAGAGCGCGTGGACACCTAAGGAACTTAAAGATAAGGGTTTTTACGGACTCGACTATTCTGCGGGGTTGTTGAACGAAAATTCCGAGTGGATAGGGGAGGCTCGCAAGTTGGGGCTCGATGTTAATGTGTGGACCGTGAACACTCCCGAGGATGTTGATAAGTTCTTTAAGATGGGGGTGGATAAGGTAACGACCGATATTCCTGCTCTTTATAAAAATAAAAAGTAGATAGTCTTTTTTACAATATAAAAAATGATGCACCGCGGTGCATCATTTTTTTTTAATTTTCGTTTATGGGCTTCAGCCCTTTTGCAGCGGCTTTTTCCAAAATGAATTTTAGGGCTGCATCATGCTCGTTGGGGATTGCTCCGTCGAGAATTGCATCTTTTACGGAGGCTTTTAACTGTCCCACAAGCGCGCAAGGTTCAAGGGCAAAAATCTGCATTATCTCTTCGCCGTTCACGGGTGGCTGGAAATTGCGTATGCGGTCTTTTTCCTCAATGTCTTTCAGCTTCTGTCGCACAATCTGGAAATTATGCAGGAATTTCTTTTTGCGCACTTCGTTTTTCGAGGTAATATCCGCCTCGCACAGCAACATTAGGTCGTCAATGTCGTCGCCTGCATCAAAAAGCAAGCGTCTGACGGCCGAGTCTGTTACAACATCATCGGCAATTACTATGGGGCGCATGTGCAGCCCTACGAGCTTGGCAACGTAACGCATCTTCTCGTTCTGCGGCATTTTAAATTCCTTGAATATCTGTGTTACCATTTTCTCGCCCACTACATTGTGGTTGTGGAACGTCCAGAATTGTACAGGGTCCCACCTTTTGGTGCGCGGCTTTCCAATGTCGTGCAAAAGGGCTGCCCATCGAAGCCACAGATTATCGCTTTTGGCTGCAACGTTGTCGAGTACCTCCATTGTGTGGTAGAACATCTCTTTATGGCTTTTACCGTTACGTGTCTCCACGCCCTGCATTGCGGATAGCTGTGGAAATATTAGTTGCAGCAGTCCGCACCTGTCAAGTTCTATGAAACCTTTCGAGGGAATGGGCGAGAGCAGTATCTTGTTCAGTTCCTCGTTGATGCGCTCGCGTGAGATTATTTTTATACGCTCTTTATTTTCGCACAGGGCCTCGAACGTCTCATCCTCTATGTAAAAATTCAGTTGTGTGGCGAATCGTATGCAGCGCAACATTCTCAGTGGGTCGTCCGAGAAAGTTATTCCCGGCTCTAAGGGGGTGCGGATGATGCGGTCCTCAAGGTCGTACGTGCCCTCGAATGGATCGACAAGTTCGCCGAATCTGTCGCTGTTAAGGCATATAGCCATTGCATTTATGGTAAAGTCGCGTCTATTCTGGTCATCTTCGAGAGTGCCGTCCTCCACAATAGGGTTGCGCGAATCGTGGCTGTACGACTCTTTGCGTGCGCCCACAAATTCAATCTCTTGGTCGCGATATTTAACCTGTGCGGTGCCGAAATTTGCATAAACGGCAATATGCGCCCCCTTTCCCAATTTTTTGCTGAAAGCACGTGCCATCTCTATTCCTTTGCCAACAACAACAACATCAATATCAGTCGAGGGGCGTTGCAGAAATATGTCGCGAACATATCCGCCGACAATGTAGCACTCCATTCCCAATTCATCGGCAGTCTCCGAAATTTTGTGGAACAGGGGCTTGTCGAGTATCTTTTGTAGTTCTTCGCGGGTAGGTATATACATAATTCTTTTTTTTCGCAACATTTATGTTACAAAGTTACAATTTTTGTGCGGCAATTATGACTAAATATGCGCGAAACATCTTTTTTTATTGAAAAAAGTGGGCTTTTTAAGTGCTTTTTTCGTTCTTGACGGATTTTAGTTGTACTTTTGTCGCAGTATTTATAAAAAAGGAAAGAATTATGAAAAAAACAGTATATTGTCTGATAACGATAATAAGCATGACCTTGTTTGCCGCTTGCGGTGAGTCTATCGAAGAGAAAGCGCAACGCTCTTTGCAGTCGGCACGTGCAGCATACGAGGCAGGTAATTTTCAAAATGCAAAAATAGAACTTGATAGTCTGAAAATACTTTACCCCAAGGCCTTTAATGCCCGTCGCGAGGCAATGAAACTTATGCGCGAGGTTGAGCTTGCCGAACAGCAGCGCAGCGTAGCCTGCTTCGACAGCATGCTTGTTGCCAAACGCGCCGAACTTGACGAGGTTCTAAAGGCGGACATTATATTCGAGAAAGATGAAAAGTATCAGGATATTGGTAATTTCATGATAGCTTCGCAGGCACCCATGAAAAATCTTATGAACAGCTATCTTCGCGGACAGGTAGACGAAAATGGTGTTCTTACGATTACCTCTATCTATCGTGGAAAAGCAATTTCGCACAGCAAGGTAAAAGTGTCGGTTGGCGACAGTTACGCCGAATCGGACAACCCTATAAGCAATTACACATCCAAGCATTTGGGCGTTACCACCGAGCGTGTCGATTTTCGTTTCGGAAAGGACGAGGGCATAATAGGCTTTATTGTTCTTAATGCCGAAAAGAGCATCAAGGTAGAGCTTACAGGAAAATCATCATACGCCTACACTATGCGCAAAGATGATGTTCGTGCAATTACCAAATTATACGACCTATCGATGCTGTTGCGCTCCATCCGCGAGTGTGAGGCTGCCCGACAAGAGGCACAGCGTCACATAGAATTTATCGAGCGAAACAAGCAACGTAGCGAGGAAGCTGCTGCCGCGGCTACTGCGCAGTAACAGAGCAACAAAAAACCGAGCCTCGGCTCGGTTTTTTGTTGCTAATATCAGTTCAGTTCCAAATGATACCCCAGCTTTTGGTTACAATTAATACTGTCATAATCACACAATAGATAAATTTTATACCCGTCGTCAGCATAAATGCAACGAATGATACAAATGCAGTCTTAAGGGCTTTTCCCGTATCCTTTTCGGCAATTAATTCTCCGATAAAGGCACCGGCAAATGGAAAAACAATAATTCCCCACACTCCAAAGAACAGCCCCACAAACATTCCTATGCCCGCGCCCCATGTTCCATATTTCGAGCCGCCACTCTTCTTTGTGAGCCATACGGGGGCAATATAGTCGAAGATAGTTATTATAAGTGCGATAATACCTGTTGAGATTATCGTAGATGTGTCAATTTCGTTACCGCCACATAGCAACAGCAGCAGTAGTCCCACAAAAGAGAGCGGGGGACCCGGCAGTGCCGGAAGTACCGAACCTGCAACACCTGCAAGTGCGCATATAAAGGCGAGTATCACTAAAATATATTCCATACTATTTTGTCAATGAGAATTTAAGACTCACGCCAAAGTCGGTGGTTGTTGTGGGGTATGAACTTGCCGAAATTAACGGAATAGTCTTTTTGCGTTCAAAGAACAGGCTCATATTCAGCATTTTACTGTATGTATAGTCGGCCGACAGTGAGTAGTTGAACGATTCATTGCCGCTTGTTGCTTGTGTAGTCCCCTTGTCGATGCTGCGACACAAAGAGGTCATGTTCTTGAACGAGAATGCTGCTCTCAGGTTAAGGTCGTTGCTTACCTTATTGCTCTTGTCGGCCTTGCTGCTTGCGCCCAGCAATTTAAGATTGACAATCTTGTAACCTGTATTGAATACAAGTTCTTTCGAGTGTGTCTCGACCAACTGTATAGCTGTCACGCTCAGGTTAAGTACGCGCGATTTTACATATTTAACACCTAACGTAATGTTGTTGTTTGTGGTAACATCCACGCCCAGCAACGGCGAGAATGATTCATTTATCGAAGCTGTGCTTATGTTGTATTTGCTGCTTGGCACGGGCAGGCCTGTGCTTGTGTTATTAATGTAGCCCAGCCCGTTGGTGTACTCCATATAGGTAGAGTAAGTGCTGTACGAGCCTATTGCATAGACACTCTTATAGCCGTGAGTAACATTTACGCTCTTGAAGTGTTTCTGGAACATCGGAAGTTTCGACAGTCCCGCATATTTTATATTCCAGTTGGGTAGCATGTGCAGGAACGAGGGGAACAGGTCTGTCAGGCTGTTCTTTCCGTCGCGTCCCGTATATGTGTTTAGGAAGGCGGGAATCATCACTTCTGCCGAGTATTTGTTTATCGTTCCATTCTCGGGGTTGAATGTTTGTCCGGCAAGGCTGCTGTTCTGTGGGTACAAAGTGCCTGTGTATCTATCTTCCATGCGCTGCCTTATGCCTTCAAGGTTGTCTACAAATTTGTTGAATGTGGACGATTTGTAATTGTTGCTTTCGCTGCCTACGTCGAATGAATTTCCTATGGTGATAGTGGTCATTGAGAATCCTCCCGACTGTGTCTCGGGCATTCCTGCGTACATATACTGTATGTTGCGGCTGCTGTTTCTCGACCAATCGGCGTTGAGGTCTATTTTGACGTCTGTTAGCGGCTCCAGAATAAATTTCATCTGAAGATTTTCGGCGGCACTCGATGAGGCTTGCACCGCTACACTGTCGCTGCACAACAACCATCCTTTGTCGTAGGCGCGACGCAGATAGCTGTCGTCTGTAAGGCCGAAGGCAAAGTCAAGTCCCGGAGCATATGAGCCACCCATCTTATTCTGTCCGAGCGCATCGCCCACATTAGGCATGAATCCCGGCAACGACATTGAGTAGTTGTTTGAATAGGTAACTGACATGCTGCGTAGCATCATAAGGAAACGTGTGGGGTACTGCATCCTCTTCATAAAATCTGTAGTTTCGCTCTTTACCTTTGGGGTAATTGTCAGTTTCAAGGGCAGGGTGTCTTTGTTTTTTATAAGGATGGTATTCTCGTCTACAACTTTGTATTTAAGTTTGTAGGGGCGTCCTTTTTTGGTGCGGGCGTTTATTACAAGTTTTTTGCTTTTTAGTCCGTGCGCGAGGGGTAGCACTGTGTCGGCGCGCAGTGTTATTTCTGTCTTGAAGGGTTTTATTTTTGCTGCTTTTTGTTCTTTTATCTTTTTGTTTTTTGCGGCTGCTCCGCTGGCGAAACGCTTGTTTGTCTCTTCAAGATAGGGGAACATGTTATACAATTTCTCGAGGTTGAAGCTGCCGTTGAGTGTTATTGTACGTTTGTTGGCTATGGTGTTGCCGAAGTTTACTCCCGATGAACTGTTTCCTCGTGCCCAATTGTACGATGATGCGAAGTTTGCACTTGTTGTTACCCACTCGAATATTGGCAGTTTGTTTATCGGCAGGGTATACGATGCTGTGAAACTTTGTTGGTAGCTGAGCGGACGTCCCAAATTCCTGATGCTGTGCATTACCGAGTCTTTCCAAATGGAGTATTCATCGGGGTAACGACTTTTGTTTACCGGCATATAGGGCTCTTCAATTTCGGCATTTGTTCCGGTGGTGAGGTTCATGCGCAGATTGGTTGTGGGGTCCCATTTAAGCGTCATGTTGCGGTTCCAATAGAATTGTTGCGAGAAGTTAAGCGGGGTTGCCGTCTGGTTGTATGTGTTGCTAAGGTCGCGTGTCTGTCGTTCGTAGTATGTACGTGTCATGTCTGTGTTAAGCGACAGGCTTTGTGGCAGCGGGTTTATTCCCCACTCTTTTACAACGTTCCACCATTTTGACTTACTCTTGATGTTTTTGAACGGATTTATTGTCTTTATGGGGTTGGTGTATGCGTATGCGGCGGTAGCTTTCCAGTTGAGACGATTTTCCCAACTGATGGTGCTTCCGCTGTTGTCGGTGCGCGAATGTGAGAATCCGAATGTGAAGTTTGCGGGGTCGTAGGGCATGGGCTTTTTGCTTGCGATGCCTATTTTGGCGTTGCTTACACTGAAGTTGCGTGTGGTGGACTTTACCTCGGCAATATCGCGTATGGAGTCTTGTGCGGCTCCGCTGTAAGAGTCGAGTACGTCGTCAAAGAGAAGGTCTGTCTCGAAGGGACTGTAAAGTGGCGATTTTACCTCTTGCGATATTGAGTAGTATAGTGGCAGTGCTATTTTTGTCTTTTTGGGGAAGAATCGTCCAAAGTCGAAGGTTCCTGTTACGGAGTATTTGTAGTAATTGTCCTTGCGACGTGCTGCGAGTTTGTCCTCGAGCCCGCCGAATCCGGCTGTTTCTACTTTTCCTTGTGCGGCGATGCTTCCGAGGTCCGAAAGTTTTACGTTCAGATTGCCTTGTGCTGCCCAACCGCTCTTGTTGTTAAAGCCCAGCATGCGCATTTCGTTTACCCACACGATGGCCGATTTTGGTGTTCCGGTGTTGTTGCGTACACCTATCATCATTACTTTTACTTGTCCTAATGAGGGGTTACCAATGACGCTTATTTTGTTCTTTGGGTTTTCTTCGTCATATTCGCTATATATGGTTGTGTTGTTTACTCCCGCAGCATTGGCATTTCTTAGTGTGTTGCGTTTGACTTTAAGGCCTGTCAGTTTGTTCAGCGGAATGTCGAGCATGTTTTCTGTAGGCCATACGGTTTCACCTGCCGAAGTGCTGTATGCGTCGTAGGTGCCATGAGGGGTCAGTTTCAGTGGAATTTCGTATTCGTAGTAGTTGCTTTTGTAGTCCGAGCCCATTCTTACAAATAGCGATACGTCGTTGTCGGCAAGAATTGTACCGTCTATTACCGGGGCTTCGGCGTGTGCAAATACTTGAATCCTTTCGTATTGTCGTATGTCTATTGTGCTTTTTTTGTAGACGGCGCGCGACTCTTTTGCTCCAAGATTATTGACTTGTAGCGACAGTGCTTGTTCGTTGTCCTGTCTCAACTGTGGTTGCTCGGGGTCTAATATACGTGTGACTCCCGGGGGAAGCACGTAGTTTACAGGCTGGCGGTCGCCATGCTCTTCGATGTTTACAGCCGACATTATAAGTTCGCCACTGACGGTGGGCGAGGTGTTGTTTGTCGATGCTATTGCGTTCATGTAGGGACGCCAGTCGCCGCGTACGAGTTTCAATGTGGCGAAACGCAGTGTGACGGGTTTCTTGAAGTTTGTAAGGTACATGCGCATGAAGCGTATCGAGGTAAAGTCGCGTATGGTTCCCACTACTTTTTCGTAGTCGTCTATGGGTATGCGGAATTTGTACCAATCGACGCTTTCTGTGCTGCCGTTGCGCAGTTTGGCTGTGACGGTGCGTTTGTCCGAAATGTAGTTGAGACCAACTTGCATGTCTTGTGGACGGAGTGAGATTTTATATTGGAAGAAGTTTTCATATTCGTCCATTGTAAAATCTTGGTTGGCATCTTCAATATCGGGCGTGGTTTTTGCCGATGTATTGTAGCTTTCGTTTGATGCCGATGTTGTTGCCGAGTTTCCTTCGGGGTTGTTGTAGTATTTGTATCGTTCGAAGATGTTGCGTTGTGCGTCGTCGTAGTCCGAGCCGCGATAGTGGTGGTAGTTGTCGTTGGCGGGGTCGGCGGCGATGCTGTCGTATACTTCGCTGCGTACTTTGCCGCGTATCGTGTTAAGATAGTTGGCGTATGTGGGGAATGTTGCTTCGTCGTTGCCCGTGAGTCCGTTTAGACCAATATCTTGCTGTGTGCGGCTGCCGGCATTGTTGTCAAATGCGTAAACAAGGCTCGAGGTTAAGGGTACACGTCCCCATACGGTCTCTTCGTAGCCGTAGTTGTTGCTGCCGGCGGGAAGGCCGTTCTCGAAGAATTTTTTTCCGTCTTTCAGAATGTCTTCGGATACTTCGCCTAAGTTTATGTAAAAGTCGCCGCCGCCATCTGCGTCATTATAGATAAAGGGGTCGAGCAGCCAAAATTCAATGTATTGTACATTGGCTGTCTCGAAGTCTGTGGTTGTCAGTTGGCGTGTGATTCCTCCCCAACGCTTTTCGGGGGCGTTGAGCTTACCGTCGAATGTAAGGTCGGGGTCGAGGTTGTAGGGGCCACGTTCGTCGGGGTAGTAGCTGACGTTCATCAGCGACAGTGTGGACGACTCGCCGTATGTGGATTCTTTGTTTGGGTAAAGTTCGCGCTCGTACACTTCGCGCAGATAGTGGTTGGACAGTTGGTCGAGGTCGCTTTTTATGTGCGAGGGGGTGAGTGACGAACTGCGACGTGTGAATAGCGGGTCTATGGTGTACCAATTTATAAGTGCGCGGTCGTATCCGGTGAGTATATTGTTTGTAAGGCCATAGTTTGCCATGCCTGTGGGAATTGATGATAATACCCACGCTGATGGCGCGTCAAGGTCGATTCCATTTTCGGTACTTTCAAAGTCGTCGATGTACGATGCGTTACTTTGCAGTTCGTCGGATGTTCCTGCATTCAGTTTGGCAAATTCTGCTGTCAGGTTTATGCTTGATGGTGCCGAACAGCTTAGTAGCGGCAGACGGTCGAGGAAGGTTGTGAGCCATTGGGATTGTCTTTTCCACGAGAGGTTTACTCCCCAGATAAGGTTGTTCAACGGCTCCGAGCCCATGTCTACCTTTGAGGTTAGCGGTTTTTCGGTAAGCGACATTATTGTTCCGCCCAAAGTAAGGTAGTCCGAGCAGTTGTATTGCCAATTAAGGCCGAGCATTGTCTTGCGCTGCATGTTGAATAGGGTGTTGCTCTCGAGCGACACTTCTACGGGGGTTCCGGCGTCTACTATACTTTGGTTTACGATGGTTACAATACCTGCGGCGTAGTCTACTGTATAGTCGCTGTTCTCTGTGAGTATAACTCCGCCGGCGGTTACTGTTACCGAGCCTTTGGGGATGTTCATCGAGCCTGTCTGTATGACGTTTGCCGACGAACCGGTATATTCTCCGATAAGATAAAATTTATCTTTTTCGGCAAGCTGTTTGGCGACGGTTTTTGTCGAGTCGTACAGCTCTTGGTAAACATATTTTTCGGCTGTTTTTTTGTTGCCTATCTTTTTATAAAGGTTGCTGCCGAAAGGTTCTACTGTCGGGAAGAAGATTCGTCCCGAGGATGATTGTACCGTAAAGCCTTCAACGTAGTCAAAGATGCCGTTGGGGGCCTCTTTCGAGTTGTTTGCATCGAGACGGTCGAGGTTCATTATTCTCAACAGCGGGGTGTCTTTCAAATTTTCCTCGGGAAGATAGGTGATGTTTGTTCCCAGACTGTCGCTTGCATAGTATATGTCCAGCTTGAAGTCTGTGCTTTTCAGACTTCTTGCGCCCAGGCTATATACGTTTTTCATCATCAGGTCCCAGCAGCCGTTTTGCGGCGAGCATGAGTTTGGCTTCAACAACTTTACCATAAGCGTAGTGGATGACTCTTTTTGGTCCGAGGAAAATTCTCCCACTTGATAAGTTGTTCCGCCGTATGTATATTCATATGCTACGGCAAGCACTTCGTCGGCTCGTAGGGCGTTGCGCAGCGAAATGTAACCTAACTGTCTGTTTACGGTGTATTCTGATGATGATAGTAGTCTGGCGTTTGATAATTTTTCATAGTCGAGTCCGCCGTTGAATCCGTATATTCCACTGAATGTGGCATTTACCCGGTCAATGTCGCGAATTTCGGTGTAACCGTTGTTCATTGTGGCGTAGAGGTTGTTTGCGCTATTGGCGGGCAGGGTGTTTCCGCTTGATGCGCTCCACATATTATTGCTTATGTGTGACGACTCTCCAAGGTCGGTGAACGCTACAATGTTACGTGGGTTTGTAAAATCGCTTTTTTTATTGGTCACCCACACTTCTATGCGGTTGATTGTTATTCCCGATACGATGGTTGGCAGTTGCGCCATAGACTTATCGTAATTGTCGCGGAAGTAGTGGGCGAGGAAAAAATGTCTGTTCTCGTCGTAGTTGGCAACGTCAATTTCAAATGTAGTCAGTTGTGTGCCGCCTTTTGAGTTTACAACTGTCGAGCTTGAATTTTTTTGCGATACAACAGCTTGCAGCGACAACTTGCCAAATTGCATGTCTGTGCGTATACCGAAGAGTGAGGTTGCGCCTTTTATCAGCGACGAATTTGTTCCGAATGATATATTTCCGGCTTCTATCAGTTTGAATACTTCATCCTCTTTTCCTTCGTATTTCAGACTGATTTTTTTTGTGTCGTAGTTGAATGTCGCCTCGGTATTATAATTGAAGTCGAGGTTCATCTTGTCGCCTACGTTACCCTTGACGTTGAGGTTTATTATTTCGTCGAAATTGAAACTTTTTGTTTCGCGGCTGCGCTGTGGCAACGAGGGGTTGTCTACAGTCTGCATCTGAAGACCGAATTTCATTTCGGCACTTCCTTGTGTCTTTATGCGCACGCCACCCGGACCGAACAGTTTTTCGGCAGGGCCGAGGTCGAATTTCATGTCGCTGAAGTCGAACTTGTCGCCGTTATTCATTTTGTCGAATTCTTCTTGATTCTTTTTCTTGAAGTAACGGTGCAATGAATTTTGCATCTTGTTTTTAGCATACTCCTCCTGCGACAAAATAAAGGGGGTGCCCAAGATGCTGTTTCCCATCTTTGTGGCAATGCTGTATGTGCTGTCTTTGTCGTTGTATGTTGTGTCTTGTTTTATGTTGTCGGGGTTGCGCAGGTCCAACGGTAGCTTTTTCAGGTCTTTTTCGCTCTCGGGAATGACGTTTCCTATGGGGTAACGCGCCGGGACACTGTCCTTTTGTTCTACTTTTGTGCGCCTTACTCTGTTGCTGCGACGCACGGTACGCTTATTATCTTCCTGTGCATACAGCCCTATGGTGCATGCACACAGCAGAATGATTGTTATAAGCGTACGGAAATTCATTTTATAATTGCTTGAGTGCTAATTTGATAAGTTGTTCTACGGTTGCCTCGCTCTGTTCTTTTGCGATACTTTGTACCACTTTGTTTGCGGCTGCTGCGGGGAATCCCAGCATACTCAGTGCCGATACTGCTTCGGCAACAGTCTCTTTGTCTATGCTGCTTGCTGCGGGTGATGCAGTGGGTAGTCCTGCTGCGATGGAAAGAATCTTGTCTTTTAGCTCCACGATGATGCGTTGCGCGGTTTTTAGCCCGATACCTTTTACGCTTTTCAGAGTCCTTTCGTCTCCCGAATAAATTACATCGCACAGTTCACTTATCGTGAATGCCGAAAGAATTGTGCGTGCAGTGTTTCCGCCTATTCCCGAGACGGAAATAAGCAACAGAAAAAGTTCGCGTTCCTGCTTGTTGCTGAACCCGAAAAGTTGGTGAGTATCTTCGCGAATTATTTCGTAAATGAAAAGTTTAGCCTCTTTCTTGCCTTGTATCGCTGTATATGTGTTTAGCGTGATACTTGTTTCGTAACCTACTCCGGCACAATCTATTATGGCGGTTGCAGGTGTCAGTTCCGCTATTTCTCCTCGCAAATATTCTATCATAGTAATTTATTAAACTTATATTTTAACGTGTTTTTTACAAAATTATTGTATAGTTCGTTGCGGAAATAATAATCTTAAGATTTATTGCAAAAATACTTCAAATGCGTGTAAAAACAAAGTCGGGAAGCATTTATGCTTCCCGACGCTAATATATTAATGTTAGTTCGGATATAATTTTTAATGCTTCTTGTATTATGGGGGATTGAGGATTTTTTATTTATAGTCTATTTTACCCTTAATTGTCGTTGCAATTTGCAAGGTTGATTTTTCTCTTCTCTTCTTTTGCCGGGCAAAAGAAGCAAAAGCCCCGGCACACGGAAAGAGCAGTCGTCTCGTTCTTTGTTCACAAGTTGCCTTTTAGGGCAACATTCTTCAGTCGAACGAGCCTTGTCACTCAAGCCTATCGTATGTTTTTTCGGGTGCTGTGGAACTCCTTCAGTTATCCACGCGATGCGTGTATAACTCACAGTCAAACAGTCTTTGCCTTCGGCGAACTTTGGCTGCGCTCGTTGTAAATGTAAGCAAGCTTCCACTCACTCGCTTGCACAAACTTTCGCACTTAATCCGAAAAACATACGGGCTCTCACTATGCTCTTTAACGGTGCCGGATGAATTTTGAAGTTACCATTGCTTCGCAAAAAGCATTGCAACGGTTACTATAAAAAAAATACAGCGCTGTCAAAATCACAGGCAACGACCGCCGAGGGGCGCGGAAAAGAGGTGTAAAAAAACTATTGTTATTCATTGAGTGGAGTATTGCTTGGTTGGTGCGCATTAAGCTTTTAGACAAACGGCGTCAATGATTTTTGGAAAAGCGTTAGGACTGTCTGAACGTGGGTTAGGGGCGCTAAGCGCAACTAACCGAGAGATAATGTTGGCTGCGCCTACCACCGGCTGCGCTCGCTTATAATTGCAAGCAAGCTTGCATTCTGCTCGCTGGCACGAAACTTTCGCACTTAATCCGAAAAACATCCGGGCTCTCACTGTGCTCTTTAACGGTGCCGGATGGATTTTGAAGTTACCGATGCTTGTATAAACAACAGCCAACAGTTACTTCAAAAAAAATACAGCGTTGTCAAAATCACAGGCAACGACCGCCGAGGGGCGCGGATAAGAGGTGTAAAAAAACTATTGTTATTCATTGAGTGGAGTATTGCTTGGTTGGTGCGCATTAAGCTTTTAGACAAACGGCGTCAATGATTTTTGGAAAAGCGTGAGGACTGTCTGAACGTGGGTTAGGGGCGCTAAGCGCAACTAACCGAGAGAGTTCCGCAACGCCCAAAAATCATCAGCTTCGTTTGGCGTTAAGAAAGCGTCCATGCGCAGAGCTTTTTGATACTTTTTGTCGGCACAAAAAGTATGTATAAAGTGCCAAAAGGGTGAGATAGAAACAACTGCCTATTAATTAGCAACAAATGATAAGGGTAAAAACTACCATAGAATATAAAAGTAAGCATCAAATTGAGGCAACTTTTTTCTCAACCCTCATACAAAAATACGAATTTTATATCGAATAGACATTATATAACATTGTATTCTTATAAAATTTTCTTTACAAGGTCGAACATTTTATAGGGCATGTATCTGAATGGCAGGTCAAGCTTTGTGGTTGTTACAACTACTGCCCGTTTGTGCGAAAATGCGTCGAAGCTGTTGCGCCCGTGATAATGTCCCATTCCCGAATTTCCCACTCCGCCGAATGGGAGATTCTCGTTGGCAATGTGCATTATTGTGTCGTTTATGCATGCACCTCCCGATGAGGTCTTTTTTATTACCTCCAGCCCCTTCTCCTTGTTGCCGAAATAGTATAGTGCGAGGGGTTTTTCGCGCTCATTTACAAAGCGTATGGCCTCCTCGAGCTTTTCAAAGGTAACCATCGGTAAAATGGGCCCGAATATCTCCTCCTGCATCACGGGAGAGTCGGGGTTTACGTCGGCAATGAGTGTGGGCTCTATGTATCGCTCTTTGGCATTTATGGTGCCTCCAAAAACTATGCGACCATCTTTCAGATAGCTTGACACGCGTTCAAAGGCGCGGTCGTTTACCATGCGCACAAAATTCTTGCTTTTGTGTATATCCTCGCCGTGCAGTTTTTTCAATTCTTCGCGCATTGCGGTTGCGAATTTTTCTGACAATGATGAGTGTATCAGCAGGTAGTCGGGTGCAATGCACGTTTGTCCGGCATTCAGGGTTTTTCCCCATGCGATGCGTCGGGCTGCAATTTTTATCTCGGCCTCTTTGTCTACTATGCACGGGCTTTTTCCGCCAAGCTCCAGAATTACCGGGGTTAGGTTGCGTGCGGCCGCCTGCATCACTTTTTTGCCAAGCGCGGGGCTGCCTGTGAAGAATATAAGGTCGAATCTCTCGTCCAGCAGCATGCTGTTTACATCGCGGTTGCCCTGTACGACGGTTATATATTTTTCGTCGAAAGTCTCCTTTATCATCTTTTCGATGGTTGCGGATGTTTCGGGGACGTAGGGCGAGGGCTTAAGAATGGCTGTGCAACCGGCAGAAATTGCTCCCACCAATGGGTTTAGCAGCAGTTGCACAGGGTAGTTCCATGGGGATATTATAAGGGTGTTGCCAAGCGGTTCGCTCACAATGCGACTGCACGACGGCATCATCTTTATCGGCGTTGAACGTCGCTCGTGGCTCATCCATTTTTTCAGATGTTTAATGTGGTTTTTTATCTCTCCGCCCACGATGCTTATTTCTGTGAGGATAGCCTCTTCGGGCGACTTATGCAGGTCTTTCCACAATGCGTCGCACAGTGGCTTTTCCCATTCTTTCAGTGCCGACTGCAACTTTTTCAGTTGTTCGCGACGAAACTCATAGGGTAGTGTAGCTCCCGAAGCGAAAAACTCTCTTTGCGCTTCTATGACTTTTTTTATTCTTTCGGATGAATGATTCTCTATTTTCATTGCTTTTTTATTTTCGCCCTGTAAAGTTATCCATTGCCGAGAAAATTCCCACCCATTTTCCAAAAATAATGTCGAACCATGCTGTTGGCAATAGTCCCTGACACAATCTTATAAAGTGGAATCCGAAGGGAATACCTTTAAAATCTCTGTTCTTTTCAATGGCGTTAAGAATTTTGCGCGATGTTGATTCGGGCTCTAAGATAGGGAAAAATCTCGATTTTACGCCGTCGAACATTCCCGTATTAATATAATAAGGAGCAATTGTCGATACGCGCACCTTGCTCTTGGCCTGTTTCAGTTCTATGCGCACCGAGTCGGACCACCCAATCATAGCCCATTTGCTTGCAACGTAAACGGACATTTTGGGGTTAGAGAGCATACCCGCTGCCGATGCAATGTTGCATATGTGTCCTTTGTCGCGGGCAATCATTCTCGGCAGGGCTTGCAGGGAAATGTTCATGGGTGCTACGGTGTTAATATTCATCGTACGCTCAATATCCGTTATATTTTGCTTGTCAAAGGTCTTGTTGCTTGTTACTATTCCTGCACAGTTGATGATAATATCAACCTCGCCACACTCTTTGCTTGTCTGTTCGAAACAGTCGGCAACAGCCTTGTTGTCCGAAATATCAATCTTGTAGCCTTTTACGTTGCCTATTTTTTTATACTCGGCGCAAGTGCTGTTGATACTCGCCTCGTTAATATCCCAGATAACAAGTTGGCGCGCACCTCTTTCCAATGCTATGCGTCCCATGATGCGTCCTATTCCCGATGCGCCACCGGTAATAAGAATGCAATTTCCTTTAATTTTAGTCATATTTTAGGTTTTTATAGTCCTTTTGTGCTGCAAAGATAGTGATAAAAGTCCAAAAAATAAATAAAATTTGCACAAAATATGTAAAATGTGCAGTGTGTTCTTTGTGTTCAAGTTATTTACATTATTGAAGATTTTTATTATCTTCGCGCTTTGAATTCAACTTTTTACCCTTACAGATTGTTTATGGCACGAAAAAAAATAATAAAAAGTGGTTCGTCTGTTCAGTATAAAATAATCATATACCTTATACTTATACTGTTCGGTTACCTTGTATATAAATGCGGTGGCTCGCGGGTCTCGGTAGCAGAGAAAATAGACAAACTCGAGATTCCCGTCACACAAGGATTGCCCGAACGTACTATTGTGCGCGAGGGGTACACCCTGTCGTACAATCCCCAAAGGCTCATCCCCAATTGGGTGGCGTACGAACTTACGTCCCTCGAAACACAGGGCGACGAGCCTCGTGGCGAGCACTTCAAAAAAGACCCTGAAATATCGGGGCTTCAAGCAGAAGTGTCCGATTATAGAAATTCCGGATGGGACAAGGGGCATATGGCTCCTGCTGCTGACATGAAGTGGAGTGAGCGTGCGATGGATGACTGTTTCTATCTCACAAACATCTGTCCGCAGGACCACAAGCTTAACACCGGTACGTGGAAAAAGCTCGAGGAGCGTTGCCGCGAGTATGCACGATATTTTGGCACAGTTTATATAGTCTGCGGCCCTGTTGTCGAGAATAATCGTTACGGAACAATAGGCGATAATGGAGTAATGGTGCCCGATGGTTTTTTCAAAGTGATTCTTGCGCCCTATTATGGTGAGTATAAGGGCGTGGGCTTTCTCTTCGAGAATAAAAAAGGTGGCAAAAAGATTGTTGAGCATGCAGCGACCATCGACGAGGTGGAGCGTGTCACAGGAATAGACTTTTTCCCCTCTCTGCCCGATGATGTTGAAGATGTTGTAGAGGCTGAAATTGAAAAATCTGTGTGGAACTTATAAAGATAAAATTATGGAACTTAATTATTTAGGATTATTAATAGGTGTAGTAACCTTTCTTGTTATAGGGCTTTTTCACCCTTTGGTAATAAAGGCCGAATATTATATTGGCGTTAAAAGCTGGTGGCTCTTTCTCTTTGCCGGCATAGTGTCGTGTGTGGCATCGTTGCTTGTCGCCGACACGATTGTGTCGATACTTTTAGGCGTGGTGGCCTTCTCCTCATTCTGGAGCATAGGCGAGGTTTTTCAACAGCGCAAAAGGGTCGAAAAAGGGTGGTTCCCCGAGAATCCTAAACGAAAAATGCGAAGCTGAATGCTCCGCATTTTTTTTGTCTGGGGAGGATATATTTGTGTTAATTCTGCAACCTTAACTTGTGGAAGCGTTGCTATCTTTGCACTAACTTCACGTTGTTTGATCTAAAATTCATTGAAAAACTTGCTTGAACAAACGCTTTTTTTTGTACCTTCGCGGCAATTCCACGCATTGTATATGCCGGAAGAACATATTTTATAGAGCGTTTTGTTACATATCCGTCGTTGAAATCTGGACAATTTCAATCTTCAAGGATATTAAGCAAGGTGCTCACGTCAGTGTTATATATACACCCACTCGGGTGGACTATATATACATTTGGCGTGGGCTATTGTTTGTTACTTGAAGATGGGCAGTCCAGAGCCTCAACGTCGTAATTAACAATAGTTCCCACGTCTCTTTTTTTTTATCCGCACTCATCGGGGAATTGTGAGGGCAAGAAATACATATTATATGCGAAAATTTTACATTAAACAAATGCTGGTGGCAGTGGTTGCACTACTATGCAGCGTAACTGTGAGTGCCTTTGAGGTAAATGGAATTTATTACAAAGTAACCTCGGGAACGGAATTTACTGTAGAAGTAACAGACCGTTTAGGGAAATATAGTGGAGAAATTGTTGTTCCCTCAACTGTAGTATATGATGAAAAGACTTATAGCGTGACAAGCATAGGAGAATATGCATTCTACGGTTGTGACGGCCTTACAAGTATTACAATACCTAATAGTGTGACAAGTATAGGATTTTGTGCGTTCGCTGAATGTAGCAGCCTTAGAAGTATTACTATTCCTAACAGCGTGACAAGTATAGGCCCGACCTTTATTTCTAATACGGATATTATATTTACAGGTTGCACTTCACTTGCAAGTATAGTTGTTGAACCCGGTAATACAGTTTATGATTCTCGCGAGAATTGCAATGCAATAATAGAAACTGCAACAAACACATTAGTTAATGGTTGCAAAAATACAGCTATTCCTAACAGTGTTACAACAATAGCAATGAATGCATTTAGTGGTTGCGCAGGTCTTACAAATATTGAAATCCCTAACAGCGTGACAAACATAAGAGAATATGCGTTCTATTTTTGCGACGGTCTTACAAGTGTGACAATCCCCAATAGCGTGACAAACATAGGAGAATATGCATTCTACGGTTGCGCCGGACTTACAAACATTGTCGTAGAAGGTGGCAACAGTGTATATGATTCTCGTGAGAATTGCAATGCAATAATAGAAACTGCAACAAATACACTTATACAAGGTTGCAAAAATACAATTATTCCCAACAGTATTACATGTATAGGTAAGGCTGCGTTTGGCGCTCAAACAAGTCTTACTAACATTAATATCCCCAACAGTGTGACACACATTGGATGGGCAGCTTTTACATATTGTACCGCTCTTACAAATATTAAAATTCCTAATAGTGTGACAAGTATAGAAGGATATGCATTTAATGCTTGCGACAGTCTTACAAGTATTACAATACCTAATAGCGTGACAAGCATAGAAGAATCTGTATTCCAAAATTGCGACGGTCTTACAAGTGTGACAATCCCCAATAGCGTGACAAGCATAGGAGGATATGCATTCTATGGTTGTGACGGCCTTACAAGTATTACAATACCTAACAGCGTGACAGAAATAGGGAATTATATATTCCAAGCTTGCCATAACCTTACAAGCATCTATGTATTAAGTGCAACTCCGGCAAACGTTGATGTTTATTCTTTTAGTTATTATTTTGATAACTTAGATATAACTTTATACGTTCCGCAGGGGGCGATAGAAACATATAAGACTGCTAACGGTTGGAAAATTTTTAAAAATATCGTGGAATTTGACCCCACAGCCATAGAGGATGTTGCGGATGAGGAGGATGCTCCTGTAATTAAAGTTGCTGCCGGTGGTATTCAACTGACTGATGCCGAGGGCAAGACTGTTGCTGTTTACACCACCGCCGGTGCGCTTGTTGAGAAAATCGACAGCTACGCGGGCGAGGAGATTACTCTCGACAAGGGCGTTTATATCATTTGCGTAGGTGACAAGGCTGTGAAAGTGAGATTGTAAGCAAATGCTTATATGAAAATCTACTGCCCGGGGGCTTTCTTCGGACAGTAGATTTTTTATGTATAAGGCTGTTTTTCCCTGCTAATTTTCGCCATTCTCGAAGCGTTGCGCAACCTCTTTCAAGTGCTTGATGATGGGCAGGTGTTGCGGACATACAGTCTCGCACTGACCACACTCCAAACATTCACCGGCTTTTCCGTAGACAGCCGTCAAACGGTCGTAATATTCGGCCTGCGGTGTCCAGAATTTACCTTTAAGCTCTTGCATTTCGGCATTATACAGCGAGAAATATTTGGGGATTGCGATATTCTGCGGGCAACCGTCTGTGCAGTATGAACATCCTGTGCAGGGAATAACAATGTTGCTGTTTATAATGTCTACTGCCTCCTTTATTATTTTAAGTTCTTCATCGTTCAAGGGGGTAAACTCCTTCATAAAAGCAGTGTTGTCCTGCATTTGCTGCATATTGCTCATTCCGCTTAATACAAGCATAACGTTGGGCTGCGAAGCTGCGAATCGTATGGCCCACGAGGGGATTGACATTTGTGGATTGTAGCTTTTGAACATGTTTCCCGCCTTTTCGGGAAGGTTGGCAAGTGTGCCGCCTTTCACCGGCTCCATGACTATGATGGGCTTGCCATGCTTGGCTGCAACCTCGCAACATTTGCGCGATTGTATGCCTGCATTGTCCCAGTCGAGGTAATTAACCTGTAATTGTACAAATTCAAATTCGGGGTGCTCGGTAAGCACTTTGTCTAGCATTTCTGCATTGTCGTGGAACGAGAATCCTATGTGTTTTACAAGACCTTGTGCCTTTTTTTCGGATATCCAACTGAAACAATCAAGCTCGTTGTATATTTTGTAGCTGTCGTAGCCAATGTCGTGCAAAAGATAGTAGTCGAAATATTCTACGCCTGTATTCTCCCTCTGTGTGTCGAAGATTTTGTCTCTATCCTCTTTTGTCTTTATGAATGCGCTGTGCAGCTTGGTTGTAAGGGTAAAGGCATTGCGGGGGTATCTTGTGGTAAGCACCTCTTTGACGGCTTTTTCGCTTTTGAATCCGCAGTACATCCACGCTGTGTCAAAATAAGTATATCCTTCTGCTATGAAATAATCGACCATTCTTTTGGTCTCTTCAATGTCTATACTGCTTTGTTTGTTGGGGTCGAGCAACGGTAAACGCATCAGCCCGAATCCTAATTTTCTTTTCATTTCCATTTTTTTAGTTGTTTAGAGGCGGCTTTTTATGATGAAACAAGCGGTTGCCTTCAAAGACAACCGCTTGTTTGTTGTTCTTTCTTATGATGCCATAATCTCTTGTGCGCGTACAACATCCTTGTCGAGAGGCTTATCATCTTTAATAGCCTTGGCGAAAGGAATATAAACAATCTCGTTGTTGCGCAATCCCACCATGATGTTTCTTTGACCTTCGAGCAGTGACTCGATGGCTGCCACACCCAGACGGCTGGCCAGAATTCTGTCGCTTGCAGTGGGGCTTCCGCCGCGTTGCAAATATCCGAGGATAGAGACGCGTACGTCAAGTTCGGGGAATTTTTGTCGCATGTTTTCGGCAACCTCCATGATGTTGTAATCTTTTTCGCGACCTTCGGCAAAGAGCACTATACTGCTGCTCTTTGTGCGGCGCAGACCGTTGGAGATAAATTGTGTTATTTTCTCAAATTCGGGGTCAATCTCGGGGAGCACGCACGCCTCGGCACCAGTTGCGATGGTACCGTTGAGGGCAAGGAATCCTGCGTCGCGTCCCATTACCTCTACAATGAAAAGACGCTCGTGCGACGAGGCTGTGTCGCGTATTTTGTCGATACACTCCATGATGGTGTTCAAGGCTGTGTCGTAACCTATTGTCGTGTCGGTGCCATAGAGGTCGTTGTCGATGGTACCGGGCAGTGCGATGCATGGAACATCAAAATCTTTTGCAAGGTTATATGCACCGGTGATAGAGCCGTCGCCACCCACTACCACAAGGGCGTCTATGCCCTCTCTTTGCATCGTCTCGTATGCGAGTGTGCGTCCTTCGAGTGTTTTAAACTCGTCGCAACGGCTGGTCTTGAGGATTGTTCCTCCGCGTTGTATGATGTTGCTTACATCGTGGGTCTGAAACTCTTTAATCTCGCCTGTGATAAGCCCTTTGTAACCACGATAGATGGCTTTTACTCTTAGTCCATGATATATGGCTGCGCGTGTGATGGCGCGTATGGCGGCGTTCATTCCGGGAGCGTCACCTCCGGATGTTAATATTCCGACGCATTTAATCTCTTTTCCCATAGTATATATGTTTATAAGTTCTTCTCTTCATAATTAAGTATTGCTTGTTTGCAGTCTTCCATCAGCCACTTGGGGGTGGATGTTGCTCCGCAGATGCCCACCGATTTCACACCGTCGAGCAGTGAAAAGTCAATCTCTTTGGCGCTTTCAACTTGATGTGAGTTTGGGTTTACTCTTTTACATTCGTCGAAGAGTATTTTGCCGTTTGAACTTTTACGCCCGCAGACGAAGATTATAAGCTCGTGCGTGCGTGCAAATTCGCTTATCCCGCTCATTCTGTTTGCGACCTGCCGACAGACTGTGTCGTAGAATTCAAACCTCTTTTCGGGCGACGTGTAGGTGCGTATCTCTTGGGCAATATGTTTGTAGCCTTCGAGCGATTTTGTTGTTTGCGAGTAAAGGTAGGTGTCGCAATCTTTGTCGAGCTTTTCTATCTGCGCCGGGCTTTCAACCACAATAGCGTTGCCATGTGTCTGTCCCACAAGTCCTAACACTTCGGCGTGTCCGGCTTGTCCGTAGATTACTATCTGACGTTTTTCGTCGGTGCTGCTCTCCCACTTTTGCTTTATGCGCTGTTGCAATTTTAGTACAACGGGGCAGGTGGCGTCGATAAGTTCAAGATTGTTTTCTTTGGCAATGGCGTATGTCTCTGGAGGCTCGCCGTGGGCGCGCAGCAGCACTTTGGCATTGCGCAGGTTGCGGTACTCTTGGTGGTCGATGGTTACAAGGCCCAACTTTTTCAGACGTTCACACTCCTTGCTGTTGTGCACAATATCTCCCAAACAGTACAATGTTGCACCATTTTTAAGTTCCTCTTCGGCTTTTTTTATTGCCGTCGTTACTCCGAAGCAGAAACCCGAATGTTCGTCAATTTCGACATTTATCATTGTTCGGCAATTTTTTTATATTGTTCGCACAGCCACTGTAATTGTCCTTCTATGGTCATATTGCTGTTGTCCAGCAACAGGGCATCGTCGGCCTTGCGCAACGGGCTTACTTCGCGTGTCTGGTCAAGATGGTCGCGCTCAATGACGTTTGCAAGAATCTCTTGATAGTCGGGGTTGCTGCCGCGTGCCACAAGCTCGTCGTAGCGTCGGCGTGCGCGCACCTCGGCGCTTGCGGTGACGAATATCTTAAGCTCGGCATCGGGGAACACCGTTGTTCCAATATCTCGTCCGTCCATTACAATGCCTTTGGCCTTGCCCATTTCGCGCTGTTGTTCGATGAGTGCTGCACGCACAAAGTCGAGGGCTGCCACGCGGCTGACGTGCTGCGATACTTCGAGTGTACGAATCTCACTCTCCACATTTACTCCGTTAAGGTAGGTGACAGAATTTTTTGTCTCTTCATCGGCGGCGAATGTTATTTTAATGTCGCTCATTGCTGTGCGCAATTTCTCTGTGTCAATTTCGCCATTGGCAATAATTCCATTCTGCATGCAGTAGAATGCAACGGCACGATACATTGCCCCGCTGTCGAAATAAAGGTAATTTATGCTGCGTGCGAGAGCCTTTGCCATCGTACTTTTTCCACATGACGAGAATCCGTCTATTGCTATAACTATTTTTTTCATAAAGTGTAAGATATATTAAACAGTAGCGACGACGATGAAACGTGCAGTTTGCTGTACGACGCTCCCAATTTTACTCTTTTTATTGCAAGGTTGGCACCTGCCGTAATTCCGTCCCATTTGCTGCCTGCCACAGACAGCTCTTGCGATATTCGGTAGTTGTAACCTAACGATACAGTGAAGTTCTCTCCCAATAACAGGTCGGCGCCGAAAATAGCATGTTTGAACAGCATCTCGCTGAAATTATCCTCGCTGCCATCGGCGTTGTAAAAATATTTTTTATCCCAATGATTCAGATTGTTAAGCGTTACCGAGAAACGCAACGGTGCGTGGGCGAAACGCTTTGTAAAACCCAGCTGTACGTCGATGGGCAGCTTCTCGGTCTTGTCGTCAAAGGCTTTTACCTGCCCGCCAAGATTATTCAAAGTAAATGACGCAGAGAAATTTTTATCCTCATCATAATAGTTCAGGCCCAAGTCCACGCCTAAGGCCACAGACGAGTAACTTTCGTATTTCGAAGTGATGAATTTTCCCGAAACTCCACCGCTGAGCATGTCCGTCAGCAAATAACTGTACATTATTTTAATCTCAATGTCCTTTGCGTTGAAACTGCCGGTGGCGGTGTTATTTTCATCGTATCCATCGAACGAACCATAATCCACGTAACGTGCGGCAACAGCGCCGACCGAACGTTCGCCGAATACTTTATTATACATTGCGCCTGCAACCTTGCTGTCGGCAATGTAGGTCATATAATTAAGGTTCAAGGTGTTGTCCGATACATTTATTAATAGTGCCGGATTGTGGTAGCCGAGTGAAATATCATCCTCGACGAGCGAAATATTATTCCCGCCGAGTGCAGCAGCGTGTGCCGAGAAAGGCAGACGTAAAAAATTAAAAACAGCGGCACTTTCCTGTGCAAAAATTGCATAGGAGAAAAAGATTGCCGTAAGAAATAAAATTACTCTTCTTTTCACAATGTATAATTTAATATAGGACCATCGTCGAGCCTTTAGCCTGCAACCGCAAAATTATATACTCTGTCCTTGTAACCTATTTTGCAAAGATAGTGCAAGCCGAGAGGAGAACAAAATAAATTAATTTATTTTTTCTCCCGAGGCGCAGCCTATCTTCTCTAAAGATAGTGCAAGCCGTCTCAGTTTTTTCTCCCGAGGCGCAGCCTATCTTCTTCAAAGATAGTGCAAGCCGCCTATTTACCTGGCGCCTATCTTCTTCAAAAGTTAGGGTAAAAGCTCTTTTTATCTTTAACGAAACAATCAGTTTTTTATGATTTTGAAAATAATTTTATTTGAAAGTAAAAAAATGGATTAAAATTCTGGGTATATAGAAAAATATTGTTTATTTTTGCCCAATGGAAAATAAATACAAATTAATATAATGGACAGCAAAAAGAAAATTCAAGAGAATGAGAACGAGATTCTTGAGGTGAAAAAGAGCCCGAAGGCCAACCTCGAGAGTAACAAAAGTACATGGTTACTTATAGGTTATGTACTCGTTTTTGCAGTAATGTTTGTGGCTTTCGAGTGGACTGCCACAGAACGCAAAGAGACAGGCATGGTAATTAGTGCCGGAGTTCTTCTCGAAGAAGAGGTTATGATTCCTATCACTTTGCCCGAGAAGAAGGTGGTTCCTCCTCCCCCCGAAGCTAAGCAGATTACTGACGTTCTTGAAATTGTAGAGGACGATGCAGAAATTGAAGAGACAGAAATTATCTCTGTCGAGGACCAAGGTGAGGTTGTTGAAATCAACGAAAATATGAATATCGTTGTCGAGGAGCTTCCCGAGGAAGAAACAATCTACAATGTGGTAGAGGACAAACCTGAATTCCCCGGTGGTATGCAGGCGTTGATGAAATATCTTCGTGACAACATCAAATATCCCAGCATCAGCCGTCAGAATAATTCACAGGGTCGTGCATATATCAACTTCGTCGTAAATACCGATGGTTCAATTACCGACGTTGAGGTAATGAAGAGTACCAACGACGTGTACCTCGACAAAGAAGCTGTTCGCGTGGTGTCGGGAATGCCCAAATGGAAGCCCGGTAAACAGCAGGGTAAGACTGTACGTGTAAAATATACACTGCCTGTAATGTTCAGGTTGCAGTAATAAAAAATAAAAACAAACAAGAGGCTGCAAATAGCAGCCTCTTGTTTGTTTTATAGCTCCATTATTGTTTCTATTAATAAAGTATTAAAATGTATAGCTGGGAAGAAATTCGCAATAAAGTAAATGATTTTATATCAACATTGGAGTACGAACGTGCGCCCCGAAAATTATATGAGCCAATAACATATACTTTGCAGCAGGGTGGCAAACGCATACGCCCCGTAATATTCCTTATGGCTTATAATTTGTATAAGGAAGAGATTGAAAAGGCACTCTATCCGGCAGTGGCAATGGAGGTGTACCACAATTACACTCTCATTCACGACGATGTAATGGACAAGGCTGATATTCGTCGCGGATTGCCTACTGTTTGGGCAAAATGGGGCGAGAGCCCGGCTATACTTTCGGGCGATACAATGCTTGTGCTTGCTTACGAGTTTATGGCAAATGTGCCCGACGATAAACTGCGTGCAACGATGGCCATATTTACAGAAATGGCAAAAGAAATAGGCGAGGGGCAGCAGTTTGACATGGAATTTGAGACGAGAGGCGACGTTACCGAGGCCGAATATATAAATATGATAAGGCTTAAAACCTCGGTGCTTATTGCCAACTGCATGAAGATGGGTGCAATGCTTGCAGGGGCTCCGCAAGAGGATGTTGATAATCTCTATGCTTATGGCGAGACTGTGGGACTTGCTTTTCAACTGCAGGATGACCTTCTTGATGTTTATGGCGACCCGAAAATTTTCGGGAAAAAGATAGGTGGCGATATTTGTTGCAACAAAAAGACATTCCTGCTGATAAAGGCAATGGAGCTTGCGTCGCCCGAGCAGCGTAAGGAAATGGAGCAACGTATGGCACAAGAGACGTTCGATGCAGATGAAAAAATAGGATATTTCACGTCGCTCTATAATGAGCTTGGCATTAAGGCTATTTGCGAAGAGAGAATAGCTGCGCTATTCAACGATTGTGACCGTTACATAGATGCTGTATCCGTACCCGTCGAGCGCAAGCAGGCAATAAGGAATTTTGCCGATTCGCTTCTGAGCAGAATACATTAAATATTTATTTTATCCATTTACAGAATCTTCATCGACAATAATGCCATATAGAAGATTACCAAATACCGACCAAGCGCGCATCCGAGCGTTGAAAATGGCCGTTGATAGCTGTGTGCAGGGTGGTGTATATACAAACACCTTGAAGCACAATACCTATGCGACGGCAAAGAATTTTCTCGAAAAATTTGAGCGCGAGGTGTCAATATATAAAAAATGTGTATCCGAGCAGTCGTCCAAGCGTGGAAACGCAAAGTACGAAGCGGCATTTAAAAGTGCCCGTATGTACGTGGTACACTTTTTGCAGGTTTTTTCAATGTCTGTGATGCGTGGTGAGATTGCTCGTGCCAAAAGGGCATACTATGGCCTTTCGGTCGAGGATGACTCCCTGCCGACAATTGCTCTTGAAACATCGGTGCTCGAATGGAGCAATAAAATAGTCGATGGCGAGCGTAAAAGACAAGGCGAGGGTGGTGTCCCCATCTACAATCCTACTATGGGACGAGTATCCGTTGCTTGCGACCTTTTCAGGGAAATGTACGAAAAGCAGCAGCGTCTGCAACATAGTACCGCCGAATCGTTGCAGCGCGTGGCAGCTATGCGTGCCGAGTGTGACAAGATTATTCTTGCCGTTTGGCAAGAGATTGAGACTGCTTTTTCCGGGCTCGAGGGCAAGGAACGTCTGAAAAAATGTGCGCAGTATGGAATTATATATTACACACGTCCCGATAGAAAGAAAAAATCCGTAACAGCCTGATGAATAAATTTGTAGATACGCACACACATCTGTTTGTGCAGGAGTTTGACGAAGATAGGGCGGCTGCGGTGCAGCGCGCCATCGACGCGGGTGTGAACAAATTGTGTCTGCCCTCAATTACGGCCGACTCTATTGCCCCTATAGAAGCAATGTGCCGTGAATATCCGGGTGTGTGTTACGCAATGGCAGGGCTGCATCCGACAGAGGTTGGCGACGATTATAAAGAGCAGCTTGCGGTTATTAAAAAACATCTTGATGAGAATAAGAATATAATAGCTGTCGGCGAGGTTGGCATCGACCTTTATTGGGACGACACGCGTCGCGGTGAGCAGATAGTGGCTTTTGAAACGCAGATAGCGTGGGCAAGGGAGCGTGCGTTGCCGCTCGTCATTCACTCGCGCAATGCTTTTGACTGCTTGTACGAGTCTATGCAACGGTGCAGATGCAGTGAACTTACAGGTGTTTTTCATTGCTTTTCGGGAACAAAAGAGCATGCTGATTTGTTAATGAAGCTGGAGGGCTTTATGTTTGGCATTGGAGGGGTGGTGACGTATAAAAAAAGCGACCTTCCCGAAGTGTTGTCGTATATTCCTCTTGAACGAATAGTGTTAGAAACAGACTCTCCTTATCTGGCACCCGTCCCTCGTCGCGGCAAAAGAAATGAGAGTTCCTATATTCCTTTTATTGCCGCTCGTCTGGCCGAAATTTATAATACAACAATAGAGCATGTGGCCGAGGTTACAACAGCAAATGCCATCCGTCTTTTTTCAATCTGATGCTTTTTCGCAGAAAAGAATTTAACAATTAAACAGTAACATCGTGAAAAAATATACAAAAGAAGAGGAAAAATTCAATGCAATTTCCCATTCTATAGGTATCCTTATTGGTTGCGCTGTCAGCACCTTGTTTCTGGCTACAGTGATGCAACGTGGCGATTCATGGGCTATTTTCAGTGTCATTTTATATATGTTCGGAATGTTGGCTTCATATATATTCTCGACAAGTTACCACGCTTGTTCGCCCGACAAGGCCCTGAAGATGAAGCTGCGAAAATTTGATCATGCAGCCATATATTGGCACATTGCCGGCAGCTATTCTCCTATTACCCTTATTGCTTTGCGCGATTCGGGTTATTGGGGGTGGGGGCTTTTCTTTTTTGTGTGGCTGTGTGCCATTGTCGGTACCATCATCAGTCTGCGTAAATTAAAGCCTCACAACCGGATAGAGACACTATGCTTTGTGCTTATGGGAATGCTGGTGCTTGTAGCCTTCAAGCCACTTATCGAGGCTGTCAGTTTCAGCGTCGTAGGGTGGTTGATAGCCGAGGGCGTTTGTTACGTCACAGGAGCCGTTCTTTACAGTTTCCATAAGGTTAAACATATGCACTCTGTTTTTCATATTTTTGTATTGTTGGGAACAATCTGTCACATGGTTGCCGTGTGGAAGATAATAAGCGTCTGACGCCCCGTTTGATTAGCTTTTCTCGTATTTTTTTTATAACTTCGTGGCGGGTTACATAAATTCGCAACGATGAGGTTATTTCTAACAACAATATTGACTATCCTGTGCCTGCTGACAGCAACGGCGCAGGATATTATTGTGAAGGTAGATGGTGACACGTTAAAAGTGTACGACCTTAAAATTAATGCGAAATTTATCACTTACCGAGAAAAACCCGGCAAAGAGTCGCCGTCGCGCAGAATAGGCAGGGCAAAAGTTCTTTCCGTAAAAAAGAGAAACTGCAAAAGTGTAACAATTTCCAAGCCCGCTCCTGCGCCTGTAATTGTGCAACAGCTTGCCGAAAATCAGAAAAAAGAAACAATAGTGTACGTCGTCAATAGTGTGTCGGCCGATTCTGTCGAAAAGTCCCCCAAAAAGCCGAAAGGCGAAATTAAGCGCGAAACATCGGCCGATAATGCGCAGTTTGTTGCTGCTTATAATAAAAATCACAGTAGCTACGGCGATAAAAAGCAGAAAAGCAAAAAAACCGGTCGTGCCGTTGCCATAATGGGGGTAACCACAGGCTCGGTGCTTGCCAACGAGGATGTTACGGTTGAAATTTTAAAATCTTCGGAAATTTTTCAATATGAAATATTTGTTCAAAATAGGGGTGACAAGATAATATATCTCGACCTTGAAAATTGTTTCCGCATCTACAATGACGGCACTTTTAAACCCTATTATAGTGGCAGGCAGATACGTCAAAATAAGCAGAGTAATTCCAAACTCTCTTTTTCAAACAAAAGTACAGTGTCGCGCCCACAATATACAGAAGGAAGAAAGACAACAACCGGTGGCGCAACTTTTACATTGGAAGATAAGAGACAGACGTCACAGGTTGTTAAAGAGCAGAAAATTCTTGCCGTTCCGCCCAAAGGCAAGGTTGCATTGCCACCGTGCGTCACGCTTGACGAATATGAGAATATTGTCGAAAAATATGATATTTTTTCTGCCACACTTTCCGACACGAACTATTTGTTGCGCGCCGGAGATGTTGTAAATATCGACGAGCAGCAGACGCCGTACAAAAATTCATTCATAATAACATATTCGCCGAATAAGAATTTTGAAACTTATTCAACCGTGAAATTCGGGCTTTTCTTAAGGCAACTGATAGGCCTCGGCACAAAATTCTCGCGTTTCGACGAGACGCTTATTCACGGTTACGACAGATACACAGTATGCGGCGAAATATATTTCGAATAAAAATGAACAGCACGACAAAAAAAGAAAAAGACCCGATGGGGCACGCTATTAAAGAATTTTTTACCACAGGAAAGGCCACGAAATTGCGCGTATTCTCCTCGCAATTCTACGAAGATGAAATTCCTGTTGCCACGCTTTTCCGCACCTACGAGCAGATGCCCCCGCAAGAAAAAGAGGCTGTGCGCCTGTGTCGCGGACGAGTGCTCGACGTGGGTGCAGGCTCGGGCTGCCACTCGGTGGAACTTATCAAGCGAGGCCTCGATGTTGTTGCAATAGATATTTCAGAAATATCGGTGCAGGTGATGAAAGAGCGTGGCATTGATGCGCGTGTATGTGACTTTTTCGACAAAAGTTTCGACGAAAAGTTCGACACTGTGCTCATGGCAATGAACGGCATTGGCATTGTCGGCAAAATAGAGCGGCTGTCCCAGTTTTTTATGCGTGCCAAGCAATTGCTTGCTCCCGACGGACAGATACTTCTCGACTCTTCGGATATTAAATATGTCTTTGAAAATGAAGATGGGTCGCTCGATATTGACCTTGCCGCCGGATATTATGGCGAGCTTGACTACCGCATGCAGTATCGTGGAATAAAAGGCGAAACGTTCGATTGGCTGTATATTGATTTTGACACACTTTCGCTGTACGCCGAACAGTTTGGCTTTGTATGCGAAAAATGTATCGATGGCGAACATTACGATTATCTTGCCCGTCTGACAGTTAGAAAGTAATACCTTAATCTTTGCAAAATGATAAAAACAAATACTATGAAAAAATTATTTTTGACACTCATTCTTGTACTTATAGCTCTTCCTCAACTAAAAGCCGACAAAGGAATGTGGCTGTTGCAGATTATGCGCCAACAGAATCTCGAGGACCAAATGCGTAAGCTGGGCCTCCGGATAAGCGTCGATGAAATATATTCCCCCAACGCACCCTCGCTGAAAGATGCAATAGGAATCTTCGGCGGCGGTTGTACGGGTGAGGTTGTATCGCCCAACGGCCTTGTCGTTACCAACCACCATTGTGGCTTCAGCTTCATACAGCAACTGAGCAGTGTAGAGCACAACTATCTGCAAAATGGCTTTTGGAGCCAAAGTAACGACGAAGAACTACCCTGCGAGGGATTAGGCTTTACATTTGTGGTAAACATAAAGGATGTAACCGACGAAATAAATTCGCGCGTGGCCGACGGAAAAATAACCGTAGAGCAATCTTTCAATCGCGGTGAGCTTGCGAAAATAGGAAAGGAACTTTTCGACGCCGATAATCTAGAGGGTAAAAAATACCTCTATCCTCAACTGCTCCCCTATTTCGAGGCAAACAAATTCTACCTTGTATATTATAAAAAATACCCCGACGTACGCTTGGTGGGAACGCCTCCCTTTGCGATAGGTAAATTCGGCGGCGAGACAGACAACTGGATGTGGCCGCGTCACACAGGCGACTTTTCGGTGTTCCGAATCTACGGCGACAAAGATGGCAACCCCGCCGCATACAGCAAAGATAATATTCCCTTGAACACCCCCAAACATCTGAATATTTCCATTGCAGGCTTCGACTATGGCGACTTTGCAATGATTATGGGATTCCCCGGAAGTACATCGCGCTACCTTACAGCCGACGAAGTGAAACAGCGTATGTACCAGAAGAACGAGCCGCGAATAGCTATGCGCGACCTCAGCCTGAAAGTCATCCGCGAGGAAATGGAAAAAAGCGAAGATATTTACATAAAATATGCCGGCAAGCTTGCCCGCATCAGCAACTATTGGAAAAACTCCATAGGCATGAACAAGGCTATCGTGGACAACAAGGTTGTTGAAACAAAATTGCAGGAAGAGGCTCTCTTTAAAGCGTGGGCCGAGAGTATAGGCAACAGCGAATATGTCAATGTTGTCGAGCAGATAAACAGATGTGTCGAGGAGATGAACCGCACGCAGTATCTTACCATGCTCACAAACGAGCTTGTAGGAAACGTGGAATTTTTCTCGCGCAACCTCTCGGACAGAAACAAGAATATCTTCGACACTCCCGAAAAAGTGGGCGAAAAGATGCAGTCGCTCTATTCGTGGCTGCACAACCGCGATTATGTTCACGCAATCGACCGCCGTATAGCCAAAGAGGTGCTTCCGCTCTATTTTAAACTGACTGCTCCCGAAGAGCGTGACGAATATCTTAACGCAGTAGAGAAAAAATACAAAGGCAACCTCGAAAAATACATCGACGAGGTTTACGATAATTCTATCCTTGCAAGCGAAAAGAATCTCAATAAATTCCTGAAAAAGCCTACACTGAAGAAATTCGAGAAAGACCCTGCACAGCAGTTGCGCACAGCAATCCTCTCAACGCAAGGTGAACTTTCCGAAAAGAACCGCGAATTTGCAAAAAGAATAAACCCCCTGCACAAAATCTATCTGAAAGGATTGATGGAAAAGGCCGACGGTACCCCAATGGCTCCCGATGCAAACTCCACAATGCGTATGACATACGGCAGTGTAAAATCCTACCAACCAAAGGACGGAGTAACATACAACCATTATACTACGCTTAAAGGAGTGATGGAAAAAGAGAACCCCGAGAGTAGTGAGTTTATCGTTCCTGCCCGCCTGAAAGAGCTTTACGAAAAGAAAGATTATGGCGAGTATGCGCTCCCCAACGGAGAAATGCCTGTGGCGTTCCTCACCACCAACGACATTACCGGCGGAAACAGTGGCAGCGGCGTTCTTAATTCAAAAGGCGAGCTTATAGGCCTTGCATTCGACGGAAATTGGGAGTCGCTCAGCGGCGATATTAACTTCGACACAGACAAGCAACGTTGCATAAATGTAGACATACGCTACGTGCTGTTCATCATCGAAAAATATGGCAACTGCAAACGCCTGATAGAAGAAATGAATATCGTAAAGTAAAATTCTTTTAATAATTTTATAACATAAAAAGTTATCTATGAAGAAAATAGCACTTTTTTCCATATTTTTGATTCTTGGCCTTGTATGTTCGCAGACACTGCCTGTTGTCTTTGGTGAAGCTGCCTTCTCGCAGACAAAAACTGTGTTCGACTCGATGCTATATGTGTGCCTTGCGTTTATTATGATAAATGTAGGCCGCGAATTTGAGCTTGACAAAAGTCATTGGCGTTCCTATACGGCCGACTATTTTATTGCAATGGCAACTGCAGCGGCACCGTGGCTGTTAATATGTTTCTACTATATGGTTCTTCTGTCGTCGAACTATTTTACCGATTGGGACGCTTGGAAAGAGACGCTGCTGCTTAGCCGATTCGCTGCGCCCACCTCTGCCGGAATATTGTTTACAATGTTGGCGGCTGCCGGCTTAAAATCCTCGTGGGTGTATAAAAAGACAAGGGTCTTGGCCATCTTCGACGACCTTGACACTATATTGCTGATGATTCCTTTGCAGATATTCATGATAGGCATGCGCTGGCAGTTGGGCGTGGTTGTGCTTGTGGTGTTCCTTTGTTTGTATATTGGCTGGAAGTATCTTAAACGATACAACCTCAATCAGTCGTGGGGCTCTATATTGGGCTATTCGACAATATTGGTGTTTGCTTTTCAGGGGCTGTATGTCCTTTCTAAACAACTGTTCGGCGTCGATGCTGCTATTCACATAGAAGTATTGTTGCCCGCATTTATTCTGGGAATGATAATGAAGCCTCATCATCATCATACTAAGATGGACGAGAGTGTGGCTGATGTTATTTCCTATCTGTTTATGTTCCTTGTGGGCATGAGCGCCCCGCTGTTTGTAGGCGTCGATTTTGGCACAACTGCCGGCGATTGTGTCATTGCTCAGGTGGGCTCAATGTCGTGGGGCGAAATTGCGTTGCATGTGCTTGTTGTTACGGCTCTATCCAATATAGGCAAGATGGTTCCCCTGTTTTTCTATCGTGACCGTTCTTTGACCGAGCGTTTGGCTCTGAGCATAGGAATGTTCACTCGTGGCGAGGTTGGCGCGGGTATTATATTCGTGTCGATAGGCTACGGCCTCGGCGGTCCGTTGCTTGCAATTTCGTTGCTCACAATTCTTTCCAACCTTATTCTCACAGGTGGCTTTGTGGTGATTGTAAAAAGGTTGGCGTTGAAGGCCGAGCAGCAACAGAGAAAATAGAATCGTATATAAAATAAGTAAATTAAATTTATAGAACTATGAGAAAAATTTATTTTGTAAGTCTGTTGGTGCTGACTTTAAGTTTGGCTGCCTGCTCTAACAAGCCTGCTGCTACGCAGCAACAGTGGGACGACTATTTTGTCGGTAAAATTAATTTCGAGGATAAGTCTCCCGACAGTGAAGGCTCACGCATCTATAATAGTCTGATTCCTAACCCCGAAGAGTATATTGCCGAGCAGGCGCGCACAGTACTAAACACACTCTATTTTTCGCCCGATGATAGTATAGTGCCGGTTAATAACCTCTATTATACAATCGAAGAAATGGACGGAATTTCGGGCAAAGGTGGCGGCAACGGCGAAGTTTCAATCTATTATAGTACAAAATACGTTGCAAGCTCTTTTACGGACAATGACACTGCAAAAGTCTTTTTCGAGACACGCGGAGTGTTGTTGCACGAGCTTACACACGCCTATCAGCTTGAGCCGCAAGGCATTGGCACATACGGTACAAACAAGGTCTTTTGGGCGTTCATCGAGGGAATGGCCGATGCTGTTCGTATAGCCAACGGTGGATTCACCGGCGAGGCTGACCGTCCCAAAGGTGGCAATTATATGGATGGATACAGAACTGCTGGATACTTTTTTGTGTGGTTGCGCGACAATAAAGACCCTGAATTCTTGCGCAAATTCAACAAAAGTACTTTAGAAATAATTCCTTGGTCGTTCAATGGAGCCATTAAGCACATTTTTGGCGAAGAGGCTGATATTGACGCATTGTGGAAAGAGTATCAAATTGCCGTCGGGGATATTAAAGACTAAACTGTAAAGCTATTGTTGTTTATAAATATATCCTCAAAAGTCGAACTTTTGAGGATATATTTTATTATGCTTTTTTTACTCTCCGCTGAAATGTTTCATCAGTTTCGCGGCGGCGGCAAAAGAGGTTATTTTATTCTCGTATAAATTCTTTTCGCACTCGGCGATAAGTTCCTCCATGCCCGGGGTATTGTAGAAACGCGAATATAGCTGTTCGTTGATACTCTCGTACATCCAATATTTTGCCTGTTGGCGGCGACGGCTCTCAAAGGCTCCGTTCGCTTTTACAAAGTCCACATAGTCGTATATCATGTCCCACACCTCTTTGATGCCTTTGTCGTAGAATCCCGAATATGTCAGTACCTGCGGACGGCGGCCACTCTCGGGCATCGGGAACAGTTGCAGGGCGTTGCGGTAGTGTGTGGCTGCTCGTCGGGCCTCGGCAATATTATCGCCGTCGGCCTTGTTTATGACAATGCCGTCGGCCATTTCCATGATGCCTCTTTTTATTCCTTGAAGCTCGTCGCCTGCGCCGGCAATCTGTATGAGCAGAAAAAAGTCCACCATCGAGTAGACGGCTGTCTCGCTCTGTCCCACTCCCACTGTTTCTACAAAAATTGTGTCGTATCCGGCTGCCTCGCACAGGATTATCGTCTCACGGGTCTTTCGGGCAACGCCGCCCAACGAGCCTGCCGATGCGCTTGGGCGTATAAAGGCGTCGGGGTTGAGCGATAGTCGCTCCATGCGGGTCTTGTCGCCCAGAATGCTGCCTTTGCTGCGCTCGCTGCTGGGGTCTACGGCAAGCACTGCGAGCTTGCCGCCACGCTCGCTCAGTATGTGTGTGCCGAACGAGTCTATCGAGGTACTTTTTCCGGCTCCGGGTACTCCGGTTATTCCTATTCTCAAGGAGTTTCCTGAATGGGGCAGACAGCGTTCCACAACCTCGTGGGCAAGCGTGGCATCTTCCGGTCGGCGGCTCTCTACAAGCGTTACTGCGCGGCTCAGGATGTTCACATCCCCGCGCAGAATGCCGTTTACATAGTCGTCGGCTGTAAGGCGTGCGGCACGTCGCAGTCGCATGCTGTTCAGGTAGGGGTTGAGCGACGTTGGCTGCTCAATTCCGCCGTTTACCTTCAATCCTTTGAAAGAATCGTCATTTTCGGGGTGTTTCATATTTGTGGGGCGTTGCTGTATGTCCTTTTGGGGTTATTTATATTTAAGTAGAATCTCCAACATCTTGCGGTCGAGTTTGCAGCCTTTGTAATTCTCGTATTTAACGTCGCTACGGTGGCTGTCCAATACTCCGAAACTTCCTTGTAGATTCCATAAAGACCACCCCCATCTATTTTCCTCAAACACCGCTAATAGGTCGTTCAGCCATGCTAATGCTACATTGTGGGGGGTGCGATTGTGGCATCCGAATTCTCCAATGTGTACTTTTCCGCCTTTCTTTATAAATGGCTGCCAATTTTTGTTCAGCGTGTCGCGTAACCAATTTTTGTCGTATATTTTCCCATTTTCGTTAAGCGGCCACGATAGTTTTTCTTTTGGAAAGTACATTGGACCGTTTCCATAGACCCAGCTTGCCTCGTAGTGCGAAATGAGCATCGGCTGGTAGCCGCGTCCGCTTTGTATTATATTTTTCTCTTTTGCAATAGACATCAGAGGCCTTGCTCCAACGTCAAGCCCGTCTACTATGATTGTGCGTTTGGGCGATATTTCGCGTATGGTGTTTATAAGATGACGCACGACTTTGTCGTATTTCTCGTCGGCGATTGATGGTGCTTCGTTTATTAAATTGAAGCTAAGATATTTGGATGAATAATCTTTGTATCTTTCTGTGAATAATTTCCAATGGAATGCGCAGGCTTTCAGGGCCTCGGGACTCTCGAAAAGATTAACTTTCTCGTGTGGTGGATTTATGCAGTATCCGGGTACTCTGTGAAAGTTTATATTTACGTGTATTTTGTATTTCTGTCCTAATTCTACAGCCTTGTCAATCTCTTTCAGGATATTTTCATTAACATGGTACCAGTCGTCCTTTTTGCTCCAGCACCAGTATGATAGTGGCAAACGTACAAAGTTGAACCCCCATTCTGCTATTATTTCAAAATCTTTTTCGCTAAAAGGTGTCTGATAGTCGGGGTTGAATTTATTCAAAAGGTTGAATCCTTTTAATGGCTTTTCTTTTTGGAAAAGTGCTGCATACGTGTCTTGTGGGGCTATGTATGACATTAGTCCCAATAGGCCGATGTTTCTAAGAAAATCGCGACGTTGCATTTTTTTTTCTGTTTATAAATGATAAAAGGTAATTTTCGGATACATTCGAAAATTACCTCTTATCATAAGGAAACTCTTATTTCGCTGCGAAACAGTTTGTAGAGAGTGCGTGACGTACAACGTTCATGCCCTCGGCATTAAGTTCCACGTTCATTGTTTCGCCGTTGAGCAGATAAAGTTCAGCCTGATTGTTCTCTGCGTCGATGGTCAAAAGTTTTGTAACTTCGCCGTTGCTTGCAACGCTCCAACTGTTGTCTGCCTCGTTGAACTGAAGTTTAATCTCCTCGTTAGCACCTGTAATAATGTAACCGTCTGCACAAGAAGTAATTGCAACATCTTCGCCTTTCTGGTTCTTTACAATCTTTGTGCTATTCTCTTTCTTAGAGAGTGCCGAACTTCCTGTCCAGAATTCAATGGAGTTAAGCACAAGTATGTCGGCCATTATTGTCAATTCATACACAGGAATAATGTGTAATCCGATAAATATAAGCTCGTTTACGAATTTGTTGCCGAGGCCCCCGTTCCAATCTTTAACCTTGTTTGTGAGGTTAAAAGAACCGATGCATGATGATAATATCAAAGACATTGACAACAATACTGCTACTAATTTAAAATTCTTTTTCATAGTAATACATTTTTAGGTTAATACTATAGTGTGTTATAAAACTCCGTTCACTACTAATGCTTTAACAAGCGAATAGAACATTTCTACTGTGGGAATGTATGCACGCTCTGTGGGAGAGTGGGGCGACATAAGTGTGGGGCCGAAAGATACCATGTCCATGCCCGGATAGTTGGTGGAAATAATTCCGCACTCGAGTCCTGCGTGTATCACGCGTACATCGGGCTCTTTGTCGAACATTTCTTTGTATGCGCTCTTCAAGGCACCCAATAGAGGTGAGTTTACGTTTGGCTGCCAACCGCTGTAACTGCCCGAAACTTCTACTTTCATGCCCGCCATTGCAAAGCAGCTTGAAAGCTGAAGTACAAGATTTTCTTTCATGCTGTCGCACGAACTGCGTGCAAGAATTCTGATTTCTGCCTCGCCCTCGTTGATGTTTACAATGGCAAGGTTGCTCGATGTTTCCACCGTGTCGGGGATTGTGGGGATGAAACGCAATACTCCATTGTGGCACGCAAGAATTACGTCTATAAGATTCTCCTGAATCTCTTCGGGAACAACTGTTTCGGGCATTTCCACGCTTTCTACGGTTAGTGTGATCCCCTCCTCGATGGTTGCAAATTCTGCATTGAAAAGAGCTTCGTATTTTGCTGCAATTTGTTTCACTTCCTCAACAGCCTCTGCGCCTAATGTAAGTACAACCTCGCAGCTTGCGGGAATTGCGTTGCGCATGTTACCGCCGTTCCACGATGAAAGGCTTACTGCACACTCGTCCATTGCCTCGCGCACGAAACGAGCCATCAGCTTGTTGGCGTTTCCGCGTCCTTCGTTAATTTCGAGTCCCGAGTGACCGCCGCGCAATCCTTTCAAAGTTACTTTTACGGCAGCATCGTCCTCTTCACAAGGCTCAACCTCCATAAATTCCATAGAGGCGGTGATGTTTGCTCCGCCGGCGCAACCAATGTAAAGAACACCCTCTTCCTCCGAGTCGAGGTTAAGCAGAAGCTCGCCCTGAAGCTCGCCACCCTTAAGGCCGAATGCACCGAACATGCCTGTCTCTTCGTCGGCGGTGATAAGAGCCTCCAAAGGACCGTGTGTCAGGGTATTGTCCTCCATGATAGCCATGATGGCTGCAACGCCCAATCCATTATCGGCACCAAGAGTGGTGTTGTCAGCGTACAACCAATCGCCTTTAACAACAGTCTTTATAGGGTCATTCTCAAAATCGTGAGTACTATCGGGGGTCTTTTGGGGCACCATGTCCATATGTGCCTGAAGGATTATACCCTTGCGACCCTCCAATCCCGGGGTTGCGGGCTTGCGCATGATAATGTTTCCTGCTTCGTCCTGCCAAGTTTCAACATTTATGCTTTTGCCAAAGTCGAGCAGATATTTTTGTATTTTTTCAAGGTGGCCCGACGGACGGGGTACCTGTGTGAGTGCCTCGAAATGTTTCCATACCTCGCGAGGAGATAAATCTTTAATAGTAAGTCCCATAATCTTTATATATTAATATGTTGAGTTAAACATTTATTTTCTTTTTGTCGGTTTTTACCATCATCAGTCCTATTACCCCCAATATTGCCACAAGGGCTGTTTGCGAAGTGTGGACTATGAGGGCAAACATTCCCGCGTCACTTTGTGTAACGCCATATAGTACCATCATGCTTATTATTGCAAAATGCCATGGACCGGCTCCGTTAGGGGTGGGAACAACAACCGCCACGCTTCCTGCCACAAAAAGCAACAGACCTGCAGCTATCGACAGCCCGCTGCTGAAAGGGAAACAGAAAAAGCACAGATAGAACTGCATGAAATAACAAAACCAAATACCAACAGTTTCAATGAAAAACAGTTTAAAATTCTTCATTTTACTTAAAGCCATTACTCCCTCCCAAAATCTACACAATATTGATTTTAGTTTTTTCAGCAGAGCCATTTTTTTTATTATAAGGTACGCGAACAATGCAATCGCTGTTACCGAAGCTAATGTGATTCCAATGTTTGTTATTGAAGAGAACAGTTGCGTGTCGTTTGACCCGCCGCCGGCCTCGACGAAGAATGTGTAGAATATTTTCCACTGCAAGGTCAATGCCGCAACAACAAGCGTCAGCACCATAATAGTGTCAATGAGCCTTTCGGCAACCACAGTGCCCAATGATTGTATGAACGGCACGCCGTCGCATCTGTCAAGCACAGCACAGCGCGACACCTCCCCCACACGCGGAACAACAAGATTCGCTCCGTAAGCGATGAAAATAGCATAAACGCAGTTCGAGCAGCGGGGCTTGTAACCCAATGGCTCCAATGTAAGCAGCCATCGCCACCCCCTTATCACGTGGCTCATTACTCCAAAGAAAGTTGATAGTGCGAACCACCAAAGATTCATCTCATTGCACACGACTGCCGACACCTGTGTAAAGTCAAAATCCCTGTAAATCCACCAAAGGATAACAGCGCCCAAGGCTATCGGAAGCATTGTTTTTAATATGAGATTGAAAAACTTTTTCACAGTATTTATTGCACTTTTTCTATTTTCTTGTCAGTTGTAATGTAAAATCGCTGTTAAAATTAGAATTCCAAAGAAATTTATTTAACTTTGCGACCTAATGGTTGCAAAGATAATTATATATTGCAAACAGTGTTTAAAAATTCTGTTTTTTTAGGAAAAAATTGTGTCAAGGATATAAAAAATGGCAAAAACAGTTACTGCAAAGAAGAGATTGGGACAACATTTTTTGGTAGACCTGACAGTCGCCCAAAATATTGCCGACACAGTGGACGTGGCCCCGCAGTTGCCAATATTGGAGGTGGGGCCGGGAATGGGGGTGCTCACACGTATGCTTCTCGAAAAGAAGCGCACGTTAAAAGTTGTCGAAATTGACGAGGAATCGGTCGATTATTTGCGCAAGCATTTGCCTCAGTTGGGCGACGACAATATAATCCCCGACGACTTTCTGAAGATGCACCTCGATCGTCTGTGGGACGGTGGTGAATTTATGCTCATCGGTAACTATCCTTATAACATTTCCAGCCAGATATTCTTTAAGATGCTGGACTACAAGGAGTTTATTCCTTGTTGCAGCGGAATGATACAAAAAGAGGTGGGCGAACGTCTGGCGGCGGCTCCCGGCAGCAAGGCATACGGCATTCTAAGCATCCTTGTTCAACTGTGGTACGACGTTGAGTATCTTTTCACAGTTCCCGAGCATGTATTTTCTCCGCCTCCAAAGGTGAAGAGCGCGGTAGTGCTTATGCGTCGCAACAGTCGCACCTCTCTGCCCTGTGACGAGCAACTTTTCCGTACAATAGTAAAGTCTACTTTCAACCAGCGACGCAAAAAAATGCGCAACTCCATTCAGACTATTGTCGAAAAAGGGTCGCCTATCCTTTCCGATCCTATTCTCGACAAGCGTCCCGAACAACTGTCGATAGAAGAGTTTATAGAACTTACAATACAGGTACAACGCGAAATTTCTCGCGAAAAAGGAGAATGATTATGACAAACGAATTTGTACATAATATAAAAGAACTCATAGAGCAGAAAGCATCTGTGCTGTTGCAGGAAAAGCTGGGCAAGATGCACCCTGCCGATATTGCCGAACTGTGTAACGAACTGAGCGAGGAAGAGGCGCATTTCCTTTATCGTCAGCTTGATAATGAAAAGGCTGCCGAGACCCTCACCGAAATGGACGAGGACCTGCGAAACGACCTTCTCGAGGACCTTCCCTCCGAGGTTGTCGCCAAACGTTTCGTAAATTACATGGATACTGACGACGCTGTCGAGATTATCCGTGACATGGACGAGGATAAGCAGGAAGAGATTCTCTCGCACATCAAGGATATTGAACAGGCGGGCGACATTGTAGACCTCTTGCAGTATGACGAGGATACTGCCGGTGGTCTTATGAGTACCGAAATGGTCGTCGTGAACGAAAATTGGAGTATGCCCGAGTGTCTGAAAGAGATGCGCCGTCAGGCCGAGGACCTTGATGATATTTATTATATATATGTGGTGGACGACGATGAGCGTCTGTGTGGAATCTTCCCGTTGAAAAAGATGGTAACAAGCCCTTCGGTGGTAAAGGTGAAGCATGTGATGAACCGCGACGTTGTCAGCGTGGATGTAGATACTCCCATCGACGAGGTTGCCATGCTCATAGAAAAGTACAACCTTGTGGCTATTCCTGTGGTCGATAAAATTGACCGTCTGTTGGGACAGATTACCGTCGATGATATTATGGACGAGATTCGCGAACAGAATGAGCATGAGTATCAGCTTACTGCGGGTATTGCGAAAGACATTGAAACAAACGATACGGTGTTTATGCAGACAAGTGCGCGTCTGCCGTGGCTGTTGATAGGAATGTTGGGAGGTATCGGCTCTTCGTTGTTGCTCAATAACTTTACAAGTACGCTCGGCAGCCATCCGGAAATGGCACTTTTCATCCCTTTGCTTGCAGGAATGGGAGGAAATGTGGGCGTGCAATCTTCGGCGATTGCTGTTCAGGGGCTGGCGAACAATTCTCTCGATTCGCGTCACATTTTCAAGCATATAATAAAGGAACTTATGGTGGCACTTATCAATGCCACGATACTTTCGCTGCTTGTGTATGTGTATAATTTCTTTATGTACGACCCGTTGGACATTGTGACTCTGTCGGTGCCTTTAAGTCTTTTTGTCGTAATAATGTTTGCGTCGGCATTCGGTACGTTGGTGCCAATGGTGCTCGAACGAATGGATATTAATCCGGCAGTGGCGACAGGCCCTTTCATACAGATTGTAAACGACCTCAGCGGAATGACATTTTATATGTTAATAGCCAAACTTTTGAGTGAACTGATGTTCTAAAGTATTATTTTGAAATAAAAAATAAGTAGTTTACATTTGTTTTTATAAACTATATAAATTATCTTCGCAACCAATATTATAAAATCTTAAGCAGATGAGTGAAACATTAAAACCGGATGCAATGCTCAATGAGCAGAACATTGCGAGTACTACTGAACAGGCTGTGAATGCCGCTACGAATGAAAAAGTTGCAGTTGTTACAGATGCAACAAGTGAAGTAACCGAGGAAATTATTCCCGACGATAGTGTGTCTGAAGTAAATTCTCAGGCGAAGCAGGTTACGCGTCGCGAAATAATAGAGCGTCTGCAGGCTATTGCCGCCGGCGAGGATGTGCTTAACAGCAAGGCCGAGGTTGAAATGCTTAAAGTTCAGTTCTACAAGCTCAGAAGCATAGAGATTGACAATGCTCGTAAAGAATTCATTGCCGAGGGTGGCGATGCGGCTGTATTTGTACCCGAGAATGATACTCTCGAGGGTGAGTTCAAGGATGCGATGAACGTAATTAAAGAGAAACGCAGCGCATGGTTGCAACAACAGGCGGCCGAGCAACAGGCCAATTACGAGGCGAAACTGTCTGTTATTGAGGAACTTAAAGAAATGGTAGCCAAGGCCGAACAAGGCTCTCCGGCAGTAAATGACTTTAAGGCATTGCAGGCTCGTTGGAAAGAGATAAAAAATGTTCCTCAAGATAAGGTGAACGACCTGTGGAAACAGTATCAGCAACTTGTGGAGCAGTTCTACGACATGTTGAAACTGAATATTGAGTTCCGCGAGTATGACTTTAAAAAGAATTTTGAGATTAAGGCAAGAATATGCGACGCGGCCGAGGCTTTGCTCGAGGAAAAAGATATTGTATCTGCTTCGCGTCAGTTGCAGCAGTTGCACGTTGAGTTCCGCGATGCGGGTCCCGTCTCTCCCGAATTGCGCGAGGAAGTATGGGCGCGCTTCAAGGCTGCTTCTACGGCTATAAACAAACGCCATCAGGCTCACTTCGAGGAGAAAAAGGAAAAAGAGCGTGAAAATCTTGAAAATAAGACTGCCATTTGCGAGGCTATCGAGCAGATTTCTTTTGACGAGCTAACAAGCTATCAGGCGTGGAGCGACAAGACTCAAGAGGTGCTCGACCTTCAGGCAAAATGGAAAGAAATAGGCTTTGCGCCGCAAAAGATGAATTTGAAAATCTTTGAGCGTTTCCGCGCAGCGTGCGACGAGTTTTTCAAACGCAAGAGCGAGTTTTTCAAGAATGTAAAAGCTTCGCTTGCCGAGAATCTTGAGCATAAACGTCAGTTGTGCGAGGCGGCCGAGCAACTTAAAGAGAGCGAGGATTGGAAAGAGACTGCCGAAAAACTCTCGGCTTTGCAGAAAGAGTGGAGGGGAATAGGCGCAATCCCTCAGAAATATTCCGATGCTCTGTGGAAAAGATTCATCGGCGCATGTGACTACTTTTTTGAGCGTCGCAACAAGGCAACATCGTCGCAACGTGCTGTAGAACTTGAGAATCTTAAGCAGAAACGCGCAGTTATTGAAAGCCTCAAGGCAATAGATGCAACCTCTCCCGCCGAGGAGCAAGAGGCTGCTGTGTCGAAGCTTACAAAAGAGTGGAGCAAGGTGGGACACGTGCCTTTCAAAGATAAAGATAAGCTTTACAAAGAGTACAAGCAGACTCTTGATGCAATTTACGAAAGATTGCAGATAAGTGCAAATGAACGTAAACTCTCGGAATTCCGCAGCAATATTGCCAAGAATGGTGACAACCTCAGCCGTGAGCGCGACCGCCTTATTCGTCAATACGAGTCGATGAAGGTTGAAATAAAGACTTATGAGAATAACCTCGGATTTCTTAGTGCATCCAATAAAAAAGGAGCGAACCTTGTGGATGTAATGTATCAGAAGGTTGAAAAATTAAAATCCGATGCTGAAGTAATTCTAAAGAAGATTCGTCTGGTCGAGGAAGAAATGGAAAAGTAATAAAAATCAGTATAAAAATTGATGGCGCCGAACAAATTCTGTTCGGCGCCATCAATTTTTATACAAGATGCAATATGGAACTTTAAATGGCTATTGTTAAAAAAAGAGCTTCTTTTTTAATTGTACTAAAATATTTTGTACTATTTTTGTACTGTTCTTAGAGCGATGGCTTCGGGGACAGACATATTTGTAAAAGGTGTTGTTGAAATAATCTTCTAAAGTCAAACTTCGCAGAATGAACTTGGAATGAAGATTGTGCGATAGCACCACATCAGTTGTTATATCCATACGTGCGGTCGTTTGTCCGTACGAAAGATGTAATATTTAGGTGTGGGCTATTGCTTTATCTATTCCAAGGGTAATGCGAAGACCCGACTTTAGGATAAAGCAATAAGTTCCCACACTTTTTTATTATTTGTGCTCATCGGGGAATTGTGAGGGTCGAGACACTGTTTTTATGCAAAATCCTTACTTCGAAAATTTAGATTATAGAAAAGCGTAATAAATATTTGATGAGATTCTTCTTTGTAGAATTTTATTAATATGCCATTTTTTTATGCTTTATTTTGTGAGAATTTGCATAGCTTTTGTCTCTACTATAAAAAAGAAGAGTATGTGTAAAGTATTTATTTTAAAGAATGCCTCCGGCTATTTACGATATTTTATTGCCGACAGTTGTGGCAAATATTATTCCGAAGGCAGTAATAATCCGGCGTTCGGATTGTGTGAGGCAGGCGCCGATTATAATGTGAATATTCTCTCGTGCAGGTTGTATGTTGATGAATATTTCGACATTTATCTGCCGATGAACGGAAATATAAAAATCCCGATGGAACCACTCCCCAAGGCTGTATATTTGCTGATTCTGCGCCATCCGGCGGAAATTGTGCTTAAGAATATTGCCGATTATCGTGAAGAATTGGAGTATATTTATCGCGAGGTGTCGGGGCGCAAAAATTCCACGGTGATACGTCGTTTGATTGATAATATTACGAATCCTTTGAATAATATGTTGCATAAAAATCTGTCGATTATACGCGCGGCGTTTCTCAAAAAACTGTCGCCCGAGGATGCCCGCCTGTTTATCCCTGTTTGCAACCGTGGCGGCGAACAGTATGTTCTTTTGGATGCTTCGTGCATAAAATGGCCTAAAAATTTGCATTGATGGCATAAAACTTTTTATAAAATGATAAACACAGGCTGCAATATTTGCCTATTTTCGATAAACTTCATACTTTTGCAATTTAGAAGTGATATTGTCCTTTTGTGACTAACTTTGTAATATGCATTTTTAATAGAAATTCAAAAGTTTCTGAATACATAGAATAGATATTCAAGGATGAAAATAATGAAATTCGGCGGAACATCCGTTGGCTCCGCAACAAGTATATTGAATTTAAAGAGAATAGTAGAGGCTGAACAACAGCCGGTGGTTGTTGTCGTTTCTGCATTGGGTGGTATTACCGACAAATTGATAAAGACGTCGCAGATGGCTGCGGCCGGTGATGCAGCATATATGGATGCGTTTCAAGAAATTGTTACACGTCATTATGAGCTTATAAGTGCGGTTATTCCCGAGGACAAGGCCAAAAGAGAGCTTTTGACAAAGGTCGATGCTCTTCTTCACGACTTAGGAAATATTTATCAGGGTATTTATCTTATAAACGACCTGTCGCCAAAATCCGAGGCTATGATTGTCAGCTACGGTGAGCGTATTTCGAGCCTTATTGTTTCTGTGCTTATAAAAGGTGCCAAACACTACGATTCACGCTCTTTTATAAAGACCGAGACTAAGCGTGGAAAGTCTATTTTGGATAGTGACCTTACAAATGAACTTATAAGAAAAACTTTTGCGGGCGAGGATACAAAAGTAGCAGTCGTTCCCGGCTTTATTGCAACAGACAAGGAAACGGGCGAAATAACCAATCTGGGGCGTGGCGGCTCGGACTATACTGCGTCGCTAATCGCTGCTTCTCTTAAGGCCGAGACACTTGAAATATGGACAGACGTGGACGGCTTTATGACTGCCGACCCTCATGTTATTGGAAAGGCTTACACTATTCAGCATCTTAGCTATCTTGAGGCTACCGAACTTTGTAACTTCGGTGCAAAGGTTGTCTATCCTCCCACCATATACCCTGTGTGCAAGGCGAATATCCCCATTCGCATAAAAAACACTTTCAATCCCGCAGCCGAGGGTACTATAATCAATAACGAGCGTTGCTGCGGCGACCGCTTGATAAAGGGAATTTCTAGTATCAACGATACTGACCTCTTGACTGTTCAAGGTCTGGGAATGGTGGGTGTTGTGGGCGTTAATCATCGTATCTTCCGTGCGCTTGCCGATGCGGGAATCAGTGTGTTTCTTGTTGCTCAGGCGTCGTCGGAGAACAGTACTTCTTTGGGCTTGCGTCACGTGGATGCGGCACCTGCCTGCGAGGTTCTTAACGAAGAGTTTGCCAAGGAAATTTCTATGGGACTTATGGAGCCTATACGCGCCGTAAGCAATCTTTCGACTGTGGCGATCGTTGGCGAGAATATGCGTCAGACACCCGGAATTGTGGGTAAACTTTTCCAGACGCTCGGTCGCAACGGTATTAATGTTGTTGCTTGTGCGCAGGGTGGTCAGCAGACGAATATCTCTTTTGTTGTAAAGGCCGACCTTTTGCGCAAGACCCTTAATGTTATTCACGACTCTTTCTTCCTCTCCGAGTATAAGGTGCTCAACCTCTTTATATGCGGAACGGGAACTGTGGGTGGCAGCCTTTTGGAACAGATTGATGCTCAGCGCGAAAAGTTGATGAAAGAGCACAGCCTTATGCTCAACGTCGTGGGCGTTGCAAGCAGCCGTCGCGCTATATTCAACCGCGAGGGAATAGACCTTTCGACCTATCGCGAGCAGTTGGAGAAGAGCGAAGAGAGCAATATTGAAAAATTACTCGAGGGTATTATAGGAATGAATATTTACAATCCGGTGTTTGTCGATTGTACGGCAAGCAGTGAGGTTGCATCTATATACGAGAGTCTGTTGTCGCACAATATTTCGGTGGTTGCGGCAAATAAAATTGCAGCATCATCGGACTATGCGACCTATAATCGTCTGAAGCAGATTGCACGTGCGCGTAATGTGAAATATCTGTTCGAGACAAACGTTGGTGCCGGTCTTCCTGTCATCTGCACCATCAACGACCTTATAAACAGTGGTGACAAGATTTTGAAGATAGAGGCAGTGCTCAGCGGTACGCTTAACTTCATCTTCAATGCTCTGAGCGAGGATGTTCCTTTCAGCCGCACTGTAAAATTGGCAAAGGAGTATGGTTACAGCGAGCCCGACCCGCGTATCGACCTCAGCGGAAAGGATGTTATTCGCAAACTTGTGATTCTTGCTCGTGAGGCCGGCTACACAATAGAACAAGAGGATGTTGAGGCCAATCTTTTCATTCCTCAAGAGTTCTTCAACAGCTCCCTTGAGGAGTTTTGGGCAGCATTGCCGTCGCTCGATGCAGAGTTTGAGAATGACCGCCGTCGTTTGAGCAGCGAAGAGAAGCATTGGCGTTTCGTTGCCAAATTCGAGGGTGGTAAAGGCTCTGTTTCACTGTGCGAGGTTGATCGTCGTCACCCCTTCTACCATCTTGAAGGTAGCAACAACATCATCCTGCTCACCACCGAGCGTTACAAAGAGTATCCTATGCTCATTCAGGGCTACGGTGCAGGTGCGGGTGTTACCGCTGCCGGAGTATTTGCCGATATTATGCGTATTGCGAATATTTAATAGAAGATACAAAAGCTAAATTAGAAAGTGACCACAAAGTTTGAAAAAACTTTGTGGTCACTTTAATCACAATAGCCTCCTTTTAATATTTAAAAGTTTTATTGCAGATGAAAACTCAAATAACTAGCAAGGAAATTTGGAGTATCGCGTTGCCTATTATGTTGGGTTATATGGCCCAAACTATTATTAATTTTACCGATACTGCATTTTTGGGACATCTGGGTGTTATTGCTTTAGGAGCATCCATGCTTGCCGGCCTTTTTTATTTTGTTTTTACTACGGTAGCAACAGGTTTTGCTGTAGGAATTCAAATTATGGTGGCTCGTCGTTTCGGAGAAAAAAAATACGACAGGATAGGTGTTATCTTCGAGCATGGCTCTCTTTTTGTGTTTATTTTAGGCTCAATTTTATTTTCCGTATTATATTTCTTTTCTGACCGGCTTTTACTATGGCTCATTGATTCGGCAAATATTTATGAATCTTCTCTGGAGTATATAAAATATCGTCAGTTTGGAATTATTTTCGTGTGTTTCAATTTTCTATATAGGGCTTTGTATGTGGGAATCTCTAATACAAAAGTTATTACATATTCCACGATAATAATGGCTGTTGTAAATATAATTTTAGATTATTGTTTGATATTCGGTAACTTGGACTTTCCGAGAATGGGTGTAGGTGGCGCTGCGTTAGCATCATTCTGCGCAGAGGCTGCAGCCTTTTTGTTCTTTACTCTATACAGCTATTTTACGTTGAGAAAAAACGAATTCGGTGTATTTAAATTTCATAAGTTGGAAGCGGTGTTGATGGGACGTATTTTAAAAATATCTACGCCTACAATGATACAAAAGCTTTTCTCTTTCGGTGTATGGTTCGTCTTTTTTGTTCTTATAGAAAAGATGGGCGAAACTGCCACCGGAATTTCGTCAATAACAAGAAGTATTTATATGATTCTTGTTACGCCTTGTTTCGCGTTTGCAACAACAACAAATACATTAGTAAGTAGGGTTATTGGCGAAGGAAATTCTGACAAGGTATTTTCGGTCATTAATAAAGTGTTGAAAAACTATCTGTTATGTACGCTTCCTATTGTGGCTTTTGTTGCTATTTTCCCATTGCAAATAGTTGGTATATACACCGATGATTTTAATTTTGCGCAGTTGGTTGTTCCTTCTGTTTTTGTCATCTGCAGCGGGACTGTTTTTCAGGGCATTGGTAATGCATATTTCGAAGCCGTTTCGGGTACCGGAAATACTTCTGCAGCCTTGTATTTGGAGAGTGTTATTTTAGTTGTTTATGTTCTTTTTGTCTTTGCAATGACGCAGTTTACTACAAGAGTGGAATTTGTTTGGAGTGCCGAAATATTGTACGGCGTGCTACTTGGAATAATATGCTTCCTTTACATGAAATATGCCGGGTGGAATAAGCTGAAAATTTGATTACTAGTGTAAAGTTATTGGATGTAATATAACTGTTCTTGTAATTTAGATATTTGTCAATTAATGCCTTAGGATTAGGCTGTGGCTTTTTCGGAACCGAAATTTAAAAAGCTATAGAGCTCGCATTTATCATTATGATTATTGATGCTTATTCTCTATTCTGCTCTATATAGTACATTCCGGTCAGTACCAATATTGCACCAAGAATGGCTATCCATGTGATTCTTTCGTCCAGTACCAACCACGATGCAACAATCGTAACAACCGGGTTGAAATATATGAAATTTGTAGCATGCACCGTTCCTAATTTTTTTAGAACAAAATTCCAAAGGGTATAGCATAGCATTGACGCAATGCATCCAAGTGTAAGGATGTTTATCCACACGAGCATTCCTCCATTTATCAGTAGTTCCATTCTGGGTGGGTTGCTTATGAAAAATGGGACGATTGTAAGTACACCGTAACCAAAAACCTTGCGCATTATGAGCATTGTGCTGTAACGTGGCTGCATGTATCTCATAAACACTGAATATAGTGTCCAGCATATACAAGCCGCAAATGCAAGCGCGTCGGCGAGGGGTGATAATTTCAGCACAAAATTACCGTTAAAAACAACTAAGGCCATGCCTGCAAATGCAACCAATGACCCTATCAGCGCACCTCTCCTCATTTTCTCCTTCGGGAACAATATTCTCATCACAATAGTTGTGATAAGGGGGGTGGTGCATACCAGCAACGACACATTCGAGCAGTATCCATATATAAGCGCGGTATTTTCTGTTACAAAGTATAGCGAGCCTCCTGTTACTCCCAGCAGCAATGCTATAAATTCGTCGCGCCAACTATTCAGCAACAACTTTTTCTCGGCAAAGGGGATGATAAGCAGGTAGGCGAGCGCAAAGCGATAAAGAAATATCTCCTCGGGGCACAGCCCGGCGTTTATCAATACTTTAGTCTGTACAAAGGTGGTGCCCCAAATGGTTACAACAAAAAAGGCTGTCGCATAAGCGAGAAAATTATTTCCACTATGTTCGGCAGCCTTTTTCATAAACTATTCGCGCATGATTATTGGGGAATGTTCATTGTTTTTGCAATCTCGGCAGCGCGTGCAAGTGCAATGTGTATATTGGGGCATACATTTTCCTCGCCGATCATCTTTTTGACGCCGGCCTTTGTAAGCACCTTGTTTACGTTGTCGTGAACGCCCGAGAGGATAACCGCACGACCCTCTTCTATGGACGATTGAATGAATATCTCTAAATTGTGCAATGCCGTAGAGTCGATGAATGTTACTTTACGCATGCGCAACACGCGGATGGGCACAGGCGGGGTCATACGTGTAAGCTCGTCAAACTTATTGGCAATTCCAAAGAAGAAAGGTCCCTCAATTTCGTAAACCTCCACACCTTTGGGAATCGTTAGGCACTCTTCGCCATTTTCACCATCTTGATGCACCTCCATTTCGTCGCGGATTACAGAGATACTTGTGCTTTCCATCATGCGCTTCATAAATACCACAATAGCAAGGATAAGGCCAACTTCAATGGCAAGGGTAAGGTCGAAGAATACAGTCAGCAGCAGAGTTACGAAAAGCACTGTTACTCCCGCGACAGACTTTTTACACATAGAGACAATAGTTCTCCATCCGCTCATATTATAAGCAACCATTACCAATACTCCGGCAAGGCAGGGCATGGGAATACGTCCCACAATGCCGCCCAAGAAAAGTAACACAAGCAACAGTACAAGTGTGTGAACAACTCCGGCAATGGGAGTCTTTCCACCGTTGTTTATGTTTGCCATGGTACGTGCAATAGCACCGGTGGCGGGTATTCCTCCGAAGAAAGGAACAACCATATTAGCAATACCCTGTCCTATAAGTTCGGTGTTTGAATTGTGCTTGTCGCCGATAATACCGTCGGCTACCATTGCCGATAGTAACGACTCTATTGCGCCGAGCATGGCAATTGTAAATGCTACCGGGGCAAGATTCTGAATTGTTGCAAAAAGGCTCATGTCACCCTCCAATGCAGGCATGCGGAACGCCGGCAGTCCCGATGGAAGTTCGTAAAGGTCGCCAATGGTCTTTATGGAGCTAATACCTGCAAATTCTTTCAACAGCCACGCGATGATGGTCATGATGATGATGGCCAACAACGACCCGGGTATCTTTTTCGAGATTTTTGGGGTTAATGCAATAACAGCGATGCTTGCGACACCCATTGCTGCGCTCCACCAATCAATGTTGCCAATGTTGCTGACGTAACATATCCATTTATCGATAAAGTTGGCAGGAACGTCTGTAATTCCAAGACCGAATAGATCGTTCATCTGTGTCGAGAATATTGTAATTGCAATACCTCCTGTAAAGCCTACGATGATAGGGTAGGGCATAAATTTTATGACGCTTCCCAATCTGAAAATTCCCATTAGCACAAGAATAATTCCGGCCATGATGGTAGCGATTGTCAATCCTCCCAGCCCATACTGCTGTATCACTCCGTAGATAATTACGATGAATGCACCTGTGGGGCCGCCTATCTGTACTTTGGAACCACCAAAGATAGAAATAAGCAATCCTGCGATAATGGCAGTCACCAATCCCTCTGTGGGGCCTACGCCGCTGGCAATACCAAAGGCGATGGCAAGGGGAATGGCAACAACGCCCACAATCACTCCTGCCATAATGTCGGCACTCAGTTTCTCGCGGGAGTAATTCTTTAAAGTAGAAAAAATCTTAGGACTAAAGTCGATAAGTTTACTTGCTTTCATTTTTATAGTGTGTTTGTGTTTTTCGTGATATTTTACTAAAGAATATCAAAATTTCTAAAAGCGGCTGCAAAGTTACGCAAAGTTTCTAAAATAGTGTCGCTAAAGGAAAAAAAGTTGAGTAAAGAATTTGTAAATAAAAAAAGAAACGAAAAAGTTTTTGACTTTCTCGTTTCTTTCAGTGATTCGCCTGGGGCTCGAACCCAGGACCCCATCCTTAAAAGGGATGTGCTCTACCTGCTGAGCTAGCGAATCGACCTTCGTGCCGTTAAGCGTGTGCAAAGGTAGGGGTATTTTTTGAATCTGCAAACTTTTTTGCGACTTTTTTTAGGAAACTTGTCATTTTTTTTGTTTTTCTTTGGCTTTTGTTTCTTTTGTAACCTCTCCCGAAACGAATGAGGGCTGATGCAACTGTTTAATGTAGCCCAAGATGAGTGTCGTCAAAGGTAGTGCCACAATCATTCCTATAATTCCTAATAATTTCCCCCAGATGGCAAGTGATAATAGAATTACCGCCGGATGCAGTTTCATGCGTCTGCCCATAATTTGGGGAACGAGGATAAAATCCTGTATCGCTTGTATAATGAGCGTAACGGCTAATGCCGAAATAAGTATTATCCAAAAATTGTCGCCGGTGTTTGCTGCTTTTATCAGTGCCAAAAGTGTCATTGGCAGCAGGGATACTAATTGCAGGTAGGGTACAAGGTTCAGCACGCCTATGAAAATTCCGAATCCTATCGCTATCGGAAAATCTATGATAAGAAAGCCAATGGAGAACATTATTCCCACGAGCAGTGCTATTAAGGCCTGTCCGCGGAAATATTGGTTCATTCCCTCGGTAAGGTCGTGCATAAGGTCGTTTACTCTTTTGCGCCATTTTATAGGAATAAGTGTCTGCCATTCGTCGGCAAGGCGTTCGTAGTCGAGGAGTATGAAGAACAGGTACATCAATGTTATACACGATGCGAAAATTCTTATTACGACGTTTATTGTTCCCATCGCAAACAACCATGTTTTTTCCACGAGGGACTTTGCAACATCTTGTATGCCCGAACTTTGCAGAATGTTCATAATGTCACTCTCGTCGGCATATTCGTGTATGAAATTGCTTATAAATGCAGGGATTGTAGGGTTTTTTACACGGTCGTATATAAAGTCTGTCGCTACATTTTTCAGTTGCGAAAATTCGTCGATAAAAGATGGCACGACAAGCATGAATATTCCGAAAATTGCAGCCGACAGCAACAGTAACACTGTAATTATCGACGGCATTCGGTATTTGAATTTCAATTTATATTGAAAAAATGTTACTATCGGGTATATTAAATAAGCCAAAAGCCATGCTACGAAAAACGGGAGCAGTACTTCGCTCAGGTTTTTCATTGTGGCATAAGATATTCCCAGAAATATCAATATTAATATTATGCGCAAAAAACGCCCGGTGCTTATTTCTTTCATGGTAAAGAGGTTTTATTATTCGCTTATCCTTTGCAAATATAGTGTTACTCTTTATTAATGCAATGCTCATTTTATGTTAAAAAATATAATTGTAATAGTTCAAATTGCATATTTATCGCTATTTTTGCATCGGTAAGCAGTAGGGGCTTATAATAGATTACAAATAGAAAAAGCAAATATGGGCATTTTGTATGTTGTGCCGACGCCTGTCGGTAACCTTGAAGATATTACGATGCGTGCTTTGCGCATTTTGCGTGAGGCTGATTTTATTTTGGCCGAAGATACTCGCACTACGGGTAATCTGTTGAAGCATTATGATATTCACGCCCCGATGTTCTCTCATCATAAGTTCAATGAGCATCAGACGCTTGGGCACACTGTGGAGCGTATTGCAGCGTGTGGCTCGCATGCAGCATTGGTGTCTGACGCAGGAACGCCATCAATCTCCGACCCGGGATTTTTGCTCGTCCGCGAGGCTGTGCGTGCGGGGCTTCAGGTTGTGTGTCTGCCCGGGGCTACGGCTTTTGTCCCGGCGTTGGTAAGCTCTTCGCTACCTTCGGAGCGTTTCGTCTTTGAGGGTTTTCTGCCCCAGAAAAAAGGTCGTCGCACAAGGCTTATGCAGCTTGGCGAAGAGCCTCGTACGATGATTTTTTACGAATCGCCCTATCGTGTGGTAAAGACCCTTACGCAATTTGCCGAGGCTTTTGGAGGCGAGCGTCCGGCTGCGGCTGCCCGCGAAATTTCCAAACTGCACGAGGAGTGTGTGCGCGGCACGCTTAACGAACTTATTGCCCATTTTACAAAAAACGAGCCGCGAGGGGAGTTTGTACTGTTGGTTGGTGGCACCGATTGCCAACCGTTTGTCGATAATAACGAATAAAATTTAGAGAATATGAAAAAAATGATTTTCCTGTTTGTTGCAACTGCGCTGTTTCTTGCAGGTTGCACCGGCGGTCCTCAGAAGGCCGACCTTATCGCTCAGAATGATTCTTTGAGAAGTATAATTGCATCGCGCGACGCTGCGTTGGATGAAATGATAAGTACTATAAATGTAGTAGAAGAGGGGTTCAAGGCTATAAACGAGGCGCAAGGTCGCATCAATCTTGATGCTGCGAGTGCCGAGCAGACAAAAATGGCCGCCCTGCAAAGAGATATAGACTTTATTAATCAGACGCTGCAAAAGAACAAACAACAGATAGCCGAGCTTGAAGAGAAATTGCAAAAGAGCCAATCTTACTCCAAACAACTGAAGGCAATGGTGCAAAAATTGAAAGCCGAGCTTGAAGAAAAAAACAAGCAGATTGTTGCGCTTCAGCAAGAACTTGCGCAGAAGAATATCCATATAGACGAACTTGACAAGAGTGTGCAGCAGCTTAGCGCAAATGTAAACGAGCTTAGTGCCGCAAAGGTTGCCAACGAAAAGACCATAAGTGCTCAAGAAAGTTCGTTGAATGCTGTCTGGTACGCAATAGGCACCAAACGCGAGCTTAAAGAGCAGAATCTGCTCGATGGTAAGAAAGTGTTGCGTGGGGCCGATGCTAATATGTCCTATTTTACAAAAGCCGACAAACGCAAGCTGACGACAATAGAGACTCATGCAAAAAGTGCAAAATTATTGACCACGCACCCCGAGGGCAGCTATAAATTGGAGCGCAACAGCGAAAAGCAATATGTGCTTACAATTACAAATGCCGATAATTTCTGGAGCGTTTCGAAATATTTGATTATACAGGTGCGATAATCGCCTCTAAAAAAGTATCTTTATAAGGCTGTGCTTGAATGAAACAAAAAATTCGGCTCAGCCTTATATGTTTGAAAAAGATGAATAAATACCGTACACTTTTTATAGACCTCGACGATACGCTTTTTGATTTTTCGGGCGCGTCGCGCGAGGCTTTTCGCGAAACATACGAACTGTTGGGTTACGAGCGGTTTTTCGAGTCGTTCGAGCATTGGTTGAGTATATACGAGCCTCGCAACAAAGAACTGTGGCGCGAGTATAATGCCGGCAGAATAAACAAGGAACAACTGAACAAAATACGTTACAGCTATCCGCTCGAGGCTGTAGGGCGTCCCGACGAAGAGCTTGGTGCGCGTTTCGGCACGGAGGCATTGGGGCGTATCCCGCACAAAAATATGCTTCTCCCCGGGGCTATTGAACTACTCGAGTATCTTTCGCCGAAATATGAAATGTTTATCCTGTCGAACGGCTTTATGGAACTGCAATCTCAAAAGATGGTAACCACAGGACTTACGAAATATTTCAAGCGTATAATCCTTTCCGAGGAAATAGGCGTCAATAAGCCTCATCCTGCACTCTTCGAGTATGCACTTAAAGTTTCGGGCGCACAAAAAGATAGCACTCTTATGATAGGCGACGCATTCGATAGTGATATTCAGGGTGCAGCAAATGCAGGGCTCGACCAAATGTTTCTGAATGGAAAAGGTGAAAAAGAGCTGTCTTTTCGTCCTACGTTTGAAGTTACCGAACTTTGCGAAATGAGAAAATACCTATAAATGTTTTTTATTAAATTTGGAAAAACTCGTTTATGTAATTTATTGCTATTTTAACCATATTGCACTATCTTCGCAACAATAAACATTAAAAAGGCTTCGATGGCAAAGGATAAGAAAATTTTTCTGTGCAACGAGTGTGGATACGATTCCCCAAAATGGGCGGGAAAGTGTCCGTCGTGTGGTGCATGGAACAGCTTTGTCGAGAAGAGCATACGCAAAGATAGTGTGGCGCAGATAAGCGTTACAAACGACAATGTGTCGTCGCGTCCGGTGCTGATAGACGAAATTTCGGCCGACGAACTTCCGCGCATGGACATGAACGACAAAGAGCTTAACCGCGTGCTGGGCGGCGGGCTTGTTCCCGGCTCTTTGGTGCTGTTGGGCGGCGAGCCGGGCATTGGAAAGTCCACGCTTGTTCTTCAGACGGTGTTGCGTTTGGCAGGGAAAAGAGTATTATATGTATCGGGTGAGGAGAGTGTGCAGCAGATAAAGTTGCGTGCCGAGCGTATAGAGTATGAAAAGTCCGATTGCATGATTGTGTGCGAAACTCGTCTCGAGACAATCTTTGAACATATAAAAGAGTGCTTGCCTCAGCTTGTCATCATAGACTCTATACAGACAATGAGCAGCGAGGCAGTCGATTCCTCGCCGGGCAGTGTGGCTCAGATACGTGAGTGTACGGCAATGTTGCTTAAATATGCAAAAGCAAGCAACACTCCAATCATCCTCATCGGCCATATTACAAAAGAGGGCGCCATTGCCGGTCCCAAAATTCTTGAACATATTGTAGATGTTGTCCTGCAATTCGAGGGTGACCAACATTATATTTACCGCGTGCTGCGCTCGATTAAGAATCGCTTCGGCAGCACAGCAGAAATGGGAATATACGAAATGCGTCGCGAGGGGTTGCGTCAGGTTGATAATCCCTCGGAACTGTTGCTGAGCGACCGCCACCGGGGAATGAGTGGCGTTGCAATAGCCGCGGCCATCGAGGGTGTAAGCCCGTTTCTCATAGAGGTGCAGGCTCTTGTGAGCACTGCCGCTTACGGTACTCCGCAGCGTTCGGCAACGGGGTTCGACACGCGACGCATGAATATGCTGCTTGCAGTACTCGAAAAACGCGTGGGCTTTAAACTTGCTCAGAAAGATGTTTTTTTGAATATAGCCGGCGGACTGCGAGTGAACGACCCGGCAATAGACCTTTCGGTGATAAGCGCGATACTTTCCAGCAATATGGACGTTGAAATTGATGCAACTGTCTGTATGGCCGGCGAGGTTGGCCTCTCGGGTGAAATACGCCCCATCAACCGCATTGAACAGCGTATAGCCGAGGCGCAGAAATTGGGCTTTAAACAGATAATAATTCCTCGGACAAATACCAAGCGTATGGACCTGTCGAAATATTCGATAGAGGTAAAGGCGGCAAGCAAGGTCGAGGAGGCTTTCAGATATATTTTCGGATGATAGAGGGGGATTGCAATGGTTAATGAATATCAGATAAGGGTAGAGCCGCATATTGCTGCCAACGAGCAGGCGATAAAAAAGTATATTGCACAGGTCAAAGGGCTTGATGCAAGGACGGTTACTGCTGTGCGTGTGTTGCGCCGCAGTATAGATGCTCGTCAGCGTACAATCTATGTGAATCTCACAATCAGGGTGTTTGTGAACGAGCAACCGCCCGTCGATGAATATACGAGCCGCGAGTATGGCAATGTTGATGGCTGTCCGGCGGTTGTTGTTGTCGGAGCAGGGCCTGCCGGTCTTTTTGCCGCGCTCAAACTGATAGAGCTGCGCATGCGTCCCATTGTCGTGGAGCGTGGCAAGGATGTGCGCACACGAAAATTGGACGTTGCCGCAATTTCGCGTGAGCATAAGGTTAATCCCGAATCGAATTACTGTTTCGGCGAGGGTGGGGCGGGTGCTTACTCCGATGGAAAATTATATACACGCAGCAAAAAGCGCGGAAACATCGAGGGCATATTGAATGTATTCTGTCAGCATGGTGCAAGTGTTTCCATACTCTCCGATGCTCACCCGCATATAGGTACCGACAAACTGCCGCGTGTCATCGAGAATATGCGCAACAGGATAATAAGTTGCGGCGGAGAGGTGCACTTCGAAACACGTATGGAAGAGATTCTTGTTGCGTCGGGCAGGGTGTGCGGCATACGTACCGATAAGGGCGAAATTCTTGCCGATGCGGTGGTGCTTGCCACAGGACACTCGGCGCGTGACGTCTACCGTTCGTTGCACGATAGTAAAATAGCGATAGAGGCTAAAGGAATAGCCGTGGGCGTACGTCTCGAGCATCCCTCGCAGCTTATCGACCGCATACAGTATCACAATCCTAATGGTCGCGGAAAATATCTTCCGCCGGCTGAATATTCCTATACGGCGCAGGTCGATGGACGTGGAGTTTACAGTTTTTGTATGTGTCCCGGTGGGGTGATAATTCCCTCGGCTACTGCCAATAATCAGTTGTTGGTAAATGGAATGTCACCGTCGAGTCGAGGCGGCCGTTGGAGTAATTCGGGAATGGTGGTGCAGATAAACAGCGACGACCTTGAAAATCCTGCCTTGCAGATTGATTGCGAGGAGCGTGTTACTGTTGCTCCCGGTTCTCCGCTGCGAATGATGGCCTTCCAAGAGTCACTCGAAAGGCTCTGCTGGCTGATGGGTAACAGACGTCAGACTGCGCCTGCGCAGCGTATGGCGGACTTTGTGAGAGGAAAGTTGAGCTACGACCTTCCTTCGAGTACTTATGCGCCGGGACTGCTGTCGTCGCCCATGCACTTTTGGATGCCGCAGTTTATCGCCTCGCGTCTGCGTCGCGGGTTTGAGTTTTTCGGAAAATCCTCGCGCGGCTTTCTAACCAACGAGGCTGCAATTATAGGCGTCGAGACAAGAACTTCTGCGCCTGTGCGCATCGTTAGGGATAATGATACTCTGCAACATATTGAACTTGAGGGGCTTTTCCCTTGTGGCGAGGGGGCCGGCTACGCAGGTGGCATTGTGTCGGCGGCTGTCGATGGTGAGCGTTGCGCCGAGGCAGCGGTGGAATATTGTAATAGAATTAAATAAACGCAAACATAAATAAACATATTGCGATGAAAACTGTTCAAGTTAATGATAAAAAATTTTCATTATACATTTCTGAAAATGAAATAAAAGAACAAGTGAAAAAGGTGGCGGCTGGCATGAACGAGGAACTTGCCGGGAAAAAACCTCTTTTCCTTGTTGTGCTTAATGGTGCTTTTATGTTTGCCGCCGACCTTTTGCGCGAAATTGATATTCCTTGCGAGGTTAGCTTCGTGCGTGTATCGTCGTACGAGGGTACCACCACTACCGGTAAGGTGAAGCAACTTATTGGTCTTAACGAAAATATCGAGGGCCGCACATTGGTTATTGTCGAGGATATTATCGACTCGGGTATTACCATGCGCGAAATGTTGCGAATGTTGAAAGAGAAAAACCCTGCCGATGTACGCGTAGCCTCGCTGTTTGTAAAGCCCGGTAATTTACAGGTGGAACTTGATATTCATTATCGTTGCTTCGATATTGCAAATGACTTTATTGTTGGTTACGGTCTCGACTATGATCAGGAGGGTCGCAATCTGCCCGATATTTACAAAATATTGGAGTAACTAATCTACATATATAAGGTCGCGTATGATTGCGTCACTTATGAAAATTCCCTTTTTTGTGAGTCTGATGCAATCGTCGCTATCATGAGTCAATGTGCCGCGGGCAATATGCTCGGCGGCACTGTTTAACATATAGGTGATATATTTATTCTGAAATTTATTTCTGAACCATTCGATTGGCAGCCCGTCGTATGTCCTCAGACGGGTAAGAATTGCATCGTTGTAACATTCGCTTTCTGTCAATTTCTCAATTTCGTAGTCGGGCATGCCCTCTTTTATACCTTTTATATATAGGTCGATGTTTGCAACGTTCCACTGACGCGAGGCTCCGTCGTAGGAGTGTGCAGCCGCCCCGCAGCCCAAATATGGCGTGTCGTGCCAATAGCTGCTGTTGTGTCGGCTCTCGTGTCCGGGAAGGGCAAAGTTCGATATTTCATAATGGCGGTAACCGGCAGTGTCGAGCCTTTCGATGAGTGTGGTAAACTGCTTTAAATTTTCTTCTTCGTCGAGTGGCGTTATTTCTCCACTCTGCATTGCCTTGTAAAGGGAGGTGCCCTCTTCGTAGGTGAGATTATAGGCCGAAATATGTTCGGGGCGCAGTCTTATTGCCGTGTCAAGGTCGTTGCTCCAACTTTCGTCGGTCGAGCCGGGCAGGGCAAACATCAGGTCTATGCTTATATTTTTGAATCCTGTTGCGCGTGCGTCGCGAAAGGCCTCTATTGCCCTGTTCGCATCGTGGCGGCGTCCCAATCTTTTCAACAGATTGTCGTTGAAACTCTGTACTCCCATACTCAAGCGGTTGAAAGGCAGGCTGTGCAGCATGGCAAGATAGTCGCGCGAAAGGTCATCGGGGTTAGTCTCCAAGGTAATTTCGGCACCCTCTTTTATAATGAAATTTCTCTCTATTGTGCTGAAAATTTTTTCAAAATCCTCTTTCTGCAAAGTTGATGGTGTACCTCCGCCAATATATATAGTTTCAATAATGTCACTTTCTATATAATCTTTTCGTGTCTGCAATTCTGTGCAAAGAGCATCAATATATTCTCCTTTTTTCTTCTCGTTGGTAGACGAGAAAAAACTGCAATAGCGACAGCGCTGCTTACAAAATGGTATGTGAATGTATATTCCTGCCATGGTACAAGGGGTATTTTGCTGACAAAGTTAAAATATTTTTGCCGATTATTGAAAAAACGTCGCCGCGTAGTTGCTCGATAAAGTTTTTTTTCTTATATTGGCGACCGATTTGTTTAATTAGTCTTAATTATAAAACAAAAATAACAGAAATATGAAAACGTATCAGACTAACGAAATTAAGAACATCGCAATCGTAGGATGTTCAGGCGCCGGTAAAACCACCCTCACAGAGGCGATCCTCTTTGAGAGTGGTATTATAAAACGTAGAGGAACTGTTGCTGCAAAAAATACAGTAAGCGACTATTTCCCTGTTGAACAAGAGTATGGCTACTCTGTATTCTCTACAGTTTTTCAGGTAGAGCAGAATGGTAAAAAGCTTAACCTTATAGACTGCCCGGGTGCAGATGACTTTGCCGGTAGCGCAGTTTCGGCCATGACTGTTGCCGACCTTGCAATGATGGTAATCAATGGTCAGTATGGTGTTGAGGTAGGTACACAGAACTGTTTCCGTTATATAAAGAAGATGAACAAGCCGCTGATGTTTGTTGTCAATCAGGTGGACCATGAAAAGTGTGATTATGACATGGTTATCGAGCAGCTTCAAACAATCTACGGTCCCAAAGTTTGCCCTGTGCAGTATCCTCTTGAGACAGGCCCCGGTTTTAAGTCAATCATCGACGTTCTTTTGATGAAGAAACTCACATGGACAGCCGAGGGTGAGGCTCCCATCGAAGAGGATATTCCCGTTGCCGAGCTTGACAAGGCTATCGACCTTCACATGAAACTTGTGGAAATGGCTGCCGAGAATAAAGAGGAACTTATGGATAAATATTTCGAGGATTCCGACCTTGACAAAGATGATATTCGCATCGGTGCCCGTATGGGTCTTTCTACCGGAAGCGTGTACCCCGTTCTTTGCTGCTCGGCAGGAACTGATGTTGCTGTCAGCCGTCTGCTTGAGTTCCTCTCTAACGTGGCTCCCGAGGTTGATGACATGCCTCAGCCTGTTAATTCCGAGGGTACGGTTGTTCCTTACAATAGCGACGCTCCTACATCAATTTTCTTCTTTAAGACTTCTGTCGAGCCTCATATTGGCGAGGTAAACTACTTTAAGGTGATGAGCGGTACGCTTAAGACAGGTGCCGACCTTGTAAATGCCGACCGTGGCTCGAAAGAGCGTATCTCTCAGATTTTCTGCTGTGCAGGTGCCAATCGCGTGCAGGTTGATGAACTTAAGGCCGGTGACCTTGGATGTACAGTGAAGTTGAAAGATATTAAGATTGGTAATACTCTCAACGATAAGGATGCTAATAACAGCTTCTCGCTTGTTAAATATCCCGCATCGAAATATTCGCGTGCCATCAAGCCCCAGAAAGAGGCAGACATGGAGAAACTTATGCAGGTGCTTAACCGTATGCACGAAGAGGACCCCACATGGGTGGTTGTTCAGTCGAAAGAGCTTCGTCAGACTATCGTTTACGGTCAGGGAGAGTTCCACTTGCGTACATTGCAGTGGCGTCTTGTGAATGTAGAGAAGATGCTCGTTAAGTACGAAGAGCCCAAGATTCCTTATCGCGAGACAATTACAAAGGCTGCACGTGCCGACTATCGTCACAAGAAACAGTCGGGTGGTGCCGGACAGTTTGGCGAGGTACACATGATTGTGGAGCCTTACGAAGAGGGCGTGCCCATGCCCGAGGTTTATCGTTTCAACGGTCAGGAGTTTAAAATTACTCCTCGCGGAACAGAGGAGATTAAACTCGATTGGGGCGGCAAGCTGGTATTTGTGAACAGTGTGGTTGGTGGTGCCATCGACGCACGTTTCATGCCCGCAATCCTCAAGGGCGTGATGGAGAGAATGGAGCAAGGTCCTTTGACCGGTTCATACGCACGTGACGTAAGAGTTATTGTTTACGATGGTAAGATGCACCCGGTAGACTCTAATGAAATTTCGTTTATGCTTGCGGGACGTAACGCCTTCAGCGAGGCTTTCCGTTCGGCAGCCCCCAAACTTCTTGAGCCTGTTTACGACGTTGAGGTATTTGTTCCCTCGGACAAAATGGGTGATGTGATGAGTGACCTTCAGGGCCGTCGCGGTCTTATCATGGGTATGAGCAGCGAAAATGGTTACGAGAAACTTTCGGCAAAAGTTCCTTTGGCTGAGATGTCTTCTTATTCAACAGCCCTCAGCTCATTGACCGGTGGTCGTGCATCTTTCATTATGTCGTTCGCGTCATACGAACTTGTTCCCACAGATGTTCAGGATAAGTTAATTAAAGAATTTGCAATTAAAGAAGAGGTTTAATTTTTTTCATAAATTTTAATTAGTCGACTGCATTAAGATGTGATATCTTGATGCAGTTTTTTATTTTATTCGGCTTTTACTGTAGCTTACAATTACGACTCCTCCAAAAACCATTGTTGCGGCGAGCAGTTTCTGCCATGTGAGAATTTCCATTCCTATACTGATGCTTATTGCTATTGCGATTATAGGCTGCACGTAGCTGTACATACTCACAAGCGTGGGCCTAATGTTTTTTTGCCCTACGGGTATAAGAAAATATGTTATAAATGTAGCACAGATAATAAGATAGGCAAGTTCGGCCAGTTGTATGGACGGAATTGTGTGCCAGTCGAGTGTGGCTATCTCTTTACACGAGAATGGGAAGGACACTGTAAATGCAAACAGGAATATCCACTTCATGAATGTAACGACCGAGTATTTTCCTATGAGGGGTTTGAAAATACCAAGATACATAGAGAAACTAAGGGTGTTAAGAATGAGCATTAATATTCCGAAGGGGGTAGTCTCTGCCGCGCCGCCCATAGACACTTTGCTTACGATAAGATAGGTGATGCCCGCGAAACTTATCGCAACGCCTCCGGCTTTTTGCAGGGTGATAGGCTCTTTCAGCACCATTGCAGCTATTATCATCGTGTATATTGGTGAAATTGCCGACAGTATGGAGCAGTCCATCGGGGTAATGTGGGGTATTCCCATAAGGAACGTATACTGGCAGGTGAAGAATCCCAACATAGATGCTGCGAATATTTTTATATAATCTCCCCTCTCTACTTTCTCTTTAGGCATAAACCGGGAAATGAACCAAAATAGCCCTCCGGCGCCAATGGATCTTAGGCAGAAGATAGTCAGTGGTGATATTAGTCCTCCGCCGGTAAGGTCCTTACACACAATGATGTTAAAGCCGAAAATAGCGTAAGCAATAAGGCACGACAGATGCCCTATTAAAGATTGTTTGTTCATGGTTTTAGGGTAGGTTTTATTTTAGGGCTGCGAATTTAGTCAATCTCGTTTAAGTATACAAAAAAACGCCACAAATTGTGGCGTTTATATTTTTATTCTAGCGAGCTGGTCTGTTGTCTGTAGCTCGCCAGCAGCTTGAACGAGGGTATGTGAATTTCTTTTCGTCGCAGCTCTATAAGGCCTCTCTTTTGCAGCAGGTTCAGTGCCGAGGATACGTTTATGCGTGTCTCGTCCAGAATGTCGGCAAGGTCGTCCATCTTTATCTGTAGGGTCTTGCAGCCATCTTGCGACTCGGCTCTAATAGCAATAAACTCTATTATCTTTTCGGCAAGTGGCAATCGTCGGGCGTTCCATATTTGGGAATTTTTCTGCTGCACACGCTGGCACAGAAGGTTCATTATGTTCATTAAAAATATGTCGTATCGCGAAAATTCGTTGAACAGATATGACTTTTCTATTGTCAGAATGTCACACTCGCCATTTGCATAGTAGCTGCTTCGGTAGGTGGGCGAAAGTCCGAAGAGCGAATAAGGCTCAAAGGCGAACGGTATTGTAAGTTCTTCGATAAGTGTGTATCGCCCGTCGGGCGATACACATTTTGACGTCAGGCTGCCACGCACCAACAGCATCAGACAGTTGCATGGTGAGCCTTGTGTGGCAATCCTCTCGCCGTCGGCGTGACGGGTGAATACCAATTTTACTTTGTCGAGTATCGATGTTATTTCGTCTTTGCTCATGCCCTGAAAGTAGGGCAGGCACATAAGGCTTTCGTACATTGTGGTAATTAATTTTTACGTATATTGTCTTGTGCAAAGATAGTTGCAAACGAGCGAAATAATATCAAGCTTGCTTGAATATTTCACAGCGAGTGCCGCCTATATTATACAAAGATAGTTCTAATCTATCGCAAAAGAAGATAAATGCAGCCTATTTTTATTTAATTAACTTATTTTGTGTCGTTAAGTGGGGATACTCTTTTAGCTTTTGCTGTAAACAAAGTACATTTATTCTTTATTGTTATTGTACAATTTTTGCCCCGTAATGTTAATACAGCCATTCTTTTATAGAATAACACTAATATAGTTTTGTCGAACAAATTTTTTATTGTTAATTTCGCACTGTTTATTAGGAATTTTATTCCTTTTTTTGATAAGAAGTATTAAAAAGCGAACAATATATGTATAAAAATTACTTGAAGCAACTATTCGTTGCAATGGTTGCGTTGCTATGCAGCGTAGCGGCAACAGCCCTTGACTTTGAAGTAGGTGGAATATATTACAATGTTACTGACGAGACGAATTTAACAGTGAAGGTAACTTATGATTCCCATTCCAATAGATATAAAGGAAGTGTTACAATACCTTCAAGCGTAAGTTATAATGGAAGAAAATATAGTGTTACAAGCATAGGAGAGGGTGCGTTCATGGGTTGCTATGATCTCACAAGCGTAACAATCCCCAACAGTGTTACAAGCATAGGAGACAATGTGTTCTATAATTGTAATTAGACACTTACAAACAACCACAAACAAAAATAAATAACATAGACTAAATCATTGATAATCAACGCTGCTCAAATTTTAACACTTCGCAGTCGCTATTTGGTGATATGCATTTTTGATGATAATTTTGCCACGTATTTCTACCGCAGAGAAATTACGGGGCTTATTTTTTGTCATATCGTGTACTCCGTTTACACCGGTTGACAACGGTTTACATGAGAAGACAAATTTGGGGCATATATGCAAGTCCCGCCATATCGTGCACAGAGGCGACAACAGTTGACAAGCATTTACTTCCGTACACTCTCTTGCGTGGAATACGACAGATTGTTCAACGCAAAAAAGAGAATCACATGAAAAGAACCAAGAAATGCCTTTATTGCGGCAAGGAGTTCAGCACACAGAGCGCGGTGAAAAAGTACTGCTGTATTGAATGTGCCGAAGCCGCCAAGCAGGAGATAAAGAAGAAAAGGAACAGCCTCCTCAATGAACTTGCACCAATAGCTAATTTGCGACAGCAAGACTATTTCACTTTCTCACAAGCATCCACGTTGATGGGATGCAGCCGGCAATATATCTACAAGCTGGTGGCACAAGGAAAGCTCCATGCTTCACGCATCAGTGACCGAATGGCCATTATCCGCAGGAAGGACATAGAAGACATGCTGGAAGGAAATCCATACAGACGGGTAATCCCTTGCCAACATCCCAAAGCCAATCAGATAAGCGTCTGTAAATCTCAACAAAAGGGAAAAGAAACATCAAACGAACCGATGGAATACTACAGCGGTGAGGATGTGATGAGGATATATAAGGTCAAGCAGTCGTGGCTCTATACCAGTGCCAAACACAACGGCATCCCCACTTGTAGGATTTCCGGCAGAACCTTTTATAGCAAACACCATACGGATGAGTTCTTCGGTACAGCAGTAGATGTAGAGAACATTGAAGAATGGCTTACTACATCAGAGGCATCTGAAAGATACGGTATGAGCGCCCCTTCACTGCGCTCCTGTTCCTATCGCCGTAAGATTCCGACCAAGAGAGAATACGGCATCACCTATTACTCCAAGCGACATCTTGACGAATGGCTCAAACCAGACTTGCGGAACGATGACCGCTTTTATACGACAGCGCAAGCATGTCGGTTGATGAACGTGACCAGCGCCAACCTTACGGTCATCATCAAACGGTATCATATAACCAAGGAACGGATAGGTGTCAGTAACCTCCTTTTGAAATCCGATGTAGAACGGGCTATCACAGAACGCAGGGCAAAAGGCCTCATGTAATAGATGAAACGGAAATGATTTGCGAATGATGCAAATG
>SUXQ01000002.1 GCA_015060905.1 Bacteroidales bacterium | reverse complement strand
TATATGAACTGTTATATGGCCGCATAAGACCTTTATATGGCTTTAGTAGAAGTTCTTTGCTGAAAAGGGACGGAAAACAGAAAAATAAAGCCGGGGCAAAAAAAATACTTTTGACCCGGCCTCATTTTTTATCAGCTGTTAAGAATTTCATCTATCATTCTGCACTCCTCGTCGCTGAACGAAGGGCTTTTAATTGCAGCAAGATTCTTGTGCAACTGGTCGGGAGAGCTTGCGCCCACAAGGACACTCGTCACACGAGGATTATGCAGAATCCACCCGAGGGCCATTGACGAGAGAGGCTCTCCTCGCTGTCCGGCAAGAGCATTCAAGCGACGAATGCGGTTGTGTACATTCTCGGTGAGCATGTCCGTGTGCAGAAAGCGAGGATCGTTAATCATACGGCTATCGGCTGGAATACCATTAAGATAGCGGTCGGTGAGCAGGCCCTGCGCCAAAGGAGAAAAACTAATAAAACCCACTCCATTGTCGGCAGCAGCATCTATAATCCCCTCTTCTTGTGGAGCGCGGTCGAAAAGATTGTATCGTCCCTGATAAATAAGGCAGGGAACATTGTGATTTTTCAGATAGTTGTACCCCTTTTGTGCAGCATCCATAGGCCAGCGTGACAAGCCTATATACAAAGCCTTTCCGCAACGTACAATATCGACAAGTGCTTGCAACGTCTCTTCGAGCGGAGTATAAGGGTCGTAACGATGGCAGTAGAAGAGATCTACATAATCGAGACGCAAGCGTCGCAGGCTCTGATTCAAGCTTGCAACAAGATGTTTGCGCGAGGCCCACGAACCGTAGGGTCCATCCCACATGTCATAAGCAGCCTTTGTGGCTATGAAAAGCTCGTCGCGATAAGCGGAAAAATCATCGTGCAGGAATTTTCCCAAACGCTCCTCGGCTGCTCCGGGGCAAGGACCGTAATTGTTTGCAAGGTCAAAATGTGTGACACCTGCATCGAAGGCTGCACGCACAATGGCGCGACTCTGCTCCTCGGGTGTTACACTGCCGAAATTATGCCAAAATCCGAGAGAAATTGCAGGTAACAGCACTCCCGACCGGCCGCAGCGACGATACTCCATCGTCGTGTAGCGATTATTATCAGCCTTGTACATAATAATAAACTACAATCAGTCGATAAATTTTACTTTCTCCCACTTTCTGGGCTTAGCATCGGGAGCTTCGTCGGCGTATCCGAATCCTACACAAAGAGCAAGTTTGTAACCCTCGCTGAATCCCAATTTCTGTAAAATAGGTGCACACGCGGGATTGTCATTTATAAAGCGTACAGGACTACCCAAACATATTGAACCAACACCCAACGACGTTGCCGCAAGCATCATATTTTCGGCCAAAAGGCCACAATCGTAAGCCGAAAAATCATATGACAGGTCGCGAGCGATAAACGTCATTACAGGAGCACCTCGGAAACATTCGGTAACCCTTTTTGAATCTTCCTCGGGATAGGCAGCCGCCATAATAGCCTTAATCTCGTCCATTATCGCAGGGTTGTCTACCACACGCACCTCCCACGACTGTTTATTCTGCCCGTTAGGGGCATTAATGCCGCACTCAAGGATTTTTTTCATCGTCTCCCTATCTACCGTCTCGGTTTTATATTTGCGTATACTGCGACGCGCCATAATAGTCTCGATGACACTGTTTTTGTCACACTTATCGGTAGTACTATTATCTGCACAAGATGTTACTATTGTTGCAAAAAACAGACCTGTTATTAATACCTTTAGAAATTTCATAATACTATTACAATTAAAATAAAATACCGCATAGAATATCCATACGGTATTTTACCATTAAACTATTTTACATACGTTTTTTTACCATTTATAATATATACACCGGACGAACTTATTTTATTAACCCTGCGACCGCGAGCATCGTAAATAACAGCATTCTCTTCGTCGCAAAGAATATCATCTATACCTGTTGAAACAGTGTAACCTGCCTTAACAACATCAATGATAGCTGTAAGTTTATCTATCAATGCAGGACACAGCTCGTAATACTTTTCGGATATTACATTTTGAGAATTACTTACCATGGCCATCATAGAATCAATGTCCGCTGCAAGAGTCTCGCTGATAACCTCTACACCCTCGTTAAAGGATATTACACCATTGGTAACAGTATCGACCACTGTTGTATATATTGAATTTGCTTCGTTAATAAGTTCCTTAAGTTTGGAAACATCGGCATTCTCTTTATTAAGAGTGACAGCCACAAGACGCCATTTTGACTTTATATCATCGTAGTTCCATCCTACAACTTTATATTCATAACTACAATGGATAGCCGCTGTATTATCATCGCTCTTATGTAAATAATATTCTGCAAAATTACTCTCGCCCGCAGTCAGTTTAACAGCCTCGGATTTTTTGGTGGTTGTTGCTGTTACCCTGGCATCTCTTTGCAGATAGTTCACATATCTACCATTCGTCGAGATATAATATTCATTCTCTTTTCCGGTGGAGACAAGCGTGAAGTTGCGCATTTTTGGAGAATCCGAACCTGACTTACAGATTATATTACCATTATTGTAATACATTGTATATTGGGGAAAATTAACACTGTAAAACTTATAGACATTACCCGATTGTATTTTTACACGGTTATTGTCACCGTTGGCAATTACTTTTGAAACTTCCTCGTCGATAAGTGTAGCCCACTCGCCATACGTATGCACACTTTGGTCGTTATTCTCTATGGCTGCATTTGCACCATCAATAATAGAAATAAGTTTCAAAAGCGCACTCTCGTAGTAATAACCTACATTTCTATTGCCTTCATCTTTAAAGTCCAATATTGATTGAGACAATGCAAGAGTCTCGTTAAGAGACTCGAGCTGTTGCTCTTCGTCACCATCGTTCTTTGATTTTACAATAGTCTCGGTGCCGTTGGCCGAAACAGCTGTAACATATACATTATTAGCAACCATCTTGTCGGCAAGCTCTATTTTGTAGAAATTAGAGAATGTAAGAAGTGTGGAGTCACTCGAAGAGTATACTTTGAATCCTACTGCTCCACTACCCTTTGAAATTGTTATATTCTTTCCGGATTTGCTATAAACGTACCCATCGGCAACGACTCCCATGGAGTCGGGTGAGAATGATGATACCTGACCAACATCGCCATATTTGCCGGGAGTATATTCGAGTTTAAGACCCTTGCCACCATCGGTACGCATGGGGTTTACCCTATCCTCTATGAACTGAACGGCTCCGGCACGCTTGGGATATTTTGCCAGCTTTTTCTTTGTGTCGTTAATCATTCTTTGTGTCGAATTTATGGTATACGAGCCATAATCGCCGATAGTTACATTAATCATTGGAACAAAGAAACCATGAGCTTCGAAGAAGTCTGTTAAATCCTCGCCGGCAGCCTCGGAACACTTCTCGGCAAATTTCAAAAGGTCTTTACGACCGCTGTTTGCTGTCTCGTCGCCCGATGCTTTTTCAAGCGGATCTTCGCGAAGAAGTTTGAAAAGTGTAGGATAAAAATCGGGATTATTTCCGGCTGCATGATAGTAAAGATAAAGCTGGAAGTACATACGCATCATGATACCTATGTTACGAAGTGTCCAGGGTACATCGTTCTCAAAATCCTTGACTATATCCGAATTTGGCGTTCCCCACGTAACAAATTTTCCAAGCTTATAGGTTACGACGTTCGAGAAGAGGTTGTTACTAACCTCGCCGCAACGAATCATATTTATGGCAGCTTGATGTATGTGACCATTCTCGTGCGAAGGTCCCCACGCATTATCGCTGTTTTTCATTGCGTTTCTAAATGGGAGTATGTTTGTAAGAATTGTACGAACATGGAAGGTTTCGTAAGCTCCTGCTGCCTGAAAGCCATCGGTAATAGAAACAGCACATAGTCTGTTGTTGAAACGCGAAGGATAGTAATCTTCTATTCCCATAATCTCGTGCTGCCATTTTACCATATTATCCCACCAGCCTATTGCGTCGCTGATGCTGTCGGGGCAACAGTTCTCCTTTATCATATATTCGAGTTCCATGAAAAAGGCCTCACGCTCACCCTTTACATACATATATCTGTGCTTCGCATGGTTGCGGGTAATATCCACCCAATCTTCATCATTGTGACGGCTCTTGTCCCAATAACCGTTTACTCGACCACCCTCTATATGAATGGGGATTGAATCAAAATCGGCAAGAACATGCTCTTTTCTCGTATCGGCAACATAGTTTATGAAGAATGTGAGGTCGTTGCGGACAACAGGAATCATATTCAATCCCTTTTTAAGCTCTGTTTTTACACCAAAGGGGCTGTTTCCGGTGACAGCATCCAACTGAAGAATAGAGCCCTCTTTAGGCTCTCTGCCTACGAAAATATAAAGAACATCGCCGTCGCTACCGCAAATACCTGTGGGATTATTCAGGAAAGAATAGGGGCTTATTTTGAGAATACTTGTCCAATGGTCGGGATTGCTGTAAGGCTCGTAAGTGTGCACGCGGAACTCCTTTTCACGGGGTGCCCATGTGTCGTTTTTAACTTTCAGAGCAATATTTGTGATAACTTCACCACAAATCTTAAAGGCCTCTTTAAGCTCATCGTCACTCATCGACTGATATTCGCTCTTTAGTTTGGAACAAGATTCATCCTCAAAATATTTTGACATTATCACAGTCACACTGTCTATATTGTCCCTTATATCGTCAAATGTGTTATATTGTGCACGAGCAGCAGCAATCTCTTCGTCAGAAATTTCTACCTTTTCATAGGTCCACTCCGAGCCCTCGAACCTATCTACTGCCGAGTGCCAGGGAACAACATTGTAATCGCCTGCACAATGTATTCCCCATCGGGCTCCGGGAGTGTTTACTATATTGTAACACTCTATGGTGAAGCCGTTGTTTCGCGCAACATATAAAGTGGCGGGTGCTTCAGCTGTAGAAAACCTACTTCCGTTATCCTCTTCATTCTGCACATAGCGCCCGGTGAAAATATTCTGTATATTCCATCCGTCGCCACTTTTTATAAACTTCCATAATTGACGGCAATCACCATCTTTTTTTGCCATGCAATATAATTCATTAAGGCCATAATCTTCGGCCAAGATTGCATCTTCCCTAAAGGTGTTTACCAAACGATAAACAGCCCCATCCTCGGGGAAATTTTGTGCCTGAAGCGGAAATACTACCGCTAAGAACAGAATTAATAGATAGAAAATTTTTTTCATTTTACTTACTTATATACATTTTTTTACCATCGATTATATATATTCCCGAAGAGGTTATATTTTTAACCCTGCGACCGCGAGAATCGTAAATAACAACATTTTTCTCGTCAAAAATAATACCGTTTATTCCGGTAGGAATGGTATAACCAGACTTCACAACTGATATTATAGCTTTAAGCTTATCTATGAGTGACGTATATTCATTGTAATATTTTTTAGATATTACGTTTTCAGATTCTGCCACAAGACTCATCATAGAATCTACATCCGATGAAAGTGTCTCACTTGTAACTTCTACCCAATCGTAGAAGGATGTAGAACCTAAATTTAATGTATCTACTACAAGGTCGTGAATAGAAATGGCATCATTGACAAGAGAATTAAGTTCCTTTTCATTGGCACTTTCCTTGTTTTGTGTCACACATATAATATTCCATAATGTGGGACTTTCTGTATGGTTCCATCCGACAACATTTTTATATTGGTCACAATGTAGTCCTAAACCTGTATCACCTGTCTTGTACATATACAATTTACCAATACCATGCTCACCTACTGTAAATTTCACTGCTTCTGATTTTTTAGTGGTTATTGCTGTAGCCTGTCTGCTTCTACCAATAAAGTCTATATATTTACCGTTTGTAGAAATATAGAATTCATTTTCTTGTCCGGTAGAAGTAAAGGTAAACTGACGAGACTTGGGATTAGCAGTACCTGCTTTACAAGTTATTTTTCCGGAATTTTCGTAATACATTGAATAATTTAGATAGTGAACATTAGTTAATTTATAAACGTTACCCGGATATATTTTTACACGGGTATTTTCGGCGGTATTTAAATACATTATCTCATCGTCGATGATTTTTGCCCACTCGCCGTATGTATGCGCACTTTGGTCATTATTTTTAATAACATTTTTAACACTTTCTACAATTTCATTCATTGTTACAAGTGTACTTTCGAAATAGTACCCTACTTTTTTACCACTTACATCTTTATAAGATAAAATAGTTTCAGCTACAGAGAGTGCTTCTTTTAATACCTCAAGCTGCTGCTCTTCGGTACCATCTCTTTTGTCTTTCACTGTAACCTCTGTGCCATTAGCCGAGACTGCTACTATTATTATATCCTTTTTGGCAGTTTCATTGGAAAGCTCTATTGAATAGAAATTTGTGAACGTGATAAGAGTACTGTCACTGTCATATATTTTGAATCCGACTGCATTTTTACCTTCCGAGAATGTCAATTTATTTCCCGATTTTGTGTAAACATAACCATTTGCTATTATATCAATAGAATCGGCATAGTAAGCTGTGTATTGTCCCATTTCGGCATATTTTCCAGCCACATATTCTAGCTTATATCCATCGCCACCATCAGTACGCAATGAAGGTGCAGCACGGTCCTCTATAAATTCTATAGCACCTGCTTTCTTGGGATATTTTGCCATTGCTTTTTTAGCGTCCCTTATCATGCTTGATGTTGAAGAAATTGTATAGTCACCATAATCACTTATAACTTCTTTACTCATTGTATGGAAGAATCCCCAAGCCTCAAAGAAATTTGTCATATCCTTACCCGAAGCCTCACAACATTTTTGTGCAAAATGCAAAAGGTCGTATCTACCATAGTTTATTGTACCACCGGCTGTTTTTTTCATAGGATCTTCGCGCAACAACTTAAAAAGTTTAGGATAGAACAGAGTGTCGTGCCCGGCAACATGATAGTAAAGATAGAGCTGCCAATACATACGCATCTTGGCACCAATATCTTGTAAACTCCATGGGGTTTTATTCCCATAATAATTTGCCATATTCTTAATAACAGCATCACCGCTTGTAACAAATTTTCCTAATTTATATACGCTTAGATTCGAAAATAGATTATTGCTTGCTTCGCTACATCCAATCATATTTATGGCACCTTGATGAACGTGTCCAACCTCGTGTGATGGTCCCCAACAGAAACCACTCTTCTCCATTATTTTTTTATACGGAAGAATTTCGAATAAACATGTTTCTACATAGTTGGTTTGATGCCAGGTTGCAGACATAAGTCCATCACCTGCATAAGAAACTGCACAAATACGATTATTAAATTTTGAAGGACGAATATCTTCGAATCCCATAATCTCTTGTTGCCATTTTACCATATTATCCCACCAACCTATGGCGTCGCTGATAGTATTAGGACATATATTATCTGAAATAATAAGTTCGCGATTCATGAAAAACATAATATTATCGCCTTTAACAAATATGTTTTTATGCTTAGCAAGATTACGGGTAATATCAACCCAATCTTCATCTGTGTGACGGACTTTATCCCAGTAACCATTGACATATCCTCCCTCTATATGTATGGGGATTGAGTCGAAATCAGCAATAAGATAATCCTTCTTTGAATTGACTGTGTAGACTATGAAATATGTAAGGTCTTTACCCGTAACGGGAATAATATTGAGACCTTTTTTAAGAGTGGTACGTGTTCCTGTGGAATTATTATCAATTATAGCATCTATTTCTAATGTTGCCCCATCTTTAGGCTCTTTACCTACAAATATATAAAGGACATCACCACCGGAAGCACATATTCCTGTAGGGTTGTTCAGCCATGAATAGGCAAATGTATTAAGTTTATTTGCCCAATAATCGGGGTCGCTGTAAGGCGCATAAGTAGCTACACGATACTCTTTTTCGCGTGTGGCCCATGTGTCGTTTTTTATTTTCTGTGCAATAGCTGCAAGTTCACTACCGCAACTATCCAAAGAGGCTGCAAGCTCTTCGTCGCTCATCGATTGATATTCGCTCTTGAGGATTGTACAAGCTGCATCCTCGAAGTGACTGAGATAAATATCCTTTACACGCTCTTGATTGTTATATACTAAAATAAATTCATTTACTTTTTTACGGGCTTCTTGTATCTGCTCGTCGGAAACTGTAACTTTTTCAAAAGTCCATTCACTACCCTCTAATTTGCTCGTTGCAGGGTAATATGGCACTATCCTGTCGTGAGAGGCACAATGAATACCATTAGTAGCATTTATATTAATGATGTTATAAAACTTCTCTGCAAAGTTACTATTTCTCTTTACAATGAATTTTTCAGGAGTAACATTTGTACGATAAATTACCTCGAAGCCTGTTTCATTTTGAATGTATCGTTCGGTTAATACATTCTGTATATTCCAACCTTCGTCACTCTTTGTAAATTTCCACAAATCGTTACACAATGAATTTTCTGCACCACCTACAAGATTATTTGTTAAATAATCTTCTACTAATACAGCGTAGTTCCTTGCTGTATTTGTAAGACGGTAGATAGCCCCATCCTCGGGGAAATTTTGTGCCTGAAGCGGAAATACTACCGCTAAGAACAGAATTAATAGATAGAAAATTCTTTTCATATTACTTTATATAAACTTTTTTACCATCTACAATATATATTCCCGGAGTGGTTATTTTATCAACCCTGCGACCGCGAGAATCGTAAACGACAATATTTTTCTCGTCAAAAATAATACCGTTGATGCCTGTGGGAATTGTGTAACCGGCTTTTACGGTTGTAATTATCGCTGTAAGCTCGTCGATGAGCGCAGGACATTTTTCGTAAGATTTATTTTCGACTACATTCTGCGAAACAGCAACCTTAGCCATCATAGTCTCAACATCCGTAGCAAGAGTCTCGCTTGTAACCTCTACCCAATCGTAGAATGTTGCAGAGCTTGTGTTTAATGTATCGACTATCAGGTCGTGAATAGATACAGCTTCGTCGATAAGCTCTTCAAGAGCTTTTAAGTCTGCTTTTTCCTTATTCTGCGTCACGCAGAACAGCGTCCACAATGAGGGAGTATCAATGTGGTTCCATCCTACAACCTTGTAAGATTGAGATTTTGCAATATGTAATCCTAAATCTGTGTCTCCGGTCTTATAAATATAGAATTGTCCCATTCCATCGTCGCCAACCGTAAACTTAACAGCTTCGGATTTTTTGGTGGTAGTTGCTGTTGCCTGCTGGCTACGTCCTATAAAGTTTATATATTTTCCGTTGGAAGAAATATAAAACTCATTTTCTTTTCCTGTAGATGTAAAAGTAAACTGACGAGATTTTGGATTAGTGCTACCGGGCTTACTGATAATTTTACCGGACTCTTCGTAATACATATTATACTTTGTATATTCTACATTGGTTAATCTATATACATTGCCGGAATGTATCTGTACACGAGTATTTTTATTTTCTCTCAAATTAAAAATCTCTTCGTCGATAATCTTGGCCCACTCGCCATAAGTGTGTATACTTTGGTCTTTATTCTCGACAACAGCCTTAGCGTCGTTTACAATAGAATCAAGGGAGACAAGAGCACTCTCGAAATAGTATCCTACATTCATGCTGCCATTGTCTTTAAATTTAAGAATAACTTCGGCTGATGCTAAAGATTTACACAATGATTCATATTGCTGTTCCTCGGTGCCGTCTCTCATGTCTTTTACTGTAACCTCTGTACCATTGGCCGAAACTGCAACGATTATAAGATCTTTTTTCGATGCAATTTCATCGGAAAGTTCTATTTGATGTACATTAAAGAATGTAAGCAGTGTACTATCACTGTCATATACTTTAAAGCCTACAGCATTCTTTCCGCCTTTTATTGTGTATTTTTTATTCGATTTTAAATAGATATAATCACTCGCAATTATATCAAGAGAATCGGAATAATAGGCTGTATACTGGCCTACATTACCAAATTTTCCATCTTCGTATTCTAGTTTGTAGCCCTCGCCACCATCGGTGCGGAGAGAGGGTGCCACACGGTCCTCGATAAATTCTATGGCAGCAGCTTTTTGGGGGTACTTTGCCATAGCCTTTTTGGTATCTTTTATCATGGAGGCTGTAGAAGAGATTACATAGTCGCCATAATCACTAGCCTCGGCCTTGTTCATTTGATGGAAGAATCCCCAAGCCTCGAAGAATTTTGTAAGGTCCTCACCTGCAGCCTCGCAACATTTCTGAGCAAAATGTAAAAGATCGTATCGACCGTAATTAACAGTTTCGCCGGATGATTTTTTCATAGGATCCTCACGTAAGAGTTTAAAAAGTTTAGGATAGAATTGAGTGTCGTGCCCGCAAACATGATAGTAGAGATAAAGTTGGAAATACATACGCATTTTGATGCCTATTCCTTGCAAAGTCCACGCAACCTCATCCTCGTAATAATCTGCCATAGTATCAACACCATCGCCCCATGTTACAAACTTACCCAAATTAAATACAGTAATATTCGAGAAAAGGTTGTTACTAGCCTCGGTACAAGCAATCATGTTTATTGCACCTTGATGAACGTGACCATTCTCGTGCGCAGGACCCCAACAATGTCCGCTTGTCTCCATTACATCATCCAAAGGTAGTACATCGTGTAAACAGGTCTCGACGTAACTTGTAACATGATTAGTTGCAGACATAAGTCCATCACCGGCATAAGAAACAGCACAAAGGCGATTATTGAAACGCGAAGGACGAACATCCTCGAGTCCCATAATATCCTGTTGCCATTTTATCATGTTGTCCCACCATCCGATAGCATCGCTTATGGTATTTGGGCATATTTCGTCTGATATTAAAAGTTCGCGATTCATAAAATACATTATATTCTCGCCTTTTACGAAAATGTATTTATGCTTCGCATGGTTGCGGGTAATATCCACCCAATCATCGTCATTGTGACGCATTTTGTCCCAATAACAGTTTACGTAACCACCCTCTATGTGAATGGGAATAGAGTCAAAGTCGGAAAGAACATGCTCTTTTCTTGTATCGGCTGTATAAATTATAAAAAATGAAAAATCTTTACCTGATACAGGAATAATATTCATTCCTTTTTTAAGTTCGGTACGCTTACCTTTTGAATCATTATTTACGACTGCGTCAATTTCGAGAGTTGAACCCTGTTTAGGCTCTTTACCTACAAAAATATATAATACGTCACCACTTGTAGCACAAATACCTGTAGGGTTATTCAGCCATGAGTAGTAGTGAGTCATTAATTTTTCTCCCCAATAGTCCGGGTCGCTATAAGGACCGTATGTGCTTACACGATACTCTTTTTCTCTTTCGGCCCAAGTGTTGTTCTTTATTTTGAGAGCAACAGATATAAGCTCGTCGCCGCAACTATCCATAGAAGCTGCAAGCTCTTCGTCGCTCATAGACTGATATTCGCTTTTGAGAACCGTACAAGTCTCATCCTCGAAGTGACTGAGATAAATTCTCTCTACACGCTCTTGATTGTTATAAACATCACAAAATTGCTCTATCTTTTCACGTGCAGCATTAAGTTCTTCATCGGAAATATTATCTATTCTCTTATATGTCCACTCCGAGCCGTCCCAATTGTCTGTTGAAGAGTACCAGGGTACCACATCATTATCTTTTTCGCAATGTATACCCCATCTTCCACCATTTTCGTTTACAATATTATAACACTCTTTGCTGAAAGAATTGTTTTTTACCACATAGAATATTGCGGGAGTTTCACCTGTGCGATAAAGATTACTGTTGCTTGTTTGAATCTGTACATAGCGTTCAGTCAGCAGGTTTTGTATATTCCAACCTTCGCCACTCTTTGTAAACTTCCACAGGTCGTTGAACAGCGGATTTTCATCACCGCCGTTAAGTTCATTAGTCAAATAATTCTCGACAAGAACAGCATTATTTCTTACAGTATTTGTAAGACGGTAGATAGCCCCATCCTCGGGGAAATTTTGTGCCTGAAGAAATATTACTGAAGCAAACAATAATAAAAATGAAGTTAATAATTTTTTCATAGTTTGTTTAGTATTTATTTTAACGTTTTTTCTATTCAAGGCTCTTAAAATCAATTACAGGCTTCTCCCCTACCCCGTTTTTACGTTCGAATCGTGTATATCCTTTTGTGTAGTTGTCAAAGAATCCTCCCATCATCAGATAAAAGCCATTTTCGTCGCAGCCACCTGTATAATCGAGTCGCTTACCTGTTTTTCCCGTATCGCAATGTGTAAAGACAGCCTCGGTAACAGGAATCCATTCGCCATCTTTTGTACAGGCCCATTGATTATTATAATATGCTCGACGAGTCTTATAGCCCATCAGAGGATTATAATTTTCGAGGAATGAGTGTGCGTTTCTGTACCATGTGTCGGTCACAGGACGCAAGAAAGATGCCATCAGACGCCATTTTCCATCGGCAGCGTCACAAAAGTAGGCTGTGTATACTGTGCTACCCTTTCCATCGGGACGCACGCGCATAAGGAATTTATATGTGTTTCCGGGTATCCAATCGTAAGGCATGAAACTTTGTCCTCCCGAACCTTCGCCTCCAAAATCCTGTACTTTTACAGTTTCTCCTTTTTTTAACAGCTTTATACGCAGAGAATCGGGAATTTCACGAGCATCATCGGTTACATAAGGACTCCACACAGAGAAAAGAACTTTTCTGCGCTCGGGGGAATTATTCTGAAAGCCGAAATATCCCTCGCCGAATCCGCAGGCCATATAATAGCTGCTCACTTTATCATACTCTTCGGGAACCGTTACTTCATTATAGAACCACTCTATGGTCTTATCTTTCGGGAGTCTGTAGTTAAGATGCACCGAAGGGCCTCGACGACCAAAGTGTGGATGATAATTTTTTCTTATGTATGCAAGTTCACCCAACTGACCATTGACTATAATGTCGTAAACATTACCGTAACTTCCATTTGAATCACATTTTTTACCCTGTATATCAACTTTTATATGTCCGGGCTTTTTAACATTATATTTTCCTACGTAGTATGTACGAGGCTCGTCGGATGATAATTTCACCTTTTTCTTTTTTCCCAGACAGCTTACTGTTATTGTGGAATTTCCTTTTGCAACGATTTTAAGCTCCATTGCTCCGGGCTTTTCCACACGAAAATATGTACTTATAATGTTATTCTTGTCGTACCAATCGGAAATTCCCCCATTATGTTCGTCGATTCTTGCCGCAGGTTTACTTTTCTCTTTTTCGCGGGCTACAGGCGGTCTTTTTGTCTTGTTGTACGAAAGAATGGTTGCCTCGGCATCGGGAGAAGTTATATATCCGTTACCTTTTAACTGAATAGTGTCTGTTTGAGCCGAAACGTTACCACATAATACTGTGGCTAACAGTGTAAAATTTAATAGGTATTTAAAATTCATAGTATTTCTAAATTAATTAATATTTGGGTATAAATTTACTAATATTTTCAATCAATGTTATTCTATTTAATTTATTTAACTATAAAATATTTCAGCTCATAGTTTTTCAACCTCTTTTTATTTAATTAGTTTCTTATTTTAAAATATAAAAATGAAAAAAAATAATAATACCTGTTGATTATATTGATAAGTTTTTATCGGGGAAATTTGTTTTTTTGTTATTAGTTTTATAGGTAGTGTTATAAACATTATATTAGTATTTTATATTATTGATTATGTGATTATTATAATGTTTTTAACTATTTGTTTATAAATATAAATATTGGTAAATATCTTATTTTTTATTCTCTTTTTGTTGTTAAGAACCGTATGATAAATTTGTATTAAATAAATGGTTTTCAATTTGGATTTTTTATTATCTCTGTTGTATATAGTGCTATTCTGTTTTTCAAAGAAGAAATAATATTTTTTTTCTATAAGTTATTATTTGTTTTTCAATACTGTTTTTCTATCTTTTCAACAGTTTTCAACATATTTGTGTGAATTGTTTTTTGATCAGGCTTATTTTAAAAGGTAATTATCTATTTTTGATACTTTTTTAACTATATTGTTGAAAAAATATTCTGTTGTAATTTATTGATATATAATTTACTATAAATTTTATTTATAAAAATATTATGTTTATCAACAAAAAAATATAAATTTCAATGAACAATTTCGGCTGCATAATTGTTATTTATATGATAAGAAGAATTTAATATCTTCTTATCTCTATTTGCCATTTTATATATATATAAAAAAACATCCGAATATGTTATTACATTCGGATGTTTAAACTTTATTTTAAGCGGGTTACTGAAGTTTTGCGAGTGCTTCCTTTATTCGTTTGATAGCCTCTATGATATTTTCATCGCTTGTTGCGTAGCTCATTCTGAAACAGTCGGGTGCGCCGAATGATGCTCCTCCTACTGTTGCAACGTGTGCTTCTGTGAGAAGATACATTGCAAGTTCATCGGAATTGTTTATTGTCTGACCATTGTAGCTTTTACCATAGAATGAACTGCATTTTGGGAACAGATAGAATGCTCCTTCGGGTATATTAACCTCGAGTCCGGGAATCTCTTTTGTGAGCTTAACAATAAGGTCGCGACGACGCTGGAAGGCTTTCTGCATTTCCGCAACAGGCTCCTGGGAACCTACGTATGCCTCTACCGATGCTATCTGTGATACTGAGCAGGGTCCGCTTGTATATTGTCCCTGAAGTTTATTGCAGCCTTTTACAATCCACTCGGCAGCGGCGATGAATCCTATGCGCCAACCTGTCATTGCGTATGCTTTTGAAACTCCGTTTACTATAATCACTCTTTCGCGGATATTCTCGAATTGTGCAATACTCTCGTGCTTGCCAATGTAGTTTATATGCTCGTAAATTTCGTCGGCTACAATGTAAATTTCGGGGTATTTTACAAGAACATCTGCGAGGTTTTTAAGCTCTTCTTTGCTGTATACAGAGCCGGTGGGGTTCGATGGTGAGCACAGAATGAGCATTTTTGTTTTTGGGGTAATTACCGCTTCTAACTGCTCGGCTGTTATTTTAAAATTCTGCTCTATTCCTGCATATACTGTGACAGGGGTACCATCGGCGAGTTTCACCATTTCGGGGTAGCTTACCCAGTATGGTGCGGGTATAATAACTTCGTCGCCCGGGTTTACAAGTGCCATAATAACATTGCAAACAGATTGTTTGGCACCGTTTGATACTGAAATTTGTGTAGCAGTATAGTCGAGCCCATTCTCTTTTTTCAATTTTTCTACAATGGCATTGCGTAGAACGGGGTAGCCGGGAACAGGAGAGTATCTTGAATAATTCTCGTTTATTGCTTTTATGGCTGCCTCTTTAATTGCATCGGGGGTGTTAAAATCGGGTTCTCCGACACTCATATTTATCACATCTACGCCTTGTGCTTTAAGTTCTTGGCTCTTCTGTGACATTGCTAGTGTTGCCGATGATGATAATCTGTTAAGACGGTCTGCTAGTTTGTTCATTGTTTTTATATTTAATTATTTTATTTGTCAAAGTGAAGTGTGTGTCCCATTCTTTCGGCTTTTGTGTGCAGATAGCGTGAATTGAAATTGTTAGGCTTAATCTCACAACTTAATATTTCTACAATTTCAAGGCCGTAACTCTCCAATCCTATGCGCTTGACAGGATTGTTTGTTATAAGACGCATTTTGTGTACTCCTATTTTACGTAGTATTTCTGCTCCTACGCCATAATCTCTTTCGTCGGCTTTGAATCCTAAACAGAGGTTGGCGTCTACTGTGTCCATACCCTCTTCTTGTAATTTGTAAGCCTTCATTTTATTCATAAGTCCAATGCCGCGTCCCTCTTGATTAAGATAGACTATGACTCCTTTGCCATTTTCTTCTATTAATTGCATTGCTTTTTGCAGTTGAGCGCCACAGTCGCAACGTTGCGATGCGAAAATGTCGCCTGTCATGCACGATGAGTGTACTCTTACGGGAATAGGCTCATCATCGCCCCACTCCCCTTTTATAAGGGCTATATGCTCCAGTCCTGTCGATTTTTGCAGGAAAGGTATCAAACGGAAGTGACCATATTTTGTGGGCATGTCTACCTCTTCTCCAATCTCTACCAACGACTCTTTTGCGAGACGGAATTTTATAAGGTCTCTTATGGATATTATCTTAAGGTTGTACTCTTGTGAGAGTTTCATAAGCTCGGGCATTCGTGCCATTGTTCCATCCTCGTTCATTATTTCTATGAGGGCTGCTGCCGGTCTTAATCCTGCCAGACGTGCAAGGTCGATGCTTGCTTCTGTGTGTCCTGCGCGGCGCAGTACTCCTTTATCTTGTGCATAGAGGGGGTTAATGTGTCCCGGACGGGCAAAGGTGGTGGGCTTGCTTTCGGGGTCGGCAAGTGCTTGAATGGTGGCTGCACGGTCGGCTGCCGATACTCCTGTGCTGCAGCCTTCTATTTTATCGACTGTTACGGTAAAGGGTGTACCAAGCAAACTGGTGTTGTCGCTTACCTGTGGTGCAAGTTCAAGCTCTTTGCAGCGTGACATTGTTATTGGGGCGCATAGTACTCCGCGTCCGTGTTTCAGCATGAAGTTTACCTTTTCGGGGGTTATCTTTTCTGCTGCAATAATAAAATCTCCTTCATTTTCTCTATCTTCATCATCAACAACAATGATAAATTTACCTTCGCGAAAATCTTCAATCGCCTCTTCGATAGAGCTTAATTTTACATCTTCCATATATTTTGAATAGGTGTTTATACTAATTTTTCTTTTACCATTCTTTCCATAAGTGTTCGCGAAGTATTTCTTGTTTTTATAAGGTCGCGCGATACTTGTCTATGGAATTTACATGAGCGCAGGTATAATGTTATTCCTATTGGGAATATTATTATTGCTAAGATATTTATCCAGCGTTTTTTGAATGGTGAGCGTAATTCGCTTACCATCATTATGGGAAATTCATTTAACAACTGTATAACTTTTCTGTTTTTACTGTTGCTCATTTCTTCTACAAGCGCATCGAGTTTATCGCTTAATGTTTCGATGGGAGTCTCTTTATCCTCGCTGAAAAATATATTTATGGGGTTAGGTAGTCTGTTTGGACGGAATTTTGATGAATATTCGCGGCATTCATGCGATATTTCCTCCAATTTTTTATAATCGGCCGGATAGTCAGGGTCTTCTATGATAACCTCTTTGAGTGTTACGTTACGAGTATCCCTTAATCCTAACAGTTTTCTGAAGAATGCTTTATAAGCATCCATATTGAAAATTGTAGAGTCTTTGTTCGATTGGTAGGTGAATATTACTCCCAACGGTGTAAGAACCATTGTGCTTACAAGGCATCCGAACCATGTGTACCACTCTCCCTCTTTTACCATTTTTTCTCCGGAGGTGTTAAATACGTAGTATATGATGAATATTGCTACGGATATTAGTACCGGGTAACCTAATCCTCCTTTTTTAACGATTGCTCCCAGGGGTGCGCCGATAAAGAAGAATATTATGCACGAAATTGATAGTGTTATTTTTTGCCACCATGATATATAATGTTTGTTCAGGTCTTTATCGAGTGAACGCATTATATTTCTTTTTATTTCATAATCTGTAAACAGTTGCTCTACTTTATTCAAAGCAGACTGTTTGATTTTTAATTTTGTTGCTTTTGATGAATTGTTGTATACGCTGTCGGCGTTTATGGCATATATTTTATCTTTTTCCCTTTTTATTGAATCTTCAAATGTAATGTTTATTTTTTCAGGATAACCGTTACGTATGGCTGCCACCCAATTATTGCGTCCTATACTGTCGTTGTATAATGTGAGTGAGTCTATTGATTCGTTTAGTTCTATGATATTTTTGCTGGCTGCTTGTTTTTTCAGGAACGAACCATCTTTCATGTCAAAGCCGCCTCCAAACTCAATGACAATTACTTTTTCGCGGAATGTTTCGCGGGTGTATGGAATATTTGTTTTATTCTTACTACCCTCTTTCAGCTCTGTGGCATTAGCGAAACGTTCGCCGTTGTATAGTTTGAGCATTAAGTGTTGCTGGTCGGCTGTTGTCTCTATTTTTCCCGAGTCGGACACTATGATGCTTGCATTCTCAAAGCCTTGTGTCATGTCGTATATCATCACTCTGTGCAACATTCCCGTCTCTTTGTTTTTCTTTTTGACAAAGAGATTATAACCCTCTATCTGGTCATAGAATACTCCTTCGGGAATTTCAAGTTCGGGCGAGGTTTGTTTAATCGAGTATAGTACTGTGTAAAGTTTTACTTGTGCTTTCGGACCTATCACATTTTGAAAATAGAAAGACATACAGCATAAAATACTGCATACTACCACAAGCGGAGCCATTATTCTCAGCAGTGGTATTCCGGCGGCTTTCATGGATAATAATTCCAGACGCTCGCCGAAGTTTCCGAAGGTCATGAGGGCTGCGAGCAGTATGGCGAGTGGCAGGGCTTGACCCACCATTGTAAGTGAGCCTAAATAAAAGAATTGCACCATTACCCACATATCGAGGCCTTTGCCGACAAGGTCGTCTACCCACCTCCACAAAAATTGCATTATTAGGATAAATGTACATATAAAGAATGTTGCCATGAAAAGCAACAAAAAACTCTTAATGATGAACCAGTCGAGTTTTTTTATATGTAGATTGGGAAATTTCATTGCTTTTTAATGCTCTTGTTGTGTTTTTTTATTTTGCAGGTAGTATGCGCACATTTCGCCATACTTTTGCAAAGTTAGCACAAAAGCACGAAATATATTTATATACAGTTTTAATTTTATCAAAAATATTCTGTATAAGTTTATTTTTTCTTTAAAAGAATGGGGATTTTACATGCCTGTGTGGCGTCGAAGTTGTTCAATTTGTGAATCCCACAGATTTTTAACATCTTCAATTTCATCTTTTTCGGCAAAATCTGTAATCTCCAACATATGCTGCATTACTAGTTCGTTGTATGTTATGCGCATTTCGAAAAAGTAATTTTGATCTTCATCTTCCCATTTGAATTTTACGTAAACACCGTTACGTTGTGCCACAAGGGTTGCTTTTCTCTCTTCGTTTTTACCCCAATAAAAATTGTATATTTTGCCGCTTGTTTCGACGCGGTCGGCGAACCATATGGATAGTCCTTGAGGGGTGCCTATCGAACGCCATATAATATTAGCACTACCTTTCATAGGGTATTCGATACGAATCTTCTCTTTGTTCATTATCCTTCTGATTTTTTTTGTGTTTACTTATTTAATTGTCGCAAGTTAATGAATTATATTTAATTATACAATAATAAACATAAAAATATTTATATTGTTTGTTTATCGTGCTTATCATTTACTGTTTTTTTTGATTATAAGGAGCTGTTGTGGGTTTTTTTGTTCCGAAATATTTGGTTACTTTTGCATATTGATGTAAAAGTGAAAAAAGATGGCAGATAAAGATATTGCGCAGACGCCAATGATGAAACAGTTTTTGGAGTTTAAGGCTAAACACCCCGATGCTGTTCTTCTTTTTCGTTGCGGTGATTTTTATGAGACATATTCGGATGATGCGGTTATTGCATCGGAAATTTTGGGTATTACGCTCACTAAGCGTTCCAATGGAAAGGGTACGGCGGCTACGATAGAAATGGCGGGCTTTCCTTTTCATGCTCTTGACACTTATTTGCCCAAACTTGTCCGCGCGGGACGTCGCGTAGCCATCTGCGATCAGCTTGAGGACCCTAAACTTGCAAAGAAACTTGTTAAACGTGGAATTACAGAGCTTGTTACTCCGGGTGTTTCCATCAACGATAATGTGCTGAATTACAAAGAGAATAACTTTCTTGCTGCCGTACATTTTGGAAAATCTGTGTGTGGTGTTGCTTTTCTTGATATTTCTACCGGAGAGTTTCTCACTGCCGAGGGTACGTTCGATTATATTGATAAGCTGCTTATAAATTTCCGCCCTAAAGAGGTGCTTTTCGAACGTGGGCAGAAGCGTCGCTTCGAGGAGTGTTTCGGCTCGAAGTATCTTATTTATGAGCTTGATGATTGGGTGTTTACCGATGAATTTGCTCGCGAACGTCTTACGAAACATTTCGAGACAAAGAATCTTAAAGGTTTTGGAATTTCGCATCTGAAGAGTGGAATTATTGCTTCGGGAGCGGTGTTACACTATCTTGCTGTTACGTTGCACACGCAAATTTCGCACATCCGCAATATTTCGCGCATAGAAGAGGAACGTTACGTTCGTCTCGATAAATTTACCATACGCAGCCTTGAACTTCTCGATAGCATGCACGAGGGCGGCACTCCCCTACTCTCGGTCATCGATCGTACAAAGACGGCAATGGGTGCGCGTCTGCTGAAACGTTGGATGGTGTTTCCTTTGAAGGATAAAAAGCCCATCGAAGAGCGTCTGGATGTTGTCGAGTATTATTTCCGCGAGCCGGAGTTTCGCGCCATCGTCGAGGAGAATCTTTACAGCATAGGCGACCTTGAGCGTATAATCTCAAAAGTTGCGGCGGGGCGTGTGTCGCCTCGTGAGCTTGTGCAGTTGAAGCTGGCTCTGCAGGCTGTGGAGCCTATAAAGGCTGCATGCGAGGGTGCCTCGAATGCAGTGTTGCGCGAAATTGGCGCGCAGCTTGATTGTTGCGTCGAAATAAGGGATAGAATAGCCCGAGAGATTGTTCCCGAGCCTCCGTTGTTGCTTAATAAGGGCGGGGTAGTGGCCGATGGAATAAACGATACACTCGACGAGCTTCGCGCAATATCCTACAATGGAAAAGACTATCTGCTGAAGATACAGCAGCGCGAGAGTGAGCGTACGGCTATTCCCAGTCTGAAGATTGCTTACAACAGTGTCTTTGGATACTATATTGAGGTGCGCAACACCTATAAAGATAATGTTCCGCCCGAGTGGATACGCAAGCAGACGCTTGTAAACGCCGAGCGTTACATTACTCAAGAACTTAAAGAGTACGAGGAAAAGATTCTCGGTGCCGAGGAGAAGATAATGGCTCTCGAGACACAGATATTCAATAATCTTGTGTGCGACCTTGCGCAGTATATTCCTGCCATACAGGTAGATGCAATGCAGCTTGCGCGTCTCGACACACTACTATCTTTTGCCGAAGTTTCGCGTGCCTACAAATATATACGTCCGGTAATTTCCGAGGATGATATTCTTGATATTAAAAGCGGTCGTCATCCGGTAATCGAGCGTCAGATGCCTGTGGGCGAGGAGTACGTTCCCAACGACCTTTACCTTGATACAGAAAAGCAGCAGATAATAATTGTTACCGGTCCCAATATGGCCGGAAAATCGGCTCTTCTGCGTCAGACGGCACTAATCACTCTGCTTGCGCAGATAGGATGCTTCGTGCCTGCCGACAGCGCGAGCATAGGCATTGTCGATAAGATATTCACCCGTGTGGGTGCAAGCGACAATATTTCGGCCGGAGAATCGACTTTTATGGTGGAAATGACCGAGGCTGCAAATATACTGAATAATCTTTCGGGGCACAGCCTTGTGCTTTTCGACGAGCTTGGACGCGGAACATCAACATACGACGGAATGTCCATCGCATGGGCAATAGTAGAGTTTATACACGAATATTCGCGGGGTAGGGCGCGCACACTCTTTGCCACACATTACCACGAGCTTAACGAAATGGAAAAGAGCTTTCCGCGTATAAAGAATTTCAATGTGTCGGTACACGAAAAGGATGGTCGCGTGATATTTCTAAGGAAGCTGATGCCCGGTGGCAGCGAGCACTCCTTCGGTATTCATGTTGCCAAACTTGCGGGAATGCCCAAGAGCATTGTTCAACGTTCCGAACAGATTCTTCACCAGCTTGAATCGTCCAACGACAAGGGCGAGATTAAGGGGGTGGCTGCCGATATTGCCGACACTCGCGAGGGTATGCAGCTCAACTTCTTCCAGCTTGACGACCCTGTTCTTTCACAGATACGCGACGAGATTCTGAATATTGACGTAAATAATCTTACTCCTCTTGAGGCTCTTAATAAACTGAGCGAGATTAAAAAAATTGTAAAGGGTAAGTAACGGTGTAAACAAATATATAAATGTGGCTGTTAAGAGAAAAATCTTAACAGCTATTTTTATGAAAAAGAAAAAACTTACCAATGAGGTCGGCGCAACAGTCATCGACAATACAAATTCTTTAACCGCCGGCAATAGAGGACCCATACTTTTAGAGGATAATTGGTTGATAGAGAAACTTGCACACTTCGACCGCGAAGTTATTCCCGAACGACGTATGCACGCAAAGGGTAGTGGGGCATTCGGGATATTTACAACCACGCACGATGTTACAAAATATACTTGTGCTTCGTTGTTTTCAGAGGTGGGAAAAATTACCGATGTTTTTGTGCGTTTCTCTACTGTTGCCGGCGAGCGCGGTGCTGCCGACGCCGAGCGCGATATTCGCGGCTTTGCGGTAAAATTTTATACCGACGAGGGTAATTGGGACCTTGTGGGCAATAATACTCCGGTATTTTTCCTGCGCGACCCTTTGCAGTTTCCCGACCTTAACCATGCTATCAAGCGCGACCCGCAAACCAACCTGCGCTCTCCGCAAAGTAATTGGGATTTTTGGACTATGCTTCCCGAGGCTCTTCATCAAGTAACAATAGTAATGTCCGATAGGGGTATTCCTGCCTCTTATCGCCACATGCATGGGTTCGGTTCTCACACATACAGCCTCATAAACAGTGAGGGGAAAAGGGTGTGGGTGAAATTCCATTTTCGCACGCAGCAGGGTATAAAAAATCTTACAAACGGCGAGGCAGAGGCGATTATTGCAAAAGACCGCGAGAGTCATGGTCGTGACCTTTTTAATGCAATAGCAGCGGGAAATTTCCCTCGTTGGACGCTATATTTTCAGATAATGACCGAGGAGCAGGCCCATAAGTATAAAGAGAATCCTTTTGATGTTACAAAGGTGTGGAGTCATAAGGAGTTTCCTCTTATCGAGGTTGGTTTTCTGGAACTTAACCGCAATCCTGAAAATTATTTTGCCGAGGTTGAACAGGCTGCATTTAATCCGGCGCATATTGTACCGGGTATAGGGCTCTCGCCCGATAAATTGCTTCAAGGTAGGTTATTTTCCTATGGCGATGCGCAACGTTACCGTCTGGGAGTGAACCACGACCAGATACCTGTTAATCGTGCACGTTGCCCCATGCACAGTTTCCATCGTGACGGTACGATGCGTGTCGATGGAAACGAGGGTGCCACAAAAGGCTATTCGCCCAACAGCATAGGAGAGTGGGAGACAGGTGAAGCACATTATGCTTACTCTGCCGTAACGGGCGAAAGTATGCGCTATAATCCCTATGAGGACCGTACAGATGATTGTTTCATCCAGCCCGGTAACCTTTATCGTCTGATGACCGAGGAGAAACGTCGCCTGCTCATTGAGAATACTGTTGCCGATATTATGCCTGTGACAGATAATATAAAGTATCGTCATGCGGCACACTGCTATCTTGCCGATAAGGAGTATGGTACGCGTCTTTCCGAAGCTCTCTGTATTAGTCTCGCCAAGGTTGAATATCTTGCTTCGCTAAGCGAAAAAGAGCGTTTGGATGCTACAAGAAATTATTAAAGGGTTTTTGGATTTTATATTCGAATCCTGTTTTTCTCATTTACACAAAAAAATGGGCACTTTAAGTGCCCATTTTTTTGTGTGTATTTATTTTTTCTTTTTTGCACTATAGAGCATGCAGGCGACTCCTATTATCATGAACGGAATACTGAGCCACTGTCCCATGTCTAGCGTCATTCCCTCTTCGAATTCCGACTGTACCTCTTTCAGAAACTCCACAAAGAAACGGAACGTGAAGATTGTTGCAAGGCAGTAACCAAAATAAAACAACGTACCCACCTTTGCCGGGTATTTTTTATACAACATCACTCCGCCGATAAATATCACAAAATAGGCGATTGCCTCGTAAAGTTGTGCAGGGTGACGCGGAAACTCATCCACTTGTGCAAAAATCACTCCCCACGGCATTTCCGTCACATTACCCAGAATCTCGGAATTAAAGAAATTTCCCATTCTTATCATTCCCGCAACAATGGGGGTTGTAATTGCAATATTATCGAGCAGCCACGCAAACGATATTTTTGTTCTTTTTGTGTACAGCCACAGAGCCGTAAACAATCCCACAGTTCCACCGTGGCTCGCAAGCCCCTGATAACCGATGAATTTCCACCCATCGGCAGTCTCTTTCATTGGCAGAAACATTTCTGCAATGTGGTTGAAATAATACTCCGGTTCGTAAAATATACAGTGTCCCATACGTGCGCCAATAAGAATACCCAAAAAGCAGTAAATAAAGAGCGGCTCGAACAGTTCCATATTCATTTTTTGACGCTTATATAGATGCTGCATTATAAAGTATCCTGCCATCAGGCCTATAATCCAACAGAGCGAGTAGTAACGCACTTCGAATCCGAAGATAGAGAAAGGGCTCATCGACGGATTCCAAACAAAGTAGCAGGGTAGTGGAGTCATCTTTTTTCTTTATACATTAAAGCGGAAGTGCATAATATCACCATCCTGAACAACATACTCTTTACCCTCGACACCCATCTTACCGGCCTCTTTTACTGCGGCCTCCGAGCCATATTTTATATAGTCGTCGTATTTTATAACCTCGGCGCGAATAAAGCCCTTCTCAAAGTCAGTGTGTATCACTCCTGCACACTGCGGGGCCTTCCATCCTTTGCGGAAAGTCCATGCTTTTACCTCCATTTCTCCGGCGGTGATAAATGTCTGCAGTGTCAGCAGATTGTAAATTGCCTTTATCAGACGGTCGCAGCCCGACTCCTTTAGCCCCATGTCCTCGAGGAACATCTGCTTCTCTTCGTAGCTCTCAAGCTCGGCAATGTCCGACTCTGTCTGTGCCGAAATAATCAGAAGCTCGGCATTCTCGTCCTTTACAGCCTCGCGCACAGCATCAACATATTTGTTACCTGTGGCAGCCGAAGTATCGTCCACGTTGCACACATAAAGTACAGGCTTTGCAGTCAGCAAGAATAGGTTCTTTGCAATCTGCTGCTCATCCTCTGTGTCGAAGGTAACGGTGCGTGCCGACTTTCCAGCCTCGAGCGCAGCCTTATACTGCATAAGTACGTCGTACTCCAATTTTGCCATCTTGTCGCCACCTACACGTGCCTGTTTCTCGACACGTTTGATGCGATTCTCGACAGTCTCAAGGTCTTTCAGTTGTAATTCGATGTCTATTATTTCTTTGTCGCGCACAGGGTCTACCGAGCCATCGACGTGAACGATATTATCATTGTCGAAGCAACGAAGCACATGAATAATAGCATCAGTCTCGCGTATGTTACCCAAAAATTGGTTGCCCAAGCCCTCGCCCTTGCTTGCGCCCTTCACAAGGCCCGCAATATCCACAATGTCGCAAGTGGCGGGCACGATGCGTCCCGGATGCACAAGTTCGGCAAGTTTGTTCAGACGTTCGTCGGGAACGGTAATTTGTCCCATCTGTGCATCAATGGTACAGAAGGGGAAATTTGCTGCCTGAGCCTTTGCGCTCGACAAACAGTTGAAGAGTGTAGATTTTCCTACGTTGGGCAAGCCAACGATTCCTGCTTTTAAAGCCATATTATATAAAATGTTTGTTTATTCGTAGTTTGCATTATTTTGCAAAGATAGTGCAAGCCGAGCGCAATACAAAAAAAGCTAGCTTTTTTTTATTGCCGAGGCGCCGCCTATCTTCTTTAAAGATAGTGCAAGCCGCCTTTTATGTTCGCCGCCTATCTTATCCAAAGATAGTGCAAGCCGCCTTTTATGTTCGCCGCCTATCTTATATTAAAGATACAATGAGTCGAGTGTAATACAAAAAAACTTGTTTATTTTTATTGTCTAGTAGTTGTCTATTCTATAATATTAAATGGAATTTCAAGGTAATATTATTCTTTTGTTTTTAATTTTTTATACATTTGTCGTAAACGACGAATATATACTGCACTCGCTGTAAAAAATAATAAAGCAAGCTTTATATTTTTCGCTCGTTTTTTATACATTTGCAATGTTTAAAAATCTTATTAAGTAAAAATAAAAGCAAACTAAATTAAATTAAAAATGAAGAAAATTAAATTTTTGTCAGTATTTCTTATGATGCTTCTTGCAAACTTTGCATTAATCAGTTGTGGTAGCGACGATGATGGCGATTCTGGTGGTGCTGATACCGGTGCTCCTTACACAGGCGTATGGAAAGCTGTTCATATGGAAATAATTGAGGACGGTGAGGAGTTCAGTGGCAATGTACCCGGAAATTGCATTATGGAGCTTACGCTAAACGATGATGGCACATACAAATATTACTATTATTTCCCCGGTGAAGATGGTGATGAGGACGAAGAGACAATAGAAAATGGTACATGGAGTTTCGATGCCGAGACCTCAAAAATCAATTGCGAAATGACAAGTGTAGGTGATTATTTTGTTTCAACATTTTGGGGCGAAACAGATGTGCTTACATGGACTGCATCTAAAATGGTTCTCAGATTTGCAGAAGATGATGGTTATGTTCAGACAACAACTTTTGTAAGAAAATAATTCAGTACTTCTAAATATATTCATAAAAAAACTCGGCGCGTGCCGAGTTTTTTTATGAATATAATAAGGCCCTTTCCCGTGAATTAGAGAGCGTAGAGAAAAGATATGATAATCGCAATAAAATTACTCGCGGAGCGTTAGATATTATAAAAGAACACTCCGTTACGCGGCCTATTGCACGCACTTATGAAAAAGTTATGGATTTTAAAGAGTTGCGAGAGGTCGCATTTCCTTTCAAAAGTATTAATCATATGCGTGCTGCTTTAGATATAGGTAAAGGTATAGATGGTAGTGATAATCTTTCAAGTACTTCTGATCGTTTTGCTTTAGAGTATGATAATTTATATAATAATAATAAATTAAAAGGAAAAATAAAAGAAGGGCGTAATGCTTTGAGACACACTTTGTGGCAGGGAGCATTATCTTCCAAATATGGTCCTAAAGTGGCGCGTGATGCTGGTGATTCTCATGAAACTCGACCCTATATTGATGTTAGTATAAGGGATTTTGATAAATATACAGATGCTGATATGGTTACCGACCTGTTAAATAACAAAATAGGTAGACGTTTAGGTGTTATGTATCCTAATATTAGCAGGAGAGACCTTGCCCTACGTATAATTGAAGAGTATTGGAGAAGTGGGTTATACTCCTATGAGCAAGGACGGGATGGTAGGTGGTATGTGCGTAAAAGGACTATTCCTAATGATGTTTTTAATGCGCTATATAAAAAGTATAAAAATTTAAACGATTACGGAGAATGAAAAATCGGATGTTTATTGTATTAACTTTTATTTTTTTGTTAAGCAGTTGTTCGTATATTGAAATAGGGATAGAAACTGTAAAGTACGAATGGGATTATTTAAAGGAGTTTTGTACAGGGGAAGTAGAGTATTTCTTAAGAGCATTTTCCATAAGCAACAAGGATAAACTTGATCGCGCAGTTGGTGAATATTGGAGTGACCGGATGACTGTAGAAAAGGATTCTACAAACTGCATTGTAGACTTTGATAAAGTAATAATGCCTTTTGAATGGGATACATTGGTGTATGTAAAATATTGTCACTATTCTAAGGATAGAAACAGCGCTGCTTTGATGGATTATATGAACCGTTATTTTCCCGATGACCAGGAGCACAGCGCAACTGAACTTCATTTTTTGCGCAACGACCGGGTGGTTCACAAAGTAAATTTATATATGATAAGCGACGATGCAAAGGGTGTCTTTTTCTGTACAAAAAAGGATATTATCAAGCGCAGTCGTATCGATGCAAAATTTCATCTTGAGAAGGATTATAAGTTTTTTGTAATCAGGGACACTACCGAGGAATTTGTGCCTATGATTGGTTTTTAAGAGACTATCCATAATTTTGTGTAAATAAAAATTATGGATAGTCTCTTATCCTTTAAATAAGCAGTGGATGACCCTTTTCGGTCAGCCACTGCTGTGTTCTAGTATCTTGTTGTATTATTTATAGTTACCCCCTGCCAGCAGTCTGTGCGGAAGGGTGATGCGGGCAGTCCTGCCCCGTTGTAAAGGTTGCCCAGCGGATTGTGCGCCCATGCGTAGCGTACGGCCAGAGGACGGGGAACATCCTTGCAACTGACCTCCACGCAGTTGCCCACGATTTTTGCGTCTGCCCAATGGAACTTGTGGTCGGCTCCGGCTATTGTAAAGCCCTCGAGCTTGTCGCCTTTTGCCACAAGGCCCGCAATATCCACAATGTCGCATGTGGCGGGCACGATGCGTCCCGGATGCACAAGTTCGGCAAGTTTGTTCAGACGTTCGTCGGGAACAGTAATTTGTTCCATCTGCGCATCGATAGTACAGAAGGGGAAATTTGCTGCCTGAGCCTTCGCGCTCGACAAACAGTTGAAGAGTGTAGATTTTCCTACGTTGGGCAAGCCAACAATTCTTGCTTTTAAAGCCATATTATTTATATTGTTTATTATTCGTGATTTATCCGCCGCCTATCTTATCTAAAGATAGTGCAAGCCGCCTTTTATGTTCGCCGCCTATCTTATATTAAAGATACAATGAGTCGAGTGTAATACAAAAAACTTGTTTATTTTTATTGTCTAGTAGTTGTCTATTCTATAATATTAAATGGATTTTCAAGGTAATATTATTCTTTTGTTTTTAATTTTTTATACATTTGTCGTAAACGACGAATATATACTGCACTCGCTGTAAAAAATAATAAAGCAAGCTTTATATTTTTCGCTCGTTTTTCATATATTTGCAATGTTTAAAAATCTTATTAAGTAAAAAAAGAGCAACAAATTAAAATTAATTTAAAAATGAAAAAGATTAAGTTTTTGTCAGTGTTAATGATGATGATGCTTGCTAATTTTGCATTAATCGGTTGTGGTAGTGACGATGATGGCGATTCTGGTGGTGCTGATGCCGGTGCTCCTTACACAGGTGTATGGAAAGCTGTTCATATGGAAATAATTGAGGATGGTGAGGAGTTCAGTGGCAATGTACCCGGAAATTGCATTATGGAGCTTACGCTAAACGCTGATGGCACATACAAATATTACTATTATTTCCCCGGTGAAGATGGTGATGAGGACGAAGAGACAATAGAAAATGGTACATGGAGTTTCGATGCCGAGACCTCAAAAATCAATTGCGAAATGACAAGTGTAGGTGATTATTTTGTTTCAACATTTTGGGGCGAAACAGATGTGCTTACATGGACTGCATCTAAAATGGTTCTCAGATTTGCAGAAGATGATGGTTATGTTCAGACAACAACTTTTGTAAGAAAATAATTCAGTACTTCTAAATATATTCATAAAAAAACTCGGCGCGTGCCGAGTTTTTTTATGAATATAATAAGGCCCTTTCCCGTGAATTAGAGAGCGTAGAGAAAAGATATGATAATCGCAATAAAATTACTCGCGGAGCGTTAGATATTATAAAAGAACACTCCGTTACGCGGCCTATTGCACGCACTTATGAAAAAGTTATGGATTTTAAAGAGTTGCGAGAGGTCGCATTTCCTTTCAAAAGTATTAATCATATGCGTGCTGCTTTAGATATAGGTAAAGGTATAGATGGTAGTGATAATCTTTCAAGTACTTCTGATCGTTTTGCTTTAGAGTATGATAATTTATATAATAATAATAAATTAAAAGGAAAAATAAAAGAAGGGCGTAATGCTTTGAGACACACTTTGTGGCAGGGAGCATTATCTTCCAAATATGGTCCTAAAGTGGCGCGCGATGCAGGTGATTCTCATGAAACTCGACCCTATATTGATGTTAGTATAAGGGATTTTGATAAATATACAGATGCTGATATGGTTACCGACCTGTTAAATAACAAAATAGGACGACGTATAGGAGCAATGTACCCCGGTAGTAGTAGAAAAGAACTTGCTTTGCGTGTGCTTGAAGAGTATTGGAGAAACGGGCTATACTCTTATGAGCAGGGACGTGATGGCAGATGGTATGTGCAAAAAAAGAGAATACCTGATAATGTCTTTTATGATTTATATAATAAGTATAAAAAATTAAACAATTTCGGACGATGAATAAAAAACTTTCCTATGTGTTAATATTAATACCATTGTTGTTGGTTGTTTATGTGGATATTAAAGATACAGTGGCGGCCTTGAATGGCTTTAATTTTAAAGAATTTTGTGTGTCTGTCTCTGAAATAGCATCGGCTGCTCCCGAATATATTTTAAGAGGTCTTTCCATAAGCAAAAAAGATAAGCTCGACCGTGCAGTGGGTGAATATTGGTACGATTGGAAAGCAGCCGGAAAAGATACTGTAAACTGCATCGTCGATTTTGACAAGATAATGCCCTTTGAGTGGGATACGTTGGTGTATATAAAATACGACTTTTACAGCGGTAACAACAGCGATGAATTAGAAGAGTATCTTAAATTCTATTTTGGTAATAAAAAGAGGCGCAGTGCAAACAAACTTCATCTATTGCACAAAGGAAAGATTGTTCATGAGGTGGAATTGTTTATGATGAGCGACGATGCGAAAGATTTCTTTTTGTGTACTAAAAAGGATTTTATCAAGCGTGCGCGTGGCGATGCAAAATTTCATCTTGTAAAGGACGGTAAGTTCTTTGTAGTCAGGGATACTACCGAGAATTTTGTGCCGATGATTACTTTTTAATTATAATATAAATGTGGCTGGCTAAATTAGCCAGCCACATTTATATTCAATGGATTTTAGTATCTTGTTGTATTATTTATAGTTACCCCCTGCCAGCAGTCTGTGCGGAAAGGCGATGCGGGCAGCCCTGCCCCGTTGTAAAGGTTGCCCAGCGGATTGTGCGCCCATGCGTAGCGTACGGCCAAAGGACGGGGAACATCCTTGCAGCTAACCTCCACGCAGTTGCCCACGATTTTTGCGTCTGCCCAATGGAACTTGTGGTCGGCTCCGGCTATTGTAAAGCCCTCGAGCTTGTCGCCTTTTGCCACAAGGCCCTTGTTTGTCGATGAGAATCTTATTCTGATTGTGTTTCCATCAACCTCGTATCCCTCGTATACGGGTCCCGAGCATACTACGTTCATTCCGTAGGTCTTGTTCAGTGCCTGAAGCGCGAGTCTGCGTCCAACCTCTTGCTTGTTGCGTGGGTGAATGTCGTTAGCTTCGCCAATGTCTATTGTTACTGCAATTCCTGTGTTTGGAACGACTTTTGCCGCCATGCTCTGTGCCTCGCGCAATTCTGCCCACGTTGATTCTGTGGGTGCAGTCTGACGCTTAGTGTAGTTTGCAAGCTGTGTGATGTAGAATGGGAAATTGCAGCCCCACAGTTCTCTCCAGTTGGCAATCATCAGTCGCATAAGGTCCTGATACTGATAGGCGCGTGTGACATTTGCGCACCCTTGGTACCATATTGCTCCTTTTATGCAGTAGGGGATAAGGGGGTGTATCATTGCGTTGTAAAGTACTGTGGACCAATATTTCTCGGTGTAAATTATGGGTCGCGGAGGCATACTTTTGTAGTCGGCGTCTTTTTTGCTTTTCCAATCTCCGGCGAGAGAAATTTTGCTTCCGTCGGGGCCCTGAAGATAGAATGATTGGTCGTTGCCGACTATTCCGCCGTTGCCGGCTTTGTCTATTATGCGGATGGCTATTAACGCTTTTCCTGCTTTTACAAGTTCGGCGGGTACTTTATATGCAATTTTTTTCTTCCAATTGCTATTCTCGCCTATTTTCCTTCCGTTGAAATATGTAACGTCCTTGTCATCGACGCCTCCCATGTGCATGGTAATGCTCTTGCCTGCCCATGATGCGGGAATCTCTATGCTTTTGCGCAAAAGTACGTGCCCGTCGAAGTTGTTGTATTTCTGTTCGATGTTTCCGGGCAGTTTCATATTGTCCCAACGTGTGTCGTCGAATTTTTCATCTTTAAAGTCATCGAACTGTACATAAACATCGTCGTATGTACTTAATAGACGGTTCCACGCGTTTAAGGTTGCTGTGCTCTTTGCTTCTCGTTCCTTTTTGTCGGCGGGCCATCCTGACACCATTTCTGCTTGTGTGCCAAGGTCTTTTACGCCTGCGAGGGCATCTTTGCTCATCCATGCTTCAATCACAGTGCCGCCCCACGAAGAGTGTATAAGTCCTACGGGTACGCCTCTTTTCAGGTGAATTTCGCGGCCGAAAAAATATGCTGCAGCCGAAAATTCTGCGATATTTTCGGGGGAACATACTGTCCATCCGTCGCCGTAGGCGTTAAAATCCTCTTCGGGTACGGGGCTTGATGTTCTTTCTACGGTCAACAGTCTTATTTTTGTGTGTTTGGCAGCATCCTTAAGCTCTTGTTCGTGGTTGTTTACGGGGTTCCATGTTTTTCCGTTTACGGGCATCTGCATGTTCGACTGTCCCGAGCACAGCCACACTTCTCCGATGAGAATATTATTGATAATCAATGGAGTTTCTCCATTTTCGGATATTTTCATGGAGTAGGGCCCTCCGGCTTTCGGCGTGCGCACTTTTACCATCCATTTGCCATCTTTGTCAGCCTCGGCTGTGTAGCTTTTTTTGTTCCACGAGGTTGTAACTTTTATTTTTGCCCCGGGTGCGGCCTTTCCCCATACGGGTGCGTCGCTCTTCTGTTGCATCACCATATTGTCGGTGAACAGCGGGTTCATCTTAATCTCTGCGGCAGCGGGGATTATTGCTGCCACAGATAGAATAAATGATAGAATAACGGCTCTTAACTTATTCATAATCAGTGTATTTTAAAAATGTCTATTTTAGTGCTTTTTTCAATGCAGGCATAATGTTTTCTACGTAGCGCAGTGCACCAACGTCAGTAAAATGGCTGCCGTCCACTGTTGCGTCGCCATCGTCACCTAACATTTTTTTTGCCGAGACGTAGTATATTTTCTTTTCTCCGGCTTTTTTCAGTCTTTTGAAAAGCTGTGTCATTGCGATATTTCTGCCCACAACCTCCTCGTGCAGTTTAGTGTCGAAGGCTGTGCGGGGGAATATCGGGTCCTCTACAAAAATAACGGGTACGTTGGGGTGTGCGTCCCTAAGCACGCGGAAGAACTTTTCGGCAACCTCATTTATCAGTTTATCCGATGAATTTGGGACAAAGTCAAGCACAAATGCTCCCGGGTCTTTTACGCTTGCCATCAGATGGGCAATTTCCATGTCCAAGCGTGCGTTTCCGCTGAATCCCAAGTTAAATACCTCTCTGTCGAATCGTCGGCCAATGATGTTTGTGTATGCCATTCCCGGACGGCTTGCGCATCCTCCCTGCAGAATGCTCGACCCGTACATCACAATGGGTTTTTCGGTCGAGGGGCTTGCAACCTCGGGCTGTCCTAAATATGCTCCCTCGTCCACTCCTATTTCCAGCGACTTTACTCCGTCGTACAGCGACAAATAGAGCATATATTCTCTATATTCGGGGCGCATGTTGCGTATTATTGTCCATTCGTTTACCCCTTTTTTTGTGGGTCTTACGGGGGCAACGGCTCTCCACTCGCCCTCTACAAGGGCGTAAAGGTCGAGGCCGCGTGTGCCAAGGTCGGTCATGTGATTTTGTTCATTATCAAAGGTCGATTGCCACTTTACACGCATGCTTGTGGTGTTCGAGCGGAAACGTATGTATAGTCCCGCCGAACTGCGGCCGAGCTTCCACACATCTTTGCGGCTGACATTCTCTAACTTCGACGGCAGACGCTCGTATCTTTCGTTAGTTTCAGTAGAAATTTTACCGTAGACAGGAAACTTCGCCGCGTCAGTGTAGACAATCTTCTGGGCATAGGAGCATAGTCCCATGCTTAGTGCTAAAATAAATGTTGCAATTTTCAGTTTCATAGTTATTTGTTTTTTAATGCGCTTCCAACCAATTTGCGCCCCAGCCATAGTCGGCGGTAAGGGGTACGCTCAGCGTGCAGGCACGCTGCATTTCCTCGACGACAAGCTGTTGCATCTTGTCGCGCTCTTCGGCTGCGATGCTGAAGTTAAGCTCGTCGTGTACCTGCAGTATCATTGTCGAGTGCATATTTTCCTCTTTCATGCGTCGGTGGATGTTTATCATTGCAACCTTTATAATGTCGGCGGCACTGCCCTGAATGGGGGCGTTTACAGCGTTTCGTTCGGCGTATCCGCGCACTACTGCGTTGCGCGAATTTATGTCCGGCAAGAAGCGTTTGCGTCCGAACAGAGTGGTTACGTAGCCGTTTGCTCGCGCCTGCTCCTTGCAGCGTTCAATGTAGGCGCAAATGTCGGGGTAAGTGGCAAAATAGTTGTCTATAAGCTCTTTTGCTTCGCGGCGGTCGACGTTCATACGCTCGGCAAGGCCGAATACCGATATTCCGTAAATTATGCCGAAATTTGCGACTTTTGCCTTGCGGCGTTCGTCTTTTGTAACCTCTTCGATGTTTTTTTTGTAGATTTTTGCGGCTGTGGCTGCGTGAATGTCATGTCCGCTTGTAAAGTCGTTTATCATATTTTTGTCACCGCTCAGATGCGCCATTATTCGCAGCTCTATCTGCGAGTAGTCGGCCGAGAGGAACAGCTCTCCATCTTCGGGAATAAATGCCTTGCGCACCTCTTTGCCATCCTCGTCGCGTATGGGGATATTTTGCAGGTTGGGGTTGCTGGAGCTTAGACGACCGGTGGCTGTCACTGTCTGGTTGTACGAGGTGTGTATCTTGCCTGTACGACTGTTTATTAGTTCGGGCAGGGCATCGACGTATGTGCTTAGCAGTTTTTTCAGTCCTCGATACTGCAATATGTATTTTACTATCGGGTGTTTGTGCTGCACTTGTGTAAGTACCTCTTCGGATGTTACAAACTGTCCGGTCTTTGTCTTTTTGGGCTTTTCTACAATTTTCAGTTTGCCGAAAAGTATGTCGCCCACCTGCTTGGGCGAGGCAATATTGAAGTGTTCGCCTGCAAGCTCGTAGATTTTTTCTTCAATCTCACGTATGCGGCCGGTAAATAGGGTAGAGGTCTCTTTAAGCGAGGCTGTGTTTATCCTTGCGCCGTTGCGCTCCATGTAAGCAAGTACGGGCATCAGTGGCATTTCTATTTCGTAGAAGAGTTTCTCGCAATCCTCTTTTTTCAGTTCTTCGGCGAGGATATTTCTCAGTTTCAGGGTAACGTCGGCATCTTCGCAGGCATATTCATATATCTGCTCGGCTGTAAGGTCGCGCATGTTACGCTGTTTTTTGCCACGCTCGCCTATTAGTGATTCTATTTTTATTGTTTCGTAGTTCAGGTAAGTTTCGGCCATATAGTCCATGCTGTGGTAAAGTTCGGGCTGAAGAACATAATGGGCTATCATTGTGTCGAACATCTTTCCTTTAAGCTGTGCGCCGTAGTTCGAGAGTACGATAATGTCGTACTTCATATTTTGTCCCACCTTTTCTGTTTTTTCGTCCTCGAATATCTCTTTGAACATATTCACGATTCTTTGTGCAGCTTCTCTCTCTTTGGGAACATGCACATAGTAGGCGCAATTTTCCTCTGTGGCGAAACTCATGCCCACAAGTTCGGCCTCTATGGCGTTGGTGCTTGTTGTTTCTGTGTCGATGCACACAGTTTGCGCATTTTTCAGTACAGTGATTAAATGGGGTATATCTTCTTCTTTATCAATAAGATGATAGGTGTATTTTAGGTCTTTTAAGCTCAAATGCGTCGATTTTTTTTCTTCATCCGTACTCTCCCCCTCAAAAAAATCAAAGAGTGAGCCTTGAATTTTGTCGCTTTTTGTCGTTTTTTGTGTGGCGACTGTTTTTTCTGTCACGATGGGCTCGCCGAAGAGGTCGAGTGTGAAATTGTTTTTTTTCACTCTCTCTTTCAGTGCGCGCAGTTCGTAAAAGTCGAGTAGGGTGGTGAGTTTCTCTTCGTCGGGTGTCTCGCGTCTGAGAGCTTCCATATTAAGCTCTATGGGTACGTCTGTTTTTATCGTCGCAAGGAATCGGCTGAAGAGTATCTTCTCTTTGTTCTCTTCTATTTTTATTTTCAGTGCCCCTTTCAGCTTGTCGGTGTTTGCAAGCAGGTTGTCGATGTTGTCAAATTCGGCGATGAGTTTCTGCGCGGTCTTTTCTCCCACTCCGGGGCAGCCGGGAATATTGTCGCTCGAGTCGCCCATTAGTCCCAGCAGGTCTATTACCTGCTCGGTTCTTTTAAGGCCGAATTTTTCGACTACTCTCTGCGGGGTCATTATTTCAAATTCCTTGTCGCCGTATTTCGGACGATAGATGAATGTAGAATCTGTCACTAACTGCCCGTAGTCTTTGTCGGGGGTCATCATAAATGTTGTTACCCCTTTCCCCTCGGCCTGTTTGGCGAGCGTGCCTACAACATCGTCTGCCTCGTAGCCGGGTACTTCGAGTATGGGTATTCTGTATGCGGCGAGAATCTCTTTGATGATGGGGACCGATTCTCGTATAACCTCGGGTGTCTCCTCGCGTTGGGCTTTGTACTCTTCGTAGGCCTCGTGGCGGAAGGTCTTTCCTTTGGGGTCGAAGGCGACACCTATGTAGTCGGGGTTCTCTTTTTTCAGCACATCTTCCAATGTGTTTACAAAGCCTAATATTGCCGAAGTATTGAATCCCTTTGAGTTTATTCTTGGATTTTTTATAAATGCGTAGTATGCGCGGTAGATAAGCGCGTATGCGTCAAGCAAAAAAAGTTTCTTCATCTTATATTATTAAATATATGCGAATGTAAAAATACTCAAATTTTGCTATTTTGCCTATTCTTTTTATTACTTTTGCAAAAATAAGATGTTACGTGTATATGAGTCTTACCACAATATTGCAACCAATAGAGGTTGAATTTACCGCTTTTAAGGAGTATTACGCTACACTTTTTCGCAGCAATGTTCCTCTTCTCGACCGTGCACTTCTGCATGTGAGCCGCACTTCGGGCAAAATGATGCGGCCTATGCTTGTGCTTCTGACGGCAAAAAGCGTAGCCGGCACCGTTTGTGAGTGTACGAATTATGCTGCGGCGGCACTCGAATTGTTGCATACGGCGAGCCTCCTTCACGATGATGTTGTTGATGAGAGTCCCATGCGTCGCGGCCTTCCGTCGTTGCACACTCTTTTTTCGAACCGTATAGCTATTCTTGCAGGCGATTATGTATTTTCTTCGTCGTTACAGAATGCTGCATTGACAAAAAACGTCGAAATAATCGAGAATTTGTCCGTTCTTGGGCAGAGCTTGAGCAAGGGTGAGCTGTTGCAGTTGCAGTTGCAGCATAAGGGTGGTTTTTCCGAAGAGAATTATATTGAGGTTATACGCAACAAGACTGCGTCGCTTTTTGCAACCTGTTGCCGCTTCGGGGCATTGTCGGTAGGTGCCGATGCTGCTATTGTCGATGCTTTTGCCCGTTTCGGCGAACTTTTGGGAATCTGTTTCCAGATAAAGGATGATATTTTCGATTATTACGATTCTGAGGAGGTTGGCAAGCCTACTGGTAGTGACATGCGCGAGGGCAAGATTACTCTTCCTGCTCTGTATGTGCTTAATAACTGTGACGACCCGTTTGTAAGGGGTCTGTTCTCTAAACTGAACGAGGGGTATACTATGGGCGACGAAGAGATTGATTCTCTCATTAAATTGTCGAAAGAAGGGGGGGGGATTGAATATGCGCTTAAGCGTATCGAGGATTTTCGTGCCGAAGCATTGGCCGTTATTCCCTCATCGGTTCCCGATGAGTTACGCGAGGCATTGACTCTTTATCTTGATTTTGCAATTTCGAGAAATAAGTAACAGATACTTTATTAAACACAAAAAACACCGTTTTTAGCGGTGTTTTTTGTGTTTAATGCACTCTTATTTGTTGAATCCTTTTGCTGTTAGGAATTCCCATATTCTATCAATATGTGTGTAGCTGCCTGTTCCCGGCGATGAAGTATCTTGGAAACAGTGGTTGCGTTTGGCAAGGGTGTGAAGCTCGGACTGTATGCCCATCTGCAACAGTTTTTCCCATGTTTTTACAGAATTCATCGCTGCCCAGCCATCGGCGTCGCCGTGTATAAAGAGCATGGGGGCGGTCTTTAGGTCAAATGAGAATTCCGGTGCGAGGGTCGCACTATCTTCGTTTCCTCCCTCTTTGTTGGGGCTCTCAAGGCCGTCGGTGAGTGCGTATGCGGGGTAGATTCCTATTCCCCATTGTACGTTGCAGGGGAGTTTGTCTGTGTCGTCGATGGGTAGGTACGAATTGTGCAGTGACGATGTTACGCCCATAAGTGTCAGGTGTCCGCCGGCCGAGCTTCCCATTATTCCTATGCGGTTGGGGTCGAGTCCGCGTGACGCTGCCTCTTTTCTGACGATGCGTATGGTGCGTTGCAGGTCTTGCCATGCTGTTGTGTGCTTTGCGAGGCCTACGGGGCGCGGGGTGCGGTATTTAAGTGTTACAACTGCCATTCCCTTTTCGTTAAGGTAGCGGCGGTAGGGCGTAACCTCAAAGCCGTCGGGGTTGTTGCCTGTGTAGCTTCCACCGGAGTAGATTATCTGTATGGCTTTTGTCTTAAGCTCTTTGGGCATGTGCCACTCTATGTAAGGTATACACTGCTTTTCTTGTGCATCGGGCATCTTGCCTTCGGGCCATACGTTGGCTTTTGAGTGTGATGCGCGGTTATTGTCGTCGGGGTATCTTTCCATAATTTTCTCGGCTTTTGCAAGGGGGGTAATATAGCCCATCTGACGCATGAATTCTATTCCTCGTTCGAGGCCAAAGGCTCCGTGTCCTTTGTCGGCATAAAGGTGAAGCTCGGCGGGGATTTTCATGCGGCGCAACTGACGGTAGACGAGGGTAGAGGTCTGCGGTGCGTAGATGTCTCTACCGCCATGATGAAGGCTCATGGGGCAGGTGCGCTCGTCGAACTTGAATACTTTGCTCAGTTTTACGTCGCTGCCGTATCCTTGACGTGTGGCGGGTGTTCCGCTTTCGGCGTCTGTTGTTCCATAGGCCGGTGCGTTTACTATTGCCCAATTTATGTGGCACGAGAGTGAGTCGAGTTTGTCTATAGGCTGGTAGGCGCGGGTCTGCGAACTTGTAGCAAGCAACAGTGCCAGATGCGAGCCTGCCGACATTGATATTACTCCTATTTTTTCGGGGTCGAAGCCTCTCTTTTCAGCTTCGCTTCTTATCATGCGCACTGCGCGCTGTCCGTCCTCCCATGCTGTCTGGTAAATGGGCAGCCCTACGGGACGCGGGGTGCGGTACACGAAGTTTACGCATTGGAATCCGAGTTTCGTAAATTCTTCGTTCCATTTTTTTATGAGGCCAACGTCGCAGCAACATTCGTAGCTTCCGCCCGAGATTAGTATCATGCAGCCTCCGTTCTTTGTCTCTTCTGACGGTGCTTCGTACCAATCGAGGTAAGCTATTCTGTGCTTGTCGGCTTTGAATCCTTTCGCGCTTGTTTCGTTGGTCATTGCCGCTATCTGATGCTCTTGTCTGTTGGGCATTTTCTTCTTCGGCCATATTGTCTCACGCTCCTGCGCTGTTAATGTTACAGCGATGAAAAGGGCAAAAAAATACAATAGAATCTTTTTCATAGTATTATTTTTTAGTGTTTTTATCGAATTTTATTCACCGGTAATTTCGCTCAGCAGTGTGTTTGCCAGACGACTGGTACCTATTCTGAAAAGTTTGCTGTCGAGCCACTCTTTGCCGAGTGTATCTTCAACTATATTGTAGTATAGTAACGCGTCCTCTATGCTGTTTATTCCTCCTGCTGCCTTGAATCCTACTTTTCTTCCGCTCTTGGCGTAATACTCTTTTATTGCCTTGCACATTATATATGCTGCTTCGGGTGTTGCGCCGGAGGCTTCTTTTCCTGTCGAGGTTTTTATAAAATCGGCACCGGAATACATTGATAAAATGGCTGCTTTTTTTATATTTTCTGTGCTTTGCAGTACGCCTGTTTCCAATATTACTTTCAGGCTCTTTTCTCCGCAAATGTCTTTCAGTTCTTCTATTTCGTCGCACACACTTTCGTAGTCGCCGCTCAGGAATTTTCCTACGCTCAGCACAATGTCTATTTCTGTTGCTCCGTCTTTTAAGGCGAGGGCAGTTTCGGCTATCTTAACTTCGGGGAATGTTTGTGACGAGGGGAATCCTCCCGACACGCAGGCTACCTGTACATTCTCTACCTCCAGCGATTGGCTGACGATGCTTGCAAAGTTTGGGTAGACGCATATTGCCGCTACATTTTTAAGGTCGGGATATTTTTCCTCGAGTGCGTTTACTTTTTCTGTCAGCGCAAGCACGCTCTCGGCATTGTCTGTGCATTTTAAGGTTGTAAGGTCCAGGCTGGCAAAAAGTTTTTTCAATATTTCTTTATTGTTGTTTTTTTCGACCTTTTCACCGGCTCTTTTTATTGCTCGTGCAATCTCTTCGTCTGTGGGGGTGTCGGCATATTCGTTAAGCACAAACTCGTATTTACTCTGCTCTTCGCAGCTGTGGTCGTGATAAAGATGCTCCTCATCGTGACAGTGGCAATGTTCGCTCATGGTATTTTTATTTTAACTTTGGATTATTGTTGTGTCTGTTGCAATCTCTTTTTGTCTTTTTATCGAGGTTTTTTTGCAGTGCTTCCGTAAGGTCTACGCCTGTCTGGTTGGCTATACAGATAAGTACCCATAGTACGTCGGCAATTTCGTCGCCAAGGTCGCTTTTTTCGCCCTCTTTGAAAGATTGCTCGCCGTAGCGACGTGCCATTATTCGGGCAACTTCGCCAACTTCTTCGGTGAGTATTGCCATATTTGTAAGTTCGTCAAAATATCGTACGCCGTACTTTTTTATCCAAGCATCGACTCTCTCTTGTGCCTCTTTTATTGTCATTTTATTCTCTGTTTTTTGAGTCTATGAGTATGGTTACAGGGCCGTCGTTTATAAGCTCAACTTGCATGTCTGCTCCAAAAACGCCGGTCATTATGGGTTTGTTCAGTGCCTCTTCCATCTTGTGGCAGAATGCTTCGTATAGGGGAACGGATATTTCGGGCTTTGCGGCTTTTATGTACGATGGGCGGTTGCCTTTTTTGGTGGATGCCATAAGTGTAAATTGGCTCACTGCAAGTACGTCGCCTCCGCTGTCGAGTATCGATTTATTCATAATGCCTTGTTCATCGTCGAAAATGCGCAGGTTTACGCATTTTTTTACCAACCATTCAATATCTTCGTTGCTGTCGCTCTCTTCGATGCCTATCAGTATTAGTAATCCGTTGTTTATCATCGATTTAACCTCCTTGCTGATGGTTACGGATGCTCTTGTTACTCGTTGTATTAATATTCTCATTGTTTGTGGTATTTTCTAGTCTGCTTTTACGACAAAGATAGTGAAAGGCGAGTGGAGAAAAAAATAAGTTTACTTGATTTTTTTCTCCCGAGCCGAATCCTATCTTATACAAAGATAGGAACAAACGAGCAAGAAACATCAAGCTTGCTTAGATGTTTTTTACAGCGAGTGCAGGCTGTGTTCGCGGTTTACCGCAAAGATAGGAACAAACGAGCAAAATACAAAGCTTGCTTTAGTATTTTAAAGCGAGTGCAGTATATTTTAGAGGCTTACCTCAAAGATACGAATATTTTCAAGAAAATTTAAACTGTTGTTTTTCCCCACGCATCGAGCAGGATTTTTGCTTTTGCTTCGCCTATTGTTTTTGTAAGTTCTTCGGCTGTTGCTTCTTTTATTCTTTTCACGCTTTTGAAGTGTGTGAGTAGCGTTTGCTTCGTCTTTTCTCCTATTCCTTTGATGCTGTCAAGCTCGGATGCTATTTGTCGTTTGCTTCTTTTGTCGCGGTGAAATGTTATTGCGAAACGGTGTACTTCGTCCTGTATTTGTGTCATTAGTTTGAATAGTGCGCTGTTCTGTTTAAGGCCTATACTTTCGCCGCTTTTTCCGACGATTAGTTCCGATGTTCTGTGACGACCGTCTTTTACAAGACCGGCGATGGCAATGTTAAGGCCAAGCTCGTCCTCGACAACTTCGCGTATGACCTCCATTTGTCCCTTTCCGCCGTCGGCGAGTATCAGTTGGGGTAGGGGAGTATCTTCTTCGATGGCGCGTTTGTAGCGGCGGCGCACAACCTCTTTCATCGATGCGTAGTCGTCGGGGCCGACGACTGTTTTTATGTTGTATTTTCGGTAGTCTTTTTTCGATGGTTTAAGTTTTTTGAACACTACGCATGCGGCTACTGCGTCGCTTCCTTGTATGTTGGAGTTGTCGAAACATTCGATTATAAGGGGCATTTTCTCCATTTTCATTTCTTGCTGAATCTCTTTCATCAGTCGTGTGGCTTTTTGTTCGGGATTCAGTTTTTCTTCCATCTTCATGCGGTCGGCCTTGTACTGTTTCACGTTTAGTTGCGACAGTGCCAGCAGGCGTTTTTTCTCGCCTTTTTGCGGAACGGTGATCGTTACGCCTTCTAATGGTAGTTCGATGTTTGCGGGTAATATTATTTCGCGTGCATGGCTTTTGAATCTTTCACGCATTTCTATTATGCCCATAATCAAAAGTTCTTCGTTGCTCTCGTCCAATCGTTTCTTGTATTCGATGGTGAATGCTTGGTTGATGCAGCCGTTTGTGATGTGCAGAAAATTGATAAATGCGCTCTTTTCATCGCTCTCTATCGAGAATACATCTACGTTGGATATTATGGGGCTTACAACCTCGCTGCGCGTCCTGAACTTTTCGATTAATTCGTATCTTTCTTTTAATGTTTGAGCTTTTTCAAAATTAAGGTTGGCTGCTTCGCTTTTCATTTCCTCGATGATGTTCGAGGATAGTTTTTTTATGTCTCCTCGCAGAATTTCTCTTATCTCTTCGATGTATTTAGTGTATTCATCGTGTGAGGCTGCTCCTATGCAGGGTGCGCAGCAGTTCTTTATCTGATACTCCAGACAGGGTGTGAATTTTCCGCTTCGCACTGTTTCCGGCGTCAGATTCAGGCGACAGGTGCGCAACGGGTACATCTCTTTTATCAGTTGCAGAAGTGTGTTCAGTGCGCCTGTGTTACTGTAAGGACCATAGTAACGTCCTATACTCGGAACTATTTTTCTTGTCTTGAAAATGCGTGGAAAGTACTCTCCGGTGATGCAGATTGAGGGGTAGGTCTTGTCGTCCTTTAGTAGTACATTGTAGCGTGGCTTGTGCTTTTTTATAAGGTTATTTTCGAGCAGCAGTGCATCTGTCTCGCTGTTTACCACAATGTATTTTATGTCTGCAATCTTCGATACGAGCAGTCGGGTTTTCATCGTTTGCTGCTCTTTGTTGAAGTACGACGATACGCGACGTTTAAGGTTTTTTGCCTTCCCGACGTATATTATATTACCTTCATCGTTCAGGTACTGATAGCAACCGGGAGCATCAGGCAAATTGTTTACGATGCTCCTAAGATAATCTTTCTTTGCTGTATGCTCCCGGTGTTCCATCTGTGTACTCTTTTATTTTTATTCTCCATCTAAAAACAGCAGTGAATCTATCTGTGCATCTGCCGGAAAAATTTCTCGCCCCTTAAGGTCCTCAAGCTCTATTATGAAATTTATCATCACTTTTTTGGGGTTCATCTTTTTTACAAGGTTGTACGCTGCAAGCATAGTTCCGCCCGTCGCAAGAAGGTCGTCGTGCAACAGCACAATGTCGCTCTCTTCTATTGCATCCTTGTGTATCTCTATTGTGTCTGTGCCATACTCTTTTTTATAGCTCTCACTTATAGTTTCGGCGGGTAGCTTTCCGGGCTTGCGCACAGGGACGAATCCCGCACCCAATCTTACGGCGAGTGATGCGCCCATCACAAAGCCTCGTGATTCAACGCCCACAACTTTTGTGATTCCACAATCTTTGTACTTTTCATAAAGAGCGTCGTCAAGCTCTTTCAAACACTCTGCATTTTTGAAAAGTGAGGTTACGTCTCTGAAGAGAATCCCGGGAATAGGGAAGTCTTTAATGGAGCGCAAATTTTTTAGTAGTAGTTCTTTGTTCATTGCTCTTGTGTTTTTTGGGGGTCTATTAACTCGGTGGTTTTATTTGAAATAGAAGTGTTCCACGTGAAACATTTTATCTTTGCGCGAGTATCATCAGTGCGTTTATGTCGCTGGGCGATACTCCGGGAATGCGGCTCGCCTGTGCCAATGTCTCGGGGTCGATGGCTGTCAGCTTTTGTCGAGCCTCGGTCGAGAGTGATTGTAGTTCGCCGTAATTGAATTTGCCTTTTATGCGTATATTTTCCATACGGTTCATCTTTTCGGCAAGCTCTCTTTCTCGCTCAATGTAGCCTTTGTATTTTAATTGTATCTCTGTCGCCTCGGCAATTTCGTCGCGGTCGTCGCCTAACGCTTCCAATTTTTCGTTTAATGCTTTTATGTATTTCGCAATGCTTGTAATTCCAATTTGAGGCCTTTCTATCAGCGAAACAAGTTTGCAGCCATGCGACAAGGGGGTGGTGCCAAGTTCTTCGAGTGCCGCGTTTATAAGGTTGGGCTTTATGGAAAATTCCTCGATGAATTTCATCAACTGTTGCATAAGTTCCTCTTTGCGGCACACTCTGTCGTAACGTTCCTTGTCGGCAAGCCCTATTGCGTACGATTTTTTTGTCAGGCGCATGTCCGCATCATCTTCGCGCAGCAATATTCTATACTCAGCGCGCGAGGTAAACATTCTGTACGGCTCGTCCACTCCTTTAGTAACAAGGTCGTCGATGAGTACGCCAATATATGCTTCGTCGCGTTTCAGAGTGAATGGCTTTTCGCCTTTGACCTTTAATGCGGCGTTAATTCCTGCAATCAATCCTTGACCGGCAGCCTCTTCGTATCCGGTGGTTCCGTTTACCTGTCCGGCGAAGAACAGATTTTCAAGAATTTTCGATTCCAGCGTATGTTTCAACTGTGTGGGGTCGAAAAAGTCATACTCTATCGCATAGCCGGGACGGTAGGCAACAGCATCCTTCAATGCGGGTATTTTTCGCAGTGCTGTCAATTGTATTTCCATCGGTAAAGACGAGGAAAATCCATTTACATAAATTTCCTGAGTATCCTCGCCCTCGGGCTCCAGAAACAGCAGATGTCTGTCTCTCTCGGCAAAGGTTACAATCTTCGTTTCTATGCTGGGGCAGTATCGTGGCCCTATACTCTGAATCTGTCCATTGTAAAGTGGCGAGTCGTCAAGCCCGCTGCGCAGAATTTCGTGAACCTCGGGATTAGTGTAACACATCCAGCAGGGGCGTTGCTTAAGGTTGCGTTTGGTGTTTTTGTACGAGAAACGATGAAAATCATTTTCGCCATCCTGTTTCTCGGTCAATTCGAGGTTAATTGAACGTTTGTCCAGCCTGACAGGGGTACCGGTCTTCATTCTGTCGCTGCGAATGCCATGCTTGCAGATAGACTCGGTCAATCCTTTGGCGGCAGGCTCGGCTGTGCGTCCCCCTTCAATCATCACCTTGCCAACGTGCATCAATCCGTTCAAGAATGTGCCGGCTGTGATAATTATGCACCGTGCGCGGAACTCTGCGTCAAGCTGGGTGGTTACTCCAACGGCTTTCCCATCCTCGACGATAAGTTCGGTTGCAATGTCCTGCCACATGTGCAGGTTGGGAATATTTTCGAGCGTCTCTCGCCACAGCAGGCTGAACTTTGTTCGGTCGCACTGTGCACGCGGGCTCCACATTGCAGGGCCTTTCGAACGGTTCAGCATACGGAACTGTATTGCGGACTTGTCGGTGATAATTCCCATATAACCGCCAAGCGCGTCAATCTCGCGCACAATCTGACCTTTTGCAATGCCGCCGATGGCAGGGTTGCAGCTCATCTGTGCAATCTTGTTCATGTCCATTGTCATCAAACAGGTCTTTGCTCCCAAATTGGCTGCTGCCGCCGCCGCCTCGCAACCGGCGTGTCCTGCGCCTATGACTAAAATGTCGTATTCAAATTTCACGGTACTCCTTATTGATATTATTTTCTTCTGCGAAGATAGTACTATTTTTTGGAACGCAAAAGCATCGGCGCAGGCTTGTCGTCGCAAATGCTCTCTCTGTTTGAATTTTATTGTTTTTTATGCGGGAATTTCACGCAGTTTTTTGTTTAGTTTAAGCGCGGACGATTAATTGTGTGTAACGACTGTTTTTCCTTTTTGAAAATATTTTAATAAATAAAGTCGTTTATCGGTGGCAGTTTCATAAAAAAACTTTATTTTTGCTAAATGCAAAAGGTAAAATAGGTTGAAATTTTAATAACTTTTTAATTAAATAATTTAATATCAATTTATTATGTGGTTACTTAATTCTTCTGTGGGAAAAAAGGTAATTATGAGCGTTTCGGGTATTGCCCTCGTTCTCTTCCTTCTTTTCCACATGTCAATGAACTTGGTCGCTATTTTCAGCGGCGAGGCTTACAATGCGATTTGTGAGTTTTTGGGTGCTAATTGGTATGCGCTTGTTGCAACAGCGGGTCTTGCCGCTCTTGTGGTTGTGCATTTCGTTTATGCAATCATCCTCACACTTCAGAACAAGAAGGCACGCGGTGGTCAGTCTTACGCTTACACTGCGAAGCCCAAAGAGGTTGAGTGGGCATCACAGAACATGTTTGTTCTTGGTGTAATCGTAATCTTGGGTATGGGGCTTCACCTTTACAACTTCTGGGCAAACATGCAGCTTGTTGAGGTTATGCACATGATGGGCGCAAATGTAGATGTTACAAATGCTGCCAACGGTGTATATCATATTCAGCAGACTTTCTCTTGCCCCGTTTACACTGTTCTTTACCTTGTATGGTTGGTAGCTCTCTGGTTCCACCTTACACACGGCTTCTGGAGCGCACTTCAGACTCTTGGTTGGAACAATCAAGTATGGTTCGAGCGTTGGCGTTGCATCGGTAACGTTGTTGTTACCCTCATCGTGGCAGGTTTTGCAGCAGTAGCTGTTATTTTTGCTCTCTGTCCTTGCGCCGGTGGATGCTAATTAATAATTCCGTTTAAAATTTAAAAAACATATATTATGGCTAAAATAAGTTCAGAAAAACTGAATTCCAAAATTCCCGAAGGTCCTTTGGCCGAGAAGTGGACGAACTATAAGGCACATCAGAAATTGGTGAACCCCGCCAACAAACGTAACCTCGACATCATCGTTGTAGGTACAGGTCTTGCAGGTGCATCGGCAGCCGCTTCGTTGGGTGCCATGGGTTTCAACGTGCTTAACTTCTGTATTCAGGATTCTCCCCGTCGTGCACACTCTATCGCTGCACAGGGTGGTATTAACGCTGCAAAGAACTATCAGAATGATGGTGACTCTGTTTATCGTCTTTTCTACGATACTATCAAGGGTGGTGACTACCGCGCACGCGAGGCTAACGTTCATCGTTTGGCCGAGGTTTCGGGCGCAATCATCGACCAGTGTGTTGCTCAGTGTGTACCTTTTGCACGCGAGTATGGTGGTCTTTTGGCTAACCGTTCGTTTGGTGGTGCTCAGGTATCGCGTACATTCTATGCTCGCGGTCAGACAGGTCAGCAGCTTCTTCTCGGTGCATACTCGGCACTGAACTATCAGGTTAATCAGGGCAAGGTTAAGCTCTATACACGTTACGAAATGCTCGACGTTGTTATTATCGACGGTCGTGCACGCGGTATTATCGCTCGTAACCTTGTAACAGGTAAGGTTGAGCGTTTCGCTGCTCACTCGGTTGTTATTGCTACCGGTGGTTACGGAAACACATACTTCCTCTCTACAAACGCAATGGGTAGCAACGGTTCGGCTGCATTGCAGTGCTACCGTAAAGGTGCCCTTTTTGCTAACCCCTGTTACGCTCAGATTCACCCCACATGTATCCCCGTTCACGGCGACAAGCAGTCTAAACTGACACTTATGTCCGAGTCTCTCCGTAACGATGGTCGCATCTGGGTACCCAAGAAATTGGAGGATGCCAAGGCTCTTCAGGCCGGTAAAAAGAAGGCAAGCGACATTCCCGACGAGGATCGCGACTTCTACTTGGAGCGTCGTTATCCTGCCTTCGGTAACCTTGTACCTCGTGACGTTGCTTCACGCGCAGCAAAAGAGCGTTGCGACAAAGGTTTCGGCGTAAACAACACAGGTCTTGCAGTGTTCCTCGACTTTAAATATGCTATCCAGCGTCTCGGTAAAGAGGTTGTTAAACAGCGTTACGGTAACCTATTCGATATGTACGAGGAGATTACTGACGTAAGCCCCTACGAGGAGCCTATGATGATATTCCCCGCTATCCACTACACAATGGGTGGTATCTGGGTAGACTACGAGCTTCAGACCTCAATTCCCGGTCTTTTTGCTATCGGTGAGGCAAACTTCTCTGACCACGGTGCCAACCGTCTCGGTGCATCTGCACTCATGCAGGGTCTTGCCGACGGTTACTTCGTTCTTCCCTACACAATGCAGAACTATCTTGCCGACCAGATTCAGGTTCCCCGTTTCAGCACAGACGCACCCGAATTCGAGGCTGCCGAGAAGGCTGTAAACGACAAGATTGCCAAACTTATGGCCATCAAGGGTAAACGCAGCGTAGACTCAATTCACAAAGAGCTTGGTCACGTAATGTGGGAGTATGTAGGAATGGCACGTACAAAAGAGTCTCTCGAGACAGCTATTGCCAAACTCGCCGAGGTTGAAAAGACCTTCTGGAGCGACCTTCGTATCCCCGGTGCAGCCGACACACTGAACATCGAGCTCGAGAAAGCTCTCCGTCTGCTCGACTTTATCGAGATTGGTAAGCTCATGGCATACGACGCACTCAACCGCGAGGAATCTTGCGGTGGTCACTTCCGCGAAGAGCACCAGACAGAAGAGGGCGAGGCTAAACGTAACGACGAAGAGTTCTCTTATGTTGCTTGCTGGCGTTACACAGGCGAAGGCAACGAGCCCGAACTTCTCAAAGAGGATCTCAACTATCAGTACATCAAAGTACAGCAGCGTAACTACAAAAACTAATTAAAAGAATATAACAATGGATAAAAATATAAGCTTTAATTTGAAAGTATGGCGTCAGAGAGGTCCTAAAGAGAAAGGTGCTTTTGAGACCTATCAGATGAAAGACATTCCCGGTGATACCTCATTCCTTGAGATGCTCGACATTCTTAACGAGCAGTTGGTAAATGAGGGTAAAGAGCCTATTGTGTTCGACCACGACTGTCGCGAGGGTATTTGCGGTATGTGCTCACTCTACGTGAACGGTCACCCTCACGGTCCTGCAACAGGCGCAACAACCTGTCAGCTCTATATGCGTCGTTTCAAAGATGGCGACACAATCACAGTAGAGCCTTGGCGTTCGGCTGCGTTCCCCGTGATTCGCGACCTTATGGTAGACCGTACAGCCTTTGACAAGATTCAGCAGGCCGGTGGATTTGTTTCTATCAATACAGGCGGTATTCCCGATGCAAACGCAATTCCCATCGGTAAGGATATTGCCGAGGAGGCTATGGATGCAGCTGCATGTATCGGTTGCGGTGCCTGCGTGGCAGCATGTAAGAACGGTTCTGCAATGCTCTTCGTATCTGCAAAGGTTAGCCAGTTTGCACTCCTTCCTCAGGGTAAGGTAGAGGCTGCTCGTCGTGCAAAGGCTATGGTTGCCAAGATGGACGAGCTTGGCTTCGGTAACTGTACAAACACACGTGCTTGCGAGGCTGAGTGTCCCAAATGTGTATCAATAAGCAATATTGCTCGCCTCAACCGCGAGTTTATCAAGGCTAAACTTGCTGACTAATAGCTTGTTAGTGTACAAAAAAATTGCTACCCGTCGGGTAGCAATTTTTTTTGTATTATATTTTCAGAGGTTAGTCGAGTGCATCTATAATGCCCTCGAACCAGAATTTTGCAAGTTTCTTTGCTCCTTTTTCATTGGGGTGCAGATAGAATGTTCCTGCGTTACCACCCTCGGCGAAACAATATTTCTCGTAATTCTTGTGGAAATACTCAAAAGCATCGTCGTCGCCCATCATGGCGTCGGCACGCTCGTCGGCAAGCTCCTCAAGCACGGGTGTGTAGCCTATAAGGCGGTTAAGGCCTTTCTGAAGGTACTGTGCACCGTTGTATGTGTTGGGACTATACCAGATGGGACGTTGGAATATGAATTTTGCTCCGGGGGCAATTTCCTTCAGTGCCTCCATGATGGTGATGAGGTTTTTCTTATAATTTTCGTTCGATACGGGGCAGCCTGTGGGTCCTGTATTTGCACTGTCGTTTGTTCCCAGCATTATGGAAAATACTATGGGGGCGTCAGTCTCGGCTTGAATTTCGCGTACGGCCTTCTCTACACGGGGAAAATAGCGTTTATGCGAGGGAAGAAAATCGTAGGTGGTGGCACCGCTCCAGCCGCAGTTGCGCCAGATGATGTTTGCCTTCAGTTTTTTTGCAAGCATTTGCGAGGTGTACACAGGGGGTGCTGTAACGTTGCGATCTTTGTGCAATGCACCGTAGGTGATACTGTTGCCAATGTAGATGATGGCAAAATCTTTTTTACCGCCGCCTGCGTATGCACATGTCAGTGCAAGCAGCATCATTGTAATGAATGAGAAAATTTTACGTTTCATGGTTTTTATTTTTTAAAAAGTTCATTTTCGGGTATTTCCCAATTGTCTGTGCGGAAGGGTGCAAGTGGTGTGCCCATGCCTGTAATTACGTTAGCCTCGATGCTGTTGCGGAAGGCGTAGCGTACTGCCACAGGGTTTTTCACAGAGTCGCTCTCGACGGTTATGCGGTCCGACACAGGCCACGAATGACGAGCCTTTGCAGGGTAGAATTTTCTGTCCTCTCCGGCAACCTCGAAGCCTTTTATGCTTATCACGCGCATATTCTTGTCCACCCACGAGAAATTCTCGCCAACGGCGTCATATTCGGCATTGTCGGCCATGCCTGTGAAGCGAAGCACCACCTTGCTGCCATCGACCTGCATGCTTGCATATCGGGGCGACTCGGCTGCGAAGCCGGGAAGACCGTAACTTTTGTCGAGTGCTATCCCCGCGAGACGCTCGCCAACCTCGCGCTTGAACGGCGGGTGTATGATCGATGCAAACGAAAGGTCGGTGGTGGGGGCTACATAGACGTTTTTCAGTGCGTCGGCTGCATAGTACTGTCCTTCGATAACTACGGGCAACGACAGGTACTGTGCGCCGTCGTAACGATATTGAACGAGCTGTGCGCACAGGAAAGGCATATTTTCGTCACCCCACGCCTTGCGCCAATCTTTTATCAGCGATACAAGCAGCTTGCCATAGTCAAAGGCTCTGTCGCGGTTCGACTCGCCCTGGTACCAAATGAATCCTTTGGCTGTGAAGCGTGCGATAGGGTGTATCATTCCATTATACATACTTTGCGGCGTAAAACCGTTGCCATCGGCTTTTAGTGCATAGTCGTGGTCGATGCCTTCGGTGGCTTTTATCGCGTCACGGGTCATCCACACTTCGGCTTTTGTGCCACCCCAATACGAGGTTACAAGCCCTACGGGGACACCTAAAATATCTGTCAGCATGCGACCGAAGAAATATGCCGTTGCGCTGCACTCGGCAACGTTCTTGGGTGTGGGTTTCTTCCACTCGCCCTTGCAATCATCCTGTGCGCTCTCCGAGCGGTTGCGCCCTACGTTGAATATGCGAATATCGGGGTGGGCATAACTTTCGCGTATAGCCTCGGCTGCGCCCTGCACAGGCTGCGCCACAAAGCCTTTTATAGGCATTTCCATGTTCGACTGCCCGCCGCACACCCACACTTCGCCCAGAAGTATGCCGTCGAGGGTCAGCTTGTCGCCATCGGAAAATTCAATTTCGTAGGGGCCTCCTGCCTCTCCGGTAGCAACCTTTAAAGACCATTTCCCGTCACTGTCGCTCTTTGTCTTGTACTTTTTGTTGTTCCACGAGGTGCGCACCGTAACCGTGCGGTCGGGGGTCGCCTCGCCCCAAAGATTAACCTCGCTGTTGCGTTGCAGCACCATGTCGTTGCCAAGCACCGAGGGTAGTTTAACCTCGGCACTTGCTGCGATGGCAAGTGAGAAAAGAATCGCTAAAAATAAAAATCGTCGTATCATAGTATATTACTGTTTTTTTGTGAAAATTATTGCAAAGCCGCCGCATGCACCCATCTGTATATTAAGTTTGTCGCCGGCGGTTACAGTCTGCTCTGTGAGTTTATAATCCTCGGCCACGCGATCCACATTAAGGCCATCCTTGTATATGCGGGCAATATACTCACCCTCGGGCAGGAAAGAGAGTGGCACCTCCAACGAGCGCGCGTCCCAATCGTTAAACCCTCCAAGATAGAAATTATCGCCCTTTCTGCGTCCCGTGACAAGATACTTTCCAAACTCGCTCATGCTGACGAATGTGCTGTCGAATACCGCAGGAATACTGTTTATAAAATTGGTAGTCTCGCCCTCACGAACATAGTTTGTGGGCGAGTCGCACAGTACCGACACAGGCATGTCAAAAACAATGTACGTTGCCACCTGATGGGCGCGTGTACCCTGACTCATGGGACGATGGTCGATGCTGCGGAACATTTCGCGTGTGCGGTTAATCATCGCTCCGGGAGTATAGTCTATCGGTCCCGCCGTCTGTCGCATGAAAGGAATCATCAGGTCATTTTTTGCCATGTCTGCCACCTTCTTGTCGGTCCATTTAAGCTGTTCAAGGCCAAAGACTGCCTCGAAGTTCACAATGTTAGGATAGGTGCGATTAAGGCCTTTAGGCACATATACACCATGCAGGTTCAGCATCATCTTGTATTTTGCCGCCGTTTGTGCCATGCAGTATGTGCGGGTGATAAGATTCTGGTCCTGACGCTCGAAAAAGTCAAGCTTGAAGCCCGCAATTCCCATCTTCGAGTAGTAGGCGCATACCTCCTCGGCCTGTTTGTCAAAAGCGTCGCCCACCATCCACAGTATCAGACGAATATTTCTCTCTTTAGCATATTCGCACAGCATGGGAATGTCGAGTGCGGGGTTAGCGTCCATCACATTTCTATTGTGGTAAGAGTACCAGCCATCGTCTATAAGCACATAGTCGAAATTGTATTTTGCAGCAAAGTCTATATAATATTTATATGTGTCGTTGTTGAATCCCACCTTAAAATCTACGTTGTAAATAGAGCAGTGGTTCCACCAGTCCCACGTAGAGTGTCCGGGCTTTATCCACGAGGTATCCTCTATGCGGCAGGGTGACGCAAGGGCGTACACCATATTGTTCACCGGAATCTGCTTTTCGTCGGCAGCATAAGCTACAATGCGCCACGGCAGTGTGCGGTTGCCCTTTATCGAGGCAATGTAGGGCGCGCGCTCCGACACTCGCAACACTCCGTTGGGGGTGTCCTTGTGATTCAGCGGATAGGGAGGAAATTCGCCCACAAAGCCCAACTTTTCGCTGTTTGCGTTTATGAACATTCCCGGGTAGTCCTCTACGTCCGATTCAAGAAGGACAGCCTTGCCGCCACCATCATAATGTACCATTATGGGCATAAAGCTGAGCCTTCCGCCGTGATTCTTAAAATTGGAAACAGGCTCATAGTCATACTGTTTCTCGAAGCTGGCAATATATTTGTCGCTGAAAAGGTCGCTGTAAGGCAGTGTGACATTATAATCCTTGTCGAAATTAAATTCTACCGTTTCGTTTTTTATGTTTATATCTTTTTTGTAGGTTGTAAAAAGCCTGTACGCAACGCCGTCGTTAAAGGCGCGCGCCTCGATGCCCCAATTACCGCGCATCTTCAGCCTGATGGCATTATATTCGCTTTTGAAACGACTCTGACGATAGAGTGGGGCGACAATAGTCTCGCTGCTGCTGTCGCGGTTCACACTCGACACTTTGGGCTTATTGCCAAGCAGCGTGCCATCCTCAAGCTCAAGAGCAATCGCCGAGGGCGCGACAAGCGTCGCATCGCCGGCTTTTACCGTATATGTTACTTTATCGCCAACGTCGATAGTTAGTGTCAGACGACCGTCGGGGCTTGTTACTGTGTAACTTTTTGCCGACAGCATAAGGATGCTTAAGGAAAAAAGCAGTAGTGAAAAGAGTGTTTTTTTCATGGCTTTATCTGTTTTTTTATTTCCGGTAGACGCACTATGCAAATATTGCACTTTTTTAACAAAAAAGCAACAGTGCCAATTTAATTTTGGCACTGTCTGCTGAAATTATGCTTTTCAAATAGAAAAACAAAATTTAATTCTATTTAAAGAAAATACTTTCAATCCTATTTATAGTTATAATATTCCAATTCATAATCTTCGCCATCAATTTTAACACAAGGATATGAGTCGTAATTATTATTTGTTTGTTTTTCAATATATTCCTTTACGCTATTGTACAAATCTTTCTCTGAATTTGACAATGTTAGGCCACTATTTATTTTATCTTCTAAAGCATCTTTGGTCTGTAAATATTCACTGTACGGTGCCCAATATTCGGGGTGTACCGGGAATAGATTAACAACATATTTGTTACCATTCTTTTCCGCTTTTATGTACCATTTGTGGTCATCACAATATTTCTTTTTGCAATATTTATAATTATTGCATACACCATCAAATTCTATGTAATATTCTATTTTACTTGATGGATATATTTTATCTAAAGTGTTGTCAAATGTGTATGTATACTCAACACCGTCAAAACTTTCAGTAACCTTTAAGTTTTCCTTTATAGTTTCTAATATCTTTTTTTTACGTTCTTTTTCAGCAGGGTCAAATTCTTTTATATATGCATAATCACTAGAGTTGTAGCTAAGTGATTCATAGCATTCATCTTCTTTAATCAAGTATCCGTCTACATAATAATATTCAATAGTTATTCCACTACTATATAGTATGACTCTATTATCGATTACTTCATATTCAAATGTAGTACTTTTACTGCTATCACTTCCACTAATATCTAAAAACCTCCACCACGCATATGTTACTCCACATGTGTCGTTTATAAAATAAATAGTAATCTTTTCTTCTGAGAGATTATCTACGTCGTAATATGTATAATACCACTTCTTGCTTTTTAATTCTGTTCTTATATCATTGCCACCCGCGATAACGCTCTCCTCCTCATCCTCGCTGCTACATGCCGTAAAGCAAAATGAAAGAACTGTGCATAAAAGTAATGTCTGTAAAAATTTTAAATTTTTCATAATCTACTAAATTTATCTGATTATTTTAATGTGTAACCAATACCTATCATTCCTGCTGTGCCAATTTTGCTTGCACCTTCCATCCAACTAAGTTGCATACCTGCGCTCAATACTAGTTTGCCAAGTTTAAAAGCCAATGCTGGAGTTAAATCAAGCCCCCAATTAAATTCTTTTTTTATTTCTTTTTTGTTATACGACTTATACTCCGGATAGTTACTCCAAACTAAATCTACACACAAAGGGGCGAAAAACCAAAGTTTATCAGAAATAGCATAAGAGTAGTTTGGACCAATTTTTGCTAAATAAGAGCTATAATCAGAATCAACTAATCCCATATCGCTATTGATTGAAAAAGAAAAGCATATATGTTTGTTCTTTAATACATGACCTCCATATCCATACATGCCCTGGTCTATGTAATCAAGGTCGGCGGCGTAATGCAATCCTAAAATACCTAAAACTTCATCTTGCGAAACATTTTCTTCACTTGCTTCGCTTCTGGAGCTGGAATCAATTAATAAATTTTCTTGTGCATAGCCACTAGAGAGGCATACAACAAACAACACAAGCGCAGACAGTGCGCGTTTAAACTGTTTTTTCATAATAATAATTTTATAGGCCTTACATTCCCTCTCAGGCATATTAATAACATAAAAAAAGCGTGGGAATTCTTACAAGTCACTCGTCCCACAGCTTGAGGCCTTCGCATTGCCCACATCATCGAAACGAGCAACGCAGAAGCCCACGCAGTTATGTAATATACCATTGCACACCTTGTTAAAGATGTGCATATGATGTATATAACAACCCATAGACATCTACTGTTGCCATGTTCTTTGATGATGTTAGAGTTTGCGAAGTTCCAAGCTATCAAGAACAAAGCGCAAGTAAACGCTTATTATAAAAAAATCACCCACCTTCCCTGCTTCTGCAATTACAAAAACAACAAAGGTGCGCGGTGCAAATATAAATGTTTTTACTATAATTAACAACTATATTATGATTTTTAGGTATAAACATAAAAGCCTCAGTGCCAATTTTATTTTGGCACTGTTGCTGGAAATTTGTATCACATTGTAACATTCACATTCTTTTCTTCGCGCAACAATTTTTTCTCAATTTTCCCATTATCATCGACTGCTACCTTATAAACAAATGCGTCACAATTACCTTTTTCAAAACTTTCAACATCCTTGAAAAAATATTGCGTATAAATAATTTCATTTTCTTTCGATGGGGGCTCTATTTTATAATACTCAAGGTCGCTACCCGTTCCCACCGTTGCAAAGTCAATAATTTTTCCCTTTTTATCGTATGTGACTAATGTATTATCCTCGTATGGATACCATGCTGTTTTTGTAACATCGCAACAAGTATGCATTGATATTAAATAGTAATTTTTTCTCTCTATTTTGTAACAGGGAGTGTAATAAAGTTCTTTTGCTTCGCAATTACACTCATCATCGTAAGGAAGCAAAAAAGAGAAATGATATTTGTCAAGTACCGGGCTTAATCTTTCATTTGGGAAATTTTTCCTTTGCCTAAAGAACGACTCATTCGGTTGCTTGCCGTCAAACTGTGCAAATTGTGTAAGAAAAGAGTCGAACTTTTCCTTGTGGTATTCCTCGATGGCTGCATTTTGATTGTAGTTGCTCGAGCAACCACAATAGATTAAAATACAAACGATTGCTGTATATAAGTTTTTCATATAGTTCCTATTTTTTTCAAAGGTACTATTTTTAATACAAAAAATCCTCAGTGCCAAAATTAAATTTGACACCGAGGCACATTTTCCCTTTTTTGAATAAGAATACTCCTTTTAATCGCAAAAATCGTTAGGATTTCTTTTCGCTGCTCTTGCACGAACCTGAGGGTTTGCAACCTTTAGCCTCTTTTTTTACATCTTTAACTTCTTCGTGCTTCTTTTCAGTTTTTGTTGTCATAGGACAAAATTTTTAAGTTAAACAATCTGTTTGTGCAGACTTTTCCGGCCTGCCTAATGACAACATTGTTGCATACAGAAATGTTGCGGAGGGGTGCTTTAATTAGCAACTATTCAGTTTTTATTGCTGTTATGAAGTCAGTTCGATATTATTTTGAATGTATCTTCTATTATGGGAATTGAGGAAAAAAATCACCTTAATTTAAAGTCCTACTTTTATATTCTACTGCAGTCTTTACCCTTAATTTTTTATTGTAATTTTATTGGTAGTCGTTTCTATCCTTACTTTTTGTCGCACAAAAAGTAAGCAAAAAGGCACAGCGCAGACAAAATCAGTCGCTCGCTTCTCTGCTCACAAATTTTCGCAAGCGAAAATGTTCTTCGTTCGGCGTTCGCTTGTCGGCAACTTTTCCCGCAGAAAGACTATGCGGGAGAGTGCAATTTAAGCCGCGCCGTTGCGCGCCAAGAAAAATTGCACTCTCTTTATCCGCGCCTTAACTGCGTCCGTTGCCTGTAATTTTGACAACGCTGTATTTTTATTGAAGTAACCTTTGCAACGTTTAATACTAAACAATGGTTACTTTAAAATCCATCCGGCACCGTTAAAGAGCACAGTGAGAGCCCGGATGTTTTTCGGATTAAGTGCGAGGACTGTTTGACTGTGAGTTATACACGCATCGCGTGGATAACTGAAGGAGTTCCGCAGCACCCGAAAAACAGCCGATAGGCTTGAGCGACAAGGCTCGTTCGACTGAGGAATGTTGCTTTTAAGCAACTTGTGAACAAAGAACGAGCTGACTGCTCTTTCCGTGTGCCGGGGCTTTTGCTTCTTTTGCCCGGCAAAAGAAGAGGATAGTAATAATAGCCTTTTAAATAGCAACGGTAATCAAGGGTAAAAAAGACCGAGAACTTAAAGATTTTCCACCCTCTATTCCCATAATAAACAATTTTACATCTGATCGACGTTATTATAAAAAAACAGATGCAGCTACTAATTGCTGCATCTGTACGAAGATTTTTATTTCTGCCTTATATAAATGTTCATCGGCACTCCTGTAAAATTCCACTTTTCGCGTATTTTATTCTCGAGGAAGCGTTTATACGGCTCTTTCACATACTGCGGCAGGTTGGCAAAGAAGATGAACGACGGCACGCGAACATCGGGCAACTGCATGCAATATTTTATCTTTATATATTTGCCTTTTATCGAGGGTGGGGGGTAGGCCTCAATCAGCGGCAACATTTCCTCGTTGAATTTGGCCGTAGAAACCTTGTTCTTCGAGTTTTTGTAAACCTCCTGAGCAAGCTCAAGCACCTTAAACACACGCTGCTTGGTGATTGTCGAGGTAAAGATGATGGGGAAGTCTGTGAAGGGTGCCACGCGCTCGCGTATGGCATTCTCGAAGAATTTCATCACCTTGTCCGACTTATCCTCCACAAGGTCCCATTTGTTCACTACGACTACAAGGCCTTTCTGGTTGCGCTGTATGATTGAGAAGATATTAAGGTCCTGTCCCTCGATGCCTCGCGTGGCGTCGAGCATCAGTATGCAGATGTCCGAATTTTCTATTGCGCGTATCGAGCGTAGCACCGAGTAGTACTCGATATCTTCGTTCACCTTGTTCTTTTTTCTTATTCCGGCTGTATCGACAAGATAAAAGTCGAATCCATATTTATTGTAGCGTGTGAGGATAGAGTCGCGTGTGGTGCCGGCAATGTCTGTGACAATGTTTCTATCCTCGCCCAAAAAGACGTTTACTATTGAGCTTTTACCTACGTTGGGACGGCCAACAACTGCAAATTTGGGAATATCAGCCTCGGCAACCTCTTCGGCATCTTTCTGGAATTTCGATACGACAGCATCGAGAAGGTCGCCTGTGCCGCTACCGTTCGCGGCCGAAATACAGTACATTTCGTCGAGGCCCATTGCGTAGAATTCTGCCGCATAGTACTGAATATCGTAGTTGTCTACCTTGTTGGCAACAACAATCACCGGCTTTTTTGAACGACGTAGCATGGATGCCATTTCCGAATCGAGGTCGGTGAGTCCGTTCTGCGTGTCCACGACGAAGAGAATAACATCGGCCTCTTCCATTGCCATTGTTACCTGCTTTCTTATTTCGCCCTCGAATATGTCATCCGAGTTTACTACCCATCCGCCGGTGTCTACTACCGAAAATTCTTTGCTGCCCCACAGACATTTGCCATATTGGCGGTCGCGTGTGGTGCCTGCCTCGTCTGAAATTATCGCCTGCTTAGTTTCGGTCAGGCGGTTGAACAGGGTCGATTTTCCCACGTTGGGACGACCTACTATTGCTACCAAATTTGCCATATTGTTAATCCTTTTGGTTATAGCCGAACATGCGCAATTTTCTGTCGGAATTGCGCCAGTCCTTGTTTACTTTCACAAGTAATTCTATGAATATTTTTTTACCGAAAAACTTCTCAAGCTCTTTGCGTGCTTCGGTTGCCACCTTTTTTAGTGCCGAACCTTCGTGTCCGATGATTATGCCTTTCTGCGACTCGCGCTCTACAAAGATGTTTGCGCTTATGTAGATGCTTGTGTCTGTCTCTTTGAAAAGCTCAACGGCTGATTCTACCACATAGGGAATTTCCTTGTCGTAGTAGAGAAGTATCTTTTCTCTTATTATCTCTGTAACAAAAAATCGTGCGGGCTTGTCTGTCAGTTGGTCTTTGTCGAAGTAGGGCGGGCTGTCGGGCAGCAGTTGCATGATTCTTTTAAGTACAACATCTACGTTGAATTTTGCAAGTGCCGAGATTGGCAGAATTTCGGCTTTTGGCAACAGTTCGTGCAGTTGCTCCACTCTTTTCGTAAGCTCTGTCTGGTTGCTCAGGTCTATTTTGTTTATAAGCACCAGCACCGGTACGTCCATCTTGTTTACCTCTTCGATAAACTCCATGTTTTTCTCGGGTGTCTCTATCATGTCTGTCACGTACAGAAGTACGTCTGCGTCACGCAGAGCCGAGCGCGAGAAGCGTAGCATTGCCTCTTGCAATTTATAGTTGGGCTTTAATACTCCCGGAGTGTCCGAAAAGACTATCTGTGCCTCGTCGGTATTCAGTATGCCCATGATGCGGTGACGTGTCGTCTGTGCCTTGAATGTGGCAATGGAGATTCTTTCGCCTACCAGCAAATTCATCAATGTAGACTTGCCCACGTTGGGGTTGCCGACAATATTTACAAAACCTGCTTTATGCATATGTTACATAATATTTCGCGTCGTGTGCCAATGTTTATTTGCAATGCAAAATGGTGCGTCGGACGCGTGAAAAAACAAAAAAACGCACTCAACCATTGTGGATGGTGCGTTTTAAATTTCCTACAAAGCCGGAGTTTCAAAAATCGCTACATCCGGCCATTATGGTTAGACTGCAGCCTGCTTCTCGATAGCGAGTTTGCCTCTGTAGTAACCACACGCACCGCATACGGTGTGATAAACATGCCACTCGCCGCAGTTGGGGCATATAGCAAGTGTAGGAGCTACTGCCTTGTCGTTTGTTCTTCTCTTGGCAGTTCTTGTCTTTGATTGTCTTCTTTTAGGATGTGCCATTTTCTTACTTTTTAATTATCTTCTTCAATTTGTAAATTCTTCAAACTCTCCCATCGCGGGTCTATTTCTCTTTCTTGTTGCTCGTCGGTGTCAAAGGATTCATCCTCTTCGTTGCGGCGGCTGTGTTTTTTCAGTTTGTTGAACATGTCCGCGTTGCATTTGCCGGGAGCGTGTATGTGCTTTGTGGGCAGTGCCAAGGCTATAAACTCGTATAAATACCATGCAAGGTTTATTTCGCCCTCGCTTTCCGGTATTACAACAGTCTCGCCTTCGTCGGCGTATGTTTCGCCCAACTTTACTTTCAGAAGGTTGTCGGCCTCGATGTCTATTTCCATTTCGTCGAGACATCTGTCGCAAGGTACTACCACTGTACCTTTTATTGTAAATGTAAAGTCGAATACTTCGCGGTTGTTCTTTACTGTTACAATGGCTTTTACGGCACCTTTCTGAAACTCTTGACCATCGATGTCTGCAAAAAATGTATTGTCGAGGTCATACTCCATCTGCAGGGAAGATTGTCTCATTCCCTTCAGGTCTATTCTATACTTATCAAAGCGTCCCATTTTTCCAAAAATCCTCCTCTTTTAATAATAAAAATCAATCAACAATAATAGGAAATACTTGATATACTCTAAATTTGGCTACAAAGATAAGAATAATTTTTCGAGTAAATGCTCAAAATTAGTAAAATATTCACTTTTTTAATTCTATTCTGAAGGTTGTACCCTTTCCAAGCTCCGAATTTTTGACGAATATGCGTCCTTTGTGGTACTGTTCCATGATGCGCTTGGCTAGTGAGAGGCCCAATCCCCATCCTCTTTTTTTGGTTGTGTAGCCGGGCTCGAATACTGCCGCGAAACGAGATTTTGGTATTCCTTTACCTGTGTCCGAAAAGTCTATTATGGCTTTTTCGTCGCTCTGTGTGACATTTATTGTGATTGTTCCCTCGCCGTTCATGGCGTCTATGGCATTTTTGCACAGATTTTCGATTACCCACTCCATGAGGGGGGAATTCATGCGCACATACAGCGGTCGCTTGGTAAAATGGCACACAAATTGTATTTTGTTTGAACTGCGACGTTTGATGTATGTGACTACTCTTTCGAGCAGTTCTATAAGGTCGTCCGATTGTGGTTCGGGGGCAGAGCCTATCTTTGAGAATCTTTCGGCAATGGTGCGCAGGCGTGTAACATCTTTCTCCATTTCCGGCAGAAGTTCGTCGCCGGGATATTTGTCGCGCAACACTTCTGTCCACGCCATCAGCGAGGATATTGGGGTGCCCAATTGGTGTGCAGTCTCTTTGGAGAGTCCTACCCACACTCTATCTTGTTCGGCGCGTTTGGAGCTTAATATTGCTATAAGGCAGACAAGGAAAAATACTATTGCTACCATCAACTGCACATAAGGGTAGTAGGCGAGCTGCGTAAGTATCAGCGAATCGGAGTAGCATACCTCTATATAATCATCCGGAGCGTAGCTGCCCATTTCTATGCGGATGATATTGCCACTCTCGCGCATGCCCGACACAAGGCCGTGCAATACTGCGAGCGTATCTTCATCTGCATCTATACTGATGTTTCTGTAGTTGTTTATGGCGCCTTTCGAGTCGGTAACAATTACAGGGATAGTGTTGTTACCGTCGAGTACCGTAAGCACAAGGTTAAGGTCGGTATTCTCGTCGGCGCTGTTAAGCGAGCGCATAGCCTCGGCCCACACTTGCATCTTGCGGAGCTCCTCTTGCTTAAGGTCGGTTACAAGGCGGTCCGATACAAACAACGAAACTCCGGCAATGATTGCGGCGCATGTTATAAGCACTATTTTTATACGACGGAAGCGGTTAATCCACTGCATAGGAATGAAAACTATTTTTAAGTGTCCTATATTGAAACGTTAAAAATTCCTTTTTAGTATATAGGGGCAGTTTATCTTTTGCAAAATGGGTGTATAATAAAGCATCATCGGCGAGAATATTCTCGCCGATGATGCTTTATTGTTTATCGTAATTGCAGATTACTTTCCTGCTTTCTGCTCTTTTTTTGCAAGAGTCATATAAGCCATAGGTGCTGCAACGAAGATTGATGACAATGTACCGAATATAACACCGAGAATCATTGCGAATGAGAAGCTGCGTATGCTGTCACCACCGAGGATGAAGATACAGAGCAACACAATCAATGTACTTATCGAGGTGTTGATTGTACGCGAAAGTGTAGAGTTAATCGAGTCGTTAAAGAGCGCGTACTTGTCGCGTTTGGGGTAAAGGCCGATAAACTCGCGGATACGGTCGAACACTACCACCTTGTCGTTGATTGAGTAACCGATAGCTGTAAGCACTGCACCGATGAATGTCTGGTCCACCTCCAATGATATTGGAAGAATACCGTAGAACAAAGAGTAGCAACCGATAATCATTATTGTATCAAGCACAAGAGCTGCGATTGAGCCGATGCTGAACGCTACGTTGCGGAAACGTACAAGAATGTAGAAGAAGATTGCCACAAGAGCGAAGATAACCGACCAGATAGCACCTCTGGTAATATCCTCGGCGATGCTGGGACCTACCTTCTGTGAACTGATGATAGAGCCGCCTGTGCGGTTGTCACGGTCGATGAATGTTGCAAGGTCAAGACCCTCGCTCAAGAGTTTACCTTCCATAAACGCATCGTAGATGAATTTCTCAATCTCAGAATCCACATTTGTACCATCCTCGTTGATGCGGTAGTTGGTTGTTATACGGATAGTCTTTTTGTCTGTACCAAGAGCGATTGCCTGAACATTATCCTCGGTAATTTTAGTCTTAAGAAGCTCTCTAACAGTCTCGGGCTCAACCTCTTTCTCGAACTGAACAACGAAGTTGCGACCACCTGTAAAATCAATACTCTGGCTCAGACCGCGTACAGCGAATGAAATTACCATGATAACTGCAAGTGCACCGAATACCGCGAACGATTTTTTGCGCAAGCCCATGAAGTTATACGATGTATTCATCATCAAGTTCTTAGACCACTTTGTAACAAATGTAAGGTCAAGCCATTTACCCTTCTCCATAAAGTGCTCGTAGAATACACGTGTCAAGAACACAGCTGTGAAGAATGAGCAGAAAATACCGATGATAAGTGTGGTTGCAAAGCCACGAATGGGGCCTGTACCAAAGTAGAAAAGAATAATACCTGTGATAATAGAAGTAAAGTTCGAGTCGAAGATTGCCGAGAATGCATTCTTGTAACCATCGGCAAGCGCAGCACGTGTAGTCTTACCACCACGCAACTCCTCTTTAGTACGCTCGTAGATAAGCACGTTAGCATCCACTGCCATACCCAGTGAAAGCACCATACCTGCGATACCAGACATTGTGAGAGCCGCCTGGAAAGATGCAAGTATACCAAGTGTGAAGAAGAAGTTAATCAAAAGTGCACCGTTGGCAACCGCACCGGGAATCCAACCATAGATTGCACACATATATATCATAAGGAGTACAAATGCCACGATGAATGACGTCATACCCTGATTGATAGACTCCTGACCGAGTGAGGGACCGACAATATCCTCCTGAACGATGCGTGCGGGAGCGGGCATCTTACCCGAACGAAGCACGTTTGCCAAGTCCTTTGTCTGCTCAATGGTGAAATTACCTGTAATCTCCGAACGTCCGCCGGTAATCTCACCGTTTACGTTGGGTGCGCTGTAAACGCAACCGTCAAGAACGATGGCAATTGCGCGGCCTACGTTGTTCTTTGTGAGCTGTGCCCAACGACGTGAACCATCGGTGTTCATAGACATTGTAACACAGGGACGGCCATGCTGGTCGTATGTGTCGGCTGCTGAAACAACCACGTCACCCTCGAGAGGTGCGCGACCGTTGCGCTGTGTGCTCTTGATTGCGTAAAGCTCATAGAAAAGGTTTGTAGTTTCTGCATCCACTGCGCGTACACCCCAATAGAGACGAAGGTCACGGGGAAGGATTTTCTTAACCTCGGGGTTGGCCAACATTGTGTTGATGGCTGCTGTATCTTTGTAGTGAGCGTAACCGATTACCGAACTTCCTGTATTTGCAAACTGAAGTACGGATGCAAGGGGGTGGAGCTTTTTCATCTCCTCGGCGCTGGTGTTTGCTGCTGCGTCGGTTGCATTCTCGCCATCGAGGGCTGCGGCAACATCCTCGGTAGAAGCATCTTTCTTCTCCTCTGTTGCTGCGGGCTCTGTTGTTTCTGTCTCAGTCTCTACGGGAGCAGCGATTGCTGCAAGTTTAGCATCGGCAGCCTCCAACAAGGGAAGAACCTCTGAAGAGTTGAATGTCTCCCAGAATTCCAAGTTTGCGGAACCCTGCAACAGTTTACGTACACGCTCGGGCTCTTTTACACCGGGAAGCTCTATCATGATGCGACCCATTGAGCCTTCGAGTGCCTGAATGTTGGGCTGAACAACGCCGAAACGGTCGATACGTGTGCGAAGCACGTTGAATGAGTTGTCGATGGCAGCCTGAACCTCGTCGCGGATAACCTTCTCGACCTCAGCGTCTGTCGAACGGGTGTTTACCTTGTCTTTCAACTGCTGTGTGGCAAAGAGTGTCGCAAGCGATGCGTCGGGAGCGAGTGCCTTATATTCCTCGATGAAAAGGGAAATAAAGTCAGACTGACTTGTCAATGAACGCTGCTTTGCGTTTGCAATTGCCTGATTGAATGCTGCATCATCTTTGTGATCAGCCAATACTTTTACAACATCGGGTACGGATACTTCCATAATGACGTTCATTCCGCCTTTAAGGTCGAGTCCTAAGCCGATTTCCATGTCACGGCTCTGCTTCAATGTGTAAATTCCAAGCCAAACTTTTTCGTTGAGCATGGAATCCAAATAATGTTGTTCTCCCTGGGGGTCTTCTGCAGCCTTACCCATGTGGTAACCGGTTACAAAAGAGAAAGAAAGATAGAACACGCACACTAATGTAAGCAGTAGCGCAAATACCTTTACAAATCCTTTGTTTTGCATTTTTATTAAAATTTTATTATTATTTTTTATTACTTTTCCTTTTAAAGTTTGCAAATATAGCGCATTTTTCCAAAATTCAAGAGCAGATTCTGAATTTTATTTACTTATATGCGTGATTTATTTTAAAATATCCCCTTTTTAGGCTATTTTATTTCCTTTGAAAAAGATTTTTTTGCCTTTTTGCCTTAAACTATTTTGACGCGTCGAAAAGTCTTTTTTTCTCTTCTTCTGTCAGCGATGAGTAACCGCTTTTTTTCAGTTTTTCGAGAATTTTATCAACTTCGGCATCTTGTTCTTTTTTCTGTGCATTATAATCATAGTCGTCGGAACGTTTCCCCTTGAAAATATTCATTTTGGGTTTGCGAGGGCGTTTAATGCCTCCTTTGCAGATGTTTGCCACAAAGTCTATAGCTTTGTTTATGTATAATGTAAGGTCGCGGCCTTTGTTCAGATAGTAGGCAAATGCCCATCCGGCAAATGCTCCTCCAAGGTGGGCAAATGAGCCGCCGGCGTTGTCCGAGGTTATCAGCAGCAGGTCTATTATTACTGTTGCTACTGCGAGTGTCGATAGTTTTACGGTGCCAATGAGCAGAAGGTTTATTTTGTAGTCGGGCACGCGCACTGCCGAGGCTGCTACAATGGCAAGTACCGCTGCCGATGCGCCCACAAGATAAGCATTATTGCTCGAGGATGTGAACATCGGGAATATATTATAGGCGGCAATGAAAAAGAGTCCGCCCACGATGCCTCCCAGCAAATAAAGTCCCACAAAATGGCGGGTCGAGAAAAATGAAAGGAATATTTTTCCGAACCAATAGAGTGCAAGCATGTTCCACAAAATATGCATCAGCCCGCCGTGCAGAAACATATATGTTACCAACGACCATGGTTGATATATGAAATTTATGGGAGCCGATGGTAGCTCCATCCACATTTTAAGATAAAGTGCGGGCGAAGTTATATTGAAAAGCGTTGCAAATACATCGAGCAGTGCGAAAAGAATAAAAACTGCTACATTTATATATATGAAGCGCCCGACAATATTTTCGGCCAAAAAGCGATTTTTTAAATCAGAAATTATACGGACCATCTATCTTACCTTTTTTACGCCAATAAAGAATCATCAAAAGACCAAAAATCATACCTCCAAGATGGGCAAAGTGGGCAACATTGTCGCCGGCATTATTGCTGAGCCCCGTAAAAAGTTCCAATGCTCCGAAAATAAGCACAAAATATTTTGCCTTTATCGGAAACGGGAAAGGAATCATAAACAATCTCTCGTTGGGGAAAGTCATTGCAAATGCAAGCAATATGCCGTAAACAGCACCCGAGGCTCCCACTGTTGTCCACAGATTAAGATACTCGGTCATGGGGACAATAAGTCCGCCGCCCATATTCACTTGTGTATATTGTGCCAAGGTTGTTGCGTAGTAAATATATTGCACAGCCTCCTGCACAAGTCCCGCGCCCACTCCCGCTACTATATAATAGAAAAGGAAACGCGACGAGCCCCATACACGTTCGAGTATGCTTCCGAATACCCACACAGCATACATATTAAATAAAATATGTGTAAAGCCACCGTGCATGAACATATACGTCACCAACTGATAGGGGCGAAAATCGGGCGCAAGGAAAAGATGCAAGCCCAATAAATTGTTAAGGTCGATGCCCGACCTTTCAAAAGCCAACAATGCCAGAAACATAAGCACATTTATGGCTATAAGGTTTTTCGTAACTACCGGAATCTCTCTCATAAAAAATTATTAAACATCGCGCAAAGGTAGGCAAAATCCCTTTCAATACCCTTATAATAAGGCTCTATTTATCAGTTTTTCTAAAAAAAACACATTTTTTTCATCTTTTATTTGCTTTATGTTGTTCTCTATAATATATTTGTGCTCACAATAATTTATACAACTACCATAAAAACATTGTATTATGAATAAAACAGAACTTGTAAACGCAATTGCAGCGAAAGCCGAAATTAGCAAGGCTGATGCAAAAAAGGCGGTGGATGCTTTCGTAAGCACAGTAACAGATGCACTTAAAGAGGGCGACAAGATTGCTCTTGTAGGTTTCGGTACATTCTCAGTTTCACAGAAGGCTGCTCGTAAGGGTGTTAATCCTGCGACAGGTGCAACTATTGAAATTGCTGCTAAGAATGTAGCTAAATTCAAACCCGGTGCAGAACTTGCCGAGGCTGTAAAATAATTATTTTTAACAGCAGACAAACAACGTTGCCTTGTAAAAGGCAACGTTGTTTGTTTTTATGCCCTTAAAGAATATTTTCAATAAATTAGAGGCTTGTTTCTAATTAAAAGAGCTCACCTCGGTATAAGATAGGATGTGGTTAGGAAGAAAAAACACGTAAACTTATATTTCTTCGCTCGTTTGTTATTATCTTTTGATAAGATAGGCTGCACTCGCTGTGAAAAATATTAAAGCGAGCTTCATATTTTTCGCTCGTTTGTCACTATCTTTAGATAAGATAGGCTGCACTCGCTTTGAAAAATATTAAAGTAAACTTTATATTTTTCGCTCGTTTGTCACTATCTTTAGATAAGATAGGCTGCGCCTCGGTATAAAAAATAAACAAGTTTATTTTGTTCTCCTCTCGGCTTGCACTATCTTTGCACGTAAGTTGCAAAATCAGTTGCAACCATTAAACGGAAAAACAAAAAAGAATATAATATGAACTTAGAAAACAGACTCATCGAGAGTATTGCTACCGCAATTCAGGAACTTTACGGTCAGCAGGTTACAGCAGACAAAATTCAATTGCAAAAGACACGCAAAGAATTCGAGGGTGATTTTACGCTTGTCGTATTTCCCTTCTTGTCACTCTCGCGTAAAAAGCCCGAGGATACAGCCGCCGAAATTGGCGATTATCTTACAAAGAACCAACCTTTGATAGCATCTTACAATGTAATTAAAGGATTCCTCAATGTAAATATAGATTCAAACTATTGGATAGAACTGTTGCAGAAGATAGAGGCAACAGAAAAATGGGGTATTACTCCTGTAACGGAAAATTCTCCGCTGGTGATGGTGGAATACTCTTCGCCCAACACCAACAAGCCTTTGCACTTGGGACACATTCGTAACAATCTTTTGGGGTACGCACTTTCAAACATTATCGAGGCTAACGGTAACCGTGTGGTTAAGACCAATATTGTGAACGACCGTGGCATACACATCTGCAAGTCCATGCTCGCATGGCAGAAGTGGGGCGGTGGCGAAACACCCGAGAGCAGCGGCAAGAAAGGCGACCATCTTATTGGCGACTATTATGTTGCATTCGACAAGCACTACAAGGCCGAGATTAGCGAGGCAATGGAAAAGGGAATGTCAAAAGAAGAGGCCGAGGCTGCTTCTCCTTTAATGTCCGAAGCTCGCGAAATGCTTGTAAAATGGGAGCAGGGCGACGAAGAGGTGCGCAACCTATGGAAGACTATGAACGGTTGGGTGTACGAAGGCTTCGACGAAACTTACCGCACGCTCGGCGTAAACTTCGACAAAATATATTACGAATCGGATACCTATCTTGTAGGAAAGGAGACTGTTCTTGAAGGGTTAGAGAAAGGAATCTTCTATCGTCGCGAGGATGGCTCAGTGTGGGCCGACCTTACAGCCGAGGGGTTGGACGAAAAACTGTTGCTGCGTAGCGACGGTACATCAGTCTATATGACTCAGGATATTGGTACTGCGCAGTTGCGTTTCCGCGACTATCCTATTGATAAGATGGTGTATGTTGTTGGAAATGAACAGAATTATCATTTTCAGGTACTTTCGTTGCTGCTCGACAAACTTGGATTCTCGTGGGGCAAAGGCCTTGTTCACTTCTCTTATGGAATGGTAGAGCTTCCCGAGGGTAAGATGAAGAGCCGCGAGGGTACGGTGGTAGACGCCGACGACCTTATGCAGGAGATGTTCGACACTGCTCGCGAGACATCTGTCGAGCTTGGCGGCAAGCTGAATGACCTTACACCCGAAGAGGCCGAGAGCACAATACGTACCATCGGTTTGGGCGCACTCAAATATTTCATGCTCAAGGTGGATGCCCGCAAGAATATGCTCTTCAACCCCAAAGAGTCCATCGATTTTAACGGAAATACAGGTCCTTTTATACAATATACGTACGCGCGCACACGCTCGATAGAGCGCAAGGCTGCCGAGAGTGGCATAAATATTGCCGAGGCTGCCGCGCCCTCGGCAATAAGCGCAAAAGAGCGTTCAATCATACGTATGCTCTACGATTTTTCGGCAGTTGTACGTCAGGCGGGAACAGACTATTCGCCCTCGGGCATTGCCAACTACGCTTACGAGCTTGCAAAAGAGTACAATCAGTTCTACCACGATTACAGCATATTGCGCGAGGAGGATGCAACGCTCAAGGCCTTCCGCATACTCTTGACACGCAACGTAGGCAAGGTAATAAAAATTGCAATGAATCTTTTGGGAATAGACGTTCCCGAGAGAATGTAAAATATGGGCAAAAAACGCTATTATGTTGTTTGGAACGGACTCGTCCCGGGTGTTTACGACACTTGGGACGAGTGCCAAGCACAAATAAAAGGAGTGAAGCAGGCTCTTTATAAATCTTTTGCCACACTCGTCGAGGCCGAGCGTGCATACTCAGAATCGCCATACAAATATATCAGTGGCGAAAAAAAGGGCGAAAAGCCATCGGCAACAAATCCCGACACTGTTCATCGCAATGCTATTGCCGTAGATGCTGCGTGTAGCGGAAATCCGGGCATGATGGAGTATCGCGGGGTCTATCTTGCCACCGGCGAGGAGATTTTTCACTTCGGCCCCATAATGGGTACCAACAATATAGGCGAATTTCTTGCCATTGTTCACGGGCTTGCACTGCTTGCGAAACAGAATAGTCCGATACCCATATATTCGGACAGCAGAAACGCGCTTCTGTGGATAAAGCAAAAAAAATGCAAGACAAAGCTCGAGCAGACGGACGAAACTGCCGAAGTTTTTACCATGATAGAGCGCGCCGAACGATGGCTGCAAAATAATACATATAAAAACCCATTGATAAAATGGGAGACTGCTCAGTGGGGCGAAATTCCGGCAGACTTTGGGCGAAAATAGATGCAAAAGTGGCGATAATCGAACCTCGCTGCCCATAAATAACCTTTTAATTAATCATCATGAAAGAGCGACTGAAATTCATCATAAGTTATTATGTAACACCTATACTGCTGTTCGTGCCGCTGAGGCTGCTGTTTCTCGCTCTAAATTCCGAAAAGGGTTACGGAGCGACCGACTATCTGGATGTTGCCCTTCACGGATTGCAATTGGACGTTGCTGTTGCCGGATACGTGACAGCCTTGCCGCTGTTGCTGTGCATTGTGACCATTTTCGTTAAACTACCCCTGAAAAAGATAATGCTGCCGTACAATATTTTGATGGCTGCAACAATCTCTCTTGCTTTTATTGCCGACGCGAGCCTTTACCCCTTTTGGGGCTTTAAACTCGACAGCACATTTTTGCAATATATAGACTCGCCCGAGAATGCTCTTGCCAGCGTGACGATAGGCTATCTATTTGTGCGCTTCGCAGTGTTTGTGGCTGTGACGACCCTTGTTGCTCTTATATTGTACCGCATAACTCCCGAAAAATTTGATAAGGCAAATAAAAAAGTCCTTTCTCTCTTATTGTTTATACTTGCGGGGGGATTCATCTTTTTGGGCATACGTGGCGGAGTAAAAGAATCGACCAACAATGTGGGGCAGGTATATTACAGCGACGACCTTTTCCTTAACCACTCGGCCGTAAACCCAATATTCAGTTTCATCTACTCGCTGAGCAAAAATCAGGATTTTAGCGAAGCATACAATTTTTACGATGAAGAGGAGCGTTGCGCACTTTTCGACTCTCTTTACACTACCGACAGTGCAATAACCGACACGTTGCTGAACACCACACGACCCAATATTGTCACAATAATTCTCGAGGGCTTAAGTTCCGTATTTATCGACGAAAATGATGATGAAAAAGCAGTGGCAAAGAATATGTCGAGATTCTGCAAAGAGGGGGTGCTGTTTACCAACTGTTACGCTAATAGTTACCGCACCGACCGTGGGCTTGTGTGTCTGCTCAGCGGTTACCCGTCGTTCCCGCAACTATCGGTGATGAAGTCTCCCATGAAAAGTCAGACGCTGCCGGCAATAGCAGGCTCGCTGTCTAAGGCCGGTTACCACAATACTTTTCTGTATGGCGGGGATATAAATTTCACAAATATGAAGGGTTACATCTATTCGGGCGGGTACAACACTGTAATTGCCGATACGGACTTTCCATTGGAGGCGCAAAAGAGCCATCAATGGGGGGTAACCGACCATATAGCTTTTGACACTCTCGCCTCAATCGTTGCCCGACAGCCAAAAGATAAAAATTGGCACATAGGCTTTCTTACACTCAGCAGTCACGAGCCTTGGATTGTTCCGCACAACAGTGTCCCCGACGACAAGGTCGCAAATGCTTTTGCTTACGTCGATTCTTGTTTGGGAGTATTTGTCGATAAGATGAAAAAGAGCGAGGCGTGGGACAATATGCTCATTGTCTGTATCCCCGACCATGCTGTTGCCTACTATCCGCCAGATGCTGATCGCACCGACAAGCGTCGCACTCACATTCCTCTGCTGATGTTCGGCGGGGCAGTAAAAGAGCCTAAGCGCATAGAGGCACTGTGCAATCAGACTGACCTTGCGGCTACACTTTTGGCGCAGATGCAACTGCCCACCGAGGATTATAAATTCAGTCGCAATATTTTTAGCCCCGCATATAAATATCCGTTTGCCTATCATGCATATAACAACGGCATTCAGTTTATCGACTCTACGGGATTTTCGCTGCTCGACCTTGATTCGGGCGTTGCGCTTAAAGAAGAGCCGGCCGACAGCGCACACAGCCGTTTAAGCAGGGCGAAGGCTATTTTGCAGAGTACTTATCAGGATTACAAGAGCAGATAAAATATAAAGAGCAGCCGGCCGGCTCAGGTACCTATGAAAAATATCAACGAAATTAAGGTATAATGAAAAAAGTTTTATTTTTAGTATTGTGTGCAGTCGTGGCTCTTGTGTCATGCGATTCAAAAAAGGATTATACTGCACTTGTTGACCCTTATATTGGCTCAGGCGGTCATGGTCATATTTTTGTTGGAGCAAGTGTGCCTTTTGGAATGGTACAATTGGGTCCTCATCAGATTAAGACCGAGGATTGGGACTGGTGCTCGGGTTATCATTACAGCGATACGCTGGTGATTGGCTTTTCTCACACTCACCTTACCGGTACCGGATGCAGCGACTTAGGCGACATACTTTTCATGCCCTACAACCCCGAGAAGGCGAAGTTTGACAAGCGTCACAGGGCTCCGCGTCAAGCAGATGTGAACCATCTGTATGCTACGCTCGACCATAGTCTTGAATGTGTAAAGCCGGGACTTTACACTGTTCAGTTGCCCGACTATGGCGTTAATGTGCGCCTTACCACCACCGAAAGAACAGGTCTGCACGAGTATACTTTTACCGGAGATAATTCGGCTATTCTGGTTGATTTATGCACAGGTATCGGATGGGAACACCCCACAGAATGGAAACTCGAAGTTGTAGATTCAACAGAAATCAGGGGTTACAGACGTTCAGAAGGTTGGGCTCACCACATTGTTTATTTTGTTGCAAAGTTCTCGGAACCTTTCATCGGCAAAGAGGATGTTCACATTGTGCATGACCAATGTGCCACTTCTTTGAAGTTTGACACTTCCAAGGAAAAGACCATTTTGGTAAAGGTGGGTATTTCTGCCGTAAGCAGTGAGAATGCAGCTGCCAACCTCGCGACGGAGCTTCCCGGCTGGGACTTCAATGCTACTTATGCTCAGGCGAAGGACAAGTGGAACGAAAAGTTGGGTAACATTGACATTGTACCTATGGACGAGAAGCAGCAGCGTATATTCTACACCTCAATGTATCACTTGATGATTGCTCCTTCGCTCTTCAGCGACGTGAATGGTGATTACCGCGGTGCAGACGGTAAAAACCACAATGACACAGAAAAGCAGTATACTATGCTCTCTCTTTGGGATACTTATAGGGCGGCTTATCCTCTCTTCACCCTTATCGACGAGGAAATGTCCGCCTCATTGGTTTCAACCTTTATGAATATTTATGAGCAGCAGGGGACACTGCCCATTTGGCACTTGCAGGGTTGGGAAACTAACTGTATGCCCGGTAATCCAGCGGTCATCATCTTGTCTGACCTCTGCCTGAAGGGTTATGTAAAAGATATTCCCGCAGCATTAGAGGCCATGAAGAAATCTTCAATGCGTGACGACCGAGGTGTGGGCTACATTAAGGAGTATGGCTTTATTCCTCACGACAAGAGTAACGAAAGGGAAGAGGTGTCAAGATGTATGGAGCATGCTATTGCCGATGCTTCTTTGGCTAAGGTTGCAAAGATGCAGGGCGATGCTGATGCTGCCGAATACTTTGGTAACCGCAGCAAGTCTTGGGAGAAGTATTACGACCCGGCAATGCGTCTGGTGCGTGCACGAAATTTGGACGGAAGTTGGAAAGAGCCTTTCGACCCTTATATGGCCAAGCATCATGCTGACTTCAGCGAGGGTAACGCATGGCAGTACACGTGGCTGGTTCCTCATGATGTGCAGACATTGGTGGATACGCTCGGTGGTCCCGAAGCGTTTACAGCCAAATTGGACAGCTTCTTTGTGGACGAGAATGGAAGAGAGAATTTCGGCGCTGATGTTACGGGTCTTATCGGCCAGTATGCTCACGGAAACGAGCCCAGCCATCATATTGTTTATCTTTACAACTACGTAGGCCATCAGGAGAAGTGTGCCGAGAAGGTGCGCCGGATTCTTAACGAGCTTTACTTTGATGACCACAGCGGTGTTTGCGGTAACGAGGATGCCGGACAGATGTCAGCATGGTATATTCTTTCTGCATTGGGCTTCTATCAGGTTGATCCCGCTGCCGGAGAATTCCAGTTTGGTTCCCCCCTTGTGCATAAGGCAGTGATGAACGTTGGTAACGGCAAACAGTTTACTGTGATTGCTCACAATAATTCGATGGAGAATATCTATATTCAAGAGGCCAAACTTAACGGTGCTCCCATTGAAGGAACCGGCATTACTTACGAACAGATTAAGGCCGGAGGTGTACTTGAGTTTACTATGGGTCCCGCTCCTGTAAAGTAATTGCAGGATAGTCTGAACCATAAGAAAAGCGCGAACTTAGGCTCGCGCTTTTCTTATTATCGGAATAATGTTTCTTAATAGGATTATTTATATAATTTGTTGAGTTTCAAAATAGCTTCATTAAGTTCGCGGCTGTTTACTTTATAGTCGTCACGAAGGTTCATCAGGCTGTCATAAACATCAATGTGTCCCGAGTATTTCTTTTCGATAATTACATTGTCCTTTTCGCGTATAAACGCATAATTGTCCTTATTGCCCACAATGTGCCAATCGCGTGAGCAACTATCTTCGAGCATATGTCCTACTCCAAGGTCGCTAACGTCATTTTGCACGCCAAGGACGGACTTCAGCAACGTTGGAGCAATATCATAGTGGGTGGTTCTGTGGCGACGTACGGCAGCCGCTTGTGAGGCGTCGAAGTACAGTAGCGGCACGCGCAACTGTACGGGGGAATAATTGCTGTTGTGTCCCCAAAAGTTCTTCTTATTTTCGTTAAACTCCTGTCCGTGGTCGCCGGTAATAACAACGACGGTATTATCGAGCAGTTTCTTCTCCTCGAGACAATTAATCACTCGTCCCACAAGAGAATCTATCTGGAACAGGCAGTTGCGGTACAAATTCCAGAAGGGGGTGGGGTCAGTATCGTTGTTAAGGGCCAGATAGTTGGCAAAATTCCACGAAGGGGTGAAACGTGTCAATTTGTCGGCGGGAAGTTCGTATCCGTGTGCAAGGTCGTAGAACAATAGCGAATAGAATGGACGCTCGCTGTTGCTACTGTTTATATAGGAAATAAACTCATCGGTAATTTCGCAGTCGCGGTCGTAGACGGTCTTTCCTTTCGACTCTATTCTCAGGTTGGGAACATTGGCGAACAGCAGACGCGCAAAAGGCGGGTAGACTAATGTTGCGCTCGAAAAGGCCTTTACGTCGTACCCTTCGGCAAGCATCTGTTCTACCAGCAACGGCTGCGTACCGGCTGCCTCAATGTCGCTGCGGAAATATGCCGGCAATCCGAAAAACATTCCGAAAGTGCTGCCTGTTGTACCGTTACTGCTACTCAGATGGTCGCCATAATAGGCGCAGCGCGACGAGAAATTCCAGATGTTGGGAAAAACCTCGGGGCTCCACGAACGGCTGTTCCACGAGTCAATAACAATCATTACAATATTTTTGGGAGCAGTGTCAGGTTGCACAACAAGTTCATTAGCGGGGTAATTAAGCCCCGATGCTCCGTCGCTGCCAAGGCCGGCAGTGGTAAGTGTCTCTTTGGAAACAACGCCCAATTTATGCAAAAAACGGTTGGCAGTCAATGGAAAATAGTACGGCACAATGGGTGCGCTGCGTATTACAGATGCTGTTTTTACAACAGCGGCATAAGCATGAATGCCGTTAGAGAAAAGCAATGCTGCTACAATCAACAGCGATGCAGGAACCGCTGCCACATAGTTCCACCGTTTAACAACAAGGCTGCACACGCGTCTGACGGCAGCCGCCGCAAGGACTATGAATAGAAAAGCAGCAACCAACTTTATATATATTGAAGCATTAAATTGGAAAATATCGCCCGCACCTTCGCTGAAGAGCATGTCAAGCACAAAGCCGTTTATGTGGAACCTGTACTGCGAATAAACAAGGCCGTTCATTATAAAAAATGCCACAAGTAACACAGTCAGGCTCACATGCAGCAACGACGATGCACGTACGCTTTTTGTAACAGCATAAAGGGCCGCCGACAGAATAAAAGGTACCAATGCAAATACCGACGCCCACGATAGTGTGGCGGTAATATAGAAACACCAGCCTTGCGCGTCCATAGCCTGTGCTACGGCACTGCCTGCTATATACGAAGCGAATATTCCACCAAGCACAAGTGTCGATACAAAGAAATAGAGAAATGCGCCCTTAAAAAAACAGCGAGCATTGTTTGTGCAATTGCTTGTCATAATGTATTGTGTTTTCTATAAATAGATATTTGTCGGGCGCAAAAATAGCAAATAAATATGTAACCATAGTTTATAAAAGGAAACAATTTTATAATTTTGTCCGCGAAAAGCGAATAATGGAACACTGCGTGATAAAAAGCATGAATACAAAAAAAATACTCCCTCTGCCCTTTGCATTTATATGCAATATTGCACTCGCATATATAATACTGATGCTGTGCAGGTTTATATTCCTGGCTGTAAATTACGAACTATACGCCGACGCTCTTGCAACCAATAGTTTCGAGGATTTATTACGCGGCTCGCTGCTGTTTGACACGGCTGCCGTATGCTATCTGAATATACCTTATATATTGGCACTGTTGCTGCCTTTGCATTATAAAGAGTGTCGCTTCACGCAGGGGCTTACACGCATACTTTACACTATAGGTGTTGCGGTGGGGGTTGTCGCAAATTTTGCCGACTGTGTTTATGTTCCCTTTACGGGACGTCGCAGCACATGGTCGGTGTTTGGTGAATTTTCAAATGAGGGTAATATTGCTAAGATAATAGGCGTTGAACTTTTCAACCATTGGTACCTTACCCTCGGCGCGATTATAATAATATGGGCGGCCTATAAACTTTATCGTCCGGCAAAAGGGTACGAAAAGAACAGGCTTGTAAATTACTATGTTACACGAGTGGCGATGCTTTTGGTTGTTGCGCCGTTGCTCATCGTCGGCATACGCGGCGGGGCGGGCAAGCATGTGCGTCCTATAACCATAAGCAATGCCAACCAATATGTAAACAGCCCCACCGAGGCTGTCATTGTGCTGAACACTCCCTTCTCGATGATAAGGACGATAAACAAGACTCCTTTCAAAGAGGTTAAGTACTACTCGCAGTCCGAACTTGAAAATATCTACTCTTCGGTGCATACACCTGCGAACGATAGTGCGTTTATCGCAAAAAATGTGGTTGTGTTTATTCTTGAGAGTTTCGGTAAGGACTATATAGGCGCGTTTAACCCCGACCGCGAGGGTGCGTCGCTGACGCCTTTCCTCGACTCGCTGATAACCGAGAGCCGCACATACGCTTACTCCTACGGCAACGGTCGAAAAAGTATCGACGGAATGCCGTCGGCACTGTCGAGTATTCCTATGTTTGTAGAGCCTTTCTTTTTGACTCCCGCCTCGCTCAACAGTGTCAGCGGCATTGCCGGCGAGCTTGCAAAAAAGGGTTACAATACAGCCTTTTTCCATGGTGCGCCCAACGGCTCTATGGGTTTTCAGGCGTTTGCACGTGCAACGGGCTATCAGAAATACTACGGCCTTAATGAGTATAACAGTGCCAAAAATGACGATGGAAACGACGATTTTGACGGCACGTGGGCAATTTGGGACGAGCCCTTCTTTGAATATTATGCCGCGACGATGGATACAATAAAAGAGCCTTTCGTAACAACAATGTTCAGCGCATCGTCGCATCACCCCTTCCGCATCCCCGAAAAGTATCAGGCGATTATCCCCGAGGGAGAATTGCCCATACACAAATGTGTCACATACACCGATAAAGCTCTGCGCAGCTTCTTTGAAAAGGCAAAAAAGAGCGAGTGGTTCAAAAATACGCTGTTCGTGATTACCGCCGACCACATTAACCAGACAAATGACGAGCGTTACAAGACTGCTGCCGGAAGTTTCGAGGTTCCTGTAATTTTCTATTCGCCGGACAGGGGCGAGCCTTTTGCTCCGGGAGTGGACAGTTGTACCATTGCGCAGCAGATAGACATTATGCCCACAGTGTTACAAAGCCTGAATTACGACAAGGAGTTTATCGCCTTTGGACAGAATCTTATCACCACCCCTGCCGAAAAAAGTTTCGCCGTAAACTACAACAACAATATTTACCAATATTTCAAGGGCGAGTATATGTTGCTGTTTGATGGTGGCAAGGCTGTGGCACTTTATAATATCCGTAAGGATAAACTTTTGAAAGATAATCTTGTTGAAAAACTACCCGCCATTGTGCAGCCGATGGAAAAAGAACTTAAAGCCATTGTGCAGGATTATATGCACCGTATGCTTAACAATAAACTTGTGACAGAATAAAAAATATTATAAGCAACATGTCTACAATAATATACCCCTCGCCGATATTCGGCCCCATACACAGCCGTCGCTTGGGCGTGTCGTTGGGAATAAACCTTTTGCCCGAGGATGGCAAAGTGTGTACGTTCGATTGTCTCTATTGCGAGTGTGGCTTTAATGCCGACCGCAGGGCGCGTAAGCCTCTGCCTACACGCGAAGAGGTTGCCACAGCCCTCGAGGAGAAACTTCTCTCCATGCGTGCCGAAGGCGTTGCTCCCGACGTACTTACATTTGCCGGAAACGGCGAGCCTACCATCCATCCAAAATTTTCAGAAATTATAGATGACACGCTTGCCTTGCGTGACAAATATTTCCCCGAGGCAAAAGTAAGCGTCCTTACAAATGCTACGCTCGTCACCCGTCCTGTGGTGTTCGAGGCTTTGAGCCGTGTGGACAACAATATTTTGAAACTCGACACTGTGTGCGAGGAGTATATTCGTTTCGTCGACCGTCCGACGATGGAGTACAATCTTGATGAAATTATTGAAAAACTGAAAATGTTCGGGAAAAATGCCGTCATTCAGACAATGTTCATGAAAGGCGAGGTTGATGGTCGCAGCGTGGATAATACGGGTGACGATTATGTGCTTCCGTGGTTGCAGATAGTGAAAAAGATTGCTCCGCGCGAGGTGATGATATATACTGTCGATCGTGAGACTCCGCAGCAGGGGCTGCAAAAGGCCTCGCACGAGGAACTTGACCGCATAGTGGAATTACTAAAAGTCGAGGGTATACGCGCAACAGCTTCATATTGATAGGGGGCGAAAATAAAAAATCAACCACGCTGTGAAACGTGGTTGATTTTTTTGTGTTTTTCCGCAGTGATTGTTATTCTGCTACAAATTTCTTGCCTTTGCGTATGTATATTTTGCCGGCAGTAGTCTCTTTTACTCTGCGTCCTGAAAGGTCGTATGTGGGGGCATTTGCGTCGCTTGTTTCAACATCCTGCTGCGGTTGCTCTATGGATGTGTATTTGTCAAGGTCGCCTACGATTTTACCGGCATAATCGGCCCATTTTGATGCTTTGTAAGCGTCCAATGATGCTTTGTAGACGTGTATGGTGGGGTTGCTCGAGAATATGTACGGAGCATCAACGTTTGGTGGAGTCGTTGCGTATACATATACATCTTTTACGGGAGAGCTGTAGAATGTACCCTTGGATAAGGTCTTCATTTTTGAGCCTATGATTACTGTTGTCAGATTATTGCAATATGCAAATGCATCCTCGTTTATCGAGGTTACTTTTTCGGGAATTACTACTCCGGGTAGGCCTGAATTTGCAAATGCGTTTGCATAAATTATTGTTACACTCTCGGGAATGATTATGCTGTTTAGGTTCTTGCAATTATAGAATGCATAGCCGCCGATGGCATTGGCAGGAGTCCTGTATGATTCGTAGTATGCCACGCCTCCGCTTTTTACAGTGACGTTTGAAAGGTCTAAAGATTGCAGGCTGCCATTGTTTATAAGTTCGCGCAGGTATTTTATGTCGGTGCTGTTGATGGGACCGCTGATGACTGCTTTAATAGCTTCGGCCGAGAGTGAGTCGGATAATGTTCCGGCTTTTGTAAGTGTTACATACTCTGTGCCTTCGCCTACTTTGTATGTTTCGCGCAATGTGCCATCGGCGTCTACCGAGTAGATGGTAAAGTCTGTACCGATGCAGGTTGGGACGCAGAAATTTAAGGCGTTTGCTGCATAAACTACGTTGCTGTCTTTGTCGAGCATCATGAATCCTACGCCACCGCTACCGCTCATTTTATATAGTGAGTCTGATTGTGTGTAGGTGTAGCTTGATGGCTCGGACGCGCCGGGGAGGTAGTCGGTAAATTGTCCAAGGTCGCCATATTGTCTTGCTTCTACTTTGTCGGAGCCGTTACGCTTCTGCCCTGCTTCTGCGAAGATGCCGTTTGTAAGCACATGGTCGGCGCGGTCCTCTATGAAGAGTATGGCACGGTTTTTTGTGGGGTATTTGGCAATTTCCTTTAGTGTTTTGTTTATATTGTATTTTGATACTGTCATAGTGTGGTTGCCGTAATCTTCGATGCTGCGATTGGTCATTGGCTCGAAGAATCCCCATGCGGTAAAGAAGTCTGTAAGGTCTTCTTGTGCAACCTCGCAAACTTTGCGTACAAATTTAAGTGAACTTTGGTAGCCGCTGCTTGAACCGGGATTGTAGAGCTTTAATGGGTCGTTGCGCAGGGCTTTGAATAGCTCGGGGTAGAATGAGGTGTTCTTTTGTGCCTGATGATAGTAGAGGTAAAGCTGGTAGTACATTCGTAACTGACTGTTTACATTGCGGAAGAAGAAGGGGGTGCGTTGGGCGTGTTCCATCATGAATTCTTCGACAGAGGAGCCTGTAGATATGTTTCTGCCGTAGAGGAAACGACCGAGGTTCGAGAATAGGTTGTTGGATGATTCTGTGCCTCCTTCGAGGTTTATTGTTCCTTGGTTGTTGTGTCCGCATTCGTGACCGGCGCACCATTCGTCTATATTTTCGCGGCTGACGTCGAATGAGTTTCTGATACATTCTACCGAATTGTAGCATGTGCGGTAGGGGGTGGAGTTTGCGTATCCGGCGTCGTCTGCGTCGCCTTGAATTGCAAAGTTGGGGTTGTTGTAGTAGAGGGGGGCAATGGCCTCGCCACCGGCAAGGTTGTAGGGGGTGTAGTTGCGTTGTCCGTTGGCAACTTCGGCGCGGTAGCCCATAAGTGATTGTTGCCACACGGTGAGACTGTCGAACCACTCGATGCTGCGGTCGATGGTTGTGGCCCACACTTCTTTGTAGGCTGAGGTCTGGAAGTTGAACAGTGCATGCTCGCTCTTGACGGTGAAAAGCTCGTGTGTGGCGGCATTGAGCAGTGCCTTGTAGTCACTGTCGCTTTTGCGTGCAACGTCGTAGTATCCGTTTACTTTTCCTCCTTGAATGTGGATTTTAATTTCGGGCCATTCGTCGAGGGTCTTTGTCATTGATTTTGTGTCGGCGGTGTAGAGAATGTAGTAGAGGGCATTTTTTACGCCGTCTACGATGTTCAATCCTTTTTTCAGACGTTTGCCGCTTTTGGCGCTTGTGATTAGGTCGTTGCCTGCGCATCCGGCAATGTAGAGTGTTGCATCCTCGGGTACGTCGCTATCGACAAATACGTATAGAGGCTCTAGGTTGTCTGCGTAGATACCTGTGGGGTTGCCCATATATGAGCCTCCGGTGCTTTTGAGTTTTTCATTCCAATAGCTTGCGTCGCTGTAGGGCTTGTAGCTGTGTATGCGGAACTCTTTTTCGTAGGCTGCCCAATTTTCGTTTTTAAGTTTTATGGCAATGTTTATCATAAAGTTGGGCATTCCTTCTTTTGTGAATTCGGCGGCAAGCTTTTCGTTGCTCATTGTACGGTATTCGTATTTAAGCTCGGTGCACGCTGCATCGTTGAAGTAATTTTCGCGCATTTTGTTTACAATGGTGGCAGGGTCTTCTTCTTGGGGATAAATATCCTCTAAACCTCCAATGATTGTGCCGTATGAGGCCCAATCGCTTTGTTTATAGTCTTCGAGGGCGTCGGTGTATACGCATATTTGGGGATGTGAAGAGAAGAAATATGCAGGGGTGCTTGTGGGGGTAGTGGATTTTACATAGGCTATTTTTACATTAGAATTGTAGAATACTCCCTGTCCGAAGCTCGATACACGGCTGCCGATGATTACTGTGTCGAGTGAACTAATGTAGGCAAATGCGTCGCCATCTATGCGTGACACGCTGTTGGGAATGTCTATCTTGCGCAAGCCTGTATTTGCAAAGGCTGCGGATTTTATTTCTGTAATATTGGCGGGTAGTTCAATGGCTTTCAATTTGGCGCATTCATGGAACATTCTGTCGCCGATAATGTCATTTTCGGTAGAATAGCTTCCATTGTACTTTTCGCCTCCGCTTACAATGCTTGCCTCGGAGAGGTCGATGGATGTTACCTTGCCGCCGTTTATAAGCTCGCGCAGATATTTGACGTCTGTTCCGTTTATGGAGCCTGTGATTTTAAGTGTAGTTTCGGTGGAGGTTAGCAGGGTCGATAGTGTTCCTGCTGTTTCCACATGTACTTCGGTTGCTGCCCATGCGTTTCCTGCGCTGCAGAAGAGTAGTACGATGGGTAACAGCATTTTGAAAAAAAGTGAGGAGTAGTTTCTTTTCATGTGTATGGAATTTTATGAATTTTACTTGATTTTATCGAAAAACAGGATAATGTACAAATATCTTTATTTTGTGCGAAATATGCAATTTTTTTGCTGTAAAGAGCAAATAAAAAATAGCGTCTGAAAATATTCAGACGCTATTTGGGCTTTTATAAGGGTTGTATCTATTTTGCAATAAATTTTTTACCCTTGCGTATATAAATTTTACCGGATTTTAATTCTTTTACTTTGCGTCCCGAAAGGTCGTAGATAGGTGCATTTGCGTCGCTTGTTTCAACATCCTGTTTCGGTTGCTCTATGGATGTGTAGTTGTCAAGGTCGCCCACGATTTTACCGGCATAATCGGCCCATTTTGATGCTTTGTATGCCTCCAATGAGGCTTTATAAACGTGTACGGTGGGGCTGCTCGAGAATATGTAAGGTGCATCGACTGTGGGAGGGGTCGTTGCATGTACATATACGTCTTTTACAGGTGAATTGTAGAATACTCCTTGATTAATAGTCTTTATCTTCTCGCCAATAGTTACTGTCTTAAGATTGCTGCAATATGCAAATGCGTCATTTCCTAATGTAGTAACATTGGAGCCGATGGTTACTGTTTCCAGGCTGCCGCAACGTACAAATGCGCTGGCTGCTACTGTTTTAACGCTTTCGGGAATAACTATTCCTGTGAGTCCCGAATATGCAAAGGCATTTGTATATATATAGGTAATATTATTGGGCAGTATGATGGTGTTAAGGTTGTTACATTCGTAGAATGAATAAGCACCTATGGCGTTTGCCGGGGTTTTGTAAGTTCCGTAGTATGCCTTACCGCCACTTTTTACGGTGACGTTCGAGAGGTCTAACGACTGCAGGCTGCCATTATTGATAAGCTCGCGCAAATATTTAATGTCGGTGCTGTTGATGGGACCGCTGATGACTGCTTTAATGGCTGTTGCCGAAAGTGAGTCGGCCAATGTTCCTGCCTCTGTAAGGGTTACATATTCTGTTCCGTCACCAGCTTTGTATGTTTCGCGCAATGTGCCATCGGCGTCTACCGAGTAAATGGTAAAGTCTGTGCCGACGCTGCCGGGTACAGAGAAACTCAAGGTGTTTGCTGCGTAGACGAGGTTGCTGTCTTTGTCGAGCATCAGGAATCCTACGCCTCCGCTACCTGACATATTGTAGAGCGAGTCGGACTGTATGTAGCTGTAGCTTGAGGGTTTAATAGAGTCGGGCAAATAATCTGTAAACTGTCCAAGGTCGCCATACTGTCCTATTTTTTCAGATTGGAGACGCTTTTGTCCGGGCTCGGAGAAGAGGCCGTTTGTAAGTACGTGGTCTACTCGGTCCTCTACAAACAATATTTCGCGATTCTTTCTGGGGTATTTTGCAATTTCATTAAGTGTTCTGTTTATGTTGGTCTTGCTTATGGTTATTGTGTATGAACCATAGAGTTCGATGTGGTAGTTTGTCATAGGTTCAAAGAATCCCCATACTTTAAAGAAGTCTGTAAGGTCTTCCTGTGCTACTTCGCATGCTTTGCGCACAAATTTAAGTGTACTGTTGTTTCCATTGCTTGAGCCGGGAGTATAGATTTTCAAAGGATCTTTGCGCAATTCTTTGAATAGATTGGGAAGGAAAGAGGTGTTCCTCTGTGCCTGGTGATAGTAGAGGAAAAGCTGGTAGTACATGCGGAAACCGCCGCCACGAAGAGGGAAGGGCTTGTTGTCCAAAAAGTCTGTAACTTGTGTCAGAAGGGGGTCGCCGCCTGATACTTTTCTTCCAAAGAGGTATTGACAAGTGTTCGAGAAGAAGTTGTTCGATACTTCGGCACCGCCTTCGAGGTTGATGGTTGCTTGGTTGTTGTGTCCACATTCGTGACCTGCGCACCATTCGTCCATGTCTTTAAGGCTTACGTCGAATGAGTTTCTGATACAGTTTACTGAGTTGTAGCATGTACGGTAGGCGCTTGAGTTTGCGTAACCGCCGTCATTTTCGTCGCCTTGAATTGCGAAATTGGGGTTGTTGTAGTAGATGGGGGCAATAGCTTCGCCGCCTGTGAGGTAGAAGGGGGCGTAGTTGCGCTGGCCGTTTGCAACCTCGGCGCGGTAGCCCATCAGCGATTGCTGCCATACTGTGAGGCTGTCGAACCACTGGATGCTGCGGTCGATGGTTCTGGGCCATATTTCTTTGTAGGCTGTGGTTTCGAAATTGAAAAGTGCGTGTTTACTCTTGATGGTGAAGTACTTGTGGCTGGCGGCGTTGAGTAGCTCTACGTACTCTTTGTCGCTTGCGCGTGCAACGTCGTAATATCCGTTTACTTTACCACCCTGAATGTGTATTTTAATCTCGGGCCACTCGTCGAGGGTTTTTGTCATTGATTTTGTGTCGGCTGTGTAGAGAATGTAATATAGTGCATCCTTTATGCCGTCGATTATGTTCAATCCTTTTTTCAGGCATTTACCGCTGGTTGCATTGCTGATAAGTTCTCTGTCTGTACATGGTGCTATGTAAAGGGTTGCATCCTCGGGGATGTCGTTCTCTACAAATATGTAAAGCGACTCAATGCTACCGGCGTAAATACCTGTGGGGTTACCCATGTAAGAGCCGCCGCTACTCTTCATTTTTTCGTTCCAGTAGTTTGCGTCGCTATAGGGCTTGTAACTGTGTATGCGGAAGTCTTTTTCGTAGGGTGCCCAGTTGTTATTCTTTATCTTTAGGGCAATGTCTACCATGAATTGTGGCATTCCTCCCTCGGTGAATGCTTTTGTAAGATTTTCGTCGCTCATTGCAAGGTATTCGGCCTTGAGCTGTGTACATGCTGCATCTTCGAAGTAGTTACCACAGAGCTTGTTTACGACATCAGTGTGGTCTATGGGCTGTGGATAGATTTCTTCTAATCCTCCGACGATAGTCCACCATCTCCCCCAATCGCTGGCTTTGTAGTCTTCAACAGCGTTGGTGTATACACATATTTTAGGGCTGCCGAACAGATAGGCCGGTACTGCCGGAGGTGTTGTGGGTTTTACATAGGCCATCTTTACCGAAGATTGGTAAAATACTCCCTGGCCTAGGCTTGACACGCGACGGCCAAGGACTACTGTGTCGAGTGTGCCAATGTAAGCAAATGCGTCGTTGCCAATGCGTGACACGCCGTCGGGTATGTTAATCTTTCGCAATCCGCTCTTTGCAAATGCGTTTGACTTAATTTCTGTAAGGTTGGCGGGTAGTTCAATGGCTTTCAAATTGGTGTACTCTTTGAACATTTCTGCGCCGATTACGTCATCTTCGGTTGAGTTTTTTCCATCGTATTTTTCGCCGCCGCTAACGATGCTTGCCTCGGAGAGGTCGATGGCTGTTACTTTTCCGTCTTTTACAAGCTCGCGCAGATATTTAACGTCTGTTCCGTTTATGGAGCCTGTGATTTTAAGTGTAGTTTCGGTGGAGGTTAGCAGGGTCGATAGTGTTCCTGCTGTTTCCACATGTACTTCGGTTGCTGCCCATGCGTTTCCTGCGCTGCAGAAGAATAGTACGATGGGTAACAGCATTTTGAAAAAAAGTGAGGAGTAGTTTCTTTTCATGTGTATGGAATTTTTTTTATGAATTTTAATTTAAGAGGTATTTATTATGCAAATATCTTGATTTTGCGTGAAATATGCAACGCTTTTTATATTTTTATATTTTTATATATTTATATAATTATATATTCTTGTGGCGTATAGCATGGGTGGAATTGATGCAGTGGTGCTGTCTGTTCATTTTTTGTGGCGAAAAAATATAACTTTAGGTTTTTTTATGTAAATAGACTCTTTTAATTGGATAAATGATGATAAAAAAGAGCTTATAAACGGATATTATTTCTCAAACTGTAGTATCTTTGTAAAAAGCAAATTCCCCGTATGGGACTAAATTATAAATACAATGAAATATCTGTATAGAAGAATAAAATCAGTACGCGAGAATTATGTAGATACATTAGGTAAGCTTTACGAATATGCCACCACTTTTTTTGCAAAGAATACTCTTTCGAAAGTTGTGGACGGCGAGGGTGGTTACACCTACGAAGAGCTTAAGAAAAAGTGCGATACTCTTTCCAAGCGTCTCACGCAATTTGGCATTGGGGCAGGCGACAAAGTGGCTATCCTTTCACAGAATATGCCCAATTGGACGGTTGCTTTTTTCAGCACCGTGCCCTTTGGTCGAATTTCTATCCCCATTCTTCCCGAATGTTCCGAGAATGAGATTACAAACATCCTTAATCACTCCGAGAGCAAGGTACTTTTCGTCTCCAAGCGACTGTTGCCCAATGTCAGCAAAGAGTGCATGGACAAAATGACTCTTGTCATTGATATTGAAACTTTCGACGAGATTAAGAGAGACGACAGTAAATTTACATGTGACGGGAAAGTGTCGCAACCAATGCCCGATGATATTGCGACCATAAACTACACTTCGGGTACAACAGGAAATGCGAAGGGAGTGGTGCTCAGCCACAGGAACCTCATTTCGTGCGTACACTCGTGCTACGATGCTTGTCGTCGTGGCGAAAAGGATAGATGGCTGTCGATATTGCCCATGCCTCACACATTTGAGATGACGATAGGTATGCTCTACCCCATGTATGTGGGTGCAAGCGTCTACTATATGTCAAAGCCTCCTGTGCCCTCACTTCTTCTCAAGGCGATGCAAGAGGTGCGTCCCACCACAATACTCGCAGTGCCGCTTATCATCGAGAAAATCTATAAGAACAGCATTCTGCCCACAATTAAAAAGAGCCCTCTGCTCACGTGGATGAACAAGAATATGTACGGGCTAATGTGTAAGGTCATTGGAATGAAACTGAAGAAGACTTTCGGTGGAAAGGTTACTTTCTTCGGCATTGGTGGCGCGAAGCTCGACCCGGATATTGAGGCATTCCTGCTGAAAGCCGATTTCCCCTATGCCATAGGTTACGGACTGACCGAGACTGCGCCGTTGCTCAGTTTCTCGGTGAAAAGGGCGCGTGTGGCAGGCTCAATAGGTATTCCTGTGAAGAATGTAGAGCTTAAACTGTACAATGTTAATCCCGAGACAGGAGAGGGTGAGATTATAGCCAAAGGTCCTAATGTGATGCTCGGATATTATAAAGACCCCGAGCGCACAAGAAACGCATTTACCGAGGATGGTTGGTTCCGCACCAACGACCTTGCCTGTCAGGATGCAAAGGGAAAATATTACATTAAGGGTCGTCTGAACAATATGATTCTCGGTGCATCGGGCGAGAATATCTACCCCGAGGAGATTGAAAAGGTTATCAACGACATTGAAGAGGTAAACGAATCTATCGTGATGCAGCGTGGAGGCAAACTTGTTGCACTTGTGACATTCAACGATAATGTCATCGATTGGGACCAGCAGGGCGAGGAGGAGTTCTTCAAGAAGCTCGAGGGTTACAAACAGCGCATCCTTAAGATTGTAAATAAGAACGTTAATAAAAGCTCTAAGGTCGGCTCGGTAGAGGTGATGAAGGAGCCTTTTGAAAAGACTGCGACAAAGAAGATACGTCGCTTCATATATAAAGATGCCGAGGGCATGTAAAATTAAGAAACTGTTAAATTTCAAGGACATAAATTTAAACGGCTTTTAACCCTCTGAAAATACAATTAAAAATTTCCCCAAAGGCTGTGAAAAACCTTTGGGGATATTTTATTCCGAAAGATGATATTAATAATTATCTGTACGAATCAATCTCTTTCAAACAATTCAAGGCATTAATATTATAAATTCCTCCAATCATTGCAACCCCGCCAAAATTCAGCATTTTCAAGTAAGGAATCTTGTCGAATGTCACTCCGCCCAAGGCTATCACTTTATCGTCAATGATACAATCTTTCGAGGCCTTAATTAGCTCCTCTCTGCTGAACGCAGCCTCGTACCCGGCTTTGGAAATGCTGTTGAAAATAGGGCTCAGAAACAGATAATCATATTCGCTCTTATGCCTTTCAACCTCCTCGAAAGAGTGACAAGAGCGTGTCCTGATGCCTGTATAATCATTTGGCAGGCTTGTGACATTTTTGTTTACGTGAATCCCTTTCAGAGAAAATTCATCATATAATTCGGGAAAATCATGAATGACAATTTTTGCTCTTTCCCCTTTTGTTAATTTTTTCAGCAATTTTCTACATTCACGAATATCAGCCTCGGGCTTCCTGAGATGTATAATATCAATGCCGCCATCAAGTAAACGTTGAATTAAATAAACATCTTCAACTACCACCTTCGGCGTTGTTATTGCAATGAATCTCATTATTTCAACGCATCAATTATAAGGCCGGCAACTTTTTTGCCCGACAGAAGCATTCCGCCGAATATAGGTCCCATTCGAGGCGTGCCGCTCACCGCCGAAGCTGCCATTCCGCAAACATAAAGTCCCGGGTAAATTTCCTTTGTTCCATTTACAACCTCCTGCTCGCCCGAAACAACATCCAATGAACGCTCGCCAATAACATCGCCTGTGTCGGTGGCTAAACGTATGCCATTTTTGCGGGCTACCGTTCGACACATTTCACTATCGTGCCCTGTTCCGTCAATCACGCATTTTGCCATAATATTCAGCGGGTCCACGTGCATGCCCTCTCTTAATACAGGAGTCCAATTGACAACAACGCCGCTGACAACATTATTCTTGAAAATAACATCCTCGACAGAATAACAGTTGAATATAGTTGCACCTGCGTGAACAGCTTTATATAATAATGCCGAAGTACTCTCCACAGAATCCATCACATAGAGATTCTCGTTGTACTGTTCATAGTTTATCTCAAACTCCTTGATAATATGCAGGGCCTCCTCTTGAACGACAATCTGGTTGAACATCATAGCTCCACCCCACATGCCTCCTCCGGGCGATAATTTTCTGTCAAATTGCGCAACTTTCAATCCGGCTTTTGCAAGATAATAGGCTGCGACAATTCCCGATGGGCCTCCTCCGACAATAGCTACGTCTAAGTTTAAATTTCTTTCCAATTTGTTAAAATAGGAACTGATAATTCCTTGAGAGACTTTTCTTTCAATCATAATTCTTAATTTTGAAATTTGTTGTTATTTGTTGAATGCTGATATTTTATTTGTAACCTCTTTCATTTCCCTTATAGGGTCGTCTGCGTTAAGAATGCTGCCGCTCAATGCAATGCCCCCAACGCCACACTCTAATAATTCCGAAACGTCATTCTTGCATATTCCTCCGATGGCGACAAGCGGAATTTTGATGTTGTTATTTTGCATCTTGTGGGTAATGCTGCGGTAGCCCTCGTAGCCTATTATGGGGGCAAGATTTTCTTTTGTTGTCGTAAAGCGGAACGGGCCGCAACCAAAATAATCGGGTACAGCATTCTTTATATTGAATAAAATGTCTTCAAACGAATTTACCGTACATCCTATAATATATTGCTCTCCAAGCACTCTTCGTGCCTCGGCTATTGGCGTGTCGTTCTTTCCAAGATGTACGCCATCTGCGTGTATCTTTTTTGTTAGAGCAACATTATCGTTGATGATAAATGTTGCGCCATACTCTCGGCACATTTTCTGCACCACAAGGGCTGTTCCCTCTAATAAAGACTCTTCGGCATTTTTCATGCGGAGCTGTATCCATCGGCAGCCTCCTTCTAATGCAATGCGTGCCGAATCTATATAGGAATACTCTTTATTATAATGCGTTATAAATTGTAATTTGTAATTGTCAGAAATCATTGAGAAACATTTTTTGGGGGTTAAAAGCGTGATTAACAGGGCCTATCCCGTGTCCTGTTTCTATATTCGCTCCGGCGCGAATGGCCTCTGTAATGTATTTTTTTGCTTCGGCAACAGCCTCTTCCATGCGACAGCCTCGTGCCATAAATGCTGCAATGGCCGAGGAGAGTGTGCAGCCTGTTCCGTGGGTGTTGCGAGTGTAAATTGTTTCGGATGAGAATGTTGTGGATTTTATTCCGCACTCTGACTGTGAGAAAAGAATGTCTTTTTTTATGTTGCCCTCTTCGTGCCCGCCTTTAAGAAGAATAGCCTTGACGCCGTAGTCCATAAGATACGATGCTGCATTTTTCTTTTCCTCGTATGTGGAAAGTGGCATATTTGTAAGGGCCGTCATCTCCGGAATGTTGGGGGTGACGAGCATCGAAATTGGAAGCAGTTTTTCCTTTAAAATGTCTTGTGCTTCGACTGACAGCAGACGATGACCGCTGCTTGATACAATTACAGGGTCGAGAATGATAGAAAGGGGCTGTCGGACAAGTGCTTCTGCCACTGTTGCAACTATTTCTGCATTCGACAGCATCCCTATCTTGACAAATGATGGGTGCAGGTCGTCAATTACTGCCACAATTTGGTCAAAAACCATTTGTGGGGTTATTGCTAACTGTGAATGTACGCCTTGTGTATTTTGTGCGGTAACGGCTGTTATTGCAGTTGCTCCGTATACGCCAAGCGCAGAAAATGTTTTTAGGTCGGCTTGTATTCCTGCTCCACCCGAAGAGTCGGAGCCGGCGATTGATAAGACGATTGGATAGGATTTTTTTGTATTCATGCCACTATTTTTATATTTGCAATTTGCTCAAAAATAGTGGTACGGTATTTACCTAAAGGATGACTCCAAACTTCCAGCGTCAGCATTATCTGTACTGGTGCAATGTGTATAATCTCAGCCACGGTTGCCAAAAGGCGTTACCGGACACCACCATTCGAGTTCTGTACAAAGGTAGTGAAAAAATGTATAGTGGCTATATTCTCAAGCGTTTTTTTTGTTTCTTTTCTTCTTTACACGAACATCATCACTATAATCTGAGCGATAATCACGCGGCAGAACATTGCCGGCGGATAGACTGTTGCATAGCTTACGGCTGGATTGTCGCCGGGCTGTGTGTCGTTGGCATAATTAAGAGCCATAGGATTGGCCATGCTGCCGCACAACATTCCACATGCGCTGCCAAAGTCGAGCTTGCTGACACGCATGGCAAGCAGTGCCATAATGACTACGGGGACGAAGGTGATGATGAAGCCTTTTGAAAAGAGTGCGACAAAGAAGATACGTCGCTTCATCTATAAAGATGCCGAGGGCATGTAACCTAAGGCTCTCTTTTATACAGAAATTCCCCCACCGGCAGCTGCCGATGGGGGAATTTGTTATCTATGTGGTTATTATAAACCTATCTTTACGGTTTTATTACCCACGCGGACAATATAAACGCCCTTGTCGAGAGTAATCTCCTCGCCGGCGTAGCTGTCGATTTTCTCTACAAGCGCACCGGCGGTGGTGTAAACAGCAACAGCCTTGCCCTCGGCATCGGTGAACTTAATGCCACCGTCTGTAATCTCAAATGCGGGAGCATCCTCCTCTGTAACATCCTCGATGCCTGTGGGGTCAAATTCCACGATATTTACAAATTTCTTCCAACCATCGGCTGCTTTATATGCTTCGAGCGAACCTTGAGGAACGTATAGTGTGGCATTAGTGTAGCATTTACTATAAAAAGAAGAAGATTGAATCTTTGCCGGTGTTTCGTTTAATGAATAGACACTTACAATGTTGCTACATCCATTGAACGCGGATTCTCCTATACTTGTCACGCTGTTGCCGATTGTTACGCTTGTAAGGCCGCTGCAACCATAGAAGGTGCCTTCTTCTATATTTGTTACGCTGTTAGAGATAGTAATGCTTGTAAGGCCGCTGCAACGATAGAACGCACCACCTCCTATGCTTGTTACGCTGTTGGGGATTGCCACACTCGCAAGGCCGCTACAACCAGAGAACGCACTCACTCCAATACTTGTAACATTATTAGGAATTACAATGCTTGTGAGGCCGCTGCACTCATTGAACGCACCATCTCCAATGCTTGTTACACTGTTGGGGATGATTGTGTTTTTGCAACCTTTTATTAGTTTATTTGTTGCAGTTTCTATTATCGCATTGCAATTATTGCGAGAATCGTATACACTATTGTTCTTATCTACTATAATGTTTGCAAGGCTTCCACACCCAAAAAACGCACCTATTCCTATACTTGTAACGCTGTTAGGGATTGTAATATCGGTAATACTACTGCCAAAAAATGCATAATCAGCAATACTTGTAACACTATTTGGAATAGTAGTTTTTTTACAACCAGCGATTATTGTATTTTTTGCAGTTTCTATTATCGCATTGCAATTATCGCGAGAATCGTACACACTATTCCCCTCTTCCACAATGATACTTGTAAGGCCGGTGCAACCACCGAACGCGGCTTCTTCAATGCTTGTCACGCTGTTGGGGATTGTCACACTCGCAAGGCCGCTACAACCAGAGAACGCATAATCTCCAATGCTTGTTACGCTGCTCGGGATTGTAACACTTGTAAGTCGGATGCACTCATTGAACGCATATTTTCCTATGCTTGTCACACTTTCACCGATTGTAACGCTTGTAAGGCCGGTGCAGCCCTCGAACGCATAATTTCCTATACTTGTCACACTGTTAGGGATAGTAATGCTTGTAAGGGCGAAACAAAGAGAGAACGCATTGTCCCCTATACTTGTAACGCTATTGGGGATTGTAATGCTTGTAAGACCGGCGCGATAACTGAACACATTATCACCTATTACGTAATTTTCACCCTTGTAATTATTGGGCAAGGTTATTTCTGTATCATTACCTAAGTAATATTGCAATGTATTTACACCATCAATTATGCCAAAGATGAAATCTCCTTCAATTGAACCATTGTGAGCGTTAATTACCTCATAGGTATAATAGGCTATATATCCATTATTTGAAGACCTTGGTTCAAATACCAAGTTTGAAAAGTTAATTACTTTTATAAGGTTGGTGCAATAATAGAACGCATTGTCCCCTATACTTGTAACGCTGTTACCGATTGTAATGCTTGTAAGGCCTTTACAATTATAGAACGCCTGTTTTCCAATACTTGTTACACTATTGGGTATTGTAACACTTGTAAGGCCGCTGCAACCAGAGAACGCATAATCTCCTATGCTTGTAACGCTGTTGGGTATTGTTATACTTGTAAAGTCACAACCAGAGAACGTACCTTCTTCAATGCTTGTAACGCTGTTAGGGATAGTAATGCTTGTAAGGGCACAACCAGAGAACGCATAACTTCCTATGCTTGTTACGCTGTTAGGGATTGTAACGCTTGTAAGACCTCTGCAACCACCGAACGCATTGTACCCTATGCTTGTTACGCTGTTGGGGATTGTAACACTTGTAAGTAGGCTGCAACTACCAAACGCATATTTTCCAATGCTTGTTACGCTGTTGCCGATTGTAACACCTATAAGGGCGCTGCAACGATAGAACGCACCATCTCCAATGCTTGTTACGCTATTTGGGATTGTAACACTTCTAAGGCGGAAGCACTCATTGAACGCATTTTTTCCAATGCTTGTTACGCTGTTGGGGATTGTAATGCTTGTAAGGCCGCTGCAACGATAGAACGCATCTTCTCCAATGCTTGTTACGCTGTTGGGGATCACAATGCTTGTAAGACCTCTGCAACTACCGAACGCACTTTTTCCAATACTTGTAACACTATAAGTTTTTTCGTTATAAGAAACCGTTTCCGGAATCACAACCTCGCCACTATAACCATTTTCTCCACTTGTAACTTCAACGGTTAAATCCGTTTCCGAGGTTACATTGTAACAAATACTATCCACCTGAAAGTCGTAGGCACTCGCAACTACACTGCACAGCAGCATGGTTACTGATAGTAACATCTTTTTTAAGTAAAAATTTTTCATTGAATTATCTATTTTCTTGCCCTCACAATTCCCCGATGAGTGCGAATAAAAAAAAGAGACGTGGGAACTATTGTTAATTACAACATTGAGGCTCTGGACTGCCCACTACTAAGTAACAAACAATAGCCCACGCCAAATGGTATATAGTCCACCCGAGTGGGTGTATATATAACACTGACGTGAGCACCTTGCTTAATATCCTCAGTAGTTGAAATTGTCCAGATTTCAATGTTGGATATGTAACAAAACGCTCTATAAAATATGTCCTTCCGGCATATACAATGCGTGGAATTGCCGCGAAGGTACAAAAAAGCGTTTATTAAAGCAAGTAAAAATGCGGGACAATGAATCTTGGTGCGAAGATAGTAACGATTCCACAAGTTGTGGTTGCAGAATTAACACAAAATAAATGCGGTATGTGGTAGTGCGGGAATCACACGAACATCATCACTATAACCTGAGCGATAATCACGCGGCAGAACATTGCCAGCGGATAGACTGTTGCATAGCTTACGGCGGGATTGTCGCCGGGCAGTGTGTCGTTGGCATAATTAAGCGCCATAGGATTGGCCATGCTGCCGCACAACATTCCACATGCGCTGCCAAAGTCGAGCTTGCTGACACGCATGGCAAACAGTGCCATAATGACTACGGGGACGAAGGTGATGATGAAGCCTAACGCTATCCACAAGGCTCCTTCGGGGCGCATTACCGTCTCAAAGAAGTGTGCTCCCGCATCGAGCCCCAGACAGGCAAGGTAGAGTGACAGGCCGATGCCGCGCAGCATCAGGTTGGCGCTGCGGGTGGTGTATGTCACAAGATGGAAACGGGGGCCGAAGCAACCCATAAGTATACCTACGATTATGGGGCCGCCGGCGAGTCCCAATTTGACAGGGGTGCTCATGCCGGGTACGGCAATGGGGATGGAGCCTAAAATAAGTCCTAATACTATTCCTATGAATATTGCTGCGAGGTTGGGCTCGTTAAGTGTCTTCGAGGTGTTTCCAAGCAGTTTTTCGATATTTTCGATGGCTTTTTCCTCGCCGACGACGGTGAGCCTGTCGCCCATCTGAAGTATCAGTTTGGGCGTTGCAAGCAGTCGCACGCCGTTGCGCGTAACGCGGCTGATGTTTATCCCGTAGCTGTTGCGCAGACGTAACGAGCCTAACCTTTTGCCGTTAATCTCGGGGCGGGTGATTACGATGTGTCGCGACACAAGCTGGCTGTCTATGGCGTTCCAGTCGATGTCCTCTTTGTTCCAATCTTTTGCCTCCATCTGTCCGAAAAGAGCTGTGAGCGTGGGGGCATCTTTTTCGGTTGTCACCACAAGCAGACGGTCGCCCTCTTTCAGCTGTTTGTCCGATGTGGGGATGCTCACTTTTTTGTCGCGCCACAGACGCGAAATTACAAATTTTGTGTGTATAAATTCGGCTACTTCTTTTATGCTCTTGTCGAATATGCCGGGATTTTGCACGCAGTATGTGGCGATGAATGTGTGGTTGGGAACGTCGTGCTCTCCGTTGTCGATGTCTGCGGGGCGAACAAATATCTTGCGCACTGCAAGCATTGCCAATATTACGCCTACCACGCCTAATGGATAGGTGACGGCGCAGCTCAGCGCGGCTCCTGTCGATGGTAGCCCTATCTCTTTAAGTGTCTGCTGTGCTGCTCCCAATGCCGGGGTGTTCGTGGTTGCTCCGCACAGTATACCCACCATTTCGCTCATGGGGATGTTTGTCGTGTAGCTCAAGGCTACGGCCATCATTGTGCCTATTATTATCACTCCCATTGCCAGCATGTTCAGTTGCAGTCCACCCTTGCGAAAGGAACTGAAAAATCCGGGACCTACCTGCAGTCCAAGCTCATAAACGAATAGCACAAGGCCTAAGCTCTCGGCGTATGTGAGCATTTTATTGTCGATGGACAGCCCAAGATGACCGGCGAATATGCCGGCGAAAAAGACGAATGTGACGCCTAACGATATTCCGAATATGCGTATCTTGCCCAGTCCGAGGCCTGTCGCTATTATTATTGACAGTATTATTACCGCCTGCAAGGGGCTATGCTCTAAAAATAGGCTGTTTAACCACTCCATGATTTTTGTCTGTCTGCTGTTTATGAGTCTTTGCGCGGATGGTCAAGGTTGTAGTGTAATCCGCGGCTCTCTTTGCGCTCCATTGCCTGACGCATTATCAGGTATCCGACGTTTATGACGTTGCGCAGCTCGCATATCTCTCGGCTGATGACGCTGCGTTTGAATAGCTCCTCGGTCTCTTCGTACAACAGGTCGAGCCTGTCCCACGCGCGTTTCAGGCGCAGGTCGGTGCGTACGATGCCTACGTAGGTGCTCATCAGCTGTCCTACTTCGCGCAGGCTTTGCGTTATCAGCACAAGCTCTTCGTTCATCTTTGTGCCCTCGTCGTTCCACTCTGGAATATTTTCGTTGAATGTGTAGTTGTCGATGGTGGCAAGGGTGTGCTTGGCAGCGGCGTCGGCATATACGACGGCCTCTATAAGCGAATTGCTTGCGAGGCGATTGCCACCGTGCAGTCCTGTGCACGAACATTCGCCCACAGCGTACAGACGGCGTATGCTGGATGCTGCGTTAAGGTCTACTTTTATTCCGCCACAAAGGTAGTGTGCGGCGGGGGCAACGGGTATATAGTCTTTGGTTATGTCTATGCCCAATGATAGGCACTTTTCGTATATCGAGGGGAAGTGCTTTTTTGTCTCTTCGGGGTCTTTGTGTGTGACGTCGAGGTAGACAAAATCTTCGCCCCTGTTTTTCATCTCATTGTCGATGGCGCGTGCCACAATGTCGCGTGGTGCCAACGACAGGCGCGGGTCGTATTTGTGCATGAATTCCTTGCCGTCGGCGGTGCGCAGTACTGCTCCGTACCCGCGCATGGCTTCGGTGATGAGGAACGATGGGCGGTCGCTTATGCTGTATAGTGCCGTTGGGTGGAACTGTACAAATTCCATGTCTTTCACCGTACCCTTGGCGCGGTAGACCATTGCAATGCCGTCGCCGGTGGCGACGAGTGGGTTTGTGGTTGTCTGGTAGACGGCTCCGCAGCCTCCTGTTGCCATCAGTGTCACTTTGCTCAGGAAGGTGTCCACGTGGTTGGTCTTAAGGTCAAGCACGTATGCTCCGTAACACTCAATGTCGGGGGTCTGTCGTGTGACGTTTATTCCCAAATGGTGCTGGGTGAGAATCTCTATTGCAAAATGGTGGTCGAGGACTGTGATGTTGGGGTTGTTACGCACAGCTTTTATCAGTGACTTTTGTATCTCGGCACCGGTGTTGTCTGCGTGGTGCAATATTCTGTGCTCCGAGTGGCCTCCCTCGCGGTGAAGGTCGAACTCGCCTTTTTCGTTTTTATCGAATTCAACGCCCCATTCGATAAGCTGCCTTATCTGTTCGGGGGCCTCGCGAACGACTTTCTCTACTGTGGCAGGGTCGCTTATGCGGTCGCCTGCAATCATTGTGTCCTCAATGTGTTTTTCGAAGTCGTCGGTTAATAGATTTGTAACAGAGGCCACGCCTCCTTGTGCAAAATAGGTGTTTGCATCTTCGAGTGTAGTCTTGCATACGAGGGCTACGCTTCCTTTGTGTGCCACTTTCAGGGCAAAGCTCATACCGGCTATTCCTGAGCCGATAACAAGAAAATCGAATTTCTTAACCATATACTGCAAGGATAATTTTCTGTGCAAAAGTACAAAATTCGTGATAAAAATGTTTCAATGATGGGATAAATATGCCAAATTGAGGTTACTTTTATGAATTTTGTGCTTTTTACAGCTGTAACATTTTGTTACTTGTACTTTGTTATGTTGCTGCTTCCGTCGGCGAAGATTGTTTTTATAATATAGATGTTGTTGTTCGTGGGGAGTGGCAGGGTGGTCTCTTTTTCGTTGTTGCATATGTTCTTCGACAGCAGTGTGCCGTTTGTGCTGTATATTGCGACAAGGCCAATCTCTTTGTCGGCTTTTAGGGTGATGGCGTTGTCGCTTTCGGCTTTTATGCAGATGTTTGTTTCTTCTTTAGTGTCGGCGATGCTTGTGTTTGTGCTTTTGGTTATGCGGTATACGCGGGCATCTTTTGTGGGGATGGTGTAGCTGAGCTCTTGATTGTCGTATGTCACTTTGTCGTTGAGCCACAGCTCTTTGATGCTCTCAATATTTTGGGGGTCGATGCCCATGCGCTCGAAGCTCACCGTGCCTCGCTTTTCGGTGGAGCCGCTGTAATTGAATATTGCAAGATAGAAATATTTTTCTGTGTCGCGGATGAAGAAACTTTCTGCTTGTTGTGATTCTGAGGGATTGTCGCCTTCCAATGGTCGGAAAGAGCCTGTATTGTTGCGCACATATTCGTTAATGTCTTTGTTGCCCATTATTTTTATGGCTCGTTTGCGCGATTCGCTGGCATAGCCGGGTTTTGCGCCGTCCTTAAGGCTTCTAAGGCTGAAGTTGTCGCCGAATATGTAGGCACCTGTTACCATTCCTGTGGTTGCGCGTGCGCGATTTTCGCCTAATGTCTCATTTGCGTTGTTGCCTTGTTTGCACATTACAAGATGGTCGGGGTCGTTTACGGTGTATAGTTTGTCGGTCCACCAGCCGTATGATAGTGCGTTCATCACATATTCGCTCTCGGCAATTTCGCTGAAACGGTCGCACGAGATTCTGCGTCCGTGGGCATATTGATAGGGGAATATTGGGGAGATTGATTCTACTATGTACATGTCATAGAGTTTGGCTGTTTCGAGCAATATTTTCATGCCGTAGTTGTATGCTTGTACACCGGTTGTTATTTCGGGGTTGTACCAACTGTCGCCCTCGATAATTCCGCTGTTCAGAAAGTCGGCTTTTACATATTTTATGCCCCACGAGTTCCATAGCTTAAGTGTGTATTCTATGTTGGCTTTTATGGCAGGGTGGGTGGGGTCGGTAGCGTATCCGCCGTTGCTCGATACTTTGTATATTTTGCCATTGACTTTAAGTGCGGCATCTTCCCATAGGTATTCGGGTATTTCTTCTGTTCCGGTGCCTTCTACTTTGTCGTCGCGTGTCCACTCCCATATTTGGAAGGGTGCATAGTAGTGGCCTAATGTTTGGTTGGTGCCGGGTAGTTTTACTCCATTTTCTATGTATGTCCCGTTTGAGAATATCTTTGTGCCTAGCTTTTGAATGTCTTCGGGCTTTATATTATCCTTTGCATACGAGTCGAGGCTTATTACCGTCTTTCCTTCTTTATCGTGGAAACCATATTTGTACAGGCTGTCTTTTAGGAATTGCGCAGTAGATAGCACACCGTTGTAGTTTACTTTTGTCTGCATCACTCCCCATGAGTTCCAGCCTATGGGGTTGCCTTTTGTCCACGGGGCGGGTGGGGCTATCAGGGCATTGGTGGCGGCGTATGTGTCGAGGCCTTCGCGCCAATCGTCGAATATGCCTACAAAGTATCGTGCCGAGGAAATTTCTTTGCCACTGATTTTTCCATGGCTGCGGCTGTCGCGTGTGTCATCGCTTGTGTAGCCCGAAATACATTGCAGTCCTGTTAGTTTGTTGCCGTCGGTGCCTTTTACTCTGATGCCGCTTTTCCATGTGTCGTGGTCTATGGAGCCTGCGATGAGGCCGTAGCGGCTGTCGCCGTCGAAGATGGCTGTTACTTCGTGTGAGGTTTTGTCGTAGTTGTCGGCGAGTAGTCGGTTTTTGTATTTTATATGTCCGTCGTTGTCGAACGGTACCCATAGTACGCGGTTATTTTGTCCGTTGAAAGGGGTACTTTCGTTGGAGGTTGCCAATGCTAGCATTTGGCGTGACTCTACTTCTGTATCTGCGTCGCCTTCTAGTGCTGCCGATACTATCATATAGGGCTTGTTGTCGTAGAAGGTGAACAGGTGTTTCAGGGTTACTCCGTTTCTGTTGTATGCAAATTGGTAGCATCGGCCTGTCCCTTGTGTGTCGTTTACTTCGTGGGTGGTTATTGTGGGTTTAAGGCTTACAGAGCCTGACCTGAGGGTGGTTGTGCTGCTACTGCCTTTTTTGTTATATTGTATGCTTGCATAGGCGTTGTTGAACAGACGTTTGCCGTTGTAGTCTATGGTGAGCCCTTTTACTGTTTCGTCGTATGTTATTGTCCATTTGCCCTCGGTTATTGTGTAATTTTCGGCTTTTGTGGCTATGGTTGTCATTGTGGCAATTACAATGAGCAAAAGGTGTATTATCGGTTTTTTCATATGGCTGTGTATTTGCTGATATTTAACAAACGGTGTTATTTTGCGCAAATGTACAAAAATCGTGAGAGTTTTTTCCTAAAGTTATTATAAACTAAGCTATTTTTGCGGAAATTTATCTGTTATGAGATTTTTGACCACTGTAATATTTTCTTTATTTGTTTCTGTTTTTCTTTCGGCTCAGGGGTTTAAGGGCGCGATGGATTCTTTGCTGTGTGATGAACTTTTTACCGACAGTGACGTGTCGGTTGCTGTTTATGATCTTGACGATGATACTCTTGTGTATGCTCATCGTTCGGCTAAGATGTGTCGTCCTGCGTCGGTGCTTAAGCTGCTGACGGCCGGTGTTGCTCTTGAGCGTTTGGGGGTGGAGTATTCTATTTGTACTTCGCTTGGTGTTTCCCGGGGGGCTGATTTTCGCAATCTTTTGCTTAAAGGGGAAATGGACCCTCTTTTCTCGGAGCAGGAGCTTGATGCAATGGTTGCGTCGGTGGGCGACAGCAGTGTGGTTGATACGCTTTTTGTCGATTGCTCTTTTATGGATTCTGTTTATTGGGGGCCGGGGTGGTCGTGGGACGATACGCCGTGGGAGTTCCAGCCTTATATGTCGCCACTGATGCTGAACGGTGGTTGTGTGGATGTTTCTGTGAAGCCATCGGCGCGAGGGGCGCAGCCTGTGGTCGAGTGTAGGCCTGTCTCTTCGTACTATTCTGTGGCGAACGAGGCTGTGAGCCACGATGCGTCGTGCGGGAAATTGACAATTTTGCGCGATTGGCTCGATAATTCCAATGTTATAAGGGTGCGCGGAAATTGTGTCGGTGCGTGTGGCGAAAGAATGAATTTGTTCCGCTCGGAGCGATTCTTTGTTACTGTGATGTGCGAGAAGCTTGCGGCTCGTGGTGTCTCTGTCGGAAATGTTGTTTATGCTGCTTCGCCCGATACTTTTGAGCTGTTGCACTGCAAGCAGCGTTCCATTCTGGAGGTTGTGGACGAGGCTCTGAAAGAGAGTAATAATCTGTGTGCCGAGGCTCTGACGTTTCATCTGGGTGCGCTCTACGGTCATCGTCCCGTTGCTCACAAGGATGGCACGAATATAATAAAGGGTTTTCTCGATTATAATCTCAGGATGCCTGAAAAATATGAAATTGCCGATGGCTCGGGTCTTTCGCTCTATACTTATATTTCGGCGGATATTATGTTGCAGATGTTGCGTCGTATTTACGGAAATTCGGCTGTTTACGAGGCGGTGCTCAGGGGACTGCCGGTTGCCGGGTGGACGGGGACGCTGAAAGGGCGTATGGCGGGTACTGTTGCCGAGCGCAAGATTCGTGCAAAGACCGGTACGGTGAGCGGAATTTGTACTCTTGCGGGTTACGCCGAGGCGCGTAACGGGCATACGTTGGCTTTTGTCATTTTCAACCAGAATATTATGGCTCCCAAGCTTGCGCGACGTTGGCAGAATAAGGTGTGTGAATTATTGTGCCGATGAGACTGTTATTTCCGGTGCAACTTTTTCTATTAATTCTATAAATTCCTCTTCTTCATCGACCGAAAATGGAACGACATTGCTTGCTGTCACTATGCGCAGTTGCCCCGGACGCACACGTTGAATGGTGTTTATCTTGTTCAGTGGGTATCTTTTTCTTAATATGCAGAATCTTATTTCACTTTTCTCGGTGTTTACTTCTATTTTTTCAAATATAAAGTATAGTGCTCTTAACAGCATGAAAAGCGTGTATGGGGTTATTATCAGAAATGCGATTGTCAGGTAGCTGTCGGCGCATATTGTTTCAAACATTGTGGCTGTAAATGCAATAAGAGCAATGAACATTATTGCATAAAGGCTTGCAGTTGTTATTATTACTTTGCATTTTTTGTAGAAATAGGAGTTGAAACGTTTCATAATTTGCTTACTTTTATGTTGCGCATCAGTTGTTCGTAGCCGCATCGTTGTACTGCGCTGTCCTTGAATAGATTGTCGAATTTCTCTTTTGTGAGTTTTTTCCAGTCGTCACTTTGCATTGCAAGAAGTTCGTCTGCGGGGGTAAATTGCGGCTCGTTGTGCGGCTCGGCCATGCGATTGTGCGGGCAGGCACTCTGACACCTGTCGCAGCCGTAGAAACACTCGCCCATCTGTTCGGCTGTTCCTGCCGGAAGCTCTCCGCGATATTCTATTGTAAGGTACGATAGGCAGCGTCGTGCGTCGAAGCTATTTTCGCTCAAAGCTCCTGTGGGGCAGCTTCTTATGCAGGCGTTGCAACCGCTGCAGAGGCTCTGTTGCATGGGAGTGTCGTATTCTGCCTCGGCGTCTATGAAAAGTTCGCCCAGAAAAAAGTGTGTGCCGCGTCCGGGGATTATTAGTTGTCTGTTTCGGCCGTATGTGCCGATGCCTGCCTGTACGGCCCAATAGCGTTCGAGCACAGGTGCCGAGTCGCAAAAGGCACGACCTTTTACAGGCGTGTGACTGTTTATATATTCGAGCAGAAGAAAGAGTTTGTCTTTTACGACACGATGATAGTCTTTCCCTTGTGCGTATTTGGAAATATAGGGTGATGATGCTTCGGGGAAATAATTTTGTGCAACAACAACTATGCTGCGACACCCCTCGACAAGCTGTGTGGGGCTCATGCGTTTCTCGAGGTTGCGTGTCATATAGCTCATTTCTCCGTGCGAGCCTTGTGCTATCCACTCTTCAAATTCTGTGCGTGTGGCGGCGTTTACATCCTCGGCTTTTACAATGCCGCAGGCCGAAAATCCAAGCTCGGCGGCTCGTTGCTTTATCAGCCGGGATAATTTCTGTTTCTCGGTCATTCTATCACTTTGAAACTGTATCCTTGCTCCAGCAACCAATCTATTGAGCGTGGAAGGGCGTATTTAAGATTCGAGTATGAGCGTAGCGAGTCGTGGAACGTGATTATTGAGCCGTTTCTTACGTAACGTTTGACGTTTGCAAGCACATCCTCGCCGTATAGGCGGAAACTATAATCGCGTGTGACAAGGTCCCACATTACAATTTTGTATCGTTTGCTCAGCTCCTTATATTGCGAACGGCGTATTATGCCGTGCGGGGGCCTGAAAAGATTGCTGTGCAGAAAGGCATCGGCGCGGTCCACATTTTCTATGTATTTTCGTGTGCGGGTATACAGTCCCTGCAGGTGGTTGAATGTATGGTTGCCTATGCGGTGCCCGCCCTCGACAACCATACGATATTCTTCGGGGAATTTATGCACATTGTCCCCCACCATGAAAAATGTTGCTTTTATATTGTATCTTGCCAGAAGCCCAAGCACCCAAGGGGTAACTTCGGGTATCGGGCCGTCGTCAAAGGTCAGGTACACCGCTTTTTCCTCCGGATTCATTCTCCAGAGAGCCTTTGGGTAGAGGTTGCGGAAAAAGGGTGGTACCTGCTCTAAAAACATGCCTTTGAGTTTTTACGATTGTTTTTTGTTGCGCCAATTTTTGTAGAATTTGCCGAATTCCGCTGCGTAGCGTGCAGCTTCGGCCTTGTAGGGCTCGCCGGCTCCGTTTAGAATTTCTACCATTGTTTGCAATTCGCCAAGTTTCATTCCGTAGTCGCCGGATACGGCTGTTTTGTGACGGTTGCTTAGGCTTTCGTACCACTGAAGGTATTCTATTGTCTCGTCGGCTGTAGCTTTGATTATATTCAGTGCCTTGCTCTTTTCGCCCAGCTTAATGTACGATTCGGCCATTAATATTGCTCCCAATTGTGCCGAGTGGGGGACCAAACTGCCGGGTATTACTTTTTCGGCATAATCGAGTACTTCAAGGGCTTTCTCTTTCTGGTCCTCATGGATAAGGCGTTCGGCTAGTGAGGCGAAAAGTATACGGTGGGTGTATACCATGCGCTGTATAGTCTCGTCCAGATAATAGTCGGGGTTTTCTGCAAGACCTCCGAATTTGAAACGGTTCATCACATTGTCGTACATTTTTTCCGAGTCGATGATAGTCTCATATGGCGAGCTGTAACCAAGTTCTTTCCAATTGAAGGGGGTGATGCGGTGGGCGAGTCCTTCGGTTACGAAAAAGTCCGAAAGTGATGAAATGTAGTTGTCCGAGCCTACTGTGCGTGACATATAAAGCGGACGTTCCCAGTTAGCTTCGGATAGCATTTCGAGCAACATCAGGTCGCCGCGCATCAGTGCTTGACGGCCTTTCAATGATATTGCCATATACTGTGGCAAGGTGTCGCGATACTCGTGTGGTATTATCATGCCCGAGCGCATTACTGCTTCTTTGTCTATGGGAATGTAGATTGTGTCGGTGGGTATATAGTGTACACGCTCGTCTTTTGAGCGTACCCAATTTTTCATTATGTTCTTAATTTCGAAGGGATTCTCGCCTAATAGCTTTTTGTATCCTTCCGGGTCTTGAGCGTACATTTTCTTTATGCGCTCCTTGTACTCGGGCAGTACTTTAATCTGCTCGTTGGCGTTTCCTGCATAGTCTATACGCTCCCAGCTTATAGGCAACGAGGGCGAGTCGTATGCGGGGCGGCGCATCTGGTCTACGTACCAATCGGTGTGTAGGTACGAGAGGTTACATACGCGTGCGTCGGTTCTTACACCTTCAACCTCTTGGTTGTACCACAAGGGGAATGTGTCGTTGTCGCCGCATGTGAATATTATCGGGTTTTTGTCCTGAGAAATGGAGTTCAGGTAGTTCTGTCCAAAGTCGCGGCAGGCGTATCGTCCGCTGCGGTCGTGGTCGTCCCATGTTTGTGACACCATTTGTATGGGGACAAGCAGTGTTGCGGCTGCTACTGCCACGCTGATGGCTGTGTTTCTTTTCTTGAACCACTCGGTGATTGCTGCAACGCCCATTCCTATCCATATTGCAAATGCGTAGAAAGAGCCTGCGTATGCGTAGTCGCGTTCACGGGGCTGCATGGGTGTCTGGTTCAGGTAAAGGACTATGGCGATTCCTGTCATGAAGAACAGGAAGAATACTACCCAGAATTGACGTATGCCTGCGTCGCCTTTCTTGCATTGCCACAGTAGGCCTAAAATTCCTAATATTAAGGGCAGGGCAAAGAATACGTTGCGTCCTTTGTTCTCTTTCAATATTGTGGGGAGTTTCTCTTGATTGCCCACAAACAGGTTGTCGATGAAACTGATGCCTGTTATCCAATTTCCTTTGTCAAGGTCGCCGTGTCCTTGAAGGTCATTCTGTCGTCCCACGAAATTCCAGAAGAAGTATCTCCAGTACATGTAGTTTAGCTGGTAGTTGAGGAAGAATCGCAGGTTGTCCCATTGTGTGGGCATTGTTACGTCCATCTGGTGACCGGCAACTTCGTATTTTATTTTGCGGCCAATCTTTCCGCCTACCCATTTTTCGTAGAGGTTTACTTTGTGACGTCCGAATGCTGCGAATCGTGGGTCGTACATACGCGGGAGCAACATGTTTTGTGCGTATACGTATTCTCTTTTGTGGTCTAATAGTTCGTACGAGTCTTTTTCGTCGGCCGAGGCTTTTTCCTTTCTTCCATATTGGGGTGCTCCGTAGTTTATAACAGCCTGCCAATTATTGCCAACTTGTTTGTACTTAAGCTCCGAACCGTATGCCTGTCCGTAGAAAAGGGGGCGGTCACCGTACTGTTCGCGTCCCAGATAGGCTCCTAACGAGAATATATCTTCGGGCGAATTTTGGTCCATGGGGGTGTTTGCCGCCGAACGGATGACTATAAGTGCGTATGATGAGTATCCTACCATTATGAGCATCATGCACAGCAGTGATGTGTTCAGTGTGCGTATGCTTACAATGTATTTGTCTTTTATCTTATAATAGAGTAGGAATGCGAGTGCCACAAGCACTATTGCGCCTATGAATATGCTCGAGAATCCGTAACCGTAGAAGGGAATTCCCAAAAGGCCTACTGTCGTAAGGAACGATGCTACAAGGCGTTTGCGGCTTTTGCCTGTCTCGCTTTCGTATATTCCCCATATAAGGGCTGCGAGCAGTAATATCAAATATATTATAAGTCCGGTGTTAAAGGGCATTCCCAATGTGTTTACAAAGAACAGTTCGAACCATCCGCCTACTTTTACTACTCCGGGTACAATGCCGTAAAGCACTGCTGCCACAAGCACCATAGAGAGTGCGAGTGCCACGAGCGAGCCTTTGAGGTTGGCATTTGGGGCTTTTTTATAATAGGCCACAAGTACTATGGCGGGGATACAGAGAAGGTTCAGAAGGTGTACGCCTATGGAGAGTCCCACAAGGTAGGCGATGAGTATCAGCCATCTGTCGCTGTGGGGGGCGTCGGCATTATCTTCCCATTTGAGTATCAGCCAGAATACTACGGCGGTGAAGAGCGACGAGTATCCGTATACCTCGCCCTCGACGGCACTGAACCAATATGTGTCGCTCCATGTGTATGCGAGTGCGCCAACAAGGCCCGAGCCGATGATTGTCACTATCTGCGAGGTTGTAATTTCACTCTCTTTTGCAACTATCAGTTTGCGCACAAGGTGGGTGATGCTCCAGAAGAGGAACATTATGCCTGCGGCACTGAGAATGGCTGACATTATGTTTACCATCAGTGCTACATTCTCGGGTGACGCGAAGAGCGAGAAGAAGTTTGCTGTGAGCATGAAGAAGGGTGCGCCGGGCGGGTGACCGATTTCTAATTTGTTACCCGAGAGGATAAATTCGGGGCAGTCCCAGAAACTTGCGGAGGGCTCTACTGTCAGGCAGTATGTTACTGCTGCAATAATGAAACAGAGCCAGCCGAAGATGTTGTTTACGGTTTTGTAGCTTTTCATATTTTGTTGTTATTATTCTCTCTGTATGTTTTTCGGCTGTGTGTCAAACGGTAATATGTTGGCACAATACACGAAATTTCGGCAAAATTACTTATTAGAGCCGATTTTAGCAAATATTATGTGCTAAAATATATTTATTGACAGGGGACTACAGTGGGTCTACGTCGTAGTAGATTGTGAGGCTGTTGTATTTTTTTTGTGACAGAAATTCCTCTTTCAGCGTCAAAAGTGCGTCGTTTATTTTGTATTGCGAGGTGTTTGTTTCTACCTTTAGCATAATTTTACGTATGTACAGTTGTTGCACTTTTGCTACCGGTGGAAGGTCGGGACCAAGCACGCGCGAGCCGAATATTTCTCTCATGCGATTGCCGAATTTTTCGGCCGTTTCATCGAGGAATCTTATGTTGCGGTGTTTCAGATAGACGTATACTAACCGATAGTATGGGGGGTAGTGGAAAAGCATGCGCTCGCCCAACTGCGTATTGTAGAATTGCAGATAGTCATTATCTTTTATCTGCGGAATTATTGTCGCGTCGGGGGTCTTTGTTTGCAGATAGACGGTGCCTTGCTCGTTTTTTCGTCCGGCGCGTCCGGCAACTTGTGCCATCAGTTGAAACGAACGTTCGGCGGCTCTGAAGTCCGGGTAGTTGAGCAGAATGTCGGCATTTAGAATGCCGACAACCGAGACGTTGTCAAAGTCCAGCCCTTTTGAGACCATTTGCGTGCCTATAAGCACGTCGCTCTTTCCTTGCTGAAAGTCGTTGATTATCTTTTCGTAGGCTGTGCGGGTGCGGGTGGTGTCAAGGTCCATGCGGGCTATGCGTGCATGGGGGAACATATTGCTCAGTTCCTCTTCTATCTTTTCGGTGCCGTAACCCAGATTGATAAAATTGGACTCTTCGCAGTTGGGGCACATTTTGGGTGCGGGGATTGTGTAGCCGCAATAGTGGCAGGTGAGTTTGCCGGCGGCTTTGTGCAGTGTCAGGCTGACGTCGCAATGTTTGCAGTGGGGTACCCATCCGCAGGTGCGGCATTCGAGCAGTGGTGAGTATCCTCGGCGATTCTGAAAGAGTATTATCTGTTTTTTCTCTTTCAGGGCGTTGCTCATTGCCTCTATCAGAGGGTCCGAGAATTGTCCTTCCATTTGCTTTTTGCGTCCAAGCTCTTTTATGTCTACAACCTCTATTTTGGGCATTTTTATCGAGCGGTAACGTTCGGTGAGCGTTACAAGGCCATATTTGCCGGTCGTGGCATTATAGTAACTTTCTATTGCCGGCGTTGCGGTGCCCAGCAGGGTCTTTGCGCCGAAGAACGATGCAAGCACTATCGCTGCGTTTTTTGCATTGTAGCGCGGCGCGGGTTCTTGTTGTTTGTAGCTATTTTCGTGCTCTTCGTCCACAATGACAAGCCCCAGCTTTTTGAATGGCAGGAAGAGTGACGAGCGTACGCCCAGAATAATGTCGTAAGGTGTATCGCTCAACTGTTTTTTCCATATTTCCACACGTTCGGCGTCCGAGAATTTCGAGTGGTAAAGTCCTATGCGGTTGCCGAATACTTTGCGCAGACGTTCGATAATTTGTTTCGTCAGGGCAATTTCGGGGAGAAGATAGAGTATCTGTTCCTTGCGGTCGAGTGCCGCTTTTATCAGGTGTATGTATATTTCGGTCTTTCCGGCGGATGTTACTCCGTGTAACAGCGTGGTGTTTTTTCGGGTAAAGGATTCGTTTATCCGGTCGAATGCTTTTTGTTGCGCGGGGTTCAATTTGTTTAGTTCGACGGGGGTGTCGTCTATTTCGGCAAGGCGTCCAATCTCAACCTCGTAACATTCGAATATTCCTTTGTCGATAAGTTCCTTGCAGACGGTGGGGCTTACTTCGGCAAGTTCTATAAGGCTGTGGCGCGAAATTTCTTTCTCGGCATTTTTAATGTCGTTGCCTATATATTGCAGATAGGTGCTGAGCAGTCTTTTTTGTCGCGGTGCGCGTGCAAGCGATGCGAGGGCAAGCTCTATGCCTCGGTTGTTGCGATAGGCGCGTGCCACTCTTATGCGTTGTTCGGTGCGTGCCTTGAATTCTCCTTTGAGCCCTTGCGGAACGGCTGCCTTGTATATTTCGCCTTGTGTGCACAGATAGTATTTTGCTATCCACTCCCACAGCCTTAGTTGCGTGGGCAGCAGTATGGGTGCTTCGTCGAGAAGCTCACTGAATGGACGCGTTTCGTACTCTTGCGGCTCTTCGTCGTGTGTCCGCATGATGAGTGCAGTGTATTTCTTGCTTTTACCCAACGGCACAATGACCCTGCAGCCTGTTGCTACCTGCTTGCTGTGTTCGGCGGGGACAGAGTAGGTGTAGGTTGTGGGCAGCGGTAGGGGCAGAAGTACATCGACGAATTTTGCCATTTTTTTAGTTTGATGTTACAAATATAGTCCGACACAAAATGTCGGACTATATTTATGCTGTTAATTTTCCCTTTTTAGAAAAGATAAGCAGCAGACACCTGCCATGTGTTTGTCTTTGAGTCGATTGCTTCACCAACGGCCTCGCCTACGCCTTTAAGTTCGCTTGTTTTTCCAAGCGCAATATTGTAGTTTACATGCAGTTGTATTTTGCTCAGCAAGATTGCTCCCGCACCGAGGTTAAGGCTGATGTTGCTCTTTTTGTATTCGTATTTGGCAAAGTCATTGATGGCTTCATCTGTCGAGCCGAATGCAAAGCCGAACTGAGGGCCTACTGCAACGAAGGGCACTGCCACTTTGCTTACGATGGGGAGTGAAAAGTCGTAACGCAGATATACGGGAATCTCGATACTGTTTTTATTTATTTTTTCACCTTCAACTTCCGCGCCTGTGCGTGAGTAGAGTACGTCTGCTTCGAGCCCGAGCCCGAGGACGGGAATTGTGAATTTTGCCATAGGACCGACAAAGAATCCTGTTGTACCATCGGCGCTGAGACCTTCGCTCTTAAGGTCGCTGGGTGTTCCTGCGAGGTTTGCACCGGCTTTTATACCGAATTTGAACTGTGCCTGTGCGGGTATTGCTACAAAGAGACTTATCACAAAAAGTAAACCTAAAATCCTTTTCATAGTGTTTTTTTTAATGTTAATACTTCGCAAATGTATTGTTTTTCCTTAAAAACAACAACTTTTATCTGAAAAAGTTCTAATTAGGCAACAAATAAGGATTATCGGAAAATTTCGATAATCCTTATTTTATTGTTATTGAGTCTTTAATTTATCTTCTTACTCGCCTTACAGATACGCGGGGCGCGCCACTTTTTCCGCTGCTCTTGTTGCTGCTTTTTTTGCTTGCTTTGCTCTCTGTCTCTTTTTTTGTTGTTCTTTTGGGCTTTTCTTCTTTTGCTTCGGCTTTTACGGTAGAGGCGCTGTCGGTTGCGACGGTTGTTGTGCTGTCTGCAGCCGCTGCGGGCTGTACCCACAGATTCTTGCGGAAGTCGCTAAGCTGTTTTTCAATGTTTTTCTGCTCCTTTTTTACTGCAGAATCATTTTTGCAATATTGGCTCAGCGATTGGTTGCGCAGGTTTACTGTCTTGTAGATTTCTCCCTCGTAGCAATTTTTTGTAAAGTAGTCGGCAAGTGTCATTGTCGATACGTTATTGTAGCTGCTTGACATTACTTTCTGTTGCGAGAGTAAAGGCTCAATTTCGTCGAATTTGAACCAGAATAGGGGGTATTTTACAACTTCCGATGAAAAGTCTCCGGCTTTGTGCATCACCGGGCATATGGCTGTGACACGCCGGCTGTAGGTGGCTGTGCGTTGGTCGTAGTAGTAGCTTTCCTTAATATAGTAGCTTAGTACACGTGCGCTGGGAATGTCGCTCTGTTCTACGACGATTGCTCCATCTTTCTCTTCGTAATAAATGCTGTAGTTGTCGAGTAGTTCTTTTACGTCCTCTCTGTTCTCGGCGGCGAAAGATTCATCGCCGTCGAAATTGTATCGGTAGGCGGGTATTTGTTTGTTTATGAAAAGCTTAAACAAATATGTAAAGAGATTCATATTTTCGCCTTGTGGCTCTACGGGGTAGTAGAGTGATGCGTTCTTCTCTTTCTGAAGGTCGAGTGTGCGGTACATTTCGCGTTTCCATACAACATCCGTTGGGGTGACGTTTGTGGGGAATTGTGCTTTTGCACGGTCGGTCATGGGGATGTTTACCGCAGTTGCCTCTTTTGCGGCAGCTTCCTTTTTGCGTTTGGGGGGTTGTGCTGCTGCATGTTGTCCTAACAAGGATATACATACTATCAAAAGAATTTTACTGATATATTTCATGGCTTTTCTTATTTTCGTGTTTATTTAAGGATTACTTCCATGGATGTTGGCAATATGCGCTCGACTCCGTCGGGACCTACTGCTTTTACGTGTGAAATGTAAAAGCGTTTGCCGGTGGAGAGGCGACGGAACATCTCTTTTTGGCGTGTCGAGAAGTTTGCGCCTTCTGATATTACGGGGACGGCATTGCCCATATTGTCATAGAATACTGTCTCGAAGGAGAGTACTTTGAAGCCTATGTTCAAAAGTCCGTCGTCGATGGCTGCTACAATGCCGTTGGTGGACATCAGGTCGCGCTTGCCGAATGGTGTGCCTCCGCGGTAGCGTTTGGTGTTTCCGTCGCCATCTTTGTACTCGATGAAGGGGGTGGGGTCGGGCAGTTGCTTCACGCGGAAGGAGTATTTGCCCATACTTTGGCGACGACCGCCTTCGTGGTTGGCTGTTACTTCAATTTCCAGATTTTTGCCTATCTGCTTGGGGACGGCTATGAAGCCTCCCTTGCCATCGGCTTTCAGGGTGCCGTTGCCGCCTACTACGCTTGCCGAAATGTTTTTTGCGGGTACGCCGGGAACGGAAATGCTTACGGGGTTTTCAAAGCCTGCGTATAGCACGTTCATCAGTGATGCGCTGACGGTGGCTGTGGGGTCTACGACTGTGTATTTTTGTGAAAAATCGTATCGCGAGGATGTTCCTGAACCGTCGTTTACGAGCATATAGCCGTTAAGGGTGTAGTCGCCTGTGCGGTTGCAGGTTACGGTGTACTCGCCGTTCTCTGTGTCGAACTTTTTGTCGTTGATGTATATTTCGGGGCGTTGTGTGGAGTCTATCGCTGCAAGAATTATCTGCGCGCTGAAGTCGCTGCCACGTACAATGTTCTTGGAGTTTGGTATTACAAGTGCGCTTATCTGGTTTACGCGTACGTCGCCTTCGTCGATGTTTTTTGCAAGGACGTGGAGTAGTTCGCCTTCGGTGTAACGTACGTCACTTTGTAATTTTGTGAGCATGGTGATTGCTGCAATGGCGGGCATATTCTCAAAGTAATATTCTTGCCAATTACGTAATAGCGAGATATCTTTTTTAGGTACGTCGGTGTTGAAGAGGTCTTTGACGATGCGACGTTGTACTGTGTCGGTTATCATTGTAAGTATCTCTTCGCGGTAGCTGTTTATGGCGTCATAGAGTTTTTGGCCGTATTTCTCGCTTGTGCCTAACATTATGTAGGTTGAGGCTTCAAGGTCTTCGCGGTTTATTAGTTGGTTGTAGTTTCCATCCTTGCCGTCGGCCTTTTTGGCTATGAGGTCTTTCAGTTGGTCGGCAAAATTATAAAGTGAGTCGGACTTTTCCTTTACTGTCCTTGCGCGGTTGAACCACTCTTGTACTTTCTCGGGATTCTGCTCCATGAAACGGGCAAATTCTCTGTATAGTGCAAGGTTTTGCTCGCTGGAGTTGGCTGTACTTTTTGTGAGGCTTTCGTCTACAATCGTAAAGCCGTTAAGAACATCCGACGAGACATTCAGTGCCAACATTGCCATCAGAAGTACATACATCAGGTTTATCATCTTCTGACGCGGAGAGACTTTGTTCTTTTTGATTTTCATGCTCTTCGGGGGTTCTGTGTGATTATTGGGGTTTGTTCATGTTGGCGGTCATGGCCTCGAGCATGCGGCTGTATACTTGGTTGAGTTCTTCTATCTGCTCGGCCATTTTCTTTGTCTGGTCATTTACGCTGTCGAGGTTGTTAAGCTGGCTGCTTGCGCCGCGAAGCTGTATTTCGTACATGGCATTTACGGCTGTAAGGTTGCGTGCGAGTGTTTCCATTTCTTCCATATTGCGGCCCAGGGCTTCTGTCTGGTCGGATATGTGCTTTATTGCTTCGTTCAGTGTGCGTACCTTTTCTATATACTCTTCTGTTACTTCGTCCATTTGGGGCATAAGCTCGGGGCTGTTGGAGTTTGCTATTGCTCCAATGGTTATTCCTGTGCCGGAATTTGCTGTGGCAGATGTTGCGGCTGATGCTGCAGCGGGAACGGCATTTGCATTGCCGCCGATGATGACTGTTGCTCCGCTTGGCAGGTTGCCTATGCTGTCGCGCTCGGCGCGTCGTTCGGCACGGTCCTCCTTTCTATCTTCTTCGGCAAGCTCGTAGGGGCGTTCAAAGGCCGAGAAAAAGAATACTATTACTTCGGCGCCCATGCCCACGAACAGCATCAGGTTGGCACCGGCTATGTGTGTCAGTTTGAATAGTGTACCCAAAATAACGATTGCTGCTCCCCAACTGTATATGTAGTTTGTAAATGTTCTTCCTTTGGGGGAGTCCATGAACGACTGTATGCGTCTTATTGTGCCTTTTGTCTTGCCCATAATTTTATTGTCTATCAAGATTATTCCTATTTTCTGTTTCTGCTTATTCCTGTGAAGCTGCGCACGCAACGGAATCCTATGTACGAGCGTGCTTCATTTTGATATTCATAGGAGCGTGTCGCGCCTTGTATGAATTTTACGGGGTCTTTCCACGAGCCGCCGCGTATGGCCTTTTTCTTTAGTGCGTAGGGGTCCTCTTTGGCTGCACGATATTGCAGGTCGGGGTTAATGTCGCCCATTTGTAATATTCCTGCTTCGGTGTAAACGGTTGATGTCCATTCGGCTACATTTCCTGCCATGTCATATAGTCCGTTGGTGTTTGCCGAGTATATTCCGCATTTCGAGGTTATAAGGTTGCCATCTTGTGTGTAGTTGCCCTCGCCGGGTTTATAGTTGGCATAATAGCATCCTTTGTCGCTTTTTGTGTCGCCCGACTCCCAGGGGAATTTTGTTCCCTCTTTGCCACGTGCGGCGTATTCCCACTCGGCTTCCGAGGGCAGACGGTAGCGTTGTATGTATTTTGCTTGTCCGCCAAGACCCTTGAGCAGAAATTCTGTGCGCCATGCGCAGAATGCGTTTGCTTGCTCCCAGCTGACGCCTACGACGGGGTAGTCGCTGTAGTTGGGGTGACTGAAATATAAATTAAGGTATACTTCGTTGTTGGAATTGGGAAAGTCGTTTACCCAACATGTGGTGTCGGGGTAGATGTTTACTATGTAGGTGTTGAGAAAGTCGAAGGGGTTCGATAGGGGACGTGTGACTGTCTGGCTGATGATGCGGCCTTCGTCGTCGATGTATGCTGTGTCTTTGGAGATTGTTACCGCCTCGGTGCTTACGGGAATATCGGTGTTGCGATTGCGCTTCGCGGGGTCGAGGTTGTATCGACGTTGTGCGGCGAGGGTGTAGTCGTAAATTTCGTAGCGGTAGTTCATCTGTGAGGCATCGAGCATTTTTGCGCCTGTTACGGGGTTTGTCGTGTAGACACTCTCTATTGCGCGAAGCTCGTCCTCGTTGGGCTTGCGCCAGGGGATGGGCTTGCTCCAATTAAGGTGGGGTGTGACAGGCTCGCCGAACTTGTCTTCTGTTATTTTATATGTTTCGTCGCCGCCGTATGCGGGGTCGGCGAGACGTTCGCGTATGATGGAGTCGCGCACCCAGAATACAAATTGTCTGTATTCGGCGTTTGTTACCTCTGTCTCGTCCATCCAGAAGGCATCGACCGAAATATCCTTTACGGTGGAGGTTGTTCCCCATAGTGAATCTGTCTCTTCGTTGCCCAATTTTATGGAACCGCGCTCTACAAGCACCATTCCGTAGGGTGAGGGCTCGTTGATGGATGTGCCGCCTATTCCGGTAAGTTCGCCACCGATGGCGTTGCTGCTTTGCGCACCCATGCATGATGCGAACATAAGCATCGTGAGAATTGCCGATAAACAGAGTGTTATTCTTTTCATTGTAGTATTCTTATACTGTTATGTTTGTTTTTCCCTTTTTTAAATATATCAAAATCAAAGTCGTAGCCCAAGTAAATGTCGTGGTTGCCGTGTGAGGCTCCTACTCCCGACGTGAACAGTTCGTATCCATAGCTTAGTGTAATGTTCATTACCTCTATTCCCAAAAACATGGCTACTGATGTTGATGGGCTGTATGTTGCTCCACCAAAAAAGGTGCGGTTTTTGTATTTGTAGCAGCCTTTTGCCGTAATATCCGTTCGGTAGGATACAAGGTCGGTCATTATCATTATAGAGGGCTGTATGGTTATTAACGTATTTTTTAACGGAATATTGCCTCCGGCTATAAAATTATAAAAAGGGTCTATCTGCATTTGGTTTTTTTCACCTAAATATATGAGTGGTGCGTTTATGTGCAGTGCCGATATTCCCGAATAAAAATATTTATGCTGGTACAGTACTCCGGCGCCAAAATCCATCTTGTTGCCATTCTCTGTTTTTGTGGGGAATGCCGGGTCGTTTTTATCTTGTCCCAGAATTATTCCCGAGGGGTCGAATTTTTCGTTCAGCAGTCCCACTTGTGCTCCTATGGCAAGGCGTCCGCCAAAAAGTTTCAGGGCAAAGGCGTAGTTTAAAAAAAGATGCTGGTTGGTGAACATTCCTGCTTCGTCGCTCAGTATGCCCAGGCCTATCGAGTGGTCGCCTTTGAGCATTGTCAGTGGGGCGTCAAGGTTGAAGAGCATGCTTTTGGGGTTATTCTCGAAGCCTGACATTTGGTTGCTGTATCCTGCAAAAATGTGCATTTTCTTTGTGGCTCCCGCACCTGCCGGATTGTAAAAATTCTGCATCTTCCAATAGTGTGTATAGTGTACGTCGTATTGTGCGTGCAGTTCGAGAAACGCACACAGTAGCACTATTGTGGTAATCAGAATCTTTTTCATCTTTTCTCTTAACGTGGCATTTTTGCGATTAGTATATAATTTTTAATAAAAATGTGCCAAACTGTACGAAGGTCGTGATTTTTTGTGGATTTTCATGCGTTTTTTTAAATAATAAGATGATTTACGGTTGATTTTTTTTGTTCTTTGTCATTTTTACGAAACTTTTTGAGTATCTTGCGCCGATGTTTAACTAAAAATTATGAGATTATGATAATAGGACTTCCTAAAGAGATAAAGAATAATGAGAATCGAGTGGCTTTGACTCCTGCGGGTGTAAAAGAGTTGGTCGAGCGCGGACATATTGTGTATGTTCAAATGTCGGCGGGTGCGGGCAGTGGCTTCCCCGACGATGAGTATGCTGCTGCAGGCGCGTGTATGTTACAGGCTGCCGAGGAGGTTTATGCTAAGGCTGAAATGATTGTAAAGGTTAAGGAGCCTATTGCTCCCGAATATAATCTTGTGCGTCCCGGTCAGTTGCTTTTCACTTATTTTCATTTTGCATCGGACAGGGCTCTTACGGATGCTATGCTTGCGAGCGGTGCTGTCTGCCTGGCTTACGAGACTGTGCAGTTGCCCGATAAAACCTTGCCTCTGCTTGTGCCCATGAGTGAGATTGCAGGAAAGATGGCTGCGCAGGTTGCGGCTCGTTTCCTTACGGCTCCGCAGGGTGGCAAAGGAAAATTGATGGGTGGTGTTCCGGGTGTAAAGCCTGCAAAAGTGTTGGTGCTTGGCGCGGGTGTTGTGGGAGCAACTGCTGCAACGGTGGCGGCAGGCATGGGTGCCGACGTTACTATTGCTGATGTTTCGTTGCCTCGTTTGCGCTATTTGGCACAGGTGTTGCCCGCGAATGTAAAGACATTATGTTCGAGCAAGGGTGCAATTATCGAAGAGTTAAAAACTGTCGATGCTGTTATTGGTTCGGTGCTTATTCCCGGTGCACGTTGTCCGCATCTTGTGACAAAAGATATGTTGCAATATATTGCTCCCGGCTCGGTGATGGTGGATGTTGCTATCGATCAAGGTGGATGTTTCGAGTCTTCTCATGCAACCACTCACAGCGACCCTGTTTACGAGATTAATGGTGTTGTGCATTATGCTGTTGCCAATATTCCGGGAGCGGTGCCATATACTTCTACAATGGCTCTTACAAATGCAACATTCCCCTATGTGCTTCAGCTTGCCGAAAAGGGGTGGCAACAGGCGTGCAAGGATAATGCCAGCCTTGCTGCGGGATTGAATATTGTTGATGGTAAGGTTACCTTTAAGGCTATTGCCGACTACTATAATATTCCTTATCAACCGATAGAATTGTAATTTATATAATGAAAAAGTTATTAGTTTCCATTGTCGCCGCATGTGTATGTTTCTCTGCGTCGGCAAAAGTGGTGTTGCCGCGTATTTTGGGCAGTAATATGGTGCTGCAACAGCAGAGTGAGGTTAATCTGTGGGGCAAGGCCGACCCTGACAAAAAGGTGACAATCTGTGTGTCGTGGAGCAAGGATAAGGTGCGCACGCGCAGCGACAAGGATGGTAATTGGGCTGTAAAGGTCGCAACGCCGTCTGCGTCTTTCGATAAACATACAATAACCATCAGTGACGGCGAAAAACTCATGCTCGAAAATATTCTTATAGGCGACGTGTGGGTGTGTGTCGGGCAGAGTAATATGGAAATGCCTGTTCAGGGTTATATGCATCAGCCTATTGAAAATTCCATGACCTTCATACGTCGCGGCAGTGCGATGAAAGACAAAATTCGCATGTTCACAGTAAAAAAGGCTCGTTCTTACGATAAAGACCTTGACGATTGTGTGGGCGAGTGGCGCGAGGCTGCGCCGCAAAGTGTGGCCGAAACATCTGCCGTGTCATATTTTTTTGCTCATGAGCTGTCGCACGAACTTAATTACCCTATCGGCATTATAACTGCCGGTTGGGGCGGCTCGCGCGTCGAGGCGTGGATGCCATTATCGGCATTGAGAGATGTTGCAACCGAGGAGCAGATTAAGCACAAGCATACGTTGCATCCGCTCACCCCCTCCGAGCTATATTGCGGTATGATTGCCCCTGTTCGCAACTATAATGCAAAGGGCTTTTTGTGGTATCAGGGCGAGGCTAACCTCGGCTATCAGAGCCTCGAATATCTTGGCGACATTGACCATTATGATATTATGCTTGCGCGTATGGTCAGGCAGTGGCGCGAGGATTGGGGCGATACGGAAAATAAGATGCCTTTTTACTATGTGATGATTCCTTCTTACTATTATTGTAATTCGTACACCGATACGACGCTTCCGCTGTTTGTGGAGTGTCAGGAGCGGGCAATGGATATTATTCCCAACAGCGGAATGGCAAGCACCACCGACCTTGGCGACGCTACTTGTCTGCATCCGCCTAAGAAATTTGAAATTGGTGAGCGTCTGGCGGCATTGGCAATGGCGCAGACTTATGGTTGTAAGGGTTTCGAGGCAAAGGCTCCGCAATATGAGTCGCACGAGGTTCAGAAGGATGGCAAGGTGAAGGTGAAGATGAAGAATGCGCCGATGGGGCTTGCTCCGTGGAGCAATGTGCCTGTAAAGGGCTTCGAACTTGCCGGCGAGGATCGTAAATTTCATCCGGCCGAGGCTCGCGTGTGGGGCAGTGTGGTTACTGTGTGGAGCGAAAAGGTTCCGACGCCTGTGGCTGTGCGTTACGCTTTTCGAAACGTTTGCGGCGAGGTTAACTTGAAAAATCTTTTCGGTGTTCCGGCAATTCCTTTCCGCACCGACCGTTGGAACGATGTTAAATAGTCGAATATGCAAATAATCCCCGAGGTTCAATGTCTCGGGGATTATTTGCATAAGTTTAATTCTTGTATATATGGGCCCTTCTATCCTTGTCTAAAATAAAAGATTGATTGTAAGAGAAAGTGCGTATGTTTTCCGGTAACTGTGGTGATGAAAATATCACTTTATCGTATGTTACCTCTGAATAGGCTTCAACCACCCCATTACTTATAAATAATATTGTCGAATATGAGTCGGACGATGTGCAAGAGCAATAGTTTCTCAATGGTTTTGACATTTTATAAGGCAGTTTTTGAATAGTCTCTGGAGTATCATATGGGTATATAATATATATACTGTCATAATCCCCCTCGCAATATTCGGCAAGGGTAAAAGCCTCTCCGATTTTCTGTTTCTCCAGCGATAGCTCCAAAGTTTGTTCAAATTCTTTACAACTAATAAACGCAAATGGCAAAATAAATGTGAGTGTGAAAATCTTAATAACCAATTTGTAAAATTCCATCGTCTGCTGCTTTTATCACGTTTTTTAATAATTCTTCGTCGCTCCATTCGTTCTCTATAGCCTTTATACCCAACGAATATCCTACGGAATTATTGTGTAAATCCATTTCTTTTGCAAAATTATTAGGCTTGTTTTCATGGGCATCGCCATATTCTTCTGCGAGGGTTGAACTTTTCCCGGCATCCATTTTATTTAACGCACACCAATAACAATGCCTTATTGCATCGCCATATCCGTTGGTTAGACCTCCAAATTTACTTGCAGCATTCTCTGCTTTTACGGAATTGTTGTAAAATTGAAAAGATGTCATAGGATGTTTAACTATGAAATCTTTTTCATCTTCAGAAAGACTTTTGTATTTTCTAAGGATGTCTTTTGTGTGTACATTGTACATCATTGCTCTCTCGAAAATGTTGGGCATTCTTCGCCCATTGATAAAATAGTTTCTCATGATTATTATTGTTTTTTGGGGGAGCAAAATTACTTAACAAATGTAGTGAAAAGGTTGTAGATTTATCATTTTAAGTTGAAAATATAAATCTTATTTCAAATGTGGGGCAATCGTGTTGGAACGATGTAAAATAGCAGAATATGCAAAATTCCCCGAGGCGTAAAGTCTCGGGGAATTCTGCTAACAATTTTTATATTATAATAACGTCCGATTTTTTATGTTTACTCCGTAAAAAGTAGTATCTTTGTCGTAAACTTCTATGTTTGCAAATTAAATACTATGAAAATGAATAATATGTTTAAAGAAGGTCTCTGGTGCAAGGAGATTAATGTGTCTGATTTTGTGCAGAGAAACCTTACTCCCTACGAAGGTGACGCCTCTTTCTTGGCCGGTCCCACCGAAAGAACAAAAAAAGTTTGGAACGCGTGTCTGAAGGCTCTCGAAGAGGAGAGAGCCAACAATGGCGTACGCTCACTTGACAATGTAACTGTTTCTACAATCACTTCTCACAAGGCGGGTTATATTGACCGTGAAAATGAACTTATCGTCGGGCTTCAGACAGATGAACTTCTTAAACGTGCCATTAAGCCCTACGGTGGCATTAAGGTTGTGGAGAAGGCTTGTCTCGAGAATGGTGTCGAGGTGGATGCAAAGGTTAAGGATATTTTCTACCACTATCGCAAGACTCACAATGATGGCGTGTTTGACGCTTACACCGAAGAAATTCGCAAGTTCCGTTCGTTGGGCTTCCTCACAGGCTTGCCCGACAACTATGCTCGCGGACGTATAATCGGCGACTACCGCCGTCTGGCACTCTATGGTATTGACCGTCTGATAGAGGCGAAAAAAGAGGACCTTAAGAAACTCACAAGCCCCATGACTGACGCTACCATCCGTTTGCGCGAAGAGGTCTCCGAGCAGATAAAGGCATTGGGCGAAATGAAAATAATGGGCGAATATTACGGGCTCGACCTCAGCCGCCCCGCAACAACCGCTCAGGAGGCTGTACAGTGGGTGTATATGGCCTATCTTGCAGCCGTAAAGGAGCAGGATGGTGCTGCAATGTCGCTGGGTAACGTATCGTCGTTCCTCGATATTTACATTCAGTATGACCTTGACAAAGGCAATATTGACGAGGCTTTTGCACAGGAACTTATCGACCAATTTGTTATTAAATTACGCATGGTGCGTCACCTGCGCATGCAATCGTACAACGATATTTTTGCCGGCGACCCCACATGGGTGACCGAGGCTATAGGCGGACGTTTCAACGATGGTCGCACGAAGGTTACAAAGACCTCGTTCCGTTTCTTGCAGACACTTTACAACCTCGGTCCTTCGCCCGAGCCAAATATGACAGTGCTGTGGAGTCCCGAACTTCCCGACGGCTTCAAAGAGTTCTGTGCAAAGGTGTCCATCGATACTTCTTCGGTGCAGTACGAGAATGACACTCTCATGCGCGAAGTGCGCAACTGTGACGACTATGGAATTGCCTGCTGCGTATCTTATCAGGCTATCGGTAAGCAGATACAGTTCTTCGGCGCACGCTGCAATCTTGCCAAGGCTCTGCTGCTCGCCATCAACGGCGGACGTTGCGAGAATACCGGCACTGTGATTGTCGAGGATATTCCCGTGCTTACAGGCGAACTTCTCAACTACGAAGAGGTTCTCTGCAACTACAAAAAAGTGCTTATGCAGGTGGCACGCGTATACAACGACGCGATGAATATCATCCACTATATGCACGATAAATATTACTACGAGAAGGCACAGATGGCTCTCATCGACACTAATCCGCAGATTAACCTCGCATACGGTGTTGCGGGTCTCTCTATTGTGCTCGACTCACTCTCGGCTATAAAGTATGGCAAGGTAACTGTTAAACGCAACGAAATTGGCCTTACCGAGGGCTTTGAGATAGAGAAAGAATTCCCATGCTTCGGTAACGACGATGACCGTGTGGACCATCTGGGTGTGGACCTTGTGTACTTCTTCAACGAAGAGCTAAAGAAACATCCTGTATATAAAGGTGCGTGCCCCACATTGTCGTTGCTTACAATTACTTCTAACGTAATGTACGGTAAAAAAACCGGTGCAACCCCCGATGGTCGTGCCAAAGGCGTGGCTTTTGCCCCCGGTGCCAACCCCATGCACGGACGCGACAAGAATGGTGCGATTGCGTCGCTCAGCTCCGTTGCAAAATTGCGCTACCGCGACTCGCAGGATGGAATCAGTAACACATTCTCCATTGTTCCCAAGTCTTTGGGTGTGGACAACGAGACACGTGTGGAGAATCTTGTAACCATGATGGACGGATACTTTACAAAGGGTGCGCACCACCTTAATGTGAATGTGCTCAACCGCGAAATGTTGCTCGATGCAATGGAACACCCCGAGAAATATCCCCAGCTGACGATTCGCGTGTCGGGATATGCGGTGAACTTCATCAAACTGAGCCGCGAACATCAGTTAGAGGTAATTTCGCGTAGCTTCCACGAGAAGATGTAATTTTAATTCTTATAAATTCAGGCTACACTATTTAAAATTTCGTGTAGCCTGAATTGTTTTTTGCAAGGTTGTTTTTAATATTCAATGTCTTTAAACGATGAGCAAAATAAAAGGACCAAAGGATGTAACTCCTTATAAGAAACACTATTCGGAGTCCAAATTCCGGAAAAAAGTAAAGTCGCTTGGCAAGAATGTTCTTAAGCCTGCAATGTTACTCTTTTATGTGATGAAGTCTCCCGATGTTCCACTTTCTGTAAAAGGTACAATTGCCGGTGCATTAGGATATTTGATACTGCCATTGGATATACTTCCCGATTTTATTCCGGTGGCGGGGTATACTGATGATGCGGCTGCATTAATTGCTGTTGTAAAAATGTGCGCCGATTATATTACTCCCCAAATAAAAGCACAGGCCGAAGAAAAACTTAATGAACTTCTGGGGTAATTTATGCTTGACGGATGTCTGTAAGTGTGGAAGATTTTCAGATATAAAGAATGTATAATGTGTCTTTTGAGAAAAATATTATACCTTTGTGCTCTAAAAGTTTGCGAATATGATACGTGTGCATTCGTATGAGTCGATGGGTACATTCGATGGCCCCGGCCTTCGCCTTGTGATATTTCTGCAAGGTTGTAATTTTCGTTGCCTCTATTGTGCGAATCCCGATACAATAGACCTTAAGGGCGAGAGTAAAGAGACCTCGCCCGAAGAGATTCTGCAAATGGCTATGAGCCAAAAGCCCTTTTTCGGGAAAAAGGGCGGTGTCACATTCAGCGGTGGCGAGCCTACGGTGCAGGCAAAAGAGCTTATCCCTCTCTTCCGTCGTTTGAAAGAGGTGGACATAAACATCTGTGTGGACACTAACGGCAGCATTTGGAACGACGATGTTAAAGAGCTTTTTACGCTTGCCGACCTTATACTCCTCGATGTTAAGCAATATAATCCCGCCCGTCACAAACATCTTACCGAACGTGGCAACGAACAGACCCTGCGTACAGCCGCATGGCTCGAATCTGTCGGCAAGCCTTTTTGGTTGCGCTATGTGCTTGTGCAGGGCTACAGTGCGATAGAAGAGGATATACGCTCGTTGGGCAACCATTTTAAAGATTACAAAATGTTGCAACGTGTCGAAATTCTTCCTTATCATACATTGGGCGTACACAAATATGCGGCAATGGGGCAGGAGTATAAACTGACGGGCGTAAAAGAGAATACTCCCGAACAGTTGGATGCTGCAAAGGCTCTGTTCGACGAATATTTTCCAAAAGTTTATATTAATTAAAATCATATACTATGAAAAAAATCAAACTATTCATTGCAACAGCATTATTGATGATTGTTGCGTCGTGTGGCTCGGGCGATTGTCCCCAAAAGTGTTGCGTGGTATCTGACAATGGTAGCAAAGAGCTCTCTTTTGAATCGTCGGATAAGGACCTTGAACTTACATTCTATTGGGCAAAGAAGATGGCACTCTCATACGCTCACGATGGTGGCGACCCTGTAGGTTGTTGGTACGAAGCGGCTCTACCCAACCGTCAGGCATTCTGTATGCGCGACGCGGCGCATCAAAGTATCGGTGCCGAAATTCTCGGTCTTTCCAAACATAACTACAATATGATGTATAAATTCGCCGCCAACATCAGCGAGGCAAAAGATTGGTGCACATATTGGGAGATTGACAAAAATGATAATCCTTGTCGTGCCGACTATGAAAGTGACGATGATTTTTGGTACAATCTGAATGCCAATTTCGACGTAATGTACGCTTGCTGGCGACTATACGAGTGGACAGGCGACAAACGCTATTTGAATGATGAGGCGTTCAATAATTTCTACTCCCTCTCGGCAAAAAATTATGTCGATAGTTGGCAGTTGAACCCTGAGCAGATGCTCACCCGCACACGCGAAGTGAACCGCAAGCCCGATGCGAAACGTTTCGGCGGCTCACGCGGCGTTCCCTCGTATGTCGAAACTTTCGGTGGCCTTTACAGTAGTTCGGACCTTGTGGCAACCATCTATGGCGGTTACGACGCTTATAGTAAAATTCTTGCCGAGGCGGGCGACAAAGAGAAAAGTGCGCAGATGGCTGCTCGCGCCGAGGATTACCGCAAGCATCTTGACGAAAAGTGGTGGAACTCCGAAATAAACACCTATCATACATTCTGGACAAAAGATGGTACATTTGCCGATGGCGAGGGCCTTACACACGTAATATGGTTCGGCGCGGTAAAAGAGCCTGCACGCATCAAAGGTACTGTCGAGAAAATGCTTGCCCGCAAAGAGTGGAACATCGAAAATATCTCTTATTTCCCCCTTTTGTGGTACCGCTATAATTATTCGGACGAGGCGTATAAAATTCTTAAGGACATAGTTCTTGCCAAACGTTGCGAGTATCCCGAAGTTTCTTACGGAATGATAGAGGGTATTGTCAGCGGAACAATGGGTATTCAGCCCAGCGCATCGCAGAAACGTGTGACTACTCTACCGCAGATAACAGGCGATAATTATCTTCAAGTGAACAATCTGCCTATGCTCGGTGGAACAGTAAGTGTACGTCACAATGATAATAAAACTTCAGCTTTTGTGAATAATACTCCCGCCGAAATTACATGGGAGGCTGCTTTTGTCGGCGATTACGAGAATATTCTTGTGAACGGCACAAGCGTAAAAGCGCAGAAACGCACAGACGCAATGGGTGCCACAGTCTCTTTTGTCGAGGTTAAGCTGGGCAAGGGCGAACAGGCTTGCTGCTGCGTGAAATAAATGAGTGTTTTTGTACGTTAGCAATGTTAAACAACAACAGCGTCGAAAGACGCTGTTGTTGTTATTTTTCAATCTTGCGAACCTTTTTAAGAAGGTCCGAGGAGAAGAGAAAATCGTTCAGCAGTTTATTGTCTGTGTAAAGAATCTCATCTTTTGTCCCCTCCCACGATTTTTTTCCTCCGGCAAGAAATATAATATGGTCGCCGATGCCTATTACAGAGTTCATGTCGTGAGTGTTTACAATGGTCGTTATTTTAAACTCCCGGGTAATGTCGTGTATAAGCTCGTCGATGATGAGTGATGTTTGCGGGTCGAGGCCCGAGTTTGGCTCGTCGCAGAAAAGGTAACGCGGCTCAAGGGCAATGGCGCGGGCAATGGCAGCGCGTTTCTGCATTCCTCCCGAAAGTTCGGCCGGGCTTTTGTATTGTGCGTCGAGCAGGTTTACTCTTTCCAGACAGAAACGGGCGCGGGCGATACGTTCGTCGCGATTCTTATCGGAGAACATATCCAGCGGGAACATGACATTTTCGAGTACACTCATAGAGTCGAACAGTGCAGCACTCTGAAAAAGCATGCCCATTTCGCGACGCAGCATCAGTTTCTCTTTTTTGTTCAAAGTTATCATGTTGCGGCCATCGTACAGCACTTTACCTGTGTCGGGTGTGAGAAGCCCTACGATGCACTTCAGCAGCACTGTCTTTCCGGCACCGCTCAGTCCTATGATTAAGTTACTTTTACCTTCGGCAAAAGTGGCGTTTATATTGTCGAGAACAATCTGCGACTCAAACTTTTTTGAAACAGATTGAAGTTCTATCATTGCATCAGAAGTTGTGTGAGTATTATGTCGGCAAAAAGTATCAGCACGCTGCAGCTTACTACTGCGTCGGTGCTTGCTTTTCCCACCTCTATCGAGCCTCCTTCGACAGTGTAGCCATAGAACGAGGCTACCGAAGTGATGATAAAGGCGAAAAAGAGTGATTTTATGATGCTGCACCAGATGAACCACTGAGAAAATTCATATTGCAGGCCGTAGGTAAGGTCGGCGGGCGTCATTATGCCTGTGAAAATGCATATGCCGTATGCTCCCATCACTCCGGCAAAGATGCTGAAGATTACAAGTATGGGAATCATTGTGACGAGGGCTGTGATCTTTGGAAAGATAAGGTAGTTGGCCGAGTTTACTCCCATAATTTCGAGCGCGTCTATCTGTTGCGTCACGCGCATTGCACCAATCTCGGAGGTGATGTTCGAACCTACTTTGCCGGCGAGTATAAGACACATGATGGACGACGAAAATTCCAACAGCAGAATTTCGCGCGTGGCGTAACCGGTTACAAATTTGGGCATCCACGAACTCTCGACGTTCAGTTTCATCTGTATGCATATTACCGCTCCGATGAAAAATGAGATAATCAGCACTATGGGAATGGAATTTATGCCCAACTGTGACATTTCGCGTATGTATTGTTTGAGAAACATACGGCCTTTGTCGGGACGTGTAAGTACGCGTCTCATCAGCATCAGATATTTTCCGAATGTTGCTATTGAATCTACTATAATCATTTTTTCTGTTTAATTCCGAAATGTTTGTGGAAGTTCCCTATAAGGGATAAATGATGGACAAAGTTACGCCTTTTTGTTCTATTGACGATGATTTTTGCCGTAAATGTTTTTCCGGAGTGTTAATAAATAGTATAAATTTGCTCTAAATTTATTATTCTGAAGTCTGTTTTTGGGCATGAGAGAAAAATATATTATCTTCGCCACTTGAACTTCTATTTATATTTCAGTAAATGGCAGATAACGACAATATTATAACCGGCACCGAGGAGTGCATGGTGCTCAGGACCGAGAATCTTGTCAAAAAATATGGCAAGCGTACTGTTGTGAACAATGTTTCGTTCAACGTCAAACAGGGTGAAATTGTGGGGCTTTTGGGACCGAATGGCGCCGGAAAGACAACCTCTTTCTATATGACTACCGGTCTTGTGGTGCCTAACGACGGGCATATTTTTTTGAATGATGCAGAGATTACAAAATATCCCGTTTATAAACGGGCGCGTATAGGCATCGGCTATCTTGCGCAGGAGGCGAGTGTCTTCCGCAAAATGACGGTCGAGGATAATATTGCGTCGGTACTCGAACTTACCAATAAGCCTAAGGAGTATCAGCGCGAGAAACTCGAGAGCCTTATAAAAGAGTTTCGTCTCGAAAAGGTGCGCAAGAATCTTGGCGACCGTCTATCGGGTGGCGAACGCCGACGTACCGAAATTGCACGCTGTCTGGCAATCGACCCGAAATTCATCATGCTCGACGAGCCTTTTGCAGGCGTGGACCCTATTGCCGTCGAGGATATTCAGTATATTGTGTGGAAATTAAAGGATAAGAATATAGGTATTCTCATCACCGACCACAATGTTCAAGAGACGCTGAGTATCACCGACAGAGCCTATCTGTTGTTCGAGGGACGTATCCTGTTCGAGGGTACACCCGAGGTTCTTGCCGAAAATCCTGTCGTGCGAGAAAAATACCTTGGCAGCACTTTCGAACTGCGCAAGAAAGTATTTCAAGAGGATGATGCAAGAGCAGTGAGTCTTTAAAACTCTATTTTTATGATTATAGGCCGGATGTAATTGATGTTACGTCCGGTTTTTTGTGCAGGCAATCGTTGTGCGAAAATGAATGATAATGCCTGTATTTTGCTATTTTTGCTGCAGAATAAACATAAAAACTCTTGTCGAATAAGCAAAAAACGGCATTTTTTTTGAAAATATGCTTAATATGTCGTAATTTTGCAGTTCTATTTTAGCGAAGAATTTTAAATAATAATTGATTATATGAATTTTACATTGAAAAATCAGGACGCTACGAGCGCCCGCTTGGTTGTTAGTGTACAAGAGGCAGACTACGCTGCATTGGTAGAAAAAACACTTAAAAACATCAAACAGAAAGCCAATATTCCCGGCTTCCGTCCCGGAATGGTGCCTATGGGCTTGATAAAAAAACAGTATGGTACATCTGTTAAGGCCGAGGAGATTAACAAATTGTTGCAGACTAAGATTTTCGAGTATATTAAGGAAAATAATGTGGATATGTTGGGCGAGCCTTTGCCCGATGCAGAGCAGCAGAGTACAATAGACCTTGCAAACGGTACAGACTTTGATTTTGAATTCCGCATTGCGCTTGCTCCTCAGTTTGATGCTACACTTACAAAGGACGATAATATTGCATATTACAGAATACAGCCCACAGACGAAATGATCGAGGGTCAGGTTAAGGCCTATGCACAGCGTTGCGGCGAGTACAAGCAGGTTGAGGCCTACGAGAATGGCGACATGATTAAAGGCTCTATTGCCGAGGTTGCCGAGGGGGGTATCGAGGTTAAGGATGCTGTCATGATGCCTTCGTACATGAAAAATGACGAACAGAAAGCTCTTTTCGATGGTAAGAAAGTGGGCGATGTTATTACATTTAACCCCAATGTTGCATACGATGGCAATGCTGCAGAACTTTCTTCACTCTTGAAAGTTGAGAAAGAGAAGGTTGCCGAGGTTACAGGTGACTTTAACTTCACAGTGACAGAGATTACACGTTTCGTTGCCAGCGAACTTAATCAGAATGTATTTGATGCTGCTTTCGGAAAGGATGTTGTTAAGACAGAGGAAGAGTTCCGCGCAAAAATCAAAGAGAATATCGCTTCGCAATTCGAGGTTGAGAGCGACTATAAGATGATGCTCGACGCTCGCACATATTTGATGAACCGTGTAGGCAAGATGGAGTTCAACGAGGAGATTCTCCGCGAGCTTATGATGGCCAACCGTGCCGACGAGAATGCAACCATCGACGACGAGACTTTCCAGAAAAGCCTTACAGAACTTTCATGGCACCTCATCAAAGAACAGTTGGTTAAGAAGGCAGGCATCAAGATTGACGAGAATGACATTCTTGGCGCAGCGAAAGAGGCTACACGTGCGCAGTTTGCACAGTACGGAATGGGCAATGTACCCGACGAACTTCTCGAGAACTACGCAAAAGAGATGCTCAAGCAGGACAAGACACGCGAAATGCTTGTAAACAGAGCAATCGATGTTAAACTTATCTCTGTAATTAAAGAATCTGCTACACTCGTTGAAGAGGAAATTTCTGTTGAGGACTTCAACAAAAAAGTATCTGAAAACGATTAATATATAGAGAATCCTAAATTGATGATTGGTTATGATGAAAGATGATTTTAGAAAATATGCCACAGGGCATATGGGTATAAACAGCATGGTGCTCGACGATGTTATTAAGGCACAGTCGCAGTATCTTAATCCTTATATCCTCGAAGAGAGACAGCTTAATGTTACTCAGATGGATGTATTTTCGCGATTGATGATGGATAGAATCATCTTTTTGGGAACTCCTATAGACGACTACACAGCAAATACCCTGCAAGCGCAACTGCTTTACCTTGACTCGGTCGATAGTGGCAAGGATATTTCAATATATATAAACTCTCCCGGCGGGTCGGTAAGCGCAGGCTTGGGTATTTACGATACAATGCAGTATATCAGCAGCGATGTTGCTACAATATGTACGGGCATGGCTGCAAGTATGGCTGCTGTGTTGCTTGTAGCCGGTGCCGAGGGTAAACGTTCGGCTCTGACGCACAGCAGGGTGATGATACATCAGCCTATGGGTGGTGCACAGGGACAGGCAAGCGATATTGAAATTACAGCGCGCGAAATTCAAAAGTTGAAGAAAGAACTCTATACTATCATAGCCGACCATAGTCATCAGCCCTATGACAAAGTGTGGGCCGACAGCGACCGCGACTATTGGATGACTGCCGAGGAGGCAAAGGAGTACGGAATGATAGACAGGGTGCTTGTTCGTAAGAAATAATCTATGGCTGAAAAAACCAAAAGAAGGTGCAGTTTTTGCGGCAGGACGGAAAATGAGGCCGGAATGCTCATAAGCGGCATAGACGGTTATATTTGTACGGAGTGTGTAGAGCAGGCTCACGAAATATTGCGCGAGGAGAATCTGCTTGCAAAGCCCGATTTTGAATTGAAAGAACTTCCTAAACCCAAGGAAATAAAGGCTTTTCTCGATAATTATGTGATTGGTCAGGATGAGGCCAAACGTGTGCTTTCTGTCTCGGTCTACAATCACTATAAGCGCCTGATGCAACATGATAGTGGCGACGATGTTGAGATTGAGAAAAGCAACATTATAATGGTGGGTAGCACCGGTACGGGCAAGACTCTGTTGGCGCGTACCATTGCCCGACTGTTAAAGGTGCCTTTTACCATTGTGGATGCTACGGTGCTTACCGAGGCAGGCTACGTGGGCGAGGATATTGAAAGCCTTTTGACACGTCTGTTGCAGGCTGCCGACTATGATGTTGAGGCTGCCGAAAGGGGTATTGTCTTTATAGATGAGATTGACAAGATTGCCCGCAAGGGTGACAATCCTTCAATAACTCGCGACGTCAGCGGCGAGGGTGTCCAGCAGGGGCTTCTTAAATTGCTCGAGGGCTCCATTGTGAATGTTCCCCCGCAAGGCGGGCGCAAGCACCCCGAACAGAAGATGATTCCCGTAAACACACGCAATATATTATTTATATGTGGCGGAGCATTCGACGGAATAGAGAGAAAAATTGCACAAAGGTTGAACACTCATGTCGTCGGCTACAATTCTGTGCAGAATAACAAGAATGTGGACAAGGAAAATATTATGCAATATATTCTTCCGCAAGATTTACGCTCCTTCGGCCTCATTCCCGAGATTGTGGGACGTTTGCCGATATTGACATTCTTGAAGCCTCTCGACCGTGCAGCTTTAAGAAATATTCTCACCGAGCCTAAAAATTCCATCGTGAAGCAGTATATAAAGCTTATGGAAATGGACGGAATAGAACTTATTTTCGATGATGATGCGCTCGAATATGTAGTCGATAAAGCTCTCGAATATAAATTGGGTGCACGCGGACTAAGGTCGATAGTAGAGTCGGTGATGATGGACAAGATGTACGAAATGCCGTCGATGACCGAAAAAAGTTGTCACATAACAAAAGAGTATGCAAGTACACAGTTTGCAAAGTGTGACCCTTCGGGTTTCCAAAATTGACAAAAATGCCCAACCGCTATATCCGGTTGGGCATTTTTGTTGGTAAATGGTTGTATTTGCGGTAGTTGAAATGTTTTTTTTCGGATAAGAAAATTGTGAAAATGGCTTTTTGTAAAAAGTGATTCTCAAATTTACAATTTTGTATGAAAAAATGTTCGGAAAAATTTGCTCTTTTGCTTACTTGTTTTATAACTTTGTCATATAATATTGCAAACATAGGCTATGTTCGTTGCTAATGAAAATTAATTTTCACCAACTTGCTCTATTTTTGTAATTCCAAACATTGCCATATATAGCGAAATGAGTAAAAAGTACAATTTACTTGAAGTTCTAAAAAGGAATTTCGGTTTCGACGCATTTAAGGGGGATCAAGAGGCTGTCATTAAGAATTTGCTTGACGGCAAAGACACTTTTGTGCTTATGCCGACAGGTGGCGGCAAGTCTTTGTGTTACCAACTTCCATCACTAATTATGGACGGTACAGCCATAGTCATCTCTCCGTTGATTGCCTTGATGAAAAATCAAGTGGACGCTATAAGAAACTTGAATGAGGTGGATGGCGTGGCGCATTTTCTTAACTCTTCATTGACCAAACAAGCAATAGAAGATGTTAAAGCCGACATCCTTTCAGGTAAGACTAAACTTTTGTATGTAGCTCCCGAGTCCTTGACAAAAGAGGAGAATGTGGAGTTTCTTAAGACGATAAAAATATCATTCTATGCGGTGGATGAGGCACATTGTATTTCGGAGTGGGGACACGACTTCCGCCCGGAATATAGACGCATTCGTCCCATTATAAATGAAATAGGCAGTGCGCCGGTAATCGCTTTGACGGCTACTGCCACAAAAAAGGTGCGTGACGATATTAAAAAGAGTCTCGGTATTCAGAAGGCTAAAGATTTTAAGTCGTCGTTTAACCGTCCCAATCTGTACTACGAGGTTCGTCCAAAGACTAAAAATGTCGATAAGGATGTTATTAAGTTCATAAAGATGAACCAAGGAAAGTCGGGTATTATATATTGCTTGAGCCGTAAAAAAGTAGAGGAACTTGCCGAAATTTTGCAAGCTAACGATATTCAGGCTAAGGCTTATCATGCAGGCATGGACTCGGTGATGAGGTCGCAGACTCAGGATGACTTTATAATGGAGAAAATTGACGTTATTGTGGCTACCATTGCTTTTGGAATGGGAATTGACAAGCCTGACGTCAGATACGTGATACACTATGATATTCCCAAAAGTCTCGAAGGTTATTATCAAGAGACGGGACGCGCCGGTCGCGACGGTGGCGAGGGACGCTGTATAGCATTCTACAATAATAAAGATTTGCAGAAACTCGAGAAATTCCTCGAGGGCAAGCCTCTTGCCGAGCAGGATATTGGCCGACAGCTTTTGCGCGAGACTACTGCATACGCCGAGTCGTCTGTTTGTCGCCGTAAACTGTTGTTGCACTATTTCGGCGAGGCATACGAGGTTGAAAATTGTGGAAATTGCGACAACTGTATCAATCCTAAAAAACAGGTCGAGGCAAAGGATATGCTCGAAATGCTTATAGAGACTGTTATTGCCGTGAAAGAGAATTTCAAGGCCGAGCATGTGGTTGATGTTATTGTAGGTAAGGAAACAAGCGATGTGCTGTCGCACAAGCACGAGGAGCTTGAGTGTTTCGGCGCCGGTAGCGACGATGATGTAAAAAGATGGAACGCTGTTATCCGTCAGGCTGTTATTGCCGGTTATATAAGCAAGGATGTTGAAAATTACGGTCTTTTGAAAGTGACTGACGAAGGTCGTGCTTTTCTTGAAAAACCTTGCTCTTTCAAGATTGTGGAGGATAAAAACTTCGAGGAAGAGGAGACTGTGATGCGCGGCGGTGGCACTTTTGCCGTAGACCCCGAACTTTATGCAATGCTTAAGAATCTGCGCAAGAAGATTGCTAAGCAGCTTGAACTTCCTCCGTATGTTATATTCCAGGATCCGTCGCTCGAGGCAATGGCTACGACCTATCCTGTGAAAATAGAGGAATTGCAGAATATTACGGGTGTCGGGGCCGGAAAGGCCAAACGATACGGCGAGGAATTCTGCGCACTTATCAGACGTCACTGCGAAGAGAATGAGATTGTGCGTCCCGATGACTTCCGCGTGCGCACGGTGGTGAATAAGTCCAAGATAAAGGTCAGCATCATACAGGCAATCGACCGCAAGGTTGCGTTGGACGACCTTGCAATAAGCAAGGGTGTAGAGTTCGAGGAGCTACTCGACGAAATTGAGGCAATTGTATATTCGGGTACAAAACTCAATATAGATTATTTCCTCGAAGAGATTATGGACGAGGAGAATCTTGAAGATATTTATTCGTATTTCAAGAATTCCGACACAGATAATCTGGATATTGCGATGAATGAGCTTGGTGCTGATTATAGCGAAGAAGAGGTCAGACTCGTACGTGTTAAATTTATTTCAGAAATGGCAAATTAAAAAATATATTTTATGAATTTTATAACTGACAAAATCGTGATGGATGGTCTCACTTTTGATGACCTGTTGCTTGTTCCCGCATATTCTGAGGTTCTTCCAAAGGACGTCAGCCTGAAGACAAAGTTCTCGAAAAACATTACTTTGAATGTTCCTTTTGTGACTGCTGCAATGGATACTGTTACCGAGGCGAAAATGGCAATTGCCATTGCTCGTGAGGGAGGTATCGGTGTTATTCACAAGAATATGTCTATCGAGGAGCAGGCTCATCAGGTGGCTATTGTGAAACGTGCCGAGAATGGCATGATATATGACCCTGTGACAATTTCGGTTAATGCCATCGTAAAGGATGCGCTCGATCTTATGGCCGAGTATCATATTGGTGGTATTCCCGTGGTGGACGACGAGAATAAATTGGTGGGTATTGTTACCAACCGTGACCTTCGTTTCGAGTCGTGCATGGAACGTCCCATTGCCGAGGTTATGACAAGTGAGAATCTTGTTGTTACTACTCAGCAGACTGATATGGAACTTGCAACAAAGATTCTTCAGGAAAATAAAATTGAAAAGTTGCCTGTGGTTGATGCCAATGGCAAACTTGTGGGTCTTATTACATATAAGGATATTACCAAGGCTCAGGATAAGCCTATGGCTTGCAAGGATAGCAAAGGGCGTTTGCGTGTAGCTGCCGGCGTTGGTGTTACAATGGATGCAATGGATCGTATCGCTGCTCTTGTCGAGGCGGGCGTGGATGCAATTATCATTGATACCGCTCACGGACATTCGGCAGGTGTTGTGCAGAAATTGAAAGAGGCAAAGGCCAAATTCCCCGGCATTGATGTTGTTGTTGGTAATGTTGCAACGGGCGAGGCTGCAAAAATGTTGGCCGACGCAGGTGCTGACGCTGTGAAGGTGGGCATCGGCCCGGGTTCAATTTGTACTACCCGTGTGGTTGCGGGTGTCGGCGTTCCTCAACTTTCGGCTATATATGATGTTGCCAAGGCTCTCGAGGGTACAGGTGTGCCTTTGATTGCTGACGGAGGCTTGCGCTATTCGGGTGACATTGTCAAGGCTTTGGCTGCCGGCGGAACTTCGGTGATGATTGGCTCGCTTGTTGCGGGTACCGAGGAGTCTCCCGGTGATACAATTATTTTCAACGGTAGAAAATTTAAGTCGTACAGAGGCATGGGCTCGCTCGAGGCTATGGAAAATGGCTCGAAAGACAGATATTTCCAGGCTGACCAGGCTGACAAGAAGAAACTTGTTCCCGAGGGTATTGCTGCGCGTGTGCCTTATAAGGGAACACTTTTCGAGGTAATCTACCAGCTTGCAGGTGGCTTGCGCTCGGGAATGGGGTATTGCGGAGCTGCGGATATTGAGCGTCTGCACGATGCTAAATTTGTGAGAATAACAAATGCGGGTGTGCTCGAAAGTCATCCTCATGATGTTGCAATCACAAGCGAGGCTCCCAACTACAGTCGTCCCGAATAAGAGTTTTTTGAAGGATGAAAAAAGGCAGTGTATTAGGTTTGATGTTTCTTGCTTCTGTCTCTATTATGGGGCAGGGTGCCGACCCGGTGTTGATGAAGGTCAATGGCGAGGATGTTACAAGGTCCGAATTTGAATATGCGTTGAACAAGAATAATGCAACGTTGTCGGGCAAGGAAAAGGCGGCTAAGGAATATCTGCCTATGTACATTGATTTTAAACTGAAGGTTGCCGAGGCCAAGGCGCAGGGGATTGATACGTTAACTTCTTTTATTGAGGAGTTTAAGGCCGACCGTGCGCGTCACGCCGAGGATTATCTTATAGACAAGGATTATATGGAGCGCGAGGCGTACAAAATGTATGCCAAAGATTCTGCTACTATCGGCAAGGATGGTTTTATAAAATTGTCCCAAATTATGTTTCCTATGCGTCAGGATGCAACGGCCGAGGTTAAAGCTGCTTCAAGGGCGCGTGCAGATTCTGCTTTTCAGATGCTTAATGCGGGTGCAAGTTTCGAGTCGGTGGTGAAAAAGTATATGAACACTGCTGTCGATACATTCGAGATTCTTCGCGGGCAGGCGTTCAAAGAATTCGAGGATGCGGCATTTGCTCTTAATGATGGTGGCTTTTCGCATCCGGTACTTTCGCCGGCGGGCTATCATATAATCAAACGTTATTCGCATCGTCCCTTCGGCTCGTATCAAAAGTATCGTGCGAATATTATGTCTATACTCGAAAAACGCAATGTAAAGGCTGTTGCGCGATACAGATTGGGTTACCGGCTTGCCAAGCAAATGGCTCCCGGTACAACTCCCGAACAGGCTTTGGCGCACGAAGATAGTCTGCTCGAGACAAAATATCCCGAATTTGGCAATCTGATGCGTGAGTATCGCGAGGGGCTTCTTTTTTTTGAAATAAGCAATCGCGAGGTGTGGCAAAAGGCTGCTGCTGACGAAAAGGGGCTTGCGAAATTCTTTAAGAAGAACAAGAAAAAATATAAATTCGATGTTCCGCATTTTCGTGGTGCTGTAATATACTGCAACAGCGATGAGGAGTTGCGTAAGGCTCAGAGCCTGCTTAAAAATGCAGCGATAAGTGAGTATAAAAATATTGTCGAGACTAATTTTACAAAAGACTCGGTGTGTACAATAAGGGTCGAAGCAGGTGTTTTTGCCATTGGTGAGAATGCGTGGGTCGATAAAGAGGTTTTTGGACAGGGTAAAGGCGGCAGCTTGAAAAAAGGCTATAAAATGGTCGGGACTGTCGGAAAAATTCTTAAGAAAAAACCCGAGACTTACAAAGATGTCAGCGGCTTTGTTGTGAGTGACTATCAACAGTATCTCGAAAAAGAGTGGCTTAAAAGTTTGCGTAAAAAGTATAAAGTTGAAGTTTATCAAGATATTTTAAAAACAGTTAATAATCATTGATGCTACTGTCAAAGTCACTATATTTGCCTGTATGAAACTGAAACAGATACTTTTGCTCCTTGTTGCTATGTTCGTGTGGACGTCGTGTGGTAACAAAATAGACCATGGGGGAAAAACTCCTTTGGTAGGCGTGGGTGAGGATTTTTTGTATCAAGAAGATGTTGAGCAGATGCTTGCATCGGACAGAATGATAAAGGATAGTGCCGAATTTGTAAAAAAATATATAGAACATTGGCTCGAGGATATTCTTTTGTATAATCAGGCGAAACGTAACGTCGCTTCTTCAAAGGATATTATTCGCTTGATAGATAATTACAAAAAATCATTGCTGTTGAATATCTATCAAGAGAGATTGGTTACTCAACAACTTGATAAAGAAATTCTTCCCGGCGAAATAGAGGCTTTTTATGAGAGCAATAAGTCTATGTTCAAGATGGAGGAACCAATGATAAAAGGGTTGTTGCTTAAGGTGTCGAAAAAGGCACCAAAATTGGATGCCGTGCGCCGTTGGTGCAAAAGTTCAGACCCCGAGGAGTTGGAGAAATTGGAGAAATATACCCTTACCAATGCTCAGGCGTATGAGTATTTTTACGATACATGGACGTCTGTTTCGGTAATTGCCCCAAAAGTGTCGTTGGGCGAGGATGAATTACATCGTAAGGTGTCCGAAAAGAAAATGGTTGAATTTAGCGACTCGGCATCTGTGTATTTGATAAATGTGACAGACTATCTGCCTGTCGGTGGGTTTAAGCCTCTTGACCTTGCCGAGAATGAGATAAAAGAGTTGTTGGTGAATTCGCGTAAAGCCGAGTTTCTGCAAAGGGTTAAACGCGATATATATGATAAGGCGTTGAAAAGTGGAGATGTGATTTTTTATAATAACGGGCAAACTTCCGAATAATGATTCTAGGGGTTGCCGGAAATTGCAATAAACTGAAAAAGGATGAATTTTAATATTTTGTTTGGTAAATGGATGATGGCAGCACTCTGTTGCTGCTTTATCACTTTATCGTCGGCACAGGAAAATGTTATCGACCGGGTTGAATGGGTCGTTGGTGATAAGGCTATATTGCGTTCGGATATTGAGGCTGCAATAGATTTTTGGGTACAAGAGAATAAAAAATTCGAGGGCGACCCTTATTGTGTGGTTGGTGAGGACCTGGCTGTTCAACAATTATTCATACATCAAGCAGGGCTTGACAGTGTCAATGTCAGCGAAATGGATGTGATGAAAGAGGTTGATAGGATAATGGAAAATAATATTGCTCGTGCCGGTTCAAAAGAAAAGTTGGAGGAGTATCTTGGAAAGTCATATTCCCAGATACGAGAAATGTATTACGAATATGTAGAGAATATGATGCTTACCGAGTCTGTACGCAGGAATATAATAGGGGATATAAAAGTTTCTCCGGCTCTTGTTCGTAAGTTCTACAATGCTCTTCCCGAGGATAGTATTCCTTATATCCCTTCACAGGTTGAGGTGCAGATTATTACTCAGAAACCCGAGATTGAGATTGAAGAGGTTGAACGTGTAAAAAGTGAGCTTCGCGAATATGCCGAACGTATAAATAGCGGCGAAACTTCTTTTTCGACACTTGCTCTGCTTTATTCCGAGGATAAAGGCTCGGCGCGTTTGGGCGGTGAACTTCCTTTTAGCGGCAGGGGTGAATGGGCACCCGAATTTTCGGCAGTAGCTTTTAATCTTACCGACCCGAACAAGGTTTCTAAAATTGTAGAAACGGAGTTTGGCTTTCATATAATTCAGCTTGTAGAGAAACGCGGTGACAGGGTAAAGGTTCGTCATATATTGCGTAAACCTCAGGTGTCGGAAAATAGTATTATGACTATGCTTGCACGTCTCGACTCGATAAAAGATGATATTGCTAACGGTCTTTTTTCTTTCGAAGATGGTGCTTCGCAGATTTCTCACGATAAGGATACTCGCAATAACAACGGTGTGATGTTCTACAGCGACCAGGGAATGTCAAACTCTAAGTTCGAGCTTCAGAATCTGCCTGTCGAGGTTGCTGCTGCTGTGGAAAAAATGAAAGTGGGAGAGGTTTCCAAGCCTTTTATCATGGAGCAACGCGATGGTACTGTTTGTGCAATTGTTAAGTTGAAGAGTCGTATCGATGGACATAAGGCTAATATGCGTGACGATTATGACTATCTTAAACAACTTTACTCGGCAAAAATGGGCGAGGAAAAAGTAAGTAAATGGATAAAGGAGAAACAAAAAAATACATATGTGCGTATTAATAAAGAAAATCGCAACTGCGATTTTCTTTACCCCAATTGGAATTTTTACGACGAAAGTAAGTAGTTGCTTTTTTTGTGCGTGTAGAGGAAAATCAGTTACTTGAATAATAATCAGGAACTTCTCTTTTAAAATGGCGAAACTTAAATATTTGATACTTCTTATATTGGCATTACCGATGGTGACTGTGGGGCTTGACGCAAGAGTGTTGCAGCCGTCGCAATCCTCTTCGGCCGATACGACAAAAGTAAGAAGAAATTATGTGCATTTGTTGCATGCGGATGTTACAAAATACAACAAACAGATAAATCCGGATGTTTGGGTCTTGATAGGCGATGTTACGTTCCGTCACGACAGTATGTATATGTATTGTGACAGTGCCTATTTTTACAATCGCAAAAATGCTCTTAAGGCCTTTGGCAATGTTCGTATGGAGCAGGGTGACACATTGTTCCTTTATGGCGATTATCTTGACTATGATGGTGACGCCAATCTCGCTCGTGTACGTAACAATGTTCGTCTCGAAGATAAAACCTCTATATTGGAAACGGATAGCCTGGACTACAATCGCACTCTTAATCTCGGCTACTACTTTGACGGCGGTGCTTTGTATGATGATGAAAGTACTCTCGAGTCGGAGTGGGGTGAATATAACACTGTTACCAAAGAGGCTGTCTTCAGATACAATGTCGATCTTCAGAATCCGCAATTTATAATGAGTTCCGACACGCTGCACTACAATACAGGAACGAAAATGGCGAAGATTGTCGGTCCCACGCGGGTGCTCAGCGGGCAGAGTAAAATATATTCCGAACTTGGATATTACGATACTCGTCTGCGTCAGGCAACGTTGCTCGACAGGTCGGTCGTTACCAACGGCAACAGAGACATTACCGCCGACTCTCTTCTGAACGATGAAATTACGGGCATAAGCGAAGCCTTTGGCAATATAGTGATGAACGATACGGTGAATAAAAATCTGCTTGCCGGTGAATATGGATATTTCAACAATTTCAAGGACTCTGTTTATATAACAGGCACAGCCTTAGCCGTTGATTACTCTCAGGGCGATTCACTCTATTTACACGCAGATACCATTTGGATGGTTACGCTTGATGCTAAGAGCGACTCTATGTATCGTCAGATGAGGGCATATAACAAAGTGCGTGCTTACAGAACAGATATTCAGGCTGTGTGCGATTCGCTTATTTTCGACTCGCGCGACTCTTGTATGACAATGTATGATAATCCTATTCTGTGGCACAATGGTCAGCAACTTGTCGGCGAGGAGATAAAAATGTATATGGACAGCAGTTTTATCGACTATGTGCATGTGATTAATCAATCTTTGTATGCAGAAAAGATGGGCGAGGATGAATATAATCAAATAAACGGCAAGGAGATGAAGTTTATCTTCAGAGATAAAAAACTAAGCGAAATGCAGGTTATTGGCGGGGTGAATATAGTCTATTTCCCGCTTGATGATGATAGTACTATGCTGGGCATGAATACTACTGTTGCCGGCAAACTTGTGGGGACAATGAAGGATGGCAAAATGCATAAATTGGTAATTCCCACAAAGTCGAACGGGGTATTTTACCCAATGAGCCAAATTCCGGCCAAAGATAGGTACCTTGAGAATTTTGTGTGGTTCGATTATATTCGACCGGTGGACAAGGATGATATTTTTCATTGGCGAGGCAAACACAAGGGTCAGGAACTTAAAAAGATTAAGCGCAGCTCTATCCCTTTGCCCACGCTTGATAGGTTCAAAAAGGATAATAAATAAAAGAGAAACGCGATGGGATATTTCAAAATGCCTGAGCCTCGACGCTTCAACCATAATTACATTTATGTTGATGAGCGCAAAGAGAAATTGCGTAAGATTGAGGAAAATGCCAAACGCGACCTGGGGCTTCTTCCACCCGAAGAGCGCAGTTACGAAGAGAAACTGCGTGGGGCTTTTGCGAAAGAGACTACTCACTTGAAACGTCGCAAGGAACAGGGGCAACGTTTGTCTACCCGTGCAATAGTGGTGGCGCTGATTGCAAGCTTGTTTCTGTTGCATTATCTGCTTACGGGCAGTTGGACATTTTAAATATCTTTTTGTTGTTAATGGCATATAGGCTTTGTAGAAAATAGTCAGTATGAAAGATGTAATAAGTTTATTGCCCGATTCGGTGGCCAATCAGATTGCAGCCGGCGAGGTTGTGCAGCGTCCGGCCTCGGTTGTTAAGGAGCTTATGGAGAATGCTGTCGATGCGGGTGCTGCAAAAATAAAGGTGCTTGTGGTCGATGGCGGTCGCACTTCTATTCAGGTGATAGATGATGGCGCGGGTATGTCCGAGACTGATGCGCGTCTGGCTTTTGAACGTCACGCAACTTCCAAAATAAAAAAAGCCGAGGATTTATTCTCTTTGTCTACTATGGGGTTCCGTGGCGAGGCTTTAGCCTCTATTGCCGCTGTTGCTCAGGTTGAGCTTGTTACGCGCCGCTCCGATGATGAGCTTGGCACGAAAGTGGTTATTTCGGGCTCGCATCTCGAGGAACAAGAGCCTGTGGCGGCTCCTGTCGGTAGTAATTTTAAGGTTAAGAATCTCTTTTACAATATTCCGGCGCGTCGCAAATTTTTAAAGACTACACAAACAGAGCTTAACAATATAATAACAGAGTTCGAACGTGTGGCTCTTGTTAATTGTGATGTTGAATTTACGTTGTTCAACAATGATGTTGAGATTATTTCGTTGCCTGTATCCTCTTTCCGCAAAAGGGTTTCCAATCTTTTTGGAAAGAAAGTAAACTCGCAACTGATAGAGGTTTCTGTGAAAAGTTCCATGATAAATATTTCGGGCTTTGTAGGTACGCCCGAAAGTGCTCGCAAGAAGGGAGCGTTGCAATATTTCTTTGTCAATGGCAGATATATGCGTCACCCCTATTTTGCAAAGGCTATCCTCGAGGCTTACAGTCAACTGATTCCTGCCGGAGAAATGATTCCTTTCTTTGTGTGTCTCGAGGTTGCCCCGGAAAAGATAGATGTAAATATTCATCCAACAAAGACCGAGATAAAATTCGAGGATGAACAGAATATTTGGAAAATACTCTCGGCTGCCGTGCGTGAATCTTTGGGACGTTTCAACGCGGTTCCCGGCCTCGATTTTGAAATGGGCGATATTCCCGAAATTCCGGTATTCGAGGATAATAGTAAAGCTGTTTCGGCACCAAAAGTTTCGTATAACCCCAATTATAATCCTTTTAATACTCCATCTTCGCGCGAATATATGAAAAAGGAGATGCCGTGGGAGACTTTTTATGAGGGGTTGGGCATAGATAAAAAGTATATGGGCGTTGATTCCTCGTCAGAGCCTTTGCCCGAAGTGAACGAGCAAAGTGGTGGGCTTGAAAAACCGACCGTCGAGGTTACAAAGGAGGTAAATGAGGAGTATCTTCCTATTTCCCAATATAAGGGGCAATACATTCTTATTCCTGTAAAGTCGGGGCTTATGTGGGTGCATCAGCGTCGTGCGCACATAAGGGTGCTTTACGATGAGTATAGGAAACAACTTGATGAACGTAAAGGGAATATACAACGTGTGCTCTTCCCCGAGCGTGTGGACCTTACTGTCAATGAAGGTGTTGCTCTCGAAAGTATAATGGAGCAACTATCTTATCTGGGCTTTGAATTATCTTCGCTCGGTGGCTCGAGCTACGCTATACAGGGAGTGCCGGCCGGCATTGACGGGCTTAATCCTGTAACTCTTTTAATGGATATTCTGCACTCGGTGATGGATGCAACGTGCGATGTTGGCGAAAAAATGTTTGATACGCTTGCGCTGACAATGGCCAAACAGGTGGCTGTCGTTGTAGGACAGGTGCTTACTAATGACGAAATGAATTCTTTGATAAGCAATTTGTTTAAATGTTCCATTCATGGACGTACGCCCGATGGAAAGACTATAATATATGTACAGTCGGACAACGAAATTATGCGCTATTTTGCAAAGTGATGCAAATTAAGTGAATGGTTAATAATTGTTAAAGGTATAAGTTTGCTTTTCTGAAATTTATAACGTTAATTTTTTTTTTGTAATTTTGCACAACTACAATTGCGCCCATAAGCAAAAATGTTGTTTTATAGGTGTTTGGGTGGTGACAGAAACTTTTTTTCGCTGCAAACGTTATAGTGAAAAGACTGTTTTTGTAAAAAATTAGGTTTAGGAAATTTTTAGTGTCTAATTAATAGCAAAAAGTATGAAAAAATTTATGATGGCGCTGGCTTTTGCCGGCATTGCAATGGTTTCTTTTGCACAGGAGACTGTTACTAGCGAAGTCGTAGTTCCTACTTTGAAGAAGAGCGTTATTACTAACGGCTTCTGGAGTAATTGGTTTATCAGTGCGAACGGCGGTTATCAGTTGTTCAACGGTGTTGCAACTAACGGCGAGAGCATGTTCGACCACGGAACAGCAGCAATCTCTGCTTATGTAGGTAAATGGCACACTCCCGGTTTTGGTTGGAGAGTAGCTTACAATGGTTACGAACTTAAACCTTTCGAGGATGCTGACAAATTCAGCTTCTACAATGTACACGCTGACGCTATGTTCAACCTCAGCAATATGCTCTGCGGTTACAACGAGAAACGCGTTTGGAATGTAATTCCTTACATGGGTCTTGGTTATGCTGCAAACTTGGATGTTGATGGTGCAAACGGCAACGGCAAACATGGTTCTTTGACAGCTAACGCCGGTATCTTGAATACTTTCCGCGTAGCTAAACATTGGGCAATCAACCTTGAGCTTTCAGCTACTGCTGCTAAAGGTGGTTTCGCAGGTTATATTCCCGAAAGAAACGGTTATGACATGATTTTTGCAGCTACAGCCGGTGTTACTTACAAATTCAACAAGACCGGTTGGGAGAATACTCCTGATGTAGACGCAATCATGGCTGCTAACGCTGCTGCTCTTGCTGCTCTCAACGCTCAGTTACAGGCAAAAGAGAGCGAGAATGCACAGTTGAAGTCACAGCTTGCTGCTGCTAAGGCTGCTCTCGCTAAGTGTCAGAATGCTCCCAAAGATGTTGAGATGTTTGATGCTGCTCAGTCTGTATTCTTTGCAATCAACTCTTCTAAGATTGATTCTAAGAAGGAGATTCTTAACCTCAAGGCTTTGGCTAACGCTGCTAAAGAGACAGGTGTGAAACTTACAGTAACAGGTTATGCTGACAGCGCAACAGGTTCTGCTGCTTACAACCAGACATTGTCTGAGGCTCGTGCTAAGGCAGTTGCTGCTAAACTTGTAGAAATGGGTGTTCCCGAAAGCCAGCTTATCGTTGCAGGTAAGGGTGGTGTTGATGTTGAGAAACCCATTCAGTTGAACCGTCGCGTAATCATCGCTCCCGCGAAATAATAGCAACATAAGTTTGACTAAATAGTAATAGTGCGAGTCATAAAAAGACTCGCACTATTTTTTATTGATGTGTCTGTCTGATAATTTAGAGTTTAACGTTTTAAAGAACTGAATGATGAAGAAAATATATGTGCTTATTTTGCTCTATTGCTTCTGCTCGTCTGTGCTTTTTGCGCAGCATAGGGCTCAGTTGCTAAGAGAGGATTTTCTTAATCCGCGTCTGAAAAAGGTACTTGTTGTGTCGCATCGCGGAAATTGGCGCAGTGCGCCCGAAAATTCTTTGGCTGCCATCGACAGTGCTATTGTGATGAAAATTGATGCGGTGGAGATTGATGTTAGAAAGACAAAAGATGGTCATTTGGTGCTTATGCACGATAATACTGTCGATCGTACAACTAATGGTAAGGGGAAGGTGGCTAATCTTACTTTGGCGCAGATAAAGAGCCTTCGTTTGAAGGATAAGGATGGCAACCTTACGGAACATACTGTCCCGACGTTGGAAGAGGCTATGCTTGTGGCCAAAAATAAAATAATGGTTAATCTGGATAAGGCCTATTCTATCTTCCCCGAGGTTTATGATGTTCTTGAGCGAACGGGGACTGCGAATATTGTCATAATGAAGGGTGGTGCGCCTGTCGAGAAATTAAGAAAGGAATTTTCGCAATATCTTGACAAGGTAATATATATGCCCATCGTTACTATTGACAAGAGTGGTGCCGAGGCTTTTGTAAAGGATTATATGAAAGAGATGCGTCCGGCGGCATTCGAGCTTTGCTACTCGGACCCCGCGAGTCGTATGCCCAAAAAGATGAAAAAGATGTTGTTTAAAAAAACTCTTTTGTGGTACAACTCTTTGTGGCCGTCGCTCAACGGTGGTCACGACGACGAGGCTGCGTTAAAGGATGCTGATGGCAATTATGGCTATCTTATAGATAAATTGGGCGCAAGAATCATTCAGACGGACAATCCTGCCTATCTGTTGCAATATCTTCGTGGACGAGGATTGCACGATTAATTGATTTTTTTTGAAAATATTGTGGAATTTCAAATTTATTTCAGAATTGTGTATGTACTTTGTGACAGAAAAGATAATAAATGAATGTTTAACATAGTAAAATTACAGAGTATGAAAAAGATTTTGGTTATAATTCTTGCAGTATTTTCGTTGGGTGTTATTACAGCAAAGGCGGATAATGACCGCGTGATTACAAAAGACGCATTGCCTGTAAAGGCGCAGCAATTTATAAACACTCATTTTGCGTCGAGCAAAATATCTTACATAAAAGAGGATCGTGATTTTTTCGATCGCAATTACGAGATTGTATTTGCCGATGGTGCTAAAGTGGAATTTGGTCGCAGCGGCGAGTGGATTGAGGTTGATTGCCGTTACACCTCTGTTCCTCGAGCGATTATTCCCGATGCTATAAATGTTTACGTGAAAAAGAATTTTTCCGATACGCAGATAGTTGAAATAGAGCGCAAGCGTGGTAATTACGAGGTTAAATTATCTAATAAATTGGAGCTTGTGTTCGATAAAAAATTAAATATTAAAGGTATAGACGATTAATATACTATAATTTGCTAACAAAGAGCCCCGCAATATTAAATTTGCGGGGCTCTTTGTGGCTTTTGTTTTTCGTATTTTCGTTTCTAAATATTATATTTGCAAACTAACATAGGGCGTGGTTGTTGCGTTAGAAAATAAATCTCCGTTACATGCGCTCTTTTGTAAGAGTTAAATTTAGAGTAATAGTTGCTGCCGGCAGATAGGCGTACTTTTAAAATTAGAAATGAAAATAACAGATTGTATCAATTCTTCTGAAAAGACGGTCTTTTCGATAGAGGTGTTGCCACCCGTTAAGGGCGTGGGGCTTACCAAACTATTCGAGTCTATTGACCTTATAAGCGAATTTGACCCTAAATATATAAATATTACCACGCACCATAGTGAGTATGTTTATACTGACGTGGGCAACGGAATGTTCAAACGCAGTGCTGTACGTCGTCGTCCGGGAACGGTGGCGGTTGCAACGGCCATAAAGCACCGTTACAATATTCCCGTTGTTCCGCATATTTTGTGTAATGGCTTTACTCCCGAGGAGACAGAGTATGTGCTTATAGACCTGCAACTTTCGGGAATAACCGACCTTTTGCTTCTGCGTGGCGACAAGGCCAAGGACGAAAAGGCCTTTACTCCTACGTTGGGAGGTTACGACCACACTGTGCAGTTGCAAGAGCAGGTCAATCGTTACAACGAGGGATATTTTATAGACGGAACGCCCATACGCGAGCGTGGAGAGGCATTCTCTTACGGAGTAGCATGTTACCCCGAGAAACATATAGAGGCTCCCAACCTCGAAACAGACCTCTATTGGCTCAAAAAAAAGGTTGATAATGGTGCCGAGTATGCTGTTACCCAAATGTTCTTCGATAATGAGAAATATTTCGAATTTGTGCGTCGTGCGCGCGAAATGGGTATAAATGTTCCCATAATTCCGGGAATAAAGCCCATACATCGAATGTCGCAAATAAATATTCTGCCAAAGACGTTTAACACCGATCTTCCCGGCGAGCTTACTGCCGAACTATTAAAGTGCAAAAGTGACGCCGATGCAGCGGTTGTCGGTTACGAATGGTGCGTCAAGCAGTGTCGGGAACTTATTGAGCATGGAGTACCCAATCTGCATTTTTATACAATAAATGCAGCAGACAGCGTGTATAAAACTTTGAAGGCAATATACTAATATGTATTTTAAGGATATAATAGGTCAAAAGAGTATAGTGGCGCAACTTTGCCGCATGGTCGATGAGAATCGTCTGGCGCACGCATTGTTGCTGACAGGCTCGTCGGGTAACGGCAAGCTACCGATTGCTGTTGCTCTTGCCCATTACATCCTTTGTCGCGACAGACGCAACGGCGATGCGTGCGGTTGCTGCCCTGCGTGCGTAAAGATGGACAAGCTTGTTCACTCGGACCTGCACTTTGTTTTTCCCGTGAAGAAAAAGAAAGGCTCTTCGTCGGATAGTGCCCCTGTCAGCGACGATTATATAGGCGAGTGGCGCGAGATTTTCTTAAAAGAACCATATTTCAGTTACTCCGATTGGCTGACGATGCTCGACGTGGAGAATCAGCAGCCTATGATTTACGAAAAAGAGAGTAGCGAGATTCTGCGCAAACTGTCGTTGAAGTCACGCGAGGGTGGCTGGAAAATTGTGATAATATGGTTGCCCGAGAAGATGAAAGAGGCCTGTTCGAACAAGCTTCTGAAGATTCTCGAAGAGCCACCCGCCGAGACCCTTTTCCTGCTTGTGGCCGAGAGTACCGAACATATTCTCCCCACCATCCTCAGCCGCACGCAACGTATAGAAATTCCGCGCATAGCCGGCGACGATATTTCCGCAGAATTGCAGCGTCGTTACGCTCTCGACGGCGACACTGCCCGCAGCATTGCCCAACAGAGTGGGGGCGATTGGGAGAAGGCCGAGTCGATGCTCAGGGTGGATAATGACAAAAAAATGTACCTTGAACTTTTCGTGACACTCATGCGCATGGCCTACCGACGCGATATTCAAGCTATGAAACGATGGAGCGAGCAGGTTGCAGCATTGGGCCGCGAACGCCAGAAGGGTATGCTCGAATATTGTCAGCGTATGATACGTGAAAATTTCATAATGAACTTCGGACGTAACGAAATGCTCTATCTTTCTCCCGAAGAACGCAATTTTTCGGTGAATTTTTCACCTTTTGTAAATGAGAATAACATCTTCGGAATTGTAGAAGAGATTTCCGATGCTCAGAAACATGTAGAACAGAATGTAAATGCCAAGATGATTTTCTTCGACATGGCGTTGAGGATGATTGTATGGATAAAGAATAGATAATTTATGGATGAAAAGCTAAAATATAAAGAACAAAATGGGTGTTCGGGTATTTGCTGCGAGGGTTGCGGTGCCATGGATGCTCCGCTAAATACATTCGACTGGTTGGCAGATGTCCCGGGAAATGCCGAGGATACGGATATTGTAGAGGTGCAGTTTAAAAATACCCGTAAAGGGTATTTTCGCAATTCAAACAAATTGCCTCTTGTCAAAGGTGACATTGTTGCAGTCGAGGCTAATCCCGGACACGATATTGGGCGTGTGACGCTTACCGGACGTTTGGTGCTTTTGCAGTTGAAAAAAGCAAGGCTCACACCCGAGTCGGAGCTTAAGCGCGTCTATCGCAAGGCGAAGCCTGTGGATATGGAAAAATACGAAGAGGCCAAGGCCAAAGAGCACGATACAATGATACGTTCGCGTCAGATAGCAAAAGACCTTAATCTGGATATGAAGATTGGCGACGTTGAGTATCAGGGTGATGGGAATAAAGCTATCTTCTATTATATTGCCGACAATCGCGTCGATTTTCGTCAGCTTATAAAGGTGCTTGCCGACGTTTTTAAGGTTAAGATAGAGATGAAGCAGATTGGTGCGCGTCAAGAGGCGGGACGCATTGGCGGAATAGGCCCTTGCGGACGCGAACTTTGCTGTGCAACCTTTACAACAAATTTTGTTTCAGTATCGACGCTCGCTGCAAGGTTTCAGGATATTTCTCTTAATCCTCAGAAACTTGCCGGACAGTGCGCGAAACTTAAATGCTGTCTCAATTACGAGGTTGATGCTTACGTCGAGGCATCCAAGCGCTTGCCTCAACGCGATATTGAGCTTGAGACTGTCGAGGGTACATATTACTTCTTCAAGGCCGATATTCTCAAGGGTGAGCTTACCTATTCGAGCGACAAACGCATTCCTGCCAATCTTAAGACAATAACCGCGCGTCGTGCGAAGCAGATTATAGAAATGAATAAACGAGGCGAAAAGCCTGAATCGTTGCTCGAGGATGATGCAATGCGCAACAGCAAACATTCGGCCGACCTTCTCGAGCAGAGTAATATTGACCGTTTCGATAATGCGTCGCGTAACAAAAAGCGTAAGCGCAACAGTAGTAATCGCGAATATCGCAATGACAATAATAAAAAAGGTAAAAAAAAGGAGAATTCTAAGCCCGAGTAGCATTCTCGTTGGGCTTTTATTGCTGCTTGCAGCCTGCGAAGATGTCAGGCTGCATGCTTTTCGTGAGCTGCAAGGCGAGTGGTACGCGACAGATACATTGGAGTATGAATATTTTAATTCCTCCGATGGCGCCGACCATGATGCTGCGGTGCAGTTGAGATGTTCCTCGGCCTATCCTGTACGCGAACTATGGTTGCGTGTAGAATATACGGTCGCTGACGTTTGTCGGGCCGATACTATATGCTGTGAAATATTTGATTCATTGGGACGGCAACAAGGCTCGAGTGTGGGACTGTTGTATCAAACTTCTCATGCTGCGGGGGTGTATAGCGTAGAACCAGGCGATACAGCAATTTTTAAAGTTACCCATCTTATGGACACTCCCGTAAACGGGGTAACGGATGTGGGTATTAAAGTCTGCGGTCGCGGTCGGCATCTATTCTCAGGAAACTGAACAAGAGAATAGAGAATCCTAAAAACGAGGAGCCGCCGTAGCTGAAAAACGGCAGAGGAATTCCAATTACCGGGGTAATTCCCAGCACCATTCCTATGTTTATGAAAAAGTGAAAAAAGAATATCGAGACAAGCGAATAACCATAGACTCGTCCGAATGTATCATTCTGCCGTTCGGCAAGCATCAGCAGTCTTAATACGAATATTATAAACACCACAAGCACAAATGTAGAGCCGACAAAGCCTTGTTCCTCGCCTATGGTGCAGAATATAAAATCTGTGTCCTGCTCGGGAACATATTTAAGTTTAGTCTGAGTGCCGTTAAGAAAGCCTTTCCCGAAAAATCCTCCCGAGCCTATCGCAATTTTCGACTGATGCACATTGTAACCGGCACCGGCAAGGTCCTCTTTCAATCCCAGCAACACCTCTATTCGTACCTTCTGGTGGGGCTTCATCACATTGTTGAACACATAGTTGCACGAATGAAAGAACATTGTCGATACAACGATGAACAGCGTTGTCCACACAAGCATCTTCTGCTTGTCGATGCGCGCTCTTACCAGCAGGTAAATTATGTCGAACAACAGCAGCAGATATTGAACATACAGTATATTGAACGAAAAAAGATATATTGCTATCCAATATGTAATTAACGAAACTGTAACGTTGATGCCCAGCAATACAAGGGCTGTTTTTATCTCTTTGCACCAGAAGGCCGTCATTCCTATGGCGAAAATCTGTATCAGCGCAATAACCGCATAGTGCCCCACAGAGACGGGTAGTTCATCGAAAAACACATTCTCGTAGCCTATTCCCACCACAAAATATACGACCGCACTTATGGCTGTCAGCAGCACCATTCCTGTCATTCCTTCGCGATAAAGAACGATAAAAAACGATAGGTAAACAAGCGCGCTTCCCGTCTCTTTCTGGCAGATGATGACTATCAGCGGCAACATTGTTATTGCAAGGCATTTTAGAAAGTCGCTTCTGTTCTTCAGACTGAATCCATATTTGTTCATTATGCTTGCAAGGGCAAGTGTAGTGCCGAATTTCATAAATTCGGCAGGCTGAATGCCGAACGAGCCAATAGTTATCCACGAGCGTGAGCCTTTGATGTCTTTGGAAATGAAAATTGTGAGTATACCCAAGAGTATCAGGGCTGCATATACGAAACGCGAGGAAAATTCATAGCTCCGCTTGTCGATGAACATAAGTACCATGCCTGCAATGATGGAAATTCCTATCCACATAGCCTGTTTGCCGGTGCGTTCACTGAGGGCGAAAAATTCCCAAATATTAGTCTCAATGTAGCTGTAGCTTGCGCCGCATATAGCTAACCACCCCATTGTGCCCAGCATCAAGTACAGCACAATGGTTGTCCAATCGAGCGACCTTAGTATGTTATCTTTCTCCCTCTCCATAGTAAATAATCCTATTTTCCATTTCCTCGGCCTTAATTTTGCTATTGTCGGAAAGTTCGCCCTTTAAATACTGCTCCATCATCAATGCGCCAATGGGCACTGCGTATGTTGCGCCGAATCCTCCATTCTCCACATATACGGCAAGCGCAATTTTGGGCTCTTTCATAGGTGCGAATCCGATGAATGCCGAGTGGTCTTTTCCCTTATTTTGTGCCGTTCCTGTTTTTCCGCACACCTCAATGTCAGGCAGATTGGCTCCGCGACAGGTTCCGGCAAGGACAGCCTGACGCATGCCCGCAACAACCGACTCATAGGATTTTCTGGATGCCATTGTGGAGCGCGGGGTGCTGTATTTCGCTGCAAGTGTGTCATTCTCTATGCTCTTTACCACATGCGGGGTAATAAATGTTCCTCTGTTGGCTATTGTGGCACACAGATTGGCAATTTGTAGCGGGGTAAGCGTAACTTCGCCCTGTCCAATGGAGATACTTATCACAGTAAGGCCGTTCCACGATGCTCGGTAGGCCTTGTCATAGAATTGTGCATTTGGAATCATTCCTCGTACCTCGCCCGGAAGGTCCACTCCCAATTTGTAGCCGAATCCCATAGAGACCATATAGTCGCGCCACACATTCATCGCTTTTTGTACTTTTCCGTATTTGTTCGACGAGAGCATACGTAGCAGACCCCAGCAGAAATATCCGTTGCACGAGGTTGCAATGGCGGGAATCAACGGTAGAGGGGCCGGGTGGGGGTGACAGCCCACGCGCAATCCTGCGTGTACAAAGCCTCCGTGACAAGGGAAGGGAGTATTTTCGGTGATAATTCCCTCCTCGAGAAAAGTAAGTGCTTGTGAGGTCTTGAACGTAGACCCCGGCGGATAGGTTCCCATTATTGCTCGGTTAAGCAAGGGCTTACGTTTGTCGTTGGCGAGCTTTTTGTGGTTGGCTCCGCGCTGTCGGCCGACAAGAATGTGCGGGTCGTACGATGGCGAGGAGACCATGCACAATACCTCTCCGGTTGATGGCTCTATTGCCACAATGCTGCCTATTTTATTCTTCAGCAACCTTTCGCCCAGACGTTGAAGCTTAATGTCGATGCCCAGAGTAATATCTTTTCCGCGCTCAGGCATTGTATCGAGCGCACCGTTGCGATATTTGCCCTGAATGCGTCCGTGTGCGTCGCGCAACAACATTTCAACGCCTTTTTTTCCGCGCAGCACCTGCTCGTATGATGCTTCAAGGCCCTGAGTGCCTATATAGTCGCCGCGTACATAGTAACTGTCGGCTTCCAGACGCTTGGGCGATACCTCGCCAATGTCGCCGAGAATAACTCCGGCCGCGTCGCACGAATATTGACGTATAGAGCGTTTCTGTACATAGAATCCCGGGAAACGGAAAAGTTTCTCTTGGAAACGTGCAAATTCCTCGGCCGACAGACGGCTCATGAACAGTTGCTGTGTATATGCCGAATATCCGGGGTTCGAGCGAGGATTCCTTACATCCTCCATTCTTTTTTCAAAATCTTCGCGCGTGATATTCAGTGCTGCGCAAAGCTCAAGGGTGTCAAGCTTCCCTTTTATTTCGCGCGGAACAAACATAATGTCGTATGCCGGCTGATTATAGACGAGCAGTTCCCCGTTACGGTCGTAGATGAGTCCGCGCGAAGGGTAAATGGTCTTTTTGTAAAATGCGTTACTGTCGGCTTTTGTCTTATATTCGTCGCTTAATACTTGCAATGTGAACAGACGTACAATGTACATCAATAGGACTATTATTATAGCCCCACCGAGTATGAATTTTCGTGTATCGTGTGTGTAGTCGTTCATCGGTTGCTTTTATTAAAACTCTCGATTACTGTAACGAAGAGCAGTGTCAGCAGAGTGCTGCTTGCGACGCTTATGGCCAAGTGCAAGGGACGTGTAAGTGTGAACAGTTCGAGTAGAAAAAGCACTATGCAGAAAAGTGTGATGCAAATAGTTGCATAGCTTATGTATGCGCCCCACCGCAATACTTTTGTGCCGGGTACAAAATCCTCATTAATGCCGTTGGGAATAAATATTGCAAGTATATAGTTGCGCATGAATGCAAGAGCGGTTGCCGCTGCTGCGTTTATTCCCGGGGAGTTGCCGAATATGTCCACTATCAGTCCTAATGCAAAAGCCCACGTCATTTGCTTGTTACGTGTTGCGAAACGCGGCATTTTAAGAATAAAAAGCAGGTAAATGTATGCTGTTGCGTATCCGAACAGGTGTATGTGGTTGAATAGTAACACCTGTATCGCTGCAAGTATTGCAAAGTTTTTCAGGTGATTGAGGAATGTGTGCATTATTTTATTTTTTTTGTGCTTTTTTTTCAAGTTTGCTCTGCTCTTCGTAGCCTTCGTTCCCGACGAGAAATACCGAGGTTAGACGCGAAAAATCCACAAAAAGCTTTACGCGTACAGTGTAGAACATTCCGTCGGCCGAGTCCTCTATTTTTTCAACCGTGCCAACGGGCAGGTCACCGGGGAATATCGAAGAGAATCCGCTTGTAACCACAGTATCGCCTGTCTCGAATTGTGCGTATCGAGGAAGGTCTATAAGGTTAGAATATCGCGTGTCGCCTCCGTCCCAACTGAGTGAACAGAAACTGTCGCTTCCCTTTACCCGGCAGCTTACGCTGCTCTTGCTGTTGAGCAGGGGTATTACTATTGCCCGGCTGTTCGATACAAGGTACACGACCCCCACAATTCCATCGCTGTTGAATACTCCCATTTCGGGGCGCACTCCATCGTCGCTACCTTTGTTAAGGGTGATAAAGTTATTTACTGAGTTCAGCGAATTGTTTATGATGTTTGCGGTAAGGAATGTGTACCCCGAATTTATGCTGTGCACCAAAGAGTCTCTTTGCAGAGCCTCGCTGTTGCGCAGTTCTGTAAGCTGCTCTTTTAGTTCGGTAAGTTCGCGGGTGAGTGTCACATTTTGTGCCAACAGTCCGTCATTTTCGGTCTTTAGATGAAAATATCTGTTGGCGTCCATAAATACGCTGTATACACTGCCTGCAACGTTTCCTGCCGAAGTGAAGAACGTTGCACCCTGATAGTTGTTGAAACGCACAATAAGCACAAGACTGATTCCCTCTAATAGTAAGAAGAGGAACCAGTCATTGTGTTTAACAAGGAAATTGAATAACGCTCGCACAGTTCTTAATATCTTATCTCATTAAGAACGGATAGCTGAGGTCTCTCAATGCAAGCGATGTTCCTTTTGCTACGCAGTACAAGGGGTCCTCGGCTACGTGGAAGGGAATGTTTATCTTGTCCGAGAAACGTTTGGCGAGTCCGCGCAACAATGCACCACCGCCGGCAAGGTATATGCCATTGTGTACAATGTCTGCGTACAATTCGGGCGGGGTACCCTCGAGCGCGCTTATAATGGCATTCTCAATCTTTATGATGGACTTGTCTATACAGTGTGCAATCTCCTGATAGCATACAGGTACTTCTATAGGCATGGCAGTAATTCTGTTAGGACCATGAACAATATAGTCCTGAGGAGCCTCGTCACCAAGCTCGGTGAGTGCCGAGCCTACGTGGATTTTTATACGCTCGGCCATACGCTCACTGACGCGGACATTATGCTGACGGCTCATATAATCTTGAATATCAGCGGTAAAATCGTCGCCGGCTGTACGCAACGAACCGTTCGATACAATTCCACCCAACGAGATTACTGCAATCTCTGTCGAGCCACCACCTATGTCCACAACCATGTTACCCTCGGGGGCAGTAACGTCGAGGCCTATACCCAACGCCGATGCCATAGGCTCATATATCAAATATACGTCACGTCCGCCTGCATGCTCGGCCGAGTCGCGTACGGCACGCAACTCAACCTCTGTCGAACCGTAAGGTACTCCAATAACCATACGCAGGTTGGGGGTGAAGAATTTACTGCCTAAGTTCACCTTGTCAATCATTCCGCGCATCATCTGCTCACAAGCGTAGAAGTCGGCAATAACGCCGTCGCGCAAGGGGCGGATAGTGTGGATGTTGGGGTTTACTTTTTCGTGCATCTGTTTAGCCTTTTCTCCCACGGCAATCATCTTTTTTGAGTTGTCCATTGCGACAACCGAAGGCTCGTCTACAACAATCTTGTTGTTGTGCAAGATGATGGTGTTTGCCGTGCCAAGGTCTATGGCTATTTCTTGTGTAAATGAAAACCAGCTCATTTTTTATTAGTGTTTGAAGTGACGGAATCCGGTTGTTACCATTGCCATTTCATTTGCGTCGCAAAACTCGACAGAGAGGTTGTCCTTGATGGAGCCTCCCGGATGAATAACTGCTGTAACGCCGGCATTGTGTGCAATCTCTACGCAGTCGGGGAAGGGGAAGAATGCGTCGCTGGCCATCACCGCACCCTCCAATGAGAATCCGAATGAACCTGCTTTTTCTATGGCGTGCTTCAATGCGTCCACGCGTGAAGTCTGTCCTACGCCGCTTGCGATAAGTTGTTTGTTCTTAGCAAGTACAATAGCGTTGCTCTTGCTCTGTTTAACAATCTTGTTGGCGAAGAGCATGTCCTCAACTTCGCTTGCTGTGGGGGCGACCTTTGTTACCTGTGTAAGGTCCTCGGGGGTCTCTATCTTTGCGTCTCTCTCTTGTACAAGTACGCCGTTAAGCACGTTGCGGAAAGTCTTTGTGGGCTGTACAAGGGCTTTCTGTACAAGAATTATGCGGTTTTTCTTTTGTGTGAGTACTTCTATTGCATCAACGTCGTAGTCGGGGGCGATGATAACTTCGAAGAATATCTTGTTAATCTCCTCGGCTGTCTCTTTGTCGATGGCTTTATTGGTGATTAGTACTCCGCCGAATGCCGATACGGGGTCGCCTGCAAGGGCGTCTTTCCATGCTTCGATGAGTGTGGGGCGCGATGCGAGGCCGCAAGCGTTGTTGTGCTTGAGGATGGCAAATGTTGTTTCGTCGCCAAACTCGCCGATGAGGTCTACTGCTGCGTTAATGTCAAGCAGGTTGTTGTATGAGATTTCTTTGCCGTGTATCTGGTCGAATATCTCTTTGAAGTTTCCGTAGAATGCTCCTTTCTGGTGGGGATTCTCGCCGTAACGCAGTGACATGGGGCTGTCCTGTGTGTAGCGGAACGCACTTTGTTCTTCGCTGTCGAAGTAGTTGAAGATGGCCGAGTCGTAGTGTGACGAAACGCCGAATGCTTCGCGGGCAAAGAAACGACGCTCTTCGAGGGTTGTCTGTGCGCCGTTGTTGGCGAGAATGTCGGCAAGGGGTTTATATTGTGCCTGACTTGCAACAATTACAACGTCCTTGAAGTTTTTGGCTGCTGCGCGGATGAGTGAAATTCCGCCTATGTCTATCTTTTCGATAATATCTGCCTCGGGTGCGCCCGATGCTACAGTCTTTTCAAAGGGGTATAGGTCTACAATTACAAGGTCTACCATAGGAATTTCGTATTGTGCAGCCTGCTCGCCATCTTTTTCATTGTCGCGACGTGCGAGAATGCCGCCGAATACTTTGGGGTGGAGTGTTTTTACGCGACCGCCCAAAATTGAGGGGTAGCCTGTGAGGTCCTCAACAGCTTCGCAGGGAATGCCCAATGATTCAATGAACTGTTGTGTTCCCCCGGTTGATATTAACTTTACTCCGTTTGCGTGGAGCGATTTTATAATCTCGTCGAGTCCGTCTTTGTGAAATACGGATACAAGTGCACTTTCGATTTTTTTTGTTGTAGATGACATCTTGTTTGTTTATTGTGGGTTTATATTATTTTGCTTTTCGACGGCATGCTTGTGTGCCGTTTTTTGTGTTTTTGGGGCGTTTGTCGTGCCCGAAAGTTTTATTTTGCAAAGATACTTTTTTTACCCGAATAATCGGGTATAAGAATGTATTAATTTTGCACTTGTTCAGTCTTTTTATTTTTTATACAGATATAATTTTTGTTACGGTGTGTGGGCTTTACGCAAAATGGGTTACCTTTGCAAATGAAACGTTTGTTATCGTTGGTTGCATTTGTAAGTAAATGTGTCTTGTGGATGGCGGATGATTTTTAATGTTTAAATAATTTGTGTTTATGAAAAATATTGCCGATAAAATTTTTTACGTTGGTATTAATGACCGTGTGACGCATCTTTTCGAGCGTCTGTGGAGTTTGCGTCGCGGAGTTTCTTATAATAGTTATGTGGTTGTTGATGAAAAGATTGCGGTTGTCGATACTGTTGAGGCTTCTTTTGCTTCGGCTTTTATGCAGAATATTGAGCGTGCGACTGCCGGTCGTCCGGTCGATTATCTTATTGTCAATCACATGGAGCCCGACCACTCGGGGGCTATCGTTGCGCTGAGGCAGCGTTACCCGCAGATGAAAATTGTCGGCAATGCCAAGACTTTGCAGATGATAAACGGTTATTATGGCATAAGCGACAATGTTGTCGAGGTTGCTGACGGCTCTACATTGTCGTTGGGTGGCGAGACTCTTACTTTTTATCTTGCTCCTATGGTGCATTGGCCCGAAACGATGGTTACTTATGGCAATAATGCAAAAATTCTCTTCTCGGGCGACGCGTTTGGTTGTTTCGGTGCGCTTGACGGAGGTGTTACGGATGAAGAGCTCTCTTTCGAGGATTATTACGATGAAATGGTGCGTTATTATGCTTGTATCGTCGGGAAATATGGCTCGCCTGTGCAGAAGGCGTTGCAGAAACTATCCTCTTTGCCGATAGATATTATTGCGGCTACTCATGGTCCTGTGTGGAAGCGTTCCATCGAAAAGGTTGTGAGGGTTTACGATGAGCTTAGCCGTTATTCGGCACAGCGGGGTGTGGTTGTTGCGTATGGCTCGATGTATGGCAATACTGCGGCTTTGTGCGAAGAGATTGCCTGCCGTCTGCGCGAGAAGGGTGTCGAAAAGATAAAGATATACGACCTTTCTTCGGCTGATATTTCCGAGGTTTTGCGCGATATTTTCCTTTATCGCGGCCTTGTTGTTGCGTCGCCAACATACAACAATGAACTTTTCCCGCCTGTGCGCGAACTGCTTGAAAAAATATCCGAACGTACGGTCAAAGGGCGTCTTTTCGGCTTTGTGGGCTCGTACACATGGGCGTCGGCTGCGCTCAAACGTTTCGGTGAAAAGGCCGAAAAATGTGGTTGGGAGACTCTGCCGTGCTGCGTGGAGATGAAACAGTCGTCGCTGTCGGTTACTGATGAGCTGATTGATACTTTTGTTACTGCTTTTTCGGGTGCTTTATGATTGAAGATAGAAGAATAATGGAGTGTGTCCCCAATTTCAGTGAGGGACGGCGCCCCGATGTTATTGAGGCTATTGTTGCTTCCGTCGATAGTGTCGAGGGAGCAAGGGTGTTGCACGTGGACCCGGGTTACGATGCTAATCGCACTGTTGTAACCTTTGCCGGTGACCCCGATGCGGTTGCCGAGGCTGCTTTTCGCGCCGTTAAATGTGCGTCGCAGTTGATAGATATGCGTGAGCATAAGGGGCGTCATCCGCGTATAGGGGCAACGGATGTGCTGCCGCTTGTCCCTGTCAGGGGAATAACTTTGGAACAGTGTGCCGAGTATGCTCGTCGTTTGTCGCAGCGTATATACTGCGAGCTTGGGGTGCCTGTCTATTGCTACGAGGCGGCCGCTTACAAAGATAAGTGGCGCAATCTTGCAGTGTGTCGCAGCGGCGAGTATGAGGCTCTTGCCGCTCGTATTGTGCAACCGGAAGAAATGCCCGATTATGGCGGTGGCGAGTATACGTTGCAGGCTGCGCGCAGCGGTGCGTCGGTGGTGGGTGCGCGTAAGTTTCTTATAGCTGTCAATTTCAATCTTAATAAAGAGGCTGACGTGCAGTGTGCCAAAGAGATTGCTCTTGATGTTCACGAAAAGGGGCGTATAGTGAAAGAGAATGGCGTTCCTCTTTTGGATGAACAGGGTAACATTGTGCGACGCCCGGGAACGCTAAAGGCTTGTAAGGCAATAGGGTGGTACATAGAGGAATATGGCCGTGCGCAGGTGTCGATGAATATTACAGACATTGATGTTGCCCCTTTGCATAAGGTGTTCGAGGAAGTTAGTCGCGTGGCTCTTTTGCGTGGCGCGCGTGTCACTGGTACCGAGATTATAGGGCTTGTCCCCGAGTGTGTGCTTGTCGAGGCCGGACGATATTTTGCGTCGCAGCGTGGAGAAAAGTGCATCGATGATGATGAGGCAGTTTCTGTTGCTGTCGAGACTATGGGGCTCAGTGAGATTGCGCCTTTTGTTCCCGAGGATAGGATAATAGAGAAACTTCTCTTTTCTTAATGAATTCTATTTGTAAGATAATATTTTTCTTTAAAAAAGCACAAAAATTATTGTTTTTGTGCTTTTTTATATATATATTTACCGCCGTAAATATTTTTTATCATTATATAAGATACACTGCACTCACAGTAAAAAATATTGAAACAAGTTTCATATTTCTCGCTCGTTTGTAAGTATCTTTAACCTTAAAATTTACGATTATGAGAATGGTAAAATTTATAGCAATTATATGTTGCTTATTTTCAGTATTTGATACTGCCATTGCACAAGATAATATTATTCCAGATGGCCGTAAATGGATAATGCGTGAATATAATGCGAATCCCTTTATCTCATTTAATAATATTGTCACTTGCGTTGTTAATGGTGATACAACGTTACAAGGGTACGCTTACAAAAAAGTTCATTTTGTAAAAAACAACAATGCTGAAACTGCCGATATTTCCATGCTTGTTCGTCGCGACAATAGCAAAATATACAGACGTTACGGCACCTATGGAAAATGGGGGGCCGAAGAATTGGTTTTTGACGAAAATTGGCAATTGGGCGATACTCTTCCGTTCCTTATTGCAACAGATGTATATGCTCGTATTATAGCTACGGGTGAGCTACAGGGTCGCAAATATTGGAATGTGTCTGATTGGTTCACATGGTTAAAGGGTGTGGGGTATATTAATACACTGATGTTTTTTGATACATATAGCGGGACGACAGGCGATAATCTTTATAGTCTCATCTGCTGCGTAGACCCGGGCAACGATACTTTGTATGTAAACAGAGATTTATTATATCTGCTTGAAACGGGTGTTGAAAATATTTCTGCCGATGAAATTTCTTTCACTCAGCAGGGTGGCGAGTGCGTGGTAACGCTCCCCTGTGACGCTGCGTGGAGCGCGACACTGTCGAACAGTGCAGGCGTAACGGTTGCCCGCTGTTCGGGCGAAGGTAGCGAGATTATCCTGCCTGCAACCTCAAAAGGTACGCACATTCTTGTTGTTAATGCCGGTGGCAGGGTTGTGAAGAAAAAGGTGTTTATAAAGTAACGTCAGTTCGATATAATTTTGAATGTTTCTTTCATTTTGTGGATTGAGGAATGGTAAATCCTTAATTTCGTATTTTTTCTTACCTTTGATTGCAGTTGCTATTTAAAAGGCCATTATTACTATCCTCTTCTTTTGCCGGGCAAAAGAAGCAAAAGCCCCGGCACACGAAAAGAGCAGTTGGCTCGTTCTTTGTTCACAAGTTGCTAAAAAGCAACATTCCTCAGTCGAACGAGCCTTGTCGCTCAAGCCTATCGTATGTTTTTCGGGTGCTGTGGAACTCCTTCAGTTATCCACGCGATGCGTGTATAACTCACAGTCAAACAGTCCTCGCACTTAATCCGAAAAACATCCGGGCTCTCACTGTGCTCTTTAACGGTGCCGGATGGATTTTAAAGTAACCATTGTTTAGTATTAAACGTTGCGACGGTTACTTTAAAAAAAATACAGCGCTGTAAAAATCACAGGCAACGAATGCAGCCGAAGTTCGCCGAAGGCAATGATTTTTCTCTGCGCTGTGCCTTTTTGCTTACTTTTTGTGCGACAAAAAGTAAGGATAGAAACGACTACCAATAAAAGTACAACAAATTATTAAGGGTAAAAACTGCCGGTAAATATAAAATTTTGTGGACAAAGGAAAATATTACCTCAATCCACAAAATAAATAGGCTCTTTGTATAAATTCAAGGTTAAGGCAGATAAAAATATAGAGCAGAGAACAGATGTTTTTTTCTTCCGCTCCTTTTACTTAAATATTCACAAAAATAAATTCCCCCCTTCCTGACATCCGGCAGACGTCGGGAAAGGGAATTTTTTTTGCGATGAAAAGGACGAAAAATTATCTCATCGAAAGGGCTTTGTTCTCTGCCGCTTCCATAATTTCACGTTCGCCCTCGCCTTTGTCGTTTATTCCGCAAAGGTGCAGAATGCCGTGTATTATTACTCGGAAAAGTTCCTGCTCGTAGCCGACGCCCAACTGTTCGCTGTTGCTGCGCACTGTGTCGAGGCTTATGAACAGGTCGCCGCTGATGCTGTCTCCCTCGCAGTAGTCAAAGGTTATAATATCTGTGTAGTAGTCGTGTTGCAGATACTCCTTGTTTACTTCGAGGATTTTCTCGTCGTTGCAGAAGATGTAGGCAATGTCGCCACATTTTTTACCGTATGTGGCGGCTACTTTTTTTATCCATGCGTTTGTTTCGCGTTTTTTTATGTCGGGCATCTTTGTGCCGTCTGTCTGGTAGCTTATCATGGTCTCTCTTTTCTATTAACGATGCCTAAAATTGTCTGTCGAGGAGTACTTCGTCTTTTTGGTTTGTAATTTTAATGTTTACTCCTTTCTTGTCGCACTTGACAAGCATTATGCTCTTGTTGTCGTTGGCTATCATGGGGAAATTGTTGCCACATTCTCCCTTTTCGGTGAGGAAATATCTGTGGGTGTGTCCCGAAATTGTAAGGTCGATGCCAATTTCGTTGAAGAGGGGCAGGAAGTGCTTGGCAAGTTCTTTGGCTGCGTACTCCTCGGGAATGTCGGGGTTCGCTTCGGTAACCTTCGGGTATATGTGCATGAGCACAATTTTATTTTTTGCGGCTTTGAAGCGTTTGGTTGCAGCCTCTTTCTTCAGCCACTCGACCTGTTCCATGCGGTAGTTGTCGTAGCTGTTCATGCCTGCGTATACGGGCTGTGTGTCGGGCTTGTCCTCGCCTGTGTCAATCATTATTATTGCTGTGTTTCCAAAGTAGGCGATGTTGTAGAAACGGTCGTTGGGGCAGCCTATGATGTTCATATATTGGCGTGTGAGCTTGCCGCGCATTTCGTGGTTGCCGCGAATGGAGATAAAGGGCTTGTTCTTTGCGAAAAGTTCCACCGAGGGGTCAATGTAAGCATAGTAGGGCGCCTCCTCTTTGTCGTAGTGACTGATCATGTCTCCTAAATAGAATATCATGTCCATATTGTTCAGGGGAACTTTGCCGAGAAGTTCTTTTACCTTGCCGGGGTTGTCGTGACCGTCGTTTGTGAGGGCAAATGTGAAACTTTTCTGGTTGGGGTTCAGTGTTTGGAATTCTTCCCATGTGGTGGCGATGCTGTCGCCATACTGTATGCTATATGGTTGATATTTTGTAATCTCCTTTGAGATAAGGCGGTAGCGGTATTTTACTCCCGGACGCAGCCCTGTGATGCGCACTCTGTTCTCTTTTGTGTATGCGTCGTATTGTCCGGCGAACATTGTGGCGAAGCGTTGCGGCTTTGTCCAGCGGTCGCCTGTGACCTCTACCCACGAGAAGGCCTCTTTGTTGGTGGTGAAGTATACGGTTACTTCGTCGTTGCCCATATTTTGCAGATAGGGGCCGTGGTTGAACTTAAATTCCTGCGCTGTTGCTGCCATTGTGCAGATTAACAGCATGATGTTGATAATGGCTTTTTTCATGGTTATTGTTGTTTAAAGTGTTTTTCAGAAGAATATGTATGCAAGGCCTATTGCTGCCAATATTCCTGCAAGGTCGGCCAAAAGACCGCAGGTTACTGCGTGCCGGGTCTTGCGTATGCCCACGCTGCCGAAGTATACGGCGAGTATGTAGAAGGTGGTGTCAGTCGCTCCTTGGAACAGGCAGGCGAGTCGTCCCACGAATGAGTCGGCGCCGTAGGTGGTCATTGTGTCAATCATCAGTCCGCGTGCGCCGCTGCCGCTCAGAGGCTTCATGATGGCTGTGGGCAGGGCTGCCACAAAGTCTGTGTCACCGCCGCAGAATGACACGCACGCCGATACGCCGTCGATGAGCAGGTCCATTGCTCCCGATGCGCGGAACACGCCCACTGCCACAAGAATGGCTACAAGGTAGGGGATTATTCTCACTGCGGTGGAAAAACCCTCTTTCGCACCCTCGATGAATGCTTCGTAGACGTTTATCCTTTTTCTTACGCCGGCAAGGATGAATATGATTATTATGGCAAAGAGGATGATGTTTGCCAATGAGGTTGAGAGCACTTCAACCTCGCTCTTCGACAGTTGCATGAACCCTACTGTGCCGCCGGCAACAAACAGGCATATTCCTGCGATGAAGAGTATCATTGTGCGGTTGAAAAGATTGATTCTCTGGTAGATGCTGGTGACGATTAGTCCGGCGAGCGTGGCGACGGTGGTGGCTATGAGTATGGGTATAAAGACATCTGTCGGTTGTGCGGCCCCCATCTGTGCGCGGTACACAAGCACGCTCATGGGGATAAGCGTCAGTCCTGAGGTGTTCAGCACCAGAAACATTATCATGGGGTTGGTGGCAGTGTCCTTCTCTTTGTTAAGCTCTTGAAGCTCTTGCATGGCTTTCAGCCCCATTGGGGTTGCTGCATTGTCCAGTCCCAGCATGTTGGCGGCAAAGTTCATGAACATGGTACCCGTCACGGGGTGCCCCTTGGGAATATCGGGGAAGATTTTCGAGAAAACAGGAGCGAGCATGCGCGCAACAACATTTACAATGCCACCCTTTTCGCCTATCTTCAATATTCCCATCCACAGTGACAGTACGCCTGTGAGCCCCAATGATATTTCAAAGGCGGTCTTTGCCGTTGTGAACGTTGAGCCCATTATCGCAGGGAAAATCTCTGTGTCGCCCATGAAGAGCAGCCGCACAAGGGCTATAGCAAAGGCAACGAGGAAGAATGCTATCCAAATGTAGTTTAGTACCATGCGTTTTGTTTGGTTTTTATGAAAAGCAAAAATAGATGAATTTGTGCAACTATACAAATTTACTCGCATCTAATCTCTTTCTTAATAGTTTGCGTTGGGGTTGATGTTTATTTATGGTGACGGATGGTTTTAATTATGACTATTGGAGATAATGTAACCTTAATCAGATGTTTACTTTTTTATTCTGCGGTAGTTTTTACCCTTAATCTTTTGTTGCTAATTTATAGGCAGTTGTTTCTATCTCACCCTTTTGGCACTTTATACATACTTTTTGTGCCGACAAAAAGTATCAAAAAGCTCTGCGCATGGACGCTTTCTTAACGCCAAACGAAGCTGATGATTTTTGGGCGTTGCGGAACTACCGTGCCAGCGAGCAGAATACAAGTTTGCTTGTAATTATAAGCGAGCGCAGCCAAAGTTCGCCGAAGGCAATGCTCTTTCCGTGTGCCGGGGCTTTGGTACTTTGGCCGCCAAAGTACATAATAGAAAATACAATCCTCACAATTAGCAATTACAAACAAGGGTAAAATAGACAGAGACTAAAAGATAAAAATCTCCAATAGTCATAATAAAAATGGTTTTAATTTGTAGCGGCAGCCCCTTTTACCACATTACACCCGATGGCCGTCGAAAATATTATACCCCTCATCCTTTCAGCCTTTCGTTTCTTTGTTGTATCTTAGCAACCTAAACATATAAAATATACAATGAACGATAAATTCGATATTAGGGGCAGCCGGAATCCGCACAGCGACAAGGAGTTCGAGAATGCGTTGCGTCCTCTCTCTTTCGGCGACTTCAGCGGGCAAGAGAAGATTGTGAGCAACCTCAGCATCTTTGTGCAGGCGGCGCGCATGCGTGGCGAGTCGCTCGACCATGTGCTGCTGCATGGCCCTCCCGGCTTGGGAAAGACCACTCTCAGTAATATTATTGCCAACGAGCTTGGCGTGGGCTTCAAGGTAACATCGGGTCCGGTGCTCGACAAGCCCGGCGACCTTGCGGGTATTCTTACCTCTCTGGAGCCTAACGACGTGCTTTTCATTGACGAGATTCATCGTCTATCGCCCATCGTCGAGGAGTATCTCTACTCGGCAATGGAGGATTACCGCATTGATATTCTCATAGATAAAGGTCCTTCGGCACGTTCCATACAGATTGACCTTAACCCTTTCACTCTTATTGGCGCAACCACTCGCAGCGGTCTTTTGACGGCTCCGTTGCGTGCCCGCTTCGGAATAAATATGCACCTTGAATATTACGATAGTAAGACGCTTGCGGGCATCATACGCCGTTCGGCCGATATTTTGGGTGTGACGTACGACGACGAGTCGGCCTACGAGATTGCTCGTCGCAGTCGCGGTACGCCCCGTATAGCCAATGCCCTGCTTCGTCGTGTGCGCGACTTTGCACAGGTGATGGGCGACGGCCATATAAACGTCAGCATTGCGCGTACGGCACTCGAAGCATTGAACATCGACAAGTACGGCCTTGACGAGATTGACAATAAGATTCTGGGTATTATCATCGATAAGTTCAAGGGCGGTCCTGTGGGCATAGGTACTATTGCCACTGCCCTGAGCGAGGATGCGGGTACAATAGAAGAGGTGTACGAGCCTTATTTGATAAAGGAGGGCTTCATCAAGCGCACTCCGCGCGGACGCGAGGTTACCGACCTTGCCTACCGCCATCTGGGGCGCGAAAAGTATAATGATGGTCAGGGGACGCTATTTTAAGAGATTGTGCGAAAATAACTATTTAAGTTTTATAAATAGTCATCTATGCTCCGCAAACTACTACATACAGTACTTTTGCTGACAATAGCCCTTTTCTCGTATGCCGACGAAAAGAGCCTCGACAGGATGGCGTTTAACGCAGCAGTTGTTAATAACCTGTTCCCGCAAGAGCGTGTGTACCTGCATTTCGATAATACAGCCTATTATCTTGGCGAAACAATGTGGTTCAAGGCATACGTTACCGAGGGAGTGAAGGACGCACCCTCGACGCTGAGTAAGGTGCTGTATGTGGAGCTTGTAGCCCCCGAAGGCTACGTTGTTGAGACAAAAAAGTACAAGATTGACGATAAAGGTTGCTGTAACGGCGAATTTGAATTAAAGCCCCTGCTGCTTTCGGGTTACTATGAAATACGCGCCTACACCCGCTACATGCTCAACTGGGGAAAAGAGGCGATATTCAGCCGCGTGTTTCCCATCTTCGACAAAGTGAACGGCAACAATTGGGACTTTAAAAATATGCTCGACCGTCGCCGAGGATTCATGTACCGCGGCGAGTGGGTAACGAGCGACCTTCCCGAAGTTGAACTTAAATTCTACCCCGAGGGCGGACACTTAATCGAGGGCATTGAAACAACCGTTGCTTACGAGCTTCGCGGCGAAGATGGCATTGCCGGCGAAGATACAATTTACATTTACGCAGATAAAAAGCTGTTACAAAAGAGTCTGCCCACCCATGCGGGAAAAGGAACTTTTACATTAATGCCACAAGCTAATGTAAAGTACCACGCAGAGGTCAAGCGCGGCAAAAAAGAGCATAAATTCGAACTTCCGAAAATTGAGAAAGAGGGAGTCGCAATCTCCGTTACCGACGAACAGCAGAAAATAGCAATAAAAGTAAGCAACAACCTCGAAAATTCCACTGCTCTTGGTTGCGCAGTGCTACACAGGGGCGAACTTTCACATTATCAGAAATACTATTCTGACAACAATGGAAAGATTATAACCATAGACAAAGACTCGTTGCGCGAGGGCGTGAACCGCGTGATTATCTTTGTGGATGACAGTCTGCCGCTTGCCGAGCGTCAGTTCTTTGTGATGCACGAAAATATACAGCCGGGCGACCGCGAGACTGCAAAGTTGAAAATTACCGCCAACGGCGAGCCTCTGCACAAACTGTCGCTTAAGCCACACGAAAAGTTCAGCGTAACAATAGAAAGAGAAGATGGAAAGCCCATAGATGAAACTGCTGAACTTTCTCTGTCAATAAGCGATGCGGCGGGCAGACAGCAGACATCCTACACGCACAATATGTACAGCTATCTTTTGCTCGGCTCGGAGCTTAAAGGCTACATTCCCGACGCTGCACGTTATTTTGACCCCGCAAACAAAGAGCGCGCAAAAGAGCTTGACCTATTGATGCTCACCAACGGCTGGACGTCGTACGATTGGAGCAAATTGGCGCGCAAGGATATTAAGCTCGAGCAACCCTTGGAGAAAGGAATAACTGTCGTTGGAAAGTATTACAAAAAGGAACATATTAAAAAACCGGGTAAAAACGGAAGATGGGCACTTATTCCCAAGGTTAAGCAAAAAATGCGTTTCGACATTTGCTACAAAGATACTACAGTAAATAACTACGACTTTTCTACCGATGACAAAGGAAAGTTCCAACTGCAAACAGAAGATTTTTACGGCAAAAAGATTGCCGCACTAACCCCGTACCTTACAGAAGAACAGATAACCGATTCTGTATACTCATATTCTTTGAACCGTTACTATTCGCCCGAATTTCGTCTGTACGACTATTGGGAGCGACACACAGGCCTGCCACTCACAAAGAAAGAAGAACAAGAGCAAGATTCAAAAGCTATTAAGTTAAGAGCTTTTGAATACCTATTGTCGCCTGTTGAGGCTACGGCTGAAAAACACTACGAACATAATAGCCGACCGCCTCACAGCGAAATGCGCTTCGACTACCTTGACGAGTGGGAGTATGCGCAGGATGTTACATTCCTCGAAGTTAAAAAAGAGTACGCCGACCAATTTGATAATGAAAAAGACGAGCAACTGATGCAGGACCTTGATGCTGCAATGAGCGATTCGGCATACAACCGAGTGCTGACCAAAAGTCAAATGCAATGGGACATGTCATCTTCGGACCATGCTTACAATGACTCGGAAGTTGTATATGTCAAATATTTAGGAGGAGTAAGATATTGGTCGTCGAGCAAAATTTTGACCTATGCGGCAATAAACTATTCTGTAACGACAAAGTTTGAACGCGACGGCAACGAATTTAGAATACCTTACCAGATGCACCCACACGCCTATACAGCATCAGACGTTGTGCGCAGTGCTATCAAACGACACAACTATAATTGGGCCTATTGGGTGCAACTGATGGTTGTTGCGGGACAATACTCCCCCGACTCTGTTCCGCGTCCCGATGATGATTATCTTAAGGGAAAAGAGCCTAAAAAAATGACTGACTTTAAAGAATTTGTCATCCGCAGCGATAAAGCCACCCGCGAGCAATTTTACAATTATCAATCAAGCTGGACACGCAAAGGACGCTACCTTGATGATAAAATGCACTACATTTCATTCTACCTTGGATTCCTTTCGCAGATGTTTGTTTCAGGAACAGAGGGTGTCGATGGCTATTCGCCATACAACTTTTACAAAAAACTAAGGGACGGAATGGACAGGGCACGTTGCTTTCCATTAAACCCCAATTATGTTGCCTGCATGATACCCTATACTGAAGAGGATAAACGAACAGGCATTGTGCCCGACCTTTTAACAGGCTCTACGCGTCGTTACACATCAATACAAGGTTACAGCGAGAGTAAACAATTCTACTCGCCAGAATATAAAGGCGCACAACCGAGCGAAAAGGACTTCCGACGCACGTTAATATGGGTACCATCGGCAAAAGTAACCGATGGAAAAGCAACCGTAGAGCTATGCAACAGTAGTGTGGCTAAAGAGATTAGCGTAAATGCCGAGGGTTACAACAACGGAACAATTTACGGTAGCGACCTTAACATTCTCACCCGTACACTCACCGAAGAACAACGAGCCGTTGCCGATAGGCAGACAACCGCCACACTGAAGAAAAACCCGGCAATGCTCGCACATTGTATAAAGCTGATAAACGACGGACAAAAGCTATACAATGAGCAAGAGTATAAACGCGCATTTGAAAAGTTCCACGAGGCTGCTGCAATGGGCGAGCCAACAGCCGCCTATCTTACAGCCGTATGCTACGCTTACGGACAGGGTACGGAAAAAGATAGTGTAAAAGCATTTAATCTTTATCGTTCGGCTGCAAACAGTGGCGTTGCAGCAGCTATTCATCAGCTTGCAACCTGCTACAAAGATGGCAACGGAACGACAAAAAACAATACTCTTGCACTTAAATGGTACACAGCTGCTGCCGACAGCGGCCTTGTGCGCTCAATGAGTATGCTCGCGAAAAGCTACGATGAGGGGCTTTTTACGGAAAAGAACAGCGAAAAAGCCATCGAGTGGTACAAACGCGCAGCTGAAAAAGAGGAGCCATACGCAATGTACAAGGTTGCCCGCATGTACGAGCATGATGACTCGGTAGCAGGCAAAAAAGGCAAGGCCTTGCGCGAATCGGAAGCAATAAAGTTGTTTACCCGCGCTGCCGAGCTACATAATGCACAGGCACAAATGAAACTCGCCGAGTGTTACGGCAACGGCCGCTACGTAAAAAAGAATAAGAAACTGCGCTTCGAGTGGCTGTTACAAGCTGCAAATAAAGGCCTTATGGAAGCACAAGAACTTGTAGCCGAGTGCTTCGAAAAAGGACGCGGAACGAAAAAGAACAACCCCAAAGCCTATAATTGGTACAAAAAGGCTGCTGCACAAGGCAGCGAGCTTGGAAAAGTAAAAGCCAAAGAGTACGAACTTTTCAAATTTTACAAATAACCGAATATGCTTCGCAAACTGCTACATATAATCATATTGTTACTCGTGGGAGCAACAGCCTGTGCCCAATCGCCATTGGACACGCTTGCCATGCGCGCGATAATGGTCAATCAGCTGTTTCCGCAAGAGCGAGTGTATCTGCATTTTGATAATACAGCATACTATCTGGGCGAGACAATGTGGTTCAAAGCGTATGTGACGAGCGGCCTCTCAGACGAAGAAAAGCCGCAGAGCCGTGTGCTGTACGTGGAGCTGTGCGCACCCGAGGGTTATGTGGTTGAGACAAAGAAATATAAACTCGACGAGAATGGTCGTTGCAACGGAGAGTTTGACCTGCGCAAAGAGCTACTTTCGGGATATTATGAGGTGCGAGCATACACCCGTTACATGCTCAACTGGGGCGACGAGGCAGTCTTTAGTCGCGTGTTTCCGGTGTACGACAAAGTGAACGGCGATAACTACGATTTTAAGAACATGCTCGACCGCAAGCGCAGCTTTATGCGCGAGGGTAAATGGGTGACAAACGAACTTCCTGAGGCGGACCTTAAATTCTATCCCGAGGGCGGACACATTGTAGATGGACTTGAAACAACTGTTGCCTACGAACTTTTTGACGATGAGGGCAAGCCCGGAAAAGATTCTATTTTTATTTTTGCGGATAAGAAACTATTATTGAAAAGCACACCCACACACGCGGGAGTGGGAACTTTTACATTTACTCCCAAGAGTAATATTGAGTATAGTGCCGAGGTTAGAAAGGGAAAGAAAAAGCATAAATTCGAGCTGCCGAAGATAGAGCAGCGAGGAGTGGCTATTAACATTGCGCAAACAGCAGATACAGCCTCCGTAACAATAAAAAACAATATTGATTTTCAGACTCCGCTGGGCATTGCTGTGCTTAACCGAGGCTTTTTAATCGATTATCAAACGTTTGATTCTCAAGAAAAAGAAAAACAAATAACCCTTGCCACTGACAGTCTGCCCGAGGGTGTTAATCGCGTGGTAATTTTCGCCAACAGCAATATTCCCCTCGCCGAGCGACAGTTCTTTGTGCGCCACAAAAATATACTCCCCGGCGACCGACAGACGGTGAAGCTGGCAGCAAAAGTGAACGGCCTTGCCCCGAATGATGTTATTCTGCAACCGCACGAAAAAATAACACTCACTGTTGAGCGCGAGGATGGCAAGCCCATAGACGCAGACGCGGAATTTTCTGTGTCTGTGAGCGACGCGGCCACACGACAAACAATGTCGTACACACACAACATTTATACTCACATGCTGTTAGGTTCGGAACTTAAAGGTTATATTCCCGACGCTGCGCAATATTTTGCAGACAATAGCGACGAGACAAGAAGAAGCATTGACCTATTGATGCTTACCCGCGGATGGACCTCCTACGATTGGAGTAAACTGACAACAAAGCATGTGGCACTGAAACATCAAAAAGAGACAGGCATCGGCATTCAGGGAAAATTCTACAAGCAGACAAAAAATACCAAGTTCGGCGAGCTTGACCAATATTTCCTTACCCCGCAAAAAAATACAAATATAAAATTCGATATTTCCTACGACGACAGCATAGTGCACAACTATCAATTTGCGAGCGACGGGGATGGAGCCTTCAAAATAAAGACTGCTGAATTTACAGGCATAAAAGGAGCGTTGCTTGTCCCCGTCCTTAACATGAACCAACAAATGGACTCTACATACGTCTTTTCAATAAACAAATTCTTCTCGCCCCCGTTTGCGCAGTACAACTATTGGCAGCGCACCACAGGAATGCCCACAAAGGACGAAAAGCGCGACACGGCTATCGTAAAAATCTCGGACTATGAATTTATGCTCACCGAGGTAGATGTAAAGGGCAAAAAGAAAAAAGACCGTTACGAACGTCCGCCACTGAGCGAGATTCGCTTCAATTTCCTCGACGAGTGGGAGTATGCAAAAGAGAAAATCATAGAGAATAGCCTTGTGGGTAAAAGAGAGACTGAAGATACAGAGGTTGCCGATGTTCTCGAAGCAATGCAAACAAATGACCGCCTTACCCGCACAGATTCATTGATAATACAAAAAACACTTATCATTAATAACGATGCTGCACGTAAAGTTCTTGCAGACGACGTGCTGCGCAGCATCTTCCATAGATATAAATTCGGATGGTGCTATTCTATATGGATGATAGTTGCAAAGGACGAATATCATCCCGACTCGATTGTTCGTGCCGACGAAGAGTATCTTAAAGGTGTCTTTCCTGCAAAAATGATGAACTTCAAAGAGGTTGTCATACGCAGCGACAAAGCCACACGCGAACAGTTTAAAAACTACGGTAGTGTATTGGCAAAAAAACAGCGTTCGCTGGAATTCAAGCGAAAAAACGGAGTGTTCTACGAAGGATTCCTATCGGACATGTGGATAATTTCACGCGTAACAGAGGACTTTCCTAAAAATTTCGGAAAGACACGAAATAATACTTTGACCTATAATTATGCACAAGATGCGTTAGTCGGCGGTAGCGGGCAACTGAATCCGTTACACCCCAACTATGTTGCCTGCTTCATTCCCTACAAAGAGCATGAACAACAAAAAGGAATTGTACCCGAACTACACACAGGAACATCACAACGAGAGTCTTTTTCCGAGGCGTATATGGGCACAATCCGCCGCTACACAACCGTAAAAGGATACAATGAGAGCAAACAATTCTATTCGCCCAACTACAAAGATAAACGCCCGACAGACAAAAATGATGTCCGCCGCACGTTAATATGGGTATCTTCAGTGAATACCCTAAACGGCAAGCTATCCATCGAACTATACAACAGCGCAATAACCGAAAAGCCTATAATAGACATAGAGGGCATTGGTGGCAGCGCATTCTACGGAACAACAGCAAATATCACAACCCGTACCCTGAACGAAGAGCAGAAAAACATAGAAAAAAGATACGGCAAGGAATTTATAAACAACCCCGCAATAATAGCATACTCTTACAAAATAACGACAGAAGGAAGAAGCCTCTACCGCGAGAAAGAGTATGCACGCGCATTTGAGAAATTCCACGAGGCTGCTACACTATGCTATCCCGATGCAATGCTCTACGCGGGCATCTGCTACACAAATGGCGAGGGAGTGGAGCAGGATTCTGTAAAAGCGTTCCGAATGTTCCGAGCAGCAGCAAACGGCAAAAATATTGCAGCAATGCACAACCTTGCAAACTGTTATATGCAAGGAATAGGAACAACAGCTAACAATTCGTTGGCACTAAAATGGTACACAGCAGCAACCGATAGTAGTTACACACGCTCAATGAGCATGCTCGCGAAAAGCTACGATGAGGGGCTTTTTACAGAAAAGAACAGCGAAAAAGCCATCGAGTGGTACAAAAAAGCGGCAGAAAAAGAGGAACCTTACGCAATGTACAAGGTTGCCCGCATGCACGAGCATGATGATTCAATAGAGGGCAAAAAAGGAAAAGCCCTGCGCGAATCGGAAGCAATAAAGCTGTTTACACGCGCCGCAGAGCTACACAATGTACAAGCGCAAATGAAACTTGCCGAGTGTTACAGCAGCGGCCGCTACGTAAAAAAGAATAAGAAACTGCGCTTCGAATGGCTACTGCGCGCTGCCAACAACGGCCTTATGGAAGCACAAGAACTTGTAGCCGAGTGCTTCGAAAAAGGACGCGGAGCCGAGCATAATGATGGCAAGGCCTATAAATACTATAAACTCGCCGGCGAACAAGGCAGCGAATATGGAAAGATAAAAGCTCAAGAGTATGAACTTTTCAAATTTTATAAATAAACTATGCTACGCAAACTTCTACATACAGCACTATTACTATTAGTTGCCCTTTTCTCGTATGCCGACGAAAAGAGCCTCGACAAGATGGCGTTCAATGCAGCGGTGGTAAACAACCTTTTCCCACAAGAGAGGGTGTATTTGCATTTTGATAATAGTGCATACTACCTGGGCGAGACAATGTGGTTCAAAGCATACGTTACCGAGGGAGTGAAGGACGTGCCCTCGACGCTGAGTAAGGTGCTGTATGTAGAGCTTGTTGCGCCCGAAGGGTATGTTGTTGAAACGAAAAAGTACAAGATTGACGATAAAGGTTGCTGCAACGGCGAATTTGAATTAAAGCCGCTGTTGTTGTCAGGTTACTATGAAATACGCGCCTACACCCGCTACATGCTCAATTGGGGAAAAGAGGCGGTATTCAGCCGCGTGTTTCCCATCTTCGACAAAGTGAACGGCAATAATTGGGACTTTAAGAATATGCTCGACCGTCGCCGAGGATTCATGTACCGCGGCGAGTGGGTAACGAGCGACCTTCCCGAAGTTGAACTTAAATTCTACCCCGAGGGTGGACACTTAATCGAGGGCATTGAAACAACTGTCGCTTACGAACTTCGCGGCGAAGATGGCATTGCCGGCGAAGATACAATTTACATTTACGCAGATAAAAAGCTGTTACAAAAGAGTCTGCCCACCCATGCGGGAAAAGGAACTTTTACATTAATGCCACAAGCAAATGTAAAATACCACGCAGAGGTCAAGCGTGGAAAAAAAGAGCATAAATTCGACCTTCCGAAAATAGAAAAAGAGGGAGTGGCGATTGCTGTTACCGACGAACAACAGAAAGTATCAATAAAGGTAAGCAACAACCTTGAAGCATCGACTATGTTAGGTTGCGCAGTATTGCACAGGGGCGAACTTTCACATTATCAGAAATACTATTCTGACAACAATGGAAAGATTATAACCATCGACAAAGATTCTTTGCGCGAGGGCGTGAACCGCGTGATTATCTTTGTGGACGACAGCCTGCCACTCGCCGAGCGTCAGTTCTTTGTCGCGCACGAAAATATACAGCCGGGCGATCGCGAAACTGCAAAGTTGAAAATTACCGCCAACGGCGAGCCGTTGCATAAACTCTCGCTGAATCCTCACGAAAAGTTCAGCGTAACAATAGAAAGAGAAGATGGCAAGCCCATCGAAGAAAATGCCGAACTTTCTCTTTCAGTGAGCGACGCGGCGGGCAGACAGCAAACATCCTACACGCACAATATGTACAGCTATCTTTTGCTCGGCTCGGAGCTTAAAGGTTATATTCCCGATGCTGCACGCTACTTTGACCCTGCGAATAAAGAGCGTGCAAAAGAGCTTGACCTGCTGATGCTCACCAACGGCTGGACGTCGTACGACTGGAGCAAGCTTGCGCGAAAGGATATTAAGCTCGAACAACCGTTGGAAAAGGGAATAATAGTGAAAGGTACTTTCTACAAAAAGGATAATTACAAAGAACGTAAAAAACGCGGACAGTGGAAATTAACCGAACAACCTAATATTCCTACAAAATTTGAAATTTCATACAAAGACAGCACCATAAGTGCATACGATTTTCAGACAACAGATGATGGAAGTTTTCAAATAGTTGTTGAAGATTTTCATGGTAAGAAGATTGCATCCCTTACTCCTGAACTAACGGGCGACCAAATAAAAGATACAATATTTGCCTTTTCCCTCGACCGTTACTATTCACCTTCGTTTCGTCTTTACGATTATTGGGAACGTCACACGGGTCTCCCAATAACCGACAAAGAAAAACGCGAGCAAGATGCGATAAGCATTAAACTGCGTCCGTTCGAGTATATGCTCTCTCCCGTAGAGGTTACAGCAAAGAAAGAGCATGAGGCTTTCAGCCGTCCGCCTCACAGCGAAATGCGCTTCGACTATCTTGATGAATGGGAGTATGCGCAAGATGTAACTTTCTTGAAATTAAAAGCAGATTTTAATTATAACGGCAATGATATTTACCGAAATTTTCTGGATGAAGAAAATATAGATATTCCCTATGCCGGTGGAAAAAATTCTTTTTTTGTAAATATTCCCGGTTCGGGATACAATATAACACATCCATATATAAAGTATGTGAATGGATTAAGATTTTACTACTATCGCGAATTGACTAAGCAAGGAAAAGATAAAGAAAATGAAAAACCCAGTATACATAATGTACAAAGCAACCCAACGAGAATCGACACATACGACCCTCATCTAGGAAACGGTGCACCATATAAAATAGAGGACCCTCTTTTGCAAAATACATTTGCCAATCGTATTCCTACACAAACATTTGCAGAAGCATTTACACCCATAGATGTTGTGCGCAGTGCCATGTATCGACACAACTATAATTGGGCCTATTGGGTGCAGTTGATGGTGGTGCTCGGCGAATATAGCAGCGACTCTGTTCCGCGTCCGGATGGGGAATATATAAAAGGAAAGAATCCGCAAAAAATGGGAAATTTCAAAGAGTTTGTCATACGCAGCGATAAACCCACCCGCGAGCAGTTTGAAAATACACTTTCATCGTGGACAACAAAAGGGCACGCAATGGACAACAAACGCCACTTTATGAACTTCTATCAAGGATTCCTTTCGCAGACAAGTGTTTCTGCAAACGAGGGAGTGGATGGATATAATTCAGCCGATTATGATAATGCCCTTTATAAAGATATACATAAGCCTAAGGCTACATTGAAACACCCTAACTACGTAGCCTGCTTCATTCCCTATAAAGAGGGTGAGGAACTTAAGGGTATTGTGCCCGAACTACACATAAGCGGTGCCAAACGCTACACGTCTATACAAGGATACAGCGAGAGCAAGCAATTCTACTCGCCCGATTATAAAAGTGCCCAACCCACTGAAAAAGACTTCCGCCGCACGTTAATATGGGTACCATCGGCCAAAGTGGCAGATGGAAAAGCAACTGTTGAACTGTGCAACAGCAGCGTGGCAAAAGAGATTAACGTTAATGCCGAGGGTTACAATAGCGAAACAATCTACGGCAGCGACCTTAATATTCTTACCCGCACACTCACAGATGAGCAGCGCAAACTTGCTGCTGAAAGTACAGAGAAAGGAAACATCTACAACAATCCTCGCCTGATAGCCGAATGTCTGAAGATTGTGACCGAAGGCGTGAAACTTTACAAAGAAAAAGAGTATAATCAGGCATTTGAGAAATTCCACGATGCTGCTGCATTCGGGCATCCTACAGCAATGTTCTATATGGGAGTATGTTACTCCAACGGTGAGGGAACAAAAAAAGACTCTGTTAACGCATTCCGTATGTTCCGCAGTGCAGCTAACGTAGGCGAAGTAACCTCAATGCACAACCTTGCCAACTGTTACGCAAACGGCAATGGAACAACTGCAAATGAATTATTGGCATTCAAATTTTACAAAGCTGCTGCAGATAGTGGTTACGTAAAATCAATGACGATGCTTGCCAAATGTTACGAAGAGGGCATACTGACCCCAAAAGATAGTGTGAATGCCCTTAAATGGTACACCCTTGCCGCAGAAAAGGAAGAGCCCTATTCATTATATAAAATGGGGCGTCACCATGAACACATTGACTCAATAAACAGATTAAAGAAACGAGCTACAAAAAAATCACCGGCTGTAAGATATTTTACTCTTGCTGCTGCATTGAAGAATACGCAAGCACAGTTGAAAGTTGCCGACTGCCACAAGACCGGCCGCTATTTTAAGAAAAGCAAAAAGAAACGTTTCGAATGGCTTCTGCACGCTGCCAACAACGGCCTTATGGAGGCACAGGAACAGTTGGCCGAATGCTATGAAAAGGGTCGCGGAACAAATAAAAATGACATTAAAGCTTATCAGTGGTACAAGAAAGCCGCCGAGCAGGGCAGCGAGCTTGGAAAAGCAAAAGCACAATGGTACGAAATATTTAGATTTTATAAATAAATTATGCCCCGCAAACTTCTACATACAGCACTTTTACTATTAGTAGCCCTTTTCTCGTACGCCGACGAAAAGAGCCTCGACACCCTTGTGCTTAAAAGCCTCGTAACCTCTCGCGTGCTGCCGCAGGAACGCGTCTATCTGCACTTTGACAACAGCGGTTACTATCTTGGCGAGACAATGTGGTTCAAGGCATACTGTGTGGGTGGTAACGGCACGACTATTGCCGCCCCACAGAGCAAAGTGCTGTACGTGGAACTTTGCGCGCCCGAGGGGTATGTGGTTGAGACAAAAAAGTTCAAATTGGATGAAAAAGGCTGTTGCAACGGCGAATTTGAGCTTAAGCCATCGTTGCTGTCGGGCTATTATGAGGTGCGCGCCTACACACGTTATATGCTCAATTGGGGCGACGATGCGGTGTTCAGCCGCGTGTTCCCTGTGTACGATAAAGTGAATGGAGACAACTACGACTTTATGAATATGCTTGATCGCAAGCGTGGCTTTCTCTATCGTGGCAAGTGGGTAACGCAAGAGGGTAAAGAGCCGACGCTCGCTTTTTACCCCGAAGGTGGGCATTTAATAAATGGCATTGAAACAAAGGTTGCATACGAACTGCGCGACAAGAGCGGCAAGCCACTAAACGACATAATTTCTATTTTCGCCGACGAAAAACTGTTGCTTACGACCAAAGCCATTCACAATGGCAAAGGGTACTTTATGTTCACTCCGCAAACGGATGTAAAGTACAGAGCAGAGGTTAAACAAGTTAAAAATCAGAAAAATAAAAAAAACAAAGCTGAAGTAAAAGAAATTAAAAAAATCTATAAGTTCGAGCTTCCGACGATTGAATATAGCGGCGCAACCATCGCCGTAAAACAGGATGGCGATAGCATACGATTTTCTGTGGCGGGCAACATTTTAGAGCAATCATTGGGCTTTGTGATTCTTAACCGCAATCAAACGTACGTATATAAAAAGAACATCAAAGAGCTTGCCATGCACCGCGACAAACTGCGCGAGGGAGTGAACCGCTGTCTGCTGCTCACTGCCGACGGCACGCCTCTTAGCGAACGAATGTTTTTCGTTAAGCACAGCGCACCGCAACAGGGAGATATTGTTCCCGTGAAACTAAAGGCAGAAATTAACGGATTTTCATCCGAGGATAATCAATTTTTCAAGCCCTACCGCAAACTGACGGTAAAAATCAGCAGTAAGGATGGCTCGCCACTGCCCAACCATGGCAGTTACTCGGTAGCAGTAACCGACGAAGAGAACAGCGTCGTCACAAGTTACAGCAATAATATTTACACACAGATGCTACTCGCTTCGGAACTTAAAGGCTACATTCCTGCCGCATCACAATATTTTGCAGATGATACAGAAAATACCCGTAACAACCTTGACCTTCTGATGCTCACTCACGGCTGGACATCTTACGATTGGGGCATGCTCACAGGCACAGACAGCACTTTCTCCATAAAACACCCGATAGAAAATGGCATTCAGTTGAATGGATATTTTATGAAAAAAGAGAAGGTGAAAAAGTGGGGACAGATGGGCAGTTTCAAGATAATACCTCTAAAAGGTATAAAAGTATATTTCGACATTGCATACGATGGCAACGGCGTAACTAATTATGAATTTACAACAGAAAAAAACGGTAAATTCCAGTTGGAACTTGAGGATTTTTACGGTAAAAGATACACAGCACTTACTCCCATACTCACCGGCAAGCAAATACAGGATACAATCTTCAAATTTTCTATGAACAAATATTTCTCGCCAAAATTCCGGCTATACGACTATTGGCAATGGAATAGAGGCTACAGGCCCGGAAATAAAAAAGCAGGAAATATGCAGGCCATAGATATTTTCGGAAGAAACAAACTCGAAGAGGTGGATGTAACAGCTAAAAAACATATAGGCCCGACCAACCGTCCACCCAGAAGCGAGATTCGTCTCGACTTTATGGACGAGTGGGAGTATGCGCAGGATGTAAGCTACATTCACACGCCACAAGATAATTGGGTGATGAATAAGGTGAGCGACACAGGTGATATTTTTGAAGATGTTAATCTGTCCAATGAAGAGGAGAACAAACTATATGCCAAATACGATTATACAGCAGAGAGCAACTACATATCCAAAGAGTATAATTATATGGCATTGACCACTTCTACCGACAACTGGCGCGTATACGGATGGGAAGGCCCGCGCCACCATGCTTACGAAAATGTACTTACAGCCTATGAGGTGCTGCAAAGTGCCTTTTGGCGACATAACTACAATTGGGCATATTGGGTAAAAATGATAGTACCACAAGGCGAGTACAGTAGCGATGCTATTCCCATCGAGGATAAAGAGTATATCAAAGGTAAAGATCCGATAAAGATGATGAATTTCAAGGAAATAGTAATCCGCAGCGACGAACCTACATTGCAACAGTTTAAGAATGAAGGATGGTACAATCAGAGAACAGCATTCCTAAATAAAGGCAAATTCCGTTCATTCTATTTCGGTTTTCTGCTCCGTAGTTCCATCACCCCGCAAGATGATAAGCTTATAGATGAATACCCTGGAAATGCAACTTTTCGCAACCGGATGGCAAGAAAAAACTTGAAAAAATTGGAAGTAACGCCAAGAGGGGAAGAGAGTAGCCCTAATGAAACTCGCAAGAATATAGCCGGCAACGATGTTATTGACATGGAGAAAGGGGTAAGATCTTACAATACTGACTTAATTTTTCAGCAAAAAATGTACCCCGAGCACCCGAATTTTGTCGCATGCTTCATTCCCAATAAAGGAAAGGATAAAGTATCCGAAGGACTTGTTCCCGACATTGCCGTAAAGAGCGTGCGCCGCTACACTTGTATACAGGGATACAACAGAAGCAAGAAATTCTACTCGCCCAACTATTCAAGAAACAAGCCCGACAAAAATACAAAAGACTATCGCCGCACACTCTTTTGGATCCCTAATGCCGAAGTGGGCAACGATGGCTGTATCACTTTTAAACTATATAATAATAGCAAAGAAAGTGTACTGCTGTTGGATGTTGCAGGAATGAAAGAGGGTAATTTTTATGCTATTGAATAAAGGGATGTATTACGAAAAAAGGTACGGACACCAAAGAACAACCCAAAAGCCTATAATTGGTACAAAAAAGCCGCTGCACAGGGCAGCGAGCTTGGAAAAGCAAAAGCACAATGGTACGAAATATTTAGATTTTATAAATAAACTATGTTCCGCAAACTACTACATACAGCACTATTACTATTAGTTGCCCTTTTCTCGTATGCCGACGAAAAGAGCCTCGACAAAATGGCGTTCAACGCAGCAGTTGTAAACAACCTGTTCCCGCAAGAGAGGGTGTACCTGCATTTTGATAACGATGATTATTTGATAGGTGAAGATATATTCTTTAAAGTCTATATTATAAATCCCTCGGCAACTAAAAGTGAAGTACTATATACGGAATTACTCTCTCCTAATGGTGATATTATTGAAAAAAAGAAATATAAGATAAAGAATGGATGTTGTGAGGGCTATTTTGCACTGAAAAAAGAATACAGAGCAGGTAATTATGAAATTCGCGCCTATACACGTTACATGCTCAACTGGGGTGAGAAAATGATGTTTAAAAAAAATATTCAAGTATGCGAATCCTTGCCATTGAAACAAACCTCTATGCACCAATCGTCAAGCGATACAACTTTTGTGGATAATAATATAAAAATCTCTCACTCAATAGTACCATTGCAGTTTACGGTTAATAAAGATACTTTTCGGCCATACGAGAAAATATCCGTTACAATTTCTCGAAAAGATGGTAAAGCAATGCCCGAAACGGCAAATATATCTGTTTCGGTAAAGTGCAAGGATTCTTATTCATCTTCGGACGACAAGAATGATATTTGCACTTACTTACAAAGTATGCTTCAAAAAGATACCCCTATTGCAAACAGGCAAATATATAAACCCGAAAAGAGACTTACCATAGACGGTTATCTTTTTAAAAAGGAAAAATGGTTCAATGACATAATAGGTGCATACAAGCTGTTGCCCCAGAGTGATGTTTATATAGATGTAAATGGGGCATTTAAAATAAAAACTAATGAGAATGGATTTTTCGAGGCTTCTTTCGATGATTTTTACGGAGAAAAAATCATTGAACTGACACCCATCTTGCCAAAAAGAAAGAAAAAAGAGAATTATGCTATTTCGCTCAGGAAGCATATACCTATAATTAACAGCACTAAAAACCCCGGCAGCGTAAGAGAATTTGATTTTTTCGATGAATGGGAATATGCACAGGATGTAACATTCTTGGCCATTGACAGCCGTTCCTATCTGCTCAATAACTATGATAGGGATTTTTATAGAATAGATTATAAAAAGTATAGGCCATCGAGCCTTTATTATTATAATGCGGGGGTATATTCTCCTGAGCAAATAAGCCCATCGACGTTGGAAGAGAGTGGGGCGCAATATCATAATATAATTTCGCAAAATAACAGTACGCCGCGTGTAAGTACCAAAGAACAATTCAACAGACGTTTAAAAAAAATAGAAGAGACAGAAGATAATATGACTGCGCAGAAGGTGCTGCTCAGTGCATTGTGGCGATGGGGCTATCCGTGGTGCGATTGGATGAATATGCAAATATCTGCAAATAAAATGCCGTCAGATTCCATAAAAAAGTTCACCGAAAAATATACCGATGACAAGGACGCTGCAAGAATGCTGTCGTTCAGGAAATTCATAATAACCGATGATAGTAGCGTTGCCAATAAATTCAGCTACGACCCTGCGGTAATGAAAAAGGAGTTTAAAAAACTGAAAAGGAAAAAAGATTTTGCACAATATTACGAGGGTTTCTTGAGTATATTTCGAGTGCCCAATGTCTATAATAGCAATATAAATTCAGATGGGTATCCGGGAATAAAGAAAATGTATGAACGGGATGTTCCCGATACTCCGAATTTTGTATCATTCTTTGTGCCGGACACTATTGAAAGTAATATTGAATTAATAAATAAGATTCTCTCGAATAGGAACAAGAGGTACACTAAACTTCAAGGATTCTCCATGTCAAAAGTTTTTGTATCTCCCGAATATTCTTCGGGGATAAAAAAGGATATAAGCGACAACCGCAGGACATTATTGTGGTTGCCTGCGGCTAAGGTTGCGGAGGATGGTAAAATACACATAGAATTATACAATAATTCCTATGCTAACAGCATAGAAATTGAGGTAAACGGAATGGATGATAATAGTTCATTGTATGTTAAATAGCACCTGTTAAAAAAGGAGCATTATTGATGTTAAGCTCGGTAAGTGAGCCATTCTTGTTACTATCTTTAGATAAAATATACTGCACTTGCTTTGAAAAATATTGAAACAAGTTTCATATTTCTCGCTCGTTTGTACCTATATTTGTAGCGCAAAATAAAAGTATAGAGTGTGAATTTTAAAGTGTCGGTGAAATTATCCGGAATATTATAATTATTTGGCGTAATTTCCCCGGGTATATTATATTGAATCTGAACTTTTTTAGAATATGTCAAAGCTGCAATCGCTTTTTAAAGATACGGTAATTTATGGATTGAGCAGTATTGTGGGGCGTTTCCTCAACTATCTGCTTGTGCCGCTCTACACTGCAAAGATGAGTGTGGAGTCGGGGCAGTATGGTGTTGTTACTAACATATATGCGTGGACGGCGTTGCTGCTGGTGGTGCTTACTTTTGGAATGGAGACTACTTTCTTCCGCTTCGCCGACAAAGAGAGTGGCAATGTGTCGAAGGTATTTTCGATGACCATGCAGGTGGTGGGGGTGCTGTGCGCGCTTTTTCTCTTGGGGGTATTTTCTTCCATAGACGGGCTGTCGGCTCTGTTGGGTTATGCCCGGCATCCTGAGTTTTTAAAGATGATGGCGGTGGTTGTTGCGCTCGATGCGTTGCAGGCGATTCCTTTCGGGCTGTTGCGCTTTCAGGGGCGTCCGGTGAAGTTTGCTTCGCTTAAGCTGTTGAATATTTTTTCGAATATTATTCTTAATCTGTTTGTATTTGTGGCGTTGCCTGTGCTTGCGAGGGATTATCCGTCTATTTTCGGCAGTCTGTACTCGCCCGACAAGCAGTCTTATTATGTGTTTCTTATTAATTTGCTCTGTACCTCTTTTATCACTCTCTTTTTTATTCCCGAAATGCGGCTTTTCCGTCCGACGGGCGATGTGCGGTTGCTTGGGAAAATGCTCTCTTATTCGTGGCCTTTGCTGCTGCTGGGAATTGCGGGTATTCTTAACTTGAATGCCGACAAGATTCTCTATCCTCAGCTTGTGCCGGGACAGCAGGGTAGGGTGGAACTGAGCGTTTATGGTGCTTCGGTGAAGGTGGCGGCTATAATGGCTATGCTGATGCAGGCTTTCCGCTTCGCTTACGAGCCTTTTGTCTTTGGCAATCGTGACAAGAAAGATGCAAAGGCTCTGTATGCTCAGGCGATGAAATATTTTATTGCCATTGCTCTGCTGGCTTTTTTGGTGGTTGTCTTTTATCTTGACCTTATAAAATATATTATAAGTCCCGATTATTGGTGCGGCTTAAAGGTTGTTCCTTACATTATGGCTGCCGAGGTTTTTATGGGTATTTATTTTAATCTCTCTTTCTGGTACAAACTGAATGACGAGACGTGGTGGGGGGCTGTTTTTTCTTTTGTGGGCTGTGCGTTGCTCTTTGCGGTGAATATTGCTTTTGTCCCTCGATACGGTTATATGGCCTGTGCGTGGGCGTCGTTTACAAGCTATTTTGTGGCAATGCTTCTCTCTTATCTTGTGGGGCAGCGTCGCAACCCTATTGCTTACGACCTTAAGGCTATATTGGGTTATGCGGTACTTTTTGCGGTGCTTTATGCTGCTGCCGAAATGTTGCCCGTAGAGAATGTATATTTGCGTCTTTTGTGTAACACTCTGTTGCTTGGGGTGTATGTGGCCTATTTTGTAAAGAAGGACCTTCCTGTAAACAAAATTCCCTTGATTAACCGCTTCTTTGGGAAATAGTTTATCAAGGGAATATATGCGGGTTGCGATTTTTACATTCTTTTTTTAAGGTCTTTCAGTCTTTTGTAGGCTGCGTCAAGCTCGGCCTGTGTCATTTCTTTTGCAAGGTCGTCGGCCTCTTCTCTCAGCTTGCTGACAGACTTGCTGTCGTCTCTGTCTTTTGCTTTCCAAATGTCAAGCTCCAACTGTACGCGTTTCTCTATTTTTGCTGCGCTTGCTTTTGCGGGGTCCTCTTCGACAGGGTTTGTTGCTGTGTTGTTGCGCAGGCTTGAATCTTCTTTTTTTTGTTGTGTGGGCTTGCGGTAGTTGCCGTTGTTGCGTTGGAATTTTTCTTTCTGTGCCTCTTTAGCCTCTTTTCTCTTCCTTTCTTTTTCTTGTTTCTCGGCTTTTCTTTTTTCTAAAATTTCGATGTTTCTTTTATCGAGGCTGTCCGACTCGTTCTTTTTGTTTGTTCCGCTGCCTCCACACGATATTATAAGCAGACACAGTAGTGTGGCTGCGAGTATTTTACTTATTTCCATTTTTTTAAATTGTTCTATGTTCCTCGATGCCTTCGACGAAAATTGCACTGAACGGACGTGCCGGACACACATATTCGCATGCTCCGCAGCCCAGACAGCGTTCCGCGTCAATCATGGGTATGCGCGGGGTGTTTCTGTCGGCATCTTTTTTTCTTATCATCTTTATTGCTCCGTTGGGGCAGTGGCGTTCGCAGTTGTTGCAAGTTACTCCATCTTTGTTGGCGATGCAGTTGTCGGCTATCCAGACGGCTGTTCCTATCTTTGTCGAACTTTTTTGTTCGGGTACTATGGGCTTTATTGCTCCGTTGGGGCATACGTCGGCGCAGGCTGTGCAGGCTGTGCGGCAGAAGCCTCGCTCGAACGACATTTCGGGCTGCATGAATCGTTCGATGCTGCTTGATGGACGCAGCACATTGTTGGGGCACTTTGATACGCACAGCTGGCAGGCTGTGCAGTGGGTGGTAAAGTGTTTGAGGGTGCCCGCGCCTACGGGTACGATGGGTGTTGCTCTCTCGGGTATTTTTTTATCCTCGATGATGGCAAGGCCGCCGTCTACTTTCTTGTTTGCCTGTGCAAGCAGCGAGCCTGCGGTAACCATCGCTCCGGCCGACAAAAATTCGCGTCGTCCGTTGTTTCCTGGGCTTGTCTCGGCCTGTTTTTTTGTGGCTTTTCCGAATCCTGCGTAACGGTAGCCCATTGCTCCCTTTTTACACGTTTCCAAACAGTTCATGCAGGCGACGCAACGGCTGTAGTCAATCTCTTTGCTTTTGCTGTCTATGCACGATGCTTTGCAGCCACGGGCGCACAAATTACAGCCCGAGCATTTGCTTGTGTCTATCGTGGGTTTAAAAAGTGAGTAACGTGCCACGAATCCCAGCAATGTTCCGACGGGGCAGATGGTGTTGCACCATGTGCGGCCGTTTCTCCATGCGAGTATGAAAATTACTACAAATGTGGTTGCGGCTACGGCAAGCGTGCCTGCGCTTTTCAGCCATACGTCGGTTGTGTAGAAAAGGTAGCTGTCGGCACGCTCGGCAAAGTAGGCGAGCAGGTTGTTGCCCCATGCGTAGAGTGGTGCAAACAGATTGTTTACGATGCGCCCGTATGCGCTGTAAGGCTCTATGATTGATGCTAGCCATGCGACGTTTGCTACAAGCGCAACGGCGAACAGTATAAGCATTGTTGTGCGCAGTGTGGTCTTTCCTTTGCTGTATGTGAAGCGTCTTTTGTTCTTTTTCCCGGCTATCCATGAGACAATATCCTGCATCACTCCCATCGGACATATTGTCGAGCAGTATACTCGACCGAATATAAGGGTCAATAGCAACAAACCTGCGACGATGGCTATGTTTACAGCGAGCAGCGCGGGCACAAACTGCACTTTTGCCATCCATCCGAAGTAGGTTGGCAATACTCCCGTAAAATCCAGAAAAAGGGCGGTTATTCCAACGAAAAAGAGCGTTGCAAGTGTTATTCTTATTTTGCGTAACATAATATAGTCTTTTAAGATTGTTTATAAATATAGAAAAGTGTGCAGAAGCTAAATTCTTCCGTCGCCCAACAGTTTCTGGACAAACTCGTCAATCTTTCTCATTTCGTGCGAAATTCTTATTCTTTGCGGACAATGGTGTTCACATTCGCGGCAGCCTGTACAATGGTCGGCCTGTCGCATTTTCGGGACACCTCTTTCCAGGCCTACAAGAAAGGCGCGACGCTGTTTCTTGTAATCTTCGTCCATTTCATTCTGCGGCATACGACCCTCATCCAGACATCTGTTGTAGTGCGCAAAGATTGCCGGAATATCAAGGCCGTAGGGGCAGGGCATACAATATTTGCAATCGGTACAGTCGATATTTTCGAATCCCATCTTGCGCTTCGCAACATCCATCAGCAATGCCTTTTCATCCTCGCTCAGGGGCTTAAGCGGCGAATATGTGCGTATGTTGTCCTGCAGATGCTCCATATAGGTCATTCCGCTCAGTACCGTCAGAATATTGTCGTATGTTCCTGCGAAGCGGAAGGCCCACGAGGCTACACTTGCTTCCGGCTCACGCTCCTTGAGCATTGCCATTGCCTGATAGTTCATTTTTGCCAAACGTCCGCCCAGCAACGGCTCCATTATCACCACCGGAATGTTCTTTTCTTTCAGGCGATTATACATATATTCGGCGGTGGGGTTGCCACGCTGCCAATCGACGTAATTCATCTGTATCTGTATAAAGTCCCAATGTACGCCCGCCTCGTCGAGCATAAAGTCGAAAAATGCCTTCTCGCCGTGAAACGACCAGCCGAGGTTTCTTATTTTGCCCTCGCGTTTCTGCTGTTGCAGATAGTCGAGAAGGCCATTCTCTATGAATCTTTTGGTGTACGCGTTCCTATTGCCCAGATTATGCAGTAACAGATAGTCAATATAGTCCGTTTGCAGCTCTTTGAGCGAATTCTCAAACATCTCTTTTCCGAATGCGAAACTATTGTCGCCACGCATGTTCGACAGTTTTGTGGCTATAAAATAGCTGTTGCGCGGGTGGCGGCTCAGCGCAATTCCTGTGGCCTTCTCCGATGCTCCTTTGCAATATACAGGCGCAGTGTCGAAATAATTTACTCCGTGCGCAAGGGCATAATCGACAAGTTCGTTTACACGCTGTTGGTCGATAATTTCCTCCTCCTTTTCGTTCTTAGTCATTGGCAGACGCATCATTCCGTATCCCAAGATAGATACTTTGTCGCCACTATTGTGGTTCGTGCGATAGGTCATTTTGTCGGTGGGAACTTCTCCGCCCGCTCCTTCGGCAGTATATTTCTTTGCGCCTTTGTCGCCCGAGCAACCTATTATAGCCACCGATGATGCTGCGACTGCACTCCCGCCCAGACGCTTCAAAAATTCGCGTCGTCCGGAATTGAGGCTTCTATTATCTTCTTTCATAATATTGAACTTTTAGGTTGTGATAGTATGTTTCTGCCAAAAGTAATATTATGTAGGTAAAAAACAAAATTTTTTTAAAGTATTTGCATAACCAAAAAAGGAGATACACGCATGTATCTCCTTTTTTGGTAGCGAGAGTGGGGCACGATCCCACGACCTCCGGATTATGAATCCGACGCTCTAACCAGCTGAGCTATCTCGCCATCTCATTTTAGCGGTGCAAAGATATGTGTTTTTTTTGATAGTACCAAGCTTTTTTCACTTTTTCGTTATTTTTTTAATAAAAAGTACTTTTCTGCCTTACTTATGCCTGTAATACCTTGCTTTTTTGTATATTTGCTCGGTTGTACTGTCACAAACAAAATGTCAGTGTCTAATTGGATTAAAAACAGATAAATAAACAAAATAATTATATGGGATACAATTTTACGGATATTGAGAAAAAATGGCAGGCGCGATGGATTGAAAATAAAACTTATCGCGTAGTCGAGGATAAGAATAAAGAGAAATTCTATGTGCTTAATATGTTCCCCTATCCTTCGGGTGCGGGATTGCACGTGGGACACCCTCTGGGCTATATAGCATCGGATATATATGCGCGTTACAAACGTTTGCAGGGTTACAATGTGCTTAACCCTATGGGCTACGATGCTTACGGATTGCCCGCCGAGCAGTATGCGATACAGACAGGACAGCATCCGGCTGTTACCACCGAACAAAATATCAACCGCTACCGCGAGCAGCTTGACAAAATAGGCTTCTGCTTCGATTGGGAGCGCGAAATTAGAACTTGCGACGCTGACTATTATCATTGGACACAGTGGGCGTTTATAAAAATGTTCAACAGTTATTACGATAATGATGCTTGTAAGGCAATGCCCATTGCCGAGCTTTGCGAGAAGTTTGCCGCCAACGGTACTGCGGGTATTAATGCTGCGTGTGGCAAGGAGATTGAATTTACAGCCGAGCAGTGGAACGCAATGAGCGATGGCGAGCAAGAGGAGACTCTTATGAATTGGCGCATAGCTTTCCTGGGCGAGACAATGGTAAACTGGTGCCCTAAATTGGGTACTGTGCTTGCCAACGACGAGGTTGTCGATGGAGTTTCGGAGCGTGGCGGCTACCCTGTGGTGCAGAAAAAGATGAAGCAGTGGTGTCTGCGTGTGTCGGCCTACGCGCAAAGATTGCTCGATGGTCTTAACACTGTCGATTGGACCGATTCGCTAAAAGAGACACAGCGCAACTGGATAGGTCGTAGCGAGGGAACAGAAATGGAATTTTATGTAAAGGACAGCGAGAAACACTTTACAATCTTTACCACCCGCGCCGACACAATTTTCGGCGTAACATTCATGGTGCTTGCTCCCGAAAGCGAGCTTGTTGCCGAACTTACAACCCCCGAGCAGAGCGAGGCTGTAAAGGCTTACGTCGAGCGTACAAAGAAAAGAACAGAGCGCGAGCGTATGGTAGACCGCTCGGTAACGGGTGTCTTTACAGGCTCCTATGCAATAAATCCCATTACCGGCGAGGAGATTCCCGTGTGGGTGAGCGATTATGTACTTTCGGGTTACGGAACAGGAGCCATTATGGCTGTGCCCGCACACGACAGTCGCGACTATGCTTTTGCGAAACATTTTGGCATTGAGATACGTCCTCTAATCGAGGGTTGCGACGTCAGCGAAGAGAGTTTCGACGCAAAAGAGGGTATTATCATAAATTCCCCCACAGCGCAGTTTGCATCGTGCGGCCTTTCGCTCAACGGCCTTACGGTTGTCGAGGCTATTGCGGCTACAAAAAAATATGTTGCCGAGAATAATTTGGGACGCATAAAAGTTAATTTCCGCCTGCGCGACGCTATTTTCAGCCGTCAGCGTTATTGGGGCGAGCCTTTCCCTATATATTATAAGAATGGCATTCCCTGCCACATTCCCGAGGAGTGTCTGCCCCTTGAACTTCCCGAGGTTGAGAAATTCCTTCCCACCGAGAGTGGTGAGCCTCCTTTGGGACACGCGAAACGTTGGGCATGGGACACAGTGAACCGTTGCGTGGTCGATAAGGCTCTTGTTGATGAAAAGACAATCTTCCCTCTTGAACTTAACACAATGCCCGGCTTTGCAGGCTCAAGCGCATACTATCTGCGCTATATGGACCCGAAGAACAACAAGGCTCTTGTGGGCGAGGAGGTTGATAAATATTGGCAGAATGTAGACCTATATGTGGGCGGTACCGAGCATGCTACGGGTCACCTTATATACTCACGTTTCTGGAACAAGTTCCTCTTCGACCTTGGTTACAGCGTTTGCGAAGAGCCCTTCAAAAAGCTCGTCAATCAGGGAATGATACAGGGACGAAGCAATTTTGTTTACCGCGTGAAGGATACAAACACATTCGTTTCGCTTAATCTCTCTAAAGATTACGACGTTACTCCCTTGCACGTGGATGTAAACATTGTGTCGAACGACGTGCTCGACATTGATGCTTTCCGTGCATGGCGTCCCGAATATAAAGATGCAGAGTTTATTCTCGAGAATGGAAAATATATTTGCGGTTGGGCTATCGAGAAGATGAGTAAGTCAATGTATAATGTGGTTAATCCCGACACTATTGTCGAGAATTTCGGTGCCGACACACTGCGTCTTTACGAAATGTTCCTCGGCCCCCTCGAGCAGTCGAAGCCCTGGGATACAAACGGCATTGATGGTTGCCACCGTTTCCTCAGAAAAATATGGAACATTTTCTTCGATCGCGAGGATAATCTGCAACTGACATACGACGAGCCTACACGCGACGAGCTCAAAGCTATTCATCGTCTTATAAAGAAGGTGTCCGAGGATATTCCTATGTTCTCTTACAATACTACTGTCAGCGCATTTATGATATGTGCCAACGAACTTTCGTCGCTTAAATGCAACAAACGTGCGATAATGGAACTTTTCGTGATTGTTCTTTCGCCCTTTGCGCCGCACATTTGCGAGGAACTTTGGGCGGTGCTGGGTCACGAGACTTCTGTATGCGACGCGCAATGGCCGGCATTCAACGAGGAGTATCTAAAAGAGGATAGTGTGAAATATTCAATCTCTTTCAACGGCAAGGCACGCTTCACAATGGACTTTGCGACCGAGGCTGCCCGCGAGGATATTGAGGCAGCTGTTCTTGCCAACGAAATGACACAAAAATATCTCGATGGTAAGTCTATTAAGAAGATTATAGTTGTTCCCAAGAAGATAGTGAACATTGTATTCGGATAAAATATCGGAAATTCGCACCCCGCTTTTGTGGGGTGCGAATAATTCTTTAACTATTTAAATGGTGTTTGTTTATGGGTAGTTTCAAAATTCCCAAAAAGAGCATTGTGCTCGAGGCTAAGGAGTATGTGTTGATAACATTGGGTCTTATAATTTATGCCTTCGGATGGGTGTTTTTCCTTCTTCCGTTTAAATTGGTGTCGGGTGGCACGGCCGGCATAGGTGCTATCATACAGTATGCTACAGGCTTTCCAATGCAATATACGTATTTTATTATCAATATTATATTGTTGTGTGTCGCTATAAAGGAGTTGGGAGTAAAGTTTTGTGTAAAGACTATTTATGCGGTCTTTGCGCTTACATTTTGTCTTGAACTTGTTCAGGAACTGCTCTATTCGTATAAATTCGATGCTTTGTCGCTATTGGGGCAGGAGGCTACGTTCGAGGCGAGTATCATCGGAGCCTGTTTCTGTGGAATGGGAATTGGTATCTGTTTCGTAAATGGTGGCAGTACCGGTGGTACGGATATTATTGCGGCTATAATAAACAAATATCGTGACGTCAGTCTGGGGCGCGTCATTATGTCTATAGACGTGGCTGTGGTGGTAAGCAGTGGCTTTATTTTTGGCAGTGGCGAGGTTTCCAAAGTGTTCTATGGTCTTATAACTCTGCTTATTTCTGCGACAATGCTCGATTATGTTGTAAACAGCAACCGCCGTCTTGTGCAGTTTCTCATTTTCTCTAAAAAATACGATGAAATTTCGGAGTATATTACAAAGGATATGCACAGGGGAGTAACTTTGCTCAACGGTGTCGGGTATTATACAAAAGAGGATACTAAGGTTATTGTTACCATGATGCGTGCAACCGAGGCGGTTGAGGTGTTCAGAATTGTGCACGAAATTGACCCGTGTGCTTTTATTACACAGTCGCGTGTTTCGGGTGTGTATGGTGCAGGATTCGATAAAATAAAGGTAAAAAAATGAAACTTGTATTTGCTACAAACAATAAGCATAAGCTCGAGGAGATGCGTGCTATTCTTGGTGGAAAGGTCGAACTTTTGTCGCTTGCAGACATTGGTTGCGAGGATGATATTCCCGAAACTGCCGAGACGCTCGAGGGTAATGCTCTTATAAAGGCGCGTCACATTTACGAGAAATATTATCTTTCGTGTTTCGCCGATGATACGGGTCTCGAGGTTGATGCGCTTGGCGGTGCTCCGGGTGTCTATTCGGCACGTTACGCAGGCGAAAATAACGACTCCGAGGCGAATATGCAGAAACTGTTACAAAATTTAACAGGAAAAAGTGACCGCCACGCACAATTTCGTACGGTTATTGCGTTAATAATAGATGGAGAGGAGAAACTTTTCGACGGGGTTGTGCGTGGGGAAATTGCCACGGAACGCAAGGGCGAGGCAGGCTTCGGGTACGACCCGGTGTTTGTTCCCGAAGGCTATGATGCGAGCTTTGCTCAGATGCCCTCCGAGCAGAAAAATGCAATAAGCCACCGTTCGCGTGCGGCCTCGGCACTTAACGATTATTTGCAGACACTATGAAAAAAAGAACTTTTACATTGCTGATGTTTGTGTTTCTGTCACTCTCGTGGCTTTGTGCCGCAATAGGGGATTGGACAGTGCATAATTCCTATCGTTACGCCACCGGTTGTCGTACGATGGATGATAAGGTGTATGTGCTTAGTGCCGGGAATCTTTATTCTTATAATAAAGAGGATGGGGAGTTGCGCATTTACGACCATATAAACACTTTAAGCGATGTAAGGGTTGCGTGCATTGAATATTGCGATGCGACAGATGCTCTTGTCGTTGTGTACGAAAATGCGAATGTAGACCTTTTGTACGACGACGAGACTATTTACAATATTTCCGATTTTAAGAATAAGACTCTTGCCGACAAGCAGATAAATAACCTGCAAGTGTCGGACAGCATGGGGTATATTTCTACAAGCTTCGGGGTTGTGGAACTTAACCTTAAAAGACAGGAGTTTGGAAATACATATACTATTGGTCAGAATGTGAACAGTGTAGCGCTGTTTGATGGTTATCTGTTTGCATGTACTTCGGCGGGCCTTTTTCGCGGTAATCTCAATGATAATCTTCTGGATAATAAAAATTGGGAGAAACTGTTCGATTATTCAATCTCGGCGCTGTGTGAATATGGCGGCAAGCTATATTGTATTTTGCCGGACTTAGGCTTTTATTCTGTAGAGGTTAATGGACGTCTCAGGCTGCTTATAAAGAACGAGAATAAAGTGAAATTCTCTTATATGCGTGTCGCCGGAGATAGAATGTTCGTGGGAAACGCTTCGAAAGTCTTTGTGTACGACTCGCCCGATGAATATACGGCATATACATTGTTCGGGAAGAGCCTCTATCTGCATCCTGATGGCAATGATTTTTGGAGCTGCAACGGTGCCGACGGACTTTCGCTTCTGTCGCTCAAAGATGGTAAACTTTACGAGGCTTTTGGTGGCGTGCAGCCCGACAGTCCCATAAGAAGTTATTGCGAATATCTTGGTTTTTCCAACGATGGTAATCTGCTTGTTGCCGGTGGTAATCTTAACTATTTTGACCTTACCTTTTACGACGGAACGGTGATGATGTTCGATGGTGATAAGTGGCTCAACTTTCAGGAACAAGAGGTGAAAGATGCTACAAAGTTGAAATATTGGAACATGACCTCTGTTGTTGAGGATCCCAATGAAAAAGGACACTATTTTGCAAGCTCTTTCGGAATGGGCCTTTACGAGTTTCGCAATGGTGAATTTGTGAAACATTATAATCACGAAAATTCAGTATTAGAGTCTGCTGCCAGAAGTGGTCTTGTGAATCGTTACGTTCGCGTGCCACGTTTAAAATACGACGACGATGGAAACTTGTGGATGACAAACACCGGCACTAAGGATATTATAAAAGTGCTGAAGAGCGATGGCGCGTGGACAACGTTGCCTTATAAAGATATTGCGAAAAATCCGACGATGGTCGATATTCTTTTCGATTCGCGTGGATGGTTGTGGGTAACGTCTCTTCAGGCCGATGCAGGCCTTTTCTGTGCTAAAATGAATGGCACTCCTCTCGATACAAGCGACGACGAGACAAAATTTGTTTATGCTCATTTTAAGAATCAAGATGCTGCCAGCTACGATATTAACCAGCTATATTCATTGGTCGAGGATCGCAACGGACAAATGTGGATAGGTACGGATGCGGGTCTGTTTGTCCTTCCTAACCCTAAGAAATTCTTCGATGGCGCAGTTACTTTCAATCAGATAAAAGTTCCGCGTAACGATGGTACCGGCCTTGCCGATTATCTTTTGAGCAATGTGATTATTCAAACAATATGTGTGGATGGTGCCAACCGCAAGTGGATAGGAACGCTGGGCAACGGTCTTTATCTTGTAAGTGCCGACGGCCTTGAAACTATTCATCATTTTACTACAGAAAATTCCCCTCTTCCATCGAATAACATTGTAAGTGTTGCTATTGAGGAAACAAGCGGCAAGGTGTTCATCGGTACAAGCGAGGGGCTTGTCAGCTATATGGGCGACGCTACCGAGCCGGCAGCAACGCTCGATGAAAAAAGTCTGCACGCTTATCCTAACCCTGTGCGCGAAGATTATACGGGGGAAATTTCGGTGACAGGCTTTACGCAGGATTGCAACGTTAAAATAATTGACTCCGCCGGCACGCTTATACACGAGACAACCTCTACCGGCGGACAAATTACGTGGAACGGTTGCAATATGCGTGGCGAACGTGTAAGTGCCGGCGTTTATTATGTGCTTGCCTACGACGAAGGTGGCAATAAAGGCGCGGCTACGAAAATTCTGATAATAAGATAGTATTTAATATATTGCAAGCAAAAAAAAGCACAAAAATTGTTGTTTTTGTGCTTTTATATATATATATATTTACCGCCGTATACATTTTTTATCGTTATATAAGATACACTGCACTCACAGTAAAAAATATTGAAACAAGTTTCATATTTCTCGCTCGTTTGTAAGTATCTTTAACCTTAAAATTTACCATTATGAAAAAGATTATTTTTACGCTATTGCTGTTTGTGCTTGCATTAACCACTTTTGCACAGCGAGATAATTTGTTGGAGGACGGTCGCCGTTGGGTTACTTTTGGATGGGGCTTCAGTGATTATAGTGATTCGGATGATTATATAAAATGGTATATTTCTGAAGAAGGAGGTTACATTGTTAACAACATTACTATAATGGGTGATACTGTAATAAACGATACAATATATAAGAAACTATATGTTGCAGAAGGCTTGTATGATTGTAACGATTGGAATGTTGTTGGTAAATTAGAGGCTTTTATAAGGTACGAGAATGGTAAATATCTTTATCGTTTTTTAAATGATGAAGTAAGAGACATGTACAAAAAAGGGTATCCGCATGATTTTATTGGCAATGAGCATCTTTTGTTCGACGAGAATCGTGCAGAGGGCGACATTATCCCTCCGGGACTTGAGGTTGTTTCGGCCGTGAACGATACTGTTTATCCTCGCTATTCTGAATATTCTCTTAAATATTGGAAAGTAAGGGATGCAAATAATGGACCCAATTATTATGATTATTTTATGTATTTCGATGATATAAAATGGATACAAGGTGTTGGCACCCCTACAACCTTGATACCTTATGTTGGCGCGAGTATGATTGTATGTGTAATGACCTTTTACTTTTTTGTATAGCTGCTGATGGTGACACTATTTATCGTAATAAAAGATATTGGTATCCGGAAATTGCCAATTTGACAACTGTTCGCAAAATTTTCCCCGATGAAATTTCCTTCACTCAGCGTGGTGGCGAGTGCGTGGTAACGCTTCCCCTCGACGCTGCTTGGAGTGCGACGCTATCCAACAGCGTCGGCGTAACGGTTGTCCGTCGCTCAGGCGAGGGTAGCGAGATTATCCTGCCTGCAACCTCAAAAGGTACGCACATTCTTGTTGTTAATGTGGGTGGCAGGGTTGTAAAGAAAAAGGTGTTTATAAAGTAGGTCTACCGTATTATTAAGATTGTTATTATTTCGCCGTTCATAAAAAAAGAGTTAAAAATAATAGATATTTCGCGAAAAGGAATTACCTTTGCACCGGAAAACCTGACGTTTCTGTTGCAAAGGTTTTCTTGTGGAAAGATTTGGGCTGCTTGCAACCACGGTAAAAAATGCTAAAAACCTTGTCTGTCAAGGTCTTGTGGGCGCTATCGTGTAATTTCGCATCCCATCTTATTACGTTGATATTATTAACCGCCGAGTAATCGGCAAAATTGTTATTCTTACATAATATGGGATATCTATTTACTTCAGAATCTGTTTCGGAGGGACACCCCGATAAGGTTGCCGATCAGATTTCAGACGCTGTTCTTGATGAACTTATTGCTTTTGATGCACAGTCCAAGGTTGCTTGTGAAACTTTGGTGACAACCGGTCAGGTGGTGCTTGCCGGTGAGGTAAAATCATCGGCTTACGTGGACTTGCAGGATATTGCTCGCCGCGTGATTAACCGCATAGGTTATACAAAAAGCGAGTATATGTTCGATGGTAATTCCTGTGGTATTTTCTCGGCCATTCACGAGCAGAGTGCCGATATTTCGCGCGGCGTTGAGCGTGAGGATCCTATGGAGCAGGGTGCCGGCGACCAGGGTATGATGTTCGGTTACGCAATAAACGAAACAGAGAATTATATGCCTGTTTCGCTCGACCTTTCTCATCTTATCCTTACCGAGCTTGCGGCTATCCGTCGCGAGGGTACAGCAATGACATATTTGCGTCCCGACTCGAAAAGTCAGGTGACTGTCGAGTATGATGATAATAATCGCCCTGTGCGCATCGATACAATAGTTGTTTCTACACAGCATGATGACTTTATTGCTCCCGCCGACACTGCCGAGGGTACTCAAGATGCTGCCGATGCTGCGCAGATGGCACAGATACGCGAGGATGTTATTAACATTCTTATGCCCCGCGTAAAGGCAAAAATTAATTCAGCGAGTGTGCTTGCACTCTTCGACGAGAATATCAAATATCATGTGAACCCCACAGGAAAGTTTGTTATTGGCGGTCCCCACGGCGATACAGGCCTCACCGGACGCAAGATTATCGTAGATACTTACGGCGGTAAGGGTGCACACGGTGGTGGTGCATTCAGCGGAAAAGACCCTTCGAAGGTGGACCGCAGTGCAGCATACGCGGCGCGTCACATAGCCAAGAATCTTGTTGCAGCGGGCGTTGCCGATGAAATGCTCATTCAGCTCTCTTATGCTATTGGCGTTGCTCAGCCTGTCAGTGTGTTTGTAAATACCTACGGAACGGCAAAAGTTTCCATGAGCGACGGCGAAATTGCCAAAAAGGTTGCCGAAATGTTCGACCTTCGTCCCAAGGCTATCGAGGAGCGTCTGAAACTGCGTAACCCCATTTACAGCGAGACTGCTGCGTATGGTCACATGGGGCGCACTCCCGAGGTTGTAACAAAAACCTTTACTTCGCGTTATATGCCTTCAAAGACTATAGAGGTTGAATTGTTCACATGGGAGAAACTCGACTATGTGGATGCTGTAAAGGCGGCTTTTGCTCTTTAAGCAAGCACTGCATAGAGTAAAAAGGTGTATGCTGGGCATAAAAGATTTTATATACAGATGTGGGCACAATAGGGGGTATGGAGTACAATCCCCCTCTGCCTTTCATTTTGTGACGGCTGTCGTTGCCGAAAAGTATGCTTATTATGCCTATTCGACGATAAACAGTGTCGCGGCAAAGTGTGGCTATAAGGCTGCGCATGCCCGTCTGCTGTTTCGCATTGCAAACTATGCGCGTCCGCAAAATATTTTGATGTATGCTCCATGCGAGGCTGCTGCTTGCGCTCTTTCGATGGCGCGCCCGTCGGCGCAGGTGTCTGCTTTCCGGCAGGGACAGCTTTTTGGGCTGCTGTATGTTGGTGCGACGCAGAATTGTGCCCCGGTGGTGGAGCAGGCTGTTAAGTGTGCATCTGCGGACAGTGTCATTATAATAGATGGCATACACCGTTCGCGCGAAATGAAAGATTTGTGGCACGCGATTAAACAAAATGCAGCCGTTGCTGTTACATTTGATTTGTACAGCATGGGTATTCTGTTTTTCGATAAGAGCTATAAAAAACAGCACTACACGTTGAAAAAATAATAAAAATGAAAAAGGCTGTCATATATACTGCAAGGGGTGACGGTGGAGAAACATCGCTTGTGCGTGGCGAGCGTGTCTGCAAGGACGATGCTCGTGTCGAGGCTTATGGAACGATGGACGAACTTTGCGCGCATGTGGCTCTCTTGCAATCCGAAATTCCTTCGTCGGGTCCTGCGGCTGCAATGTTATGCGACGTGCAAAAAAGGCTTTTTTCAATAGCTGCTTTTCTTGCCGATACAGCACCTTGTGTGGCGTCACCTATTGACGAACATACGCTTGTTGCTCTTGAGCGGATAATAGATGCCCTCGAAGCATCGTTGCCACGATTGAATGGTTTTTTGCTACCATCGACGGTAAAAGCGGCTGCTGTTGCAAATGTTTGTCGCACAGTTTGTCGTCGCGCCGAACGCCGCATAGTAACACTGCATCGTGCGTCTCGACAACCGCAAATGTTGTTGGCATATATGAATCGCCTCTCGGACTATTTTTTTCTGCTGTCGCGCGAACTAAGCGGTGGCGATGAAAAAAAATGGGAAAAACCTTGTGAATAAATTATTTTGCTATATTTTTGCAAACATTTTTAATAAAATAAAATTTAAGATATATGTATTGGACGTTGGAACTTGCATCAAAATTGGAGGATGCACCCTGGCCCGCAACAAAAGAGGAACTTATTGACTATGCTGTTCGTTCGGGCGCACCTATGGAGGTAATAGAGAATCTTCAGGAGATGGAGGATGAGGGAGAAACTTATGATAGTATAGAGGATATTTGGCCCGATTACCCCAGCAGTAATGAAGATTTTTTCTTCGATGAGGAAGAATATTAAATTTTTGCAAATAAGAAAATTGCATAATCAGCGGTGCGACAAAAAATGTCGCACCGCTGATTTTTTCTGCCATTAAAAAACGTAAAAAAAGAAGTGATTAGTTACGGCTTTTATTGACAAATGAATTTTGAGGTGTTATATTTGCGGTTGAAGTGTGGAAAATGTTATTTCGGCAACCCTGCAGCGTTGCCGGCGTATTACTTTTGCCCTAAAAAAACTTATGTGGAAAAAGAATGAAAATGGGCAAAGACGTCCCGATATTTTTGAAATTGCAACAGCGTATGAGAATGGCAATGGTGGAATAATCAGGCCAAAGAAAAAGATGGTATTTATGGAACTTATCAAACTCTGTCGGATGATGAGAAAAAGTTTATTTTAAATAATCCTCGTACGGCATACAAATTTTATGATAATTCCAAAAAGGCTAAAAACGTAGGTCGAAAATTTGATGGTACGACAAATGGTTATGGTGACGCAGTACGACATTGTTATTGGTGTGCACTAAACCAAGTGTCGGCGGGATTGAATTCTCCACTTGCAGAAGAGTATGGAAATGCACACGAAAATACACCGACTAATACTGAGAATGCAAAAAAAATGGATTTACACAATAATAGGGTCGGTTATTATTTAGGCAACGAGGCCATAAAAAATAATTGGAGCGAGGAAGAACTATTAAAAAAAGTAATAAAAGCAGCAGATGAAGGAATTTTACAAATTGGTTTTTAAAGTAACTGTTGTCATATTTGTAATTGCAATTTCACTTGCAAGTTGTACAAAAAAAATGAGAGAGGATTTGTGTTTTGCATTGAATGCATTTGGATTGCTTTACACTCCAGAAAGAAATCTTGAATTGAATTTTGAAAAGCAAGTTATAGGAACGCCTTTCTCTTTTGCGAACTATTGTGAGGAAAAATATGATAGCATCTTGTTGCTCTCACCTTATGTTAATACAGAGATTGAGGATTTTGTTAATCTTAAAATGTCAGATAACTTAAGAATAAAGTGTGAAAATAACACAATGTTTGATACTTTTTCTACACTTCTGTTTATCAGTAATGGAAAAGTAGAGGCGTTTTCTGAGGTTATACGAATTGATGCAGACTTTGTGAAAATTGCAAATGATTATCCGCAGTTTTTCTCGTTTGAACAAAAATTGATAATGGACAAGGATAGAAAAGTGCATTTGTACAGCGAGTAGTATTTTGTCGCATCGCTGATTTTTTTGTCTGCCATTTTGAATACAATGACAAACAAGGTTATATAATAAAAAATTCTCCAATAACGAGGGATAAACTTTTTAAGTTTTTCAATAATTACGGTAAAAAAGGAATTAAGATAAATATAGGTTTTTAATGTTTTTACTATGGATAGATTATTTGTTAATACAATATTGTTTGCAACTTGTTTCTTAATTTCATTTTCGTGTGTTGGGGATAAAAGCATGGGCAAAGAACCTTCTATTGTAACAGAACCAACCACGTTGCATGGAAGTAGTTTTTTGAAAGGTAAAGTATCTGCTATAACCAATAGTGATGAGTATGGTGTCGATTCCACTTCGTTTGTATACAATGAAAATGGACATCTTGTAAAGATAATATTCTATTCCAAAGGCAAGGAGGATGGATGTTGCAAGTATTACTATGATGGTTCGAATAGTGTCACCCTGCATTATTACGACAACAATGAAAAGGAGGTGTCCTACACAGTGATAGAGTACGATGACAGAAAAAATATCACTTTGCGCAGAGATTACGGTTACATTTTTCCCGATTCAACCAGAATGGTGCTGTTGTATCTGAAACAGAATTCGTACGACAATGACAATCGCCGCGATGTTGCGTTTGAATATTTTTGTGACGGAATACCACCATATAAATATCGTTACACATATAATAGTGACGGAACGGAAATTGAAGAGTGTTTCTTGGCTGTGACGGGCGACATTTACACAATTACAAAAAATAAGAGAGATGCTATGGGTAATGTCGTCGAGCAGAGTGAGAACATGCCGTCAGACAGTCACGATTGGACGAATATTACAATAGATTATAAATACGACGAGAAGGGCAATTGGGTGGAACGTAAAATTGTGGACGCAGCTCCCGAGGGTTACCGCAACAATTATACAAAAAGAAGTATATATTATCTTGATGAATGATGGCCTCGACCAATAAGTAACAAGCATTATGAAACGACTATTTTCGACAATATTTCTGTTTGTGGCACTGCTCGCAACTGCCTCTGCACAATATTTTCCTGTGGATACTGCAAGGTTGAACAGTGCTTACAGAAGTTTGAAAAGCGGTAATCGCACTTTAGAAACAGAAATGGAATTTCTTGCTGCCTATCCTACAACGTGGTTAGAGTATTATATGACATATAGCTTTGTCGATGATGAAAATTATGACTATTCTATGTGTAAAATGTGCTGTGAGCATATTTCCACTCTGTTTTCTTTGACAAAAGTAAGTGATACTGTGTTTTGTAAAAAAGTGGTGGACTTGACGGTTGGAATGAAAGAAACAGGGGAGTGTACATCTTTTTTTCAAGACTATTTGATTGGTTACATTTTAAATAACGATAAATTAGTACTTGACTATTTGTCGAAATTGAAAAAGGGTTACCAAATGGAATTTTGGCAATTTTGTTGGTCTACGGTTACAGAATGTAGCAGAGCAGAAAATTTTAAGGAATTATATGCTCGCAACAAAAGAAAATACCCCGAGCAGATGAAAATATCACGTATCGCATTCCATTATTTTTACGAAGGCATAAATTATCCGGAATTATTTCCATATAAAAATGAAGAATATAATCGGAAATATGAAAATAAAAATTACAAATACAATTTCGACGATTATATTGATTATGGCGATTATTAAATAATAAAAGATTATTGTAGCATCCCGATTCAACCAGAATGGTGCTGTTGTATCTGAAACAGAATTCGTACGACAATGACAATCGCCCCGATGTTGCGGTTGTGGTTACTTTAGGTGCGCTAATAAATAACAATATCATGAAACGATTATTTTCAATAGTTTTTTTGCTTGTGGCACTATTTGCGACAGCTTCGGCGCAATATTTTATCATTGACACATTAAGGTTGAATAAGGCTTATAAGCAATTAATGCGTAGCCCGCAATCGCCAGAAAAACAAAAAGAGTTTTTCAATGCTTTTCCACACAATTGGGCCGAGTATTATGATACGTATAAATATTGCAGCAAAAGGGGCTACGACCTTTCAATGTACAGTAAGGCGTACGAACATGTTGGCGCATTGAAAAATTGCACGACAATAAATGATACTATATTTTGTAACAGATTGATAGCCTTGTCCGTTGGTGCTTCTATTGATGCTGATGCTCCCAACTATTTGAAAGGATTGCTGCATAGAACGATGGAACAGAAAAGCGATGTTTTTATGCATTGTCTGTCGAGGATAGAAAAAGGTCATCAGATGCAATTTTGGCAATTCTATTGGTCGAGCATCGTTGAAAATGATAATGATAAAAAAGAGTTTAAAACTCTGTATACAAAGTACAAAAGAAAATACCCCCAAATGATGAAGAGGATGGCCGGTGCTTTTGAAAATTTTAGCGATGGAGTTATTTTTATCTCAGAATTTTACGATTGGATGAAAAGTAATGAAAAAATCAAAGTCGTATATTAAAAAACTTAAAGACTGTCCCCCCCAAAAAAAAGAAAAATGTATTATAAGTATTAATAAAAATACTTAACTTTGTCTCTGTTAAGTATCTTGCGAATATTAATATCTTTTAAATGCTCCAAATAAAATGAAAAGAATTTTACTTTTAACAGTATGTGTTGTGTCGGCGCTATGTGCCGGGGCACAAATTAAAGAGTTTACACTGCCCGACGGCAAGGTCATAAAGGTAGATACAAGTGTCTTTCCTGATTTTCAGCCCGATGCAGTAACTGCTCCCCAGCCTGCCGAGTATACAGCGCGTCGTAAGGCACGCGCCAAACAAGGCAAAGTGCAGTTGCCTCCGTATGTCTACAATGGCGAGAACAAGTACTTCCCTCCTATATTCAATCAGGATGGAGGCTCATGCGGCTCGGCACAAAATGTCGCCTATATGTTCACCTACGAAATGGCCTGTTACCGCGACCTTGACGCCTCACTGCCCGAGAACCAATACCCCTCGCACTTTACATGGTTGCTTACTTATCACAATAGTGACAAGGAAGATATGTTAAAAGCCATAGGTGTGCCCAATGTTCCCACCTATGGTGGTCGCACATATAGCAAACTGTTCGGTGCACAGACACACGATGACAATGACTTTGGATGGATGCAGGGTTACGATAAATGGTACAGCGCCATGTGGAACAGAGACTCTCACGATATAAGTTTCGCCCCCACAAATACTCCCGAAGGACGTCAGGAACTTAAAGAGTGGCTCTACAACCATAGCGGTGACGAAACTATGCACGGCGGCGGTGTAGCAGGTATCGGCGTTGCATCATATGGCACATGGGCCGTCATTCCTGCTACTACAGCTAACAAGGCGGCCGGCGTAAACGGCATGAAATATGTAAAATCATGGGGTGATACTTACAACCACGCAGTTACCATTTGCGGATACGATGATCGCATAGAGTTCGACCTTGACGAGGATGGCAAGGTAGGCGAGGTCGAGGAAGATGAAGTTGGAGCATGGATTATTGCCAATTCATGGGGCGATGGTTGGGAGAACAAAGGCTTCATCTATTGTCCCTATAAGTACAGCTATGCTGTTGGCAAAGATACATGGGCGTGGACTCCGGGATCGCATATTGTTCGAAAGAATTACCGTCCCCTTCGCACAATCAAGCTGTTGATGGACTACAGTCACCGCAGCGAATTGTTCTTATGCGCAGGCGTTTCAGAAGACCTTAATGCCACTGCTCCCGACGTTACTATTTCCTTCGAACATTTCAAAAATGCAGGTAATCAGAACGGTGCTACCAATCCCGCGCCCGAGGTTCCCATGCTGGGACGTTGGGTGGACGGAATACACTATGAGCCAATGGAATTTGGTTACGACCTTACCGACCTTACTGCGTCGGTGGACCGCACAAAACCCCTGAAATACTTCTTCATTGTAAAAACACCGAGCAACGCTATCGGCACCGGTCACATCTACAAAGCCTCTATCATTAATTATGAAATAGAAAATGAAGGCGTTGAGATTCCCTTTGATAGTACCAATGTGGAAATTATCGGCAGCAAAAAAGAGACTGTCATCAGCGTAATTGTCCCCGGTGAGCAACTCTATCCGGCCGCCAATCTTCGTTTGCAGGATGGCGCGCTTGCATGGACTGCGCCACAGGCATCCGGTCTTAAACTTCTTGGTTACAATGTTTACGATGGCGAAAATCTTACAGCCCAGCTATCGGCCGAGACTACTCAATTTGCACTAGAGAATGGTGTCGAGGGACCATTTACCGTAAAGGCAGTCTATCAGGCAGGAACTTACAAACAAGAATCTGCCCCCTCCAATAAAGTAGTATTGCAGACACCTAAGCACGATACAAATAAACTGATAACATTCGATCAAGGAGGTCTTGTTATTCCCAATGCAATATCCGAAACACTAAACGAAGCTACCATTGAATTTTGCATACGCAGCAGCAATAACAAAAATTACACCCATCAGATAGGTCCGGGATGGGGTAAATTCCTTTTCCACAGCAATGCAAACAAATCAGTTTCCGTTGGTTGGAATACCGGCAGTGGCAATCGTCTGGATGTTTCCAATGTTCTTGCAAGTACAAGCAAATGGTATCACATAGCTATTGTAATTGATGGCAATAAGCTTGTTTTCTACGTCAATGGAGTGAAGAGGGGACAGTTAACCTCTCCAAACTATTCGGGCTTGACCAATTTTGGTAATCTTGAGTTTGGTAAGACCGGCGAAAACCAATGGTGGAACGGCGGTCTTGACGAGATACGCGTCTGGAAAAAGGCACGCACACAAGCCGAGATAAAGCAGAATATGTATACCCCCATCGCCTCTCCGTCTCTTCATTCCGACCTTCTTGTATATCTCCCCATGGATACAATCAATGTTGGCGGAGAAACACTTTTACGCGAATGGGCAGGGGGTAAGCATGCTTCTATGCATTCTATAGGCACTTGGGAAATTCAAGAATCCCCCGGTATTTTCTCCAATAGTTCTAAAGAACCGTCTCTCACTATTTTGGAGTTTGATACTATCTATAAGGCTGGTATTCCTTTCAATCTTACAGCCAATAGCTCGTTAGGTGCAACCGAATATTCATGGAACGTCGCCGCCACAGAAATTCCCACAGTTTATGGTGCAAGCCCCACATTTGTATTCCCCCGGTCAGGAAACTACACAATCTCTTGCACGGCCCTTTTTGCCTCTGGCGATACGTTGACATCTGTCAAAGACATAACCGTAATCGATGGCGAAGCCCCTGTAGCAGCCTTTGACATACTCAACGACACACTTCCCGCCGGCAACCATTTCAGTTTCATAAATCGCAGCACCGGCGACGGCTGCACCTATTTATGGAGCATCCCCGGCGCCGAAGTGGAAGAGCTCTATGGCACCAACGCCACCGCCCTCTACCCAAATGTCGGAACCTACTCTGTAACACTGACCG
>SUXQ01000015.1 GCA_015060905.1 Bacteroidales bacterium | reverse complement strand
TGAAAGTTTTAATGCAAAAATAAAAGCTTTTAGAGCTCAACTCAGAGGGGTTACTGACCTTAAATTTTTCTTCTTCAGATTAGCTAAACTTTTTGCATAGCCCCCCCCAGACTTTGCCGGTGAGCCCCATCTTTATAAGGCTCACCGGCAAAGTCTGAGGGGTAATGCATAAATAAAAAAGAGCCACTTTAGAAAGTGTCTCTTTTAGTAGCGCCTACGGGAATCGAACCCGTGTTCCATGCGTGAGAGGCATGTGTCCTAGCCGCTAGACGAAAGCGCCATTTGCAAAAATGTTGAGCGGAAGCTGGGGGATTCGAACCCCCGGTACGGTTACCCGTACGGCAGTTTAGCAAACTGCTGGTTTCAGCCACTCACCCAAACTTCCTTTCGGTGGAAACCCTCAACCTTGTTTTGCGATGCAAAGGTAGAGATATTCATTGAAAAATGCAAGCGTTATTGGAATTATTTTTTTTAAAAGTGTTTTTTTTGAATGATTGCGATTGTTTTTACCAGCCAATCGTTTAAAAAAAGAGTCGGATTTTATATATTTGTGGAGACTAACAGATATTATATGTCAATAGAGGTTGTAAGATACGACGAAAGTCGCAAAGAGCAGTGGGATGCTTTTGTGAGGGTGTCGAGGAATGGCACTTTTCTTTTTAAGCGTAATTATATGGACTATCATTGCGATAGGTTTGTTGATTGTTCGTTGATGATATTCAACGATGGCAATCTGTGTGCGCTTTTTCCTGCGACTTTTCACGAAGATAGGCTTTCGGTTGTTTCGCATGGGGGGCTGACGTACGGCAGTTTCATTGTTGATGTTACCGTTACTTCTGCTTTGATGTTGCAGGTCTTTTCGTTGGTATTTGAATACTATCGCAAGGAAACGGTTGCAAAAAAGATTATTTATAAGACTATTCCTTATATTTATCATCAATATCCTGCCGAGGAAGATTTATATGCGCTTTTCAGATGCAATGCTACGCTTGTGGAGCGTAAAATATCTTCTACCATAAAGTTGTCCGAGCCTTTGCCTTTCAAAGGTCGCAGAAAACTTACTGCTGCAATGAAAAGTCGTCTGCGGATTGTTGAAGATGATAATTTTGCGGCTTTTTGGGAGGTGCTGACAAAGAGGCTTGTGAATAAATACGAGGTTCTTCCTGTGCATACTTTGAGCGAGATTGAGCTTCTTTACAGTCGCTTCCCCGAAAATATAAAGCTCTTCAGGGTTACAGATTCTTCGGGTGCTACATTGGGTGGTGTTGTAATGTATATAATGAAAAATGTAGTGCACACGCAGTATACGGGTACCACTGACGAGGGTCGCAGAATAGGAGTGCTTGACTATCTTTACGCGTACCTTATAAAAGAGCGTTTCTCGTCTTTTGAATATCTTGATTTTGGAATCTCCACCGAACAGGATGGACGTGTGCTTAACGAGGGTCTCATTGCGCAGAAAGAGGGCTTCGGTGGGCGTGGAGTGGTGTATGATACATACGAAATTTGTTTATAGGCAATTATTTTTTTGAGTTCCAAAAATCCAGATACATTTTTGCGACACGACGATAGTCGTGGTGCTTTTTTACAAGTGTGTAGCTATCTTCTTGCATGTGGCTGATGCTTTTGGGAGTAAGAATAAGCTGTTCCAATTTTTTGTAAACATCTTCCTCGTCGGGCGTTACGTTTACCATTGGGCGCAACTGTTTCTCGTTCAAAAGTTCGTAATACTCCTCTTCTGCGCCACCAACAACTATTTTCCCTTTTGCAAGCGCGAGCAGGGCGTTCATTCCCGGCGAATAGCCATAAAGTTGGTCCAAAAGTACGTCACAATCTTCTATCATTCTTGAGTATTCCTCGAATGGCACATTTTCTGCTTTTAGAATTTCGCATCTGTCGGGATAATTTTCTTTTATTCTCAGCAGCGCCCTCATCATTATGTCTGTGCCTTTATATTGGCTGCGGCTCTTTTGTATGCCTATGAAGAATTTTATTTTTTCTTCTTTGCGTTTGACCGGGGGTGTTGTGTTGTCGAGGTTCATGGGCATGGGGATGTAGGTGAGCTTGTTGCCGTATCTTTCTTTATAGGCTGTGTGATACTCGTACATTCCTGCGATTATTCCGTCGCAATCGTCAGCGATGAAATAGTTTAAATGCTCTTTGTCTGTTCCACCGCTCCAATCGTTTATAAGTTCACGGGTACTTTCGTTGTCTATTGCCCTGTCGCCTATATTAAAGTCCGAATAGCGAAATGTTTTTTTGTCTGCCCCTGCTTTTACCCATAGTGCGTCCATCCCCATTGCTCCCAAAAATATTTTGCTGTTGTTCCGGCGCAGATATTTGTAGAAAGGAACTATGTGCTTGGCTTTAAGTTCAAGGAACATGGGGTTGATGAGCTGTACAATGTCGTAGCCGCGCATTTGTGGCAGTAGAGATATTGCTTTCAGCATGTATTTGATGCCTGCAAAGGACCTGCCCTCTTCGCGTATAAGTGAAATGTCGCGCTTGTAGTTTTTCCAGAAGTCGCCGTTGCTTAGTACGCACACTTTGTGTCCGGCCGCGCGCAGTCCCTCGGCAAGTGTCCAATGTACGTTACTGTATTCGCCTATGAGTAGTATTTTCATCTTTTCCCGGGTTTGCGTGAGGGTAATATTATACGTAATATTTTTATTCCTATGTTGTTGTTTGCCAATGTGGCAAAAATCAGGTATTTTAACGAGTGGTTTTTTGTTGGTAGCGGGTAAAGGCCTAAAGAAAATAGCTCGGTGTTGCATATTTTTTTTATTTCTTCGGCGCTTTTCCCATTGTAGAAGAGGTTGAGCAGTGTGTCGACTGTCAGCATTGCTGTTTTTCTGTCAAGGGCTTTTCTTTGTATCAACGTACATGTTTCTTGCTCTTGGCGACGGAATGTTACAACGCGTTTCAATAGTAAAAAGATGTCCTTAATTCTTTTTTGCTCGTGAGTGTTGTCTGTGTTTGATGTTATTGATTCTTGGCGTATGCAGTAGTTGTATATTGGGCTGTTGCTGCATATTAGTTTGTGACTGTGATAGTATATTTTAAGTGTAAAGTCTTCATCTTCGTGCAGTACTCCTTCGGCAAAAGATATATTATGCGAGTTTGTCAATTCTCGTTTGAATATATATGTGCATGCGCTTCCGTTAAGGTTGTTGCGGGCAGCGTAATCTGCGCCACTATAATATGTTACAGTTTCTATTGTCGGGGTAGCTTTTTTTAGGGTCTCCTCTTCGGTTAGGCATATTCTGTAGCTGTGTTGAAAAATATCGGGGTTCTCTTTTTTTATAATTTCCAGACAGTTGTTTACACTGCCGCTTATCAGACAATCGTCAGAATCGACAAATTGAATGTATTTTCCCGAGGTTTCTTTTATTCCTATGTTGCGTGCTGCTCCCAACCCTCCGTGCTTGGATAAAATGAGCCGTATGTTTGGTTGGTTGTATTCTTTTTCTATCCACATTGGTGGCTCGTATGAGCCGTCATCTATTATCAGAATTTCATAATCCTCGACGGGGGTATTCTGTGCAACGATGCTTGAGATACATCTTTGCAGTAAATACTTTGGCAGGTTGTAGTGTGGGACGATGAAAGATATTAACATGATGTTTTTTAGCACAACTTTTTGTGCATCATGGCGATAAGTTTACAATGTAATTTGGCTCCGAAGAGGGCAAAGGGAATGAATTTTATTTTTCTATTCAAGGGTATGTTCATGTGGAACAGTGTCCGGAGGTTTATTTTTGCGTCTTTAATTTCGTCGAATGCGCTGTTTTTATCTTTGCTTGTGCCGTCCGAACAGCGCATAAGGTCGGTGAGGCTGTCGAGTGTTGTGAGCAGTATTTCGTTTGCTTCGTCAATAAGGTTGTATTCTTTCTTTGCTTTGTGGTAAAGAATAGCCTTGTTTCTGTACAGATAGTATTGCGACTTAAAAGAGTATGTACGGGTTATTCCGTTGTTGTGGGCGTAGTAATAGTATATTCCGCCGTCCGAGTAGTAGACATTGTCGCAATTTTCATATAGGGTGGGTGTTACGAGCAGGTCTTCAAATACTTCGCCCTCGGGGTAGCGGGTGAAGAAAAATCTGTCGGCGCGATAAATTTTGTTACATGCGTAGCAATGTTCGTATGCTTTACGCCTTATGTAGTCGATGAAAATTTCTCTGTTACCCGATACTTTTTCGGCGTTGAAGGTGACAATGTGGCTCTGTGGCGATTCGTAGTGTACGTTTACAGGATATTCGAGAATGTCAATGTCTGGGTTCGACTGCAGTATTCTCATATTGTAGTAATATGTTCCCGAGGCAACTGTGTCGTCGCCGTCCACAAAGGTGATATATTCGCCCTGTGCAACCGCAAGTCCGGCGTTGCGAGCCGATGATAGGCCGCCGTTTTTTTTATGGACGACTTTTACTTTGTCACACTCTTGCGCGTATCGGTCGCATATAGCACCGCAGTTGTCGGGCGAGCCGTCGTCCACAAGGATAAGCTCAAAGTCGGTGTATGTTTGCAGCAAGATGCTTTCTATGCAACTTTGAAGATGCCTGCGCACTTTATATACGGGGACTATGATGCTTAGTTTCATTTTTATTGTTTTTTGTTGCTTTATTTTTTCTTGTTTGCAACGTGTGTAAATTTGTTTTCTGCAATACTTGCAAAGATAAATAATATCTGATGATTTTTAACTATAATATCTTTTTTATTTGCGATTATACAGAAAACTTTTGTACACAGTTTCGACATTAGGCTAAAAATCACTATCTTCGCATCTTTAAAAGATGCCTTGCAATTATAATAATGGTAAAAGAAGAGAAACACGACGAAAAAGAACTGAATGGTTATGAGCGCGCCGTAAAATATATGGGTGTGTTTGGTGGTACTCAAAGCATTGCCATTTTGTTAGGTATTGTAAAGACTAAATTCGCCTCTAAATTGCTGGGCGCGTCAGGTCTTGGGGTAATTGCAATGTACAACCGTACGTTGCAGATGCTTAGCGATTTTACTAATCTCAGCCTCTCTTTCAGTGCTGTGCGTCAGATAGCCGAGGCTTATGAGGAGGGCAATCAAGAGAAACTGTTGCATTGGATAAAGGTGCTGCGCAGTTGGGCTTTTCTGACAGCAGTGGTGGGTGTGCTTCTCTCAATTGCGCTCTATCCTTTTTTGGGCGAATGGGTGTTCGAGGGTAACGATTATTATACTTCGCGCTTTTTGCTTCTCTCTCCCGTAGTGGGTTTTATGGCTATCATAGGTAGCGAATTAGCAATTCTTAAAGGTGTGCACAGCCTGTATAAAGTAGCAAAATACACTTTGTGGACAGCTGTCTTGGGGCTAATTGTCTCTGTGCCGTTTTATTTTTGTATGGGAATTGCCGGAATTTTTCCTGCGATTTTTCTGACCTCTTTTGTGCAGATGGTTGTGTTACTGTGCTATTCGCTGCCAATGTATCCTTATCGTATAGCTCCTTTTTCGCGCAAGGTGTTACGCGATGGCATTGACATGATAAAGTTTGGCATCGGGTATATTTTTGCAGCTATTATGGGCTCCGGCTCTATGTGGATTGTGTGTACGATGCTCCTTGATATTGGCAACGATAGGGTAGTCGGCTTTTTTTCTACCGGATATTTTTTAATGAACTTATTGCCCGGAGTTTTATTTGCTGCCATTGATTCTGATTTTTATCCACGTCTTTCCGGGGCAAATAGAAGTGCTTCCTTGTCCAATCGTTTGGTAAATGAGCAAGCAGAAGTGCAATTGTTAATGCAGGCACCGATGCTTTTGGCCTATTCGCTTGTGTTACCGTTGCTTGTCCCTCTTTTTTATGATTCGGAGTTTTTAGAGGCGGTGCCTATGATTCAACTTTCCATGTTTGGAATGTTGGTGCGCACAATGACTTATCCAATGTCTTATTTGCCATTGTCGCGTGGCGATTCAAAAGTTTATATGCTTCAAGAGGGAATATATGACTTTTTCTTTGCGTTGATAGTCGTGGCAGGATACAACTTTGGCGGATTGTTGGGGATTGGTACGGCAATGGCGGCAGTTTTTGTGATAGATTGGTTTGTCGTTTATATAATTACCGGATATAAATACTCTTTCCGTTTCGTCTCGGATGTATATATCTCTTTTTTGTTACAGGCGACGATATTTATATTAATGATTATAATCATACGCATTTATGATAGTGGATGGGAATACTGGTGCGGTGGATTTTTATGTGTGTTATTGTCTTTCCTGCTCTCATTGTATCTTTTGTCAAAAAGAATGAGTTATGTGGGACGTTTGTTTAATAGAATTAAACGTGTTATGCGATGGTAAAGAAAGTATCGGTCCTTGTTGCTGTATATAATTGCGCCGAATGGTTGCCACGTTGCCTCGATTCTCTGTGTGCTCAAAGTTATAAAAATATCGAGGTTGTTTGTGTGGATGATGCTTCGAGTGACAATTCGTCGATGATAATAGATGAATATGCCGAAAAATATGATTTTATAAAAAAAGTCACTCTTACTGTTAATAGTGGTCCGGCTGTAGCACGCAACGAAGCTTTTCGTGTTTCTACCGGTGATTACGTAACAATGCTCGATAGCGATGATTGGTTTTCTGCAGATGCAATAGAACGCGCAGTCGAGGTTCTTGAGAAATATGATGATACAGCATCGGTGCTTTTCCGTTTGGTGTATCACGATGAACGTACGGGGGTTAATACCGATTTTGAAAATAAATGCGAGGGTGATACTCTTGACGGCGTCTATGCTATGCGTCTGGCTCTCGATTGGGATATTCACGGTCTTTATATGTCCCATCGTTGGTTGTACGAGAAATTTCCTTTCGATACGGCCAGCTTTTTATACAGCGATGATAATACTGCACGTCGTCATTATCTTCACTCGGGCAAAGTGCGTTTTTGCGATGGAATATATTACTATTTTCAGCGTAAAGGTAGCATGATGCATACTCCCGGGTTGCATTATGCCGATTTAATGGAGGCCACCGCTAGTCTTAAATGTATGCTTGTCGATGAACAGCAACCCGATTCTTATATTAATCATATTGAGGAACGTCTGTGGCAGAATATTGTGGCAATCGGAGGTTATTATTGGCGATACAGGCATACAATGACAAAGGAACAACAACATTCGTTGCTTAATCGTATAAAGAAGCATCATGCAAATGTGGAACTTCACAGGTTGTCTCGGTCGTTTAAATTAAAATTCGGCTTTATTCCGTTTAAAGGCTGTTTTATTCTATTTATGATGCAGGTGCGCATATATTTCTATCTTCGTAAATTAATAAAAGGGATATGATAAGATATATAAGAATAATTTTATTATTGTTTGTACTGTTCTTGAATATGCCCTTAAAGGCCGACAATAAGGATTTTTCTCTTCCTTTTGACTTTCCTGTTCTATTCAGCGGGAATTTTGCCGAGCTTCGCTCCAATCATTTTCATGGGGGTGTGGACTTTAAGACTCAGGGGGTAACGGGAAAGCTTGTGCATGCTGTTGCCGATGGTTATGTGTCGCGTGTGACGGTTGCTCCCGGTGGCTATGGAAATGCAATGTACGTTACTCATTATAATGGCTATACGACTGTTTACGGCCATTTGGAGAAGTTTATGCCGGCGATAGAGACGCTTGTGCGCGAACGTCAGTATAGGGACGAAACATTCTCGGTGGATATTTCTTTCGGGCAGGATGAGTTTCCCGTCAAGCGTGGCGATGTTATTTCGCTCAGCGGAAACACGGGCTATTCTTTCGGCCCTCATCTGCATTTTGAGGTTAGGGAGACAGAGAACAACGAGCTTGTCAATCCTCTGTTTTTTTACAAAGAGCAGGTGCGCGACACAAAGCCCCCCAAGGCCTATGCAGTAGCTCTCTATCCCCGTTCGGGAAAGGGTAGTGTTGCACGTAGCAACAGGCGCGTCATCCGTAAAATAGACGGAACATCGCTGCGCGATACTATTGCTGTTTGGGGCGAGGTAGGATTCGGCGTAAAAGCTCTCGATTTTATGGATAATACCTCCAACAACTATGGCGTTTATCGTATGGAACTTATGGTGGACGACTCCTTGCTATACTCCTCGACGATGGACAGGGTGGCATTCTCCGAGAACCGCCTGATAAATGCTTGGGTCGATTACGAGGCTTATTATATGCGTGGCGAGTGGTTCATGCGCTCCCACCTGCTTGATAATAACCCGTTAAGGCTGCTATCGGTAGACGATAATCGCGGATGGCTGCGTGTGGACGAAGAGCGTCTTTATCGTGTCGAATACACGCTTGCCGACCTTCATGGCAACGTCAGTCGTTACCGCTTTTTTGTAAAAGGCGAGCGTTGCGACGTTCAGCCTGTAAATTCAGGGGCGGGGCAATATTTCTGCTGGGACACCGACAACGAGCTGCGCGAGCTTGGTATGCGCCTTAAAATTCCCAAAGGCGAGCTTTTCGAGGATGCAACGTTGCATGTCGAACGCACCGAAAAACCCCACGCCCTCTCGGACAGATATAACCTCAATGGTGTCACGCACCCCCTGTGGCGCGGTTGCGAGCTAAGCATCAGGTTAAAAAACACCCCGTTGGACGACCATAAAAAGTATTATATAAGATATGTGCGCGGCAGTGGCGGCTATGGCGTCGGCGGCACAATAAAAGATGGTTGGATAACTGCAAACATCTCTTCATTAGGCTGTTACGAGGCGGCAATGGACACAGTGCCCCCTGTCGTACGCCCCATCAACGAGAAACAGTGGGGGCGCAACGGGTTTTTGTCCTTTTATATGAGTGACAGCGAAACGGGCATAAAAAGCTACAAAGGATACATAGACGGACAATTTACGCTCTTTAAGTTCAGTTCCAAGAATGTTCGTCTCACCTGCAACCTGCGTGCCGAGGGTATCTCTCGCGGCACCCACCAATTGCGGTTGGTGGTAACCGACAGGGCAGGCAACGAAACAATAATCGAAAAAACGTTTAAATATTAATAATACAGCTATGAAAAAAATCTTTTTGACAATGTTGAGCATCATGCTGTTTACTACAGCATCAGAGGCTTGTACAAATTTTTTGGTCGGCAAAAAAGCGTCGGCCGACGGTTCGGTGTTTATAACCTACAGTTGCGACAGCTACGGAATGAACGGCTTTCTCTACCATTTCCCCGCAGCCATTCACCCCGAGGGTGCCATGCGCGACCTCTACGATTGGGAAGAGCAACGCTATCTTGGCTCTATCCCCGAAGCCCGTCAGACCTACAATGTAATAGGTAATATCAACGAATTTCAGGTAGCCATTGCCGAGACAACCTTCGGCGGCCGCGAAGAGCTTATAGATACTACCGGTATCATGGACTATGGCAGCCTTATGCACGTCGCCCTTCAGCGTTCAAAGACAGCACGCGAGGCAATAGAAATTATCACCACCCTCTGCAACGAGTATGGCTATTGCAGCAGCGGCGAGAGCTTCTCCATTGCCGACCCCGACGAGGCTTGGATACTCGAGGTTATCGGCAAGGGTAGTGTAGAGAAAGGCATCGTGTGGGTAGCAGTGCGCATCCCCGACGACTGCATCTCGGCTCACGCCAACCAGTCGCGCATACACAAGTTCAACATGAAGGACAAAGAGAATGTGATGTACGCCAAGGATGTAATCTCCTTTGCCCGCAAACAGGGTTACTTCTCGGGCAAGGATGAAGATTTTAACTTTGCAGCAGCCTACTGCCCCTTCGACTTTAGCGGCCTTCGCTACTGCGACGCCCGCGTATGGAGCTTCTTCAATATGTTCGGCGAGGAGGACATGAACAAATACCTCGATTGGGCAAAGGGCGACGCAACAGCCACCGCCATCCCCCTATATATGAAACCCAAAAAGCCCCTCACATTGCAAGATGTTCAGAATGGCATGCGCGACCACTACGAAGGCACTCCCTTTGACCTTTCAGGCGAAATTGCAGGCGGAATGTTCGACATGCCCTATCGTCTCTCGCCCCTCAGCTTCGAGGTCGATGGCGTGAAATATTTCAACGAGCGTCCCATTTCCACCTTTCAATCGGCCTTTGTCTTTGTGGCTCAGATGCGTCGCTCGCTGCCCAATCCCGTCGGTGGAGTGCTGTGGTTCGGTTGTGACGATGCAGACATGATGATATACACCCCCGTCTACTGCTGCACCGACCGCGTGCCCGACTGCTATGCACAAGAGTATGCCGACCCTGTAACATTCTCGTGGAAATCCTCATATTGGGTGTTCAATTGGGTGGCAAACATGGTGTACCCAAAATACTCGCTTGTCATCGACGACCTTCGCCGCGTGCAACGAGGCTTCGAGAACCGCACCATCGAAGAGGTTAAAGCTATCGAGGCCGAGGCTGTCCGCAACCTCAAAGGCTCTCCCGCTTATGCTAAAAAGCAGCTCACCGACTACACCTGTCGTGTAGCCGAGGATGCCCTTGCCGAGTGGAAAAAGTTTGCCGAGTATATGATTGTGAAATACAACGACTTTGTTGTTAAACCCGAGAAGAACGGTAAGTTCCAGCGTACACCTTCGGGCGTGGGTGCTACTGTTAAACGTCCAGGTTATCCTAAGGCATATTTAAAAGAATATGTTAAACAGACGGGCGATAAATATGTTATTCCTTCTAATAAGTAGAAAATATTTTGTACATTTGTACAGAAATTCAAATTATAGAAATTTATGGATAACGAATTGATTAAAATGGTGACAGAAAAGGCCAACGAGTGGCTTTCACCTGCATACGACGAAGAGACACGCAAAGAGGTTCAGGCAATGCTTGACAGCGAGGATAAAAATGCTCTTGTCGATGCTTTTTACAAAGAATTGGAATTTGGAACAGGTGGCTTGCGTGGCATTATGGGTGCCGGTAGCAACCGTATGAACATCTATACAGTGGGTAAAGCTACACAGGGCCTTGCCAACTATCTTAACATCTGCTTCAAAGATAAAGAGCAAATTTCGGTGGTTGTAGGCCATGACTGCCGCAACAACAGCCGTCTGTTCGCCGAAATTTCGGCAAACATCTTCTCGGCAAACGGCATTAAGGTGTATCTCTTCGAGGACCTTCGCCCCACACCCGAAATTTCTTTTGCCATCCGCCATCTTGGTTGCCAGAGCGGTGTGAACATCACTGCCAGCCACAACCCAAAAGAGTACAACGGTTACAAAGCTTACTGGGACGATGGCGCACAGATGCTTGCTCCCCACGATGTAAATACCATAAAGCACGTCGAGAGCGTAAAGGTCGAGGATATTAAGTTTCAGGGTAACCCTGCACTCATCGAGGTTATCGGCGAGGATGTAGATAATGCGTTCCTCGATGAGATAAAGACTCTTATCATCGATCCCGAGGTTATTGCACGCCACAAGGACCTTAAGATTGTTTACACTCCCATTCACGGTTGCGGCCGCACACTTATCCCTAACTCTTTGAAGCGTTGGGGCTTCGAGAATATATTCTGTGTAGAGGAGCAGATGGTTAAGGATGGTAACTTCCCCACAGTGGTTTCTCCCAACCCCGAGAACCCCGAGGCAATGACAATGGCTATCAACCTCGCAAAGGAAATTGACGCCGACCTTGTGATGGCTTCGGACCCCGATGCCGACCGTTTGGCTATCTCTTGCAAGAACAGCAATGGCGAGTGGATGATTATCAACGGTAACCAGACCTGTATGATGTTCCTCTACTACATCATTACACAGTACACCAAGCTCGGTAAGATGACAGGCAAGGAGTTTGTTGTAAAGACAATAGTAACCACCGAGGTTATCAAGAATATCGCCGAGAAGAACAACATTAAGATGTACGACTGCTACACAGGTTTCAAGTGGATTGCCAAGGTTATCCGCGACAACGAGGGTATTGCAAAATATATCGGTGGTGGTGAAGAGAGCTTCGGTTTCCTCGCCGAGGACTTCTGCCGCGACAAGGATGCAGTTTCGGCATGTAGCCTCATCGCCGAGGTTGCCGCTTGGGCAAAAGATAACGGAAAGACTCTCTATGAGCTTTTGCTTGATATTTATGTAGAGTATGGCTTCTCTAAGGAGATTACAGTGAATGTTGTTAAGCCCGGAAAGAGCGGTGCCGACGAGATTCGTCAGATGATGGAGGACTTCCGTGCTAACCCCTTGAAGACGATGGCAGGTGAGCCCGTTGTTGCTTACAAAGACTTCAAGGCATTGAAGCAGATTGACGAGAATGGCAACGTAACTGACATTGATATGCCCGAGCCCTCTAACGTACTTCAGTACTTTACAGCATCGGGCCACAAGGTATCCGTACGCCCCTCGGGAACAGAGCCTAAGATTAAATTCTATATGGAGGCTAAGGCTACAATGAACAGCCGCGAGGATATCATTGCAGCAACAGCTACTGCCGACAAAGTAATTGCGGCTATGAAAGAGGCTATGGGTATCTAAAAAATATAGATGATACACAAAATAGAGGAGCATCCTGTTTTAGGGATGCTCCTCTATTTTGTGTCCGTCTGTCGGCGGATAAGATGTTGTTCGGATTGTTATTTCATTTCCGTCTCCTCTTTCATGTCCAGCTCCTTGCCCTCGGCATCAAAAAAGCGATATTCGAGGAATGCAAGGCTCTGGTCGGGGATTATTCTCAGACCGAAGCCATACTTCAATTGCCATTTTCTGTATATAGAGATTACTCCCTTATCCTTGATGTATGCAGCCACATACGGATGTATGTGCAGCTTGAATTTCTTTATCCCGATGGTATTTACCAATGTGTCAATTTTACTTTCAAGAGTCTCTGTGAAGAGAATCGATGAACGTACCTTGCCCTTTCCGAAACACGTTGGGCACACCTCTTCCACAGGCATGTCTATTGCCGGACGCACTCTTTGTCGTGTAATCTGCATAAGCCCGAATTTGCTCAATGGCAGAATGTTGTGCTTGGCGCGGTCGTTCTCCATGTTTTGTACCATGCGCTCGTATAGAGCCTGACGATTTTCGGACTTGTCCATGTCTATGAAGTCTACGACGATGATGCCGCCCATGTCACGCAGACGCAACTGTCGTGCAAGCTCGTTGGCTGCTCCTAAGTTTACCTCGAGAGCATTTTCCTCTTGTGTGCTTGCATTGTTGCGCGAACGGTTGCCGCTGTTTACGTCCACCACATGCAGCGCTTCGGTGTGTTCAATTACAAGGTATGCTCCTCCTTTGTACGAGACAATTTTTCCAAACGACGATTTTATCTGCTTGGTTATGCCGAAATTGTCAAATATCGGCAGTTCGCCTTTGTATAGCTTTACGATGTTTTTGCGTTCGGGTGCAATGAGTGATACGTAGTCGAGTATTTGGTTGTATGTATCCTCGTCGTTTACGTATATATTCTCATAGGACGGGTTGAAAAGGTCGCGCAGCAATGCTGTTGTGCGGTTCGACTCTGCGTGAACGAGGGTGGGGGGCTTTGTTGCTCTTTGCGTCTTGTGTACCATTGTTTCCCATGCTGCCACAAGTGTGCGCAGTTCGTTGTCAAGTTCGGCCACGCGTTTGCCTTCGGCAACCGTACGTACGATTATTCCGAAGTTCTTGGGTTTTATGCTTTGGAGTAATTGTTTCAGCCTTGTACGCTCTTCGGGCGATTTTATTTTTGAAGATACTGATACTTTATCCTCGAAGGGTATAAGTATCAAGAAACGTCCGGCAAAGGATAGTTCGCCTGTCAGACGTGGCCCTTTTGTACTTATCGGCTCTTTTGTTATTTGGACAAGAATCTCTTGTCCCGTCTCCAATGCTTCAGAGATGTTGCCTTCTTTTCCTTTTTCGGGCATTATTGATGCTTTGGAAATAGGAAAATTCTTTTTTCTGTCGTTTGTTATTTGTTTCAGATACTTCTGAACAGAGTAAAATTGTGAACCTAAGTCGAGATAGTGTAGAAATGCTTCTTTGCCCGAACCTACATCTACAAAGCAGGCATTAAGCCCGGGCATAATCTTTTTGACTCGCCCAAGGTATATGTTGCCAACTGTAAACGATACGTCCTGTTCCTCTTTGTGGAATTCCATCAGCAGGTTATCTTCTGTGATGGCAATGGAGACCTCTTGAGGCTGAACGTTGATGAAAAGTTCGCTTGTCACTATTTTTTGTTTTTTAGGTTGTTTGTAGTCGTTTTTATTTTAAGGCGCGACTTTTTCCTTATCTTAGATAAAATCACTTTTAAAACAAAGAACAAACTTGAAAAGTCTATTAATATAGTTTTCTCTTGCAAGTTTGTTCTTAGTTCTTTCTTTAGGCATTAATTACTTTTTGCTCTTGTGCCTATTCTTTCTCAATCTTTTTTTACGCTTGTGCGTAGACATCTTATGTCTTTTTTTCTTTTTTCCGCTGGGCATAGTTAATAAATTGTTTTATGAATACTTATGTTACTTATTTTTTACTTCCTGAATGAATGTTTTTGCAGGCTTGAAGGCGGGTATGTTGTGAGCGGGGATGATAAGTGTTGTCTCCTTGTGGATGTCACGTGCTGTCTTCTCTGCTCTCTCTTTGATTATAAAGCTGCCGAAGCCGCGAAGATAAACAGGCTCCTGATTAACCAAAGACTCTTTTACAACCTCCATGAATGTTTCAACAGTAGAAAGAACAACGGCTTTTTCGATGCCGGTCTTCTTTGCTATTTCATTTACAACCTCTGCTTTTGTCATTGTTTTATCTATTTTTTAGTTCTATTTAATTAAATGTTCCGTTTTTCGGATTGCAAATATATTGCTTTTTTTGTTCTTGTAGAAATTTCGTAATGTTTTTTTTGCTAAAAAAGGTGTTATATTTATGAAAAAAGTTTTTTTGAGGGGTTTACCTCATTAATATTAACGTATGTTGCTTGTGGAATGTGTTTTTTTCTGTCGTGTGTGCTATTTATGAAATAATGGAGATTTTATTAGTTATTATGTTCTGTTGCTACTGTTTTTCTTGTATTTTTACTCTAAATGGCGAAGATATACTTCACTCGCTGTAATAAATATTGAAGTAAACTTCATATTTCTCGCTCGTTTGTTGTATCTTTGTAGCAAATTAGTATTTATATAATGTCTGTAAATAAAGTTATTCTTATTGGAAATGTGGGTAAAGACCCCGAAGTTCGTCATCTTGACAGAAATATGGCTGTAGCCAATATTGCTCTTGCAACAACCGAGCGTGGTTATACTCTTCAGAATGGTACTCAGGTGCCCGAGCGTACCGAGTGGCACAATGTGGTGCTGTGGGGCGGTCTTGCCGATGTTGCCGAGAAGTATGTTCGTAAGGGTGATAAATTATATATTGAAGGTAAGATAAGAACTACTACTTACGAGGATCAGACGGGTATACGCCGCTATCGTACGGAAATTCTTGCCGAGAATATGGAGATGCTTTCTTATCGTGCAGCCGGAAGTACTCAGGGTGCTGATGCAAAATAGTTCTTGCGATATTCCCGATCGGTTTATTTTTTAATATAATTTTTTATTTCGAATGGATATACTTGCTGCTGTGCAGCCTTTTTTAACCTCCTTTTTAGATATTACTGTCTGTCGTCCTACTCCCGGGGCGGTAGTTGCGTTGATGCTTGCGTGCTTGTTGTTGATGATGTCGGCATTTGTTTCCGGCTCCGAGATTGCTCTATTCTCGCTTTCCTCGGCAGATATGAGCACTATGGACGAGGATAAAAATCTCTCGGACAGAAAGATTATGACTATGCTTTCTCAGCCCGACCGTCTTTTGGCAACTATACTTATTACGAATGATTTTGTCAATGTGGCAATAGTAATGTTGTTGAACTTCTTTTTCTTGAAGGTGTTCGACTTTTCGGCTGCTCCCGAATGGGTGGAGTTTCTGCTGCTTACCGTTGTTCTTTCGTTCCTTTTGTTGCTTTTTGGCGAGGTGATGCCCAAAATATACTCCAAGAATAATGTCCGCAGCTTTGCGCGTTTCGTTTCGCACGGGCTGTTTTTCTTGTATAAAGTATTGGCGCCTTTCTCGAAATTGTTGGTGCGTTGCACGGCTTTCTCGGACCGTTTGGTGTCTAAAAAGAACTACTCTCTTTCGGTGGATGAACTTGAGCAGGCGTTGGAGCTTACAGACAAGAAAGAGATTGGTGACCAACAGAATATGTTGCAGAGTATCATACGTTTCGGTGACGAGACGGTGAAGGATATTATGACCTCGCGCATGGACATGGTGATGCTCGATATTCATGCGCCTTACGACGAGGTGTTGCGCTGTGCAGCCGAAAATGCCTATTCGCGCATTCCTGTATACTCGCGCAAGCAGGATGATATTCGCGGAGTGTTGTATATAAAAGATCTTCTGCCTTACCTTAATCGTGGCGAGTCGTTCAAGTGGCAGACTCTTATCCGTCAGCCCTATTTTGTTCCGCAGACAAAGAAGATTGATGACCTGCTTTGCGATTTTCAGGCGGTGCGTGTGCATATGGCGATAGTTGTCGATGAGTATGGTGGTGTTTCGGGTCTTGTCACGCTCGAGGATATTGTCGAGGAGATTGTGGGCGAGATTAACGATGAATTTGACGAAACGGAATTGCCATACGAGCGTATCGACGAGCATACTTTTATTTTTGATGGAAAGGTGCTGCTTGCCGATTTTTACAAGATAATGAATCTCGATTCGGACGACTTTGACGAGGTTGCCGGCGAGGCTGATTCGCTTGCAGGAATGTTGCTCGAAATTAAGGGTGAGTTTCCGCAACTGCACGAGAAACTCCATTGTAACGGATTAACTTTCGAAGTGATGCAGCGCAACCAGCATCGTATTGTGAAGATAAAGGTTATTGCTCCGTCTGCCGAGGAAGAGTCTGCTGAAAAGAAATAATATATTTGCGTAATATGCGATTGTGCCATCATCATAAGGATGACTCTCTCGAATGGGCTGTATGCAGCATCGACGAATCTTTCTTCGAGCTTTCTGCATTGTGCAACGATGATTCGTTGGTTGCCTATGCACTTGAAAATTTCGGTAGCGAAAAGCGACGTTGCGAGTGGTTGGCTGCGCGTATCCTGATAAAGAGGCTTGCGGGCTCTTGCGCCGAGGTCTGCTATTCGCCCGATGGCAAGCCTTTGTTGCGCGACGATTCGCGTCATATAAGTATTTCACATACTGATGGCTATGTGGCGGTAGCTTTGCATCGGGAATATAATGTGGGCGTGGATGTAGAGGCTGTTGGGACGAAGGTTCAAAGATTGTATCATCATTTTCTTAGTTCGCTCGAGGTTAATTCTCTCGATAAAAATAACGAACTTGTGGCAATGTTGCTCCATTGGTCGGCAAAGGAGAGTTTCTACAAAATAGTGGGTAACAGGGGTGGCAGTTTCGCAAAAAATTTCACAGTTTCTCCGTTCGTGGTTAATTCTTCGGGTAATTTCCCAATTTCTTATACAGACAATGGCCTTCTAATAAAAAGAGCTACCGTAAATTATATTGTCGAGAGTGATTATGTATTTACGCTCTGTGTGGACAATGAACAGTGAAACAAAAAAAACGTTTCGCTGTTTTTTCTATGTATGGCATAAAGTTTTTTTATAATCATACTCATTAATAAAATTTATTCTGATATTTGGATAAATATTTAGAGAATATTTAAATTTGCGAATAGGATTAATATAAAATACAAAAATAATGCTACAACTGTGTGTGCGCAGCCTGACGACGGCTGCAATAGGAATCTTATTATTGGCTCTGCGCGAGCAGGCTATGCCTTTTATAGTAATGTGTTTAGGAGTGCTTTTCATGCTTCCGGGAGTTTTTACTCTTGCCTTGTTTTTAATACCCAAATTGCGCCGCAACAATGGCACAGGCTCTTCGGCAGTGATTGTCCCAATAATGGCAATCGGAAGTATGCTGTTAGGCTTGTGGATGTTTATTAATCCGGCCTTTTTTGTAACAATAATAATGTGGGTGCTTGGCGCAGTGATGGTTATTATGGGAGGCACACAGCTTGTGAGTCTGCTTATGGCCAAACGACGTGTGAAAGTCTCGCTGTTTCTCTTTATCCTCCCGTTGCTTATATTGCTTACAGGGGCGATAGTGTTGTTCAATCCCTTCGAGGCAGCCTCTGTGCCGTTTATGATTCTGGGAGTCGGAGCTATAGTGACAGCCCTCTCGGACATGATAAATACTCTTTTCCTGAAATTTACCAGCAGGAACGATAGGGTAGAGGTTGTGAGTGAAAAAATTGAGATTGTGGACGAGGATTAATAATTATCTGACAGACAAAGTTCTAAATTCTCCAAAAAATAAACGAGACAGCTTTAATTTTTAAGCTGTCTCGTTTATAATGTTAGCACTATCTATCTATCAGATACTCTGCTCGATGTTCCAAACAAACGCACGCAAACCTAATAACTCAAAGTCCTCGTCAAGGGCTTTCAGCTCCTTTAGTATTGCATCCACACGTTTGTCATCCACCATAGTAATTATACCCGAACACATCGAAGGCCATGCGTGTGAACCATAGTGAGGGTCACCGGTCTTACTGCCACGTCCCTGCATCTGCTCGACGTACGAGAATCCGCGACAGTTGTTGTGCTCCAACAAAGAAATTACTGCATCTTTGTGTGCTTGGTCAAATGCTATAAATATTCCTTTCATTTTCTTTCTTCTTTAAAAATTAACGCTTTTGTCCTTTAAGCATCTCAATCTCCTTGTTCTCTTTCCAATAGGCATTAAGCTCGCGTTGCTCACGTATAATCTTACGTTTGCGTACAACGCCGTTACCGCCGAAGATACAGTACATCACAGGTACATATATAAGTGTCATGATGGTAGAGATTGTAAGACCACCGATAACCGACACACCAAGGGGACGCCACATTTCGGCACCCACGCCTTGGCTGACAGCCATAGGCACCATACCCAAAATAGTTGTAAATGTTGTCATAAGCACAGGGCGCAAACGACTCTTTCCAGCACGTATAGATGCTTGAATAAGTCCAAGGCCACGCTCGCGCAACAACATAATATAGTCGATGAGCACAATACCGTTCTTCACTACAATACCGATAAGCATCACACCACCAAGGATTGACATCACGTTCATAGTTGTTCCTGTCAATGCAAGGGCAATAAGAATACCACTCAATCCAAAAGGTACACTGAACATAATGATGAAGGGATAGGTCATTGACTCGAACTGCGCAGCCATCACTATGAACACAAGGATAAGAATAAGAATCGCAAGTGTTCCGAGGTCCTCGTTCGATTCCTGCTGGTCCTCGTACGAACCGGCAATCTGCACGCTGATACCTGCCGGAATATCAAGTTTCTCAATAATCTGATTTCCATACTCGACACCATCGCTCAAGGCAACGCCGGCCTTAAGAACAGCATCAACGGTTACAATACGCTCGCGGTCCTTACGCTCGATGGTAGGCGGTGTCTCGCGTACAACGACTTTTCCTAAATCTTTAACACGAACACCTTTGCCGTTGCTTGTATATAGAACAATATTTTCAATATCCTCTATCGAAGTACGGCTGGTGGGCTCGTAGCGCACCTTAACATCATACTCATCGCCATCCTCGCGGAAGTATGTAGCAAGCGCACCATTGTAACGGTTACGCAAATATGTCGCTGCTGTGCTGAGGTTAATGCCGTGCATAGCAAGTTTCTCGCGGTCAAACTCCACCTGATATTCGGGCTGATAATCACTGCGACTAATGTTTACCTCAGTAATATTGCTCCAGGCACGCAACGAATCGGCAAGGGCGTTAGAGAGTTTATCGGTTGCATTCATGTCGTAACCATAAATTTCGAATGACGCCATGCTTTGTCCACCCATTGAGCTTGAACCACCACCCATGCTAACAATATATTTAGCAATTTCGGGAATCTGTTTCAAGTCCATACGCATCTCGTCACAGATGGCATCAAGCTTTCTTTCGCGTTGGTCCGAGGGAACAAGTGAAATATTAAAGCTGATAATGTGCGTACCATTCGTCTGAATAGAGGCAAATGCATTATCCTCGTCAGCCTGACCTACACGGAAGTTACAAGCATTAACATCGTCGCCGTAACGTTCCATCCATTTATTAGCAAGCCCCATAGCCAAATCTCTCGATATTTCTACGCGCGTACCGATGGGCATTTCTATGGTTATTCCCACGCGGCCATTATCGTTGGCAGGGAAGAATTCGCTCTTTATAAAGGGGAAACAGAACAAACTTGCACCGAAGAATGCAAAACAAGTAATAATCACCGTTTTACGATGGCGCACTGCCCAATCGATGCGTTTGGCATACCACACGTCAAGGGCATCCAACCAACGCTGTATGGGGGTATAGAACTTAATGAAAAGTTTACTCTGTTTCTTCTGCAAACGAAGCATCTGCGAGCACAGCATGGGGATAATTGTCAATGCACCTATTGTTGATACGGTCATGATGATACACATCATCCAGCCAAGCTGCTTGAAGAGCACACCCGACATACCTGTAACCATTGTCAATGGGAAGAACACGGCAAGCATTGTAAGTGTAGAGGCAATAACCGAAATTGCCACCTCGTTTGTACCGTGAATAGCGGCATGTTTGGGACTTGCACCACGCTCAATGTGTGTGGTGACGTTCTCAAGCACCACAATAGAGTCGTCCACAACGCTACCGATGGCTATACTTAGACACGATAGTGAGATGATATTAAGTGAACCGTCCGTAGCAAACAGGTATATGAACGATGCAATAAGGGAGAAGGGGATTGTAATTGCAATAATTACGGTTGCTCTCCAACGTCCGAGGAATGCAAATACAACGATCACAACGAATATCAACGCATACATAATTGTTTCGCTGAGCGAATTTACTGTCTGCATGATGTTGTCCGATGTATTTACGATTATACCCAGCTTAACATCTGAGGGAAGGCTCTTTTGTAATTTAGGTAATGCCTCGGCTACCTTATTAGATATTGCCACCGAGTTTGCTCCACTCTGTTTCTGTACAATAATCATCGCACCCTCTTTTCCATTGGTGAAGGCTTGCTGGGCACGCTCCTGACGACTATCTACGATACGAGCGACGTCGCGCAGGTATACGTTTGCGCCGTTGTATGAGCCAACAACAAGGTTAAGCATCTCTTGTGGATTATTAAATTCACCCTCGACGCGCAACGAGTAGGTGTTGCTACCAATATCCATATTACCACCGGGGATGTTTCTGTTCTCGGCTGCAATTATGGCGCTGATTGTCTCTACCGGAATATTGTATGCTTCCATCTTCGCGGGGTCCATATAGACGTTTATCTCGCGTTTGGGAGCGCCGGCGATAGATACGGTACCCACTCCGTCGATACGTGCAAGAGGGTTTACAACATTATCGTCAAGTATCTTATATAGAGCATTCTGGCTCTCCTCGGCCGTAACCGAAAGCATCATGATGGGAATCATGTCCGTAGAGAACTTGAAGATAATGGGGGTATTTGCATCGTCGGGAAGTGACGAACTTACCATGTCCAGCTTGTCGCGAACGTCGTTTGTCAATACGTCAATATCGTATCCGAACTCAAATTCGAGTGTGATTACCGAAATATTTTCGCTTGACTTTGAGGTTATATGTTTAAGGTGCTCCACCGAGTTCAGCGTGTTTTCGAGCGGACGCGTTACGTTGTTCTCTATATCCGAAGCACTTGCACCGCTGTAGCTGGTAATTACCATGATAGTGTTTGTCTCAATATCCGGCATCAGGTCTACGGGAAGTTTCGTTAATGAGAAGAGACCGAGGATTACAATTGCCACAAAGCAGAGTGCGGTCATGATAGGTCTTCTTACTGCTCCTTCGTATAAACTCATATTGTTTGTTTTTTAGTGTGTTTTAATAATTGAATATTAACGTATAGAGGTTGGCGGATTATTTTATAACCTCAACCTCAATGTCGTTTGCAAGTTTGTTCTGTCCTGCAATTACTACTTGTGCGCCGGGTTCTACACCTTCGATAATTTCGTATTTATCTCCCATGCGGCGTCCCAATGTTACTTTATTGTAGGATACCTTGCCATTGTTGTATACGTATACATAGTAGTCGCCACTGCCCAACTGTTTGATAACTGCTTGGTCGGGAACAACCACGTGGCTTTGTGTTCCGAAGTTTACAGTAGCACGACCGAACATTCCGGGACGTACGCGACGGTCCTTGTTTGCTATGTTAAGCTCAACGGGGAATGTGTGTGTGGCTGCGTCTATTGTGGGGTAAACGATGTTTACCGATGCTGCAAATTCCTCTTCGCCGTATGCGTCGAATTTAACTGACACCTCTGTCTTTTTTGATACTTTTGCATAGTAAGGCTCGCTGACGTTGATGTTCATCTTAACGGGAGCTATCTGCTCGACAACGAGGATGGGGGCTGCGCCACTCATGTCGCCGTTGTCGTAGTTGCGTGCTGTTACAACGCCATTGATGGGGCTGCGCATCACTGTGTTCTCGAGTCTGTTGTTGTATGCCTTGATGTTTACGTCGAGTGCTGTCTTTGCATTGTCAAACTCGGCTTTCGATGCGCCGCCGACTTTGTAAAGCTCGCTTATGCGGTTGAACTCAATCTTCTGATTCTCAATCTGAAGAGCCATCTGCTCAAGGCTGCTTGCGTCGAGCTGAACAAGTTTTTGGCCTTTTGAAACATTGTCACCTACTTCTACAAGGATTTTTTCTATACGCAGAGGTGAGTTTGGTGCTATATTGTTCTTAACCTCTGCTTCTACTGTTGTTGTAAATTCTGCCAATTGCTCAACCTCTTCTACTGTGGATGCTGCTATTTTAACTTTCGGTTTTTCATCCTGTACGACTGTTGCTGTGGCGTTGTTGTCCTTGCTGCTGCATGCTGTGAAAAGTGCAATGGCAGCCATTGTGATGATTGTCAGATGTTTTTTCATATTGCTTATGTTTCTTTTGTTATTCTTTTCCTATGATTGTTTCGTACTCTGATTTTGCTACAAGATAGTCGTATATAGAGTTATTGTAGGTAAGTTGCATGTTTGTGAGTGATACTTGTGAACTGTTAAGCTCGAGTATTGTGCCTTTGCCCACTTCGTAGCGTTTTTCGCTGATAGATACCTCTTTTTTTGCAAGCTCTACTGATTTTTTGTTTGTTTCAAGTTGTTCGGCACTTGCAACCATTTTGTCTATCTGGCCTTGTGCTTGCATGCGCAACTGACGCTCGGTGTTTATGCGTGTCTCGGCAAGTTGTGTCTGTTGTATTTTGTTGGATTTTAATTTTGTGAAATTGCTTGCTTTGAACAAGGGGATGCTCAACGACAGGTTAATTGCCGAAGAGTTACTCCATTTGTAGTCAAATACTTCCCAGTTTGTGTTTGACCTTGAAAGGTACGAGTAGCTGCCTACAAGTGCGAGGGTGGGGTGGAAGTTGCTGTATAGCATCTTGCGTTGCTGGTTCAGAAGTTCGCCGTTAAGGTCAATTTGTCTGAGGGCGCTGTTGCCATCGAGTGACATTTGCGATGCTGATGTTGCATCTATCTGCATGTTATTTTCGTAGTTGGCGAGTTTGTCGTTGATGCGAAGGTCTACGTCTGCTGTAATTCCCATAAGCACTTTTAACTGCAGTTTTGCAAGGTTTACGGCATTCTTGCTGCTTACAACGTTGGGCCATACACTGCGGTGTTGTACCTCGGCGCTGATTTTGTCATATTCGCTAACTTTGCCTTGCTCGTACTTTGCTTTTACGACATTGTAGTTGCGCTCTGACAGTTTATAGCTCTCCATGAGCACGTCGTATGAATCTTGCGCGAGCATCAGTTGGTAATATGCTTTTTTCACTTGGTTGATAAGGTCCATCTTTGAACCGCGACCTTTTTCCACTGCAAGTTCAATATCTTTTTTGCTCATTTTGATGGTGTTATATATTGCAGGGGCGTACAAGGGTAGTGAAACATTGATGCCTCCGTTCCATGTGTTTGCATCGTCCATACCCATTTTGAAGCTACCCATGCTTGTCTTTATTTCCGCCACTTTAATGTCGTATGTAATTGTTCCATCCAATGACACTGAGGGTAGCAGACTCTGCCATGCCTCTTTTTTTGATACCTCTTTAAGTTTAATCTCTTGCTCGGCTACCTTCATCGTGGGGTTGTCATTGAGTGCATACTCAATGGCTTTGTCGAGCGTTAAATTCAATACAGGTAATGCCTCTTGTGCTTGTGTCAGCGTAAAGATTGCCAACATTGTCAGCATTACTGAAAAACGCATTTTACAATTCATAAATAATTTTTATTTAGTTTGTTTTTTTATATATTCTTCTATAATTTCTTGTCCTTTAGGGGTGGAAACTCCGCGCAGATAAGCAAGGATAAAGGAGTTACTCATTTGTTCGATGGTGTAATTGTCGAACATGGTTGTTGTTATTATAAATTCCATATTTTCTTTGAGGATGTATAGCAATACTTCAAAATTTGTATCCTCCCTGAAAATTCCTTCTTTAATACCGCGCTCGATCCATGCTTTTACCTTATGTTCATTTTGTCGTGATTTTTTCTCTCTTTCTTCGACAACTTTCGGGTATTTTTTCAGCTCTCTGAAGAAATTTTTGTTTACCTCTTTTATCTGATTGAGATATAAAATGTAGAGCGAGAGGATTACATCCATTGTGCCGTTTGCATTTCGTATAAGTTGCTTGGCCTTTTCCACCGAAAGTTTATGCCCATATTTTATACCCTCGTACAGAAGTTCCTCTTTGTTCTTGAACAGTTGATAAAGTGTACGTTTGGATATTCCGAGCATGGTCGCAATGTCATCCATTCTAACGTCTTTTATTCCATGAGTCTGGAATTGGGTGTTAGCGGTTTTTATAATTCTTTCGCGAAGCTCGTTTTTCTCACTCATTTTTTCTTTTATATGCTTAATCGTGTGCAAAGGTACGGCGAAAACTTTTTACTTGCAAAAAGTTTCTTGCTTAATTACGGAAAAAATTCCGTAATTTAATTTTTTTTAAATAGTGATGAACATGGTGGTTGTGATAATGGAAAATTTCGGGGTTTTTGAATGGGGCGTTTAATGTAAAAAGGGCATTTTGGATAGGATAGGATTTGCAATTGCCTTCGGCGAACTTCGGATGCGCTCGTTGCAAGTGTAAGTAAACTTCCACTCACTCGCTGGCACAAACTTTCACGCTTTTCCAAAAATCATTGACGCCGTTTGTCTAAAAGCTTAATGCGCACCAACCAAGCAATGCTCCAATCAATAATTGCAAACGGTTACTTCAAAAAAATACAGCGTTGTCAAAATCACAGGCAACGGCCGCAGATAGGCGCGGAAAAGAGGTGCAAGTTTTCTGACGCGCTGTAAGCGTGGCCAAACTTGCACATCCCGCGACTATCAAGGGAAAGTTGCCGGCAAGCGAACGACGAACGAGGGATATTTTCGCCCAGCGAAAATTCGTGAGCCGAGGAGCGAGCAACTGATTTTGTCTGCGCTGTGCCTTTTGCACCCTTTTGGGCGCCAAAAGGGTGAGACAGAAACGACTACCTATAAATTAACAACAAAAGATTAAGGGTAAAAACTACCGTAGAATACAAAAGTTAGCAACGAATAAGGTAACTTTTTCCTCAATCACAATAATAAAATACGAATTTTATATCGAACTGACGTTATCTTTAGATAAGATATACTGCACTCGCTTTGAAAAATATTGAAGTAAACTTCATATTTCTCGCTCGTTTGTAACTATCTTTAGATAAGATAGGATTCGGCTCGGGAGAAAAAAATTAAGTAAACTTATTTTTTCTCCACTCGTTTGTAACTATCTTTGTAATTACAAGGCTTTTTATGACTCACAAAGGGCTTTTTAGTAAACTAATATAAATATTATATGCGTAAATTAATGATTACTTTATCAACTGCCGCTGCGCTTTTATCGGCGTGTAGCGGAAATGTGCAAAAGCAGCAAGAGGAAAATGTTTCCGATGATTTTAATTATCATGTAGAAAAGTTTGCCGACTTAGAAATTTTGCGCTATCAGGTGCCGGGGTTCGATGAACTTTCGTTGCAGCAGCGTACTTTGCTCTATTATCTGTCACAGGCGGCTTTGGAAGGTCGCGACATTCTCTTCGACCAGAATTGTAAATATAATTTACAGATAAGACGCACTCTCGAGGCTGTTTACGAAAATTACAAGGGCGACCGCAATGATGAACAGTTCAAGGCTCTCGAACTTTATCTCAAGCGCGTGTGGTTCAGCAACGGCATTCACCATCATTATGCCGAGGATAAATTCAAACCCGGTTTTTCTGCCGAGTTTTTCAGTGAATGTGTCAGTGCTTTAAGCCCAGAAAAATTGCCGTTGAAAGAGGGGCAAACTGTGCAGCAGTTGATAGACGAACTTACACCCGTTATTCAGGATTCTACTATTATGGCCAAACGCACCGTGCAGAGCGGTAACGACGACCTTATTCTTGCTTCGGCCAATAACTATTACGATGGTGTAACGCAAGCCGAGGTTGAGGCTTTTTATGCTGCGATGAAAGACCCTAATGACGAAAAGCCTGTAATGTACGGACTCAACAGTCGTCTGGTGAAAGAGGATGGGGTTGTAAAAGAAAAAGTGTGGAAGGTCGGCGGACTATACACTGAAGCTCTCGAACGTATCGTCGGATGGCTGGAAAAGGCTGCAACGGTTGCCGAGAATGATGCTCAAAAGGCTGTGATTGAAAAATTGATCGAATATTATCGCACCGGCGACCTTAAAAAGTTCGATGACTATGCGATATTGTGGGTCAGCGACCTTAATTCGCACATCGACTTTGTCAATGGCTTTACAGAATCCTATGGCGACCCATTGGGAATGAAGGCAAGCTGGGAAAGTGTGGTAAACTTCAAAAACCTCGAAGCAACCCGACGTACCGAAATTATCAGCAACAATGCACGGTGGTTCGAAGATAACTCCCCCGTTGCCAAAGAGTTCAAAAAAGAGACAGTAAAGGGCGTTTCGGCCAAGGTGATTACCGTTGCAATGTTGGGCGGTGATTGTTATCCGGCTACTCCCATAGGCATCAATCTGCCTAACTCAAACTGGATTAGGGCGGCTCACGGTTCAAAATCGGTAACCATAGAGAATATAACCGAGGCATACGACCGCGCAAGTGCCGGCAGCGGACAGACTAAAGAATTTGCATGGAGCGACGTTGAGGTTAATATGTTGAAGGATTATGGTTTTATTACCGATAATCTACATACCGACCTGCACGAATGTCTGGGGCACGGCTCGGGCAAGCTGCTTCCCGGCGTCGACCCCGACGCATTGCGCTCTTATGGCTCGACGGTGGAAGAGGCTCGTGCCGATCTTTTTGCCCTCTACTATCTTGCCGACAAAAAGATGGTCGAACTTAATCTGCTCCCCAACAAAGATGCTTATAAGGCTGAATATTATAAATATATGATGAACGGCCTTATGACACAACTTACTCGCGTGGAGCTTGGTAACAACGTCGAGGAGGCTCACATGCGCAACCGCCAGCTTATCGCTCGTTGGGCATTGGAGAATGGTGGAAAGGATTGCGTGGAATTAACAAAGAAAAACGGAAAAACCTATGTTGTTATTCACGACTACGACAAGCTAAGAGAAACATTCGGACGATTGCTCACCGAAGTTCAGCGTATAAAATCGACAGGCGATTACGAGGCAGCAAAGCAGCTGGTCGAGAATTACGGAGTAAAGGTCGATGCGCAGTTGCACAAAGAGATTCTTGATCGTTTCATGCCTCTGAATATTGCTCCCTACAAGGGCTTTGTAAATCCCAAATATGTGGTTACGACAGACGAAAATGGTAAAATTACCGATGTTAAACTCGACTATACTGAGGGTTACGCAGAGCAGATGATGCGTTACTCCAAAGAATACTCATCGTTGCCGTCGGTAAACAAATAGGGTGAGGCTCTTTACTAAGCAAGTGGGCGACTAAAATTTGGTCGCCCACAAATATTTTATAGCATAAGTTGATTCTCTATTTTCATGCTGCCCTTTTACAAAAACAAATAAGAGAGGCTTTTTTTGACTGCCTCTCTTATTTGTTTTATAAAAAAACTCTTTACTCTTCGAGCAGATGTTTCAAGAAATCATTCATCTCTTCGTCGAGCCCTTGCAACAGTTCGCTGTCGAGGACGAGTGTGTCGTCGTCGATATATATAAGGTCTACTATTGCTTCCTTATTTTCATCGACGAGTGTGCAAGAGTAGGGCTTTAATATGTTTATTTTATCAAACAGTCCCACTTTTTGCATCTGTGCAAGTTCGGTGCGCAGGGTCTTTTCTATCGAGGCTGGTTGCTCCTGCGCACTCTCGGCCCATTCGGCGATTGTTGCTTGCGCAAGTTCGCTGTCATCATCGTCGAAGATGGTAATAACTCCGGTTGTTCTATCCAATTGAAAATACAGGTCCGTAACGGTTGCATTTTCTGCACGCCCGAGGGTGTTGGTGATAGATAATATTGCATCGAGCAATGCTTCGCGGGATTGTTTGCTGATTGACATATTTTCTTGTTTTTAGATGTTTTTACCGTGACAGTTTTTGAACTTTTTACCGCTACCGCAGGGGCAGGGGTCGTTGCGACCAACGGTTTTTTCTACGCGGATAGGCTCGCGGCGTGGTTGCTCGCGGGTGTCGCGTGATGCGGCAGCTTGTTGGTTGCTGTCGTTAAGGTCTACTTTTGTCTCTCTGTATTGTTGTTTGGACTTTTTGGCCTTTTCGGGGTCGGGTGCGGTGTTCACCTGCGAGGGGTCTTGCACCGGTATTTGTCCGCGCATCAATATTGAGATTGTGCGGTCGTTTATCTTGTTTACCATATTGTCGAACAGTGTTACCGACTCCAGTTTGAATATCAACAGCGGGTCTTTCTGTTCGTAGCTTGCATTCTGCACAGAGTGTTTAAGTTCGTCAAGGTCGCGCAAGTTCTCTTTCCAAGCGTTGTCTATTGTGTGCAACAAAATGGCCTTTTCGAAGCATTTTATAATCTCTTTACCCTTTGTCTCGTACGCGAGCTTAATGTTTACGGGTATTTGATAAATGTGTCGGCCGTCGGTGATGGGCACATATATAAACTGATGCGTCATTGCCTCGTTGTTCTTATATATATATTCTATATAAGGATATGCAATTTCGGCCATCTTTTCGTTCTTGCGTTTGAAACTTTCAAGAGCAGCGTCGAAGGCAATGTTTGCTCTCTCCTCGCCATCGAGCTTGTCATACTCTTCTTTGTCTTTAAAAGGTAGCTCTGTGGCAAGAATCTTCAGGAATTCAAGTTTGGCATCTTCGAATGTGCAATTATCGAGGATAGTGTAGCATCTGTCCCATATCATGTTCACAATGTCCATGCCTATGCGTTCACCCATAAGTGCGTGACGACGTTTGGTGTAAATTACCGTACGTTGTTTGTTCATCACGTCGTCATATTCGAGCAGACGCTTACGAATGCCGAAGTTATTTTCCTCTACTTTTTTCTGTGCATTCTCAATGGCTTTTGAAATCATGGAGTGTTCAATCATGTCTCCCTCTTTGAAATCCATGAATTTGCTGTCCATGATTTTTGCGATACGCTCCGAGCCGAAAAGACGCATCAGCTTGTCCTCGAGTGAAACGAAGAATACCGATGAACCGGGGTCGCCCTGACGTCCCGAACGTCCACGCAACTGACGGTCCACACGACGCGATTCGTGTCTTTCGGTACCGATGATTGCAAGACCTCCTGCTTCGCGCACCTCGGGGCTCAGCTTAATGTCGGTACCACGACCGGCCATATTGGTGGCGATGGTTACTGTTCCTGCAAGGCCGGCTTTTGCCACAATGTCAGCCTCTTTCTGGTGCAATTTTGCATTAAGCACATTGTGAGGTATCTTTTTTATTGTGAGCATACGGCTGAGCAGCTCCGAAATATCAACGGATGTTGTACCCACAAGAACGGGGCGTCCCTGTCCCACGAGCATTTCAATTTCTTCTATTACAGCCTTGTATTTTTCGCGGTTGGTCTTGTATATGCGGTCGTTCATGTCCTTGCGGGCGATGGGGCGGTTGGTGGGAATTACCACTACATCCAGCTTGTAGATGTCCCAGAATTCGCCTGCCTCAGTCTCGGCTGTACCTGTCATTCCCGACAGCTTGTGGTACATGCGGAAGTAGTTCTGCAATGTGATAGTTGCAAATGTCTGCGAGGCAGCCTCTACCTTTACGCGCTCTTTAGCCTCGATTGCCTGATGCAATCCGTCCGAGTAACGACGACCCTCCATGATACGTCCCGTCTGCTCGTCCACGATTTTTACCTGACCATCCTCGGTTACAACATATTCTACGTCGCGGTCGAACATTGCGTAAGCCTTCAACAGTTGGTTGATGGTGTGTACGCGCTCCGATTTTATAGAGTAGTTGGTGAGCATTTCCTCTTTTTTTGCAACCTTTTCCTCGTCGGTGAGGCTCTTGTCATTCTCTAACAGAGAAAGTTCGGTTGCAATGTCCGGTAATACAAAAAGTGTGGTATCCTGCGAATTTCCTGTTATAAGCTCAATACCTTTGTCGGTGAGGTCTACGCTGTTGTTTTTCTCGTCAATGACAAAGTAAAGTGGCTCGATAGCTTCGGGCATACGTTTGTTATTCTGCTCCATGTAAATCTCCTCGGTCTTCAGCATGCCTGTCTTTACACCCGGCTCGCTGAGGAGTTTAATCAGGGGCTTGTTTTTGGGTAGTGCCTTATAGCTGCGGAAAAGTGAAAGGTAGCCTTTGTTTACCTCTTCTTTATTGTCCGAATATATTAGCTGACGTGCCTCGGCAAGCAGTTGTGTGGTAAGTTTTTTCTGTGCTTCCATCAGACGCTCCACTAATGGACGGTACTCTTCGAACATCTGGTCGGCCTGACGTGCTACGGGTCCCGAAATAATGAGCGGGGTACGAGCGTCGTCGATAAGCACCGAGTCTACCTCATCGACAATGGCGTAATTGTGCATGCGCTGCACAAGCTCGCTCGGTTGGCTGGCCATATTGTCACGCAGATAGTCGAATCCGAATTCGTTGTTTGTTCCGAAGGTAATGTCGGCAAGATAGGCATTGCGACGTGCATCCGAGTTTGGCTGGTGCTTGTCGATGCAGTCTACGCTGAGGCCGTGGAACATGTAAAGCGGGCCCATCCACTCCGAGTCGCGCTTGGCAAGATAGTCGTTCACTGTAACCACGTGCACTCCGTTGCCTGTAAGGGCGTTAAGGAACACAGGGAGTGTAGCAACAAGGGTTTTTCCCTCTCCGGTTGCCATTTCCGCAATTTTTCCTTTGTGCAGTACAACACCACCGAACAATTGCACATCGTAGTGTATCATGTTCCACACTGTGTCGTTGCCGCCGGCGGTCCAATGGTTTTTGTAAATTGCCTTGTCGCCCTCGATGGTGACAAAATCTTTGGTAGCTGCAAGGCTACGGTCAAAATCCGTTGCTGTAACCTCTACCGTTTCGTTCTCTGCGAAGCGGCGTGCGGTATCTTTTACGATGGCAAATGCCTCGGGCAGAATTTCGTCGAGTATAATTTCATTTTTGTCGAGTACCTCTTTCTCTAATTTGTCTATCTGGTTGAAGATTGACTCGCGTTTCTCAAGCTCTGTCTGCTCGATAGAGGCTTTAAGTTCCTCTATTTTCTTGCGTTCTTCGGCTGTTGCGGCTTTAATCTTTTCTTTAAGTGCAACTGTACGTGCACGTAACTCATCATTGCTAAGTTCGGCGATGGCGGGGTACGCATCTTTTATTTTTTGAACCCAAGGCTGTATTTCGCGCATGTCGCGACTCGCCTTGTTTCCGAACATTTTGCTTATAAATTCAATAAATCCCATATATTATTTGTTTTTTTCTTTCTTTTTAATGTGTGTCTCTTGTGTGGAAACGCTACAATAGGGGCAAAGATAATCATAAATTGATAATCTTTTATCTAATCTGTGGCGAAAAAATATATTTTCCATCATTATATGTAGCAAAAAGTGTGCCAATAATAACAAAGAATGTAATTTTGGCAGTTTCGGGCTGTTTACTTCTGTAATATTTACTATTTTTGTGCCAATTAAATAAAATTACTGTTTTTACTATGAAAAAACTCTTTTCTATTCTGATTATTGTAACTCTCGCATTTGTTGTCTCCTCGTGTGCCGAGAAGGTTTATCATGCTTCCGATTTTGGAATTGTGCCCGACACAGGCAAGGATATGACGAAGGCTGTTGCCCGTGCGATAGAGACAATCAAAGAAGAGTGTGGCGGAAGGCCTGCTACATTGCTTTTCGAGGGTGGTGAATATGATTTTTATCCCGACAGTGCCAATGTGCGTGAATATTATATCTCCAATCACGACCAGGATAATCCCAAACTTGTGGCTGTGGTGCTCGAGGGTGTAAAGAATCTCAAGCTCAAAGGTATAAGCAAAGGCGAGAGCTTGCGTCGTGCCGAGTTTTTGATGAATGGTCGTATGCTGCCTGTTGCAATGGTCGGTTGCGAGAATTGCACACTCGATTTTATAGGAATAGACACCCGCGTACCCCAGATTACGCAGGTCGAGGTTCTCGAGAATGATGCAGAAAATGGCTTTATTACCTATCGCATAGCTCCCTATGTAAACTACAAGATTGCCGACGGTAATTTGGTTGTTTACGGCTCTAATTGGGAATTTACTCCCCGTTGGGGAATTGCCTTTGATGGAAAGACACGCCATCTTGTTTACAGGACAAGTGATATTGGCGTGGGCACACAAAATGTCGAGGAGATTGAGCCTCGCGTGATACGCGCTCCGTGGAAAGATGCACGTCTCGTTCCGGGAACGGTTGTTGCCATGCGTCCGTATGTACGTCCCACTCCGGGCATCCTTGTCTCCGAGTGTAAAAACACCACAATCTTATCTTCGGTAGTCTATTATGCCGAGGGAATGGGCTTGCTGGCTCAAGGTAGTGAAAATATCACTCTCGATGGCTTTCAGGTAGCTTTGCGCGGCGAGAATGACAGTCGTTATTTTACCACACAGGCCGATGCTACCCATTTTTCCGGTTGTAAGGGTGTAATACGCTCTGTGAACGGACTTTACGAGGGAATGATGGACGATGCGATAAACGTGCACGGCACATATTTGCGAGTGATTAAAAAACTCGACGATAATACTCTGATAGGTCGCTATATGCACCCTCAGGCTTATGGCTACTATTGGGGCGGCAGCGGCGATGCTGTGCAATTTGTAAGGTCGGATGTGATGGAAATTGTCGGTGATAATAAAGTAGTCTCAATAGAGCCTTACGACAAGGAGCAATTCTCCGGTTGCAAGGAGTTTAAGATTGTCTTTGAAAAACCTGTCCCTGCCGATGCGGACAATGGTAAGTACGGAATTGAAAATCTCGAGTGGACTCCCGAGGTCTATTTTGCAGGTAACACTATACGCAACAATCGCGCGCGCGGAACACTTTTCAGCACTCCCAAACGTACGGTAGTCGATAATAACCTTTTCGACCACACGTCGGGCGCGGCAATCCTTCTTTGCGGCGACTGTAACGGATGGTTCGAGACGGGAGCCTGTCGCGACGTTATTATCACCAACAACCGTTTCGTGAATTCTTTGACCAATATGTTCCAATTTACCGATGGAATTATCTCCATATACCCCGTAATTCCCAATTTAAAGGAGCAGACAAAATATTTTCATGGCGGCGACGGCAAGGGAGTGGTTATCGAGAATAATATGTTTGAAACATTCGACGCTCCTCTCGTTTATGCAAAGTCGCTCGACGGATTAAAATTCTGCAATAATAAAATAGTGACAAACAACGACTTTGAACCTTTCCATTGGAACCGCCACCGTTTCCTTTTCGATAAAGTGAAGAATGTTGTCATTGAAAATAATGACTTTCAAGGAGGCTTCGACGAGGCTGATGATGTTAAATACAGATTTTAAAAACAAATGTGCCAAATTGTCACAATATGTCATACGGGTTTGAAATTTTGTCCTATTTTAAGTCCGAGGAAATAAAAAAAACATTTTGGCACGCTTTTGGTTATAATAATTAATGTGCATGGCTGCAAAAAAGCGTCACGCATAAAAATAATTCAGAAAAAAAAGTAAAATAATAAATTTAAATTTTTTAAAATTATGAATATCAAACCTTTAGCAGACAGAGTTCTTATCCTGCCTCAGGCAGCAGAGGAAAAGACCGTCAGCGGTATCATTATCCCCGACACAGCAAAAGAAAAACCCCTTCAGGGCGAGGTTGTTGCAATAGGTAACGGCACAAAAGACGAAGAAATGGTTATAAAAGTGGGCGACACTGTTCTTTATGGCAAATATGCAGGTACAGAGCTCGACCTTGATGGTGTTAAATATTTGATTATGCGTCAAAGTGACGTATTGGCAATTCTTGGATAATATATAAAAAATCAGAATCATGGCAAAAGATATTTTATTCAATATGGACGCCCGCGACCAGCTTAAAAAGGGCGTGGATGAGTTGGCAAATGCAGTGAAAGTAACACTCGGCCCCAAAGGTCGCAATGTTATTATCGAGAAAAAGTTCGGTGCCCCTCACATTACAAAGGATGGTGTTACAGTGGCAAAAGAAATTGAGCTTGACGATCCTTTCATGAACACCGGCGCACAGCTTGTTAAGGCTGTAGCTTCAAAAACCGGCGACGACGCGGGTGACGGTACAACAACAGCAACTGTTCTTGCACAGTCTATTATCACCGAGGGCTTGCGCAACGTAACAGCCGGTGCAAACCCCATGGACTTGAAACGTGGTATTGACAAGGCTGTCGATAAGGTTGTAGCTTCAATCAAGGAGCAGAGCGAGGATGTTGGTGCCGACTACGAGAAAATCGAGCAGGTTGCCACAATATCTGCAAACAACGATTACGAGATTGGTAAACTTATCGCTGACGCTATGCGCAAGGTTTCAAAGAATGGTGTTATTACCATCGAAGAGGCTAAGAGCCGCGACACTACCATCGGCGTTGTAGAGGGTATGCAGTTCGACAGAGGTTACCTCTCGGCATATTTTGTTACCGACACAGAAAAGATGGAGTGCGAAATGGAGAATCCCTACATTCTTATTTACGATAAGAAAATCTCTAACCTCAAAGACATGCTCCCCATCCTCGAGGCAGCCGTACAGACAGGTCGTCCTTTGCTCATCATTGCCGAGGATGTAGACAGCGAGGCTCTTACAACATTGGTTGTTAACCGTCTCCGCTCACAGTTGAAGATTTGCGCAGTTAAGGCTCCCGGATTCGGCGACCGTCGCAAAGATCTTCTCGAGGATATTGCTATTCTTACAGGTGGTATTGTTGTTTCCGAGGAGAAGGGTATCAAGCTCGAACAGGCTACTCTCGAAATGCTCGGCTCTTGCGGTAAAATCACTGTTAGTAAAGAGGTTACAACAATCGTTGATGGTAACGGCGACAAAGCTGCCATCGACACACGCATCGCAAACATCAAGGGTCAGATTGAGACAACAAAGTCAGACTACGATAAAGAGAAACTTCAGGAGCGTCTCGCTAAACTTTCGGGTGGCGTTGCAGTACTCTACGTAGGTGCCGCTTCAGAGGTTGAAATGAAAGAGAAGAAAGACCGCGTAGACGACGCTCTTTGCGCTACACGCGCAGCCATCGAAGAGGGTATTGTTCCCGGTGGTGGTGTAACATACGTTCGCGCTATTGACTCTCTCAATGATGTAGAGCCTGCAAACGCTGACGAAAAGACAGGTATCGACATTATCCGTCGTGCCGTTGAAGAGCCTTTGCGTCAGATTGTTGCAAATGCCGGCAAAGAGGGCGCAGTGGTTGTTCAGAAAGTGCGCGAGGGTGCAGGCGACTTTGGTTACAATGCTCGCGCCGACAAGTACGAAAATCTTCTTGCAGCCGGCGTTGTAGACCCCGCCAAGGTTACACGCGTAGCTCTTGAGAATGCAGCCTCTATCGCAGGAATGTTCCTCACAACAGAGTGTGTGATTGTGGACAAGAAAGAGGATAAGCCTGCAATGCCTATGGGTGCTCCCGGAATGGGAGGCATGGGCGGCATGATGTAATTTTGTCACGCAAATTTATATAAATAGATAAAATCCGCAGGCCGTAATTCCCCAACCCTTAGGCGGCCTGTCGGTTCGAGGGCACTGATTGCTGTGAAGCACTCGGTGCCCTCTTCTTTGTTGTTTGTGCTTTAATGTCTATTTTCGTTTCTTTTCCCAACCATTCCCGCCCCAAAAATATTTTTTCTCCCTCCGATGATGCTTATTACCTGTAAATTTAATAATTTTGGCGTCAAATTTGTGGAAAATGATTGAAAGTGTAAAAAATATAGAAATTGCGGAGTATGATTATCCGCTTCCCGACGAGCGTATAGCAAAATATCCGTTGAAAGAGCGCGATAGTTCTAAATTGCTCATTTACAACAAGGGCGTAGTCGGCGAGGATGTTTTTCGCAATCTGCCCGAGTATATTCCCGCAGGTAGTCTGATGGTTTTTAATAATACAAAGGTTATACAGGCAAGGTTGCGTTTCCGTAAGCCCTCGGGCGCACAGATAGAGGTATTCTGCTTAGAGCCCGAGCAGCCGAGCGACTATGCGCTTGTCTTTCAGCAGACTGAGTGCTGTGTGTGGCAGTGTCTCGTTGGAAATTCCAACCGCTGGAAGGGTGGCCTTCTGTCGCAGAGTGTTGTTGTCGGCGGGCGCGAGGTTACCCTCTCTGTTGAGCGCGTGAGTGCCCCCGGCTCGGTAAATTCGGTGCGTTTTTCGTGGGACGGTGGCGTTACTTTTGCCGAACTTCTCGAGAGTGTGGGCGAGCTTCCCATTCCTCCCTATCTTAACAGAAAAACCGAAGAGAGCGACCTAAATACCTATCAGACTGTATACTCCAAGATTAAAGGCTCTGTGGCTGCCCCTACTGCAGGGTTGCATTTTACTCCGGCGGTGTTCGATGCGATGCGCACTCGCGGAGTCGATTGCAGGGAGGTTACGCTGCATGTGGGCGCGGGTACTTTCAAGCCTGTGAAGAGCGAACTTATCGCCGACCACGAAATGCACGAGGAGTATATAGAAGTATCGCGCGAACTTATTGCCCGCATGATTGCCGGCGATGCTTCGGTTGTTGCGGTGGGGACAACCTCTGTACGCACCATCGAGAGCCTTTACTATATTGGCGCGGCGGTTGCGGCGGATAGCTCCATAGAGCCTGACAGTCTGTCGGTGAATCAGTGGACGGCATACGAAAAAGAGCATACTCTGCCGGCGGTGGATGCTCTGCGGGCATTGAATGATTATATGCAGGCTCGCGGCCTCGAAAAGATTCATGCTCACACAAGAATAATGATTGCTCCCGGCTACAAATATCGCATAGTAAAGGCTATTGTGACAAATTTCCATCAGCCGAAGAGTACTTTGCTGCTGTTGGTGTCGGCTTTTGTCAGCGGCGATTGGAAGAAAATCTACGACTATGCTCTTGCCAACGATTTTCGTTTCCTCAGCTACGGCGACAGTTCGTTGCTGATTCCTTGATGGATGATTTTCCGATTTTTTAAAATTTTATAGAACATTTTTATAATTCGCATTGTTTACTGTTATGTGTTTATCTGTAACAGTTTATGATGCGAATTTTTGTATTTTTATTGCCGTCGATTTTGTTTCTTGCCGCATGTGTCTCGCCCGATGCGGGCGAGGCGTCGGGCTGTGCTGTGCGGAATCGCAAGGCAGTCGTTTCGTCGCAGCAGATAAACTGTCGGGTGCTGGAATTTTCTTTTTGCGATGCTCGCTCGGATGTAAAGAAACGCATTATGATAGGCCCTTTTCGCATCCTCGGAACAGCCGAAGAATATATCTGTTCGCTGCTGTTGCCCCCATTCGGCTCTTTGACGAACAGCTTTTCACCATTTTACCCGGATGGAATTATAGATGCCTCGGTGGCAATGTACTCCGACAAGCAAGGCTTTTTTGCCGAACATCCACCCTGTTGGCGTCTGCGGGTGGTAGCGCCGGCAACTGTCGAAATTGAAAATATAATATTGGAGGTCAATTACTCCTATTGCTTCGACAATGGTAGCGGCAGCGGCATTGTAAAGGCTATGCAGCGTCTGCCTTTGCGCTCAATGGATGTAACAACGTTTAGTACAGGGCGTAACCTTTGCGAAAAAATACTCTATAAAAGTGACGAAAGTGTGCCATTTTCTATAGTCTGCGTCTGTTACATATTGTCGAAAAGGACCTTTTCTCCTGTACAATGTTTGTAATTATAACAAAAATTAATTTCAAAAATTTGCTTTTTAAGATGTTATTAATGAATATTGCAGAAAAATAATGAAAAATGAAAAATTTCAGAACAGAAGCATTTATTATATCAGTGGGCATTGTGCTTTTCGGCTTTATTGTAAAAAGCGCGATAGACGATTTTATAGAAAAAGAGCGTGTGGTAAGCGTTAAAGGATTAGCCGAAACAGATGTTCCGGCCGACCTTGTCGTGTGGCCGCTTGTCTATAAAGAGGCAGGCAACGACCCGGCCGAAATGTACGAAACAATAACCCGTAAGAATGCAATTATAGTAAATTTCTTAAAAGCAAACGGAATAACCGAATCCGAAATAAGTGTGTCGCCCCCGTCGGTATATGACAAACAGGCCGATCGTTACAACGACGATAGAAGCATCTATCGTTACAAGGCTACAAGCGTAATTACCGTTACCTCTAAACAAGTTGATGCAGTGCGAGCAATGATGCAACAACAGGCAGAACTAATGAAACAGGGTATTGCCATTGTTGGCGATGAATATCAATATCGCGTTTCTTACGAATTTACGGCACTGAATGATATTAAGCCATCAATGATAGAGGAAGCAACAAAAAACGCCCGCAACACAGCCGAAAAATTTGCGAAAGACTCCGATAGTCGCCTCGGGAAAATACGCAACGCAAATCAAGGCACATTTACAATAACCGACAGCGATGCAAACACCCCTTACATAAAGCACGTTAGGGTAGTGACGACAGTAGTATATTACCTCGAAAATTAGATAAAAATCAAGAGATTGTCAATGAAAATTGCCGGTCTCTTTTTTATTTGCAAATAAATGACTATCTTCGCGAATAAATATAAATTAGGATAAAAATGTTTTCAGGAATAGTAGAAGAGTTTGCAACAGTTACCGAACTTGTAAAAGAGCAAGAGAATTTGCATCTTACGCTAACATGCTCTTTTGTCGGCGAACTTAAAATAGACCAAAGTATTTCGCACAACGGCGTATGTCTTACGGTAGTCAAGCTGACAGAAAAAACTTATACGGTGACAGCCATGAAAGAGACACTCGAACGCTCCAATTTGGGCCTGCTGAAGGTTGGCGACAAGGTAAATGTAGAGCGCAGCATGATGATGAACGGTCGTCTCGACGGACACATTGTTCAGGGACACGTGGACGAAACAGCCGAGTGCATCGAAGTGCGCGACGCAGACGGCAGTTGGTACTACACCTTCCGCTACAAAAAAGACGAGGCAATGGCAGCCAAAGGATATATGACAGTAGACAAAGGCTCTGTCTGCGTGAACGGTGTCAGCCTGACAGTGTGCAGCCCCACAGACGACACATTTACCGTTGCAATTATCCCCTATACATACGAACATACTAATTTCCACACCCTCGAGGTTGGCTCGGTAGTAAACATCGAGTTTGACATAATAGGCAAATATATTGCCCGCATGCTTAAACAATAATATATGAGCGATTTTCTAAAATTAGTAATGGCGCGTCAGAGCGACCGCGCATACGAGCCGGGTCGCAAGATAGAGCGCGAGAAACTCGAACGCATCCTCGAAGCCTCGCGCATGGCACCCTCGGCCTGCAACGGTCAGCCGTGGCACTTTACAGTTGTCACCGAAGAGGGGTTGCTTGCAAAAGTTGCGGCAGCGACGGCCGGCTTAGGCATGAACAAATTTGCAAAAGACGCATCGGCACTTGTGCTTATAACCCACGAATCGACCAATATAACCTCGAAACTCGGTTGCGGAATAAAAGACAAGGATTTTCCCATGATGGACCTGGGAATAGCATCGGCCTATATGACGTTGGCAGCCGAGGCCGAGGGAATAGGCTCGTGTATCCTCGGATGGTTCGACGAAAAAAAGATAAAAGAGCTTGTGGGAATACCAAAAAACAAGCGACTGATGCTCATCGTAACATTAGGCTACGCAACAAAAGAGAAACGCAAGAAAGTGAGAAAAGAGTGGGATAAAGTAATATCTTTCGAAAAATATAAATAATAAATATTGATTATATGAAAAAGTTTATCGTTTCATGTGCAGCACTGTTGCTTACAGTTGTATGCATGGCAAGTTCAATCTCCTGTTCGGGCGGAAATTCAGCTCAGCGCGACGGAAAAAGTTACAAGATGGAAAATACCGGGCTGACCATAAACCCCGTAATTCCCACATCAAAAGATGGAAAAGAGCAGTGGAAGTATATAAAAGCCAATCCAGGTAGTGGATGGAACGCCAAAGAGTTTGACGATTCATCGTGGAAGTCCGGCTATGGCGCGTTTGGTACTCGAAGCGAGGATAATACATCATGGACAACAACAGATATTTGGTTGCGTAAAGAGTTTACTTTGGAAGGATGCACGCAACAACAGATAGACAGTCTTGTTCTTTATGTATCGCACGACGAGGATTGTGAAATTTACATAAACGGAATATTGGCCTCAGACCTTGACGGATATAAAGATTACTATTATGTGTCAATTTCCGATGAAGCAAAGGCAAGCATCGTTGTTGGCGAAAAGAACATCCTTGCAGTGCATTGTTACAATGGTGGCGGTGCCGGTGGCATTGACGTTGGTGTATATAAATACTCTATCGGCACTATGGTAACATTCTTCAGCACAGCCGATGTTGAGCCTACCACTTGGAAATATGTTACCGATGCGCCCGCTTCGGAAGAGTGGATGAATCCCACATTCGACGATGCAGCATGGGGCGAGGGACTTTCGAGCTTCGGAAAGAACAGAAGTGCATACGGCGTTAATACCACATGGGCAACAAACGATATATGGTTAAGAAAGAAAGTTGACTTAAAAGACTTTTCAAAGGCTGATATAAAAAATCTTGATTTTTACTTTATTTGTGACGGCGAAGGTCAGGTATACTTTAACGGTATTCAAGTGCTTTCTGTGGCAGGTACAGGTGTTAAAAAAGAGACAGCTACAATTACCGACGAGGTTGCTGAGGCAATTGCTCTTAACGGAGAACTTACTATTGCTGTTCACTGTTACCGCAAATCTTCACAGAAAATTGTAGATGCTTCGCTTACATGTTACATGGACGGTAAATATACTCCCATAAAATGGGAAATGAAGAAAGGCTCTCTTGAAAGTATATTTGCAAAAGATATTGACGTAAATAACGTATGGGGCGAATATCCTCGTCCTCAGATGGTGCGTAAAGAGTGGCAGAGCCTTAACGGTGTATGGGAACTTCAGCCTATGTTTGCCGAAAAAGAGGGAATGCCCGAAAATTCATATAGCATGGAGATTCTTGTTCCTTTCCCCATTGAGTCGCCCATTTCGGGTATAATGAAACATTACAGCCGCTTTGCATACAGACGCACATTCACCGTTCCCAAAGAGTGGAAAGAGCGCAACCTGCTTTTGCACTTTGAAGCAGTTGATTGGGAGTGCGAGGTATTTGTGAACGGTCAGAGCGTAGGCTCTCATAAGGGTGGTTACGAACCTTTTGCGTTCGATGTTACAAAATATCTTACAGATGGCGAGGAGCAAGAGCTTGTTGTTAAAGTTTACGACCCCACAGATTTGGGCGGTCAGCCTCGTGGAAAGCAGACACTCAGCCCCGGAGGTATTATGTACACAAGTACATCGGGTATCTGGCAGAGTGTATGGATGGAGCCTGTAAAGAATAATTACATAGAGAAATATACAGTCGTTCCCAATATTGACAATTCCACTGTAGCAGTTAATGTGATTACTGCCGGTGGTCAGGCAGGTAAGGCTGTTATAAAAGTAAAAGATGGTGACAATGTTGTTGCTACAGCCGAGGCAAATGCCAATGAGAAGGTGACAATATCTGTTCCCGATGCAAAATTGTGGTCGCCCGATTCGCCTTTCCTTTACAATCTTGAGATTGCGCTTGTCGATGGTGGCGAGACAGTGGACGCTGTTGAAGGATACTTCGGAATGAGAAAAATCTCTCTTGGCAAGGATGGTGGTTACACAAGAATGTTCCTCAACAACGAGCCTCTCTTCCACATAGGTCCCCTCGATCAAGGTTTCTGGCCCGATGGTATTTACACCGCTCCCACCGATGCTGCAATGCTCTACGATATTCAGGTAACCAAGCAGATGGGCTTTAATATGATTCGTAAGCACATTAAGATTGAGCCTCGTCGTTGGTACTACCATTGCGACAGATTGGGTATGCTCGTATGGCAGGATATGCCCTCGGGTGCCTCTTACGGTGGAGTGGGCATCGACGAACCTCAGTTCAAGAAGGAATTGACAGCGATGATAGAGAACCTTTACAACGCACCCTCTATTATAATGTGGATTATATTTAACGAGAGTCAGGGACGTCACAATGTTGATGAACTTGTGAAACATGTAAGAGGACTTGATGCTTCACGCCTTGTGAACCTCGACAGCCAATATGGTACTCACTCTACATATATAGGCGACGTTTGGGATGTTCACCACTATCCTAATCCCGCTTTTGTCAGCTGTCCTAATAAGAGTATTGCAAATGTTTGTGGCGAGTATGGTGGTCTTAAATATAAAGAGGAAGGCCACATTTGGGGCGCAGGCGATTGGGGCTATGCAACCATGAACAGCCGAAAAGAGCTTATGGACACTTACGAGCAGTATGTGTATGACCTTGTTAAATTCCGCGATTGCTTCGGCCTTGGCGGTGCTGTCTACACACAGACAACTGACGTAGAGATTGAGATTAACGGTCTTATCACATACGACAGAGCCATTGTTAAGGTAGATGTTGATAAAATGGCCAAGATAAATAATCGTGTGACAAAATCTCTTCTGAAGAAAGATACTATCATCGCAACAGCGTTGGAGGGTGGCGAAAAATGGAAGATGACTACCACAAAGCCTGCCGACGATTGGTACAAAGCAGCCTTTGACGATAGTTCTTGGAAAGAGAGAAAGTCGGGATTCGGAACATCGGGTACTCCCAATGCGGTAATCGGTACAACATGGAACACCAGCGACATTTGGATTCGTAAGACCTTCCGCCTCGATGGAATGACACGTCAGATGGCCGACAGCCTTGTAATGTTGATGACACACGACGAGGATTGCGAGATTTATATAAATGATAAATTGATGGCATCTTATACAGGTCACGACAATAACTATTCGTTTGTTGAATTTACAAAAGAGGTAAAAGACGCTCTTGTTTATGATGCTGACAATACAATCGCCGTACATTGTCATCAGACATACGGTGGTCAGTTTATTGACGTTGGTATTTATTTGCTGTCACAAGGCGGACTTACAACCTCTGTTACAGGCGTTGCAGCCGATGGTACCCCTACCGTAGCTGTTGATAAAGCAAATAAAACGGTTGCCATCGTTGGTGGCGGCTTTGGCGAGAATACACGTCTCGACGTAATCAATACTGCCGGAGGCGTAGTAAAAAGCGTGGTTGCAGGTAATGAAAAAGTCGCTCTATCATCACTCGCGGACGGAATTTATGTTCTTCGTTTCGCCGATGGCGATAAAAAATATACTTGCAAAGTTATATTCTAATTAATTGATAATATAAAGATTGAGCCTTGCACATATACATACGCGCAAGGCTCAATCTTTTTTTATTTATAAGGTAAAAGAGGCTATAAATACGGCCCTCTGCAACCAAAAATGTTTGACGAAAAACTTTTGGACGTTAGGCGTATGCAATATTTTCGATAGCCCCTATACTCTTTTTGTTACAGTCAGTATATTCCTGCATACATTAAAAGTAGTTCCGTTACACTTATAAACCACCCCTTTGCCAATTAAAAAGTATTTTTCCTTATATATATAAGCTTATACAAAAAAGAACATCCCGCGAGAATCTCTCGCAGGATGTTCAAAACTATTCTCTACTTAAACGATTAAGCGTTTACTGTAGCCATGTAAGCGATGAGGTCGAGAACTTTGTTAGAGTAACCAATCTCATTGTCATACCAAGAAACAACCTTAACGAAAGTATCTGTCAAAGCGATACCTGCCTTAGCGTCGAAGATAGAAGTACGTGTGTCACCCAAGAAGTCAGAAGAAACAACTGCATCCTCTGTGTAACCGAGTACACCTGCCAATTCGCCCTCAGAAGCCTCTTTCATTGCAGCGCAAATCTCTGCATATGTAGCGGGCTTAGCCAAGTTTACTGTCAAGTCTACAACTGATACGTCGAGAGTGGGAACGCGCATTGCCATACCTGTCAATTTGCCGTTCAACGCGGGGATAACCTTACCTACTGCCTTAGCTGCACCTGTAGAAGAGGGGATGATGTTGCCTGCTGCTGCACGGCCACCACGCCAGTCTTTTACAGAAGGACCGTCAACAGTCTTCTGTGTAGCTGTTGTAGAGTGTACTGTTGTCATCAAACCGTCTGTGATACCCCATTTGTCGTTCAATACCTTAGCGATGGGAGCCAAGCAGTTTGTTGTACATGAAGCGTTAGAAACGAACTGTGTACCGGGAACGTAAGTCTTCTCGTTTACACCGCAAACGAACATGGGAGTGTCGTCTTTTGAAGGAGCTGACATAACAACATATTTAGCACCTGCCTCGATGTGAGCCTGAGCTTTCTCCTTTGTAAGGAAAAGACCTGTAGACTCAACAACGTACTCAGCACCTACAGCGTCCCACTTCAAGTCAGCGGGGTTGCGCTCTGCTGTTACGCGGATAGCTTTACCGTTTACGATAAGCTGGCTCTTCTCAACGTCAGCCTCAATAGTACCTTCGAAGATACCGTGCATTGTGTCATACTTGAGCATGTATGCCAAGTAATCTACGGGGCAAAGGTCGTTGATACCTACAATCTCAATGTCGTTTCTTGTCTGAGCGGCACGGAAAACGAAACGGCCGATACGGCCAAAACCGTTAATACCTACTTTTGTCATAATTAATTTTTTATTTATAAATAAAAGGTTAAAAAAACTTCAAAAAAAGTCATCCGCAATTACAATAGTGAGCACTGCTGCATGCCACCGCTGTAATCATTATCATAAGGATAAATACAAATATTTTCAACGATTTCATACTTTACTCATAAAATTGCGATGCAAATTTACAAAAATGTTTTTATATTTGCGACAAATATTAATCTTAAATAACAAAAAAGGTGATTAAAAGTAATTTTCTATCGGATTTTAAGAAGTTTGCCATGAAAGGCAACGTTATTGACATGGCTGTCGGTGTCATCATCGGTGGTGCATTTGGAAAAATTGTGACCTCAATAGTAAATGACATTATTATGCCTCCCATCGGTATGTTGGTTGGCGGAATGAACTTTAAGGATTTGAAGTATGTGATGAAGCCCGAAGTTCTTGGTGCCGATGGTGCTGTTGAGACTGCTGCTGTAACATTGAATTATGGAAACTTTTTGCAGCAGACTATTGATTTTCTGATTATCGCATTCTCTATCTTTATAATTATACGCGTGATTGGCAAACTTTCACGCAAGAAAGAGGAGGAGGCACCTGCTCCTGCTCCCGCTCCCGCTCCTGCACCCGAGCCTTCGGCCGAGGAGAAATTGCTTACAGAGATTCGCGACCTTTTGAAAGAAAATAAATAATTTCACACAGCAATGAATAATAGGTAAAGACGCAAAAACAACAATAAACTTGTATTGCGTCTTTATTTTTTTATAAAGAAAGTGAAGTAAGATAGTAAATATAGACTACATTTGGATAACAAAAAAGATAGCTTTTTTTGTATTGCGCTTTACTTTCACTATCTTTGCAACGTGAAAGCAAATGCCACAAAAGGCAAGGCCATACACATTGCAAAATAATTATAATGCAAGGTATGCAGCAAAAGAATTTCAACATGGACATTGTAACAGTAAGACTCATGGCGCAAACGATCCATGAGCCTGTAAAATCTTGTGAGATTCTGTATCCCGACCCTTTTCCATAGTTACGTTGTAATATCTATAATAAATAAGGGAAAGTAAAAAAAGAATATTAAAATATAAAATACATATATTAGAAGTATGAAACAGGACATGATTGTTATTTTGGACTTGGGAAGTCACGAGAATACCGTACTTGCCAGAGCCATTCGTGCGTTGGGTGTGTATAGCGAAATTTACCCCCACGATATAACCGCCGAAGAGCTTAAGGCTCTCCCTAATGTAAAAGGTATCATCATTAACGGAGGTCCTAACAATTTCATTGATGGTGTTGAAATTGATGTTGCCCCCGAAATTTACAATGCGGGATTCCCCATAATGGCAGCCGGACACGATAAGGCACAGTGCGAGGTGAAACTTGCGCAGTTTACCGACGACGAAGAGGCTATAAAAGAGGCTGTAAAATCATTCGTATTCGACACTTGCAAGGCCGAGGCTAACTGGAATATGAAAAATTTCGTGAACGACCAGATAGAGCTTATCCGTCGTCAGGTGGGTGACAGAAAAGTGTTGCTCGCCCTCTCGGGAGGTGTGGACAGTTCTGTTGTTGCAGCCCTCTTACTGAAAGCCATTGGCAACAATCTTGTGTGCGTACACGTTAATCACGGACTTATGCGCAAAGGCGAGTCAGAGGCTGTTGTCGAGGTGTTCCGCAACCAGCTTAGCGCCAACCTTGTATATGTAGACGCTACCGACCGTTTCCTCGGCAAGCTAGAAAATGTTGCCGACCCCGAGGAGAAACGTAAAATAATCGGTGGCGAGTTTATCCGCGTATTCGAGGAGGAGGCACGCAAACTCGATGGCATTGACTTCCTCGGTCAGGGAACAATCTACCCCGACATTGTAGAGAGCGGTACAAAAACTGCAAAAATGGTAAAATCGCACCACAATGTAGGCGGTCTTCCCGAGGATATGCAGTTTGAACTTGTAGAGCCTATTCGTCAGCTTTTCAAGGACGAGGTACGCGCTTGCGGTCTCGAGCTTGGCCTCCCCTACGAAATGGTGTATCGTCAGCCGTTCCCCGGCCCCGGTCTTGGAGTACGTTGTCTCGGCGCAATCACCCGCGACCGTCTGGAGGCTGTACGCGAGTCGGACGCAATCCTCCGCGAAGAGTTTGCCCTCGCAGGCCTCGACAAAAAAGTATGGCAGTACTTCACAGTAGTGCCCGACTTTAAGTCAGTAGGTGTACGCGACAATGCCCGCTCATACGATTGGCCCGTAATCATCCGCGCCGTAAACACCATCGACGCAATGACAGCAACCATAGAGCCTATCGAGTGGCCCATCCTTATGAAAATTACCGACCGCATACTTAAAGAGGTTAAGAATGTTAACCGCGTATGCTACGATATGTCACCCAAACCCAATTCCACAATTGAATGGGAGTAAAAAAATGGAGCCGCAAGGCTCCATTTTTTTACTCCCATAGAGCACATTGCAGAGCCATAGGTCACGCGCTGCGGATAAAGTTCGCAGCTGCGTGGGTGGCGATTGCCAAAGGCAACAAAAGGTTGGTCAATGGGAAGGACGACTATAGAGCAAGCTTTTGAGCATTAGGTCACGTGTAGCACTGACGAAGTTAGTGCCACGTGGGATGCGATTGCCAAAGGCTACAAAAGGTTGGTCAATGGGCGATAAATAATATATACAATATTTTAATGGAGCCTCTCGGCGCCTTTTTTTATTCCCATAGAGCACATTGCAGAGCCGTTGGTCATGCGTTGCGGAAGAATAATTTCGGTCGCACGTTGCGGATACATAATTTATTTGTATTAAATAAAATATGTATTCAACTAATATTTTGCATGTTTAATATGTCTAAAATATTCTTATAGCTAAATATTATAAAATGAAAAAAACACCTATATTTGCAAAGTAATCGGGCAACCGATTGCAAGACATTTGATTTTTGCTCAAGGCAGTCTGAATCACCACCTCGGAACACAACGAGCAAAATAATAGTTCTATTGAGAGTTAGCACTTTCAGTGCAGACTTTCACATATAGAACTATGGCTTGTGGTGAGCCAAGACTGCGTATGACGAGAGTCTGCGCTTTTCTTTTTTTATAGTTAAGCAAAAGACTTTGATAAGTAATTTATTTAATGTTTAACTATAAATTTCAAATTATTATGAAAAAAACAATTTCTTTTTTAATATGTATGGCAATGTCTATTTCATTTGCTATTGCTCAAAAGAGTGTAACGATTAAAGCCGGTACCATAGTGCCATTGCAAGCAGTGAAACGAGTAAAAGCTGCTGATGTTAACGAAGGGGAAACTATTGATTTTCGAGTTATTAGTGATATTGTTGTAGATAATAGTATTGCAATATCAAAAGGAACATTAGTAAAAGGAGTAGTTAATGAAGCAAAGAAAAGTTCAATTGCTGGTACTAAGGGGCGTTTGGTTATTAACATCAGCAATTTGATTCTTCCATCAGGAGAGCAAATCTATTTCTCAAATACAGCGGCAAGATTGTATGGTAAAAATAGAACACCATTAGCAGTTGTTACCGCTTTATTTGTATGGCCTTGCATCTTCATTCCAGGAACTAAGGCCGTAATGCCAGCGGGTTTTGAAGTACAAGCAGTTGTAGCTGCAAATACAGAAGTCAAAATCAACTAAGTGAAGTTCAACGCTATTCCTTGCCACCAGCAACCTATTCTAAAGGCTAAAGCCAGAATAATCAACAGCTTACACCCGCCTCAATATTTTTTGTCGAGGCGGGTGCTTTTATTAAAATACCATCAAATTTATATATAATTTGCTACAATTAAAAAAAACAACTAAATTTGTTAATCCTCAAAGAAAAGAACTCTTTATATAACAAATTGCCATGAAAAATATTTTCAATTTCAGTTTTTGGATTGTAGTAATATCAATCCTTGCGGCGTGTAGCACAAAGAATGAAATTAACCTAAAAGAGTGTAACACATTTGTTGCCGCAAAGCCCGTATGGGCCGAGGGTCGTGAGACTGAGCGTAACCTCACACTCGCGTTCCGCGAAATAATCGAGGCGCGAAGAGTAAGCGAGGCATATATTCGTTTGACAGCCTCGTGCGATTATAGAATGCGTATTAACGGCGAATTTGTGTCGCATGGCCCCTGCGTCGCCGCCCACGACTATTACCGCATGGATTGCATCGACATTAAACAATTTTTAAAAGCCGGCAAGAATATAGTGGCAATAGAGGTTGCAGGTTACAACGACGACAACTACTATTTGCTTAATCAGCCCTCATTCCTGCAGGCCGAGGTTGAGATAAACGGTAAGGTGGTAGCAGCCACAGGCAGCAGCTTCGAGGCGTACGACCTTAAACAACGCAAACAAGATGTTCCCGAATTCAGTTTCCAACGTCCACACACCGAGTATTATATTTTATCAGATGATTTTGAGCAGTGGCTAACCAATGCCGATTGGCAGGGTGCCGAGCCTGTAAAGCAGGCGTTGCAGCCAACGAAAAAAATACTCTCGCGTCACGTCGAGTATCCCGATTACAGACTGCACGATGCGCAACCTTTGCCGGACAACAATATTTATGCATTCGAGTGCAACAGCACCGGATTTTTGGGCATAAAAGTGCGCGTGGAAGAGCCTGCCCACCTTCAGGTGCGCTTCGACGAGGTTATTGGACAGGATGGAAATGTTAATGGTGCCCGATTGCAGTGCAACGCCTTTATTAATTACGAACTTCAGCCGGGTGAGTACACCATTGAAAGTTTCGAGCCTTATACAATGAAATATGCGCAGACACTCATAAATAGTGGAAAATGCACTGTCGAACGTGTTTATATGCGCGATTATTGCAATTCGGACGTTAATCGTGCGGCCTTTGTATCAGACAACAACGACCTTAACCGCTTGTTCGAGGCTGCCCGCGAGACTTTCCGCCAAAATGCACTGGATATTTTCATGGATTGTCCCTCGCGCGAACGTGCCGGATGGCTGTGCGACAGCTATTTTACATCGCGAGTGGCATTTGACCTTTCGGGCGACACGCAGATTGAGCGCAACTTCATACAGAATTTTCTGTTGCCCGAAAAGTTCAAACATATTGACGAGGGAATGTTGCCAATGTGCTACCCATCGGAACACCCCAACAAGAATCACATTCCAAACTGGGCAATGTGGTTCGTAATACAGTTGGAGGAGTATCTGCAACGCAGTGGCGACCGCGAAATGATAGATGCTGCCAAAGATAGGGTTTATGCCTTGATAGAGTATTTCAAGCCCTTCATCAACGAGGATGGATTATTGGAAAAACTCACACGCTGGGTGTTTGTCGAGTGGTCACGCGCCAACAGTCTGGTGCAGGATGTAAGCTATCCGTCAAATATGCTCTATGCGCAGATGCTGGATGCTGCCGGCAGACTTTATGGTGATAATTCTCTGCATCTGCAGGCCGAGGCTATGCGCGAGACTATACGCAAGCAATCGTTCGACGGTGAATATTTCATAGACAATGCTGTGCGCGCCGACGATGGACAGTTGCAACTGTCGGGCGAGCATACTGAGGTTTGCCAATATTATGCCTTTTTTACAGGCGTTGCCACTCCCGAGTCGCATCCTAATTTGTGGAAGCGTCTGCGCGACGAGTTTGGCCCCATCCGCAAGGAGACAAAAGCTCATTCGGATGTTCCTTTTGCAAATGCTTTTATAGGAAACTATATACGCAACGAATTGCTCTCGCGCGAGGGCTTGTGTGCCCAAATTCTTGACGAGTCGGTGGACTTCTATCTGCCGATGGTTGAACTTACGGGTACATTGTGGGAGAATATGACCACTGTCGCAAGCTGCAATCATGGCTTTGCATCGCACATTGCACATGTTCTTTATCGTGACGTATTAGGCGTATATAATATTTCGCCTGTCGAGAAGGTTGTTACCCTGCGCATGATTGACAGTGGGCTTGAAAATTGCAAAGGGTCGATTCCTGTTGGCGACGAGTCTGTCGATGTTGAGTGGAAAAAAGAGGCCGGGCAGTTTGTTGTTGCACTTTCAATGCCTGCCGGGTACAGCTACAAGGTGGTGCCGTCGGGTAGCAAGGTGCGTGTGGATTTAAAATAAAAATGATGAAGCGTTACTCTAAGGAAATATATGTAGTGTTGCTTGCGGCACTCTCTCTGGCATTGTTTGCAATGTATATACCCGGTCTTGAGTCTGTGGGGGCTTTTGTTACTCCGCCGGTGGCACTGTTCTTGGGGCTTGCATTCGCTGTTTTTTGTGGGGAGGCTTATCCGCGCTTTAATAAGCGATTTTCTAAGCTGTTGCTGCAATACTCTGTGGTGGGCTTGGGCTTCGGAATGAACATTGAGGCTTCGCTTCAGTCGGGTAGGGAGGGAATGATTGCTACTGTCGTTTCTGTGTTCGGCACTATTGCCCTCGGTTGGCTCATTGGTCGTAAGTTGTTGAAGAACAATCGCAATATTTCTTATCTTGTGAGTAGCGGAACTGCTATCTGTGGCGGTAGCGCCATTGCTGCGGTTGGTCCTGTGATAAAGGCTGACGAGAGTGAGATGTCTGTTGCGCTTGGTACGGTGTTTATACTTAATGCTGTTGCGCTTTTTATATTTCCGCCGATAGGGCGTATGTTGGGGCTCGATGATGTGCAGTTTGGCACTTGGGCTGCCATTGCTATTCACGATACAAGTTCGGTTGTGGGTGCCGGTGCTGCATACAGCGAGGCTGCTCTTGAAGTTGCAACAACAATAAAGCTTACACGTGCATTGTGGATAATTCCTGTGACTCTTGTGACGGCGGTGCTGTTTCGTTCCAAAGGAAATAAAATAACTGTTCCCTGGTTTATTTTGTGGTTTGTGGTGGCAATGTTGCTGAACACTTATTTGCTTGATGCTGTTCCCTCGGTGGGGGCAACAATAAATAGCGTTGCTCGTAAATGCCTTATAGTCACTATGTTCTTGATTGGTGCTTCGCTATCGCCTGCTGTTATAAGGCAGGTAGGCTTAAAGCCTTTGTTGCAGGGTGTGTTGCTGTGGGTGGTGATAAGCGTTGGTTCGTTGTTGTTTATTATACGGTAAATAAATAAGTTTAGAGGCTCGACTGATAGTCGAGCCTCTAAACTTATTTTGCTTTGAGATAATTCCTTAATTCTCCTCGGGGTGCCGGGAGTAATACTCGTTCCACTCCTTGAGTGCTGCCTGCCAGTCGACAACCTCGCCGTCGGCGATAGCCTCGGCCTGACGAACAGCCTCGTCGTGCATTTTCTTCTCGGCGTAACGCAGTTTCATTGCCTCGATGGTTGCATCGTCCAGCACCTGTATGCGTCCGCGACGTATGCACTCGTCAAAATCCTCGGGGCCGAATGCCTTGCCCTGTACGTTAAAGTCGGAAATGTTAAAGCCGAATACCGTACGCAAAATGTGTCGGGACATTTTCTGTTGCGAGCGGTTGCCGCGCATCTTGTTGCCCAAAAGTTTGCGTATGACTTTTACCTCATTCTCTGAAAATTTCTTTCTTCCCACAATCTTTATTTTTCTTTAATAAAAACTATTATCTTTTTCTCAGCTCCCAGAATGCCACTGTTGCCGCCGCTGCCACATTAAGCGAATCGACATTGTGGTGCATGGGGATGCGCACGACATAATCGGCTGCGGCAATCGTCTCGTGTGAAAGACCGTCGCCCTCGGTACCCATGATTATTGCCAGCTTCTCTTCGGCCGAAAGTAGCGGCGAGTCTATGGAAATAGAGTCGTCGGTGAGTGCCATTGCCGCTGTGCGGAATCCATAATCGCCCAAAGAGGATATTGGAGTTTCCATCCACGTCCAGGGGACTAAGAATACCGACCCCATGGATACTCGCACCGAGCGTCTGTTAAGCGGGTCGCACGACGTTGGCGTCAGCAGCACCGCGTCGATGCCCAATGCTGCCGCCGAACGGAATATGGCACCGATGTTTGTGGTGTCTACTACTGAGTCGATGACTACTATGCGGCGCGCGTTGCGACAAATATCGCCGACACTCTTTTGGGGCGGGCGGCGCATGGCGCACAATACTCCGCGTGTCAGAGTGTAGCCCGTCAAGGCAGCAAGAATCTCACGCTCGCCTGTGTATACGGGAATATCGCCACACTGCCCGATAATCTCCGCAGCGTCGCCGACAATATGCTTGCGCTCGCACAAAATGGCGACAGGCTCGTAGCCTGCGTTCAGCGCCACGCGTATGACCTTCGGGCTTTCGGCGATAAAAATCCCTTTCTCGGGCGCAACGACACTGCGCAACTGCGCCTCGGTGAGCGACGAGAAAATCTCGACGCCCGGATGGGAAAGAGAGGATATTTCTATTATCGGCATTCTGCTTGTAATTAAAAACTTATATGATTGTGCCTCCCAATAATAGGGAGGCACAATCATTTATTTAAGATTAATGATTCTCGTTGAAAAGTTTCAGACGCTCTTCGAGAAGCGCATAGTGATGAGGCTTGATGTTCGACGAGCATGCACGGATACCCTTGCGGGTGCTTCCGGTGGTCGAAAGGTCAATTCCGCTCACGCCATAGTAAAGAAGCTCCTGCAAAAGTTCGGCGCCGTCCATCTCCTTGTAACCGATGGTAAAGAAAAAGCCGTCGCTCACAGGCTCGTCATTATCCTTGTCGTAAACAATGTGGAAGCCTGTACGCTGCAAAATATCTTTAATCTTTGCTGTGCGGTCGGCATATTCCTTAACATCCGCCACAAAGTTATACTCTCCGTCGCACGCAGCCTTCAGCATTGCTGCCATTGCATACTGCGCCGAGTGGGAAACTCCCGACGAGAATGTATAAAGGAAGATGTAAGCATAAGCAGCACCGAAACGCGCAATGCCGTATCTGTTCTTCAGACTCTCATAGTGACGCTCGTACAGTTTGTCCGAAATACAGGCCATTGCTATACGCTGACCGGCGTAACTGAATATTTTCGACGCACTCATCATAATCACATAGTTGTCGGTGTATTTTGACACTGTAAGCTGATAGGGCGGCTCGAAAGGCTTGCTCATGTCACGGCGGAAGTCCATAGTCATGTACGCCATGTCCTCAATTACAATTACGTCGTATTTTGTAGCCAAGCGGCCTATAATCTCAAGCTCCTGCTCGTTCAGGCACATCCATGTGGGGTTATTGGGGCTCGAATAGATTACGGCGCAAATGTTACCCTGCGAGAAGTAGCTCTCGAGTTTCGCCTCGAGCTTTTCGCAACGATAGTCGCTAAGGTCGAATGACGCAATCTTTACGCCAATAACATCGGCCTGCATCTTCTGCACCGAAAAGCCCGGGTCGATGTAAAGAACAGTGTCTTTTTTAGGGTCAAGCTGCGACGCGAGCATCAGTGACGCAAAAGTACCCTGCATTGAGCCTACTGTGGGTATACAGCCCGAGGGGGCAATGTCCACATTCACAAAGGCTTTCAGGAAACGAGCAGCCTGCTCCTTAACCTCGGGAATACCGTCGATGATAGGGTAGACTGACGCTACTCCACGTTGCAAGGCCTCACACTCGGCCTTTACGCCTACTGCCGAGGGGGGGAGTCCGGGAACGCCCATTTCAAAATGTATATACTCTGTGCCCGTACGTTTCTCGGCCTCGCGCACGATTGCGCCCACCTGACGGATAGAGGCTTTTTTAATGTCGGCAATTTCCAATTCCTGCATAATGCCGTCAATTACCGACGGCTCTATAACTGTATTCATCAGTATAAAAATTTATCTGTTAATCATCTGTTAGTTTACGGTAGCGGATGCGACGAGGCTCTTCCACGCCCAGACGACGCATCTTATTCTCTTCGTAGTCCGAATAAGAGCCCTCGAAGAAGAATACCTCTCCGTTGCCCTCGAATGCAAGGATGTGTGTACAAATACGGTCGAGGAACCAACGGTCGTGGCTGATTACCACTGCACAGCCTGCGAAATTCTCGAGACCCTCCTCGAGCGCACGCAAGGTGTTTACGTCAATGTCGTTGGTAGGCTCGTCAAGCAGCAGCACGTTGCCGCCCTCTTTCAGTGCCATTGCAAGGTGCAGGCGGTTCCTTTCACCACCCGAGAGTACACCGCATTTTTTCTCTTGGTCGGCACCCGAGAAGTTGAAGCGTGACAGGTAGGCGCGGAAGTTAATTTCGCGGCCTGCGAGACGCATAGTCTCGTTGCCCTGGCTCATCACTTCGTACACCGATTTTTCGGGGAGAATATCTTTGTGGCTCTGGTCCACGTATGCAATTTTTACAGTCTCGCCCACCTCAAATGTACCGCCGTCGGCAGTCTCAAGGCCCATGATTAGGCGGAAGAGCGTGGTCTTTCCCGCACCGTTGGGGCCGATGACTCCAACAATGCCGTTGGGGGGCAGGTTGAAGTTAAGGTCGCCGAAGAGTTTTTTTTCGCCGTAAGCCTTTGCAACGTTGTTGGCGATGATGACCTTGTTACCCAGACGGGGACCGTTGGGGATAAAAATCTCGAGTTTTTCTTCGTGCTCTTTCTGGTCCTCGTTCAGCAGTCGTTCGTAAGAATTCAGACGCGCCTTTCCTTTTGCCTGACGCGCCTTGGGCGACATTCTCACCCACTCAAGCTCACGTTCAAGGGTCTTGCGGCGTTTGCTTGCCACCTTTTCCTCTTGCTCCATACGCTTGGTCTTTTGGTCGAGCCACGATGAATAGTTGCCTTTCCAGGGAATTCCCTCGCCACGATCAAGCTCCAGAATCCATCCTGCAACGTCGTCAAGGAAGTAGCGGTCGTGGGTAACGGCAATTACCGTACCCTCATATTGGTTAAGGTGCTGCTCGAGCCAGTCGATGCTCTCTGCGTCAAGGTGGTTGGTAGGCTCGTCGAGCAACAATACGTCGGGCTTCTGCAGCAACAGACGGCACAGAGCCACGCGGCGACGCTCACCACCCGAAAGGTGGTCTACAAGCTGGTCGGCGGGGGGGCAGCGCAGTGCGTCCATCGCTCGCTCGAGCTTGCTGTCGAGGTTCCATGCGTCCGAGGCGTCGAGAATATCCTGAAGCTCGGCCTGACGTGCGAAAAGTCCGTTCATCTTATCCTCATCCTCGTAATACTCGGGAAGTCCGAATTTGTTGTTAATCTCCTCATACTCGGCAAGAGCATCGACTACCGACTGCACACCCTCCATCACACACTCCTTGACGGTTTTTCCATCCTGAAGCTGAGGCTCCTGCGGCAGATAGCCCACCGAATAGCCCGGCGACCATACAACCTCGCCCTGATAATCATTGTCAAGTCCGGCAATAATTTTCATAAGGGTAGATTTTCCCGAGCCGTTGAGACCTATAATACCGATTTTTGCACCATAGAAGAAAGACAAGTAAATATCTTTCAGCACCTGTTTGTTATTCTGACGGATGGTCTTGTTTAGTCCGACCATCGAAAAGATAATTTTTTTATCGTCCGGATTAGCCATATTTTTTGGTTAAACTGATTGTTTAAAAGTATTCGCAATATTTATACTGCAAAGTTACATATAATTCGTTGAATTGAGAAATTTGGGGCAAAATAATTGGCAGGCTCTTACCTGTCAAAAAGAAACCCGCCATTGATGTAAAATTTGTCAATGACGGGCTTCTGTATTTATTAAAAAATAGGATTACTTGCGCGATACAGCGTTGAGTGCCTCCCGAGCCTCGGCAGTTATTTGCTGCCACGGCTGTTTGTGGTCGTTCACGTTGGTAGCGCGAATCTTCTCCAAAACCTTTTCCACCTCGCTGATATCTACGCCGGCTTTGCGCAGTGCGCGTACTTTCTCGGCAACCTCGATACCGTCGATCATACGCTCGAAGCGGATTGATGAACGGTTGTGTGGATATACCATATATGTGTCGCCCGAAGTCCAGTTGCCGAAGCGTGAGTCAATCTGCGGGTCGGCAGCCCATGAATTGTAGGCCCAACGCAACATGCCGTCGTAGTCGCATGACAGACCGTACCAACCCAGCAGCTCTGCCTCATAGGGGTGCGAATGGGTGAAGGTGTTAGGATAAGAGGGAGCGCAACATACGTAGAAGGTGGTGTTGAAGCCCTGCTCACGACGCATCTTTATGTCGCCAAGGTCGGCGGGCTGTGTCTGCAATACACACACGTCGCGTATATTGAGGTAACGACGATACGACTTGTGCATATCGGCGATGGCGAAGCCCATTTCGGGTGCGCATTCCTCCAAAACCTTAACAGCAGCATCCATAGCCTCGGGACCACGCTCGTCCATTGCGATGTTGGTAATGCTCAACCATCCCTTTGCGGCCAAGTGCTTGCTGAAGTCGAGCAAGAAGGGTTTCCACATCTCGGGGAAGATTGGTGTACCGGGTTCGGCCTTGACTGTAATCATTTCGCCCTTTGCTTCATCCATGTAGTGTAACTCGCAGTTCCAGGGTACCATAGAGTAGCAGTTGATCATTTTGTTGATGCCCACGCTCATCATTGTCTCAACCACGCGGTCGAATATGGTGTAGTCGTATGTCCACGAGCCATCCTTTTTGAGCGTCCACTTAATCATATCTTCGTAAGCGTCGTAGCATTGATGGTTCCACGGATCCTTGTTAAGGGTGGTGGTGATAACCTTTTGACCGGCATTCGCAAGGCGGGTCATTATGGGAATCAAAGCCTCGAAGTGAGCATCGCTCCACAACTCCAGGCCGTAGGCGCGTGCAACAGATGTGGGGTGCTGCCAGAGGTCAAGGTGGTACGACCACTTGTCGGGAGTGGCCAACGTATGTTTCTGTACCTCAAGCGTCAAAGGCAACTTTATTTTGCCGCCGCCATTATGCGAAATTACGAGCTCCGACTTGTAGATTCCCTCGGTGGCATCCTGCGGAACGGTGATTAACAGCCATACGGGGCGTACTGTGCGTGCGGAAATGTCGAAATGTGTGAGCGAATCGAGCATGTCGGGCTGTAGGGTTGTGCCTTTGTGGGTCTTGAAACGCTCGTCGGCAATGGTGTAACGCACGAAATGGGTCTGTGCGATTGAGGCGGGCAGGGTGGCATTCTCCGAGCGGAACTCCTTAACCTCGCAACGTACGCCGTCGGCACCTTCGGCTGTCCATAGCAGAAGTTGTGCCGAGGCACGCTCGCCCTTCCATGCTACGATGGGCATAACCTCTACCTTGCTTACCTCGGGAACGATGCTGCGCGAATAGTGCGAGTCGGCACAGGCCCAAGCGCCATTCAAACGCTTGCCCACGTGCTCCCATGCGGCTTGCTGCTCGTTGGTGAGGGCAACGGGGTCGTCTGCCTCGGTAAAGGTTTCAACTTTAGGAAGTTGCTCTACGCTGCATCCTACGGCAACTGCGACCAGCATCAGGGGTAAAAGTTTTTTAATGATTTTCATGATATTCTTAAATTTTTGTCAGTATTTTGTCAGACTGGGTTAATACTTACAAATATACACAAAGGCGAGTGAAGAAAAAAATAAGTTTACTTGATTTTTTTATTCCGAGCCGCATCCTATGTTCGAGATTTATCTCAAATATACACACAAACGAGCGATAAATATCAAGTTTATTTGAATATTTATCACAGCGAGTGCAGTCTATATTCGTCGTTTACGACAAATATACGATTTTTTTTTCTTAATATACCTATTTAAGAGAATAAGATGCTATTTGTGAAAATAAATATCTATCTTTGCAAATATAGAAACTGTTTTTTATACACATTTAAAATGAAAAAAGTATTTTATTTTTCTTTAATTGTTTTTTCACTCATGCTTACACATTCATCATGTAACAGCAGTGCCGAAAAAAGCACAAACCCTTTGTGTGGCGAAAGTTCAGCACCGTTCGGTGCACCGGAATTCAGTTTATATAATACTGCTGATTTTTTGCCGGCATTCGAGCAGGGAATTGCTCAGAAAAAAGCTGATATTCAGAAAATAATAGACAATAGCGAGGCTCCCACATATGCAAATACCATCGATGCACTCGAGCTTAGCGGACGTTTGCTCGACAAGGTGAGCAGCATATTCTTCACACTTAACGAGAGTGACGCGAACGATGAAATGTTGCAGATAGAGAATAGCGTAACTCCCAAGCTTACAGAACTTAGCGGTTACATTTTTATGAACGATGCACTCTTCGGACGCATACGTACATTGTACGACAACCGCGCTACCCTGGAGCTTAGCGAAGAGCAGATGATTGTCCTCGAAAATTATTACAAGGAATTTGTGCGTGGCGGTGCGCTTCTGGACGCAGAAAAGAAAAAAGAACTTCTTGATATTGACACAAAATTGGGCCTTGCGGCCATTGAGTTTGGCAGTAACCTGCTCGCCGACTCAAAAGCCTTTCAGCTGATAATAACCGATGAAAAAGAGCTTAGCGGACTGCCCGAGGCTGTGCGCAATGCTGCTCGCGAGGCTGCCAAAGAGGCAAATGTCGATGGTTGGCTCTTTACTCTCGATAAGCCCAGCTGCATCCCCTTCCTGCAGTATGCCGACAACCGCGAACTGCGCGAGAAAATCTACAAGGCTTACTACAATCGTGGCGATAATGACAATAAATACAACAATAAAAAGATTATTCGCAACATTCTCGAACTGCGCTTGCAGAAGGCGCGTCTGTTGGGCTTCGACACATACGCAGATTATAAGATGGATGTTAAGATGGCAAAAACTCCCGATGCGGCAACCGACCTTATGAACAGCATCTGGACAGCGGCCATCAAGCGTGCAAGCGACGAGGCAAAAGAGCTTCAGGCTCTTATCGACAGTGAGAAAGGTGGCTTTAAACTTGCAGGGTGGGACTGGATGTATTACACCGAGAAACTGCGCAAGTCAAAATATTCGCTCGACGAAAATGAGATTAAGCCCTATTTTAAATTGGAGAATGTTTGTGACGGAGCTTTTGATTGTGCAACAAAATTGTTCGGCCTCGGCTTTGTGAAGCGCAACGACGTTCCCATCTACCATGATAGTGTAAAAGTGTGGCAGGTGCTCGACGCCGATAAAAAACATCTGGGAATTTTCTACGGTGACTATTTCCCTCGTCAGTCGAAGCGTTCGGGTGCGTGGATGACAAACTTTGTCAATCAGGTGAATTTGGGCGGGTACAACATACGCCCCATGATTGTAAACGTGTGCAACTTTACCCCCGCTTCTGGCGATACTCCCTCTTTGCTCAACATTGACGAGACGCTGACGCTGTTCCACGAATTTGGCCACGCGCTTCACGGCCTTATGACACAGGTACACTATCCGTCGGTTAGCGGAACAAACGTCAAGCATGACTTTGTGGAGCTTTTTTCGCAGATAAACGAACATTGGGCAATGGAGCCTGAGGTTCTTAAAAGTTACGCCAGACACTACAAGACAGGCGAGGCTATTCCCGACGAACTTATAGAAAAGATAAAAAGAGCGTCGCACTTTAATTCGGGCTTCGAGACAACCGAACTTGTGGCGGCTGCCCTTCTGGACATGCGCATGCACCGCCTGACAAACTACGATGATTTTGATTGTGACGAATTTGAGAATGAATTGCGTGCAGAAATTGGCCTTATTCCCGAAATTGAGTATCGCTACCGCACCACAAATTTCTCGCATATTTTTAACAGCGGTTACGCAGTAGGTTATTATGCTTACCTTTGGGCCGAGGTACTCGACGCTGATGCTTTTGAACTTTTCAAGGAGCGTGGAATTTTTGACGCAGCAACGGCAAAGGCCTTCCGCCATCTGCTGGAAATGGGCGGCAGCGAGGAGCCTATGGAACAGTATCGCAAATTTCGCGGGGCCGACCCCAACCCTCAGGCTCTTTTGCGACGCAGAGGTTTAATTGACTAAAATTTAAAGACTATGGAAAGTAAGATAGAAAAAGCAGTGGAACTTTTTAAGGAGGGGTTCAACTGTTCCCAAGCGGTGGTTGCCGCGTATGCCGGGGAGTATGGCTTTACACGTGAACAGGCATTGAAAATGGCTGCGTCGTTCGGTGGCGGCATTGGTCGCATGCGTCAGACGTGTGGGGCTGCGTGCGGACTTTTTATGCTTGCCGGCCTCGAAACGGGGTGCACCGATGGGAAGAATCGCGAGGGTAAAGAGGAAAATTACAAAGTTGTACAAATGCTTGCCGAGGAGTTTAAAAAGCGTAACGGTTCTATTATATGTGCCGAATTGTTGGGGCTTGCCAAAAGTGCTCCCACTCCGCCTACACCCGAGGAACGTACAGCCGAATATTTTAAAAAGCGTCCATGCGTGAAGATGGTCGAGGAGGCTGCGCGCATTTGGGAGGAGTATCGTGCAGGAAAGAGATTCGATGAGTAACTTTTTATTGTTTATAATTGGTTGAGTGGTACTTTTATATATTTATAAAGCGCAAAAAAACGTTTTTTTCTCTTTTATTATACGAAAAAATGCATTAAATTTATTTAATTTGTTTGATTTTCAGATTTTTGTAGTATCTTTGCGCCCGAAAAATAAAAATTTAATAATACTAAGAAATTATGATGACAGAGAAAGCTGGAGAAATCGCAGGCCGCATTTGGAATGCACTGAACGGCTCAGAGGGTTTGACCCTTAAAGAAATTAAAACAACTGCAAAATTGAAAGAGAAAGAACTTTACTTAGGTCTCGGATGGCTTCTTCGTGAGGATAAAATTTTCTCATGCATTGTTGAGGACGAAGAGATTTTTGCTCTTAAGTAATCAATTTTTCAAGAAATAGAGTGGGGTGCGTAATTGTTGCGTGCCCCATTTTTAGTTATTAATAGACTATTTTGAATTTATGAGAAGAATAGTAATATTTGCGGCTGTTGTGCTTGTGACATTGGCTGTAAATGCGCAAAAACCAAAGTACAGACTTTTGTGGAAAGAGAATTTTAGCGGCAAGGAGCTGCGCAGCGACCGCTGGAGTAAAATTCCTCGCGGACAGTCCGATTGGAACAATTTTATGACGTCTGACGACAGATGTTACGACTATTCGGACGGTAAAATGACTCTGATAGGCATTGTGAACGACTATCTGCCGCAGGATACTGCCCCCTATCTTACGGGTGGTATATATACAAAAGGAAAATTTTCAATTACTCATGGTAAGGTCGAGGTTAAGGCGCGTCTCGAGGGTGCGCAGGGTGCGTGGCCGGCCATTTGGATGCTGCCCGAAAATGCCCCTTGGCCCGATGGCGGAGAGATTGATATTATGGAACGTCTCAGCCACGAGACAAAGGCTTATCAGACTGTGCATTCGCACTACACTTACACTCTTAATATAAAAGAGCCTGAAAGTTCGGCGACGGCTCCTATAAAGCCAGATAAATATAATGTCTATGCAGTGGAAATTCTTCCCGACAGCCTTGTTTTTTCAATAAACGGGCGACACACTTTCACTTATCCGCGAATAGAGACTCCTCATAAAGGGCAGTTTCCTTTCGGCACTCCCTTTTATCTGCTCATAGATATGCAGATAGAGGGTCGCTGGGTGGGAAAGGCGCGTCCCGAGGAACTGCCTGCTAAGATGATTGTGGATTGGGTGAAATTTTACGAACTTAAAAAGTAATCTTTCTGCCATTTTTATGCAGAAATGATATTATAAGATTAAAGGCGCAACGAGTAAAAGCTGCGCCTTTTTATGTTTGTGACATTGAATATTAATCCAATGTCTTTATAATCTCTTCAATTACGTGCGGAAAGTGTTTGTACTCCAATGCGTGTACCTTTTCGGCAACGTCGTGGGGTGTGTCGTCGGACTGCACGGGGCATGTTGCCTGAAAGAATGTTGTTCCGCAGTCGTAACGCTCGTCAATAAGGTGAATGGTTATTCCGCTTTCTGTGTCGCCGCATGCAACAACCGCTTCGTGTACGCGGTCGCCGTACATGCCTTTGCCACCGTGCTTGGGCAGCAGGGCCGGGTGTATGTTTACTATGCGTCCGGGGTAGGCGTCAATTAGTTTGGCGGGAACAAGCAACAGAAATCCTGCAAGTACTATAAAGTCTATTTTATACTCTTGCATGATGGCAAGCACTTTGTCTGCCTCGCGGAACTCTTTGTTTGTTACAACAACCGAGTCGATGCCTAATTTTTTTGCTCTCTCAAGCACGTAAGCCTCGGGGTTATTGGCAAGAATAAGGGGAATTTCCACCTCCTGCGAGCCTTTAAAATAGTTGGCTATATTCTCGGCGTTGCTTCCCGAGCCCGATGCGAATATTGCGATGCGTTTCATTGTATTTTATTTTACGGGTACAAGGCGTTTGAGTAGTTCTTCGCCGTATGTCTTTGACACGGGAATGTCTTTCAGTCCCGGGTAGTCCAATTCTATGAACAGATTCTCTTTCTCGCGGCGCAGAACTTTTATTTTATCTATATTTATCATGAACGAGCGGTGTGTGCGTACAACGCTTGTGTCGGCAAGCTGGTTGCTTGTCTCCTTCAGTGTTGTACGAACAAGCTGCTTCTTTAGCTGTCCGTTTTTAAGGTACCATATTGAAATGTAATTATCGGCCGACTCGATGTACAGCAGATTCTCTTTTGCCACTGTTAGTTGCAGTATGCCTCGGTCGTCGTGAAAAGAGATAAAGGAGGTTGCCTTGTTGCCGATATTCTCTTCCATGATTGTGCGCAATTTTGCATTTTTATCCTGATAAGAGAGATACATTATATATATAATGTAGGGAATAAACAGAATGAAGAATGTGTTACTCAATGCATTCTTGTATATTTCAAATGGGTCGCGCTCGGCTCCTCCGTAACTTGTAATTAAGGCGAGTATGGTGAATGCTCCCGATAGTAGTGCCAATTCCACAACCACCCATAATGCGTATGAGAAAATTGTGATATTCTGCGTGGGCTTTTTAGAGTAGTGATACATTATTACGCGACTTATGGCAACAATGCTCATGCCCATTGTTACGAGTATAGTGGACCACAGAAGATATTGTGTGGCTGTGAATTTACCTTTTGTCATCCACTCTTCCGAGCCGAAAGGTTTGAAAATGTTTATAAATATGATAGCGAATATCGACACAAATAAAACCATTGTCGTCTGATTTTGCTTTGTGAGCAGATATTTCGGTAGTTTACGGAATAGTGTGGATGTGTATTCTGCCATTTTTATTATGCTAATTTTTCGCAATATATTCGTTGCAAAGATAATATATTTACTCGAAGTTATAGCAGGGTGTCAGTATTAATTATTGTTTTTTTATTGGATTTATAGTAGCGAAAAAGTCCTTTTTATAGTATACTTAACGTAAGCATTAGTTGACGGGTATAAGTCCCGAGTGCTCTTTAGTGGCGCGAATAGCACAGTTCATGGCAAAATGCTACCATTTAAAAAGACTGAAATTTTTAATACGCTTCTCGCTTTTTTGAAATTAAGATTATTCATTATCTTTGTCTTGGATAACAAACGTATAATTTAAACACACATATTTATGAATAAATTTAAGTTTTTACTTGTTTCATTGGTTACAGCATCCTTATTGGGGGCTTGTGCCGGCGATAAGCAAAAAGAGTATGTGGACTATGTGAACCCATACATCGGCAACATCAGCCATCTGCTGGTACCCACTTTCCCCACTGTTCAGTTACCCAACAGTATGCTCCGTGTGTATCCCGAACGTTCGGATTATACAACCGAGCGTGTAAACGGACTCCCCATTGTGGTGACCAACCACCGCGAACGTTCGGCTTTTAATCTCACCCCGTATCAGGGCGATGAACTTAAGCCTGTCCGTTCATACACATACGACAAAGAGAAACTGACACCCTATTCCTTTGAAATAGAATTGGACGACAATAATATGGGTGTAAAATACGCCCTCTCTCACCAGTCGGCTATCTACAACATCGAATTCCGTCAGACAGACAAGCCCGTCTATGTAGCGGTGAACACCCGCAACGGAGCCATGCACGCCGATGCTAAGGCCATCAGTGGTCATCAACGCTTGAGTGGCAACACTAACATCTACCTATACATTGAGCCCGAACAGACTCCCATGCAAGCAGGAATACTCGAGGATGGAAAGTTGGCCGAGGGTAAGAACGACAGCGAGGGACGCAACGCCTGTGCAGTGTGGCGTTTCCCCGACGGAACCACTCAAGTGAACCTGCGCTACGGAATTTCCTTTATCAGCATCGAGCAGGCCAAGAAAAATCTGCAACGCGAACAGACAGACTTTGACGTAGCAGCACTCGCACAGGCCGGACGCGACATTTGGAATCAGGCTCTTTCACGCATTGCAGTCAAGGGCGGAACCGAGGACGAAAAAACCGTTCTTTACACATCCTACTACCGCACCTTCGAGCGCCCTATCTGTATGAGCGAAGATGGTCGTTACTTCAGTGCATTCGACGGAAAAGTACACGAGGACAACGGCGTTCCCTTCTTCACCGACGACTGGATTTGGGACACCTACCGTGCCGCACACCCGCTCCGCCTACTCATAGACCAGCAGAAAGAAGAATATATCATAGACTCCTACCTGCGCATGGCCGAGCAAATGGGTAATATGTGGATGCCTACCTTCCCCGAAGTAACCGGCGACACACGTCGAATGAACTCCAACCATGCAGTAGTAACCGTTGCCGACGCTCTTGCAAAAGGACTGAAAGTAGACGTCGAAAAAGCATACGAGGCTTGCCGAAAGGGCATTGAAGAGAAAACTCTTGCTCCTTGGTCGTCAGCACCGGCCGGATGGATAGACAGTTTCTATTGCGCGAAAGGATACATCCCAGCTCTGCAGGCGGGGGAAAAAGAGACTGACCCCAATGTAACTCCGTGGGAAAAACGCCAGCCTATTGCCGTTACTCTGGGAACAGCATACGACCAATGGTGCCTTCACCTGTTGGCTAAGGCTTTAGGTAAAAACGACGAGGCTGCGCATTATCTGCAATGTGCACGCAACTATCGCAACGTATTTAAGGCAGATACAGGATTCTTCCACCCAAAAGACAAGGACGGCAATTGGATAGAGCCTTTTGACTACCGTTTCTCTGGAGGCGTGGGAGCACGCGATTTTTATGGCGAGAATAACGGTTGGGTGTATCGTTGGGACGTTCCTCACAATGTAGCCGACCTTGTGGCACTGATGGGAGGAAAAGAGAAATTTGTAGCCAATTTGGACCAGACATTTACCGAGCCTTTGGGAATGAGCAAGTACTACTTCTACTCACAACTGCCCGACCACACAGGAAACGTGGGTCAGTTCTCTATGGCAAACGAGCCTTCGCTACACGTTCCTTATCTATATAATTACGCAGGCGCACCCTGGAAGACACAGAAACGCATCCGTCAGATGCTAAAAACATGGTTCCGCAACGACCTTATGGGTATGCCCGGTGACGAAGATGGTGGCGGAATGACCTCATTTGTGGTATTCTCTTCATTGGGATTCTACCCTGTAACTCCCGGCTCTGCTTCTTACAACATTGGCAGCCCTCTATTTACAAATGCTAAGATTACCCTCAGCAGCGGAAAGATTTTCGAAATTGAGGCTGTCAATGCATCAGAGGACAATAAGTACATACAGTCTGCGACTCTCAACGGCAAGGAGTGGAACAAGCCTTGGTTCAGTCACGATGATATTAAGAATGGTGCCAAACTTATTTTGGTCATGGGTGACAAGCCTAACAAAGAGTGGGGTAGCGCAGATGATGCAGTGCCTCCATCAATCGACTGATTCATCTAAAAGATATATACGAAAAGCGGCGGAATTTCTCCCGCCGCTTTTCGTATAATTAATGTTGTCTACATTATAAATATCGTACACAATTAATGTTGTCAATAGCTGAATACAAGCTTGCCGCCCTTGATAAGCTCGTTGTGCGAAATACGAAAATCATGCACTTCGCTGCCATTGAACGTAACGGAACGTATAGGCATATTTTTCTGCACTCTGCCCACTGTCTGTACTGTCAATTTGTTGCCATTCTCCAGACGCAATGTAATTTTGTCGAAAAGCGGTGATGTAAGCTCGTAGTGTTCATCGCCCACTAACATCGGGTAGAATCCTAAAGCTCCAAACACGTACCATGCGCTCATGGTACCATCATCTTCGTCCATTTCCGGGCTGTAGCCTACCGGGTCGTTCTTGAATGCCTTGCCGAAATAGGGAGTCTTAAATTCGGCGTTGCCACCGTATTTATGTATCATCGGCTCGGTCATCAGATTGCGCACCAACTGCTGGGTCTTTTCGGGTGCTCCCAATCTATTGAATATGTAGGGTACATGAATGTCCGGCTCGTTGCCTTGATTGTATAGATGATGGTCGAAGAAATAAGTGAGCTGGGCACACAAGGTATCTTTGCTCACCCACTCTATCATTTTGTCAAGGAATTGCGGAGCGGCCCAGCGATATTGCCAGCGTGTTCCTTGATAAAGGCCGTTGCCTTTCATTATTTCGTATGAAGCATCCACATTCATAAACTCTTTCTTCCACGTCTCTTCAAATAATCTTTCCGCACGTTCTTTGTAAAGGCGGGCATCTTCCTTTTCGCCCACAATATCCGAAATTTGTGCCATTGCCCACAAGTCGCAGGCTGTCTCCATCTTCTGGTCGGGCGAACGCATCAGCAGTCTCTCCATTTCCTCCTTCATTCCTGCGTAGCCTATGCGAAAATCGATGTTGGTAACGCCTTTGCGGTAGGCATCGAGCAATAGAATGACTGCATGTTCGGTGCGCACTGTTGGGGTAGATTCGTTAAGTGTGGCCCAATCTTTCTTTCCTGTGCGGTACAGATGCAACAGCGAGGTTGCAATATCCTGCATCTGACCCGGCTTTAACAATACTAACAACGGGAATTTTGTGCGAAAAGTGTCCCACAATGACCAATTGCTATAGTAACGGAATCCATCAGCGTGGTACATTTGGTTATCTGTACCTAAATAGTAGCCATCGGCCGAGGTTACGTCTACCGGACTCAAGCAGGCGCGGAAAAGAGAAGTATAGAAAATAGCCTTGTCATCATCGGTTCCACCTTCAACGTCTATTGCTGCCAGCAGTTCTTTCCACTCTTTATATGACCTGTTTTTCAGACGGTTGAAAGATTGTTTCTCCCATCGGGCACACTCTTTGCGGGCAACGTCGGAATCCAATGCCGATACACCAATGCGCACTTCGACTTTGCGCACCTTGCGGCCAAAATCGAGACAAGGTTGCTCGCCATCCTTCTCCTTTAGTTGGAACGGCTGGTCGGTGTTCAGCGAGAAGTATAGTTTGTACATACCCCAGCCGCACACAGTCTTTGCATGGATGAAGCCTTCTATGCTGGTGGGCGACACTTGCCGGTAGTCATAAGTGGCTCTTCCCTCGAAGCAGGATGAAAAGTCTATCCATAATGCTGCAGGAATATTCTTAGGGTACACATACTTTTCTACTGCCATAAGGTTGGTGGCTGTAAGTTCAGTCTGTATGCCGTTGGTAAATGCCGTAGCATAATATCCGGGTACGGCCTTTTCTGTCTGCTTGTCAATGTGTAGTTCCTCGGAAGGGTGCAATGGGCGTATGCGGATGTTGCCTCCGCCACCGCTGCAACCTACTCCCGAGAGGCGGTTGATGGAGATTCCCGTCACTTTTGTTGTCTCGTAGTTGTAGCCTGCATGTGTGCGAGGGTCGCTATCGGGACACACGCATATTACTCCAAAGGGTACTGTTGCTCCGGGGGCAAGCTGTCCGTTGTCTCCCGAGCTTCCCATAAACATGTTCACGTATTTGGCATTCTGTGCAGATGCAACTACGGCGCATAGTGCCAATAATAAACCAATAAATTTTCTTTTCATTATTCTTGCTTTTATTTATCTCTTTTTTAGGGCTTCTCTGTTATCAGATTGACAAAATAGTCCAGAATCTGCTTCCTTTGCTCGGCAGTTGTATAAATATAGTAATGTGAGTCATTGGGGTCTGGGGTGAAAATTGTTTCGCCCTTCTCTTTCACTTGTATGCGGCCTGCGGGGGAAATGTTGAACATCTGTCCGGGGTCGATGGCGTAAAGAACGGCTGTGAGGTCCCAAGTTGGACGGTCTTCCATATTAGGCAGATAGCACTTGTATGCATCCACAATGGGGTGATGCTTTGTCCACGAAAAATCCTCCTTAATGCTGCGCGCGGGATAAAGGATACGTTCGCCCAATTCGAAAGGGGACGTATAGATGGGGGTGGGCCATTCATTGTATACTTTTCGGCACGAAGGAACATCGTTTACCACGTTAAATTCCCTGTAGTTGGGATTCTCCATATGACCGGCCATCATCACAAGGCGATTCACTTTCTTTGCCACAAGCTCGGGGCCATTCAACGGTGAAAATTCATCACCGGAAGACTCTAATAGGGCTGCAAGATTGTTGCTGAATCCCACAGAAATAATCGTTACGCTCTTGTCATCAGCCTTGGACAGAAGTTCGCGGTGAAGTATTACCGCATCTTTCCAGTCGTTGTATTCCTGCGGAAGTTGCTTGTATAGCGGCCGACCCTTTTTGTCCTTCATGTTGGAAACAACTTCGGTAAAATTCTTAGCGTGCGACGGTGTGCTATTGTTTTTACGCGAAGTTACGCCTATGGGAATGCGTTTGCAACCGTACCATCTGTTCAGCAGGTCGATGAAGCGGGGCGGATACTCTCCCTCCTTGTTCAGCATTATCGCCATAAGGTTTATTTTTTTTGAACGATGGTATTTATACAACATGTCTATCGCCAATGCGTCGTCCACGTCGTTCCCCATGTCTGTTTCGAAAATTACATTCATACGTTGCGCCGAGACAGCAATCAGGCTCATGAATAACATCATTATGGCCGAAAAGATTCTTTTTTTCATGAATACAATGCTTTTGATATAAATATGATACAAATATATAACTTTTAACAGATAACTGTATGGTGGTCCCGCAAAATCTTGTCGTATTATGTAAAAACAATTGAATTTTATAATAGTCGAAAAAAAAGTGAGGCCGGGTCAAAAGTATTTTTTTTGCCCCGGCTTTATTTTTCTGTTTTCCGTCCCTTTTCAGCAAAGAACTTCTACTAAAGCCATATAAAGGTCTTATGCGGCCATATAACAGTTCATATACCC
>SUXQ01000030.1 GCA_015060905.1 Bacteroidales bacterium | reverse complement strand
TTTCCAAACAAACAATAGCTATTCTCTTTTTTCTCAAGAGAATAGCTATCTTTTTTTAATCTCTTCCGCGTAAGGATAATGAAAGTAAAGAGGGCAACCCATTTTTACTTTTGGGTCACCCTCATTTTTTTCTATTGAATTTACTTTATAAACACCTTTTTCTTTTATTCGCAGTTACATATCCCGCTATGCGCCTTTGAAAAAATGAGAAAACATCCTAAAAAAAGAGCTATAAAAATTTTAAGGACATAAATTTATTCAGTTTCTTACCAATTTCCCGTCTTTCTCCGTTATTCGGTAGCTGTTACCTTTTTTTGTGTTAAATGAGAGAGTGGTCGCTCCGTATCTTAAATTACAGCGAGAGCCGTTTTTAGAGCTTATCACAGCCTCTTTCAGTTTACCTTCGCTCCAAGTGATTTCTACATCGAATGCACCTTTGGCACATATTCCGGCTACTCGTCCTTCGCTCCACGCATCGGGTAGGGCGGGTAGCAGGTGTATAAAGCCCATGTGACTCTGCATTAACATTTCTGTGATTCCCGCTGTTCCGCCGAAGTTACCGTCAATCTGGAAGGGGGCGTGTGTGTCCCACAGATTGTCCAGCGTTCCGTTCTTCAGCAGATTGCCGAATAGGGTGTAAGCGTGGTTGCCGTCGTGCAGACGAGCCCATTGGTTAAGTTTCCAGCCCATACTCCAGCCGGTGGCTCCGTCGCCACGATGCACAAGCACCACTTTCGATGCTTCGGAAAGTTCGGGGGTAGTTACGGGCGACACTGTGCGTCCCGGGTGCAGGCCGAACAGATGGTTCACGTGACGATGCTTGTCGTTAGGGTCGTCAATATCTTTGCTCCACTCAAGAAGCTGTCCGTAGCGTCCTATCTTGTATGGTACAAGGTTGGCAAGCACGTTGCTCCATTCGCGGCGCAATTTTTTGTCTACTCCCAGCACTTTGCTTGCCTCTATTGCATCGAGCAGTATTTCGCGTACAACAGCATGCACAAACGTTGCTCCCTGGTCTATGGGACCATGCTCGGGCGAGGTTGATGGTGCCGCTGTGTAGCTGCCATCGTCGCGTCGCCACAGATAGTCTACTGCGAACATTGCGCTGCTCTTTATAATTTCGTATCCCGTCTCTTTAAGGAATTTTTTATCGCGTGTATAGTCGTAATATTCCCACACATGTGTTGCCAGCCATGGTCCTGCCATAGGGTTAAAGTTCCACGACATTTCCCGGCTGCTGAAGGGTGCGGTAAAACCGAATATGTTTCCCGAAATTCCGGCTGTCCAGCCTCGTGCCCCGTAGTATGCTTTTGCGGTGACTGCTCCGGGTTTAATAAGGGTTTTTATGAAGTCTACAAGTGGCAGCATGCACTCTGTTAGGTTGGTGGCGCAGGCGGGCCAATAGTTCATCTGGATGTTTATATTATTGTGATAATCGACGTGCCACGGGCCATCGACATTATTGTGCCACATTCCTTGCAGGTTGGCGGGCATGTTTCCCGGTCGCGAGCTTGATATTAACAGATAGCGTCCAAACTGAAAATATATTTCCTCCAGCTTGTAGTCGGCTTTTCCTTCGCGGTAGCGGGCGAGACGTTTGGGGGTGGGAAGATCGTTTACTCCCGGGTATTCGAGGGTCATTGGTGCGCCGGGGTTAAGCTCCAACTGCACGCGGCCGAAGAGTGACGAATAGTCGTCATAATGCTCTTTGAAAAGTTTATCGTATCCCTTCTCTTTTGCCTCTTTCATCCATTGGGCGGTTGTCTCGTCGGGGTTTACACCCACGTAGGCTTGCGGGTCGCTGAAGTCCGGGTCGAAATTCATTTTGTAGTCTGTGTCTGCTGTTATATAAAATATAACCTCGTCGGCTCCGGAAATATGAATTTTCCCATCCTTTACGGTGGTTGTACCGCCTTTACAATCACTTTCGATGCGTACAGTGTATTGCATGCTGTTGTTGTCGAGAGTAGCCTTGTACGTCAGGCCTGTGCTTCCTGTTGCCTCTATTTTACCCTCGGATACAGGGTTGGGGGCGTAGCTGAATATCAAATTTTGGCAGCCGCTCTTGTCGGCACTGTATTTTACCACCAGCATATTCGCGGGGTACGATACAAAATATTTGCGTGTGAAGTTTATATTGTCTTTCTCGTACTGTACGACAGCCATTGCCGAGTCTATCGACAGTGCACGTTTGTAGTCGCCCATGCCCACAAGGCTGTGTCCCGTCTCAATGTAAAATTCGCCCATTGTGGTGAAATTTCCGAAACGGAAAGGTTTTTCACCTGTATAGTCGTAAGAAACAGTGCTGTTGAAATTTTCTCTTGTAAGCTTTGCGGCTTTTTCATCGTCGCCATCTTTGAATGCCTGACGAATCTCTTTAAGCAGATGCGCCGAGTTTTTATTTACGTCCCAATAGTATTTTGCTCCTTTTGAGGTATTTGGGCCACCGCGCCACAGGGTCTTTTCGTTGAATGTTATTCTCTCGGCCTCCACCGAGCCAAGAATATTGGCAGCAATATTGCCGTTGCCTATTGGCAGCGACTGTGACTCCCACTCTTTATCGTAATTGTAGATAACCTCCCCGGCATTTTCGGGCTTTCCTTTTCCGCGCCACAAGTCGGGGCGACCGCCGTACCACACTGCACGCCCTTTAAGGCTTGTTGGTTGGTCGAACCACACAGACAGGCCGTGTGTGTAGTCGGCCTCTGCTTGCAGGGCTGTGCTTAAAAGCAGGCTTAGGATTATTGTTTTTATTCTGTTCATAATATAATTGCTTTATAAATTTCAGCGAAGCGTCAATCGTTGGAGCTTCGCTGAAATTCTGATTTTTACATTTTTATTTTTACTATTTTATTTTCTATGCGAACAATATAAACTCCACTGTCGAGCATAATCTCCTCACCAGAGTAATTGTCTATTCTTTCTATAAGTACGCCGGCGGCCGAGTAAATTGCAACACTGCTGTTATTTGCATTTATCAGAGTGATACAGTTGCCGTTAATCTTGATAGTTGCGTCTGTTGAAACAGTAGAAATATTTGTATTAACAAGTGCTCCTGTTATTATTATATCCTCGGCGGGCATTGTCTCAGGTACATCGCTCCATCCGCTGAATGTGTAACCCTCTTTTTCGGGTGCGTCGATAAGTTTAATTTCTTCACCGTATGCAATGCTGTCTGTTGCATATGTTTCACCATCCACAATGTATGTAACTTTATAATAGTTCACAGTAAATGTACCGCTAATAGTAATATCCTCTGCCGGCATTGTTTCGGGTGCTTCGCTCCATCCGCTGAATGTGTAACCCTCTTTTTCGGGTGCGTCGATAAGTTTAATTTCTGCACCGTAGGCAATACTGTCTGTTGCATAAGTTTCACCATCCACAATGTATGTAACTTTATAATAGTTCTCTTTTCCTGTTAATTCAAATTGAGTATCGTTTATTCGTTTTTCCAAATTTGTGCTATCGACAGCAAGAATATCTTTAATTGTAGCTACACAGGGTTCCGAGGATATATTACCGCTCATTTCTATGCTGAAAATGGGCTTGTCGCATACAAACGGAGTACCGTTGTTATTGTATGCTACAATACGATAAAGTTCATTTGTAACCTGTATATAAACAACTGTGTCTCCCTGAGCTTCATTTTCAGTGGAAACTTTTTCTATTTGTAAACCTGCCGGCACTGTTATATCTGCTTGAATAGCTTTAATGCCTTCTTTATTATTCTGTATATAAACAGGAATAACAATATTTCCTGAACGGCTTTTTTCCTCAAGGGTCGTAAACGCGGCCTTTGAAACGGGTGTATTATAGTAATACATTGGCGGAACAGGGTCGCTGCTTGCGAGTAGTAAATTCGCAGTCATATTCAGGTCATTTTTATTTATCTTTCCATTGTCATCAGTGTCCGCCTTTTTTATATTGAAATTCGGGTCGGTTGTACCAATGAGATAATCGGCTAATAATGCAACATCGTGTATTGTCAGCAGGTCGTTGCAGTCAATGTCGCCAAGCAGTGTGTGGATTATGTCTGTAAGGTCATATTCCTTAAGATTGGCAACAATGTATTTTTGACGTTTATGCATCCAATTTTGCATTTGTTCAATCTTTGAGCCGTAGCTGTCACCGTCGCCCCACAAATCTTGATTGTTTATAAATGATGATTCTACAAATGAATAATAGTCGCTTATGTATTCTTTAATCTCTTCGATGTATCCATTTTCGGTAAATTCTTTCCACACTTTATAGTAGTGTTTTTGGAATTCTTCGTGATTCATCAATGCTTGAAAGAAGTTTCTTCCGTATGTGGCCATTGACAGCAATTTTGTCCTGTAGTCAATGTCAAAGTAGCTTCCTGTATTCTCGTAGCCGAAGGCCCAGTCAAAATCCCATAATGGTCCGAATACGATTTTCGATTCGAGTGAATAAAGGTCATCTTTCCACAAGTATGTACTTTTGGGGTGACAAACTTCCTTGTTCAACACAAGTTCGTTTACTAAAATAAAGCGTGCAGCAGCATCAAGGTCAAGGTATACGCCAATATCTTCATTGTTGTATAGAGCATCTTCAAATGTTTGAAAATCTGCTTGAATAGCATTGAATTTTTCCTCACTCACTTCTTCACTGTAGTCAGAAAGGTCGGGGTCTTTAATATTTACCGGAAGATCGTAATTGGCTGATCTAAACTTATAATCCTCGTCGTAGTACAAGTCTAGTTCGAGCATATATCCAAGGTCCTCATCTACGTCTACACTGTTGTTGCTCAGGCCCAGATGCTCTGTAAACATATAGCTTCCCTTATATTCGTCATTAATATAAAGTTCTACGGGGATAATGTGGTTGGTGTAGGGCACATTGGCCAACTGTCCCACTTTCATGGCTATGGCATTTGCCATAAGTGCGCCTCTTTGTGCGTTTGCAAGCAGCACCCAGCTTTTGCCTTTTGTAAGCCCGAAGGGTTTTACTTTCGTGTCGAACTTCAGTCTGTATGGTTTTTTTGCATAGCCCCATGTTGAGTTTCCGCGACCTTTAATCTGAACAGAATCGGCAAAGTCGTCGTATACTCCGAATCCCGAAATTGTGATTTTTGCATCAAGATACGTTTCTTTGGTGATGCTCGATGCAGAGTGTATCATGTTAATGTCTATGCGTGGTACTTTAGCATTGTCGGTGAGCCATTTGGGGGTAATTGTATAAATGCGTCCGAAGGGTATTTTTATATCCATGCAGATTGTATCCTGTATCGTCACGCTCTTTATAATATTATACCCCGGATAGGTAATTGTATATTTTACAGCCTCGGCGAATCGGTTGCGTGTCTTTTTGCTTGTTTGCAGTTTGTTGCCTATGTATGCAACTGCTCGCTCTTCGCTCAGTTGGAAACTTGCTGTCAGGCTCTTGCCTATAGCATTCAGGCTTACCTCAATATTCTCTTTTGTGCAGTCTGCAACAACGTCGGTATTAAGGTTGGCATTATATTTATTGTTGAATTTGTAGGATGTAAAATAGGGTAATTCCGGAACTTTGTTACTTATTCCTGTATATTCGCTTGCATGGTACTTTATTGTGCTGCCCGAGGTTAATGGAATATGGAGTGTGTCATTTTCTGTATATTGCTCTTTTGCGAGTGTGTTTAGGGGGTAAGCGTCGATTCCGCCGGTTGTGAGTGATACGAACAGGCAGGGCTCTGTAAATACATCAATGGTGTTGTTGTATATTGTGTCGTTTATTATGTCATCATCGTCGTCATCATCATCGTCGTCGCCATAGAGCATATTGTCGGTAAATTCATAGCCTTTGGGTGTAATTCCGCTTAACACAGGGCTGAATTCATGGGCACTGAGGTTGGGTCTTCCGTACCACTCAAGGGAAAATGAGCTTATAGGCTGTTCGAATGTAAGTTCAATATAGTGGTATTCGTTGGGTGCGTTACTGCCATTATAATTTGAGTGAAAATAGCTGTTCAGTATTCCATCGTTCAATGCCGGCAGTCCGTCGCCATCGTGACCGTTGTACTCGTTATAGTCGGCATTCGTGGTTGCGGTGTATGCTACGGGATTGCCATCGGCGTCGAGTACTCTAAATTCACCGAGTACAAAAAAGCAGAATCCGTTTGCTTGTCTATCCGGTTGGTTCGTTTCAACAACGGTGAAACGTATGCCCTCTGTCTCTTTTGCAAGTGTGTACAGTTTGGTGTTTGCGTAATTCTGTGTTATTTCCTTTCCGTCTTCTTCGGTTGTGATTCTTGTGCCGCCATCGGGCGTTTGGATTGTGAAATACCAGGGTGAGTCTGACGCTTGTGCGTTTATAATGCTTAATATAAGCAGCAGAGGTAAAAATATACGTTTCATGGATTAATGATAAAGTTCGGTTAATTGTAATTTATTATAGCATTATGAGGCTGATTTTGCCACTGAAAAGCAAAATCAGCCTCTTTTTGTTATTGTTCGATATTTCTTATTATAACTTTCTTTTTGCCTATAATATAAATACCCGATTTTGTTATTTTTTCTATTTTACGTCCTGTAAGGTCGTAAATATCTTTATTTTCTTCATCGCTTTCTATTGCTTCAATGCCTGTTGTCTCGTCATACGCAAGATATATGGCAGTTGCGCTGTTTGTGCTTTCGGGCAGTGCTTTTATGTTCATTTCAAATGGTGCCAATGTTCCAGCCTGTGTTGATTTTTGATATTTTTTTCCTCCTGCCTGAACGTATGTGTTTGTTTTGTGGCTTGTTCCTACATATGATATAAGCAGATAGTCTGTTGTTATATCTTCCTTGCTGCTTGCATCGATAATAACGTTTGTTGCTGTTGCCTTGATGCTTTCTCCGCCGGCAATGGCAAACATTGGTGTGTTTTTTGTATATTCTGTATATGTAAGTATCAGTGTATTTTCGTTGTCCACTTTTTCATACTTATACGGTGCCGCTGTTGTTATTTTATTTGTAGGAACAAATGGCAGTATAATGGGTCTGATATCTTCGGCTGCTGTATTTTCGTCGGTGTAGGTTATATTTTCTGCTGTAAAGCCCTCGGGAATATAATATGCAGACTGATTATTTATATTCATCACTTTACATATATTGTTTTTATCTACAACGTTGCTGCCGGCAGTTGCTGCACTTTCGGCTGAAAGGCTTGTGTAATATACTGCATTGCTTTCTCCAAGTGTATTTTTGCAGTTCTCTATTATCGAAGCTGCGTCGCTGTATTCTTTAAGGTCGATAAAGGCGATGTTTTTCTTGTCGGCAGCAAAAATAGAGCTATTGTTGGTTATTGTTTTTCCGTATGGCTTTCTTCCGTAACGTTCGCCGTTTGTCGGTGCCAATAGTGCAATGTCGCTTTTGTCGGCTTTTTCCAGATGATAATAGTTGGCTTTATTGTTCATTTTTGGGTAGGTGCTTATGCCGTATATGTATTTGCCATTGTTGCCGATGGTAAAGGCGGTGTTTGCTGTGTCGAGCTGAAGGGTGTAGGGTAGTGCCTCGCTTCCTCCCATAGCCTCTATATTTGATGCGCCGAAGAGTGCGCATCCGCTTCCTGCATTGAAAATGTAATATTCATTTTCTTTGCCGGTGGGGATGAATGTCCACAGCATATAGTCGTCTGCTTCGTCTTTCGAGGTTGTTGCGTGCATTACGTAGTTAAGGTATCTTTTTGCAGATAGTTCTACCGAAAGGTATTTGTTGCTTTCTGTATCTTTAATGTAGTACCATGTTATTCCATCGTTTGTGTCGCTCGATGGGTATTGTGGTATTACAGTGTATGCTGCAGTTATTGAGTTGATGGCTTTCTGAAGTTTTTCGGCTGCAATTCCGTAGTCTTCGGCTGCATCATTCTCGAATACTGATATTGCGCTGTTGTTTTCTGATACAAGTTCTTTCGCAAGGTCTATAAAGTTGCTGTTTTTTATCAGTATGTTTTTGTTAATGACGTAATTGTTGTTTTCTAGTTCTTTAACGTCAAGAATTTCTTCAATAATGCTGTCTGCTACTGCTATTGTCGAGTCGAGCAGGTTAGTGTCGTAGTCTGTTTGGTTGTCTTCAATGACTTTTATTGCCCACCAACTGCTTTGCGAAGTAAATTTTTGTCCCACCACGCTGTTGTTGGGCGATTTATAGCCTATACATCCTCCGTGAACATTGTCAAATTCCATATAAATGTATCCGTTTCCTAATGATACTATGCGGAACTTTGCGGCGGCGTTTGCATTGGTTGTGACGGTTGCATTGTTGTCTTTGGGCATGCTTGCAATGTATACGCCATCTTTGTTTTTCATGCGGTAGAGACTGTCGTCGTCTGTTTCAAACATCCAACTGTTGCTGTTTTTTTTGCTTATGCCGTTTAATGGGAGCAGTTTTGTGGATGTTGCGTTAAGTGTGCATGCGGTATTGTTTCTGGGCTGAAGCAGATAGTAGTTTAATGGTTTTACTTTAATCACAGAGTTTGATGTGTATACTTTGCTCAGTTCTTCGTCGATGAGTGTAAGGTATTCGCCAAAGGTGTGTGTACTTTGGTCGTTATTGTTGATTGCTGCTTGTGCAGAGTCTTTAAGTTCTTTCAGGCGCGACAGTTTATGTTCGTAGTAATATCCTACTTTTTCTCCACTTTTGTTGGTGTATTTTACATAGTAGTCGGTTGCCTTCATGGCATATTGGAGTGCTGTTTTTTGCGCCTGCTCGCCGTTGTTTGCGTAGGGGGCAAGCTCAACTTCGTCGCCGTCACCCTCGGCGGCAACTATTTTAATGCCGGGGTCGGCGGCAAGCTCTTCGGGGATGGTGAATTTTAGCTTATTGGACATTGCTTTGTATTCGCCTTTTCCATTGTACACTTTGAATCCAACGGCTCCGCTACCCTTTTCTATGATAATATCCTTTCCTATCTTAGTGTAGCTGTATCCTGTTGCTTCGGGGATGTTGCCGGCTACATAATATGTATACTGTCCAACGTCGCCACACTCTCCTACTCCATAGTCACTTTTTTGTTTGTTTCCTGAATTTCCATCTGTGCGAGATATTGGCTCAATGCGGTCCTCGATAAACTCAATGGCGGGTGCCTTGCGGCCGTAAGATGCCATTTTGGCAAGAGTTTTATCAATCATGGCCTGTGTGATGGTAAGGTCTTTTTGTGCTGCCTCTTTGTCGGTACGTTGATGTATGGGACGGAAGAATCCCCACACTCTGAAAAAGTCTGTAAGGTCCATATTGGCTGCTTCGCAACATTTCTCGGCAAAGTGCAGAATGTCTTTGTTACCCTGTACGTGTGTGGGAGAAGTATCAATGCCATCCTCGCGCAACAGTGCAAACAATTTGGGGTAGAATTCTGTGTCGTGTCCTGCCATATGGAAGTACAAATAGAGTTGCCACCACATTCTCATTTTGCTTTCTCCCAGCATGCTTGTCCATGCTTTTTGTTCTGCAAAGTCGTTTACAAGTGTACCCAATGTGTCTCCACGCGATGTGTATATGCCCATTTTGTACATTGTAAGGTTGGCAAAAAGGTTACAGCTAAACTCTGTTGAACCTAATACCTGAATTGATTTTTGGTGTGTATGTCCAAGCTCGTGACCGGGTCCCCACACATTGTCGTGGTTGCTTTGTACTGTTTCAAAGGGAAGCAACTTATAAATGTATCTTACTCCGTAGAGTGTGTGGTAGGCTGTTGATGCCTGGTAGGTGTGGTCGTCGTCACGGGTTACTGCGCAGTGCAGGTTGTTGAACTTTTCTCCGTATATTCCTTTGTCCCAACCAAGAAGTTCGTGGTCCCACTTGAGCATATTGTCCCACCAACCGATGGCGTCGGTGATGGTGTTCTTGCAGCAGTTATCGGCTGTTATCCACTTTTTCTCCATGTGGTACAGTACGCGTTCGCCTTTTACCTGTATGACGGGGTGTGTGGCAAGATTTTGTGTAATATCTCTCCAGTCGGCGTCTGTGTGAACGCCTTTTTCGAAGAATCCGTTTACTGTTCCGTTTTCAATGTGTATTTTAAGGTTGGGGTAGTCGGCAAGCTTTTTGCCACTATTGTGTGTGTTTACTTCGTAACGTACAAATATTGTTGATTGGTCGAAGCTTATGGGAACTACATTTAGTCCTACTTTCAGTGTGTCGGTTATTCCGTTTACATTTGTACCAAGCACTTCTTCTATTCCTAAGAATGCCCCATCTTTTATCTCTCCTTCCACGAATATGTACAGTTGTTCGTGGGCATTGCCATAGATACCTGTGGGGTTGCTGAGGTACGAGTATTGGTTGGCCTGCAATATTTTGCTCCATTCATCAACGTCTGCATAGGGTTTGTATTCTCTCACGCGGAACTCTTTCTCGCGTTTGCCCCATGTGTTGTTTTTTATCTTAAGTGCCATATTCTGAATAACTTCGGGAAGCTCTTTTGTTGCTTCGAGAAGCTCGCTGTCGCTCATGCTTGCGTATGTGGCATTAAGCTCGCTGCACGAAAGATCGGTAAATATTTCGGCGAGTGTTGTATTGTATTTGTCGGTATTGTTTATAATATCTTGTTGCTTACGGAAATTTTCCTGTTGTTCAGCAAGTACATCCAGGCTTACACCTGCATCTTCGAACACCCATTCACTGGCTTCTATCTGTTCGTTCAAACTCGGTGAGTACCACACAACAACTTCGAGGTATGGGCTTGCATGTAATCCTCTATTGGTGTTTTCCGAACATTTGATGTTGTAGAATTTGTTGTCGGTGGGGTTCTTTGATATAAAAAGTTCCTTCGGTGTATCGCCCATCTTGAACAATTCAGAAAAATCATTGGCACTTTGTATGTACTTTCCGGTAAGTCCGTTCTTTATGTACACGCTGTTGGTTCCGGCCTTTTCCAAAATCCACATCTGTTCGTAGGCATTGTTGCTTTTTTCCATTACCTCGATAATGTTCTCTTTGTAGTTGGCAACCATACCTTGGTAATTTTTGTGAGCATTGAGTATTCTGTAGGCTTTTCCTGTTTCGGGGGCTACATACTGTGCCCATGAAATGTTGGGGCAGAGCAGTGCTGCTAATGTGACGAGTAGAAGTTTCTTCAGCATAATTGTTATATTTAAAATTTTATTTCTTACAAAAATTGGTTGAAAGATAAGAATTTATGTTTAATTCTGCATAATTTTTTATGATTTTATTACACTAAATAAGTTAAAATGATGATAAATATTATAATCAACATAAAAACAAAAATGCCTCTTCGTTGATTTTTAGAGAAATAGAATAATTTGCGAATCATAAAAATGTTTAATAACTTATTAATATTCTATGTTTTATGTATCTTTGCCGTGTCTTTTCGTCGGATTGCAGGGATTTTATGTGCGAAAATACATAAAATAGTTTGATTTTTATAGTATTATTGTGTGTGATGAATGTTGTGTTTAAGTTTATAAAGCGTTACCCTTTGTCGTTGGTTGTGGTGGCTGCTATTTTGTATCTTTCGTTTTTTAAGCCTCCTAAGGAGAAAATTATTCATATTGATAATCTGGATAAGCTTGCTCATTTTTGTATGTATGCGGGTTTTTGCTCGGTTGTGTGGTTCGAATATTTCTTTTCGCATAGTGGGATAAGCTACAAGCGTGTTTTTGTCGGTGCGGTTGTTGCGCCCATTATTTTCAGTGGGTTGATAGAGGTTGTTCAGGGTAATTTTACTTCTTATAGGGGTATGGATGTGTACGATTTTCTGTTTAATACGCTAGGGGTGTTTTTTGCTCTTTTCTTTGCGAAATTTTTTATTCGACCGTGGGTGGCTGCTTATAAGAAAAAGAATAACAGCAAAGGTTAATTTGCTGTTCCTCTTTTATTTGGCTTTATTCACTCGTTGCTCCAATATTTGCGTTTCTCTGCGAATATTGTCGCTTCTCGTTGCAAATAAGCTGTGCTTTATTCACTCGTTGCTCCAATATTTGCATTTTTCTGCGAATATTGTCGCTTCTCGTTGCAAATAAGCGAGCTTTATTCACTCGTTGCTCCAATATTTGCATTTCTCTGCGAATATTGTCGCTTCTCGTTGCAAATAAGCTGTGCTTTATTCACTCGTTGCTCCAATATTTGCGTTTCTCTGCGAATATTGTCGCTTCTCGTTGCAAATAAGCGAGCTTTATTCACTCGTTGCTCCAATATTTATACGGGAAGCGTGTGAGGTGAGAATTGTAATATTTTTTGTCGCCTGTTACCTCTTTTCCTAAAAATGCAGGTTTTTCAAAGTTTTCTTCTTCGTTGTCAAGTTCTATTTCTGCAACCACAAGTCCTTGATTGTCACCGTAAAATTCATCTACTTCGTAAACGTGCTTGCCGCATTTTACCAAATAGCGACGTTTCTCTATTTGTCCATCGTTGCACAAAAGCAGTAATTCCTCGGCCTCGGCAAGGGTAATTTCCTTCTCCCATTCGTAGCGACTGAGTCCTCCGTTCATCGAGGGGCCTTTTATGGTTAGAATACCTTTTCCGTCTCTTATTCTCACTCGCACCGAATTTCCATTCTGTCGGCACAGATAGCCTTGTACTATTCTGTCCGAACGGAAGGCGTCGGTGCGGTAACTTTCGTTTGTTACCAAAAATTTGCGTTCAATTTCCAGTGCCATAATATTTCTTATTGTGCTTCTTCGGCAAATTCCATAAGATAGGCTTTTATGAATCCGTCAATCTTGCCGTCCATCACTCCGCCGACGTCAGATGTTTGATGGCCTGTGCGGTGGTCTTTCACGCGACGGTCGTCGAATACGTAACTTCTTATCTGTGAACCCCATTCGATTTTTTTCTTTCCGGCCTCTATCTTGTCCTTTTCGCGCTGACGTTTCTTAAGTTCCTTGTCGTATAGTTGCGACTTTAGCAGGGCAAGGGCCTTTTCTTTGTTCTTTGGTTGGTCGCGTGTCTCGGTATTTTCAATCAAAATTTCCTCTTCCTCGCCTGTGTCGGGGTCTTTATATTGGTAGCGCAGACGCACGCCCGACTCTACTTTGTTTACATTCTGTCCGCCGGCACCGCCGCTTCGGAAAAGGTCCCACGACAAAAGTGCGGGGTTTATCACAATCTCTATCGTGTCGTCCACCAACGGAGTTACAAACACCGATGCAAAAGAGGTCATGCGCTTACCTTGTGCATTGTAGGGCGACACGCGCACCAGACGGTGAACACCATTCTCGCCTTTCAGGTAACCGTAGGCAAATGGGCCGTCTATCTGTATGGTAGCGGTTTTTATTCCCGCCTCGTCACCCTCTTGCAGGTTTATGGTCGACAATTTGTATTTGTTGGCCTCGGCCCAACGCATATACATGCGCATGAGCATTTCTGCCCAATCCTGACTCTCGGTGCCGCCGGCACCCGAGTTTATCTTCAGTACACAGCTCATGGAGTCACCCTCGCCGCGTAACATATTTTTAAGTTCAAGTTCTTCGATGGCAGCCAATGCCCTTGCATAAGCATCATCAACTTCTGCTTCGCTCACCGCCTCTTCACGGAACATTTCCATTGCAAATTCCACCTCTTCGGCAAGATTGTTCACAGCTTTGTATCCATCTATCCAGCTTTGCAGCGACTTTACCTTTTTCATTTGTGCCTCTGCTGCTTTTGCATCGTCCCAAAAACCCGGAGCCTGTGTGCGCAACTGCTCTTCCTCGACCTGAATAATCTTCTCGTCTATTGCAAGGTATTGTTTGAGTGCGGCAGTCCTCTCTTTTATATCTTTTAATTGGTCGGCAGTAATCATACTGTTATCTTTATTAATTTATTTATAGTGCAAAGATA
>SUXQ01000014.1 GCA_015060905.1 Bacteroidales bacterium | reverse complement strand
ACAGGCAGGCTGTCGGCGCGAACATCGGCGACGATGGTTATGAAGCTCTCGGCCGAGTGGCTTTTTAAGGCACCAAACAGCAGGAGGGTGAGAAGTATGTAATATCTTATGCGCATAATTGTTTTTTGTTCTTATCAATTGACCGCTTTTTGCCAACATTCGTATCTTTTACCAATATTTACGTCGTTGCAAGGTCGTAAATATTACCTTTTAAAAGTAAAATCCGCGGCTGACGCGCGGTTGGTTTTTTTGATACGAGGGACAATCATCAGTGTCGCATAAGTACATTTAACTTAAATAGAATCATTTACTTACGCCACACTGCGACAATTTTTAACCAACAAAAATATTTATAATCTGTGCAAAAATAGATATTTATATAATATTAACCAAAAATATTATTAAAAAAATATTCTATCAAGTATATATAATTAGAATATCCCATAGTTTTAAATTTTCCCGAACCTATATTTATATAATGAAAAAAAGGCCACATTTTTGCTCATTCATAAAAAAGTTATACTTTTGTGGCTGTATGAATTTATATAAAGGAATAAAATATTAAAATTATGGCAAAATTAACACGTTCAAACAACAAAATTCTTGCCGGTGTTTGCGCCGGCATTGCCGAACATTTTGGCTTTAATGTAAGTGCTATGCGCATAGTATTCATACTTCTATTGTTCTTAACATTCTCGGCTGCGGGTATTGCGTACATTATATTATGGATAATTATGCCCACAAGAAATGCCGGTGAAGATTACAAAGAACGCATGCAGAATAGATTGAATAAATAGAATACTATTTTACATTAATTACAATATGAAACAGATTACTTTTTTTGCAGCAGCCTTATCGTTGTTGCTTGCGGTAGGTTGCACACAACCGACGCGCACCTTTACCAACGAAGAGATTACCGAGGCGTGGCACAAAGGCCATACACTGCCTGTGGATGCTTCGAAGCAGTTTCCTCCAGAGCCTGTAAAGCCGCAGAATGATAATGGAATGAACGTTCTTGTGGACGTGTCGCACCAATGTACTTTTGCCTATTTGTGGGGAATGCCGCCGCAGTTGAGAGCCGACGGTTACCGCGCAATTCCCTCGATGGCGTCGCTGAACACAGTGCTCGACGAGGATGGCGTCAGCCGTATGCGTCTGCATTTTGACGAAGAGAATAAAGTGTTCCCATTCGGATGGGTGCCCAATTATAAATATAACATTGTGCTTACGCAACAGCTTGACAGAAACGCTCCCGGATACACAAAGGCCGAGTGCGAGGCTCTCGAGGATTTTGTTGCCGACGGTGGCTCGCTGTACATTCTTACAAACGCACAGAACAGCGTCGAGGGATGGAGCATGAACGACCTTGCAGCTGTATTCGGCGCAAAATACACCGACAAGAGTGACGTGTGCAACGGTACACGTTACGCGGCAATAGAGGTTGATGAAAATTGGGAGGTTGTTGCAAAAGGCGAGAATGGCCTGCCCGTTCGCGCACGTCGCAACTACAAGGATGGCCGAGTAATCATCAGCGGATTCTGCGAAGAGATTAAGTTCGAAGAGATTCACGACCAGGCAAGCGACGAGGAAAAGGCACGCAAAAAAGCTACCAACGAGTGGCGCCGCGCAGTCATCGACGAGTCTTTTGGTTGGTTGTGCGAGAATCAGAAGGATTTTGGCGAAAAATATCGTCCCGGACAGAGTGGTTGGGGCGGCGGTGGCGCAATTTACCCCGAGCTTGAGGCTAACCTCGATGGCTTTGTAGTATATTACACCCCCAATATGGATGAGAAACTGAAGCAGACTGTTGTTACGGAAATGCCCCGCATCACCGACCAGATAATGGCGTGGCACCCCTCGACCCCCACTCCCGAGCCTATGTATCTGTTGCTTGCAGCCGGTGGCGGTGGCGGTTGGGCGGTAAATGCTTACAAGCCCAAAGAGAATGGTATTATAAGCACTGATATTTGGGGGTTGATAGGTATCTACGCTCACGAGCTTGCACACACACTTGGCGGCCCCGAAAATGCTAAAGGCGAAAAGGCCGGAGAATCGCCTTTCCACAATCAGGGTGAGGCGCACGCAGGATGGTTCCAAGGGAAAATAATGGCAATGTACGATAGTACCCTGCTCGAGAAAGGTAACAGAAATTGCGAGGAGCTTTTCACTCCCGAGTATCTGAATCTTGACCTTAAACGTTACACCAACGACGCTGCATACGCCGACAGTTGCGGCAATGGCAAAGATTGGGGAAAATCGTGGGTAATATGGCAGAAGATGGACGATGTTTACGGCCCCACATGGTACCCCCGTTGGAGAAATATCCAATATACACGCTGGATGGAGACTCCCGATAAAGTGCTTACATGGGAAGAGACGGTAGAGGATATGTCAATTGCTGTTGGCGAGGATTTGTTCCCCTTCTTCCGCGCAATGAACACCAGCCTCGACCGCGAGACTTGTGGAGAAATTATATTCAACGGCGAGAAAATGACGTTGCCCGCTGCACGCATCGACGCGACGACTCCCCCGGGCAAGGTTAATCTTTCGGCTATAGGCGATTGGTCGAAGCCTTTGGCTAAGGAATAAACTTTTCGGAATATATAGAATTATTAGCAGGCGGAAACTTTTAAATGTTTCCGCCTGTTTGTTCGATTAGGAATATTTTTTTTTGGGGGGGGGGTGAAGAAAATGTTACCTCAACCCACCCACAATAAACAACAGAGAAACATTTTTATTATATAATACAGACGTCAAGCAACTATTTTCTTTCTCTAACATCAAAATAAAAGCGAGCAACAAACGTTCATTAATGAAAAGCCCTGCAAATTATGGAAACTTACCGCAAACTTACAAACGAGGAGATTGAAATACTCGAAAAAAACAATTGCGTAGCCGACAGTTGGAACAACGTGCAAGTGGTAACGAAATTCTGTGCGAAATACGTCAGTCACACACGTTTTTCGGGAAACATACGGCTCGGAACTTTCGAGTATGAATTTACGCTGCCCGGAGGCATTAAAAAACATTCGGCCATACGCAATGCGACGCTTCACAATGTAACCGTCGGCAACAACTGCCTGATAGAGAATGTAAAAAACTATATTGCAAATTATAATATCGGCAACTATGCTTTTATAGAAAATGTGGATATTATATTTGTGGATGGAAAGAGCAGCTTCGGCAACGGAGTGGAGGTTGCCGTACTAAACGAAACGGGTGGACGCGAGGTTTATATTCACGATAGATTGTCGGCGCATCAGGCCTATATGATGGCACTCTACCGTCACCGCCCCCGACTGATAGAGAATATGAGGGCCATTATAGAAAAATATGCCACCGAAAATTCATCTGCCACGGGAGAGATTGGCGACAATGTGACTATTGTCGATTCGGGGTATATAAAAAATGTGCGCATAGGGGAATATTGTGAAATTGAGGGTGCCAGCCGATTGCGCAACGGTTCTATAAACAGTTCGCACGATGCACCCGTACACATTGGTTGCAACGTCATCTGCGACGATTTTATAATTGCCGACGGCTCGCGCGTGGAGGATGGTTGCGTGCTTACACGATGCTTCGTGGGGCAAGCGTGCGAAATGCGACACAACTATTCGGCGTCCGACTCGCTGTTCTTCGGCAACTGTCAAGAGGCTAACGGCGAGGCTTGCTCGATTTTTGCCGGACCTTTTACCGTGACGCACCATAAGTCTACGCTGCTGATAGCCGGAATGTTCTCTTTTATGAATGCCGGCTCGGGGTCGAACCAGAGTAACCACATGTATAAATTGGGCCCCATACATCAGGGGATAATGGAGCGTGGAGCAAAGACCACGTCCGACTCTTATATATTGTGGCCGGCAAAGGTGGGGGCTTTCTCGCTGGTAATGGGACGACACGTTAACCACTCGGATACGTCGAACCTGCCATTCTCTTATCTTATAGAGCAACAGAATACTACGCATCTTGTGCCGGGCGTGAACCTTAGGAGCGTGGGAACGATAAGGGATGCACAAAAGTGGCCCGTTCGCGACAAACGTAACAAAAAAGCCTTGCTCGACCAGATAAATTACAATCTGCTGAGCCCGTACACCATTCAGAAAATGATGAACGGAATAGACATTCTCACCGGACTGCAACGGGTGTCGGGCGAAACGTCGGAGACATATTCTTTCCAAAGTGCAAAGATAAAAAACTCGTCGCTGAGGAACGGAATAAAGCTCTATCGGACAGCTATACATAAATTTCTTGGAAACTCTATCATTAAACGACTCGAGGGGGTAAAATTCTCGTCGAACGAGGAGATACGCAAACGACTCGCCCCCGACACTGCCGTAGGATTGGGAGAGTGGGTGGATGTATCGGGGCTGATTGCACCTAAAAGCGAAATTGAAAAGTTGATGCAGAAAATAGAGTGTGGGGAAATAACATCTGTAAACTGCATACACGATACTTTTGCCGAAATGCACAGCCGCTACTATGAGTATGAGTGGACGTGGGCGTATGATAAGATTCTGACATTCTACAATCTGAGAGAGGAAGAGATTACCGCTGCCGATGTTGTGAGGATTGTGGAAAAATGGAAAGAGGCTGTCATAGGGCTTGATAATATGTTGTACGCCGATGCAAAAAAAGAATTTTCGCTCTCTTTTACCACAGGATTCGGCGCGGACGGCTCGCACGAGGAGCGCACACTCGACTTTGAGCATGTGCGTGGGCTATTCGACAGCAATCCTTTCGTAACGGCTATCGTTGAGCATATTAAGGTAAAGGAGGCGTTGGGAAACGAGCTTATAAACAGAATCTCGCATTTGATTGATTAAAATAGTTATAAAATTATCCTAATTTCAATAAAAAAAAAGAAAACATTCGAATCATCTTGCTACAAAGTCCGCAAAAAAGATTAATTTTGCTTTTTGAATGGTTTTTCACAAAAAACAGTAATAATATGTATGACTTAGCTATACTTGGCGGTGGCCCGGCGGGATACGTGGCTGCCGAGAATGCCGGGGCAAAAGGACTAAAGACCATTCTCTTTGAAAAGAGAGAATTGGGTGGTGTGTGCCTTAACGAGGGGTGTATTCCCACAAAGACACTGCTTTACGGCGCAAAAATGTACGACCATGCAACGGGTAGTAAAAAATATGGCGTCACTGCCGAGAATGTGGCTTTTGAATACAAAAAGATGGCCGACCGCAAGACTAAGGTCGTGCGCAAGTTGGTTGCAGGCATCAAAATGAAGATGGAGCATGCGGGCGTGGAGGTTGTAAAAGGAGAAGCGACGATTGTGCGTGGCGACGAGAAAAGCGTCACAATAGCTTGCGGCGAGACAAGTTACGAGGCTGCGCGTCTGCTAATATGCACGGGTAGCGAGGCGTTTGTTCCGCCTATCCCCGGAGCCGAGAGTGAGACGGTGCTTACCAACCGCGAGATTCTTGCACTGACGCAGGCCCCCGACAGTTTGATAATAATAGGCGGAGGGGTGATAGGAATGGAGTTTGCAAGCCTTTACAATAGTCTGGGAATTCCGGTGACGGTGATTGAAATGCTGCCCGAGATTCTTGGTGGGCTCGACAAAGAGATTAGCGAGAGTTTACGCGGCATTTACACAAAAAAAGGCGTAAAATTCAACCTGCGCTGCAAGGTAACAGCCATCGAAGGAAACATTGTGCGTTTCACCGACGCCGAGGGTAACGAACAGAGCGTCGAGGGTGACAAGATATTGATGAGCGTGGGTCGTCGCCCCACCCTTAAAGGATTCGGGCTCGAGAATATTGCCGTAGAGACGGAGCGGGGAATAAAGGTAAACGAATATATGCAGACGAGCATGGCTAATATCTATGCTGCCGGCGACGTTACAGGATTCTCACTGCTGGCACACACTGCGAGCCGAGAGGGAGAGGTTGCAGTCGCCCACATGTTGGGTAAAGAGGACAAAATGGAGTACAATGCAATTCCCGGCATTGTATACACCAACCCCGAAGTAAGCTGCGTGGGACTGACCGAGGAACAGGCACAAGCACAAGACATTGAATATAAACTCAGTAAAATCCCTATGACCTATTCGGGACGTTTCGTGGCCGAGAATGAGGGACAGATGGGTCTGTGCAAGATTCTTACCGACACAAACGACAAGATATTGGGCGTACACATGCTTGGAAACTCATCAAGCGAATTTATATGCGCAGCGTGCATGGCAATAACCAACGGCCTTACAGCCGACGACCTGCGACGCACTATATTCCCCCACCCCACGGTGAGCGAAATTTTGAAAGAGGGATTATTCGAACTATAAGATACTAAAAAAACATACAAAATGGAACAAAGCAATGTTAAGGCAGCAACAGGCAAATTGGGCGTAATGTGCGTGGGGCTGGGAGCTGTAACAACCACAACCATCATAGGTGCGCTTATGTCGCGCAAGGGATTGTCGCAACCGACAGGCTCTTTTGCGTGCAAAGGAATAATGCGTTTGGGCACGGGACGCGACAAAGTATATAAGGAAGTAAAAGAAATTGTTCCCATTGCCGAACTTAATGATATTGTGTTCGGAGCATGGGACCTGTTCCCCGATAATGCCTACGAGGCTGCATTAAAAGCATCGGCGCTGAGGCCGCAGGATATTGAACCTGTGCGCAACGAACTTGAGGCTATTCGCCCCATTCCTGCGCTTTTCGACAAGAATTACGCAGCCAACCTTGACGGTCCCAACGTAAAGGCCGCCGCCGGACGTTGGGAACTTACCGAGCAGTTGCGCGAAGATATTAAACGCTTCAAGGCCGAGAATAATTGCGAGCGAGTGGTTGTAATATGGATAGCAAGCACCGAAAAATATATTCCGCGCGACGAAAAAGTTCACGGCTCGTTGCAGGCATTCGAAGAAGCCATGAAGGCCGACGACACTGCACGCATCGCCCCCAGCATGTGTTACGCCTACGCAGCCATGCGCGAGGGCTGCCCCTTTATAATGGGTGCCCCCAACCTATGCATAGATATTCCCGCAATGTGGCAGCTTGCCGAAGAGATGCGCGTGCCCATCGCCGGCAAAGATTTTAAGAGCGGACAGACTATGATGAAGACTGTGCTTGCTCCGGCATTCTTTACACGACAGTTGGGCGTGACAGGATGGTTCTCGACAAACATTCTGGGCAACCGCGACGGAGTAGTACTCGACAACCCCGAGAATTTCGAGACGAAACGACGCAGCAAAATGTCGGCAGTGGAAAATATTCTCGACAGCAACATTTACCCCGACCTTTACTCGGATATTTACCACAAAGTGCGCATAAACTACTATCCCCCGCGCGGCGACGAGAAAGAAAGTTGGGACAATATAGATATTTTCGGCTGGATGGGCTACCCCATGAGCATAAAAGTAAATTTCATGTGCCGCGACTCAATACTTGCAGCACCGCTGGCACTCGACCTTATCCTATTCTCGGACCTCGCCGCACGTGCCGGATATTACGGAATACAAGAGTTTCTCTCTTTTTACAGCAAGGCACCCATGCACAAAGATGGCGACACCCCTGTACACGACCTATTCAAACAGTTTGCAATGCTTAAAAATGCGATACGTGTGATGGGCGGATACAAGGCCGACCAAGAGCTTGACTAAGGATTAATTTTATACAAAAAATACGGTTGTCGATAAAAAAATATACGGCAACCGTATTTTTTCTGCATAAAAAGCACCTTTCTTGCAAAAAAAGAGGAATAATATTTATTTTTATCGAGTAAATATACTTATCTTTGCACTCCAATAGCATAAATATGCAACTATGAAAATAAAAAATTCACGTCTCGAGGCGATACGCCTGATACTTTCGACCCACGAGATTGGAAGCCAGGAAGAGCTGCTGAAAGAGCTTAACAAAGAGGGGTACACGCTGACACAGGCTACACTGTCGCGCGATCTGCGACAGATGCGTGTGGTAAAAACCGTCGGAACAAACGGGCACTATAAATATGTACTTACGCGCCAACAGCAGCAACAACAATATAAACACGAAGGAGCCGAAGGCGAAATGCGCTCCATAAAACCTTTGAACGAAGAGAATGGATTCCTTTCCATAAAATTTTCGGGCAACATTGCGGTGATAAGGACACGCCCCAGCTATGCGAGCACACTTGCCTACCACATAGACAACTGCGACTTTCCCGAAATATTAGGTACACTCGCCGGCGACGACACAGTGATGCTGGTGATGGCCGAAAATGTATCGAAAAGCGCATTGATAAAAGTGCTACGCACAATTATACCCAATATTTGAAAAAATAATAATTATACATACACACAAAAAAATGGAAGATAACAAAACAGGCGAAGTGAAAATAGACGTAATTGTTGCCGACGCTTCGCACGAAAAGTATGTTGATGAAATTCTTGAGACAATAAGCGCGGCTGCAAAAGTGCGTGGCACAGGTATTGCCAAACGTACACACGAATATGTTGCACAGAAAATGCGCGAAGGAAAAGCTGTGATAGCGCTTGCCGGCGAGGAAAAGGAATTTGCCGGATTCTGCTACATTGAGAGTTGGGGCAACAAACAGTATGTTGCAAACTCGGGACTTATCGTTGTAGACAAATTTCGCCGTCGCGGACTTGCCAAACGTATTAAAAAAACAGCATTCAACCTATCGCGTAAAATGTGGCCCGAGGCTAAGCTCTTTGGTCTTACCAGCGGCGGAGCGGTCATGCGCATAAACACCGAGCTTGGTTACGTGCCCGTACCCTTTGCCGAACTTACTGACGACGAGGCCTTTTGGAGAGGATGCGAAGGTTGCATCAACCACGATATTCTCGAGCGCACAGGCCGTCGCTACTGCATATGCACAGCAATGCTTTACGACCCTGCCGAAAAAGAGAAAAAGAAAAACAACAATTAAACAACAGAAATAAACAAATAAAAGATATGAGCAAGAAGAAAGTAGTTGTAGCCTTCAGTGGCGGACTCGATACATCGTTCACAGTAATGTACCTCGCACGCGAGAAAGGTTATGAGGTTTATGCAGCATGTGCAAACACAGGCGGATTCAGCGAGGAGCAGTTGAAACAGAATGAGGAAAATGCCTATAAGCTGGGCGCAGTGAAATATGTGACTCTCGACGTTACAAAAGAGTACTACGAGAAGAGTTTGAAATATATGATATACGGTAATGTACTTCGCAACGGCACATACCCCATTTCTGTATCTTCGGAAAGAATATTCCAGGCACTCGCCATTGCCCGCTACGCAAACGAGATTGGCGCAGAGGCTATTGCACACGGCTCGACAGGTGCCGGCAACGACCAGATTCGTTTCGACATGACATTCTTGGTGCTTGCTCCCAATGTAGAGATTATTACTCTTACTCGTGACATGACTCTGACACGCGAGTATGAGATTAACTACCTTAACGAGCATGGATTCTACGCAGACTTTACAAAGCTCAAATACTCGTACAATGTGGGTCTTTGGGGAACATCAATATGCGGTGGCGAGATTCTCGACTCGACACAGGGATTGCCCGAAACTGCTTATCTGAAGCAGATTACAAAGACAGGCAGCGAGCAGCTGAAGCTGACCTTTGACAAAGGTATACTGAAGGGTGTAAACGGCGAGACATTCGACGACCCCATCAAAGCCATACTTAAGGTAGAGGAGATTGGAGCAGCCTACGGAATCGGTCGCGACATGCACGTGGGCGATACTATCATCGGCATTAAGGGTCGTGTGGGATTCGAGGCAGCAGGCCCCATGCTCATCATCGGCGCACACAAATTCCTCGAGAAATATACACTGAGCAAGTGGCAGCAATATTGGAAAGAGCAGGTTGCCAATTGGTACGGAATGTTCCTGCACGAGAGCCAATATCTGGAGCCCGTAATGCGCGACATTGAGGCTATGCTCGAAACATCGCAGCGCAATGTTACAGGTACGGTTATTCTGGAACTTTTCCCCAAAGGTTACGAGACAGTGGGTGTAGACTCGCCCTGCGACCTTGTAAAGACAAAGTTCGGCGAATATGGCGAAATACAGAAAGGCTGGACAGCCGAGGATGCTAAAGGCTTTATAAAAGTAACCTCTACACCCTTGCGCGTGTACCACAGTAATCACCCCGACGAACAAATTTAAGAAAAACATACATCATGATAAAAGTAGGTATAATAGGCGGAGCAGGTTACACCGCCGGAGAACTTATCCGTCTGTTGCTTAACCACCCCGAGGTTGAGATTGTATTTATAAACAGCAGCAGCAACGCAGGCAATCGCATAACCGACGTTCACTGCGGGCTTTTGGGCGAGACAGAGCTTACGTTTACCAACGAAATGCCGTTTGACAAGATAGACGTGCTGTTCTTCTGCACCGCACACGGCGACACAAAGAAATTCCTCGACCGCGAGCAGTTGCCCGAGGAACTGAAAGTGATAGACCTGTCTATGGACTTCCGCATAAAGAGCAACGAGCATGACTTTATCTACGGCCTGCCCGAGCTTAACCGTCGCGACACATGCAAACGTCGCTACGTTGCCAACCCCGGATGCTTCGCAACATGTATAGAGCTTGGCCTTCTGCCTTTGGCAAAGATGCACCTGCTCAACGGCGATATTTCGGTAAACGCAATCACCGGAAGCACCGGCGCGGGAGTAAAGCCTTCGACAACCACACACTTCAGTTGGCGCAACAACAACATGAGCATTTACAAACCCTTCGAGCACCAGCATGTGCCCGAAATTATGCAGAGCATCAAGCAGTTGCAGCCCGACTTTGACGGCTCGATAGACTTTATCCCCTATCGTGGAGACTTTGCACGCGGAATCTTCGCAACGCTGGTTGTAAAATGCGACGTTGAGATTGAGGAACTTTACAAACTATATACAGAGTACTACGAGCGCGATTCGTTCACACACGTGGTAACAAAGCCCGTAGACCTGAAGCAGGTTGTAAACACCAACAAGTGTCTGATACACCTGCAAAAGTTCGGGAATAAACTGCTTATAACCTCGGTAATCGACAATCTGCTGAAAGGTGCCAGCGGCCAGGCTGTACACAATATGAACTTGATGTTCGGCCTCGAAGAGACAGTGGGTCTGCGCCTGAAGCCCTCGGCATTCTAATAAACTGAAATTACATAATAATCAACAACAAACTGTTTGAATCTTGCACAAGATTCAAACAGTTTCTAAATAAACAGACAAAATGGATTTATATAACGTATATCCCCTTTTCGACATTAACATAGTAAAAGGCGAAGGTTGCAAAGTGTGGGACGACAAAGGCACCGAGTATCTTGACCTTTACGGCGGCCATGCGGTAATATCCATAGGACACGCCCACCCACACTATGTACAGAGTATATCTGCACAGGTGCAGAAGCTCGGATTCTACTCAAATTCGGTGATAAACAAGCTGCAGACAGCCGTTGCCGAAAAATTGGGACGCTTGTCGGGCTACGAGGATTACAGCGCATTCTTCGTAAACTCGGGCGCCGAGGCTAACGAAAATGCACTTAAGCTCGCATCGTTCACCAACGGACGCACCCGCGTGATATCTTTCAAAAAGGCTTTTCACGGACGCACTTCGTTGGCAGTGGAAGTTACCGACAATGCGAAAATCATCGCCCCCATCAACAGCAACAACCACACAACCTATCTGCCCTTGAATGACATTGAAGCTGTTCGCGCCGAGCTTGCAAAAGGCGACGTTGCAGCAGTCATCATCGAGGGTATACAGGGCATCGGCGGCATTGTCGTTCCGCAGCCCGAATTTTTGCAGCAGTTGCAGCAGGAGTGCACCGCAACGGGCACCATCCTTGTGCTCGACGAAATTCAGAGCGGATACGGCCGCAGCGGAAAATTCTTTGCCCATCAGTGGGCAGGCATCCGCCCCGACCTTATCACTGTGGCAAAAGGCATCGCCAACGGATTCCCTATGGGCGCACTGCTCATAAGCCCCAAGTTCACGCCTATATTCGGACAGCTGGGTACAACCTTCGGCGGCAACCATCTTGCTTGCGCCGCAGCACAGGCAGTGCTCGACGTAATTGAGGATGAGAATCTGCTGGACAATGTAAACAAGGTAGGCGACTATCTGATGGCCGAACTTAAGAAATTCCCCGCAATAAAAGAGGTGCGCGGAAAGGGCTTGATGATAGGACTCGAATTTGAAGAGCCTATAAAGGAGATACGCACAAAGCTGCTCTTCGAAGAGCATGTGTTTACAGGCGTCAGCGGCACAAACGTCATTCGTCTGCTGCCTCCCTTGAGCCTGAGCATGGAGCAGGCACAGGAGTTTATCGCTCGTCTGCACAAGGTATTAGGATAAAAGAATACACTGCACACAAAAAGCGTCGCATCCGTTGGATGCGACGCTTTTATTGTATAATCTACTTTTTTAGAAGTTTACACCCAGAGAGAGTTTGAATGTTTTTGTGTCCATATCCTCGCCCAGCTCTGTTATATCTGTTCCGTAACTAAGACCTACATTATACTTATTAATATTCAAAGTAGCACCAATCTGCCAACCAATCTGGAAACGGTTCCAAGGATCTTCCAAGTCATCATCATCAAAAACATTAATTGTATAAGTTTCATCATAATATTCATTTTCCTCCTCAATCTCTCCGAAAAGGTGTCCCTTAAGAGAAAGACCTACATAGGGGAACAATGACATATTATCGGACAAAGCTACTTTGTAACCAAGATTAAAAGGCACAATCAATGACGCCATGCTGATAGAGCCTTTGTAATAATCCTCGTCATAACATTCACCTGTTGCATAAAAGAAACTTGCGCCAGCCTCAAGGAATAAAGGAAGTTCCTGAGAAAGAGAGATTGCTTTTGAATAGCCAAGCTCAAAAGCAGACACCGCATCGCAATCAGGACCATCAATTTCGGCTGTATAACGATTATAAGAGAATTTTACACTCTGCCAACCCTCTGTATCAGCAGCACCGCCACCAAAAGAAGATGTAGAAGATGAATTTGCAAACTGAGCATTAACAGCTGTGGCCATAGCTAACAAGCACGCAGCAAACAAGATTCTAAAGTTTTTCATAATAAACTGATTTTATTAGTACTAAAATTGATTAAAAGTCATTCTCCAAATGTTGGCTGTAGCATCTTTGCTTCCACGCTGAGAAACAAAATAAATATATTTGCCATCCTTGCTCCACGCCGGGCTAAGGTCATCTGCTGCATGGTAAGTGAGCTGTGTAAGCTCGGTACCATCTATTCTTACAGCGTAAATATCAGTATTCGAATATGTAAATTTGTCTGTTACTATCTTGCTGCTGCCAACAAGCAATATCCACTTTCCGTTGGGAGATATACGAGGCGAGGCGAAACTGCGCTCTAAGTCGGAAACGATACACTCCTCGGTTCCTTTCTCGTAATTCACTCTCCATATTTCACTACGTCCCTCATTATTGGTACGCGCACAAATAATATTGTTTCCCTCTTTTGTATAACAGGGATTCATGCCTGACATATAGCTTGACAGGAAATTATTTTTAATATTATAACTCCAAATGCCGATGCTCTTAGCCTCTTGACGGGCAAATACTATCTGTGACATATCCGGAGAATATACGGGAGAATAATCGTTGTTACCGCTTGTTATCTGACGGCAAACATAACCTTTATCGGCACTTGTCTGGAAAATCTGAGTGGTTTTTCCGCGTCGTTCCGAAAAACAGATAAATTTGCCATCGGGAGAATAAGAAAAATCCATAACTGCGGCACGATTGGTACGCTGAACCGAACTTCCCTGCTTATCCAATGCTTTTATAAAAATATTACTTGTATTGTTTCTCCACGACAAATAAGCAAGGTTAATACCGTCGGGCGAAATATCCAGCACTTGATTGGTCGCCCAATTTATATTTGCTCCTTTACGTTTAACTATCGGCATACAAACATAATCGTTCGCTGTAGAAACTTGCAAAAAATCAATTCCCGTCTCTTCGGGTACAGATACTACCGAATAATCAACCTTTTGCGCGAAAGTGTTCTGTAAGACAAATAATAAAGATAATACTATAAATAAAATTTTTCCTTTCATGCGTGTTAAAAATATTTTTCAATAAAAATTAAACAACTTCTAATATATTTTAATTTTATTTTTGCAAATATACTCCTTTTTTAAAAAAAACAATATTATATTATAGGATATTTTTAAATTCAATTGCCATGATAGGGAAATGAAGTGAAAAGTTTCTACCCCTTCTTGCACCTTATGGTCACCGGCAAGAATAGTGGAAAAAAGAGTAATAAAAAATCGTCGCATCAATCAATGTGCGACGATTTTTTATTGCATAATTGCCTATTTTCAATTATTGGGACGGAAGTTAGTCTTTTTGTAAACAGAGGCTCTAGGCTTGCGAGCGGGAGCTTTGCTTGTAAGCTCACCAATAATAGATTTTAGAATGTATTCAAAGTTATTAAAGCCTTTATCAAGGTCAGACTCGTGTATTACATTTGTCCAATCATCGAACAAGCCCCAATCGCCACCGTTACTGCTAGTGTCATATGGCGCAAACAGAATAAGACGACGCCCCGAAGGCATTTTATTCCATTTGGTTTTTATAGCATCAGTAGTAAGGTCGGTGTAATGAGAGCCCACCAAATATGGAGCGTCTGTCCACAAAATTATAACCTGACGATGGTAACCGTCGTCAACGCCCCAATCGGCCTTATCAAATGCCATATTCAATGCTTCAAGACCACTCTCGGCATAGTCGCCACCACCATTTGCATATAATGCGTTTACAAAACTTTTGAATTCTGTTTTTTGCGCAGGTAGAGAATAGGTTGTACTCTTTTCTATCCAATTACTTCCATCTACATTCTTGTCGCGATACGCAATTACTTGAGAATTAAGTCCTGTAAGTTGAATACCTTCTTCTTCACAAGAATTTTTGAATAGGTCATAAAAAGCTATGGCATTGCTCTTTACTGTATTTATAATGTCGGACATGCTTCCTGTAACGTCTATACACATTACTACATCGACTGTAAGGTTGTTGTCGCCTGTAGTAAACGATTTTACGGTAGTGTCGTATATTATCTGGTCTGTGGGGCTTCCGTACTTTGGAACAAGGCCTCCATGATCGCTGCTATTGAACTTGTAAAATGCTTTGTAATAATATGTTGTATTTGGCTTCAGGCCACGAAAATCAACACCATAGCTTAGGTCGGTCTTTGATTGATAACCTGTTCCTTCGTATTCGGCGTTTCCTACCGACAATTTAGAAAGGTCACTGTCGCAGATGATTCCGTAAGTACCATAAGTGTTGTATGCATCCGAGGTGCAGAAGATTGTTCCACTGAGGGTACACGACGAACCACCGACTTTGTATGTAGCCTTGCCTGTCCATAGTGAGAGTGTGTTACATACATTGTCTTTTACCTCGTCGTCGTCCCACTTAGCAACTGTCTCTACAAACTTAAAGTTTCCTGATTCGTCTTTGGAGAGACCATCAATAATCTCTTTGTTCTCTACATATGGTTCATTGCTTACTAGTTCGAACAATTCAAAGCAATTGGTGATTGAGTTTGGCGACTTGTTCTTTTTAAGTAGCGATGAGGCATTGAAGAGAGAGGCTTTGAATGGGTCGCCCAACGCCGAGGAAACGTTTATCAATTCTTTCTTGGAATAAGGAATACTGTCAAGCATTTTTATCTCCTTTCCATCATCATATAGAAGTTCAAGAATAGAATCATTGGGGAAACTGAAATATACAATTCCTTTGTCTGATATCAACTGAGAGGGAATATTGTCTGTGTTTGTTGAGATAAGACTCAAGAGTTCGGAACTCTCGATGGGCATATAGGTGATACAGTTATATGGCTTATCTGCTACTTTAATGCCGTCGCCAAAGTTTTTGTCGTAACAGAAAAAACCATATTTTGTAAGGTAGGCTGCATCGTAGTCGCCAATGCCCGATGTTACTTCGATAATACCTTCGGCCTCGGTTATGTCGGCGTATGTATCCCACGGAGTTATATAACCGTTAAGTGCAATAATTTTATCATCTTCTATTTCAAACTCATAGGTTGCCTTCTTGCCCGATTTAAACTCGACATTAGAAGGTAAGTTCAATGGATATTCTTTACCGTCAAGAGTCACAGTTAGGAATTTCTGATCGGAAGATATTGTTTGGGGAACAATGATTGCTTGAAAAATGTTGCTTGAATGCTCGCCCATGGTGATATTATTCTTTACTCCTGTGGCTTTATAGGTATTGGCGTTTATGTCCGCATAGCACGCAACAGATATATTGTTCAATTTTACACCTATTCTTTTGCTGGCAAGATTATCTCCATGAAATTTTACCACAATACAACTCATACGGTGATTAAACTCTAATAATACATTATCGGCTGTTGTAGGCTCGGCGTATGCTGTACAGAGGTCGCTGGCTGTATAGTCGGTATATTTTGTCTGATTAAGCCTTACATTGAATTTATAATAATCGCTTGCATCACTCTGATAAGGATACATTGCATAATAAGCCAACCCTGTTGTATTTTTTTCGCCGATTGTGATTGCATTTGAACCTGCTGAAAAATTGGTACCATTGTATATATACTGGACATTATTCGCATAGTTGCCCGAAGGTGCAAGAGAGATTATGGGCGATTTTGGGTCTACAGCAAACACGCTGATTGCATCGCCATCCTCGAAGGCTGTCTCGGTTGCACGTGAAATTTGTTTGATAAAGGCTTTGAAACTTACAGACGAGGGAGTTTGAATGGGCTCATCTACCGTTCCATTATCATCCTTACTGCTACATCCCATAAAAACAAGGAGGGAGAGCATTAATAATAAATTCTTTTTCATATTCGTTTCTTTTATGGATGAATTTCTTTGTTTAGAAATTCTGATTCTTAAAAATATTTACAACATTCTTCATACATTTATGCAGATGCTCTTTAGAAACGACTTTTGCATCGGGCATTTTCTTTTCGGGGTTTAACGTAAGAACTGCGCTCTCGGTTAGCGAGCTATAGAATGTATCCAACTGTCCTGCAAATTCATTATCATTGCCGACAGCCCATGCATATATAAAGATATCATTATCGGTAGAATTACGAGACATCCACCATGAGCCGGGTTCTAAGATAGAAGTATATTCGCCGTTGTCTATTTCGTTTTTCATATACCATGCAAGCAAGATATTTGGTGTATCACCCAGCATAGAAGCATATTCCCCGCTCACTCCTGCCATATAATATTTTTTAGTTTCAGACGAAATTGATGTGTCCCAATTCCACTCGGTGGAAGTATATGTGACATTGGATATTGTAACGCGAGGTCTGTTGGTTACATCGGGTTTGGTTTTTACCAATGTTTTAATAATTTCCCCTCTGTTTCCTTTGCTGTCGTAACCGAATGTAATTACATAATATTCGGAATTTGCCTCAAGTCCGGCCAAATAACCCAAAAGGTCATCTTCGGGAGTATATCTTGTGAAATTTTCGAGCGCAACTTCAACAATCTCTTCATCGGTCACGCTACCAATTGATTCTTTAGCTATGTATCCATAATAGTAGTACGATACTTCTTTGTCAAAGTTAAAATCGAAAGCTACTCCATCTGTCAATGATACAATGTTTACAGGAACAACTTTGCAATCCTCGGCGTCGCCCATATTCCATGAATTTATATATCCATCGAGTGAAATAATTTTATCATCTTTTATTTCAAGCTCGAATGTGGTTTTCTTGCCCGATTTTAGGTCTACGGGCGCTGCCAGATTCAATGGAATTTCATTTCCATCAAGCGTCAAGGTGATAAATGTCTGCTCCGAGGATACTACCTGAGGAACAATGATTGCTTGATAGGTGTCGGTCGAATGTTCACCAAGAATCACGCTACCCGTTGCCCCTGTGGCAGAAAAAGTGCTGGCATTTATATCCACATTGCACGATGTATAAACATTGTCCAATTTTACACCTATGCTTTTACTTGCCAGATTGTCACCGTGGAATTTTATTGCAATACAGCTCATTCGATGATTAAACTCCAATAATACTTCATCGGCTGTTGTCGGCTCGACGTATGAAGTACAGAGGTCGCCGGCTGTATAATCGGCATATTTACGCTGGTCGTTCTTTACGTTAAATATAAATTTATTCGATGCGGCAGATTGATAGGGATAGATTGCAAAATAGGCCAATTCCGGTGCATCTGTGTTACTTACTGTTACGGCATTGTAACCTGCATAGAAATTGCGACCATTATATACATACTGAACATTGTCTGCATAATTGCCGGAGGGCGCAAGGCTTATTCCCGACGAAGTTGGGGCTACCGCAAATACACTGATAGCATCGCCATCCTCGAAAGACGTCTCTGTAGCACGTGTAGTTTGTTTGATAAAGGCCTTGAAACTTACAGGAGAGCTGTCTTTAACCTCGTAAACTGTTTGACCCTCTTCATTATTACATGCAACTAACAAAGTACATAAAAGCATGAATATTAGACTCTTCTTCATGTTCTTTTATTTTATAAGTAAATAGAATTATTTTTATTGAATAGGCCGGAAATGCGAAGTTGTTTCTGACCTATTCAATAATATCAATGTTATTTATAGTGACTATTGTGGCTTATTTAAAATATGCACAGTTGCTATATATGCTTTTTGCCAATTCCGCAACGCTGCGAGTAGCATTATTGCTATAGTCCCAATCCCAATCGCAGTTAATGCTCATTCCATCTTCGTCCTTGAATACACGGAACACACCCTCGTCCATCAATTTTTCCTCGGGGTCGTCACCTTTTTCCACCATCACAAAGGCATAATATAAATCCTTAATGCCTGACGAAGTTTTTGTACCGGAAATTACCAAGGCTGTTTTTATATAAATATCCGAAGACTCACCTTCGGTGTTAAAGAATGCAGTAAAATTATCACCCGAACCGGAAATAAATGCACCTTTACCCTCTTCCCATGAACCGGATGTTGTCACAGAATTATAATCCAAAGTATTCTTGCTCGCATCCTGATTAGAGAATAAAATTCTTTTTGAATTTACCACATGACCCGGTTCATAACCACTGACGGGATAATCTTCACAATAGACTGTTGCGAACGGTTCTAATAAATAGGCACCTTCTACACTGGGAGGATTAATGCCATTATACAAAGGCATGTGATCATTTATCTTTTCCAATATTTCTTCGGGAACCACAGTCGTAAGAAGGTCGTCGGCAGTGTTCCAGGGGTCGATAAATCCGTTGAGACCTATTACTTTGTCATCTTCAAGTTCTATTTCGTAAGTTACCTTCTTTCCCGATTTAAATTCTACGTCAGCAGCCAATTCCAATGGAGTTTCCTTGCCATTAATTGTTAAAAAAATGAATGTCTTGCCCGAAGAGACTGTCTGGGGAGCAATGATTGCTTGATAGGTGTCGTTCGACTGCTCTCCCATAATCACACTTCCCGTTGTTCCTGTGGCTGTATAGGTATTTGCATTTATATCTACGTTGCACGAGGTATACACATTATTTAATTTTATGCTTATTTTTTTGCTGACAAGATTTTCGCCATAAAGTTTGACTGCAACACAACTGAGACGGTGTTTAAACTCCAGTAACACATCATTTTCGGTTGTAGGCTCGTTGTAGGCTGTACAAAGATCGCTGGCAGTATAGTCGGCATATTTGCTCTGATCGCTCTTTACATTAAATGTAAATTTATTCGATGCGGCAGATTGATAGGGGTAGATTGCAAAATAGGCCAATCCTACTGTTTCTTTTTCACTAACAGTGATTGCATTGTAACCCGCATCGAAGCTGCGACCATTGTATATGTACTGAACATTATCAGCATAATTGCCTGAAGGCTCAAGACTTACAGTGGGGGCAGTAGGTGCAACGGCAAATACACTTATAGCATCGCCATCCTCGAAAGCAGTTTCGGTTGCACGTGAAGTCTGCTTGATAAAAGCTTTAAAACTCACAGCAGAATCATTTTTCTCGTTGAAAGTTGCACTGTCCTGTTTATCGCACGCAATAAACAATGCACAAGTGAGTGCAAAAAATAAAAACTTTTTCATACGTATTATAATATATTTAAATTCGTAAATTAATTACAGATAATCAAGTTTATAAAAATAGAGAAAATAAGACGATTCTTGTCCGAGTTTACATTATTCCTAAACCTATTTTGCCGACCCTATTCTTATTTTTTGTGTCCTATTGCCGGCTTTTACTATATACAGACCCGCAGACAAAGAGAATTCCTGCGCAGAAAAACTGTTTAAAACAGACGAATGTAAAAGTTCTCCATTCATTTTGTAAATAGCGACATTTACGTCTCTATTCAACGGATTATTTATAGAAACGAAATTCTCATTGCTGATATTCACTTCAACATCATTCTCCGATATTTTTATATTATTTTCAAGAATACCGGTAATTGGATTATTTTCGGTAATGCTCATAGCATCGATAAAGAGCGAAGAACCTACTTGAATGCTTCCCATCAATACAATACGTATTTCTGAATACATACGGCCCAATTTCATCGAGACAGTTTGCCATTCAAAAGCAGCATCATATTTACAGAAAAAAGCTTCTACCCACTTATCTTCATTTTCTTTCCCGAATATATCATTTTTAACCTTTCCGAGTACACGCACAGTCAATGTATCGGCCGCATTTTCATTTGACGAATATTTACAAAAAGAAAAATCAAGATTGCATTGGTTAGCATTCGGTAAAATTATACCATTTGACACCAAATTTCCATTTATACGATTAACGATTGTATTATCATCTTGTGAACGGGAAAACATCATATAGCTATTCCCGCTTAATATTTTAGGATATTCGTTCGAAGTTATTCCACCTAAAAATCTCTTTACACTCCAAGAGCCACTACCTTCCACAGTCCAGGATGAAGAAAAGTCAATATCCTCAAAATCATCTTTCCAAACAACATTTTTATCAGAAATAGCACCGTCTCTATAATAAGAAAGAATAATTTTATTATCCTCTTTAGAAATGTCACCTATCTCTATACCGCTATATTTTCCATTATTACAAAACGCACCCGGAGTTGAAAGTTTGCCAAAACTACTATTATTGGACGTTCCGGGATAAGGGCATCCGGCACTATTTATTTTACCATACGTAACAGAAGACTCATCGGGCTTTGCGTATGATGCCGAGGCGCATACAGGATAACAAGCTTGAGGAAATGCTGCATTTATCATATTTTTCTGAGCTATTGTTTCAATACTTGCATCAATGTGATACATAAGCAACCCCTCGCCCGGAACAGCTTTATTTATACCTTTTTTAATCCTGTTTTCTAATAGAAAGAACTCATCTTTAACATCCGTATCAACCCTATAAACATAATTAGAGTCGGAAGAAGGATAAATAACTATTGATGAACCCTCGGGTAACATCCTCACATCCACCCAACCAAAATTATAGGCCTTTACATACGGATTAAAGTCGGCCGGAGAGATTCCATCGTTGTTCCACGAACCCTGCGCCATCACATCCCATTCGCCGGTCCCTTCAAATTGACCATTTGTTGTATAGTCTGTATCATAATAATCCATAGCGCCCAAGGCGTGTCCTATTTCATGACAAGATACACCTATACGCGAAATTCCATTTCCACTATTGCCTCGCAATTCCGGAGAACATGAATATCGGTCTATTTTAACACCTTGAACGGTTATCGGCGAGAATGTCATCTCATGAGCCCATATAGCCTTGCTGGAGGCACCTGCCTCCTCGCCATAGCCGGCATAAATTATATGCAGATTATCAATGAATCCATCTCCATTACTGTCATACAAAGACAAATCCACATCTTTTGCAAGATTACTTAAAGCTTCATCAAACAATTCCTTTGGATTTTTATCTGAGCCCGAAACCGCAGAATTACCACCATAGTACGCCATAGGATTCTTCGAGGTATACGGACCGTAAATATCGGCAACAAGGGTCAATTGCCCATAAGAAGCCGCCTTATAAAAATCGTACACACTCCCGGTTGCACCATCCACACTGTAACCCTCTTCATTAAACAACGCATTAAAATCGGTTACATTTTTCACAAGTTTCTTATCAGAAAATTGCATAAGCACAACAAGGACCCTGCGTGTACCAATAACACTGTTTCTCACGACAGCATTGTCGTGAGAAACAGTGTTATTAATTTTTACTTTTGATATTTTTTGCACTATCGGCTGTACACCTTTTCCTATGCGACTAAGAAAATTATTAGTTTCCTCATTACGCTGCTGCAACAGTTTGTATGGGGATGCACAAATGTTCCCATCATTGTCTTTATCGGCAAAATACCAACCATCGTCACATTGCAACAAGGTATAACCATCCTCGGTTACAGCAAATTTGCAATTTTCATCTCCTTTTATATATATACACACACTACCATCATCAGTTTTTACCCTTATTTTTCCTTTATACGCCGGAGCAGAGAGCACAAAACCGCTTATTGAAAATAAGAGACATAATGTTATGATAATTCTCATGTTACATTACATAAAATTACAGTGTTATATATATATAAATTCGATATTATTTCTCTATAAATACAAGACCTGTCATGTATTCACGTACGCTCTCTTTAGAAATGACTCCAACTTTGGGTTCATTATTTACAGCAGGCGAATATGTTAACAGTGAGTTATAGAAAATATCCAATTGATGAGCAAACTCGTTATTTTCACCAACTGCCCATGTACATATATATATGCTATATTCACTGGACTCACGAGACAAATACCATGAATCGGATTGTAAAATAGCTTCATGCTCACCGCTGTTTATTTCATTTTTCATATACCATGCCATCCAAACAGAGGGAAATTTTGAATATTCATCAGCATATATTCCACTATATACAGCCATATAATACTTGCTTGTATAAGCTGACATTGATGTCTCCCAGCCCCACTGGTAATCATCGCAAGTTACATTAGATATATTAACGCGAGGTCTATTTGTAATTACAGGCTTTGTTTTTACCAAAGTCCTAGACATATCACCTCTATTACCCTTGCTGTCGTAACCGAATGTAACCAAATAATATTCAGTATTAGGATCAAGACCGTAAAGATAGCCTAAATCCCCCTCTTCGGGTGTATATCTATAGAACTCATCCTGTGCATACTGCGCAATCTCGTCATCTGTCATACTACCTGCCATTACTGCATCAATGTATCCATAATAGTAATATGATACTTTCTTGCCGAAATTAAAATCGAAAGCTACTCCATCTGTCAAAACAACAAGATTGGTAGGACGAACCTCGCAACCATCTGCCAAGCCCGGGAATTGTCTGACTTCAATTGTTTTAACTTTATCACCGGCAACAACATCAAATTCGCCGATTCTTTCTACAGAAGAATCATTTGCAGATTTTGCTCTAACCGAAACTGTCACTGTTCCTGCGCTTCCGCTTTTTGATGAAAAATCCAACCAATCGACATGTGAAACAATCGACCAATCATCACTTGATGTTATAACCAAAGGCACAGGGCTATAACTACCTTTTTCCGCTTCCAATACTAAATCATTCACACTAACGCTGAGCTGTGTTTCAGATTTATCATCATCACTGCTGCTACATGAAGCAAAGACCAAAAGTAAGGTCAGCAAATAAAAGAAATTTAATTTTTTCATACTTGTTTTTTTATTTTATTATTTTTTATAATTTTATTTTTTGCAAATATACTCCTTTTTTAAAAAAACAATGCTATTTTATAGAAAATTTTAATGCAGTTACACAATGGAAGAAAAATGAAAGTGAATAATTTCTACCCCTTCTCGCACCTTACAAGTACCTTGCGACCATCGGCAAGAGTGGTGGCAAAAAGATAGACGTCACCACCCTCGGAGAGTTTAAGGCGTTTGCGCAGTTGTTGCACCGTCTCGGGGAAATTACGCACCGTAAGGTTGGCCTTTTCAAGGTCGCCGAGTAATTTCTTAAGCTCGTTTTTTGAAAAACCGCCGACCCCCGTCACACAAAAAGTACGCCCCGGGAAATTTTCGACCGCCATTTGCGAGGTATAAAGATTGCTGTTGCGGTGGAGTTTATGCACTCCGTAGTTCGCAGCAAGCGACGAGGGGCAACCGGCCTTTTGTATCGCGGCATTAGGCTCGTAAAGATAATTGCCGACCTCGCTTGCAAAAATTGTCTCGTGAGTATCACCCATCGGGAAAGAAAATGTCTGCGACGAGTCACCAAGAATATTCACACAATGTACGCGAGGCTTGTCTGGAATTTCGGAGGAAAGGATGAACAGCAGTTCTTTACATTCGTTGTTTACTGCCACCACATGAACATCGGCTACACAGCCAAGCTGTCGGCAAGCAGCGGTAACGTCGAGCATCGGCGAACATTTTACCATCACTCGGCGCGCCTTTTGCAGTAACTGCGTGCGCAAGACCGCTACGTCCGGCTCGCAGTCGGCAAGGGCAACCACCTTTTTCCCGGCTCCGTCGCGACGCGCAGGGTCCAGAAAAATCCAGTCGCACAAGGGCAGAGTCGGCAACTGTTGCTCACTGTCGCCATTAATAACTTCAATATTGTGCAAGCCCAACAGTGCAAAATTGTGCGCAGCAACGGTGCAAAGATTCTCGTTGCGTTCCACATAAAAAGCTTTGGTAAAATTCCTTGAAATGTAGCTGCAATCAATGCCGAAGCCCCCTGTAAGGTCGGCAAAAGTATCGCCCTGCATCAGCGAGGCTTTGTACAAGGCCGTCGCCGACGAGGAGCATTGCTCCATAGAAATGCGCGGCGGATACAGGATTCCTTCTACAGCTGCCCACTCGGGTAACTTTATACAAGCATGCTGCCACCCCTCTACCTGCGTGACAACCTCGCGCATGTCTATGTTTGGGTAGCGCGCCGCTTGTAGAGCGAGTGTGCGTACGTCGTCGTTGCGATGCTCGGCAATGAACTTTAATGTTTCTTTATCCATGTGTGTGGTGCTACAATTTCAGAAATTGTTCAAAGTTATATAAAAATATCATATTAACTATGGTTATATTTTTCTCAGCCACCATAATATGTAAAAAAATGTGCTGCTCGTACGAGCAGCACATTCAGTTATATTGAATATACAGATTCAATTAGAGTTTGGGACCGGCCTCTACCAAAGCCTTACCAGCATCGTTGCCTGTGTACTTTGTAAAGTTCTTGATGAAACGTCCTGCGAGGTCTTTTGCCTTCTCTTCCCATTTGCAAGAGCACTCGTAAGTGTCGCGGGGGTCGAGGATGCCCGAATCAACGCCGGGAAGTTCTGTGGGAACTACAAAGTCGAAGTAAGGAATTGTCTTTGTAGGAGCATTATCGATAGAACCATCGAGGATAGCGTCGATAATACCACGTGTATCCTTGATAGAGATACGCTTGCCTGTACCGTTCCAACCTGTGTTAACAAGGTAAGCCTTAGCACCGTTCATCTCCATCTTCTTAACCAACTCCTCACCGTATTTTGTGGGGTGGAGGCTGAGGAATGCTGCACCGAAGCAAGCCGAGAATGTGGGAGTGGGCTCTGTGATACCGCGCTCTGTACCTGCCAACTTAGCTGTAAAGCCGGAGAGGAAGTAGTACTGTGTCTGCTCGGGTGTAAGAACAGATACGGGAGGAAGTACACCGAATGCGTCAGCCGACAAGAAGATTACCTTCTTAGCAGCGGGAGCCTTGGATACGGGCTTAACGATATTCTCAATGTGGTTGATGGGGTAAGATACGCGAGTGTTCTCTGTAACGCTCTTGTCTGCAAAATCTATCTTGCCATTCTCGTCTACTGTTACGTTCTCGAGAAGTGCATCGCGACGGATAGCGTTGTAGATGTCGGGCTCGCTCTCTTTGTCGAGGTTGATAACCTTTGCATAGCAACCGCCCTCGAAGTTAAAGACGCACTCGTCGTCCCAACCATGCTCGTCGTCACCGATAAGCATACGTTTGGGGTCTGTACTCAAAGTAGTCTTACCTGTACCGCTGAGGCCGAAGAATACTGCAGTCTCGCCCTTCTCGTTTGTGTTAGCCGAGCAGTGCATAGAAGCGATACCCTGCAAGGGAAGGTAGTAGTTCATCATAGAGAACATACCTTTCTTCATTTCACCACCGTACCATGTGTTGATGATAATCTGCTCTTTTGATGTGAGGTTGAATACAACTGCTGTCTCTGAGTTGAGGCCAAGCTCCTGATAATTGGGAACAGTAGCTTTAGAAGCGTTGTAGATTACAAAGTCGGGCTCGCCGAACGATGCAAGTTCCTCGGCTGTGGGGCGGATGAACATGTTTGTTACGAAGTGTGCCTGCCATGCAACCTCCATGATGAAACGTACTTTAAGACGTGTGCTGGGGTTAGCGCCGCAGAATGCGTCTACGACAAAGAGTCTTTTGCCTGAAAGTTCTTTCTGAGCAATCTCTTTGAGCACGTTCCATGACTCTGTCGAGAGGGGTTTATTATCGTTCTTATACTCTTCAGAAGTCCACCATACAGTGTCTTTTGAAGTCTCATCGTATACAATGAATTTGTCTTTGGGTGAACGGCCGGTGTAAACACCTGTCATCACGTTTACTGCACCAAGCTCAGTCTCCTGACCTTTTTCAAAACCCTCGAGACCCGGTTTTGTCTCTTCAGCAAAAAGCTGCTCATACGAAGGGTTGTAAACAATCTCCGTAGTACCGGTAATACCATACTTGGTAAGATCAATCTGTGCCATAAATTAAAAGATTAAAATTTATATTACAATAATTATTTCATGAAAAACCAAGAACTTAGCCCTTTATTTTTCAACAGCGCACATACTGTTTTTGTTGAAATATATGGCAACTGTTGCGAGAAAATTCAGGCTTGCCAAAGTTCTCCAAGTGCAAAGATAAAACTTTTTAATTAATCTGCAAAACAATTAAAGAAATTTTTCTTTAATTAGCGCGAAAAAGATTACATAAGTTATATTATCTTATTTTTTCGGATGATTCTTACGATAAAGCTGCCACGTATTTACCGAATTATGCCAAAGGCTGTAAAAGCCTCCGGCAATGGAGGTTACGGGCGTCAGAAATGTGTAGGCGAGCCAAATGGCAAAGACTGTATTTTTCTGTCCCAATGATTGCCCGCCGGCGATTGCATCGCCGTAACGACGGCCTATGTAACGCCCAAAGGCAAATTGCACAACGCAACAAATAAGCGACACTGCGGCAATGCCCATTTGCACAAAGATGGACAAAGTTGTGTGTACAATGGATTTTGTTGTAAGCGCAATTGCCAAAGAGAGGGCTACGAGCCAAAGATAAAATGGCAGGTTGCGACATTTTTTAACTATAAACTGTTGTACCGAGGGAAGCAAACGACGCACCAACGAGGCTGCTACCAACGGACAAAGAAGCAACGGGAACACTTTGCCCAAAATGAGCAGGAACGACGCAAGAAAATCCACGCCCTCGACAGGGTGGGCAAGCGTCAGAAAGAGCGGAGCAACCAATGCTACCGCAAAATTCATTGTTATTGTGTATGTGAGCAGCGAGGCGGCACTTCCACCCAGACGGGCGGTAATAACAGCCGCGGCGGTCGCCGTAGGGCATATAAGGCACAGCATAAAAGACTCGACAAGCACACGCAACGAGTCGTTCATGGGGACAAATGCCGCCACCAACGAAAAGAGTATAAAGCTCACAAGCTGAAAAGCAAGCAGAATAAAGTGCCACCGTTCGAGGCGCAGGTCGCTGAAACTTATCTTACAGAATGTCACAAAGAGCATTGCAAAAATAAGTCCGGGCTGTATATAGCTTATAATTTCATTTGCGGCAGCATGTGTATCGTCGAGAAAGGGAATATTAACATAGATAAAATATGCCGCAACGCCACCGAGCATAGCTATCGGCAGTGACCAATCTTTTAGAAAAGAGAAAAATTTCATTTTATAAATTTTAACGTTGCGAAGATACACAAAATAACTAGAGGTTGCTGCAGCAACCTCTAGTTATTTTGTGTATCATAATTTTCTTTCAAATAGCGCAAGCCCTGCCTGTACCCCTCGAAGCCCTGCCCGCAAATTGTATGTTGGGCATAAAGAGAGACATAAGAGAATTGTCTGAATGCCTCGCGGGTGGAAATATCGGTAAGATGCACCTCTACCGTCGGAAGAGCCACTGCCTTAAGAGCGTCGAGTATCGCAACGCTTGTGTGAGTGTAGGCCGCAGGGTTTATAAGTATCGCGTCCATGCGACCATAAGCCCCTTGAATGGCATCGACAATGGCACCCTCGTGGTTGGACTGAAAAAGTTCAACCTCGACGTCCAACAGGCGGGCACTCTCGCGTATAAACTCTTGCAAGGCAGCAAAGTTCTGCGAACCGTAAAGCGCAGGCTCGCGCAGGCCCAGCATATTAAGATTGGGACCGTTAATTACAAGTACTTTCATAGTCTTTTAAATAATTTCAGCGTAGGTTCCGAAGTATTTAAACTGCTCGCCGCAGTTGTTAAGTTCGCACATGACAGACAAAAATTCCGGGCTGAACACAGAGGCCTCAATGTCAAAGTAGAAACGGTACTCAAACTCGCGTTCGGGAATCTGACGGCTCTCGAGCTTCACAAGATTCACACCCGTTGCATTGAAACGCGAAAGGATGCGGAAAAGCGTCCCGGGGCGGTTGGGAATAACCATCATGATGCTTGTGCGGTTGGCTCCGGAGTATATTTGCGGTTTTTTAGCGATGCAGATGAAACGTGTGTAGTTATTATCGCGATTCTGCACAGCATTCTTCAGTATCTGCAACTGATAAAGTTCGGCACAGAGACGCGACGAAAGTGAGGCTTTTGTCTTGTCGCCCGACTGCGCAACCATGCGTGCAGCCTCGGCGGTATTTTCCACGGGGATTATGCGCACATTCTTCAGTGTCGAAAGAAAATCGGAACATTGGCTTATTGCCTGCTGATGAGAATAAATCTCGCGAATATCTTCGAGTTTCGCACCGGGCTGAACAAGCAGAGAGTGGTCCACCTTTAGACGCACACTGCGAACGATGCTTAAATTGTGCTCGCCCAAAAGGTCGTAGATGGCATTTACCGAGCCGGCAAGAGAATTTTCTATAGGCAACACTCCATACTCGCAAAGACCCGTATCGACTGCGCGAAAAACACTCTCGAATCCATTCACAAACACAACTTCGGGAAGGTCGAACAAACGTTCGGCCGCAATGTGTGCATACGCGCCCTCGCATCCGGCACAAGCCACCGATGCACGCTTGGGAAAGGGCATGGGAGGCTTGGAGGTCATTTCCATTATCTGCTTGAAATAATCTTCGTCCTGTGAGAGCATTTTTGTCTGATAGGACTCGCTTAGGTCGAAAATAGTGCGATAGAGTGAACGGCCGTAACCCTCGAATTCGGGACCCAACTGTTTGGAGATATTCTGCAACACTGCGCGGGCACGCGACGGGTGGTAAACGACCATATTATTCTCTTTCTTATAAAGAGCAATATCTGTCACTACCTGCATTCTTTCGGCAAAAAGGCGACAAATTTCATTGTCAATGCCATCTATCTTATTGCGTAATTCATCTAAGTTCATAGTATTTATATTTAAATTCCTGTTAAGGAGTGTCAATTTGTTATATTGTCTGCTTTTCCACCGAGAGAGACAAAATCTTCAAAGAAAAGCGGATAGGATTTTGCGACACACTCGGCTCCTTTTATAATAGTTTCGCCACGAGCGATTGTGGAGAGCACAGCCGCAGACATTGCTATGCGGTGGTCGCCGAAACTGTTCACAGGCTCTGTAGCCACAGCCTCGCCACCCGTAACTGCAAATGTATCCTCGCCAATTTCCGATGAAACACCGAAGGCTTGCAACAGTGTCTGCATGGCAGCCAGACGGTCACTCTCTTTGTAGCGCAGACGCCCAACGTGAGTAAACAGCGTCGTTCCCTGCGCAGCCGCTGCCGCCACCGAGAGGATGGGGACAAGGTCGGGAGTATCGACACAATCAAGCTCGGCACCATGCAGTTGCGAGGGATAAGCTATAATTTCGTCGCCCACGAAGCGAATATCCGCGCCCATGCGACGAAGATGCTCTACAATGTGACGGTCGCCCTGCAGAGAGTCGGTGTTCATTCCGCACACTGTTACAGGGTTACGTCCAATAACGCCCGCCACCAACCAAAAGGCTGCCGCCGACCAATCGCCCTCGACGCGCAGGTTCGCGGGAACATTATATTTCTGCGGAGCGGGAATATAAAAGCCACCCTGACGCTGCTCGACCGCAACACCCGAAAGACGCAGCGCGTCGAGCGTCATTCCCACATACGACGCACTTGTAAGTTCGCCTATGATATTAATATTGCTGGGCGACGATAGTAAAGGAAGAGCAAAAAGCAGTCCTGTGAAATATTGTGACGAAATATCGCCGGCAAGCGAATAATCGCCACCCGTAAGCTGCCCCTTGCAAGTGAGTGGAAGATGAGCATCGCTACAATGCTCTATAATTTCAACGCCATGCGCCGTAAGAGCCTCGCACAAAGGCTGCATGGGACGCTGCGGCAGCTTGCCCTTTCCCGTAAGCGTAGCATCGGCGCCCAACGCCGATGCTATCGGCAGCAGGAAGCGCAACGTCGAGCCACTCTCGCCACAGGGTAGCGTACCACCCTTGCGACACGCGACGGGGGTAACATCAAACGCGCCATCGGCATACACTATTGACGCGCCGAGAGCATTCAAAGAGTCCATCGTAGCACGCAGGTCGTCGTTGAGGGAGTCGCACGCAACCGTTGAGCGCGACGCACCAAGAGCCGCACATATAAGCAGTCTGTGCGCCTGAGATTTTGATGGGGGAGGAGTTACTGACCCTGTCAATATTCCGGAAACTTTTTTATCCATATGACTACAATATCTGTTTCAGTTTCACAAGTACCTCTTCGACAGGCATTGTAACAAGTTCGCAGTTCCCTATTGCACGCGGAAGAACTAATGTAAGATTGCCTCCGCGACGCTTTTTGTCGGAAAGAATCACGTCGTAAAGTTGCTCGGCAGTGTATGGGCACTCGAGATTAAAATTATAGCGTTCGAGCAGAGCCTCAAGCTCTTTCCCGACGTCTGCAAGGCCACAGAGAGGGGCAAATTCAGCGGCAATCATCATGCCTTTTGCCACCGCCGCTCCGTGAGAAACGGTAAAATTGCTTAACTTCTCTATTGCGTGACCGAACGTGTGCCCGAAATTAAGCAGCCCACGCTTGCCATTGTCAAACTCATCCTCTTGCACCACGTCACGCTTAATCTCTACGCAACGCGCAACAACATCTATTCTGTCAAAAGGCGGCGTCTGCAACTTTTCGTAAAGAGCAGCGTCGAGTATCGCGCCATATTTTATAACCTCGGCACAACCGTCACGGTAAATATCCGTCGGCAGTGTATCCATGAGCGTCGTATCGCAGCAGACAAGATGCGGCTGATAGAATGCACCCACAAGATTTTTTCCTGCGGGAATATCTATCGCTGTCTTTCCGCCGACAGAGCTATCCACCGCCGCGAGCAAAGTTGTCGGCACCTGTATATAGGCAATTCCGCGCAAATAGAGCGAAGCGGAAAGACCGCCAAGGTCGCCCACCACCCCACCGCCAAAAGCAATGAGTGCATCGCTGCGGGTAAGTCTGTTGCGAGCCATAAAGTCGAGAAAAGCAAGCATATTCTCGGCACATTTTGACTCTTCACCGGCAGGAATCACATATTTGCAAACATCGTAACCGGCCGCCGTCAGCAGCGAAACTATCTTATCGCCATGAAGAGCATCGACGTTACTGTCTGTGAGCAGTGCAAGGCGACACTCGCCCAACAGACTGCGGACATACCCGCCCAAATGAGCAAGCACTCCGTCACCTATTATAATATCGTAGCTGCGCGAAGCATCCACGTGTATTTTTTTATAAGAAGATAATTCTGTCATCCTTCGGATTGTTCTTTTGCAATACGTCCCTCACGAAGCAGATTACACAATGCTTGCGCATCGTCCCTGTCTATTGCATCGCGATACTGCTGCAAAGAGTTAATTATTCGATCAAGTTCGTCAAGCAACGGCTCTTTATTGTCAAGGAAAAGCTCGGTCCACATACTCTCGTTCAGACGAGCCACTCTTGTAAGGTCGCGGAAACTGCCGGCACTGTAACCATGATGTTTCTGCGCCGTAGGACTCTTCACAAAAGCGCTGGAAACCACGTGACACAACTGCGAAGTATAAGCAATCATCGCATCGTGATTATCGGCTGTCGTCACAACCAACTGTTTAAAATCAAGGGGGACAAGCGATTCTTTCACCCTCTCGAGCAACGCCATGTCATCGTACACCGGCGGGACTATTATCATAGACGCACCCTTGAAAAGCGACGCACGTGCATGCTTAAAGCCCGAATATTGCAAGCCTGCCATAGGATGCCCGCCGACGTATGTAAAGCCGTAACGCGCAGCAGCCTCAAAGCCGGCGCGACAAATATCCTTTTTCACGCCGCAAAAATCCATCACAAGAACCGATGAAGGAATCTTGGACGCATTTTCGGCAAGATAGCCAACCATAGCCTTAGGCGTTGCCGCAAGAATTATAAGGTCACAATCGGGGTAACGTTCGGGATAAAGCACGTCGTCAATAACACCACTGAGCTTGGCGTATCCCAAAATTGTAGAATCTGTATCTAAGCCGTACACAATGTGTCCGGCAGCCTTATAGGCCATAGCTGCCGAGCCGCCCATAAGGCCTAAGCCTACCACTCCTATTTTCATAGCCCTACTTTGTAATAAACTCACGCATAGCCTTAACATCGGCGGCAACCTCGGTAAACTGAGCGGGGGTCAAAGATTGGGCACCGTCGCACAAAGCGCAGGGGGGATTATTGTGTACCTCGATGATAAGAGCATCGGCACCCGAAACGGTGGCGGCGCAAGCCATAGGCTTTACAAGGCGGGCAACGCCTGTCGCATGGCTGGGGTCTACAACTACCGGAAGGTGAGATAGTTCGTGAAGCATGGGAATAGAGGCAAGGTCGAGCACGTTGCGAGTGTAGGTGTCGAAACTGCGGATGCCACGCTCGCACAACATCACATTTTCGTTACCCTCGGCAAGAATATACTCGGCACTCATCAAAAACTCTTTGAGGGTGGCGGCAAGACCGCGCTTAAGAAGGATGGGCTTCTTCGAGCGACCAAGCTCTTTGAGAAGCTCGAAATTTTGCATATTGCGGGCACCAACCTGAATTATATCAACGTCGGCGAACATATCCAAATGGGCTGCATTCATTATTTCGGTAACGATGGGAAGTCCTGTCTCTTTACGGGCTTTGAGCAAAAGGTCGAGGCCCTCGCCGCGGAGTCCTTGAAAGTCATAGGGAGAGGTGCGGGGCTTAAAGGCTCCGCCACGAAGCATCTTGGCACCGGCAGCTTTTACGGCCTTTGCCACTTCAATTATCTGCTCCTCGGATTCTACGGAGCAGGGACCGGCAATCATACAGAAATTGCCGCCACCTATCTTGACCTTATTTTCGCCCTCACCTACTTCGACGATTGTATCGTCAGGATGGAAACGGCGGCTCGCGCTTTTAAAAGGCTCGCTTACGCGACTGACCCTTTCGATTATTTCGAGACTCGCGAGAAGGCCTATGTCTATTCTACTTGTATCACCGATGAGTCCGACAATTGTCTGGAACTCACCTTCGGTAACTTGAACTCTCACATTTTGCGCTTCGATCCATTCAATTAATTTATCTCGTTGCGCCTTTGTTACTCCATTTTTTAATACAGCTATCATACGTCTTTCGTATTTTTATTTTGTTTACTCTTTAGTCGATGGCAAATGTACAAATAAATTTTATTGAGAATACAAAATATTCTTTTTTTTAAGGCCTATATATACAAAATTCTTTGTCAATAATATTCATTTACACAAAATAGAATAACGGCAGGCTTTATTAAGTTGAAGCCTGCCGTTATTCTTGTGCCCAATGCTTACCGAGCCTTTTTAAACATCCATTGATTGATTATACTATAGAGCCTACCACTCCTATTTTCATAGCTCTACTTTGTAATAAACTCACGCATAGCCTTAACATCGGCGGCAACCTCGGTAAACTGAGCGGGGGTCAAAGATTGGGCACCGTCGCACAAAGCGCAGGGGGGATTATTGTGTACCTCGATGATAAGAGCATCGGCACCCGAAACGGTGGCGGCGCAAGCCATAGGCTTTACAAGGCGGGCAACGCCTGTCGCATGGCTGGGGTCTACAACTACCGGAAGGTGAGATAGTTCGTGAAGCATGGGAATAGAGGCAAGGTCGAGCACGTTGCGAGTGTAGGTGTCGAAACTGCGGATGCCACGCTCGCACAACATCACATTTTCGTTACCCTCGGCAAGAATATACTCGGCACTCATCAAAAACTCTTTGAGGGTGGCGGCAAGACCGCGCTTAAGAAGGATGGGCTTCTTCGAGCGACCAAGCTCTTTGAGAAGCTCGAAATTTTGCATATTGCGGGCACCAACCTGAATTATATCAACGTCGGCGAACATATCCAAATGGGCTGCATTCATTATTTCGGTAACAATGGGGAGGCCTGTCTCTTTGCGTGCCTTCAGCAAGAGGTTGAGTCCCTCGCCGCGGAGTCCTTGAAAGTCATAGGGAGAGGTACGGGGCTTAAAGGCTCCGCCACGAAGCATTTTGGCACCGGCAGCTTTTACGGCCTTTGCCACTTCAATTATCTGCTCCTCGGATTCTACGGAGCAAGGACCGGCAATAATACAGAAATTGCCACCACCTATCTTGACCTTATTTTCGCCCTCGCCTACTTCGACGATTGTATCGTCAGGATGGAAACGGCGGCTCGCGCTTTTAAAAGGCTCGCTTACGCGACTGATCTTTTCTATAAACTCAAGACTCGCGAGAAGACCTACGTCTATTCGACTCGTATCACCGATGAGTCCGAGGACTGTCTGAAATTCACCTTCGGATACATGAACTCTCACATTTTGCGCTTCGATCCATTGAATAAGTTTTTCTCGTTGCGCCTTTGTTACTCCATTTTTTAATACAGCTATCATACGTCTTTCGTATTTTTTTTGTTTTACTCTTTAGTCGGCGCAAAAGTACAAATAAATTTTATTGAAAGAACAAAATACTCTTTTTTTTATGAAAAGCCATCCTCCTTAAATATAGACACGCAAAGGGAACGTCTTTTTTCAGAAAGCCACTATTAATGGAAAAGATTTTTACACTTTAGCATATCCGTGCATGCCGCCAAGAATTAAATTTACGCCAAAATATGTTATTATGACCGTAACAAAAGCCACCACACAGTAGCTATTAAATACGAGCGGACTTTTCAGCCACCGAAGCGATTGGGAGTGTAAAGCTGCCGAATAGACCAACATAGTAACTAACGCCCACACCTCTTTTGGGTCCCACCCCCAATAACGGCCCCATGAAACATTTGCCCAGACAGCACCCACAAAAATGCCGATTGTAAGCAAGAAGAGTGCAGGATATAACATTATGCGGTTAGCAACCGTAAGATTCTCTATCTCATCATTATACTTTTTGCTGTTTTTCAAGTACATTATCAACGCCTTCAGTCCATTAAGCATCATAAAAGCAAAAAAAGTATAAGCCAACATTATTACAACAACGTGTATGCTTAACAAAGGCGATTGCAGCACCGGCATAAGATGTGTTATTTTGGGCGTCGATTCTCCCATAACAGCCACCAACATTGTCAGGCCGCAGAGCAAATATCCGAAAGGCAGAGACAAGCTAAAATATTTACCGGATAATAATGTTAGAATAATGCAGCACAAGGCCATAAATTGCATTGTCTCGAATCCATTGGATAGTGGCAGATAGCCACCTATGACTCCTCGTAACACGATGCGCGTCACAATATACACACCCACGAAAAACAATCCTGTTTGCAGAACTTTTTGAAACACCCTGCGGTGCCTGTTTTTTCTACTATTAAACAGAGAACACATCAGGCCTATTGTCACACACAATATTGCCAAAAGACGGTTGTAATTTGTTGCATTATATATTTTTTCGGCTTTGAAAAGAGCCTCGCCGAGAACAAAGCCGGCAGCCTCACGCTGTTGATATTTATCTATTTTGTCGAGCAACCGGCCGACCCGAGCCCAATCTTTTTTTGCAATCTGCTCGGCAACAAGGTTCATGCTGTTGCTTATGAAAAGCCACTGTTCATATGGGACGTTGTGTGGCAATTTATCCGAAAATGAGTACCATCTAATATCGCCATGTTCAACATCTGCCAATGGGTAAATTTTTAACAGACTGCCCGTACACAACATACTGATTAGATTGAATTTTTCATTGGCACTCTCGGCGTCACGACGCAAGGCAGCATTGACAGATGATAATGTCGTTTCGAGTTTATATCCATTATGGTCGATAAAATCCGTGAGCCTTGCACACGAGCCTTCCATCCCCAATATACGACGCATCTGCTCGCCTTTGATTTTTATTATAGGCTCGTTTTTCCAATCATCATAAAAAAAGAACCAGCCTGTCAGCACCTGTTCGGCCGAAAGGCCATTGTAGGATGCCTTTCCATATACTTTTGTAGTAAAATCTATTGCCAATGTTTGCAGCGGGCAGACGCGCTCGTTGTAATATATGCGCAAGTCACAAAATCTTTCGGCCACACTCTGCGGCAGAGTCCGAGGCGTAGCAGATGCGAATAGAGCCGACGCTGTTGCCACAATACAAAGTACACCCTTTTGTACAGCCGAGTGGCGCAACAACTTTTTGAAAATAGAGACTCGCTGCAAGAAAAAAGCCAACATCGAAATAAACAGACAGAAATACCCTGTATAGGTGATTGCAATACCATAGGGATCGTGCGCGACAGAAAGAGTGGCGCCCTTGCCATCTTTGTCGTAACCCGATTGATAGAAACGGTAACCACGATATTTGAATATATTATTCATGGAGACAGCCCCTTCGTACGTAGTATCATTGTCGAAAATAACAATATGACTCACATAGTCCATGGGCGCAAACGTGCCATTATAATATTGCAGGTCGAAATTTTTGAGTTTCAACGAAAAGGGGAAATATTCCTCGCCATCATCAGCAAGAAGAAATTTGTTTATAGGAGCATCATCTGCGCGCAGATGCACACGCCCCTGAGCACCGTATTTATAAGTTATAAAAGCACCTGCCATAATGATGAGAAACGATACATGAATTCCAAATGTCGCCAATCGTTTGTATAACTTTTGCTTAATAATGAAAAACAGTGCAAAATGCGCCGCAATACCCCAAAGAACAACCATCCACGGCGAGCCATAGATATATTCTTGAACAAAATTGCTCCCTTTTATTTTTTCCACAATGGTGGCAATCATCAAAATAAAAGTAATAAACGCAAATAATCCAAATGCAAGGTCCCTTAATACTCTATTTTTCATATAATAAAAGAGCCCGCCACAAACCTTATTATTTAAAAGCCTGTGACGGGCAATGATAATTTAAATAGCATCAATAAATTTCACTATCGCATCGCGCTCTTCCTTCGTCAAAGAGCGAAAATTCTCTACACTTTTCCGAGCGTCACTCTTGGCGTTACCGTGCCACATAATAGCCTCCATAGTTGTACGCGCACGACAATCGTGCAAACGGTCGGCTGTAGCAGAGCCTGTAACCTTTTGGTGCAACCCTCGACCCCAAAGAGGCGTTGTACGACACCAACCTGTACGAATATCATTCTCCATATGAAGCTTATGCTGCACCATATCCGTGTAAGGCCAAATTTTCTGATTCGGATAGCGAGGCAGCTCATTACCCTTGAAGAAACGAGCCGGGTCGCGCACCTCGTCATTACCCGTAGTCCACGAGGGACGATGACAATAAGCACAACCTATTTCCTCGAACAATTCGCGTCCCCTCAACACATCCTCATCATCAATATTACGAGCCGCAGTAACAGCCAATCCACGATGCCACACCATAAGGTCGGTGTACTCTTCGTCGGTAACCTCTATGGGAAGATTCTTCGAGGTAAGATAGGCATAAATACGTTGCGATAATGTGCCCTCCCAAAATTCGAGATGTTCCTTGTCGGGGTCTACACCTGCAATGTAATCCTCGAAACCCGCCTGCACCTCAGGGTCGTTCGACGAGTAGAGAGCATAAGTGCCCGCGGCATCAAGATAGTGGAAACGGCGGTCGCTACGCGTTACATTTGTTATATTCCAAAAGGCATTGGCACCGGCACCATCCTGCAACGGACCTCGGCTCATTGCATAAGTGTAACGGCGAATATATTTTGTTCCATCGCCACCCTGAGCCGTATTTGCGTAGTAATTTTTCCATTGACCATTCTCGAAGTAAGCGGTATTAAGACCATTAGGCATATAACCATCCCTCTCTTGCTTAGCCCACTCGGCAACAATATCCTCGTCAGGAATAGCATCCAAAAGACCCGTTCCATAAATTCCAATGGTAGATTCCAATTTTACACCATAGTTACCCAATTCCTTATAACCCTGATTATATACATAGACAGCTTCGTTGGGCATGGTAACCTCGGGATACTGTAGAGAATAGGTCTCTCCGTCGGGAAACTTGTTGCCCCACTCGTCGGTATAATCCAACCATTGAACCATTATTTTACTTTCGTCAATGGGAGCCTTAAACGGTGCAACAGCGTGTCCCTGAGGCATACCTGCCAACCATGTGACGTAAGCTTCGGTGTCTTTATTGTACACCACCAACAAATTTCCGTTGCCAATTTCGTCAGTCTCGAACGCCCCTTCTTTGATGCGCTTGCCGTGACCATAGCCCGGATGACAATGGATACAAGAGGTACGAATATATACCGGACCAAGGCCGTGACGCACACCATTGTTGTTACTCATAAAAGGTTTTTCGAACAACGCCTCTCCGTTCTTGAACGACTGATACATTCCGGCATTCTCAATAGAGGCTGTAGGTTGCTCCAGCGCATTGAATGTAGCAAGATGTGTGGTTCCCAACCGACCACCCGTATAGTACCATTCGGGAAGCTCTGTGGGCGGCTCTTGCGTAATTGTGGCAGCATCATCGTCGCTACAAGCTACAAATGCGCCACAAAGCAATAAAAGTGCTGACAAATGAATCTTTTTCATAATACTTTTTTTATACAAGTTCAGGCGGAACTTACGTTCCACCCTCGCTTGATCGGCTTATTGTAATTAATATTTTGATAATTCGGACATTACATTTTCGAGGACATTCACTAAATCTGTGCCAACAATTTTCACGGCATCATCAGCCTCTTGGCTTAATGCAGATTTTGCAAAAGGCTCGGGAATTTTCTCAATGGCAGCCATACAGCTCTCTATCTGGTTCTTAACCTCAGAGTCCAATTCCGGATTTAAGCTTTTTATATAGTCGCTGATAGAGGCATCGCCGCTGTTGCTACCCTCATAGGCGTTGCGAATACTTATAATATTACCAATAAAGTCGTTGATGGAGTTCAAACTATAAGGAGACTCAATATAGTTCTTATCGTCCTCTGACGAGCCATTGGCAGGACGACCTATTTTTGTATTACCAACCTCGTCGGCAATATCTATACAACCTTGGATTAAATCTTCGGCAGCTTCTTGAAAATTCTTATAACGGCTACCACCCTTTCCGGCATTTTTCATGCTCCAACCATAATTGAACGATGGCTCAAGTTCGGCAGCCCCGAGGAAAGCTGCTTTTTCGTCGGTAATATTTTCCATGCCTGCCCATGCTGCCTCCAGCAAGATACATTGGTCGCGCAAATCCTCGGCCACAGCACACAGATAGAGAAGTTCCTCTTCGGTGTAATTTATATTATGAGGCAACGAAGTATTGCCATCTGCGCTCAATTCAAAAAGCATATACTCGACCGAGTGGAAGCCCAAAAGACCGTAACCCAAATTGGATACGTCCCACGCCTGTCCCGCACGAATATTATTGAGTAACTGCTCCATTGCATTCTTATCCAAAGGCCAAGAGTCTATGTGTGGGTCAATATTATAATCGGCTGCCGCTCCATACAGAAAAGCCTCGCTCTTCTCCCAATAGTCACGGCAATTGTTCCAATGTGCACCTGCGCTCTCTACTAATTTTGTATCTGTAAGTGTTCCGTTTGCAAATGCGTCGGCAATAGCATTGCAAGCATCGGCCATCAATATTGCATTATCGGCCATGCTTTTGTATGTTGGAACTACGGTATTATCAATGTACGGGAGCATTGCAGCTTCGAGCATAGATTCTTTGTAGTCAATGTCGTCTGTGATACTATTATTATCATCGTCGCTACAAGCCGATACGGCAAACATAAACATCGTACAGAAAGTAATGTACGATAGGATTCTGAACTTCTTTTTCATTTTTATTAATTTTATAAGTTTTTAAATTAGGTCTACAGAGAGGCCGGGAAAAAGTTGTAAGCAGGCATTGTATTTACCTTTTAAAAAGCCCCGAATAGGCGACGCCTATTGATATTGAATGTTCGTTGTTATAAGCTTTATCGAGGAGCCCTATGCTATACTCTCCCTTGAGCACAATATCCTTTATCGGACGATAATTCAAGCCTGTAGCAATACGTTGGCGACCGCACCATGCTGCATCTTGCACCGTACCTTCGGTCTTATGCATCGAGTCGTAATATTCGTAACGGCCGAACAGATATAATTTTTGATGCTGTAACTTTTCGTCATTGAGCAACCCGAAAATATTGTATCCGGCCTCTATGCCGGCAGCAATTGCGTCGGACGCCACTGCTTGCTTAGGCGACGGGGAGTCGTTGCGCATGGACATATTATATTTTGTAATCAGCTCTGAATCACTAAGATGACCATAATCGAAGTTACCACGTACTATAAAATTGCGAGTATCGTAGCAGAAGTCAAATGCCCCTATCGCAACCGTACCTTTTACATCCTTAAATTTTTCATTTTGCGTAACGCTCAATGTGTTTTTAAACGAATTTCCCAAATAACCACTGAGCGACAAACGTAGATTTTTTATTGAAAAATTGTCTATACGGAAGGCACCGGCATAAGAGTTTGCTATTTTAAATTCATAAGGACTGCCGGCACCGTTTGCCACCCACGTTTGATTACCGAACCTATCAGAGTCGAGACCCGGCAGAAACATCAGTTCGTAACGCCATTTATTAACCTTTCCCCATAGGCTGACACCCGTCTCGTGCCACGTACAAGGCATAATAGTACTCTCGCCTTCGGGACGATAATTTGTGAAAAACTCCGTAGGCATGTGATACATATTTGTTGCTCCTACGGGAACTATTATATGTCCCATTTTGAGATTAATTTTTCCGTTCATCCACTCTTTGTTAATCCAAAATTGTTCAAGAGCAACCTCTCCGCCGCGTTCAATCTCCGACTCATATTCGCCGGCCTCTTCCTCTTCAATCTCTACCGCACTTTCAGTGCCTCCGTGCTCAAACTCAATCTCGGTACCGAGTGTCCAACCGCCACCAAAATCGTAGCCGAGCCATAATACAACGTGTGGAAGGTCGAAACGACCGTGGCTCTCATCGTTTTTATAGGTTTTTGCATCGGTGTATCGAAGATATTTATCACTAAAGAGGTTGCGTGTGTAAACAGCCTCGCCGTATCCCCCGATACTGAGACGCGACTCGGATTCGGACTTTTTATTATTTTGAACGGTTGTGCCAACTTTGCCATCTTTCTGCTGTGCCCAAAGTGCAATATTTGTACCGAGCAGCAGTATCAAAAAACATATAAATTGTTTCATTTTTTTATTTACATTAAAAATTTTGATTATTTGCTTCATTTTTTCCGATGCAAAATTACCGGGGAATGAGAAAGCGCACAATACTCCTATTTCGGTATTTTGTAACACGACGACACACTTTTTCACTATTTTTTGGTATTGTCCTTTTATAAATAGGTAAGTAATTTTGCATCGGCAAACAATTATTATCAAAAGTAAAAATGAATAATTCTATGAGCTTTAAGCCTACCGATAAGATGCGCGAACTTGTAAAGGACAATAGTGCACTGATTTTGGTGATGGGACGTTTCGGTATTTCGTTAGGCTTTGGAGATAAATCGGTAAGGGATGTGTGTCGCACCCATAATGTAAACGAAAATACTTTCTTGGAGGTGGTAAACTTTGTGTCGAACAGAGAGTATAATTACGAAGCTGTATCACTGCCCTCTATTATTGGTTATTTGAAAAAAGCACACGAATATTATCTGGATTTTAATTTGCCCAATATACGCCGCAAACTTATAGAGGCTATCGATTGCTCGGGGACTAATGATATTGCAATGCTCATTGTGAGGTTTTACGATGAATATGTTACCGAGGTAAGGAAACATATGGAGTATGAGAATGAGGTGGTTTTTTCGTATGTGGAGCAATTGTCACAAGGTTTTTTGAATAGAAACTTCTCTATTTCGGCTTTTGCGGGGAAGCACACGTCTATAAGCGATAAGCTAAAGGAGCTGAAGGATATTATTATTCGTTATTATCCCGAGAAGAATAATTATCTGCTAAATGCTGTTCTTCTGGAGATTATTCTATGCGAGCAGGACCTAACCTCGCACTGCATGATTGAGGATAAATTGTTTGTTCCGGCAGTTAAGCTCATTGAGCAGCATCTGAAAAAGAGTGAGCAGATATTATATGCGGATGATTCTGATAATGAGATTATCGAGAAGGAGCGTCTGGAGATTCTAAGCGACCGCGAGAAGGATATAATAGTTTGTGTCACTAAGGGCATGAATAATAAAGAGATTGCCGATTATCTGTTTCTTTCGGTGCACACCGTAACTACCCACAGACGCAATATTTCCAATAAATTGCAGATTCATACTACTGCGGGACTGATTATTTATGCTATTGCCAACAAATTGGTAAATATTGAGGATATACAGAAATAATATAAACTCTTCTATCTTAAGGCATATTCTTCTAAATTGGAGAACAAGACTAAAATCGAGCTGTTATTCTTGATAGCTTTTTATCAGGGGATAGGATAATATAATAATTGTGACACAAATTAAACGTCTGTGCCACAATTATCAATACTACAGAATTTTGAATCTATTTTTTGCCGAGTAGTTCTTTCTCAAGCATTTTGATAAAATAACCACCGACTACCGAGCGTGCCCTGAAGCCCACCCAATTTCCGCTTGTTGTTTCGTGCCAATCGGATATTGGCATACGGCTTTCTGTCTCGTTGGCATAATTGTATACAGGCTCGAAGAGGGCGTTAAAGTCATCGGAGTTTCCTGTCAGGCAGGCGGTCCACAATATCCAATCGGACTTTGTGTAGGTCTTGCGGCTGTCGAGGGGAAGGCCGTACTTCTGTTGTTTGGTCTTATAATAGGCAACCTCGGTGGTTGCAATAGAGGGGTCGAAGATGTTCAGGCCCAACAGTCTGTCCCACACAAGATTGTACTTTTGGCTCCATGTGCCGGACTTATCGAATGTGAGTTTATAGTGGTCGCCGTCGACGGCCATACGTTGCCACTCGGCGGCCATTGTCTTTGCTGCGTCGGTGTATTTTTTCTCGGTGGCAGCGTCGCCCAACATTCCTGCCATTTTTCCGTATCCTGCGATGCCCAGAATGGCTTTTATCGATAGATTGGCATTGTGGGCAAAATGTCCTGCAAAATCGTCGGTACATAGTTGATTTTCGGGGTCGAGGCCCTTCTCAAGCAGATAGTTTGCCCACGTAGAGAGTGTTTCCCAATGTTTTTTGGCATACTCGGCGTTACCCTCGCGCACGGCGATGGCCGTGGAGAGGATAAGCATATTGCCCGACTCTTCTACGGGCATGTCCCCGCCGTATGTCTGTCCGCAGCCGATGGGGTATGTGCCAATGTCGTGAGCTGCAAAGGGCTTTGTCCAACGTCCACTCTCGCTGTAATAGAAAATGTGGTTGAGAAGACCTTTTGCAAGCTCGGGATTGTAGAGGAGGAACAGGGGGGCCGAGGGATAGGTTACGTCCACTGTTCCTATGGAGCCGTTGCTGAAATTCTCTTTGGAGAGGAATATAAGGTTGCCTTCTTTGTCGGTTATAAGTTTGTGGGCGGCTATTGCCTGACGATAGGCAAGGGCGCAAAGTTCGGCATATTTTTTACCGCCTGCGGCTGTTGCGTCGGCCATCATGCGTGCATCGAATTTGCGGCAACGTGTCATTATTTTTTCGTAGTCGGCTGCGGCCTTTTGCAATGCATCGAGCATTGTTACGCGACCATCGTGTTTCCAATAGGCCATGCGATTTTCGTCAAAATAGCGTATGGAGTAAAGGTCGTCGTATGCCACGAGCATATATCCGCTCTTTTCGTCGGTGACGGTGCCTAAATTTTCGGAGAATGCAAGCACCGAGCCATTATGATTGACTCCGTCAAGCTGCGGGCCTGCGACGCTTGCTGTTCCTTCGGCTATAAAATTCTTTTTCATGGGGGTGTATGCTCCCGCGCCTATGGCTACATTCTCTTTCTTGGGCGAAGCGAGGAAAAAGTAGCCCCAATCGATGCGAACATCATCGCCTCGGCGGTGAAGCACCGGCTGCTCCACTGTTCCCGCGGTTGCATAGAGCATGGGAACATCCTCGCGCGAGACGGCACAAGAAACACGCTGCGCGGGGGTATTAACCGCCCATTCGGGAGTCGCGTCCATATAAATTTGCACGTCGTGAGATTTTCCGTCGGTGGGAGTGACGCGATACGACACATAGTTTACAGGGGTGGAGAGAAGGTCAAGGTCGTCCATCAACAACGGCGATGTAAAGACAAGTTCAAGCTGTACGGGGCCACACTCGAATGTGTAAAGGGTGCGGGTAGGTTGCAGATTCACGGATTTTTGCACAGCAGCCTCGGCAAAGGCAACATCCTCGCCTTTCTTGTAAATTCCAAAATCCACTAATGCGCCGCCGTAGGTGTTGTGACAGTGTGCAGCTATGATATTTTTGCCGGGCTTCAGCAGGGATTTTATTTCGTCGGTAAAGGGTACGCGAACATTGTTGCGCCACACAAAGCCCGTCGAAACTATCTGACTGCCGTTTATGTAAAGTTCAAATACATCATCGTGGGAATATTCAAGGCCAAGCTCTTTCTGAAGGTCATCAGCCGAGAGTTCTATTTCGCGCCTTACCCAAATATCCTTACTCGTCCACTCTGTTGAGATTGCCGATTGGTCGCGTGTGCCGAAGGCTGCTTTGCCCTCTTTCCATGCTGTATCATTATAATCGCACGCTGTCCAGTCGCCTTTGGGAGCCTCTTCGGTGTAACGTGCCGGCCAACGTTGCGTAAGTGCCGAGGGGACGATAAAGTCGAGCGGAGCATCCTCGACGCCCATGAAACGGTAAACTTTTCCATCGACTTTCAGTGCGCCTACCATAGGGTGGGATTTTCCCGTCCAATGGCGGACGGGCGACTCGTTTAGTTTGTCACTGAACGACCATGCGCTTGTAAACGGGTCGATTGTCACCAATGGATAGGCCGGTGCGCGAAGCTCATTGACACTGTCGGCAATAAAGGCGTCACCCTGATTGTTGCACGCCATCAGAAAGCATGCTAAAAGAAGTGTTAAGAATGAAAATTTCTTCATAATTTGTATATTATTAAAATATCAACGATTGTATGCTTAATCATCCAAAAGACAAATTTAGACTTTTTTAATAAGATATTTATATATTTCTCTGTTTTTTAAGGAATAAGCATATAAAAATATTGCAGCACAAGCCTTATAAGACTTGTGCTGCAATATTTTTCACTTAAAGTATTAATTATATTTGATACTCTGACCTATACGTAACTTTGAACGAGAATTCATTCCGTTGAGTTTGTATAATTTAGAGAGCGATACGCCGTAACGTTTGGATATTTTAGAAAGCGTGTCGCCACTGCGTACCTTATGATACATTGACTCGGCCGATTCGGTCTTTACCGCACCCGTTTTTTTGTCTATGGTTTTTCGTACAGGCTTGCGATAAACATAATAGTCGCTCGTAACATCCTGATTGACAAAGTCGAACATAAGCGCGGGGTCTAATGCCTTACCCATAAACAGTGTCTCGAAGTGAAGATGCGAACCTGTTGAACGACCCGTATTTCCGCCAAGGCCGATAGGCTCGCCGGCCTTAACATATTGGCCCTCTGTTACCAACCACTTTGAGAGGTGACCGTACACTGTTTCAAGACCATTCTCGTGGCGGATAACCACATATTTTCCATAGCCTTTGCGACGTCCCTGATTTTTTACGACGCGCACCTTGCCGTCGAAAGCCGAACGTATAGTGTCACCTATCTGCACCTTAATATCAATGCCATTGTGCACGCGACGGCGACGGGGACGGTAGCCGAATATATCTGTGATTTTTGTATTTGTCGTGGGCATCACAAAGCTTGTAAGGTCTATGCGGAAAGAATCGGGACGCTGTGTGTCATAATGCAATTTTGCATTGCTCCACTCGGGATAAAGTTCCTGCGAAGGGAAAAGGTGTGCTTCGTTGAGCAACATACGACGCAGAGAGATTGAATCTACAAGACTCATCTGCTTGTCGAGTGGTGCTTGCTCGACCAATAAGTCCTGAGCCGCTACATTTATCGTAACGACCGACATTATTGCTAAAAATAACAGTGCTTTTATTTTACTTAACTTTTCCAATGGTTCTAAAAAATTTACATTCTGGCTTTTTCTTCTCCTCCATACTCGAAAGAGGTTACAGCCGATTGATACTCAAAAAGTTCACCCTCATTAAAGAAACGTTTAACCTCGATAAGCGCATTCTCGACAGAGTCGGAAGCGTGTATAACATTCTGCTCGCCACTCATGGAAAAGTCGCCACGAATAGTACCGGGAAGGGCTTTGCGAGAATTTGTGGCACCTACCATCATGCGAACAGTCTCCACTGCGTCCAAGCCTTCGACGCACATTGCAACAACAGGTGCAACCATCATAGACTCTTTAAGGATGGTAAAAAACGAACGTTCGCGAAGATGAGCATAATGTTCATTGAGCAACGCATCATCAAGCTGTATCATTTTCAACCCTGTCACATGCAGAGCTTTACGCTCGAAACGAGCGATAATCTCACCTATAAGTCCACGCTGAACGGCATTGGGTTTTATAAGGATAAGGCTTTTTTCCATCTTACAGATTTTGTGGTTGTTAAAAGTTCAAACGATTCTTTTTATCAAAAACTGCGACAACTTTGTTTACAAAAGCTGTGCATTTGTGCAAAAACACAATATTACCTTGCAAAGGTAGTAAAAATATTCGTTACATACACATAAAAAACGGACGCTTTTTTATTTATTGTGTAGGATATTACCCTTTTTATATTTTTTTAACCAACAGCAGTTTAGATAACCATTTAATTACCACAGTGGAGCAGCGTCACGAAATTGCGCCCCAATTACGATTGTTGCGACGTTTAATTTCGTCGAGTCTGCGCCACAGCACACGATTCTCGTCGCGGTTGCAATCGGGGTCATTTTCGACAATCTCACGGGCAATGTCACGCACAAAATGCAGCAGCTGTTCGTCTTTAGTGATATTGGCAATTTTTAGGTCAAAGGCGATGCCACTTTGCTGAGTGCCCTCAATGTCACCCGGACCGCGAAGTTTAAGGTCGGCCTCGGCAATTTCAAAACCATCGTTAGTGCCTGTCATTATTTCCATACGCTTGCGTGTGTCATCCGAGAGTTTATAATCGGTAACCAAAATACAATATGATTGATTGGCACCACGCCCCACCCTGCCACGCAACTGATGCAACTGCGAAAGTCCGAAACGTTCGGCATTTTCAATTACCATTATAGTGGAATTTGGAACATCGACGCCAACCTCTATAACAGTTGTGGAGACCAGAATCTGAGTTTCTCCCGAGGCGAAACGCTGCATTTCTGCATCTTTTTCCTTAGGTTTCATTTTGCCGTGCAGTTTGCCTATCTTATAGTCGCAAAAGATGTTACAAAGATGAGTGTAGCCCTCTTCGAGATTCTTAAGGTCAATCTTCTCGCTCTCGGTTATAAGCGGATAGACAACATACGCCTGACGCCCCTCGCGCAGTTGTTTCTCGATAAAAGAGTACACCTCACCTATATTGTTTCTGAAAATGTGTCGGGTGGTAATAGGCTTGCGACCGGGAGGTAGTTCGTCAATAACAGAGACGTCAAGGTCGCCATAAAGCGTCATTGCAAGGGTACGGGGAATGGGAGTAGCAGTCATCACTAGCACATGCGCAGGAATGTGGCTTTTTGTCCACATTTTAGCACGCTGCACAACCCCGAAACGATGCTGCTCGTCAATAACCACAAGCCCCAGACGTGTAAAATTCACATTATCTTCGAGTACCGCATGAGTGCTTACGAGAATATCAATCTCACCCGAAAGAAGAGCCGCAAGCAACGGGACGCGCTCTTTCTGCTTGGTACTTCCGGTCAAAAGCTCCACCCTAACAGGCAACCCTGCAAGCATACGTCGCAATGTAGAGAAATGTTGTTCGGCAAGAATCTCGGTAGGCGCCATCATGCAAGCCTGATAGCCATTATCCTTAGCCAGAAGCATGGCGAGCAGAGCCACAAGAGTTTTTCCGCTGCCAACGTCACCCTGAACAAGGCGGTTCATTTGAGTGCTGCGATTAACGTCGTGACGAATCTCGCGCACCACGCGTTTCTGTGCACCGGTAAGTTCAAAAGGCAGTTTTTCGCTGTAAAAGCGGTTGAAAATGTCACCGACCTTCGAAAAATTATAACCCGCATACTTACGTTTGCGGTCTTTCGAGTAGTTTAGTATACCCAACTGTATATAAAAAAGTTCCTCGAATTTCAAGCGGTATTCCGCGTGACGAAGCTCATTAATATTGCTTGGGAAGTGAATGATTTTCAATGCCCTGACCAAAGGCATCAGTTTGTATCGCTGCAATATTCCGTCGCTGAGAGTCTCGGGCATTGCATCGGGCAACATTGCAAGAAGATTGGAAACAAGCTTGGCCATTGCTTGCGAATTAAGACCGCTGCGCTTCATGCGATCGGTTGTATTATAATAAGGTTGCAACCCCATTTCGCTAAGCTGCAAAGTATCGGCAGGGTCAATGTCAGGATGAGCAATATTTGCCCGTCCGTTGAATATCGTAGGCTTGCCAAATACCACATAGCGCACGCCTAACTTATACTTTCCTTTTATAAATTTTATTCCCCGGAACCACACAAGGTCCACAAAGCCTGTGCCATCGGTAAAATGCGCCACAAGGCGACGCGAGGCACCCTCGCCCACCTCTTCGAAACTGCGAATCTCGCCACACAATTGTATATGAGGCATTCGACCGTCAATTTCACTTACATTGAAAATGCGGCTGCGGTCTACATATTTATAAGGGAAATAGTATAAAAGGTCGTGCAGAGAATAAATATTTAATTCTCTGTTCAGCAGGGCGGCACGTTGCTCGCCCACTCCGGGAAGATATTTTATGTCTCGGGCTGTTGGGTCAAGCATTCAACAATAGCCTTGGCTAATACAAAATCAAATGGAGTGGTTATCTTTATATTCTCGCGATTACCATCGACAACATGCACAAATTCGCCCATCTTCTCGACCACAGAGGCATCGTCGGTAAACTCCTCGACGTATCGCTGCTCGTAGGCTTTGCGCAATATTGAAAGTTTAAAAACCTGCGGAGTCTGCACAAGGCGGTACCTGTCGCGAAGAACAGGCTCGGTGGCACCCTGCCCGCCAATGAAACGACGCATGCTGTCATTAACGGGAACCACAGGAACAACAGCACCGTTGATAGCCGCCTCGCGGAAAAGTTCGTCAAACACCTTCATTGCAAGGAAAGGGCGTACACCATCGTGAATACCCACAAGAGCCTCGTCTGCATCATCTATTGCCGCAAGGCCATTCTGCACCGAGTGGAAACGTGTAGTTCCACCGGCAACGACTTTCACAGGCACGCTAAATTCATACTGTGCACAAAGCTCATCCCAATATTTAAGCTGGTCGTTGGGCAGCACAAGTATTATACGCATGGTAACATCCATTGCGCTAAGATTTTCTATTGTGGTCATCACCAAAGGCTTGCCGTTCAGTAGTCTGAACTGTTTGGGAACATCACCACCCATGCGGACGCCCTTGCCGCCCGCAACTATTATAATATACCTTTTCATAGGTCGTTGAAACGCATTTGTTCGCGAATGAGTGCTACTGCCTCGCCACCGCAGATATTCTCGACAATGGAAAAACCAAACTCGAAGGAGGCTGCAGGCCCACACGCTGTTATTATATTGTCATCTTGTTCAACCGCTGCCGCAGTGTATTTTGCACCGGCAAGCTCGCCCTCATAACCGGGGTAGCAGGTGGCACGACGTCCGACAAGAAGCCCCATTCGGCCAAAGACCATTGGAGCGGCGCAGATGGCTGCAATTATCTTGCCCTCGGCATTTGCCGATGCAATGCTTGCACGCAGGGGTGCGCATGCCGACAGATTATCGGTACCCACCGAGCCGCCGGGCAGCACAAGCGCATCGGCGTCCGAGAAGCTACACTCCTCGAAGAGAGCGTCGGCAACAACTTTTACGCCATGAGCAGCCTCTACGGTTGCACGTCCCATAATGGAAACTGTTACCACGTTTATGCCGGCGCGACGCATCACATCCACCGGAGCAAGTGCCTCGACAGGCTCAAAGCCATCGGCAAGAAACAGATAAATTTTGCTCATAGCTGTAAAAATTTTATTTAAGTTTAAAATAGTATGTAATTGTACCCATCTGATTATCAACAGTAGAAACACTGTTAAACACAGCCTTGCGGGCAGCCCTGAGAGCTGCGTCACGCAGGGACTTATTGATGGTATTTGTACGTTGATTGATAGATGCGCTAATAACTGTTCCGTTGGGATTCACGGTGATATTTACCACTACACGACCTTCATCCTGAACGTTATATTCGGGACGGGGAAGGCCACCCTTACCCAATGTACGTCCAGCAAGGTCGAATGTTCCGTAACCGCCGGCACCTTTTGTAACACCTGTATTTTCGTTACCCTCGACCGAGCCTTCGTTGCCCTTGCCATCTTCGCTGACGCCTTTATCGGTCATTGTCGTACCCTTGCCGAAAGCCCCTGCAATTTTGGCATTTGCCTCGCGGGCCATCTTTTCGGCCTCTTGACGTTTGCGTTCCTCTTCACGAGCTTTGCGCTCGGCCTCGAGCTGTTCGGGTGTCTTTTCGGTTGTTTTGGCCTCTTGCTTTTTCTTCTCACCACTGTTCAGAGCCACAGTCTTTTCGGCAGTCTGGGTGATAAGAGGATCGGCTTTGCTTTTCACAGGCTTGGGCTGCACAGGCTTCGGGGCCGGTTGCGGCGCGACCTTCACCTCGGTGTATGTGTAGGCATCGCCCTTAGAACGTTGAATATTGCCCAATACCACAGGGACGCCCTGCTCCTCTTGGGGGGCGGGTTTCTCTATTACCACCAAAAGAAGTATAAGCAAGAATATAATGTGTACTATTATAGTACCCACTACTCCATGCATCTGTTCTTTGTTGAGCTGTTTCATCTTCTCTTTTTGTCGGGGCGACGTGTCGCAAGCACCATTTTGAAGTTATTTTCGTTGGCTATATTAAGCACTTTTACTATTTCGCGGTAGGGAACACTTTCATCGGCATACAGAGCCACATACATTTCTGGCTCCTCGGTAGCGCACTCCTTAAGGAAATTTGCAATTTCCTCGGGGTCTATGGGCATTTCATCCTCGTTGCCGAACGCCGAGTAGTAGTTAAGTTCCTTATCTATTATTACTCGCGCCAAAGGCTTTGCCGAGGTCTGCTGGCTGCCTTGCGGCAACAGCACCTTTATGGCATTGGGGGTAACCATCGTCGATGTTATCATAAAGAATATCAACAACAGGAATATAATATCTGTCATTGAGGACATCGAGAATGTCTCTATTGTTTTTGTCTTTCTTTTAAGCATAGCTCTGCTCTATTTTGTTAGCTTAAAGATTCTCCTTTTTCTCGCGTACAATTTCCATGAAAGAGATAATCTCGCTCTCCATGTCATTCTGCACCTTGTCGACCATTGTCACAAGGTAGTTGTAGGCAAAAATGGCAATAATACCCACGATAAGACCGCCGACAGTTGTAACCATTGCCTCGTAAATACCACCCGAAAGAAGTGACACGTCAATATTATTTCCGGCATTTGCCATTTCCCAGAAGGCGCGCACCATTCCTGTAACAGTTCCCAAGAAACCTATCATGGGAGCAACTGCTGCGATTGTCGAGAGGATGGGAAGGCCTTTTTCAAGCTCGGAAATTTCGAGATTCGCACTATTGTCTATTGTCTCGCGAATAGAAGATGCCGAGAAATTGAAACTCTTTACGCCACGCTCGATTATGCGCGAGAGGGGTGTATTTTCACTGCGGCAATAGTTGGCTGCCGACTTTAGGTCGTTGTCTTTTATATTGTCGTGTATGCGCTCCATGAACAGAGGGTTGCGCTGCATAGCCTTGCGCAGTGTCGAAAAACGCTCAAAGAATATGTAAACGCCTATTATTGAAAGGATTGCCAACACAATCATTATCCACCCGCCTTTTACGGCAAGTTCCCAAACATTCATACTATCCTCGGCAGCAACCTCGGTAAGAGAAATTAAAGAATCCTGTGCTACACTTGCAGCCTGTGCAAGAAGTGTCATTAAAACCATAGTTGTTGTATTTTATTTTATTATTTTTTTAAACAATCTTTGTATGCGGCAATAGTTTTTTCGAGCCCCAAGTAAAGTGCGTCGCAGATAAGGGCGTGGCCTATTGAAACTTCATCTACCCAGGGAATTGTTTCTACAAAGTAGCGTAGATTCACAAGGCTGAGGTCGTGTCCGGCGTTCAGGCCTATGCCCAACTGACGTACCCTGCGTGCAGTCTCAAGAAAAGGTTCGATGGCAGCCTCGCGGTTGCGAGCGTAAGCCTCGGCATAAGGTCCTGTATAAAGTTCCACTCTGTCGGCACCGGCTTTTGCAGCATACTCGGCCATGCAACTGTCAGCATTTATAAAAATGGAACTGCGTATGCCTGCCCCACGCAGGTCGTCAAGAACGTCTTTCAAAAATTCTTGCTCGGCCACTGTGTCCCAGCCGTGATTAGAGGTCAGTTGGTCGGGCTTGTCGGGTACAAGTGTCACCTGATTGGGCTTCGCCTTAAGCACAAGGTCGAGAAATTCTTTAGAGGGGTAACCCTCGATGTTTAATTCACTGCGAACAACGGCGCGCAACGCAGGAACATCGGCACGACGTACGTGACGCTCGTCGGGACGGGGATGCACGGTAATGCCATCGGCTCCGTAAAGTTCACAATCGCGCGCTACTTGTAAAAGGTCGGGGGTGTTGCCGCCACGCGCGTTTCTGATGGTGGCAACCTTGTTTATGTTTACACTTAATTTCGTCATCTTGTTATTTTTTACTCAAATTAACCGTCAAATACGGTAAAAGTATCTCCAATTTCGTATTTTTCGCAAAAGTACGACAAAATAAGCAAAATAAGACAATAATTTATCTTAATTTTGCATCGTAATTGCCCCGAACAGCGGGCACGATTGTTTAATTTTGCTAAAAAGGGCTGCTGTTACGCATGGCGAAAAGAGCCTGCAAGGTGACAACTAAAGGAGAGAATGTATGAAATTTGCAATATTCGGAAATAAGCACCAGTCGAAAAAATCGGAGAACATTGAGAAATTATTTGCCGCCATCAGTGAGTGGAAAGACAGTTTCATCATCGACCGCCCTTTTTACGAGTATCTGCTCGAAGAGGGCAAATTGTTCATGCAACCCGAAGATATTATCGACGGGGATAATTTCGAAGCAGACATAGCCATAAGTTTCGGCGGTGATGGTACTTTTCTGCGCACAGCCAACCGCGTAGGCAATAAAAACATCCCTTTGCTGGGAATAAACGCCGGGCGATTAGGCTTTCTGACCTCATTCTCGGCAAATAAGGTGTCGGAGCTTTTCGAGTGCCTGCATCGAGGGGAGTACCGCATAGAGGAGCGCGGAGTAATTGAGGTAAGCGCCGACAAGGAGCTTCAGAATAACCCATACGCACTTAACGAAGTTGCGGTGATGAAACACGACAACTCATCGATGATAAGCATCGAAGCATCGCTCAACGGCGAAGAGTGCATCACCTATCAGGCCGACGGACTAATAATAGCAGCCCCATCGGGCTCTACGGGATACTCGCTGAGTGCGGGAGGCCCGATAATTGCCCCCGACGCAAACGTTTTTGTTCTTACCCCCATCGCATCGCATAGCCTTAATGCCCGTCCGGTGGTGGTAAACGACCGCACAGAGGTTAAACTGAAGGTTGTAAGCCGCAGCCACAACTATCTTATAGCCATCGACGGGCGCAACGAGGAGTGCGACGAAAATACCACTCTGACGCTGCGTAAAGCACCACACACTATAAAAATAATTAAAATAAAGGGGCAGACATTTTTCAAGACCCTGCACGACAAGATGATGTGGGGCGCAGACCTAAGAAATTAAATCTAAAAATACCCTGCTTGCAAATTGGCAAGCAGGGTATTTTTCAATATGTAAAATCCAGACTTTCGATGCCACGAACAAGACGCTGCAAAGAAGCTATATCATCGTGAATGTAAAGTACATGAGGCGAGAATTTATAATTAAAATTATTGCGACGAATAAGCTTAAGAGAACCCGACCACAAAGTATTTCGCTCGATGTTCCATGCAAGAGTATCATTTCCATGCAAAGTAAGTTGCATATTCTCGAAGTTCTTTACATAAGGTAAATTTTCACTTAAAAATATATTAAATATTTTTCCGATTGTAACCTCTTTCCCTTGCGGACGCGGCATACGCACATAAGCCAATGGCAAGCCCTGTCTATCAATAGTATAGTAATTACTTTCGCCCTTATCCATGAAATTCCACGAAAAAGCAATATACAAAGAGTCGTTACGCTCGCCAATAACTACATCGACCTTGCGAGGGAGCGTATCATCGGATACCCACTCCCATGCGCCCACATAGGGCGAAAGATTCTCCTTCTTCACAGAGGTTTCCTCTTCGAAAGTATCATCCATGTGATAAAGTTTATACTTAAGTCCGCTTTTTAGCAGATGAAATTTTGCATTATCACGCCCCGGCTTAAAATATAATTTCTTTGTACAAAAGCTTATACCCCGAGGAATAACCTCCATGTCAAAATCAAATTCCGGCGTAAAAATCATTTTATGAACAACACTGTCGCCAAGTAAAAAAAGCACTTGTTCATCACCGGAATTTCCCGCATACAAATCTGCATATTTCTTAATATCACCATTATCTTTTACATAATTTGATAAATAGTATCCTCCCGAGAGATAGAGCATCGTATCCCAATTGAAACCTTCAACCTCGGCAAAATCTATGCAACAATTTAAACTATCATTGCCACTCGCAGTCCAATCGTTCCAATAATTCTCGACAACAGTTTCAAGATAAGGTCTTCTTGTCTCTAAAACGTCACATGCAGCAAACAGCAACGCTACAAACAGCATTAAGGCCATTAAAATTTTTCTTTTATCTTTTCCCATATATTTAGGAGTAGTTACAATTTTATTGAAAAACGAAACTTTTTCATTATTATTGTCTACACTAATTCTGAATATTCCCCTTATTAATTTTAGAATTTTATTGGGGTGATTCATACACAACTTTTTCCTCTTTACAAAACAGACGAGTAAAAACTTCCCCACCAACTTAAAACCGTTAAAGTCGATGGGGAAGGTCAAATTACTCAGTTACGAAAGTATATCCTATACAAAAAATATAATCAATAACTGCGCCGTAAGCACACGCAGAAACATTGTCAGAGGATAGACAGTTGCATAACCCACAGAAGGCGCGTCGCTACCCGTCTGCTCATTCGAATAAGCAAGCGCAGGAGGATTAGTCATTGAGCCCGATAGTACACCTATAAGCGTATAATAGTTCAGTTTAAACAGTCTGCGAGCCACAAAGCCGGCAATAAGCAAAGGAACGACGGTAATAAGAACACCGTAACCTATCCACACATACCCACCATCATTAACAATAGTATCAACAAAGCCACTGCCGGCACCCAATCCCACACAAGCAAGGAACAGCGATATTCCTATTTCGCGTATCATCAGATTGGCACTCATGGTAGTATATGTTACCAGCTTGTAGTTAGGACCGAAGCGACTGACAAGAATAGCCACAATAAGAGGGCCACCCGCAAGACCCAATTTCACCGGTTGGGGAATTCCGGGGAATACAAACGGCACGCTACCCAGCAAACAGCCCAATGCTATACCGATGAAGATGGGTATAAGATTAGGATGGTCCAGACGCTTAAGAGAGTTTCCAAGAACCTTTTCGGCGTGTGCAATCGACAGTTCGCTACCCACGATAGTCACACGGTCGCCCATCTGCAGACGCAAGTGAGGATTCGCCACAAGGTCTACTCCCGAACGATTCACACGAGTGATATTTACGCCGAAATTGTTACGAATTTTCAGCGAGGAGAGCATCTTTCCGTTAAGTTCGGGCTTTGTGATGAGCACCCGACGCGAAACGAGACGCGTATCTGTTCCTTCCCAATTCATTTCGCACAATTCGCCAAGAAACATTATTATACTCTCTGCGGCAGCAGGGGTTGTTATTACAAGAACCTTGTCGCCAACATGCAGCACAGTGTCGGCCGCTGCGGGGCGTATATTCTCGGGCACACCACCCTCGCTGATGCGTGACACCACGAAACGACTATGCAACAAAGGCTCAATTTCGGAAAGGCATTTACCATTGACGGCTGCGTTGCATATGAGAATCGAGAATGGGCGCACAGCCTGTTCACCATTGCCACCACTTATACATTTTGCATCATTCTCCTCGGCAGCAACATCTACACGAAAAATGTAACGCATAAGCAACAACGACAATATACAGCCAATCACTCCAAGCGGATAAGCAACTGCATAGGCCATTGCAATTTCGGGAGCTGTTCCACCCGTAATATCACCCACTGCCTGCTGGGCAGCACCAAGGCCGGGAGTATTTGTCACAGCACCCGAAAGCACACCCACCATCGTTGTTATTGGCAATCCTGTTATAAAATGCAGAGCAACAGTCAGTAACACTCCAACAAACACCACAATCATTGCAATCACATTAAGTGAAAGACCGCCCTTGCGAAAAGCCGAGAAAAATCCGGGACCCACCTGCAATCCCACAGAATATACAAAGAGAATGAGGCCAAACTCCTTTACAAAGTGCATAAGATGCTCGTTTATATTGAAGCCCAAATGCCCGAATAAAATTCCCACAAAAAGTATCCACGTAACACCAAAGGAGACACCGGCAATTTTTATTTTGCCCAACATTACCCCAAAGGCTATCACTAACGAGAGTATTAACACCGAGTGAGCAACGCCACCGCCCCATTGTGCGGGATTACCCGCAAACATATTAGTGAAAAATTCTACCATAAAAAATTTTTTAGAGCAAAAACCACCGTTTCTGCAAAATTTTTGCAAAGGTAGACAACCTTATTACTATAAAGATGGGAGTTTTAACAGATATTTTCGATAGCTGCCATCGAAAAAGAAAGGGATAAATGCGCTTTTCCTATTTTTTGCCCTGCACCCTCAAAGTGCGATTAACAGAAACAACAAAATTACATTTTTCCGAAACAGTCGAAACATCGTGACTGACAAGCAGTATGGCACAATTTTTATTTATCTCCTTCAGAAGTTCATAAAGACGCTCTTGCGAACAAGAATCAAGATAAGTGTCAGGCTCGTCCAATAGCAACAGACGGGGAGAAGAAACAATGGCACGAGCAAGAATTGTTTTTTGCAATTCGCCACCGCTGAGGTTACCGATGGGCACAGACGAGAGCCTCGAAAGACCCATCTGTTCCAAAGTAGCATCTACGCGGCGACGGTCGTCCGAAGAGATAATCGGCCCCCACATTTTACGCCGCGTCAGAAGCCCCGTCTCCACAACCTCGCGGACAGAGAGAGGGAAGCGCTTATCCACTGCCGAATATTGCGGCAGATAGCCTATCGACGGAGCCGCAACAGACTCGCCGTTACTATAATAGCGTACAGTGCCTTTTTGCGGAACAAGATGACCGAGTAATAGTTTCACAAGCGTAGTCTTACCGCTGCCATTGGCACCAACGACGCCCACAAAATCCCCCTCGCGGATACAAAGGTTTATATCCGTCAGCAGCGGGGAAGAGTTATAAGAAAAATGTACCCCTGATATTTCAACCAATTTATTGTTCATCATTTATTCAAACAGTCGGCAATATGCAACATTTCGCCGTGCCAGTCGTAACTTAAAGGATTTATTGTCTGCAACGTAGCATTAAGTTCGCGAGCAACGACAGCAGCATGATTTTTATCAAATTCCGCTTGCACAAGCACATTGCGTACGCCTCTACTGCGCGCCTCGTCTATAACATGTTTAACATGTGCCGCCGACGGTTCTTTTCCATGCTCTTCGAGGACAATCTGATTAATGCCGTAAAGACGGGCAAAATACGTCAGTGAAGGGTGAAACACAAGAAAGCTGCGAGACGAAGCATCGGCAAGTTTGCGACGGATGGAAGTATCGGTAGCGGCTATCATCTTTTCTATCGCTTGCAAGCGAGCCTTATACCCTGTTGCATCGCAAGTATCCATACGACACAAGGCTGCACATACATTCCGGGCAATAACAACCATATTATCGGGTGACGTCCATAAATGAGGATCGTCGTCCACACGCAAAATACCCGAAGAAGTATCCACAAACGGCAACGCCGGATACACCTCTTTTATTTTCTCAACCCACGACTCCTCGAAGCCCAATCCTCCAACCAAAAAATAAGCTTCGCATTTTCCCAGCTTCATCATCTGCCCGGGCGTAGGGTCGAACGTCTCGGGACTATTTCCCTTAGGAACAACGCTGACAACCTCCCACTTTTCACCGGCAACAGCCTCGACAATATAACGATAAGGCTCTATTGTAACAGCAAGAGTGGGACGAGAAACATCATTACCCGAAACACAGCCTACAAAAAGCGTTACAACTAAAATAATATATAAAAGAATCTTCTGCATAAAAATTTGTTATTTTACCTAAAAAAACAGCTCGACAACGCCTGTATATGATAGTACAACTATAAGGTAACGCAATAATTTTCCCGCAGTCATTGTAACGGAAATTTTCAAAGGGCTGACCCTCATAAAGCCCAACAGCAACAATATTGCTGTACCAAGCAGAGGGACAAAAGAGAGAAAAGCCGCCCAAACACCTACTTTCTGCACTACTCTGTCGGCACGCGCTATCTGTCGGGGCGAAACATGAAAAAATCTCTCTACCCACTCGCGTTTGGCAAGACGAGCCATATAATAACAAGTGAACCCCCCGATAGTGTTTCCAACAGTAGCCCAAATAAGCAAAAGTACAGGACTTAATCCCATCCCCAAAAAAATCACAAGCAACACCTCGCTGGCCATAGGCAGCACCGAGCCGGCAATAAACGCCCCGATGCCCATGCCCAAATATCCGTAACCGCTTAAAAATTCCACTAACCAATCCATATTCCAATAACTATTGATGTTGTCCACAACAAGAGCGACAATATTATATATGCATTTGAAAATTTCGGTGGCAACGCCGAAAAAACATAAGCCGACAACAACGAATATACCGGCAATCGCCAAATAAAAAAGAGCACAAGAAACTCGGGCAACAACCACCCTGCGAGCCACAGCACAACGTTCGACACTATACAAAAAATCATACGCCGACGCAAATACGTGCGACCAATCGAAGCGGTTACAAAAAAATGAACCATCGCAGGAAGTGCAACCACAAATTCGGCAACAAACATCAACAGCATCGCAGGTGACAGAACCACGCGAGGTTGTTGCCACAAAGTAGCGAAAAACACCTTTAAATAATCGGCAAACGAATATAGCGACGGAAAAAGATATATTAACGCCACCGCCACCCACAAAGGCGTCGCAACACCCAAAAGAGAAGCAAAGAAAGCCTTCGGCGACAGTTTGCCACCCATAGCCGGATAGAGCAACAACAAAGGCAGCAATATTGTAATTTGCGGAAAGAACAAAGCAAAAGATGCAGTTATCGCAAAAAGCGCGTAAAGCTCGTGAACAATATTACCCGAAGCATCGCAACGAAAAAGCAAGCCCATAACCACCACCGGCAACAACATTGTAAAAAATGCCGACGCATCGGGCAGCACATTAAACGCTGCCGCCGTCACAAACATCAACATACTCAACTGCCACGATACTCGCCGTTCGAGAATGACGTAAGAAGCCATCAGAAAAGCAGTAAGCAAAGAAAACAGCAACGAAACGAAACGATACAAATAAACATTACAATCGGCAAATAACTGCAACACCCACGTTGGTAAATATTTTGCCTCGACAGTTGTGTCAAATAAAGCACCTGCTCCCCAAAATATCAGGGAGCAGATAAACAATGCAGCGGCAGTGTATCTGCCGTCTGCAATACGTTTTTGAGCGGATGTTCTATAAGTCGAAGCCAATGTCGCTACGGAAATATTTCTTTTCAAAATTTATTTTTCCGGCAGACTCGAAAGAAGCAGCAAGAGCCTCGTCACGATTCTTACCATATGAGCTTACAGCCATCACACGACCGCCGGCTGTTACAACCTTGCCATCTTTCTCGGCTGTTCCCGCGTGGAAAAGCACGCTGCCCGTAACATTTTCAAGGCCGGTCATTTCAAAGCCCTTGTCGTAAGCCTCGGGGTAACCGCCCGACACGAGCATCACACACACTGCTGTACGCTCGTCAAACTCGACTGTTGTTCCGGAAAGAGTGCCTGCTGCCACCTTTTCGAAAAGCTCTACAATGTCACTCTTCAAACGCAACATCACCGACTCAGTCTCGGGGTCGCCCATTCTTACGTTGTATTCTATAACCATAGGCTCACCCTCGACGTTTATAAGGCCGAAGAAGATAAAGCCTTTGTAAAGAAGATTATCTTTTACAAGTCCCTCTACTGTGGGACGGATGATTCTATCCTCGACCTTGCGCATCCACGCAGCATCGGCAAAGGGGACGGGAGATATTGAGCCCATTCCCCCGGTGTTAAGGCCGGTGTTACCCTCGCCTATGCGTTTGTAATCTTTTGCTTCGGGAAGAATCACATAATCCTTGCCATCGGTAAGCACAAACACCGAACACTCTATTCCGTCGAGAAACTCCTCAATTACTACCGTTGCCGAAGCGTTACCGAACATTCCCGAGAACATCTCTTTCAGTTGGGCTTTTGCCTCGTCGAGTGTGGGAACGATAAGTACGCCTTTTCCGGCGCAAAGGCCGTCAGCCTTGAGCACATACGGGGCCTTTAGTGTTTCGAGGAAGCTGTATGCCTCTTCAAGCTGTGTGCCGTCGAACGAGCGGTAAGCAGCAGTGGGGATTGAGTGGCGCTGCATAAATTCTTTTGCGAAACTTTTGCTACCCTCGAGCTGTGCAGCGTCGCGGCCGGGGCCGACGACTGCAATTTCGCGCAGACGCTCGTCACCGTTAAAATAGTCGTAAATACCTTTTACCAACGGGTCCTCGGGACCAACCACCACCATCGACACGTTGTTAGCAAGGACAAATTCGGCAATTTTCTCAAAATCACATACTGAGATTGCCACATTCTCGCCCACTTGCGAGGTTCCTGCGTTACCCGGGGCAATATACAATTTCTCTACTTTGGGGCTTTGAGCTATTTTCCATGCAAGTGCATGTTCGCGTCCACCGCTACCTAAAAGCAATATATTCATAGTCTGTTATTTTTTTCTTTTATCGTTTCTGTTATTTTTTCCGGTTCCGTCGCGGCGGGACGATGATGAGCGACCACCTTTAAAGTCTCTGCTGCTTTTTGCTCCTCCGTAAGATGATTTTCTGTCGCGGCTGCCGAACGAAGGCTTTGCGTCGCGACGGGGCTTATCGTTGCTGCGCGGTGCCTCGCTGCGTTCCTCGCGGTTAATATCCTTCGGGCGCGAGGGGCGGGGCTTTCTATCGTTGCGCGATTTTAAGTAGGACTCGAGCACACGGCGACGTTTCATTGCTGCAATATCCTCGGGGGTCATGTCCGCGCTGCGCTCGCCTGCCTCACGTTCGCGGCGGGCACCTTTAGGCTCGCCATCAAGGCCTGTAAGGCGTGACTTTCTTTTCAGCGGAGCAAAGTCTTTCTGCAGGGCGTTACCCTCGTCGCGGAATCCGCTGTACTTTCCTTGAAAAAGTTCAAACTTGCGGAATTCGCAGTCAAGGTCACCATTATACAAGGGGATACGCGCCGAAGCCTTAAGACCTATCTGGTCGAAGCAATCGTAACTGCTGCTTATAATCCAAGCTTCGTTGCCCGAGAATGCATGTTTCAGACGCTCGCCCAATATTTTGTATGTTGCAAGAAGATTGTCAGACACGAGACGCTCGCCGTAAGGGGGATTGACAACCATCATGGCTCTGCCTTCAGGCTCTTGAAAATCCTTAATATCGCGACACTCAATCTCTATGCAGTCTGTCATCATTGCCGACTTTACGTTGCGGCGGGCACAACCTACCATGCGACCATCAACGTCGTAACCATATATTTTGTGATAAAATTCTTTCTCTTTCGAGTCATCTTCGTATATGCTGCTGAAAAGTTCGCTGTCAAAGTCGCGCCACTTTTCAAACGCAAACTCTTTACGGAAAATGCCGGGAGCAACGTTTCGAGCGATAAGAGCCGCTTCTATGAGCAATGTTCCCGAGCCACACATTGGGTCTATAAAGTCACACTCGCCGCTCCACCCTGTGAGCATTATCAAGCCTGCGGCAAGAACCTCGTTAATGGGCGCTGCGCCTGTCTCGACCCTGTATCCGCGACGATGCAACGACTCACCCGAGCTATCGAAGGCCAATGTGCACTCCTCTTGAGCAATGTGTATGTGGAACATAAGGTCGGGGTTATTTATTCTTACCGAAGGACGCTTGTCATATTTTTCGTTAAAATAATCGGCAATAGCATCTTTCACACGATAGGCTACAAATTTGGAGTGACGGAACACATCGCTGTAAACAACAGAGTCTACCGAAAAAGTTGTGCCCCAATCCATATACTCGTCCCAATTCATGGCCTTCACCTTCTCGTAAACCTCATCGGCATTTGATGCCTTGAAACGAACGATGGGCTTGAGAATACGCACCGCCGTACGCAGACAGAAATTGGCTCTATACATCATTTCTTTGTTTCCTGTGAAAGAGACCATACGACGGCCTATCTGCACATTATTGGCACCAAGCCCTACCAATTCTTTGGCGAGCACCTCTTCGAGACCTTGAAAGGTCTTTGCAATCAATTCAAATTCCTCCATATTACCCAATAAATAATATTACTGTTCGACGCATCAAGCATCGGTGGTTGCAAACATCGTTGCATGCAGAACTCTTCTCTGTCAATTATTTTGCAAAGGAACAAAAAAAAGCAATGAAAATCAACAAAAGTGCTTGTTATTTGCAGCAAAATAGGCTACTTTTGTATTACAAAAAAAGAAGGATTCTAATAACAATGAGAAAAAAAGACATACTGAATACATTTATAAGCTGCACATTAACAGCCGCAATATTTTTCATAGGTACACATTTTCTGCAAAGCCATCAGGCAAATGACGAGCAAAATTCCCCACGTTCACAAGTTCCTTACAATGTAACATCGCCACAAGTTCCCGCGAGTATCGAATTTGCCGGGGAAAATATCGACCTTACACGATGCGACATTAGAGAGCGCATGGACAGGGAGATTCTTACATTCACTTACTCGCACATAAACACACAGTTGATGCTTAAACGCGCCAATCGCCTGTTCCCGGTGATTGAGCCTATATTAAAAAAGCAGGGGTTGCCCGACGACTTTAAATATCTGATGATTATAGAGAGCAACGGTGACATTTATGCCCGCTCGGCAGTAGGCGCAGCCGGCCTGTGGCAGTTTATGCCCGCAACAGGCAAGCAGTATGGCCTTGAGGTAAATAATTCCATCGACGAACGATACAACATAGAAAAATCGACACGCGCAGCATGCCGCTACCTTAAAAATTCATATAAAACCTTTGGCGACTGGCTTACTGTTGCCGCAAGCCACAATGCAGGCGAAGCGGGCATTAATAAACGTCTGACATCGCAAAAGGAGACAAAAGCCATAAACACCTGCCTGCTACCCGAAACGTCGCGGTACATATTCAGAATACTCACTGCGAAACTGATATTCTCGGACCCTGCACGCTATGGATTCCTGCTGAGGAGCAGCGACCTTTACCCCCCTATGACAATGGCAGACACCATTGAAGTGGATGACGCCGTTATTAATTTTACTGACATTGCCAAAAACAACGGTCTTAACTTTATGCAGCTGCGCGACGCCAACCCGTGGATACGCTCGACGAGCGCAAAAAACACTGCCCGAAAGAGTTACAAGGTATTAATTCCAAGCAAAGAGTCGCTTAACTATAATCCCCAAGCTACAAAGGCGCATAATAGTGCATGGGTGATAAAATAAAGGAATTTCTCAATTATGTTTATTGAGGATTTTCAATCTTTATATTTACGGTCTATTTTACCCTTTGCTTGTGGTTGAAATTTTAATGGTTGTATTTTCTATTATGTACTTTGGCGGCCAAAGTACCAAAGCCCCGGCACACGGAAAGAGCATTGCCTTCGGCGAACTTCGGCTACGCTCGTTGTAAGTGTAAGCAAACTTCCACTCACTCGCTTGCACAAACTTTCACGCTTTTCCAAAAATCATTGACGCCGTTTGCCTAAAAGCTTAATGCGCACCAACCAAGCAATGCTCCACTCAATGGTTGCCAACGGTTACTTCAAAAAAATACAGCGTTGTCAAAATCACAGGCAACGGCCGCAGATAGGCGTGGAAAAGAGGTGCAAGTTTTCTGACGCGCTGTAAGCGTGGCCAAACTTGCGCATCCCGCGACTATCAAGGGAAAGTTGCCGGCAAGCGAACGACGAACGAGGCAAAGTTCGTGCCAGCGAGTAGAATGCAAGCTTGCTTGCAATCATAAGCGAGCGCAGCCGAAGTTCGCCGAAGGCAATATTTTCGCCCAGCGAAAATTCGTGAGCAGAGGAGCAAGTGACTGCATTTTGTCTGCGCTGTGCCTTTTGCACCCTTTTGGGCGCCAAAAGGGTGAGACAGAAACGACTACCTATAAATTAGCAACAAAAGATTAAGGGTAAAAACTGCTGTTGAATATAAAAGTAAGCACCAAATTAAGGCAACTTTTTCCTCAATAAACATAATAAAAGATTATAACATAAAAAGCATCGGGGCTTCTTTATGCCCCGATGCAATAAATTAAATAAATTGAACGCGCTGCGCTTTGTAAATTACTTTGAGACCGGCCGCACACTAAGCCCGCAGTAGCGGGCATCCGTACCGCCGCCGACAATGCCTAGGTATAAGCTGTACGCATAATAACTATCTTCGTCGTAAGGCGTAGAACTCCAAAAGCAGCAACCTTCGTCACCACAGTGGTGCGACGAATAGGAGTGATAGCCCGCAGCGGGAATGAAGATACCATTACCATTTAACCTACTTGTTAACGCCACTCCCACTATGCCATCGTCCTCTATCCACCATACTTCGCAGTTATTCCTCAATTCTTTCATTTCAGTTTCTGTAGGCATTCGCCAACTGCCGCCCCAATTGGCTGTTGCTGCATCTTCAAATGCAGCGGCAGGTATATAAATATTTCCATTGTATTTTGGAACGGTTTTACAATTCTCTTCTGTATATGTACTTTTAGGCTCTGTTTCGCCCCATGCAAAGTAGTCGCCATACTCCTCGGGGCTGTTTGCACCTACGTTGCAGCATGCCCATTTCAAACCACTGGGCAAGCCAAGGTCAATCATATGAGGGTGGTTATCGTCGGGACAAAGGCCTTTTTCTATTTTTGCTATTAATTCTGCACTATTTATTACAGCACCCACATTATCGATAATAGAGGCGGTAAGGGTACACTCCATAAAATTCTGCGACCTTGTCGCTACTGAAAACTCTTCTTTTTCATCGGGGTCGGGAGTCCACTTGATTTTTACCTTTCCTACTGAATCTGTAACAAGTTGCTCGTCGCTCAACTTGCCACACTGTGCATCAAACGAAACAAGTGCCAACGGGCAAGGATAGTACTTATTTGTCAACGAGCAATAGGACTCTACAAGGAACTCGGCTGTTACACTCTCGCCTTTGTTTAGTTCTTTTCCATTATCTGGAGATATTTTTGTTATTCGCTTAGGTGCCTCGAAAAAGTCCTTTTCTACTAGATTCTTTACTTCGGAAGACCAAACCTCTCGTTCCCACTTTCCAAATCCTAAATCGATACCAAAGCGCATATCAATTCCTCCATTCAAATCTGCTCTCCACCCTGCATATTTTTTACCATCAGAGGAAACTCGCATACCGACATTAAGTTCATCCTCTAGATAAGGACGAGGCTCCAACCAAGGGCCGGAGAATTTAAAAAGTTTTACCTCGACACGAGGATAATATGACACTTTTGATACCATTGAAGCTTCTGCCTCTAATGTTGGAGAATAAACCGAAAATTCAGAAGAAGAAACCGGTTCGTTTACTGTAAAACCACTACCTTGCCTCCAAGCAAGACCTACGCTTAATTTATTGCTACTTTTTACACCGGTTGTCACATCGAGTTTGCCATTTGCTTCGAAAGAGTGCGACTTACACAAATCGGTTTCTATTATAACGGGTATTACTACAACTCCTACCCTAAATTTTAGCACTATTGGCTTTATTACATTTTTCTGTATTATTTCATCGCCACTATCACTATACGAGGCACTATAACTATAGCGCAACAGCATATCTAAATCTACATTTCCTGTAATATTATAACTAAACTCTTTTAGATTGCCTATACCAAAATCAAAAGAGAATGCACCTTGCAGACCTGCATCAAAAATACATTTATCCCAACGAAGCGAGCCGCCTGCTCCCTGACATATATTTGCTCCGCTAAAATCAGAGGTAAAACGCCATAGGTCATAGTTTACTGTGTAATCGGCACGAGTATCTTTTTTGTAAAGTTCATGATAAACTCCTTGTTCATCATGATAACCGCATGAAAAAGGAGAAAAGACACGTTCGCCAACAACGTTACGCGTTGCATTAGGGTTGGTAGAAAGCGTAAACTTTACATTTTTAAAAAGATTACACATATTACCCTCTCTTGTGGTCATCTCTATACTATTTCCTTTGGAGGTACAATTTTCCACCACTCGTATGTCATAATCATATTGCGCAGGAAGTACAATGGCAGAACCGGTCTTTACTGCTGGAACAGATACACCACTATAAGTAACTGATAGATTACCTGTTGACTCTGAGTATATATAAGAAACCCCGGGAGTATCAAATCCTAGTTCTACATAATCGGTATCTATGTTGCCATATTGTATCACATTTACTGTGACATTGGCATCACCACATGTAATTGACAATACGGCTGTACGCTCATCGATTGTACTGTTTTTAGAAACTGTAACTACTAGTTTGTCACCATTATTTCCAAGCAACGGCATTACTTGAATCCAGGTGGGTACATTTGCAACAGACCATTCTCCACTACTTTCTACATCAAGAGTGTCACTAGCAACATCTGATTCGAAATATAGTTCTTCTGGAGTTACGGTTATATAGTCTGAGCCACTATCGTCTTTACTACACGCAGCAAAGCTAAGCGCGAAAAGGCACATAAAGAGTGCCGAAAAGATTCTTAATTGTTTCATTATTCTAAATTTTGTTACTGTTACATCTATTTTAGGCAAAAATATATAAAAATAAGATTAGTTGGTTGCATTTATGGACAACCGCAAATATATTATTTTTTCAGAGAGAAAAACTCCTCATTTTTATCGACACACGCAACCGCCTCGATGCGAGCCTTAGGATTCTCTATCGTAACGGGACTTTCTGCCCGATAGTTACGCATACGACAGCCGAAAAGACTGACAGTCAGCAGTTTGTCGCCACGCACAAGCAGAAAATCATCGGAGTAACCATCGGTCGTCAATGCGCCGTTAGGGCCCGAGAAAGCCTCGACGTTGCTAATAGCAGTGTGCCCTTGTCCCTCGATGATGATAGGATGAATAGCATCGGCGCAACCTTTAACATTGGCAATTATAGAGCCTTGCGCAATCTGCCAATTACGATTAAAAGTCGAAGCTCCTTTCTTGTGAATACCCACACTGACACAATCGAGATTAAAATTTGTCAGTTGTCCGTAACTATATTCTCCAAGAAACACTCCCCCATGAACGCCAAAAGTAAACACATCAATCATTTGAGCATTATCTGTGTGGTCGATGGCATATGAAAAAGTGGGCCTTGCAACCACAGCATCGACCACGCTGCGCGAGAATGAACGTCCAAACTGACGCATATTGGCAGGATTCACGTGGCAATGTAGTATGCGGGGAATATCGTAACAATAGTCTATGCGGATAAACTCTCCGCCGAGCGGATAGCCGTAGCAATGCTCGAAAAGAATCTGCTCGCAGGGGTTACTGCGGCTGGCATTAAAATCCATAGCCATATACTCACCGAAGAATGTGAGCGAGGAGAGTGTCACCCCCTCTACTTTTTTCGTCCGGCTGACCTGTATGGTGGGCGGATAGGCAATAATCTTCGCCGGGTCATTGTGGCTCTGCTCGGGGTAATAAAATTGTATGCCACGCAGTTGAGTGGCCGACTCTACGGTTATAAACGGCGCAGAGCTATCGGTAATTACAAATAGTGAGCCTACCGGAGCCTGACGCTCGGGGTCTTTTGTGCCCCTGCCGACAGGGCCATGCGCCCCTATCAAAGATACATTCTGCTTGAGAATTATTCCCGCAGCCACAGGGTAGCCGCCGGCGACAGGCTCGACGTACAGCGCAGCACCCGACCGGGACGCTTCGTTTATTGCCCGTTGCAAATTGACGCGATTCTCTTCGGGACTGTTCGACGGCGAAACACCATATTCCATAATACTCTTCATCGGTTGGGCAAAGGCCGTAAGCACAAAAAGAGTAGCAAAAAATGAAAGTATCCTTTTCATAAGTTCAATTTACAAATAGCTATTTTTTGATATTCTCGAGCAGACGACGAACGTCGGCACGCAGTTTCTCGTACAGCGGACAATCCTTGTAATTCGTATTACGCCGCAAGGCTAATGCTACGTCACACTGACTGTTGCGATAGGCCGAAAGTTCATTTGTATACTGCACACGATGATAGGCCAGACGCTGAATCTCCTCTTCGCGTGCATGGCGCAGGCTGCGGCACAAAGGGTTAAGGATGCGCATAATAACGCCATTCACCAAATGATGCCCCTGTATATAAAGATAGGTAGTATCCTCGGTAACACCCAATTTAAGAAGCTCGGCTTTTAGAGAGTCTAATTTTCCGCGAAGGTCGGGGCGACGGCGCGAGAGTATTGAAAGATTGTGCTTCACACGCTGATTCAGTTGGCGGAGCGATTGCTCGGGGTGCCCAAGATTGAAAGATGTAAGGCGTACAATCTCGCTGAATTTCAGAAGTGGCATTGTAGAAAGGTCGTGCGCACGATAGAGCATTATACTCCACAGAAAGAGCGGGAAACATATACGGGAATACATTTTCATGAATTCTGCAATATCCAGAAGCTTCGTGTCATTAAGAGTGCTGTGTACACAAACTTGATGCAGACTCTCGGCGTAACATTGGTAATTTTCTATTGCATAGGCGTATGTATGCAGTATGTAGGGGCTCTCTATCATGCGACGCGAAGTGTCGGTTGCTCCTTGCAAAAGATAATCATAATCGCTGTCCACACAAGCTATCATATTGCTGCCGAATGCCGAGCCGAGCATATTCATCATAGCCTGTTTTTTGCCTTTTGACAGGCTGGTGCGCGCGGGTAACATTACCTCGAAATGAACTTTTTCATTTTCAAACTCATCGAACAGCGCCCGCCAAAAGGAAATATCCTCGTAGCTCTCGACATACGCCACTATGCGGTGACGCGCCTTCTTGGGGCGTAGAGCATTTGCTGCCGCCACAAAGTCGGAGTTCAGATATTTCGTCAGAGGTTTATGTTTCATAGCAAATAGCGATTGCCTCCTTTTTTAAGGGGGTGGGTGCAATGGGATTGTATCTTACTGCGTAATATCGGCAATTTCTGTTACAGCATCTACCCATCCGTCCATTATTATTGCGGGGGAGTGTGTACATAAAATTATCTGAGCATTGGGATTCAATGTGCGTATGAGGGTGATGAGACGTTGCTGCCACTCTATATGCAGGGAAATTTCCGGCTCGTCCATGAACAATGCCCCGGGACGACCATCCTGCACAAGTGCCGTAAGCAGTATCACCAGCATCTGCTTCTCGCCCGAGGATAGCATATATGGGGTAATTTTCTCGCCATACTGCATGAAGAAAATTTCGTTACTGTCGCGGACTATCGTCTTTCCCGTCTCGCGGAAAAGTTCGTCTATCATGTCCAGAAAGAGAGTCTTGGGCTTGGAAAGTTCCCCGGCCTTCATCTGCTCCTCGGGGGTGCCGGAAGTAAGCATGCGGATGATGCGGTTGCCTATATTTACCTGATAGTTAAGGTAGCGGCGCTGCAACTGATAAAGCTGCCAATCAAGTTCGGTGCGAACATTAGCATCGGACATTTTCTCGAGAAGGTCGCTGTTGAGCACCGGACGGTCGATACTGCGTATAACATCGAAATTTATGATATTCGCATCCTCGGGATAAAAAACGAAACGTACACCATCCTCGGGTGAAGCCGAAAGGCGGTGCGTGCGCAATATATCAAGATGGGTTGCCGAGCGGTTAATTATAGTGCTCTTTCCCAATCCGTTGCTACCACTGAGAATATTCACGTCGGGACGCAAATTCCACAAAATATGTTTGCGGTTGTTCCAAAGAGATTCAATCTCGATGCTTTTAATATACAGAGCCTGCTTTTCCATAAATTCCATGTTTTTAGGAAACATTAATAGCTACTTTCCCATTTCCGAGGGGATTCGAAATACGGTATAAAGTTCGAGCAACGCGCCTATTGTCATTGCAACCATCCATTCGTTTCTGTGGTGCGTAAACATAAGCACCCCGGCAGTCACAAGTGCAAAGGAGCCTATTGTCTGCATTGTAACAAGACGACGCACCGCAAAGTTCCCACCGCGCTCCCTGCCCAGATACTGCATCGCCGCAAATAATGTTGCGCCCAGCGTATAGATATACGAGGCAACATCACCATACGACATTTTCAGCACTGCGCCTGCGAGCAACAATGTAGCACCTAACATTGCAAGTATTTCACGTATCTTCATTTTCTGTAACAGATTAATCGTCAAAAATAAAAATCTCTTCCCCGGGCTTATGCATTCCGTAACGTTCGCGAGCAATCTTTTCTATAAGTATAGGGTCGGCGTCAAGCTCTTCGAGTTTACGTGACAGTTCGTCAAACTCTCTCTGCAATTCAGCCTTTTCGGACTCAAGTGTGGCAATCTCGCGTTTATTCTGTATATGTTTCATCATATTATTCTCGTCGAGAAAGACAATAATAACAAGAAAAGCAATAGTAACAAAAAGGTACTTATGCTTAGAAATCCAAACAGCCAACTGAGCTATACTATCGTTCATAATTTAAAGTTATAGAAAAAACAAACTTACCTTCGTCGTACGACAAAGGTAAGCAAAATCATATATAAAAACAATAGTTTATTGCCGTAAATATAATTAAAGAATTTATGTTATTTACCTATTTTCAAAAAAGAAGGGTGAACCACGAATAGCCCACCCTAGTCTTTTGAAAAAATCTGCTTGAGATTACTTGTTCAGTATCTTTTTGCCATCAATAATATTGATACCCTTTTGCAATTCATTCACACGCTGACCATTAATGTTGTAAATGTAACGCATGAAAGGCTGCTCAGGGGTAATGTCGTCGATTCCGG
>SUXQ01000013.1 GCA_015060905.1 Bacteroidales bacterium | reverse complement strand
CATCCCGAACAGAGAAGTTAAGCCCACCCGCGCCGATGGTACTGCATTAAGTTGTGGGAGAGTAGGTCATCGCCGCTTTTTTTCGAGCGAGAGTTCCAGGCAGAAGCTTAGGACTCTCGCTTTTTTTGTATATATCCTCTACCGGTGGCCTAAGGGGCTATAGATTAGTCTTCTACATAATAGATTGTATGTATATATAATATTATTATATTATTGCATTGCAAATTATTTCTTCTTAATTTTACACAGTTTTTTAGGGGTTTTGTGATTTTTGGGCTTAAGAATTATTAAAAGCTCCTGCGCTTCGTATTTTTTAAAGGAATAAATAATGATTAAAAGAAATAATTTATGAACAGCTTTAGTTTAAAGTATCTGTTTGTTGCAATGGTTGCGCTGCTATGCAGTGTAGCAGCGAGTGCCCACAACTTTGAGGTGGATGGCATTTTTTACAATGTAACCGACGAGACAAATTTAACGGTGGAGGTTACTTACAAAGGGAATTACTCCTTTTCGTATTCAAATGAATACTCGGGAGATGTCGTAATTCCTTCAAGCGTAAGTTACAATGGAAAGAATTACAGCGTGACAAGCATAGGATACGATGCGTTCGATGATTGCACTTCTTTAAAAGACCTACGCATAGAAGATGGAAAAACAACTCTTTCTATATATGATTTCTATGATTGCCAAATAGAAACACTGTATTTAGGGCGTAATATTAAATATGAAACAGGATATTCTCCGTTCAATGGAAATACAAAATTAAAATCTGTTACAATCGGTAACAGCGTGACAAGCATAGGAGACTATGCGTTCCAAAATTGCAGCAGCCTTACAAGCATTACAATCCCTAACAGCGTTACAAGCATAGGAGAATGGGCGTTCTCTTATTGCAGCAGCCTTAAAAGTGTTACTATCCCTAACAGCGTTACAAGCATAGGAGAAGGTGCATTCGATGATTGCACTTCTTTAAAAGACCTACGCATAGAAGATGGAAAAACAACTCTTTCTATATATGAGTTCTATGATTGCCAAATAGAAACACTGTATTTAGGACGCAACATTAACTATAAATCAGGTTCCCTATATGGATATTCTCCGTTCAATGGAAATACAAAATTAAAATCTGTTACAATCGGTAACAGCGTTACAAGCATAGGAGACTATGCGTTCGGTTGGTGCGACGGCCTTACAAGCGTTACAATCGGCAACAGCGTTACAAGCATAGGAAACAGAGCGTTCGATGGTTGCAGCAGCCTTACCAGCGTTTATATAAATGATCTTGTTGCATGGTGTAATATGGAGCTGGGTTCGTGGTCTAATCCCTTGAATTATGCTCGAGAATTTTATTTAAATGGAGAATTACTTAGAGATATTGTTATTCCTAAAGAGATTACAGAGATAAAAAATGAAGTGTTTGTAGGATATGATAATCTTAGAAGTGTAGTAATCCACGACAACGTGACAAGCATTGGAAATTATGCGTTTCAAAATTGCAGCGGCCTTACAAGCATTACAATCCCCAACAGTGTTACAAGCATCGGACAGAGCGCGTTCTATGGTTGCAGCAGCCTTAAAACAGTTATAAACTTATCTAATTTGAATGTATTTAAAGGCTCATCAAGTAATGGCTTTGTAGGCTATTATGCAGCTATTGTAATAAATGCCTCCAATGCCTCCAATGTCTCTATAGAAATAGAAGGAGATTTTGTATTTGGTAAAATTAATGGCGATAATACATTGTGTGGTTACATAGGCAATGCTACACAATTAAGTTTGCCAGCAAATTACAATGGAGAAAATTATGTTATTGGAGAGGAAGCGTTCTATGGTTGCAGCGGCCTTACAAGCATTACAATCCCAAACAGCGTGACAAGCATAGGATACTATGCGTTCATGGGTTGCAGCGGCCTTACAAGCATTACAATCCCCAACAGCGTTATAAGCATAGGAGACTATGCGTTCGAGGGTTGCAGCGGCCTTACAAGCGTTACAATCGGCAACAGCGTTACAAGCATAGGAAACAGAGCGTTCTATGGTTGCAGCGGCCTTACAAGCGTTACAATTCCCAACAGCGTTACAAGCATAGGAGACTATGCGTTCTATGGTTGCAGCGGCCTTACAAGCGTTACAATCGGCAACAGCGTTACAAGCATAGGAAACAGAGCGTTCTATAGTTGCGGTAGCCTTACCAGCGTTACAATCGGTAACAGCGTTACAAGCATAGGAGAGGGTGCGTTCATGGGTTGCAGCGCACTTACAAGTGTCTATTTATTTAATGAAACTCCGATTAATGTTAGCAGATATGCTTTTAGCAATTATAGGGCAACGTTGTATGTTCCACAAGGGTCGCTTGATGCTTACAAGGCTGCTGACTATTGGAATAAATTCACAAATATCGTTGAATTTGACCCAACAGACATCGAGGATGTAACAGAGGATGTTCCCACCTTTGAAGTAACAGCAGGTGCTATTCAGTTTACTGCTGCCGAGGGTAAAGAGGTCGCTGTTTACACTGCGAGCGGTGCGCTTGTTAAAATAATCGATAGCTACGATGGCGAGGAGATTACTCTCGATAAGGGTGTTTATATAATTCGCGTGGGCGATAAGGCTGTGAAAATAAAACTTTAAGTTTTTTATCGCTATACTTTCTATTGGTTGCGCCCTAAATATAGGACGCAACCTTTTTATTTTGTTTTTGTTTACTCTGTTGTAAACAAAAAATGATACAACTATAATTAAAATTGATTTTTATTTGTAAATTCGCAAATTAAAGGGTGTAAGCGCTTTTTTTGGAGAATTTTTCTTTGAAAAGTTTTTTTGCTTGCATTGACGAATGTGCTGATAATAAAATATTTAAATTATATTTTTATGAGAAGGTCTATACTACTTACAATGTTATTTGCATTGTTTACGGCACTGACAGTAGGTGCCACCGAGCCTTGGCAGTACTCTTTCTCGAAAGAGACGAGTCCCTGTTTCAAGAACAAGGGTGTTTATTCACAGTTTACTTCGCCGCTTATAGAGCTTGACGAGCCTACCGAGGTTATTCGTCTGACGGTGTTTGCCACTCGCAACACTGACATGAACAGCGGGCAAAGAACCGAGGGTTTTTCAAATTCCGCTCCTGCTTTTCCTACATTCGCCATCAGTGAGCTTAGAATCCTTGATAAGTTCGGCGACCCTGTGGAACTTTATGAAGAGAATTTCGAGACTAATGCTCTGTCGCTGAACGAGGGTGGGCTTTACGACCTGTCGGACTTCGACATTAACACTTACTTCCACTCGACCTATTCTGACGGTGAAGCACCGCAGGCTTATCACTATATTAACATTATCCTGCCCGACGCAATGGATAAGTTTACACTCGAGTATGATAGCCGTCTTTATTGGTATTTTACCGACCCTACTTTTGTTGCAATTACCGGTGGGACCGAGGCTCTTCCCTGGAACGAAGAGGGCTTTGTGCTTGGCGAGCAGGTGACTGATACTGCTGCCATTAAGCCTAACACATTCTATGCTCTGCGCGGAAGTTATTTCGAGTATACAAGAGTAGAGCAACAGAGCTACGAGCCTTTGTTTGGTAACGCATTCTATCACTCGCCTCACGGTGCTGCGCTGACACCTTCAATGGCCAGCGTATTCTATCTTGAGGATGCGGGCGAAGGTAAATATTACATGCGTTGGCTGAAGAACGACCATTATCTTTCGAAATATGATAATATGGGAGCCAGCGAATATGCTGCGTGGAACGACAATGTAAAAAAGGCGTCTGCTATTACTTTCTTGCCTTGCGACACTGTTGCCGGTGCCTTCCAGATAAAAGATGGCGTGCTTAATCTTGGTCAGCGTCGTAACATCAGAATGAATTGGGTGACCGATTCGCACATTGCATCTGACACAAAGAATACTTATCATTATGCTTGGAATGTTTACAATGTTGATTTCAGCAATACTGCTGTTGCTCCCATTCTTCAGGCGTCTATCGACAAGGCCGAGGCGTTGATTGAAGAGCAGGGTGGTTATATGGGCTACGAAGAGGATATTTTGATGCCCGAAGCTCTTTCTGCTGCAAAAGATATTGTGTTGAATGCGTCGGCGTCGGCAAAGGAGATGTTCGACAGGAATGTTGCGCTTAATGCGGCTATAAACGAGTATCGCAATATGTATCTTTATGCTCTTATCGACTCTGTGACTGAAATTTTTGATGACGAAAATATAATATTCTGCGACCCTGATGACGATTGGGTGGCGGGAGCTTTCCCCGAAGAGTATAGAGTGTTGTTGGAGAATTCCATAGACAGGGGTTACGAAATTGCGGATGCTGCCAAAAATTACGATGATATTGATGCGTGTATAAATAGTATCTGCGAGACGCTGGCCTCTTTCTGGGCTGCGCGCGTGGGTGAATTGACAAGTTTCCCCATTGTATTGACCGAGGAGTGTGGTCTTAAGAATAATTTGAAGGATAATATTTACTATTGGGATTCGCCCATGTACTATCTTGACGAGCCTACCGATGTTATTCGTATGACTGTGTTCAAAAACTCTTCGGGCGAGACTGAGCCTGACTATAATGTGGGTACTCCTTTCTTCTGCCTTGGCGAGTTTATACTTTACGACGTGAATGGTAACAAGATGGAACTTCGCGAGGATATGTTCTCGACAAACTCGTTGCAGACACACGATGGCTCGGGTCTTGCAGGACTTTGCGATGGTAATCCTTACACATTCTATCATGGTTGCTATGCTCCCGACTCTACTAATGGCAGCTACGCTCCCGAAAAGGCTTCCGAGGGTGAATATTGCTACATTGAGGTTAAACTTGACGAGGAAATTTCGGCATTCTCTTATGGCTTTGTCAGTCGTCAGTATCCTTACGACTATTATATGCACCTGCCTTTGTATTTTGCCTTTACTCCCGGCGAGGAGATTACAAAGGACGATGCTGATGATATTCTCGCGGATGTTCCCGATGAGTTTGAAGTTGTTCTTGGCGAAAAGATTAAGTCTGTCGAGGAGATTGTTCCCGGCGAGCTTTATGCACTTTCCGGTAACTTGAATGTGGTGAAGAATGGTACCGAGCCTACAGGCTTCTATAATAGCTTCAACAGTGTATCGGGCAAGACTTTGGAAAAGGCGTGTGCCGTTGTATTCGAGAAGGCCGAAGAGGGTGGTTATTATATTCGCAATATTGCCGGTAACATGTATATGAAAAAGCCTACACATTGGGCGGGTGTTTCAACAACATATTATCAGGATGAGTCCTTCCCGATGACAATTGCTCCCAGCACCAACCTTGCCGAGGCCTTTAAAATCTATTATCAAGGCATGGTTACACTTCCCGACACTGCTACAAGATATTATAACGAGGAGGTTTACTATATGTTGCAGGATTGGGGCAGCTACATGGGCTTGTATCCGGTGAAAGATTTTTCCGAGGATGACACTGATGGCGAGAGCGACTGGTGTATTTACAAAATGTCTATGCAGCGTCGCGGTAAGTTCGAGCTGAAGTCTGTTGTTGCTACCATAAAGGCCGAGGGTGTAGATTTTGACTATGTTGGCGAGGCTGTGGGTATGTACAGTGGCAACGGCGTTACTGAGCTTGTTAATGCCGTAAATAAGTCCGAGGCTTTGTTGAGTGGCGACGATGATGCTGAATGCAGGGCTGTCGCAGGCGAATTGCAAGGATTGTTACAGACGGCGGTGCGCTCGCTCGAAATGAATGAGTTTGTATCGGGACAGAATTATGTTATTCGCAGTGCAAACGATGAGTTTATTCCTTATCATGGCGACGAGAAGTTTGCAATGTATGTAGGTCCCACAAACTACGAGGATACACACCGCGACAATGAGACTATGCTGTGGTGGACTTACGAGTATGCATACGGTCTCGACTCTGCTGCTTATCAATTTACATTTGTCGAGGATACTGTAAGGTTAGAGGGCGACGCAACCGAATCCGGTTGGGGTAAATACACTATTAAGAGTGTTCTTGCCGACCAATATATTGTTCCCGAAATTGGCCCCGGTAAGAATCTTGTGGTGGGCGAGTTTGACCCGAGCCTTGCTCCGCGCATATATGTTGTTCCCGGCGAAAAGCCCGGTCTGCGCAGATTCGTGGGTGCAGAGGCTTGGCGCTCAAATGAAAATATTTACTCTTACTTCGAGGTACGCACCGGCGGCGGTGGTTACGGCACCGGTGGCGAGGCTCACTATGGTCACGTTGCACAGTGGTATTTCCTTGCAAATACAGCACAGTGGAAGCTTATTCCTGTGGCAAATACAACATCTATCGACGACCTTGTGGTTGATGAGCCTATGGGTGACGAGGTTGTTTCTGTCTCTTATTATACTCCCGCAGGTATTGCAACCGGTAAGCCTGTGAAGGGCGTGAATATCGTGAAGATTGTTTACGCCAACGGTGTAATTGAGACTAAAAAGATTTTTGTAAAGTAGACTAAGAAATAGTTTAATCAAAAGCGGGTAAGCAAGTTAATCTTGTTTACCCGCTTTTGATTAACGTCTGTCCGCTGTAAGATTGCCTGTTTATTATGGTAACCGATGGAGATATTATCTTAATTGAAAAACATAAATTTATCCTCCAAAAGAAAAAATGGAATTTTTTCGATTTTTCAGATTCTTTTCAGAATCGGTTATAACCTTTGCAATAGAATAATTGTTAAAAGAATGTTTAACCCTAATAAAAAGAAGAATTATGAAAAAGTTATTTGTTATTCTATTAGCCGTATTTTCATTCGGAATTATAAGTGCAAACGCCGACAACGACCGCTTGATAGCAAAAGAGAATCTTCCCCAAAAATCGCAACAGTTTATCGACCGCTACTTTGGCAGCATTAAAATAACATATGTAAAAGAAGAGCGCGAGTATTTGGAAAAAAGCTACGAAGTGAGGTTCGCCGATGGCACAAAAGTAGAATTCAACCGCAACGGTGACTGGAAAGAGGTCGATTGCCGATACTCATCAGTGCCCACCCCCATCGTTCCGACGCAAATTATGCAGTATGTCAAGGACAACTACCCTGACGTAAAAATCATGCAGATTGAGCGCGACAGAAACGACTACGAACTTAAACTCTCCAACAAATTGGAGCTTACCTTCGACACAAAATTCAATATTGTAGATATTGACGATTAGCCCGAAGGCAATTAAACAACCTTTTATTAACCTATAAATATAACAGCTATGAAAAAGATTTTATCCATAATGATGCTGCTTACCCTTGCTTTTGCGGGTACAAGCTGCGACGACGATGACAACAACGTTGCAATAAACGACAATGTAAGAACATATATAAATACACATTACCCCGGCGCAGTGATTCTGGAAACAGAATATAACTACGGCTATTTAGAGGTTGATATTTATCACGACACGCTCAACAAAGATGTCTATTTTGACAACAATGATGCGTGGGTAAAGACTACGTGGGACGTTGCAATTACCACTCTTCCCGAGGCTGTTACCGCGGCAATAACAACCGCCTACCCCGACTACCGCATAGACGATGCAGAATATGTTGAAACCCCCGACGGTACATATTACAGCATCGAGCTTGAGCAGGGCGAGAGGGACATTTATATAAAAGTCACCCCCGAGGGAACAATCTTGTAACTACACTCTCCATACAATAAACGGTGCGCCCGAAAAGCGCACCGTTTATTGTATTATTCCTTCAAGTATCTATCGAAAATCTTTGCAGTGAGCATATAGAATAATACTCCCGTTGCAACGCCGGCAAAGGCGTCTACAAGGTAGTGGGCTTTTATATACACAGTTGCGCAGCACAGCAAAATATAGAAAGGCAACAGTGTCAGGAACAACCATTTTCGCGCACGCCACGCGAGGATTATTATCACAGTGGAAATTCCTATGTGCGAGCTTGGAAAGGCGGCCGTAGGTCGTTCGCCCGAGGCTTGTGCAAGGCCCACAAGATGCGTAAAAAGCCCACCCTTGCCACTCTGCGCAATGCTAATTTCGGGGTGCAGATTAAAATAGTTCCCAATTTCGGGGTAAGGGCCGCAGGCTACAAGGTCGGCGTCTATCACAGGGAAGTAGAATTGCGGACCTGCGACCGGAAGGAACATATATATAATGTAAAAAATGTAGAACGAGCCTACCAAAATAAACGTGCAACGTTCAACCTCTTTGTTGCGGGCAAAGAAATAATAGAATACTATCGACGCAATCATCGGGTAGTAGGCAAAATAGCCCAGATTAAAAGCCTCGCGCGCCCAGAAACTGCTGCACACCTGCTCGAACATCAGCGCAGGTTGAAAACCGAAAAGTGTAAGGTCAAGCTGTGCAAAAATGTGGTCGAGGTTAGCGAATATCCTGTTAAATTCGAAAGTGTCGGGGTACCAATAAGACAGTAACGACAACTGCCCCGCAATTCTCAGGAATCTTGTCGCGGGCGACGGGTAGCGGGTGTAAATATATATGGGCACAAATGTCAGCAGAAGGATGAAAAATCTATCCGTCAGCATCTTCTGCGGGTCGTTCAAACTATCGTAAAGAACGATTATAAAAAGTGTCGTAAGCAGATTGTAGAGAATGTTTATCTTCTCGACTGCGAGCAGTTTGTAACGTCGCTCCTCTCGTTGTAAAAATTTTATATCCATTTTTCTTTCTTGTACCATTCAATCATTTCCTTTGTCCCCTGTTGCAGCGTGTAGTCTATGGAAAATCCCAATTCTTTCTCTATGGGCGCAGTGTCGCACAGCCAATTACGTTGCTTCATTATATTATATTTGTCGCGGTTAAGGGTGCTTGCCTTTTTTGTCAGGCGGGCAAAAGCCTCGGCGCACGTGGAGATTACTTTAAGCACCCATATGGGGGCTTTTATGTGCAACACCCAACTTTTTCCAAGCTCGGCTTGTATGTAGTCGCTGAAACTGCGGCTGTCGTATCCTTGCGGCTCGCTGACAAAGTAGCAACGTCCCGAGACTCCCTTGTCTATTGCCATATAGATAGCCTTTACAAGGTCTTTCACATAAATGAAAGTAATTATCTGGGGCTTGTAGCCTACCGAAAAATCAACGTGTCCGGCAATACTCTGCACCATTTTAAAGTAGTCTTTCTCGCGCGGACCGTAGACCCCTGTGGGGCGGAAAATTACATACTGAAGCCCCGGGAAATTCTTTATAAACTTCTCGGCTGCAAGTTTGCTGCGACCGTATGCGGTATTCGGCTGTGGAGTGTCACTATCGAGTATGGGACGGTAAGGTTGCTCCTCGCGCACAGGGCCGTAGATGCTCAGCGAACTGAGGTACAGAAACCTCTCGGGCATAATGCCACACTGCTTGAGAGCCTCGATAAAGTTCACGGTGCCCTCGTAATTGACACGCATAAAATCCCTGCTGTCGATACATTTTGTAACACCCGCAGCGTGTATAATATAGTCCCATCTGCCATTCTCGGCGGCAAAGGCCGTCAGTTGTTCACAGAGCCTTTTTCTATTTCCAAAATCCAGACTGATGAACTTTATACGCTCATCCTGCAAAAAGACCCTACTGCTGCTGCCGCGCACTCCGGCCCACACCTCGCATCCGCGTGCGAGAGCTTCGTCTACGAGGAAACTGCCAATAAATCCGCTTGCTCCGGTAACTAATATCTTCATTTTGTGTTTCTCTTTTATGTGGGCAAAGATACGAATAAACGAGCGAAACACAAAGTTTACTTTGGTGTTTCAACGAGAGTGAGAGTATCTTCGTCTCTCACGACAAAGTACGAATAAACGAGCGAAACACAAAGTTTACTTTAGTGTTTCAACGAGAGTGAGAGTATCTTCGAGTTTATCTCAAAGATAGCGGAAAAAGAGCCTGTTTTGTTATTTTAAACAAATATTTTATCGAAAATCCGAAAAACTTCTTTTCTTTGCAGTATAAATATTGCTAACATAGGCTGCGCAGGCTCTGTCGGCAAAAATAAAACAGTACGACCATGGCAAAAAAGGGAAACAAGGTAAGCAACCGCATTACCAAAAAACAGCTTCTGGAGCTTTTGATAGACTTTTTCAATCGTCACCCTGACGAACAGTTCGACACGCGACATATTTTCGATGAATTGGGCATAAAATCAACCTCTTTGAAGGGAATGTGCATACATCTGCTCGACGACCTTGTGTTTGACGGTTATCTTGCCGAGCCTTCGTTGCACAAATATCGCCTTGCGAATAAAAGTTCCATTGTTTGCGGAACATTCAAGCGCAGCAACGACGGGTACAATCTTGTCTACCCCGACGACGATGGCGAGCCTATCGTTATTCCCGAGAGAAAGTCGGCGCACGCCCTTAACGACGATTATGTGCGCGTGACGCTCTTTGCCCATCGTCGTGGCCGTGGGCGCGAGGGCGAGGTTATTGAGATTATCAAACGCGCACACGACACATTTGTAGGTATCCTGCGCGTGCAGAAACATTATGCCTTTCTTGTTACCGAAAATCGCGCAATGCCCGCCGATATTTTCATTCCGCGCGACCAACTGAAAGGCGGAAAGTCGGGCGACAAGGCTGTTGTAAAATTAGTCGAGTGGCCGGCCGAGAGCCGCAACCCCATAGGACGAGTGATAGACGTGCTTGGACCCGCCGGCGACAATGACGCAGAAATGAACGCCATTCTTGCCGAGTATGACCTTCCATACGTTTACCCGAAGATAGTAGAAAATGCAGCTCAGAAACTGCTTACGGATATTACAAAAGAGGAAATTGCGCGCCGCGAGGATTTTCGCGACGTTACCACCTTCACCATCGACCCCGAGGATGCAAAAGATTTTGACGATGCACTCTCGTTGCGCCCCATAAGCGAGGGGCTGTGGGAGGTTGGCGTACACATTGCCGACGTTTCGCACTACGTTACCGAGGGCAGCATCATCGACAAAGAGGCCTTTAAACGCGCAACCTCCATCTATCTTGTGGACCGCACAATCCCCATGCTGCCCGAACGTCTCTGCAACTTCCTATGCTCGCTGCGTCCCGACGAAGAAAAACTCACCTATTCGGTTATTTTCACCATCAACGACAAGGCCGAAGTGAAAAAATCGCGCATCGTGCGCACAATCATACGCAGCAACCGCCGTTTCTCATACGAAGAGGTGCAGGATATTCTAACCTCGGGCAAAGGCGAGTATATTGACGAACTTACAGTGCTCAACCGCCTTGCACAGACAATGCGCGAAAAACGCTTCGCGGCAGGAGCAATCGACTTTCAGCAGGCCGAAGTACGCTTCCGCCTCGACGAAAAGGGCAAGCCTCTGTCGGTCTATTTTACCGAGAGTAACGAATCGCATCAGCTCATCGAAGAGTTTATGCTGCTTGCCAATCGCACAGTTGCCGAGGCAATAGGCAAAAAAACAACACACAATACCCCAAAGACCTTTGTCTACCGCATACACGACCAACCCGACCTTGAAAAATTGCAGACACTGTCGCGTTTCGTTTCCAAACTCGGCTACAAAATGAAGGGCGCGGGCAGGGGAAACACCGCATCGTCGCTCAACAGCCTGCTCAGGGACATTAAAGGACAGAAAGAGCAAAATGTCATCGAGACAATCTCGCTGCGCACGATGCAAAAGGCAAAATACTCCACACAGAATATAGGACACTTCGGCCTTGCCTTCCGCTACTACACACACTTTACCTCGCCCATCCGCCGTTACCCCGACCTTATGGTACACCGTCTGCTCGACCGTTACATCAATCAGGGCGGCCGCTCGGCAAATGCCGGAAAATACGAGAGTCTGTGCGAACATTGCTCGGCACAGGAACAAGTTGCAACAAACGCCGAACGCGCCAGCATAAAATACAAGCAGGTCGAATTTATGACCGAACATATAAACGAAGAGTACGACGCAGTGATAAGCGGCGTTACCGAGTGGGGAATATACGCCGAAATTGTAGAAAACAAGTGCGAGGGCATGATACCCCTGCGTACCCTGCAGGACGATTATTACGAGTATGACGATGCAAACTACTGTCTTGTAGGTCGTCGCCACCATAGAAAATACACCATCGGCGACCCGTTGCGCATACGCATCGTGCGTGCCAACCTCGACCGCAAACAGCTTGATTTTGAAATTGTAGAGTAAAAAAACAAAAAGTTTCAACTCCTTTTCAGAATCTTGTGACAATTTTGCAACGTAAACTATTGCAAATATAAGCTATGAAAATACTGATTATAGAGGACGACAGCTCCTTGCGCGAAATTATAAGCCGCGGGTTGCGCGACGAGGGCTACGTGGTAGAGACAGCCGGCAACTTTTCGCAGGCTGACGATAAAATAGCGGGGTACAGTTACGACTGCATCCTGCTGGACATAATGCTGCCCGACGGCAACGGCCTGCGACTGCTCGAACATATAAAGTCGCTTAAAAAAAGCGACCATGTGATAATAATTTCGGCCCGCGACTCATTGGACGACAAAGTGACAGGACTCGACCTTGGAGCCGACGACTATCTTGCAAAACCCTTTTATATGGCCGAACTTTCGGCACGCATAAAAAGTGTGCTTCGCCGCAGCGCAAACAATGGCGGCAACAAGCTGACGGCAGGCAATATAACCCTCGACCTTCACAGCCGACGCGTCGAGGTTGATGGCGAGGAACTTACTCTGCTGAAAAAAGAATTTGACATATTACTATATTTTATGCAACGCCCCAACCACATTGTAGACAAGGCAATGCTTGCCGAGGCAGTGTGGGGCGACCACGCAGACGCAGCCGACAATTTCGACTTTGTATATGCACAAGTAAAAAATCTGCGCAAACGTCTGGATGTATCGGGGGCGTCGGTAACAATAAAGGCCGTCTACGGATTCGGATACAAACTGACAGAAACAGCACAATAGCAACATTATGAAACTCTTTCATCGTGTCATATTGACCCTCGCACTCGGCCTTTTGCCAATAATGGCACTATGGTCAATACTATTCTATTATAGTATGGTAAATGAAATAAACGATGAGACAGATGATGCTCTCGAAGATTATGCCGAGCTTATAATGCGCCGCGTGCTTACCGGAAGGCCTCTTCCTGCTCCCAATAACGGCTCGAATAACAGTTATACTGTCACCCCCGTAGACGAGGATTATCTTGCCAACAACCCTGCCATAATATTTTACGACGAAAAAGTTTATATTCCCGAAAAAGAGGAAACAGAGCCGGCACGTGTACTAAAAACTGTATTTTGTGACGCCGAGGGGCAATATTACGAAATAAAGGTCGCAACCCCCACATTCGAACGTTCCGACCTTTTAAGGAATGTAGCCTACCACATTATAGGACTCTACATAATAATAATGCTCACCATCTTTGTAGTAGTTTCATTAGTCTATTATTACAATATGCGCCCACTGTACCGTTTGCTCGAGTGGTTCGACAAATACCGTCCGGGAGCAAAAAAAGCCGCAGTCCCCGATAGTTCATCGGTAGTGGAATTCCGCAAATTGAGCCATGCGGCACAACAAGCAGTGGAGCGTGCCGAATACTATTTCGAGCAACAGAAACAGTTTATAGGCAATGCCTCGCACGAACTGCAAACACCGCTTGCCATAATAGGCACACGCATAGAGTGGCTCGTAAACAACACCCCTCTCGAAGAAAAACAGCTCGAAGAACTTCTGAAAATACAACGTTCGCTTGCACGTCTCGTGCGCTTGAATCGCACGCTGTTGCTGTTGTCGAAAATAGAGAATGGACAATTCCCCGAATCGACCGACGCTGACCTTGCAAGCATCATGCACGAGAGTGTGGAAATGTACAACGAAATTTACTGCGACCGCAATATTACGTGCAACATCAGCTTGCCCGAAAAATACATTATGCACATGAACGAGTCGCTTGCATCCACTCTCATAAACAATCTTCTGAAGAACAGTTTCCTGCATAATGTTCAAGATGGGAAAGTACAAATAACAGCATACGGGAAAGTGCTTAAAATAGCCAACAGCGGCAATCGAGCGTTGGACGCTTCGCGTATATTTGAACGTTTCTACCACGATGGTAACCCCGACAGCACAGGATTGGGGCTTGCGCTTGTAAATTCAATCTGCCGCCACTATGATATTAAAATAGAGTACAGTTTCGAGAATAGCATGCACTGCTTCACGCTGAAATTTCCTTAGTGTAATTTACTATTCTGTGTGGGGTGTAAATGTGCGGTGGAATTAATAAATAATGGCGTGAGCAAATTTGCTCACGCCATTATTTATATTGATTATTTCCATTAGAGGAGTTTCTTGATTACAGGCTGGATAAGATTCTCCATAATTTTGTAGCCATCGGGAAGGGGGTGTACGCCGTCGTTAGAATATTTCTTGGGCAATGTACGGCCGTCTGTATCGACAAGAGCTTTGTAGTAATCTACATAAGGAATCTTTTTGGCTTTTGCATAGGCCTCGATGCGTTTGTTCAGGGAGATAATCTTCTCGGGAGCATCGGTTACTTGAGGATACCAGCCGAAGCGTGCAGCGGGAAGAACAGAGGTCAGGATGACTTTAATTTTGTTAGCCTTGGCAATTTCGACCATAGAAACGATGTTGTTGAATGTAAATTCCTCGTTGTAGGGGCCTGTGTTCTCGGCAACGTCGTTTGTTCCGGCATTAATAATTACTACTTTGGGGTTGAGCTTAACAACGTCCTCACGGAAGCGGAGAAGGAACTGATAAGATGTCTGTCCGCTGATTCCGCGACCAACGTAATTGGGATTCTCTTTGAAAAACTCGGCGCGGTGCATGGGCCAACCTTCTGTGATTGAATTTCCCATAAAAACTACGCGCTTGTCTTTCTTTGTGACTGCGGGAAGTTCGGAATTTGCCTTCGCGTAGCGTTTGTAGTTTGCAAACTCGTGCTTCTGAGCACTCGCCTCTACCGAGAGGCCTAAACAAATAACGAGTAACAGAATGTGTACCCAAATGTTTTTTCTCATGTTCGTGATTTTTATTAATATTGTGTTAATTATTTTCTTGCGTCCCAAAGTTAGCGAATAAATTATAATAACAAATAATATTCTGTCTAAAATTGTATTTTTATGCCGCCAAATGTGTTAAATCCGGGCATTTTGTAACCTTCGTTTATCGTATAGTCGCAGTTGGTTATATTGTCGAGGGTTACAAACAGTTGCAGCGATTCTATACGTTTGACTTCTTCGAGAAGGGTGTACGATACTTTTGCACCGAGGAGCATGTAATTTTCGTTGTTTGCGGTGGGCGATACATAAAGTCCGCTGATGCTTTTGAACGTTGCGTCGATGGCAAGGCGCGACAGTGGCTGCCACGTTGCTGCTGCAAAAAATTGATTTTCAGGGGCGGCTGCAAGGTTGTCGAGCGAGGTGTGCAGATAGCTGTACGAGGCTCTGAAAAGCAGATTATCGAGTGGTTGAAGGGTTGCCGATGCTTCTACTCCCTTGTTGGTGAAACTGCCGGTGTTTACATTTTTCATCGCCACTGTCTGTATGAGGTTGTCACCCTTGCTGTAATAGGCTGTGAGGGCGGCTGTAAGCTGACGGAAAGGGGTTACGCTTAATGTTGCTTCGCAGTTGGTCATACTTTCCGGCTCGAGCGAGGGGTTTGCCGAACGATAAAGATAAAGCTCGCGGAAAGAGGGGTTGCGGTAGCCTTTTGCCACCGAGGCTTTAAACGCTATTTTATTAGAGGGGTGTAGCGAAAAGCCGCATTGTGGCACCCATTGTGTGTCGAATTTGTCGCTGTTTGCTATGCGCAGGCCGCCGTTCAACGTGAAAATGCCGTTAAAAAGATTCTGCGATAATGTGACGTAGGGCGAATATTCGGTTATACTTTTGTGACCAATCGTGGCAAGCGAGCCTTCTGTGTGTGCATTGCCACCCGAAACGGGCACGCTGCCTGTGTATGTGTCAAAGTCGAAGCCTGCGGTTGCGTCGGCTCCTTTCCACAAAGAGAAATTCTGGTAGGCGAGAATGCCGAAACGGTCGTCGAGACTGTGAAAGTGTCGAGGGTCGTCAATATAGTGGTTGCCGTAACTATAATATAAACGTACATTTCCGTTGGTGGTAGCATAGTTGTTGCCAACAGAGGCCGAAGCCTCGCCACGAATTATATTCTGATGGTAAATATCGGTAGACTCGGGAGCGGACAGGCGGGGGTATATAGGGTCGTTGCCGAGGCTGTTCACAAGAGAATAGTCGGCACGTGCCTGCCAATTTTTGCTAAAATCGTAACCAATCTTTGCGTAAAGGCTCTTTTGTTCAAAGTCGAAATTGCGCTGTGTGCCGTCGGTGCGGTCGTAGGCGAGCGACGCGAGCGACGAGAATTTTCCGCTGCGTGCCATATTTGTCACCGACGAACGCCACGTGTCGTAAGAGCCGTAACCCGTGCGCAGGGTCGTGTGACAGCCGGGGGCCTCGGCGTTTTTTGTTATTACGTTTATAACACCGCCCATTGCATTCGAACCGTAAAGCACCGAGCCGGGGCCTCGAAGAACTTCTACCCTGTCTACATATTCTGTCTCGTAAATGTCGGCCACATGATGGGAATATATTCCCGCAAACTGCGGCTGCCCATCGACCATCATAAGCACTGCATTTGTGGGCGAGCCTCCGACGCCGCGTATTTTTATTCCGCCCGAGCCTCCGTTGCTGATTCCGAATCCGAAAATGTTGCGTTCGGTGACGAAAAGTCCCGGCACAATGCCCGAGAGTGCCGACAGCAACTGTCCCTTGCCTGTAGACTCTATCTGCGAGGCGGTTACTGTTGTTACTGTATAGGGCAGAAGGTCGCGTCCGACCGCATTGTTGCTACCGGTAACAACAACCTCGTCAATATATTGCGTTTCTGTTTGTGCCTTTACGGACACTGCAAAAAACAGCGACAATAGTATGATGCTATATAATTTTTTCATGTTATTTGTGTGTGAGATTCTTGGCAGCGTCGCGCAGGGTTATAAGCCCCTCGGGTCCCATATTAAATAATAGGTCGGCCACACTGAGGTTGGGCAAAAAGCCGTTGCGTTGCTCAAAAACCTGATAGTAGTGCTGCGGAGCATCTGCGCCTGTTGCCGATGGCTCGGTCAACGGACGCGCATCAACAGCATGCACCGTATTTTCGATGCTGCCGAGTGCTGCAACCTCGCGGTCGAGGCCCAAAAGGGTGCACACAGTGGTGTGCAGTTGCATGTTAAAGTCGGCAAGAAATTCGTAGCGTTTCTCGTAGAATGGGCGAAAATCGTCGGCATAATAGTCGAAGAATGGACTTTTTTTATATGCGCTTACAATGGCGTTCCAATGCATGCGCCGCCAATTTCCATGCTCACTGATTCTTACGTCGCGCATAGCCTGCTTGACGCCTCCGCTGTGAACGACGGGGACGGTCAGGGACAATGCTCCATTCTCGGCGGCAATAAGTGCGCGGTTGCGGAACGTCTGCTTGACAAATGAGGCGTCAAGGTCCATAAGCATCCTTTGTGCAGCGTACAGGCGAACATACAGCGACACGGGTGCAAGATACATTGGATGGGCGATTATATCCATCGGTGGCTATTTGTAATTATCGACCCAGCGGAACAGGCGGTTCCAACGAATTTTTCCGTCGAACCATCCTTTATCTTTGTCGAGCGACAGCCATATGAGTATGGGCTTTCCGACAATGTGGTCCTCGGGAACAAAGCCCCAATAGCGCGAGTCGGCACTGTTGTGACGATTGTCGCCCATCATCCAATAGTAGTCCATTTTGAACGTGTAGCTGTTGCTCTCTTTGTCGTTGATGAAAATTTTGCCATCTTTAACCTCGAGCTTATTACCCTCGTACACAGCTATCGGACGTTCGTAGACGGGAAGATTCTCCAATGTAAGCGTCACACTTTCGCCTTTCTTGGGTATCCACACAGGTCCGTAATTGTCGGCTGTCCATCCTGTGTGTCCGTTCAATGGGTAGATTGCCTGTGTAAGGTCGTTGTTCATCGGCTCGATAAACTCTACAAGGTCGGTGTATTTTTTCAGTTGCGAGTAACTTTTTTCTGTCAATGGCAACAGTATGGTGCCGTCAGAGTAGCGACGCATAAGGTCCTCTTTGCTTATTTCAAGCTCGCGGCGCAAACGCTCGGGCAGTGCTTTTTTGAATTTCACCCAATAGTTGAATTGCACATTTTGGGGTTGCTTGCCTGCCTTGCCGTTTATATATATTTGTTTATCTTTAATTTCGAATGTGTCGCCGGGCATTCCCACGCAGCGTTTCACATAATTTTCGCGACGGTCTACGGGGCGCCACATAATTTCGCCAAACTGTTCGGGGTGTTTTTCAATATACTCCTTTCCGGCTGCGTAGTATAGGTCGTAGACGGCGCGGCGACGCTCGGCGTCCAGACTATCCAGTCGGGGCTTATTGGGGTAACGGCTCTCGCCTATAAGATAGCACTCGGCGTAATAGTCTATATAGTCGGGGTTTGTGAGCACAGTATCGCCGGCAGGGTAGTTGAACACAACAATGTCGTTAAGCTCAATTTCGTCGAAGCCCGCCACGCGTTCGTATGGCCACTGTATGCATTCGAGGTAACTTTTGGTGCCTGTTACGGGCATTGTGTGTTGTGTAAGAGGCATGCTCAGCGGTGTCTGAGGTTTGCGAGGACCGTAGCTCATTTTGCTTACAAAAAGATAGTCGCCTACGAGCAATGACTTTTCGAGCGAAGAGGTGGGAATCACATAATTCTGAAAAAAATAGAGATTGACAAAGTAGACAGCTATTAATGCAAATACAATGGCGTCTACCCAGCTCATCACTTGACGTAAGGCTGCATTTTTCGATTTTTTCCACCAACCCCAGGGGATGAATTTTGTAATATAGTTGTCTACAATGAGGGGGACAACCAATAGTCCCCACCAACTTTTCACCCACACAAGAAACAGTAGATAGAGTACTGTTACCACTGCTAGTTTCAACCAATCTTTTTTTGTAGGCTTTCTCATTTTTTTCTTTTTATTAAGTAGGAAAAGATTGCTACGGATTAAAATTTAAAAAGGTCTTTCATTCCCAAAAAACCGCTGTTGTCTTTTACAAATTCGGCGGCGAGGACTGCGCCGAGTGCAAAGCCGCTACGGTTTTTTGCGTCGTGAGTGATGGTGATAGAGTCGGCAACCGAATCGTAACGCACAGTGTGTATTCCGGGGACCTCGTCGCGGCGGATGGCATTGATTCTCAACTGCTCGGCAGTCTCGGCCGGGGCCTCGGTGACTGAGCCGTCGGGGTTTGTAAGGTCGCCCATCGTCCACGATGATTTTCTGTCAAGCTCGGCAAGAATACCCTCGGCAAGGGTTATTGCTGTGCCGCTGGGGGCGTCGAGCTTGTGTATGTGGTGGGTCTCTGTCATTTCAACCGAATATCCGGGGTAACTGTTCATTATTTTTGCAAGATAGCGGTTCACTGCCGAGAATATTGCAACGCCCAAGCTGAAGTTGCTCGACCAGAAGAGGGTTTTTCCCTCTTTCTCGCACAAGGCTTTCATTTCCTCGCCATGCTGCTGCATCCATCCGGTGCTTCCGCTGACAACTTTTACTCCCGCAGCCATTGCTCGTTTGCAATTTTCATACGCAACGCCGGGGGCTGTAAACTCAATGGCAGCGTCGGCGGTGGCAAATGCCTCACTCTCAATGTCGCCGCTGTTGTCAATGTCTATTATAGAAACAATTTCGTGTCCTCTCTCAACGGCGATGCGCTCAATCTCTTTGCCCATTTTGCCGTAACCTATAAGTGCTATTTTCATGATTTTTTATTTTCTTTTTATTATACGGCGCGAAGATAGTGAAAATTCTTTTATGTTGCACTTCTTTACGCCTTAGTTGTCTTTTGTTATTTGTTTTTCAGGAATTTTCTTGCCAGATAGCGGCGCACAGGCTCGTCGTACAGTTTGAGCGCTGCGTAAGCAATAAGTATGCTTGCAAGCACCACCAACAGTGCCACCGGCCACGTGTCGCCCAATGTGTAACGTCTCTCTTCGATGAGCCACGCATAGAAAATATACATCAGAGGATAGTGTATAATGTATAGTGGATAGGAAATATCGCCTAGGAGTTTGTTGATGCGCGACGTAATATTATTGTCACACGTACCGCACGCGCCCATCCACACTATCAGCGGGAAAAGAACGGCAATGCACGCAACCTCGTAAAGACTATTAACGCTGATGCTACTGTCCGAGGCAATGTAGGGCACAGAAAATATTGCTACAAGCATTGTTGCGCTTATCCAGAAAGCACCCTTAATCTTGCGCGGAACAAAGGTGCGTGCAAGCAACATTCCCATTGTAAATGGGAAAAGCATGCGCACAAGGCCGCCAAAGAAATTAACACTGTCGATAGTCCATCCGACACCCACGCAACCGTACCCCGAAACGTCGCCCACAAAAAAACAAGCATGCGCAACGCCCAAGGCAACCGTAAGCACCGCAAGAGCCTTTGTAGACAATCGGCGTATGAAAAGCGCATAAAGAATATTGCCTATATACTCGAAAAATAGCGACCATGCAGGACCGTTCAAAGGGAACATTTCCCCGTTGCCGCGTACCTCGTAAGGAAGGCCCGGCAGAGCCGGTACCATGAACATTGTCAGCAACAGGGCAAGCGCAACAAGGCTCGCGGGGGTAACATCGCCGTCCCACTGTAGGCAACCGGCAGCAAAAAAAGTAGCCGCGCCTATCAATGCTCCCATAATCACCATCGGATGCAAACGAATAAGGCGGCGTTTGAAAAATTCGCCTACACTCATTTTATCCCAACGGTCATCATAAGCATAGCTGATGACAAAGCCCGACAGGATAAAGAAAAAATCGACGGCAATGTGTCCGTGATTAAGAGTGGAAATTATTCCGTCGCCGGCAGCATTTGTAACCTCGGCAAAAGAAAATCCTTCGAAAATGTGGTAAAAAACCACTAATATAGCCGCAACACCGCGCAGGCCGTCAAGAAGTTCATAGTGTGGCTTTGTATCGGAAAAAACCGCCGATGAAATTGTGCTTTTTTGCATTTGTAAATGTTTTTTTCTTTGGTCGTTACTGATGCAAAAGTAATCTATTTTCGGTTATTATACAATAATTTACCCTACTGTATTATAAATAGAGCGCAATCTTCAGTATTTTAAAATAAAATCACTAACTTTGCAAGTTAGTAGTATAGATAGACAAAATAAACAGACAAAAACATATAACCATCATGGAAAAGAAATTCAAAAGAACGCTGGTAACGTCGGCCCTGCCTTACGCCAACGGTCCTGTTCACATTGGACACCTTGCAGGAGTTTATGTTCCGGCCGACATTTATGTACGCTACCTTCGCCTGAAGGGCGAGGATGTACTCTTCATCGGCGGCTCGGACGAACATGGAGTCCCCGTAACCATACGCGCAAAGAAAGAGGGCTGCACTCCGCAGGATGTTGTAGACCGTTACCACAATATAATAAAAGAGTCGTTCGAGGGATTCGGAATCTCGTTCGACGTATATTCGCGCACTACCTCGGCCACGCACCGCGAGGTTGCCTCGGACTTCTTCAAAAAGCTGTACGACGAGGGTAAATTCGTAGAGCTCGAGAGCGAACAATATTACGACGAGGGCGAACAACAGTTCCTCACCGACCGCAACATCAAAGGCGAATGTCCCCGTTGTCACGCTGCCGATGCCTACGGCGACCAATGTGAAAAATGTGGCGCGACCCTTTCGCCCGACGAACTTATAAACCCCTATAATGCCGACAGCGGTAATCCCCTTGTGAAGCGTAAGACCACCCATTGGTACCTGCCTCTGAACGACTATCAGCAGTGGCTCGAGCAGTGGATTCTGAACGACCACAAAGAGTGGCGCAGCAACGTCTACGGACAATGCAAAAGCTGGCTCGACACAGGCCTTAAGCCCCGCGCCGTAACACGTGACCTTAATTGGGGAATCCCCGTACCAGTCGAGGGAGCCGAGGGAAAAGTACTCTACGTATGGTTCGACGCGCCCATCGGTTACATAAGCAATACAAAAGAGCTGTTGCCCGACACATGGGAAAAATGGTGGAAGGACGAGGATACACGTCTGCTGCACTTTATCGGCAAGGATAATATTGTGTTCCACTGCATAGTCTTCCCCTCTATGCTGAAGGCACACGGCGACTACATTCTCCCCGAGAATGTGCCCAGCAACGAGTTTCTGAACCTCGAGGATGATAAAATTTCAACCTCGCGCAACTGGGCAGTGTGGCTCAACGAGTATCTTGTGGACTTCCCCGGCAAGCAGGATGTACTGCGCTACGTGCTTACGGCAAATGCTCCCGAGACGAAGGATAACAACTTCACGTGGAAAGATTTTCAGGCACGCAATAACAACGAGCTTGTCGCTGTTTATGGTAACTTTGTGAACCGTGCGCTTGTGCTTACAAAGAAATATTTCGAGGGCAAAGTTCCCGCTTGTGGCGAACTTACAGAATACGACAAGGGCATAATCGACGAATTTGTAAACGTGAAGAGCGAGGTTGAAAAACTGCTCGACCAATTTAAGTTCCGCGAAGCACAGAAAGAGGCGATGAACCTTGCACGCATCGGTAACCGTTACCTTGCCGAGACTGAGCCGTGGAAACTCGCAAAGACAGACATGAACCGCGTAGCCACCATCCTGAATATCTCTTTGCAGCTTGTTGCCAACCTTGCAATAGCATTTGAACCCTTCTTGCCATTCAGCAGCAAGAAACTGCGCGGAATGTTGGCTATGGAAACATTCGAGTGGAGCAGTCTGGGCAGCCTGACACTGATGGAGGAAGGTCACGAACTTGGCGAGGTTGGTCTTTTGTTCGACAAGATAGAGGACGACGCTATTCAGGCACAGCTCGACCGTCTCGAAAGAATAAAAGCCGAGAATGCCGCTGCAAACTATAAGGCTAATCCCATACGCGAAAATATTGAATTTGACGACTTTACTAAGCTCGACATTCGCGTGGGCACAGTGCTCGAATGTGCAAAAGTGCCCAAGGCAAGCAAACTTTTGCAGTTCAAGATAGACGACGGCCTCGAGGGACGCACCATCGTATCGGGCATTGCCGCACACTTCAACCCCGAGGAACTTGTGGGCAAACAAGTGTGCTTCGTTGCCAACCTTGCTCCGCGCACCATACGCGGCATTGTCAGCGAGGGAATGATACTGAGTGCCGAGGATAATGAGGGTAAACTTTCGTTGCTGACCGTTTCGCCCGAGGCGAAGCCCGGTAGCGAGGTGAAATAACATTTTAATGAGCAAGGATGACGGTAACTTGAAGAATGCCACCGCCAAAGGATTCCTTTGGGGGGGCATGAGTAATGCCGTTTGTCTGTTGCTGAACCTTTTTTTTGGAATATTTCTTGCCAACATTCTGGGGCCCGATGATTATGGCCCCATAGGAATGTTGGCAATTTTTTCGGCTGTTGCCGGCTCGCTGCAGGAGAGTGGCTTTGTGGCCGCGCTTGCCAACCGCAAAAAAGTGGGGCACGACGACTATAATGCTGTCTTTTGGTTCAGCGTGATTGTGTCGATTGCAATGTACGTGGGGCTCTATTTTGCCGCACCGTTGATAGCCGATTATTTCCGTGAGCCTATACTTGTGCCTCTGTCGCGATACTCGTTTCTGGGCTTTGTGATTGCAGGATTCGGAATTGCGCCGTCGGCCTATCTGTACCGCGAACTGAAAGTGAAAGAAAAATCTATTTCTCTGATAATCACTATCATTGTGTCGTGCAGTGTGGGAGTGGCAATGGCTATATGTGGGTACTCTTACTGGGGAATTGCCACACAGGGCATACTTTACATGCTTGTGCGCGCACTGTGCATGTGGTACTACACACCTTGGCGACCATCGTGGCGGGTAAATTTCGCTCCGCTGAAATATTTGTTTACATTCAGCTACCAACTGTTGCTGACTAATCTTTTCCTGCGCATAAACGGCAACGTATTTTCTGTTATTCTGGGAGGAAATGCATACTACACTCGCGCGGATATTGGCAACTATACAAAGGCTAACGAATGGAGCAAGATGGGCAGTGAGGCGGTTAACGGAATGGTAAATTGCGTGGCGCAACCTGTGCTTGCACGAGTGGCCGACGATGGTGAACGGCAGTTGCGTGTGTTGCGCAAGATGGTGCGCTTTACGGCGTTTGTCTCGTTTCCCATGCTGCTGGGGCTGTCGCTCGTGTCGCGCGAGCTTATTCTTGTGACAATTACCGAAAAGTGGATAGAAAGTGCGAATATGCTGAAAATATTATGCTTGTGGGGGGCATTTATTCCCATCCAATCGCTCTTTACGCATCTGCTTATAAGTCGCGGACGTTCACGAATATATATGTGGTGTACGATTATACAAGGATTGCTGATGATTGCGATGCTTTTTGTGATGCGCCCTTACGGAATTTCGAACATGATTGTCGCTTACGTCATTTTGAATATTCTATGGCTTTTAGTGTGGCTGCACTTTGTTAGGCGCGAAATTACATTCACGCTGCCGATGTTTCTGCGCGACACACTTTCCTATTTTTTGATTGCGGCTGTGACAATGTGTCTGACATCCTTGCTTACATCTTCTGTTACAAATATATACATACTGTTACCGCTGAGAATTGCGGTTGCGGCAGCAATATACACTGCAGCATTGTTCCTGTGTCGTTCCGAAGAACTGCACGAGACAATCGGCTATATAAAAACTCGTAAAACTTCTAAGCAATGAAAAAGATTCTTTACGACAATCAGATGTTTACATTTCAGAGGTTCGGCGGTGTTACCCGCTATTTTGCCGACCTTCTATATAACCTGCCCGAGGATGAATTCTGCGGGGAACTGCCAATGTTTTTTTGCGAGAATCACTATGTAACCTCGACCTACGGTCAAAAATACAGAACTTTGGGATTCCCAAAGAACTACCGCGTGCGCCGACGCATCTACCAGCTTGTCAATCGCGTGGCTACGCTTCATGCGCTGCGCACAGGTGGGTACGACATTTTTCACCCAACGTATTACAGTCCCTATTTTCTGCCGTTCGTAAAAAGTCGCAAGCGAGCCTTTGTGCTTACCATACACGACATGACATTCGAGCGTTTCCCGCAGGATGTGCTTATATACGACCGCACGATTCCCCATAAAAAGAAACTGATAAAAGAGGCCGACCACATTATCGCTGTCAGCGAAAATACCAAACGTGACATTGTGGAACTGCTGGGCACCGACCCTTCGAAGATAAGCGTCGTGCATCATGGGTTCCGCGTAAGTGGTGAGGTTGCGCCGCAACTTTTCGACCGCTACATTCTTTATGTGGGCGAGCGTAAGGGGTATAAAAATTTTCTACCTTGGTTGTCGGCTATCAGAGGACTTCTGGTGCTCGACCCGACACTGAAGATTGTCTGCACAGGCAGCGATTTTACAAGTTCCGAGCATGAGATTTTCAAAAATTGGGGAGTAACCGACAGTTTGATACATATTGCTGCCAACGACGCGCAGATGGCGTCTCTCTATCGTCACGCACTATGTTTCGTATTTCCGTCGTTGTACGAGGGATTCGGAATTCCCATACTCGAGGCATTCGCAAACAACTGTCCCGTATGCCTGAGCAATGCAAGCTGCTTCCCCGAGGTTGCAGCAGATGCTGCACTTTACTTTGCACCACACGATGCACAATCGATGTACGACACGCTGCGCGAAATTATCACAAGCGAAACGTTGCGCGAGGAGTTGCGCCGTCGCGGAAACGAGCGTATAAAGGATTTTTCGTTACAGAAGATGGTGCAACAGACGTGCGACGTTTATCGCAGCGTATTATAGTAAACCTTGAAACAATTTCGAAAAAATAATTTATGATGAATTCAACAAAAATCAAAAATTGGTTGCCGCACATTGCCGCAATTTTAATGTTCTTTGCAATGACTGCAATATATTTCGCGCCTGTGTTTCAGGGAAAAGACCTGATGCAGGCCGATGCAATAAACTCGCAAGGATGGGGAAAAGACCTGCGCGACTACCACGAAAAGACAGGAGATTATGCCTATTGGTCGAATGCAATGTTCGCGGGAATGCCGGCAAACTATACATACGCGCCCGAGCCTGTAAATGTATTCAAGGCTTTTGAGAAGGTGCTTACCCTTAGTATGTTCGGCTTTACACGCAGGCATATAGGCTCTATTTTTCTTACATTTGTCTGTTTCTACATATTTTTATTGTCCATTGGCTGCCGCTCGTGGCTCAGCTTTGCAGGCTCGATAGCTTATACTCTGTGCTCTTATAATTTCATCATTATAGAGGCAGGACACATGAACAAAAGTCTGGTGATGGCAACAATGGCCCCCATCATTGGCGGAGTAATGCTCTGTTACAGGGGCAAATTGCTGTGGGGAGCGTTAATAACGCTTATATTCTTGGGACTGAACATTTTCTGGAGTCATCAGCAGATTAGTTATTATCTGTTGCTTGTGCTTATTATTCTCGCTGTTGTTTATCTTGTATACGCGATACGCGAGAAGCAACTGAAAAATTACTTCAAGGCTACGGGAGTGTTGCTTATAGCTGCCATTCTTGCTGTTATTCCCGCAGTGGGACAGTTGGTGCCATCGGCCGATTATGCAAAGGAGTCGATGCGTGGCGGAACTGTGCTTAAGCAGAGTGACGAGAAGAAAAGTTCGGGGCTTGAGATTGATTATGCCTACCAATGGAGCTACGGAATAGGCGAGACTTTTACACTGCTTGTTCCCAATCTTTACGGTGCAAGCTCGCACTACGCTCTTGACGAGAATAGCGAGACTTACAAGACTGTCAAACGCGCTTATGGTGCGGCACAGGCACGCGCTTTTGTTAAAAGTATGCCCACATATTGGGGGCCGCAGCCTTTTACTTCGGGGCCTGTGTATGTGGGTGCGATTGTGTGCTTCTTGTTTGTGCTGGGACTGTTCCTTGTCAAAGGAAAAGAAAAGTGGTGGTTGCTTGCCGCTACCATTTTGTCGGTAATAATGGCGTGGGGAAAATATTTCCCCTTGGTGAACAATTTCTTGTTCTACAATCTGCCGCTGTATAATAAATTCCGCGCACCGTCGATGGCGCTTGTCATTGCATCATTGACAATGGTTACATTGGGCATACTTGCGGTTAAGGAGCTTATAGAGCGTCGCAAGGGCGATAATAATAAAGGAGTCGCAAAGGCTGTTTATCTTTCGGGTGCAATCACCGGCGGACTGTCCCTGATGTTTGCGCTGTTCGGTGGCAGTATGTTCGACTTTGCAGGCGCGTCGGATGCTCAGATGCCCGAGGTTCTTGTCGATTCGTTGCGTGCCGACCGCGCGTCGATGCTCGCAAGCGATGCGTGGCGTTCGTTTATGTTCATAGCTGTTAGTTGCATACTGCTCGTAGCCTATCTGCGTATAAAGAGCATAAAGACCGGTTATCTGTTGGCTGCCCTCTCGTTGTTGCTGTTTGCCGACCTTTGGAGCGTGGACAAAAGATTCATTTCGTGGGACTCTTTTATCCCCAAACAGAAGAGTTCCGAGATTCTGCCCACTGCCGCCGACAAGCAGATACTCGCCGACAAAGACCCCAACTACCGCGTGCTTAACCTTACAACAAGCACTTTCAACGACTCACGAACATCTTATTTCCATAAATCCGTCGGCGGATACAGCCCTGTAAAATTGCGTCGCTATCAGGATATTATCGACCACTTCTTCAGCCGCAATCTTAATATGGGAATAATAAACATGTTAAATGTCCGCTACATTATCGTGCCCGACGAAAAAACCGGACAAAGAGTCGAGAAAAATCCGATGGCGTTGGGCAACTGCTGGTTCGTCGATGAAGTAAAATTTGTTGCCGACCCCGACGAAGAGATTAAGGCTATTGCAGACTTTGACCCGACAGCCGTCGCATTTATCGACGATGAGTGGAAAAAAGCACTCCCCTCGGTGGCAGAATATTCAAATAACGCCGATTCCACCGATTATATTCGCTTGACGGAGTATAAAAATCCCGGTAATCTTATATACGAGAGTAACAGCGCAAAGCCCCGCTTCGCTGTATTTTCCGAGGTGTACTATAAAACTTGGAAGGCATTCATCGACGGAAAAGAGGTTGCTCCCGTGCGCACAAACTACATTCTGCGAGGCCTGCCCATTCCCGCCGGCAAGCACAAGATAGAATTCTTGTGCGTAGACAATGTAATGACAGGCTCGGCAAAAGTGTCGCTCTATGGCTCTATATTTGTGGGCATTGTCATTCTTGCAATGGTGGCGATGATTATCTACCGTCGCAAAAAATGTTCATGCAACGAAAAAGAATAGCCCCATGAAACACTCTCCCAAATTCTCGATAATAACCGTAACCTACAATGCTGCGTCGGTCATCGAGCCGACGTTGCAGAGCATTGTCGCACAGACCTACCGCAACTTTGAATTTCTGCTCATCGACGGCGGCTCGTCGGATGGAACAGTGGAGAAGGTGCGCAACAGCGCAGTGGAAATTGCGTGCCTCGTCAGCGAGCGTGACAAAGGTCTGTACGACGCAATGAACAAAGGCATTGAACGAGCAACGGGCGATTATCTGTGCTTCCTGAATGCCGGCGACAGTTTCCACGCTCCTGACGTACTCGAGAGGATGGTTGCAGCAATCCCCGACAAAGATACGCTGCCCGATATTCTCTATGGCGAGACGGCCGAAGTGGACGAAGAGCGGAATTTTGTTCGCATGCGTCGTCTGCAAGCACCCGAGAAACTCGATTGGCGCAGTTTCCGTCACGGAATGCTCGTGTGCCATCAGGCCTTTTTTGCCCGCAGGATATTGGCCCCCGCCTACGACCTTTCCTACCGTTTCTCGGCGGACGTCGATTGGTGCATACGAGTGATGAAAAAATCAAAAGATATTGTAAATACGAACGTTGTAATTGTCGATTATCTGCAAAATGGATTATCTTTGCAGAATCACAGAGCTTCGCTTATAGAGCGTTTCCGCATAATGGCGAAACACTACGGGCTGTTGCCCACAATGTTGCGACACGCATGGTTCGTGGTGCGCGCAATTATAAAAAGATAACTAACCTTTAAAAGATATATACTATGTTTGCAAAAGAAACTTATATAGAGCGTCGCCACATTCTGAAACAGAGTGTGGGTAGCGGCCTGTTGCTTTTCCTCGGAAACGGCGAGACAGGAATGAATTATGCCGATAATATCTACCATTTTCGTCAGGATTCCACATTTTTATACTATTTTGCATCGGACTACGCAGGGCTTGCAGCCATCATAGACATTGACGAGGATAAAGAGATTATCTTTGGCGACGAGCTTACCATCGACGACATTGTGTGGACGGGAGTGCAGCCCACCATCAAGGAAAAGTGCGAGCGAGTGGGCATCAGCGATACAATGCCTATGGCCCAGCTTGCCGTTTATCTGAAAAAGGCACGGGAGAAAGGACAGACGATACATTTTCTTCCACCCTACCGAGGCGAGCATCAAGTGTGGCTGCAGGAACTTTTGGGAATAGTGCCCGCCGAGCAAAAAGCTGCTGTGTCGATGAAGTTTGTAAAGGCCGTAATCAACCAGCGTAACTACAAGAGTGCCGAGGAAATTGAGCAGATAGAAGAGGCCATAGGCGTGTCGGTAGACATGCACTGCGCAGCCATGCGCGCCGTTCGTCCCGGCGTTACAGAGAGCGAAATTGTTGCCATTGTGCAGGCCGAAGCGGCTAAGCACAATTTCGGACTATCGTTCCCCATTATCGCCACCGTAAACGGACAGACACTGCACAATCATGCATACGGAACAACTCCGCTGAAAGAAGGACAGATGTTCCTGCTCGACAGTGGTTGTGAAAATGCAATGCACTATGCGGGCGACCTTACAACCACAATGCCCGTAGGCAAGCAATTTACCGAACAACAGCGCATAGTATGCAACATATTGCGTCGCGCGCATCTTGCAGCCACAAATGCCATAAAGCCGGGCGTCGAGTATCGCAACGTACACAATATTGTGCTTACAGAGATTGCCAAAGGAATGGTAGACTTAGGGCTGATGAAAGGTAACCCCGAAGAGGCAGCCCTTGCCGGAGCAGCCTGCATGTTCCTGCCTCACGGCCTTGGCCACATGATGGGACTCGATGTTCACGACATGGAAAATTTCGGAGAGGTGAACGTTGGTTACGAAGAGGGACGCTCGAAGAGCACACAGTTTGGCTTTAAGTCTTTGCGCCTCGCACGCGCCCTTGAGCCGGGCTTTGTATTTACCGTAGAGCCGGGAATATATTTCATCCCCGACCTTATCGATAAGTGGCGTGCCGAGAAACAGTTTACCGACTTTATCTGCTATGATAAGCTGGACGCATGGCGCAACTTTGGCGGCATACGCAACGAAGAGGATTACCTTGTATTCGAGGGTGGTGCCCGTCGCTTGGGTAAATATAAGCCAATGTCACCCGAGGAGATTGAAGCGGAGCACAATTCTTAATAAACAGTGTCAATAAGAGTGTGTCGGAAATTTTAGTTTCTGACCCACTCTTATTAGATTGCAATAATTGAAAATGATAAAAAAGATGACTAAATTTCTAAAATCGCCGAACTTACTGTGGGGAATTGCACTTTTTGCAATATTTGTAATATCCTTTTCCTATGTATTTGACAGCAAAATAAACCTTAACGGCGACAACTGCTACTATTTTATATATGCAACCTCGTTGGCACAGGGCAACGGATACGCAGACATGTTGGGAAAGGCAACTGCACATTTTCCTCCGGGCTACCCGCTGCTGATGGCTCCGCTGCGCATGGTTACCGACAGCATCGTGGCACAAAAGATACTCAACGGAGCGTTTCTTTTCGTGGGAGTGATGCTGCTATTCTCTATAATGGTACGCGCAGGATTCAAACGCAGCCTTGCGTTTCTTGCATGTTCGGCAATGCTCATTACTCCGCATCTGCTCGAATTTACCACAATGATGATGAGCGAAGCATCATGTTTCTGCTGCATGGCCCTTGTCTTTTGGCTTTTCCAAAGTGTCACGAAAAAAGAGGAGCAGGATAAGATTCCTGTGTGGCGAATGCCTCGTTTTTATATAATGCTGGCACTGATAGTCTTTGCATACTACATACGTACACAGGCAATAGCCATTATTGCCGGCTTTATTCTGGGACTTCTGTTCATGCGTCGCTATGCACAGTCGGCGGCAGTCGTCGGGGCAGTTGCCATAGGCTACCTGCCGTGGATGCTGCGCAACGCTATTTTAGGGCTTAACCAATCGCGATACACCAGCCAGATAGATTTTACGAACATCTTTTCGACCACAAAGATGCTCATCACACAGGCAATGCCCGAGAGTATAATCCCCTTTGTTCCCGTAGATTACAACGAGCCGACAGGTGTTGCGCTATGGATTTTCGGAATAATACTTCTGGCGGCAGTGCTATACGGCTTTTGGAGCATGGGCAAACTGCGTTGGCCGCTGTTCTTCTACTTCTGCGGTACGATAGGCATAATATCGCTGTTCAACGTCCCCAGCCAATATCGCTATCTGACAAGCGCAACCCCTTTCCTGACTATGGCGCTTTTTGTGGGACTTTATAAAGTTTGCGAATATCTGACAAAAAAATATCTGAAGTGCGGATTTTCTGCGTGGATACTGCTGTTGTTGTTTGTTCCCGCAACCATGCAAGAGAGTATAGGCAATAAACATACGCTTAAAGACCTGCGCTTTTGGGCCGAGCAACAATTTCCGCCACAATATGCCAATTTCTTCAGTATGGGAAAATATCTTGCTCGGAAAGATGCTGATGCAATAGTATGTTCGCGTAAGCCCGAACTACTCTATGCAACATCGGGAATGCGCGGAGTAAACTTTCTCGAGAATGAAAATACGGCGCTTATGCTGCAAAATATGCTCGATAAAAAGGTCGATTATGTGATATTCGAGCAATTAGGATTCAATTCCACCTATCGCTATTTGCTACCATGCTTGCAGAAACATCCTGATATTTTTACAATCATAGGACAAATGGAAAATCCCGAAACATTTCTATTTGTTTTTAACAAGCAGAAAGCTGCAGAATGGCTGGAAGCCAACAAGCAGTAAACGAAATTCAAAAAGCGAGCAGATGCAACTGAGGCATCTGCTCGCTTTTTAATGTATGTATTACTCGAATATTAGTACTTTGCAATTTTCTTAATTATCTTGGGAATATCTGTATTATCAATTACTCCGTCGAATTTCTCGGCTCCTGCGCCGATTGCAAAGAGAGGCACGAAACTTGCCGAGTGGTTGGGACCTGCCCACGAAAGAAGAGCCTTGTGGTTAATAATCTGCTTGGCTCTTGTGGCAATTGATGTAAGTTTGCTCTCGCGCTTAGCAATGTCTGTTGTTGCGTATGCTTGCTCGAAGTACGATCTTAGCTCGTGAGTCTCCTCTTTTGTAAGTTCCACTGTGTCCCAAAGACCGAAATTCTCTTTCAGAAGTTCCTGTACTCTCTCCCAGCGAAGCTCCATTCTTGCACGGCTGGCGCGACGCAATATAGAGCCCATTCTGTCGGCGCTGACTTTCTGTGCTGCGAGCAGTTTAAGATTAAGTGCGTATGCTCCGCTGTAGCCGAGTACCAATCCTCCTGTCTCGTGGTCGGCTGTTACTACGATAAGTGTCTCGTTGGGGTGTTTCTTGTAGAATTCGTATGCTACCTTTATGGCATTGTCAAAGTCTATAACTTCGTTGAGCATTGTTGCGCCATCGTCGGCATGTGAAGCGTAATCTATCTTACCGCCCTCGACCATAAAGAAGAATCCTTTTTTACTCTTTTTGCTAAGATATTCGATTCCTGCTTCGGTTATTTGCGCCAATGTAAGGTCACCTTCCTCGCGGTCGATAGCATAGGGAAGCTCTGTTGCAACTTCTTTTTGGTAGAGCATCAGTTTCTTTGCATTTTTACCATTTTGCTTGTAATCTTCGAAGCCTCGGGCTATTGTGTAGCCCTGCTCTTTGGCACTTTCGTAAACTTCGTTGCGATTTTCTTCTGAGCCCAAAAGGTCGCCACCTGCGTAGAAGTCGTAGCCGGCTGTTACCATGTCCTTACCAATCTCATAGTATCTTGAGCGTCCGGGCTGATGGGCATAGAATGCTCCGGGTGTTGCGTGGTTGATGCCTACGGTTGTTGATACGCCCACTGCGTATCCGGCCTCTTTTGCTGCGTGTGCGACGCTGTATACGGGTGTACCTTCCATTGTTACGCCCAAATAGCCGTTCTTTGTCTTGCTGCCGGTTGCGAGGGCTGTGCCCGATGCAGCCGAGTCTGTTACTCCGTTGCTCTTGGAGAATGTTGTTACAAAGGCACTCTTGGGGAATTGTGTGAGACATAGTTTGGTTGGGCGTCCTATTTCGCCTTTAAGTTCGCCCATGTAAAGTTCTGTTCCTAATACGTGCGAGGGGCCCATTCCGTCGCCAATGAAATAAAATACATACTTCGGGGCTTTTGCGAAACTTGCTAATACTATAAGAAGTAGCAAGCATGTTCCAAATAGTCTTTTCATTTTTTTTGTTTTATTTTGTTAGTAATTTTGTTTATTCTTTGGGGCAGCCGTTTTTACCGATGAAAAGGATGTTCCCTGCTCCTCTGTCCCTTATTATATATATAAAAGGACGGTTAAGTACCATATTTTTTGGTTGGGGAGGGCCTAATGACATTGTTTCCAACGAGACGGATGTTACGGCTGCAGCCTCGGCTCCCTCTTCGTCTACCTTTACAAATGTTTTTTGCAGTACGTTGCCTATGCACAGGGCCTCTGCGCTCAGCGCGTCAAAGTTGGCCTTGCCGGGGGTGAATGCATCGCTCATGCCCATGCTCTGCAATGTTTTTTTCAGGCTTGTGCCATACTCGGCTTTGTAGCGGGGCAGGCTCAGATTAACTTCCTCTTTTTCGCGTGCCTTGTTCCATGTGTCGAAACTGTCGGCGAGCAGTTCCACGCATCTGTCCATTGTCACCCCTTCACGCGGCAGTATGAAGAGCATTTCAAAATACTCGTCGCCAAAGGATTTTGCGGCCATCTGCATGTAGTCATTTTCGTAGTAGGGAATTTTTGCATTTTGGAACATCATCTGTACCTTTACCTTTTCCCCATTCTCTTTGGTAAATTCCTCCTCTTTTGTATTTTCTTTGTTAAAGACTGTTGTCCAGCGGCTGTTGAAGTAGATGGCGTTTATAAGGAAAAGTTGTGCCATCGGGTCAATCTCTTTTATTATTTCCGAGATTTTTCCTTCGGTTTTTTGTGCGCACCAGTCGTTTATGGCATTTACTGCTGCTGCGTCGAACTTTATATTTTTTACGGTTGCGTCGTAAAATTTGGTGTTATTTTTCTCGAATCCCTTTTTTATTTTGAAATTCTCGTTTACCCACATGGAGTTTGCTATGTTCAGTGTTACTCTTTCGGGGTCGAGTGTGCTCAATCTGCCTATTGTCTTTTTCTGGTGGGCGTTTATTTTCTCGACGTCTGTGTCCGAAAATCCTAATGTGGTGTACATCTGTTCGCGTGTGGTACCCTCGGCTCCGTTGGCTGCCATCGATAGTGCCAACGACGCGCTTAGCGGCGATACGCAGAAGTTGTCTCCGTCTTTTTCGTTTTTATATGTTTGCGCAAACAATTTCAGCGAGAATTTGTTTGCCTTGCGTGTCGTTTCGCGGTCACTGTTGGTCAGTTGAGTATTTTGTGCATCAGGCAACGAGCTTTGTGTTGTTGTGCCGCACGATGCTATTGTCACTGCCATTGCTATTATGTAAAATATCTTTTTCATCAGAATAGGAATCTTGTAATATCATTGTATGTGGCGAGCAGGAACAGTCCTAACAGTATTATCATTCCCGCCATTTGTGCATATTCGAGAAATTTGTCGCTGGGCTTGCGTCCCGTGATTACCTCTACAAGCAAGAATAGCACGTGGCCGCCGTCAAGTGCAGGAATGGGCAATATGTTCATAAAGGCAAGGACGATTGACAAGAATGCTGTCATCAGCCAGAATCGGTGCCAATCCCACACTGAGGGGAACATGCTGCCTATTGTGCCGAACATGCCCACCGACTTTGCGCCCTCGCTCGAAAATACATATTTAAAGTCGCTGACGTAACCTTTGAGCACGTTGCATCCGTATGCTGCTCCGGCGGGGAACGACTCAAAGAATCCATACTCAATCTCTACGGGCTTGTAGCCAAGTTCGCGGGGCATCACTCCCAATTTATATGTCGAGTCTACACGGGCTGTGAGCATTATCTCCTCGCCGCCTCTTATGGCTGTGATGTTTACATTGTTGTTGCCTGTTGCTTTAAGCTCTTCGAGTGCGGTTGTCAGCTTGTACCACGAATTTATGCTTTTACCTGCGATATTTACGATGCTGTCGCCGCGCTGCACGCCTGCGAGGGCTGCTGCGCTTCCCGGCAGTATGCTGTCTATTACTGCGGGTATTCTATATTGCATAAAAGGTGTTTCCTTGCCAATGTCAAGAAGTCCGAACTCTTCGGGAATGTTTATGGTTGTCTCTTTGCCGTCGCGAAGCACTGTTACGCTCTTTTCATCTATGATTTTTCGTAACAGGTCTACGTCGTACTTTTTAAGGTCGTCTGTGCCGCTGCGCAGCATAATGTCGCCGTCTACAAAGCCTATAGCCTTTGCCTCTTCGTTAAATTCCATTCCGTAGGTGGCTTTTTGTACATCATAGTAGCTCTCGCCCCATGTGAAAAGAATCATCGAATAGATGAACAGGGCGAGAATAAAGTTGAAAAGCACTCCGCCTATCATTATCAGCAGACGCTGGTAGGCCGGCTTTGCGCGAAATTCGTATGGTTGGGGCGGCAGTTTCATCTGCTCGGTGTCCATCGACTCGTCTATCATGCCCGATATTTTGCAATATCCGCCGAGGGGCAGCCAGCCGATGCCATACTCTGTGTCGCTGTTCTTGGGCTTCCATTTGAAGAGCGAGAATTTATAGTCGAAGAAAAGATAGAATTTCTCTACTCTCACTTTGAATATTCTCGAAAATATAAAATGTCCAAACTCGTGAACAAGCACCAATAAACTAAGTGCCATAATCAGTTGAAGGGCGCGTATTAAAAATATTTCCATAAATTTTAGTTTTCTACATCTATTTTAAGGTTAAACGTCTTTTTATTCATAAGGTTTTTCAAATCCATCCTTTTACCATTTGCCTTGTCTGTTTGTCGGTGTCGAAAAGGTTGTCGAGCGTGGGCTTCAGACGATAGTCGGCACTTTGCATGGCGCGCTCTATCAGTCGGCTCATTTCCGTGAATTTTATTTTATCACTTAGAAAGGCTGACACACACACTTCGTTGGCGGCGTTTAGCACGCAGGGCATGTTTCCACCCATCGTCAGCGCATGGTAGGCAAGCTGCAAGTTTGGGAAACGCTCAGTGTCCGGCTGTTCGAAGGTAAGTTCTTTCATTGTAGCGAAATTAAGTCTCTCGAAACTCGACGGCAGTCGTGTGGGGTAGGATAGTGCGTACATTATGGGCAGTCGCATGTCCGGCGTTCCCAATTGGGCTTTTACAGCGCCGTCGGCAAATTGTACCATCGAGTGTATCACCGATTGCGGATGTACGACAACCTCTATTTCCTCGGGCTTTACTCCGAAGAGCCATCGTGCCTCTATTACTTCCAATCCTTTGTTCATCATGGAGGCCGAGTCTATGGTTATTTTGGCACCCATATTCCAATTGGGGTGTTTCAGTGCCTGCTCTTTTGTGACACTTTCAAGCTGCTCTTTGCTGAATGTGCGGAAGGGGCCTCCCGAGGCTGTAAGGATAATTTTTTCCACCCGATTGTCGCTTTCCCCGGCAAGGCATTGGAATATTGCCGAGTGCTCCGAATCGACCGGCAGAATGGGCACTTGATGCTTTATGGCAAGCTCGTTTATAAGTTCGCCGGCAACTACCATTGTCTCTTTGTTGGCAAGGGCGATTGCTTTTCCTGCTTTTATTGCTTCTATCGTGGGGCGCAGTCCGGCAAAGCCTACAAGGGCTGTTACTACAATGTCAATAGGCTGCGACTGCACTATTTGACACACCGATTCGTAGCCTGCGTATACTTTTATGGGAAGGTCTTGCAGTGCCTCTTTCAGTTGTTCGTATTTTTCTTCGTTGGCAATTACTACTGCCTCGGGAAGAAATTTACGAGCCTGCTCTATAAGTCCTTCCACACGCTCGTTGGCTGTCAGGGCGTAAACCTCGAAACATTCGGGGTGCTCTTCAACCACTTGCAGTGTCTGTGTGCCTATGGAGCCTGTGGAGCCAAGCACGGCTATCACTCTTTTATGTTTTTCTGTCATTTTTGTGTTTATTTTGTCGTTTGTCGTGCAGAGTGCGCGCAAACTGTTTTTAAAATGCAATATAAATTTCGGGGTTGAGCGGTTCGCCTCTGTGCCACAGTTCAAAGTGCAGATAGGGCTTTTTTTGCTGCTCTTCTTCTGTCTCTTCTCCCAACGTGGCTATTACTTCGCCACCGGTGACCCTGTCACCTGTCTTTTTAAGCACTGTGCTGCAGTTGCGGTACACCGATGTTAAATTTTGCTTATGCTGTACGACGAGCATATAGCCGTCGTTGGCAGTATAGTCGCTCATTATGACTGTTCCGTCGAGTATGGCAAGAACACTTTCGCCGGGAGTTTCGGCAATGTCTACTCCATAGTGGCGCAAATTGGCATCGAATTTTCTTGCTATCATTCCTTGTGTGGGACGGAAAAGATGCAGCCCTTGCAACGCGCCCACTGTCGAGGCTTGCGACGTTAAGTTGTACTTCTCTTTTTGCTCGAATTCTTCGGCGAATTTTGTCTCTTTTTCGCCTGCCTCTATCGGGTAGCCCTCTTTGGTGGTGAGTGTGTCGGGGGGCAGTATGCTGTCAATCTCTACTCCTGACATTATGGCTTTGATGTTTGCAATATACCTGCCTTGTTTGTCAATTTCGTTTCTCAGCGAGTCTACGCGCAGCACCTCCTGTATCAGCTTTTCGCGGGCTTTTTCGTTTACGTGTCCGGGAAGATACTCACCGACGGGTGTAAATACAATTATCAGGTACAATACTCCCACCACTATCAGTAACGATAGTGTAAGCGATATTATCAATCCTATGGGCGAAACATTAAAGCCTAAAAGCTTATTTTCGTCGTGTATGGTAAGCCTGTATTTGTGCGTGAGGCTTCTTTTTATTTTGTTTTTTCCCATGCGTTTAAATATTTATAAGTCCCTCGGGAAGTTGGAAGGTTATTGTACGTTCTTCGTGGTCGATATTTGTTATAATATCTTCACTTGCCGGAATAAGAATCTCCTCGCCATTGTACTCTACCACGAAAAGGGTGTTTATGGTGCTGTCGTCTACGGCTGTTACTTCGCCCAAAGTTCCAACTTCTTCATCCTCGGCTGTGAATCCTACAAAGTAGTTCCATGTAAAATGCTCCTCTTCGTCTACCCATTCACGCGGAATGTATGTTGCGCGATTGGTAAGGAAACGTACACTTTCGGCGTCGTTTATACGCTCCAACTTTACAATTATTGTGTCGTTGTTCTTTGTACGCGACTCCTCGATGAAAAAAGGTACAAGTATTCCGTCAATGTCGCAAGCGATAAAGTCGCAATCCTCGCCCAGCAGGAATCCTTCGCCGGCAATGCCTATTTCGCCTTTTGTGCCGTGGGGTTTTGTGAATTTTCCAAAGTATATAAAATCCTCTTTTCTCAGCATTTTTATTATGTTTTTTACGACCTTGTTATTTTTGCACCAATATTGCACAGACGTTGTTCAAGATTCTGGTAGCCTCTGTCTATCTGCTCAATGTTGTCTATGCGGCTTGTGCCCTCGGCGCTCATGGCGGCTATCAGCAGGGCAATTCCGGCGCGTATGTCGGGAGAACTCATGGTGCGCGCTCTCAGTTTAAACTGTTGGTTGTGCCCTATGACCACTGCTCTGTGAGGGTCGCACAATATTATCTGTGCGCCCATGTCTATAAGTTTGTCCACAAAGAACAGGCGGCTCTCGAACATTTTTTGATGGATAAGCACGCTGCCTTTTGCTTGAACGGCTGTTACCAACATTACGCTCAAAAGGTCGGGGGTAAGTCCCGGCCAGGGTGCGTCGCTTATTGTCATTATGGACCCGTCGATGAACGATTCTATCTGATAACTATCTTGCGAGGGAATGTAAATGTCGTCGCCTTTCTGCTCGAAATATATTCCCAGACGTTTGAAACTCTCGGGGATTATTCCAAGATTCTCGAACGATACGTCTTTTATCGTAATTTCGCTTTTTGTCATTGCTGCCATTCCTATGAAACTACCTACTTCTATCATGTCCGGCAGTACACGGTGGTTGCATCCTCCGAGGGCTTCCACTCCCTCGATGGTTATCAGGTTGCTGGCAATGCCGCTTATTTTTGCGCCCATGCGGTTGAGCATCTTGCACAATTGTTGCAGATAGGGCTCACAGGCTGCGTTGTATATTGTGGTTTTTCCCTCGGCAAGCACGGCTGCCATTATGATGTTGGCTGTTCCTGTTACCGATGCTTCGTCCAGCAGCATGCTGCATCCTTTCAAGCGTTTGGCTGTCAGACTGTATGTTTGACGACCCTCATTTTGCTCGAATTTTGCTCCCAATTTTTGCAGGCCTGAAAAGTGTGTGTCGAGCCTGCGACGACCAATCTTGTCGCCTCCGGGCTTTGCAATCAGGGTTTTTCCGAAGCGTGCAAGCAGCGGGCCCATAAGCATTACCGAGCCTCGCAGGCTGGAACAGCTTTTCAGAAATTCGTCACTCTCCAGATAGTTCATGTTTATATTGTCTGCCTGGAAAGTGAAGCGTCCCTCGCCCGTCTGACTCACCGATACGCCCATTCTTATGAGTAGCGAGATAAGATTATTAACGTCGAGAATGTCGGGAACATTCTCCACTGTTACTTTCTCGGGGGTGAGCAATGTGGCGCAGATTATTTGCAATACCTCGTTTTTTGCTCCTTGTGGTACGATTGTTCCGTTTAATCGGTGGCCGCCCTCTATAATGAATGATGCCATATTTGTGTGTTTAATATTTCTTTTTGAATACCTTTTTGCGCTTTTGGTTGTTGCGCATCTGGTTGTTATGTTGCTGATAGCCTTTTATGTAACCTTCTTGGATGTCTATCTTGCCATTGGAGTATTCGCGCAGGTCGTCAAATATTTGTTTGTTGTCTACTGTATCTTTGTTCCATGCAAGATAATCTTTCTTCATCTGGATGGTTATAAGCTCTATCAGTTTGTTGCGTTCCTCGCCTTCTTCCATGCTACAAGCGTGGGCTATCATATTTTCGACGAAACGTCCATAGTGCCTGTTTTTAACCTCGCCTTTAAGGTAGGGTATTCTTGCGGGCGGTTCGTTGAATTTCTCTTTGCGTATAACCTCGCATGGGTAGTCGATGTCCAGCTTAAAGTCGGACATTATGGCCAGATGGTCCCATAGTTTCTGTCTGATTTCGCCACTCTCTTTTGCGACGGGAAACATTCCGTCCATTATGCTGACAATAGTTTCGGCGCATTGCTGGCGCTCCTCGCGATTTTCTATTGTTAGTGCGTGGTCTACCATTTTTTGTACGGCGCGACCATATTCGGGAAGGGGTAGTCTTTTCTTTTTGGTGTTATATTCCATCATAATGGCTTATGGTGTTTTTAGCAGGTCTTTTGATTTTGTTGCAATGAAGTTTTTCAGGTAAAATGGCTCGAAATATGCAATGTCTTCGAATTTTTCGTCTAACCATGCACGTTCGGCAAGGGGCATCATCCATTTTGCAAGCGGGTGTTTGTGCTTGTCAAGGAAGTGTGCGTTTTTGTGTGTGATTATGGTGCTGCATTTTTCTGCTCCGTTGCCGAAAAAGTAGACGGGTTGTTTGTCCAAAATGTCGGTGAAGCTGTCGCTTGTGACAACCTCGGCGCGTGTCTCGACGATGGTGTTAAGCGCGCGGTCGTATATTGTTGCGTAAACTTCGTTTCTTCGGGCGTCTATCATGGGGCACAGAAGGGCATCCTCGGGCAGGTCGTCGCGGAAGAGTACCGGTACTGCCATTATTTTTGTCGTGGGAATAGCTATGAGCGGAATTTCTCGCCCGTAGCACACGCCTTTTGCTGTGGAAGAGGCTATCCTGAGACTTGTGTACGAGCCGGGGCCGCAACTGAGGGCTACGGCTTCTATTTTCATGCCTCGGCTGTCGGCGGTGGCTATTGCCTCCTCGACGAATGGCGCAAGCACTTGTGCGTGCGAGCGATCCTCGTGGCTCTCGCGTTTGAAAAAGGCTTCTCCACTCTCGCTCAACGCTACCGAGCAGACTTCTGTCGATGCCTCTATATTTAATATTACTGCCATTGTATTGTGCTGTTTTTCAATGATTTTCGTGTGTTGCGGCTCTCTTTTTTGAAAGTTTCCGCCTTATTAACAGCAAAGATAGTGAAAATAATTGCTTTTGTGAAGAAAAAATAGAAAAACATCCTGCTTTTGAACTTTAAAAATAAAAAGATACAGATTTTTAAACACTTTTTATTTTGTTCGCTTATTCGTTTGCGCTATTTTTGAATAAGATAGGCTGTGTCTTGGGATAAAAAATAAGTAACTTATTTTGTTCTCCGCTCGGCTTGCGCTATCTTTGCAACATTAATATTGCGAACATAGGTTGTGCTCGTTACGATTGAAAAAGAATTTTCACTCACTCGCTTGTGCTATCTTTGCAGTATAAATATCGCGAACTTGGAAATTATTAAGATTTTATGATATACTCAATGACCGGATACGGTAAGGCCGTATCAATGTATCAGAATAAAAAAGTTTGTGCCGAAATTCGTTCGCTCAACGGCAAGGCGATGGATTTGACAGTGCGCGTGGCACCGCAATTCCGCGAAAAAGAGATGGATGTTCGCACTATGATTGCTTCTCGTCTCGAACGTGGAAAGGTGGACTTTGCCCTTTGGGTGGAACAGGGGGATAATACTGCTGTAATGCCTTCGATTAATCGTGAGGTTGTGCAGAATTATATTTCTCAGATAGAGGCTGCGGCCGCTGAATTGTCGCAGCCCGTTCCGATAAATATTATGGAAATTGTGCTGCGCATGCCCGAGTCTGTTTCGCACAAAGAGGTGTGTGAATTTACCGAAGAAGAGTGGGCCGTTGCACTCGAAGTTATAAATAAATCTCTCGATGAAATGGTCGATTTTCGACGTCAAGAGGGTGAGGCTCTTGCCGCTAAATTTCGTGAGAAGATAAACAACATTGCCACTCTTTTAGCGTCGGTAGAGCCTTACGAAAAGGAGCGTGTCGAGAAAATTCGCACCCGCATTTTCGATGCTCTCGAAAAGAAATTGGGTGTCGAGTATGACAATAACCGCCTTGAGCAGGAACTTATATATTATATTGAGAAACTCGATATTAGCGAGGAGAAACAACGTCTGTCCAACCATCTTGAATATTTTATAAAGACTATGGAAGATGGTACGGGGCAGGGCAAAAAACTCGGCTTTATCGCTCAGGAAATGGGGCGCGAAATAAACACACTCGGCAGCAAAAGCAATCATGCTGAAATGCAGAATATCGTCGTGCGCATGAAGGACGAACTTGAGCAGATAAAAGAACAGGTACTTAATGTAATGTAACGTATGAAAAAGGGTAAAGTAATTATTTTTTCTGCACCTTCGGGGTCGGGAAAATCGACGCTTGTGCGTTACCTGATGTCAAAAGATGACTCTTTTACATTCTCAATATCGGCTACCAGCCGCCCGCCTCGTGGTGAGGAACGTAATGGGGTGGAATATTTTTTCTTTTCGCCCGAAGAGTTTCGCGAGAAGATTGCGGCCGGTGAATTTGTCGAGTACGAAGAAGTATACAAAGATCGTTTCTATGGCACACTAAAGTCGCAGGTCGAGGCGCAGTTGGAAAAGAATAACATTCTTTTTGATGTTGATGTAAAGGGCGGTTGCAGCCTGAAAAACTATTATGGCGACAGGGCTTTGTTCATTTTTGTGCAAGCACCGTCGGTGGACGAGCTTCGCAATAGACTCGTCGGCCGTGGCGACACTTCGCCCGAGGAAATGGAGAAACGTCTCGCAAAGGCCGAGTATGAAATGACTTTTGCCCAGCGTGCCGACGTTGTCATTGTGAATGATTCGTTGGAAAAGGCTCAGGCGGAATTGTTGGAGATTGTAAATAAATTTTTAAGTGAATAAGATACGCACGGCGATATTCGGCGGCAGCTTCGACCCTATTCACGCAGGGCACGTGGCATTGGCACGCGCAGTGCGCGACTATGGCCTTGCCGACGAAGTGTGGCTTTTGGTGACGCCTCTTAATCCTCACAAACAGTGCAATAATCTTACCGGCGAGGGCGAGCGTCTGGCAATGGCTCGCCTTGCAATAGCCGGAGAGACGGGGATTGTAGCAAGCGATTTTGAGTTTCATCTGTCCCGGCCTTCGTACACGATAAACACGCTCGAGGCGTTGCAGATAGCATTCCCCGACCGTGAGTTTGTGCTGCTTATGGGTGCCGATAATTGGAAAAAGATAGACAAATGGTACAAGGGTGACGAAATTGTGTCGCGCTTCGGTATAATTGTCTATCCGCGTGGCGGGGAGGATGCTCCGGCCCTGCCCGAGAATGTAAAATGGTTGCAAGCGCCGCTGTACGATATAAGTTCTACGGAAATTCGCCGTGCATTTTCGCAGGGCGAGGATGTGTCGCAATGGTTGCATCCTAATGTTGCAGAGTATATTAAAAAGAAAAAATTATATCTATGAAGAAAAGAATATTCTTGTTGATTTTTGCACTTCTTCCTTTCTTTGCAAAAGCTCAGCAAATAGTGAAATTTTACGATGAAATGAGCGATATTTTGCAAGCTGTCTTTTGCGATTATGTCTCGGAGGGCGAGATAAAATATATCTCAAGCACTCATGGGCAGTATGTTGGTCAGCTTGTCGATAATGTAATTTACGGTTGGGGGCACTTTCTTGCTGACGACGGCAGTCAGGTGTTCGGACAATACATTCGCGGCAGGCATGTGTTTGGAATAACGATGGGTAAAGGCGTTGCGCGTGTGGGTGGCGAGACGCACTTTGTCGAGTATGACCTTTCCACCGGCAACGTTATTCGTGTGCATACAATCGAGGGCGACGTTGAATATTCTGCCGAGGAACTGAATCCTTATTCTTTTCGCAAAATAACATACAGCAACGGCGATGCGTACTTTGGCGAAGTGTGCAACGGCCGTCGTCACGGATACGGCATCTACTATTGGACGAACGGCGATTTTTGGTACGGAAAGTATGTGGATGGTTACCGTCAAGGTTACGGTGCGCTCTTTAAGACTGACAGACGAATTTTTCACGGTAAGTGGATAGGTGACAAAAAAGTCGATTAAAGATTCTTTAGAAAAAATGAGAAAGTCGGAGTAAATGCTCCGACTTTCTCATTTTAGAAAGATGGTCAACAATAAATAATTCAAGTTTTTTTGTTTCAAATTATTAAGTATTGCAAAATTTTGCATATATTTGCTTTTTGAAGTATTGTATATTGTCACGAACAAACCTTAAATTCAATTAATATACTATGAAACAATTACTTTTATTGCTACTGACGTCTTTTGTTGTATCACAAGGATTATATGCATCCGGCGACACAAAAGAGATTTTCAGCGACAATTTTGACAAAAGTTCATTCACTAAGAAAAATTGGGAAATTGACAAAAGCACAAAGACCTCTTCGGTGAAATTTGTCAAAGAGGGTGCAGACGGCTCTCGTTGCGTAAAAATCACCAACAGCGAGAAGGGTGTTGTGAAAATCACCAAGCATCTTACAGGTCTTAATCCCAATACTTTCTACCGCGTGTCGGCAAAAGTAAAGACACAGGATGTTGCCGAAGGTCGTGGCGCAATACTCTATCTTGACGTACTCGACAAGAATTCCGACCAGCCTTGGAACGCCTCGAAATTCATCTACGGCACCACCGATTGGCAAGAGGTCTATATGGACTTTGTCAGCGACGAGAAGGGCGAAACATACGTTAGTTGCGCATTAGGCTTCCCCGGCGGTACATACAATGGCGGCAAGGCAAAGGGTACAGTGTGGTACGACGATGTAAAAATAACCGAGACTCCCAAAGAGGCTCTTTATATGCGCGAGAGTAAGCACATGGTGCTTGCCGTAGACCCCAAACATATAAATGTTGATGATAAAACTGTCGATGAATGGTTGCAGGCCCTCGACAAGGCATACGAGGCCTATGAAGAACTGTTGGGCGTTGTTCCTTACGGCGGTGCAAAAATACGCATCCTCACAACCCCGGGAATGGAGGCAGGCTATTGGGCACTTGCGGGTAACCCCATCCTTTGGAACGACAATGCCGACGTTAAAGGCCTTTTGAATAAATTCAAGACTCATAAAGATTGGGGCTTCGGCATTTTGCACGAAATAGGACACGTCTTTTCGGCAGGAACAGCCGTAGGCAACGGCTACGGTTCTTGGAACTGGAACGACGAGATTTTTGCCAATTTTCGCATGTCCTATGCTCTTGACAAATACGAGGCGGTAATTTCGCAGAATACTTTCTATATGGGCGACAACATTGCCTATTACAAACGTGCCTACAAAAAATGCATAGAAAAGGGTAACCTCGACTCGGGCGACGCTATTCACTACACACTTATGCGTATAGCCGAAATTTACAGTTGGGATGTCTATAAAAAAGCATTCCACAAGCTATACAAAACCCCCGACAGCCAGCTTGGCCGTTTCAACAACAATTACGAGAAATTCCTCTGCCTTATGAAATATCTCTCCGAGGCAGCAAGCGAAATTGTCGGATATCAGGTAGACGTTACACGTACCTGCTACACACCCAACGAACTTGCGATGATAAAAAAAGCATTGACTAAATAAATTTATATCCTATGAAAAAACTTCAATTAATCGTAGCGTTGCTACTGATGTCGGTAGTAACGGTAAACGCACAGAAACAGTGCTGGACAATCAATCCCGAGACGAATGCCATTGAGATGATTCTCTCGGACGAGACACTTCCCTACAGCGACCACATAGAAATGAGTGGTGAGATGGTCTCTTTTGTTACACGTTGGAACGTGGACGAACATAAAAACTTCAGTCAGGAGCGTTCTTTGGTGTTCCCCATGCTTCGCACAATCCCCAACAATACTCACGGTTCGTTGATGTACCGCGTGCAGACAGATGTAATATCAATGTTGGGTATCAACAATCTTGCTCCCGCGCAGCTTGGTGTTAAAAAAGTTTCTATCAACGGTGCGTTGCAGGTTGTAAGCCAGTATGGTATTGGTGTTCCTAACACAGGTGCGGCTCGCAAAAGAGCTCCCTCGCCCGTTGTTGAGATTACAACAACTATTTTCCCCAGCACCACACTGCCCATGATGTGCGAGACTTATGAGGTAAAGAATATTACCGGTCGCACACTGACAGTGGCTGTCCCCGAATTTATTCAGAAACTTAAGACTGATCCTGCAAAGGGTGTTGATGGTACATACATCATCCAGTCAGAGGTTTACGGCTCGGGTACATACAAACTTGAGCCCGGCAAGAGCATCGAGTTTGGTGCTGCTTTCCAGGCTTACCGCGAAAAGACCGAAAAGGCTCTCAAACCCGACGTAAAGGCTGAGTATGCTAAGCGTATGGCTTATATTGCCAACAGCATCGATGGCGCACTTGTGCTCGAGACTCCCGAAAAAGTTATCGACACAGAGTTTCGTTTTTCTAAAATTCGTGCATCGGAGAGCATCTGCCGCACAAAGGGTGGTCTTATGCACGCTCCCGGCGGTGAGTCATACTACGCTGCTATTTGGTGTAACGACCAATCAGAGTATGTAAGTCCCTTCTTCCCCTACATGGGCTACCAGACAGGTAACGAGTCTGCTCTCAACTGCTACAAGCTCTTTGCTCGTTACATGAACGACGAATATAAGCACATTCCCAGCTCTATCATAGCCGAGGGTATCGACACATGGGGCGGTGCAGGTGACCGTGGCGACGCAGCGATGAATGCACACGGCGCAACACGTTATCTTCTTGCTCGTGGCAGCAAAGAGGAGGCTATAGAATTGTGGCCTTTCATCAAATGGTGTCTCGAATATACACGTCGTCAGCTGAACGACGCAGGCGTTCCCCGCTCGGATAGAGACGAGCTTGAAGGACGTTTCCCCTCAGGTGAGGCTAACCTCTGCACCGCAACTCTTTACTACGACGGTCTTGTAAATGCAGCATACCTTGCTCCCCTTGTAGGCGAGCCCAAATTGGCTGCTACATACAGAAAGCAGGCTGCCGAGCTCAAGAAAAACATCAACAAATACTTCTCAGCTAACGTAAGCGGTTACGAGACTTATCGCTACTACGACGGCAATACAGTACTCCGCTCATGGATTTGTATGCCCCTCGTATTCGGCTTCAAAGAGCGTGCACAGGGCACAATCGACGCCCTCTATTCAGACAAATTATGTACAGTGGATGGACTTCTCACAGCCGAAGGCGATGTTACATTCTGGGACCGCTCTACACTCTACGCTCTTCGCGGTGTATATGTAGTAGGCGCAGCAGACAAGGCTACAAAGCAGTTGCTCGACTACTCTAACCGTCGCCTTCTCGGTACACACGTTCCTTACCCCATCGAGGCATGGCCCGAGGGTTCACAGCGTCACCTCTCAGCCGAGAGCGGACTCTACTGCCGCATCATCACAGAGGGTCTCTTCGGCATCCACCCCACAAGTTTCAATTCGTTCAACCTCACAATACAGCTTCCCTCTGCATGGAACGAAATGGCACTCCGTCACGTGAAATTGTTCGGTGGCGACTTTGACATTGAGGTTAAACGTAAGTCCGAGACTCGTGCACAGGTTATCATCAAGAATGGTGACAAACAGAAAAAATACACAGTTCGCATCGGCGAAGAGATTAAAAATATAAAAATCTAATTTCTGTGTAAAAATAGAATCTCCTACTCTGCCTTTGTTCGGGTGGGGTGGGAGTTTTTACTAATATTATAATTATGAAACTTATGAAAAAACTTTTTAAACTTTTCGCTCTTTCGGCAATGGCATTTGTTGCTGCTTGTTCATCGGCTCCCGAGGGAAAAACAGTATATGTGAAAGATTATATTACCGAGGATATGAAAGATGATGTTTCGTATGGCTTGCGTTTGGCCGTCGAAGAGTGTCTTAAATATAAAAACAGCACTTTGGTGTTCCCCGGTGATACGTTGCGCATAAAGGACAAATATTGTTTCGAGAGGTATCAGTATATAAGCAATAATTCTCAGGGTAAAAAACGTATCGCCATCAATATAGAGAATGTTGATGGTTTTACAGTCGAGGGTAACGGTACCACACTGCTTTTCACAGGCTTTGTGTCGCCTTTCAATTTTGAGAATTCGAGCAACATTACCATTCGCGACCTTAATATCGATTATACTCACACATTTAACTCTCAGGGTGAGATTATGGATGTTGGCGATGGTTGGATGGAACTTAAATTCCCCGAAAATTACAACGTTGATATTCGTGGCGGACAGTTGCGCATACGCGACAAGAATAATATTACATACTCTTACGGCAGTCTTCTCGAGTTTGACAGCCGGAAGAGAGAGGTTGCCCACTATGTTCACGACTATTGGTTGTGGAGCGGATTGCAGGCCGAGGCTCTTCCTAACGGAAATTATAAAATATTCCTCAAGGACTTGACAGGTACCGTTGGAAATACAATGGTCTTTGGCGCTGCCAGCCGTTCGAACCCCGGCTTTACATTCGACGAGTGTAACAATGTGCTTGTGCAGAATGTGAATGTTTACCACTGTGGAGGAATGGGCTTTATCGTTCAGCGTGTAAAGGACATTGAACTTAACAAGGTGCAGGTTGTTCCCACTCCCGGTAGCGACCGTATGATAAGCGCGACAGCCGATGCTACTCACTTTATCAACTGCGGCGGCAATTTGCGCATGATAGATTGTAAGTTTACCAACCAGAAAGACGATGCTACAAACATTCATGGTTGGTACGCAATGACACGCGAGATTGTAGGCAAGGATAAAATTCTTGTGTGGTACAACTACGGAAAAGACTTTGTGCGTCCGGGCATGAATATGGAGATTGCCAACCACAAGACTATGATGACCTACGCTCATCGTGTGGTAAAAGAGGTGCGCAGCATCAACAGCGAGCTTGCCGAAATTACATTCACCGAGCCTCTGCCCGAGGAACTGCAGATTAAAGACCCCATTGCTTGCGACGACCAATATCCCGATGTACTTATCAAGGGTTGTCACTTTGCAAACAACCGTGCGCGCGGCCTTCTCATCGGCTCACGTGGCGAGGTTATAATCGAAAATAACTACTTCCACGTTCCCGGCTCGGCAGTGCTCTTCGAGGGTGACGGAAGCTATTGGTACGAGCAGTCGGGCGTGCGCAACGTGCAGATACGCAACAATATGTTCGACAACTGTCTGTATGGCTGTAAGTCGTGGGGCGACGCTCACATTGCATACAACAGCCGTATCAGCGAACAAGAGAAAAGTCGCTACCACCGCAATATAGTAGTAGAGAATAACACTTTCCGCACATTCGACCCCCGCATTCTTTACCTTTGCTGTTTCGACGGAATTACCTACCGCAACAACAAAGTAGAGCAGAGCAACGATTATGCGTTTGGTCGCGAAGAGACTAATCCTTTTGTAATCAAGCATTGCGACAATGTGACTATTGAATAATACAATATGAAAAAAATTATATTTATTCTTGTAGCTTTGGTCAGCCTGCCTTTTGCTGTGCAGGCCAAGGTTACTTTGCCTTCTATTCTCGGCAGTAACATGGTGCTTCAGCGTAACACCGATGTTAATTTGTGGGGAACAGCCGAGGCTAACAAAAAAGTGAAAATCACCGCATCGTGGACAAAAGAAAAATTCAGTGTAAAGGCCGACGAGAATGGCAAGTGGGCAACAACAATCCCCACAGTAGATGCCGGCGGCCCCTACACACTAACTTTCGACGATGGTGAAAAGACCGAGCTAACAAACATTTTGTTGGGCGAAGTGTGGGTGTGCAGCGGACAGTCCAATATGGAAATGCCCGTTGGCGGCTTTATGTATCAGCCTATCGATGGCGTCGAAAAGGATATTGCCGAGGCTTATGAATATCCCAATATTCGCATGTTTACCGTTCCCCGTTGCATTTCCGAGACTCCCAAAGAGGATTGCGACACTATGTGGCGCGAGTCATCCCCCTTGACCGTACGCACATTCAGTGCTATTGCATACCTCTTTGGCAAGGAACTTAACAAAATGCTTGACGTACCCATAGGGTTGGTAACTTCCAATTGGGGCGGTACAATTATCGAAGCATGGATGAGCCGCGAGAGCCTTGCAGCCATAAAAGATCGTAATTCTTCGCTCGACGCCAGACGTCGCGGGGAAAATGTCCCAAGTGTTCTTTACAATGGAATGATACGTCCCATCTGCAATTTCACAGCCAAAGGCTTTGTGTGGTATCAGGGTGAGTCTAATCGTGGCAATTGGTACGACTATGTGAAACTTCAGGTTGCACAGGTGAAACTGTGGCGCGAAATTTGGGGCAACGACAAGATGCCTTTCTATATTACACAGATTGCACCTTACTGCTACGAGGGCAGCAACAAACGTCTTAATGCAATCTTTATCGACCAGCAGTATAAAGCGGCCGACCTTATAGAAAATTGCGAGGTTGCCTGCACACAGGATGCCGGCGACTATAGCCACATACACCCATTGAAGAAGAAAAGGGTAGCCGAGCGCCTTGCAATGCTTGCGCTTGCCAACGATTATGGTATTGAAGGTCTGCCATCAATGGCCCCTCGCTTTAACTACTTTGTAGTTAAGGGTAATAAACTTGAACTTTACTTCAAGAACATTGCACCACCCTACACTACCGACCCCCTTGACTATCGAATGTCAAGCTGCCTATATAGTCGCGAAACACCAAAAGGCTTCGAGGTTGCCGGCGAGGATGGCAAATTCTACCCCGCAAAGGGTAGTCACCGTTGGCAGCGCAACACAATAGAGGTGTGGTCGGACTCGGTTCCTAACCCCGTAGCTGTTCGTTACGCATACTGCAACTATCCGGGCGAGGCTAATGTGCGCACACAGCTGGGACAAGCATTGCCTTCGTTCCGCAGCGATCAATGGGAAATTAAAGACGAAGAAATAAAATAATCAAAAAGGTAAAAAGTCATGAAAAAAATATCAATTCTTGCAGCGGCGCTCGCTTGTATGTTCAGCGTGGCACAGGCAAAAGTGACTCTTCCCTCGGTGATAGGCAGCAATATGGTGCTTCAGCGTAACACCGATGTTAATCTGTGGGGAACAGCCGAGGCAAACAAAAAAGTGAAAATCACTGCATCGTGGACAAAAGAGAAATTCAGTGTAAAGGCCGACGAGAATGGCAAGTGGGCGACTACAATTCCCACAGCGGATGCCGGCGGCCCCTATACACTCACTTTCGACGATGGTGAAAAGACCGAACTTACAAACATCTTGCTGGGCGAGGTGTGGGTGTGCAGCGGTCAGTCCAATATGGAAATGCCTGTTGGCGGTTATATGTATCAGCCTGTCGATGGGGCTTTGGAGCATATAAAAGAGGCTTACAAATATTCCGATATTCGCATGTTTACTGTTCCCCGTTGCACATCTAATACTCCGAAAGAGGATTGCGATACAATGTGGCGCGAGTCGTCTCCTATGACTGTACGCACTTTCAGTGCAGCAGCGTATTTCTTTGGTAAGGAACTTCAGAAAATTCTTAATGTTCCCGTAGGTCTTATCACTGCAAATTGGGGCGGTACACGCATCGAAGCGTGGATGAGCAAAGAGGCTCTCGATGGCGTACAGGATCGTAATATAGACTACGATAAAAAATATCGTGGTCCGAATACCAACAATGTGCTTTACAATGGCATGATACGCCCCATCAACAAATTTACAGCCAAAGGATTTATTTGGTACCAAGGCTGCGCCAACCGCTACAATTGGTTCGACTATGCAAAATTGCAGAAGGCTATGATTGAAGGATGGCGTAAAGATTGGGGCAACGACAAGATGCCTTTCTATTTTACACAGATTGCTCCCTACTGCTACGAGGGTCACAAACTGCGTGGTACTCCTCTGTTTGTGGACCAACAGTGGAAGTGTGCCGACGAGGTTGAGAATTGCGACATTGTCTGCACCACCGACATTGGCGACTATTCGCTTATACACCCTGCGGCAAAAGACAAGGTCGGTCAGCGTCTTGCCAATCTTGCGCTCACCAACGACTACGGAATCGAAGGACTACCTGTAAAATATCCTCGTTTCAAGTCTTTCGAGAAAAAGGGTAACAAATTGGTACTCAGCTTCTCTAATATGTGTCCGCCTAACACATTCGACCCTGCCGACCCTACTCAGCAGGATTGTTTCAACGCTCGCGAGCGTGCCAAAGGCTTCGAGGTTGCCGGTGCCGACAAGAAATTCTATCCTGCGCAGGCCAACCACATGTGGTGCAAAAACACCATCGAAGTGTGGTCGGACTCTGTCCCCGAGCCGGTTGCTGTGCGCTACGCCTATCAGAACTACTCGTTCGAGGCCAACGTACGCACATTGCTGGGACTTCCGCTCCCCTCTTTCCGCTCGGATGATTGGGAAATGGAGGATATTGGCATAAAGTAATTTTAAGTAAATATTCATATAAAAAGGCGAGCCGAAGCTCGCCTTTTTATATGAATATTTGAGCGTTTTTCTCTTTTGATGAGAATTTTATATTACAAAAGACAGTCTATATAAATTTAAACAGCTTCTAAGTTTTATTATTTGATAGTAATTAGTTACTTTTGCAAGAGTTATAAGGATAATTTAGGGTTATTATGGCCGAAGAAAAGAAATTTCCGTTATTAAGCAATATAAACTCCCCCGCCGACCTTAGGAAGCTCCCCGAAAGTCTGCTTCCACAAGTGTGCGACGAACTGAGAGAATTTATCATAGAATCCCTTGCAAATAATCCGGGACACTTTGCGTCGAGTCTCGGAACGGTGGAACTTACGGTTGCACTGCACTACACTATGGACACCCCTGATGATAAATTAGTGTGGGACGTAGGGCATCAGGCCTACGGTCACAAGATACTTACGGGGCGCCGCGACCGATTCGACACCAATCGTAAATTCAAGGGCCTGAAGCCTTTCCCCTCGCCCGACGAAAGTGAATATGATGCATTTATCGCCGGACACGCCTCAAACTCAATATCGGCAGCATTGGGACTTGCAGTGTCGGCAAGCCTTAAAGGAAAAGACGAGCGTACAGTTGCCATTATTGGCGATGGAGCCATGAGCGGCGGCCTTGCATACGAGGGACTGAACAACGTTTCGTCGAGCAGTAACGACCTGCTCATCATCCTTAACGACAACAATATGTCCATCGACAAGAGTGTAGGCGGCATGAGCCAATTGCTCATTTCCATGCACTCGTCGCAACTGTATAACAAGATAAGGCACAAGGCTGCGATGTTTTTTACAAAAATAGGCCTGTTGAACAAACAACGCGCTGCAAGCCTTACTCGCTTCAACAACGGTCTTAAAGCCATGCTGTACCATCAGCAGAATATATTCGAGGGAATGTCGGTGCGTTACTTCGGCCCCATCGACGGGCACGACGTAATAGAGCTTGTGCGCATGCTGAACATTGTCAAGAACATGAAAGGCCCCAAACTGTTGCACATACACACCGTCAAAGGCAAAGGCTACAAGCCTGCCGAAAATGACGCAACCTCGTGGCACCAGCCGGGACTTTTTGACATTGAGACAGGCGAAAGAATAATTTCAGAGAGCGGTGTTCCCCGTTTCCAGGATGTTTTTGGCGAGACACTCGTCGAGCTTGCAAAAAGCAACCCCGCAGTGGTGGGAATAACCCCCGCAATGCCCACAGGATGCTCCATGAACAAGCTGATGAAAGAGCAGCCCGAGAGATTCTTTGACGTTGGCATTGCCGAGGGACACGCCGTAACATTCTCGGCAGGGCTGGGCAAAGGCGGGGCAATGCCATTCTGCAACATCTACTCATCGTTCATGCAACGAGGATACGACAACCTGATACACGACGCTGCCCTGCAACGCGTGAACATGGTACTATGCCTCGACCGAGCAGGAATAGTGGGCGAGGACGGCCCCACCCATCATGGAGCATTCGACCTTGCCTATCTGCGTCCCATCCCCAATATAACCATCGCCTCGCCCTACGATGAGTGCGAACTGCGACGTATGATGTACACCGCACAACAGCCCAACATGGGAACATTCGTCATAAGATACCCACGCGGACGAGGCTCGCTCACCGAGTGGCGATGCAAACTCGAAAGTATCCCCGTCGGCACAGGCAGAAATTTGCGCGAGGGAACGGATATTGCACTGCTGACGATAGGTCCCATCGGAAAAAGCATTGCAAACGTTGCCGACGAAGCTGCAAAAGAAGGCATAAGCGTTGCCCACTATGACATGCGCTTCCTGAAGCCTATCGACGAAAAGATTCTTCACGAGGTTGCAAACAAATTCGGGCACATAATAACTCTGGAAGATGGCACCGTGAAGGGCGGATTAGGCTCGGCCGTCACAGAATTTATGGCACAGAACGGATACACCCCACGCATACACATTATGGGCATCCCCGACGAGTTTGTCGAGCATGGAACAACATCCGAGCTTTACCATCTGTGCAAGATGGACAAGGCCGCAGTGTGGGACGTTATACAAAATATAAAGAAACAAGGCATATGAAGATAGTAATAACCGGAGCAGGAGCAGTTGGTACCCACCTTGCAAAGATGCTATCGGTGGAGAATGAAGATGTTGTTCTAATGGACGAGAGCGAGGAGCGTCTCGGGAAATTAGAGTCGCTTTTCGACCTGAAAGCCGTCGTTGGTTCGCCCACAAGAATAAGCGACCTTAAAAATGCCGGGGCAGGAAACGCCGACCTATTCGTGGCTGTCACCCCCGACGAAAGTTCCAACATAAACGCGTGCATCATCGCCCACTACCTTGGAGCAAAAAAGACCGTCGCCCGCATCGACAACCACGAATATCTGCTACCCAAGCACAAAAGCTATTTCAATTCATTAGGAATAAACTCACTCATCTACCCCGAGAAGCTGGCAGCCGAAGAGATTGCCACCAGCATAAAATATTGCTGGATGAGACAGATGCTCGAGTTTGGCAACGGCGCACTTGTGATGATAGGCGTAAAGGTCAGAAGCAATTCAAAGATAATAAACATACCCTTCCGCGACCTACAACGCGACAACCCCTACCACATAGTAGCCATACAGCGAAAGAACGAAACAATAATTCCGCGCGGAGGAGACATGATAGAGGCCGACGACCTTGTATGCTTCATGACAACCCAAGCCAATATATCATACATAAAAGATATATGCGGAAAAGAGAAATTTTCCGAGGTTAAAAATGTCATTATTATGGGCGGCAGCCGCATAGCCGTACGCACCGCCGAGCTTGTCCCCGACAATATAAGCATCAAGATAATAGAGAGCGACTATGCACGTTGCAACAAGCTCATCGAGCTTGTAGACGACAGGGTGATGATTATAAACGGCGACGCACGCGACCCCGAGCTTCTGCGCAGCGAAGGCATCGACCACACAGACGCCTTTATAGCACTGAGCGACAATTCCGAGACAAACATCCTCGCCTGCCTTGCCGCCAAACGTTCGGGAGTGTACCGCACAGTGGCCGAGATTGAAAATATAGAGTACATATCTATGGCCGAGGAGATGGATATCGGTTCGGTAATAAACAAAAAGAAACTAGCCGCAAGCAACATATTCCAAATGATGCTTAACACCGACGTTTCGAGCGTAAGATGCCTTACGTTCACCGAAGCCGTTGTTGCCGAATTCCCCGTAAACGAAGGCTCGTCGATAACCAAAAGAGCCGTCAAGGACCTGGGGCTGCCCTCTGGAGCAAACATCGGCGGACTTATACGCGACGGCAAAGGAATCAACGTTTCGGGTAACACAATTATTGAGCCGGGCGACCATGTGATAATATTCTGCTTGGAGCACGTGCTGAAAAAACTTGAGAAATATTTCAACAAATGATTCACTTTAAAATCATTTCCCGAATAATAGGACTGCTGCTGCTCATCGAAGCACTCTTCATGACAAGCGCATTCGGGCTGTCACTTTACTATAAAGAGAATATAACCACAGCCTACCTATACACGCTTGCTGCCACAGTGGGCGCAGGCTCGCTGTTCCTCTATTTTGGTCGAGGGAAAGAGAGAAATATCTCGCGCAAGGACGGATACATAGTAGTATCACTCTGTTGGATATTTTTTTCTATATTCGGCTCAATGCTTTATATCTTCAGCGGATATATTCCATCGGTGACAAATGCTTTTTTCGAGACAATGTCCGGGTTCAGCACCACAGGAGCCACCATCCTCGACAATATTGAAGCACTACCGCCCAGCCTGCTCTTTTGGCGGGCAATGACCCATTGGATTGGAGGCTTGGGAATAGTATTTTTTACGGTAGCCATACTGCCCATATTCGGAATGGGAGATATTCACCTTTTTGCAGCCGAGGCGACAGGCCCCATTCATGGCAAGCTGCACCCGAGAATATCGGTAACAGCACGATGGATTCTTACTATTTACATAAGCCTGACGATAATAAACGCCATATGCCTGCACGTTGCAGGGATGAACATCATAGACTCTGTGTGCCACGCAATGTCCACGATGGCTACCGGTGGATTCTCGAACAAGCAGGCAAGCATCGAGGGCTATCAATCCCCTGCGATAGAGTATATAACGATACTGTTCATGTTCTTGGGTGGAACAAACTTCTCGTTACTGTACCTGACTATTTTCAAAGGTAAGTTCGGCGAGCTGCTGCGCGACTCGGAATTTAAATGCTACGTAAATATCATTCTCATTGCCACAGTGGGCATTATGGCCGGACTGTTGCTGACAAGCGTGCCGAATGTGGAAAAAGCCTTCCGCGACTCTCTTTTCCAGACTGTATCGACGGTGACAACAACCGGATTCTGCACAACGGATTACATGGAGTGGCACCCACTGCTGTGGATGACCATATGTACACTGATGTATGTGGGTGCATGCTCGGGCTCGACAACCGGAGCTATGAAGTGCGTCAGGGTGGCTATACTCGGGCGGGTGATGATTAACGAATTCAAGCGCATAGTTCACCCAAATGCCATTATCCCTGTGAGAATGAGCCATAAGATAATATCTGCTCCGGTGCAATCGGCAATTTTGGCTTTTACGGTGCTGTACATCGGAGTGGTGATGGTGGGGGTATTTGTAAATATGGCCTTCGGGCTCGATTTTATGGAGGCTTACGGCCTCTCTGTAACATACACCGGAAACAACGGCCCCGCGCTTGGCAGCTTTGGCCCGGCCTTCAGCATGAATGCACTGCCCGACGTGCTCAAGTGGTTCGCGTCGTTCCAGATGCTTGTGGGACGTCTCGAATTTTTCGCTGTATTGCTGATGCTGACTCCAATGTTCTGGAAAAGACAGTAGACCGGGGCTGTCATTTGCAGCATTGTTCCTTTTATTGTGTTATTTGTAGAAATGTGACAGGTCGTCGGTAAAGGGTTTACAACTGTTCCTTGTGCGCACCATTACTGCACTGTCCGGCCAAAAGTCAATAGCCTCTTCTGTCTTGAAAATAAGGGTGTTGTTGCTCTTGAGCTCCAAACTTATAGCATAATCGCATGTGTCTGTAGTGTAAAAAAAGTGCATACGCGAATTGGCGAATGTGCCGTGTGCTGTGTGCCCGCTTTTGGGCATGGCCAAGCGTGCCTGTGGGATAATTCTTTCTTGATTGTCATACTCTATTGGTTGTATTCTGCGCCCACCGAGAAAAACACCACCCATAGCTACCAACAAGGAGTCGTTCCTTTCACCGATAATGATATTGAATTTTTTCCATGAACCATTCTTTTCCCACCCCCATTCGCCGATGAAAGGGGAAGGTCTTATTCCTGAAATATTAAAATTGTTTGGCTTGTTTATATCAACGTCGGGTGTAAGATTATTTTCCGTGAATATGTCTGTTGTTTCTGTTGAAAATATTTGGTTATCATTGTTTCTGCGTACAAGTGTCGCACTGTCCGGCCAATAATTTGTATTTCCGTGTATTTTATATGTAAGTGTATCTAATGTTTTTAATTCAAAAATTAGTTTGTAATATTCAGTTGTAGGGTATAAATAGTATACACTGAAATGTTGGTTTGCAATATTGCCGATTGCTTTATTGCCGTTTTTTGGTACTGTTATGCACGCTTGTGGAATAATATCCCCTTTTGTGTCCTTTAGTGGGGTGCCGGTTATATATGAGGCTTTTTTATTTTCCCAAAAGAATGCTACCAATAGCGAGTCGTTCCTTTCGCCTATTATTACTGAAAGGTCTTTAATGGAATCGTTCTCTGTGGCATCTTCCCAACAGCCGATGAATGGCGAGGGGCTAATGCCGGCAACATCTACTTCTCTTTTGTTTCCGCTGCATGCAAATATGCTTAGTGCGAAAAGGAGTAACGTAATTTTTCTCATGGTGTTTTTATACTTTTTCAGAGTATGTTTTTCAGGTGCCGGTAGGCGAATTGGCAGTCGAGGCATCTTTTTTTGTTGCAGTATTCCTTTTTCAGTTGTATGAGTGCTTGACTGTCGGCCGCGCAGTTTGCGTGTAGTCCCATTTTTGCCCAACCGCGTATTATGCTGTTGTCCTCGGGTGGCAGCAGGTGCAGATGGTCCTCGGCTTTGTTGCACAGGGCTGTGTCCTTGCGGTGTTTGCCATAGGAGTATAATATAGGCACGATGGTGTTTATTATCAGCAGATGCAGATGCTTGGTGCTTATTGTCTCGGGCTTGCCGGTGGTGGTTGTACCGCCAAAATGTGTGCGGTTGCTCCAATAGCCGGTGAGTGGGGTCTGCAATACTCTTTTAAGTTCGTCGAGGGTGTCGCACTCGGCTATGCTCGAAAGGCTTACGGTGCTTTTGTGGTACATTGCTGCCAAACGGGCTATGCGCAGGTGAGGGGTGCCGGTGCCACAGACGCGCCATATTGTGTGGTCGGCTTGTTGCAGATTGAATTTGGCGGATAGGAACTTGTATTCTTTTTTCAGTTCTGTGTAGTAGGGGGTACGTTCGGCTTCCACTCGGTAGTATTCGGGTATACTGTCGCTCTCTAAAAGTCCTGCCTGTCCGAAAAATACTGCCTCTATCTGCATAAGGTTGTCGCGGTGTTTGCCGAGGGCTGTAAGGTCCAGAATGCTTGCCCATTTTTCGAATGCGTCGCCTTGTATTCCGAATCCGAAATTGCGGGCGAGGGTGCGGAAGAGGGTCTCTTCCCATCGTTTGTCGCTTAGGGTGTGTGTGGCTGTTATGCGGCGGCCCTTGTCTTCTATGCGCTCTATGAGCAGACGCGAGAGGTAACTGTTTATATGCAGATTGTCGATTGTGCTTATTGTCTCTTCGCACGGTTGCTTGCCACAGGTTATTGCAAGAAATTCATCCTCGAACTGTTTGCTTGTTTCAATGTGCAGGGTGGCGTCGGGGTCTGTGGCGCAGATGTTGTCGGGCGATATTATGCAGAGTGCTGCATTGTCGTCGCGCTCGGCAGGCTCGATGTTTATGTTGCCTGTGCGTTCGTTCCCCTCTATCTTTATATGTGCGTTACGGAATATACGGTTGTTGCAATCCTCCTCGCCCGGGTTTATTATTTCGATATTTTTGCCCGAGAGGGTGTGTAGCTTGTCGTGTGGCACCATCGTGTATTTCCAAATGTAGTGCAGAATTTCTCTCTTGCTCATTGTGGATGTTTTTTATTTTTTTTGTTTTTTCTCCTCGGGGTAGCTGATGCGTGTATGATAGATGGCTTTCAGACGCTCTTTGAATGTCTCTTTTATCGTTGCAATGTCTTTGAATGTGAGTGGTGCAAGGCTGAATTGCCCATTTTCGAGCTGTGCGTCGATAATTTTGTCTACAAGCTTGTGGATGTTACTCTCGGTGTACTCTTTAAGGCTGTGCGAGGCTGCTTCTACACTGTCGGCCATCATCAGTATTGCTTGCTCGCGGGTCTTTGGTTGCGGCCCTTCGTAGGTGAACAGGGACTCGTCAATCTCTTCGCCGGGGTGGGCATTTTTATATGTTATATAGAAATATCCTGTCTTTGATGTTCCATGATGGGTGGTTATAAAGTCTTTTATACTTTGTGGCAGATGGTGTGCGCGTGCAATGGTAATGCCGTCTTTTACATGTTGAAGAATGGTTTTTGCACTTTCTTCGGGCTGCAGTTTATCGTGTGGGTTTATGCCTCCACTCTGATTTTCGGTGAAATATATTGGGTTTTTAATTTTGCCAATGTCGTGGTAGAGTGCGCCGGTACGCACTTCTATACTGTTTGCGCCTATGCGACGCGCAGCTTCGGCTGCAAGGTTGCCTACCTGCATGGAGTGCTGGAAGGTGCCGGGTGCGTCTTGTGACAATTTTCCCAATAGTTCGTTGTTGATGTTTGATAGCTCAATGAATGTTACCGCCGACGTGAATCCGAAGATTTTTTCTATGGCGAACATCAGAGGATAGGCTATCAGCAGCAGTCCTCCGCTTATGAGAAAGTATATATACGTGCTTAGGCTTATTTTCTCTATACTGTTCTCTGCTATAAGTTCGTAGGCGAAATATGTGAGTGCGTGGCTGATGAATATGATGAACATTGTACGGAACAGTTGCGAACGTGCCGTAAGTTCGCGCAGACTGAATATAGCTGCTGCTCCGCCTGCTATTTGCACAAGGATGAAGATGTACGGGGCCGACAGCATTGTCGAACATATGAATGTCTGTATGATGTGCGCCATGAATGCTGTGCGCGAGTCTACAAACAGACACAGCAGCACCGGCACCATTGCAAATGGTACCATAAAGACGTTGCCTGTGTGGGCACGTACCATAGAGCCTACGGTTATACAAAATAGGGTGATGAGCAGGAAGATAAGAATGAACTTGTTCAACTGTCTAAGATAGACGGGGCGGTAGACGTTTATAAAAGACACCATTCCCAACAGTGCCATTGTGGTTATAAGAATCTGGCCCAGAAGGGTTAGTCCTGTGTGGCGATTTTCATTTGTGCGTTTGTTCCACTCATATTGATACGATTGCAGTGTCTGGTACAGTTTCTCATCGACAATGTCGCCTCGGCTGATGATTTTCTGTCCCTTCTGTACAATGCCGTCGCTCAACGACACTGATGCTTCAAGCTCTTTCAGTGCCAAATTTGTCTTTATTGAGTCGTAGATGATGTTCGGTTGTATGTACTCTTCGAGTTTCAGCCGGCTCAGAATATCTTTGGGCAGTGTATCATTGTAGGTCAATTGTTCGTACACCGACTTTATGGTGTTCAGATTGTCGATGTTGGCCGAAAGAGCAATATTCCCGTTGATTATCTTGATGTTGTGCAGACTGTCGCGCTTTATTCTCTCGGAACTTTCGAGCGACACAATGCCTCGCTTGTAGGCGTTTATAAGGCGTTGGCGGTAGGTGTTGTACTGTTGCGGCGTTATAAATTCGGTGAAACTGTTGTTATAATCTTTGCCGAAGCGAGCAAGGGCTTTTTCTGTTGCCGAACTGTCCACATTGAAATATGGCTGAAATTGTTTGAACAAACTGTCACGCTCGGCCTCCACTTTTTCCGAGCTTTTATAGATGGGAAAATCAAAGTCGGACATCAGTTGTCCGTAACTCCAAGGGGTGTTTATGCTGAAGTGATAGTTGAAATTTGTGTCTCGGGGCATAAAGTACACTATAAGTGCTATGCAGGCTACTATCAACAGCGTTTCGATTATTGTGCGTTGTCTCAGTTTGAACATTTTTATATATTTTATAATCTGAATAATCAATTTTGAACTTTCGAAAGTACAAAAAAATGAATAAACAGCATAAGATTGTACTAATCTATTTGTAAAATATGCGTGTTTTTTGTTGTTTTTAAAAACTTTTGTACCTTTGTTTCGGATTTATGCCGTTATTTTGTTCGGTTTTTAATTGGTTAAAGGTTGCCGATAGTTAAAATTTTCCTCAACTTTGTCGAGAATGAAAAGACGACAAGAGACGGTAAAGTGTATATGTTAATGTAAAAACTCGTATATAGTTTATGAATAACCGAAGAGTAAGAGTGCGCTTCGCGCCCAGCCCCACAGGCCCGCTTCATATAGGCGGTGTAAGAACAGCATTGTATAATTATCTCTTTGCCAAACAGCATGGCGGAGACTTTATTTTCCGTCTCGAAGATACCGATTCCAATCGCTTCGTCGAGGGTGCCGAAGAGTATATACTCGAATCTTTCCGATGGCTCGGCATAAAATTCGACGAGGGTGTGTCGTTCGGTGGCGAGTATGGCCCCTACAGACAGTCCGAGAGAAGGGAAATTTATAAAAAATATGTAAAAATATTGCTCGACAGTGGCAAGGCTTATATTGCCTTCGACACTCCCGAGGAACTTGACAAGAAACGTGCCGAGATTGAGAATTTCCAATATGACGCATCTACCCGTATGATGATGCGCAACTCTCTCTCGATGCCTGCCGACGAAGTGCAGCAGCTTATCGATGGCGGCAGCAAATATGTTGTGCGTTTCAAAATAGAGCCGGGAGAAAAGGTTGTTGTGAACGATATTATACGCGGCGCGGTAACCATCGACTCTTCTATCCTCGACGATAAAGTTCTTTATAAGTCGGCCGACGAACTTCCCACCTATCATCTTGCCAACATTGTGGACGACCATTTGATGGAGGTTTCTCATGTTATTCGTGGCGAGGAGTGGTTGCCGTCGGCGCCTCTTCATGTGCTGCTTTACAGAGCTTTCGGCTGGGAGGATACAATGCCCCAATTTGCCCATCTTTCGTTGCTGCTGAAGCCCGAAGGTAACGGTAAACTCAGCAAACGTGACGGCGACCGTCTGGGCTTCCCTGTATTCCCCCTCGAATGGAAGGACCCTGCAACGGGTGCAATCTCTTCGGGTTATCGCGAGGCCGATTATCTGCCCGAGGCGGTTATCAATTTCCTTGCGTTGCTCGGCTGGAATCCCGGTGACGACGTGGAAATGATGAGTCTCGACGAGCTTGTTGCGAAATTCGACCTTACACATTGCAGTAAGGCCGGTGCTCGCTTCGACTATAAAAAGATGATGTGGTTCAACCACGAATATATTATAAAAAAGGCCGATGAGGATATTGCCGAACTTTTCGCTCCTGTCGTCAAGGCGCATGGGGTAGAGGCGGACATGCCCACGCTTACAAAAATTGTGTCGTTGATGAAAGGTCGCGTGAATTTTGTTCACGAACTTTGGGAGGCTTCCAATTTCTATTTTATTGCACCCGAAGCATACGACGAAAAGACTGTGAAAAAGCGCTGGAAAGAGGATTCGGCTGCAAAGATGGGCGAACTTGCCGCTGTACTCGAGTCGCTCGAGGATTTTTCTATCGAGAATCAAGAGTTTCGCGTGAAAGAGTGGATAGAGAGCAAGGGATACTCGCTCGGCGAAATAATGAATGCTTTCCGCCTTGCGCTTGTCGGCGAGGGTAAAGGTCCTCAGATGTTCGATATTTCGGGCATTCTTGGCAAGGAAGAGACTCTTGCGCGCCTGAAACGTGCGATAGAAGTGCTCGGGTAGTGTGTATACATCCTCTTTAGGAATTGAATGTATCTGAAAAAAACTTTTAATGATGTATAGCATACTTATATATCTTTACATAGCCGGGATAAAATTGGCTGCTCTCTTCGGTCATCGTAAGGCGAAGCAAATGATAGAGGGACATAAGAATATATTCCCTTTGCTTGCCGAGCGTTTGCGCGAGGGTGTGCCTTATTTCTGGTTCCACGTATCGTCGTTGGGCGAGTTTGAGCAGGGGCGTCCCATTATAGAACGTCTGCGTGAAACGCACCCCGAGTATAGGGTGGTGCTTACGTTCTTTTCTCCTTCGGGCTACGAGACGGCGAAAAAGTATCAGTCGGCCGATGTAATTTGCTACCTTCCGTTCGATACGCGTCGCAATGTTGCGCGTTTCTTAAGTTTGGTTAAGCCGCAAAAGGCATTCTTTATAAAATATGAATTTTGGCCCAATTTTCTACAGGGGTTGAAACGCAGGAATATTCCTGTATACAGCGTTTCGTCCATATTCCGCGAAAATCAGGTGTTCTTTAGAACTTTCGATTGGGGCTATCGTAAGACGTTGCGTTGCTTCAACCATTTGTTTGTGCAGAATAAAAAGTCTAAGGAATTGCTTGCGGGAATAGGCGTGGATAATGTTACGGTCATTGGCGATACTCGTTTCGACAGGGTAGTGAAGATTGCTGCGGATGCCAAACAGTTGGCTCTTGTCGAAACTTTTGCGCGGGGGAACAGAGTCTTTGTTGCCGGCAGCTCTTGGGGACCGGATGAGGATATTTTTCTGCGTTACTTCAACGAGCATCGTAACGGCTGGAAATTGATAATAGCCTCTCACGAGGTTACCGAAACAAGGCTCGCTGCAATTCAAAGTAAGTTCAATGGCAAATGCGTGCGCTACACACAAGCATCGATGGATGATGTTAAAAATGCCGACTGTCTGCTGATTGATTGTTTCGGGCTCCTCTCGTCAATATACAGATACGGCGAGGTTGCTTATGTCGGCGGAGGATTCGGGGTGGGCGTACACAATCTGCTCGAAGCGGCTGTTTATGCAATGCCTGTATTCTTTGGTCCGAACAATGGAAGATTTCAAGAGGCGGCCAAACTGAAGGAGTGTGGCGGCGGTATTGAAATTTCCGATTATACGGGCTTTGAGCAGAAGATGGATGCTTTTACTTCGGATGCTTCTGTGCTTAAAAAAGCCGGCGATGCAGCCGGAAAGTATGTGGCGGGCAACAGTGGTGCGACGCAAAAATTGCTGAAGGCACTTAAATTGCTTTAGACAACGTTGCCAAATGTGCTTGCAAAAGTAAAATGCACCTAATAAACATTGTTAATAATATGCTTCATTTGCAGAATATTATTAACTTTGCAAACAGAATTTGCAAAAAAGGCATTTGCCTGCGTTGAAAATAAACATTCAACACTCATTGGCACTGTCTTTGCAACATAAACGTGAATAAAATTTATTAAACCTTTAAATAATAGAATAATATGCAGTTTCTTACAAATGAAAAATTGGTGATTGTCGGCGCTGCCGGAATGATTGGCTCTAACATGGCTCAGTCTGCCTTGATGATGGGCTTGACAACCAACCTTTGTCTTTATGATGTATTCTCTCCCGAAGGCGTTGCCGAGGAGATGCGTCAGAGCGGTTTCGACGAAGTGAATATTACAGCAACAACCGATGTTGCCGAGGCTTTTAAAGATGCAAAGTATATTATTTCTTCAGGTGGTGCTCCCCGTAAAGAGGGAATGACACGTGAGGATCTTCTTGCGGGTAACTGTAAAATTGCCGAGGAGCTTGGTAAAAATATCAAGACATATTGCCCCGATGTTAAGCACGTTGTTATTATCTTCAACCCTGCTGACTTGACAGGATTGGTTACATTGCTTTATTCAGGCTTGAAACCCGGACAGGTGACAACACTCGCAGGTCTTGACTCTACGCGTTTGCAGAGCGCATTGGCTAAGAAATTCGGTGTAATGCAGAATGAGGTTACAGGTTGCGCTACATACGGTGGTCACGGTGAGCAGATGGCTGTGTTTGGCAGTGCTGTGAAAATTGCCGGTAAGCCTTTGACTGATATTATCGGTACTGTAGAGTTCCCCGAAGAGGAGTGGGAGCAGATGAAGAAAGATGTTACTCAGGGTGGTGCGGCTATCATCAAACTTCGTGGCCGTTCTTCGTTCCAGAGCCCCTCTTATCTCTCGGTTGAGATGATTCGTTCGGTTATGGGCGGTGAGAAATTCCGTTACCCCGCAGGTACATACGTTTCAAACGAGAAGTATAACCACATTATGATGGCTATGGATACAGTTCTCGATGCAAACGGTTGCTCGTATAAGATGCCTGTCGGTACACCCGAGGAAATTGCAAAATTGGATGCAAGCTATGAGCATCTTTGCAAAATGCGTGACGAACTTGTTACATTGAACATTGTTCCCGCAGTTTCAGAGTGGAACAGCATCAACCCCAATCTCTAATAGATTTTGCAGGTAAAATATGTTGCAGAGGGCTGCTTTTGGCGGTTCTCTGCACTTTTTTTTTAAAAATAATCGTAAAAGTTTTGTAGATAGGAATTTTGTGAGTATTTTTGCGCCGCATTTCGCACAGAAGTTAAGAAGATAATATAAATTTAATAATATAATAGGAAATGATAGTTGTACCTGTTAAAGAGGGTGAGAATATTGAAAAAGCTCTCAAAAAATTCAAGAGAAAATTTGAAAAGACCGGTGTTGTAAAAGAATTGCGCGCCCGTCAGCAGTTTGACAAACCTTCTGTAGTTAAAAGACTTCAGAGAGAGCATGCTGTTTATGTACAGCGCATGCGTGATGCAGAAGAATAAAATCTTTGATTTTTTCTTGCATTTTTAATTAATAAGCTATATATTCGTTGCTGAAAGTAATTCTTTCGGCAACGAATTATGTTTATAGGGGCATTTGTAACATATCTCAGAGTGGAACGCGGGTGTTCGCCTCATACGCTAAAGGCTTATGAGACAGACTTAAGGCTGTATGCGGAATATCTTGCAAATGTTGATGATGCGTTGCAGTTGGTCGATAGTGATGCTGATCTTGTGCGTTGCTGGGTGGCGGAATTAATGGATAAAGGTTGTGCGGTAAGCTCTGTTTGCAGAAAACTGAGTTCGCTGCGTGCCTTTTTTTCGTATATGAAGGCTGCCGGGCATATTGCGGCTAATCCTGTCGATGGGGTGCGCGCTCCCAAAAAACGAAAATTGTTGCCATCTTTCGTGAAAGAAGAGGATGTTGAGGAGTTATATGATGTGACACTCTTGGGTGACGATTTTCTTACAATAAGAAATAAAGCTATAATTTCGGCTTTTTATGAGCTGGGCTTGCGCCTTTCCGAATTGTGCGGATTGAATGTTTCTGATGTAGATTTTATTGAAAAACAGGTGAAAGTGCGTGGTAAACGCAATAAAGAACGCATAATTCCTTTTGGCGAGAATCTGAAAAATGCTTTTGTCGAGTATCTCAAATTTCGTGCAGATGTTGCACTTATAGGCGAGGATGCGTTTTTTGTTTCGAGTCGCGGCCGTCGAATATCTGTGTCTCAGGTCTATTGCATGGTGCGCAAACAGCTCGCGCGCGTTACCTCTGTTAAAAGAAAAAGTCCGCATACACTGCGGCATACTTTTGCGACGGTGATGCTGAACAATGGTGCCGAGCTTGGAGTTGTAAAAGAACTTCTCGGGCACGAAAAATTGGCGACGACCGAAATTTATACCCATGTGACATTTGAAGAACTAAAAAAAGTATATAGAAAAGCTCATCCACGGGCTTAATAAAAATTATAGGAGGATATATTATGATAACAAGAATTCAAGCTGTGCATTTCGATGCATCGCAGCAGTTGCAGGAGTTTGTAGAGAAAAAAGTTTCAAAACTCGAGAAATTGTTCGAGGAAGCGACGACGCTGGATGTGACAATGAAACTTATCAAGCCCGAAACTTCAATGAATAAAGAGGTAAGTTTAAGTCTTGCCGGCGCCGGAAGCGACATGTTTGTTTCAAAGGTTTCCGACAAATTTGAGGACGCTTTGCTCGATTGTATCGACGCTTTAAAGGTGAAAATCGAGAAAAATAAAGAAAAAATGAGCAAAAAGTAGAAAAAAAGTCCGAAAAAGTTTGGTAGTAAAAAAAAAAGCCGTACATTTGCAATCGCTTTAGGGAAACAACTAAAGTTCAAGTGAAAATTTCGACGCCTCTTTAGCTCAGTTGGCCAGAGCACGTGATTTGTAATCTCGGGGTCGTTGGTTCGAATCCGACAAGAGGCTCGAAATTGAAACAAGCGGTTTTCTTAAGGCGATCGCAAATGCGTTTTCTGAAATAGTGAAAAGGGCAAATTCCAGAGTGGCCAAATGGGGCAGACTGTAAATCTGCTGGCTTTCGCCTTCGGTGGTTCGAATCCATCTTTGCCCACAGCAGTTGAAAAAGAGAATGCAAACTAGCCATGATGTTCTCCTTGTTGAAGGGAGAGGTGTCAAAGTTCGTTTGCAAACTTTTTGTGCAAACGTTTTGCGGAAGTAGCTCAGTTGATAGAGCATTAGCCTTCCAAGCTGAGGGTCGCGGGTTTGAGTCCCGTCTTCCGCTCTTTTTCAACGCTGTTATAGCTCAGTGGTAGAGCACTTCCTTGGTAAGGAAGAGGTCCCGAGTTCAAGTCTCGGTAACAGCTCTTGAAAGGGAGTGACTATTGTTGTCTATAAACGTAAGAAATACATTGGTAAATATATTAATTAAAGAGAAAAAGAACTATGGCAAAAGAAAAATTTGAGCGTTCTAAACCTCACGTAAACATTGGTACTATTGGTCACGTAGACCACGGTAAGACAACTCTTACTGCAGCTATCACAACAGTGTTGGCCAGCAGAGGTCTTTCAGAGTTGCGTTCATTCGATTCAATTGACAATGCTCCCGAGGAGAAAGAGCGTGGTATTACAATTAATACAGCTCACGTAGAGTATCAGACAGCTAACCGTCACTATGCACACGTAGACTGTCCGGGTCACGCCGACTACGTTAAGAACATGGTAACCGGTGCTGCTCAGATGGACGGTGCTATCATCGTTTGTGCTGCAACTGACGGTCCTATGCCTCAGACACGTGAGCACATCCTTCTTGCTCGTCAGGTGAACGTTCCCCGTCTTGTTGTATTCTTGAACAAGTGTGACGTTGTTGATGATGAAGAGATGCTCGAGCTCGTTGAGATGGAGATGCGTGAGCTTCTTTCATTCTACAACTTCGACGGCGACAATACTCCTATTATCCGCGGTTCTGCTCTTGGCGCATTGAACGGTGTTGCTGAGTGGGAAGAGAAAGTAATGGAGTTGATGGAAGCATGTGATACATGGATTCCCCTGCCTCCCCGCGATATTGATAAACCCTTCTTGATGCCCGTTGAGGACGTATTCTCTATCACAGGTCGTGGTACTGTGGCAACAGGTCGTATCGAGGCTGGTGTTGTTAAGGTAGGTGACGAGGTTGAGATTCTTGGTCTTGGCGAGAATAAGAAAACTGTAGTAACAGGCGTTGAGATGTTCCGTAAGCTCCTCGATCTTGGTGAGGCTGGTGACAACGTAGGTCTTTTGCTCCGCGGTGTAGATAAGAATGAGATCAAACGTGGTATGGTGCTTTGCCACCCCGGACAGATTAAACCTTATTCTAAATTCGAGGCTTCAGTTTATATCTTGAAGAAAGAAGAGGGTGGTCGTCACACATCATTCCGTAACAAATATCGTCCCCAGTTCTACCTCCGTACAATGGACTGTACAGGTGAGATTACTCTCCCCGCAGACGTTGAGATGGTAATGCCCGGTGATAGCTTGTCAATCACAGTAGAATTGATCTACCCCGTAGCATTGAACGAAGGTCTTACTTTCGCTATCCGTGAGGGTGGTCGTACAGTAGGTGCCGGTCAGATTACAAAGGTAATTGAATAATAAAATTCATAAGATATTTATCAACCTCTGAATAAGGGGTTGATAAATATACGGGAATAGCTCAGTTGGTAGAGCACTGGTCTCCAAAACCAGGTGTCGGGAGTTCGAGCCTCTCTTCCCGTGCTTTAAAATATAAAATTATGCTTAATCGATTCGCTCAATATTGTAAGGACTCTTACAGTGAACTTGTGCATAAGACTACTTGGCCGACAGCCAAACAGCTGACAAGTCAAGCTTTTCTTGTCTTATATGCATCTTTGTTAATTGCTTTGGTTGTCTTCGCGATGGATGCTGTGTTCCAGTTTATCATGGAAGTGGCTTATTCGTTGTTTTAATTGAAAAGAGATGGCTGAGCAAGAGAAAGTATTTCAATGGTACGTTTTGCGTGCTGTTAGCGGTAAGGAAGCTAAAGTTAAGGAGTATATAGATACTGATGTTAAACTCCATAATTTGAGCGAGTATATCTCTCAAGTGCTTATCCCTACAGAAAAGACTGTTCAGGTGCGCAACGGCAAGCGTGTCGTAAAAGAGAGAAACTGCCTTCCCGGCTATGTATTAGTTGAAGCAAAATTGGTAGGTGAAATACCCTACATGTTACGTAATACTCCTAATGTCTTAGGCTTTTTGGGTGGAACAGAGTCTCCGACTCCTATCCGCCAGTCAGAGATTAATCGTATTCTTGGTACTGTGGATGTTCTGCAGGAAACAGAAGAGGATAATTCTTTGGAATATACTGTAGGCGAAACAGTAAAAGTGAATTTCGGTCCATTTACCGGTTTTAATGGTGTTATCGAAGAAGTTAATGTCGAAAGAAAGAAACTGAAGGTAACCGTGAAAATCTTTGGTCGAAGCACGCCTGTAGAGTTAGGATTTACGCAAGTCATAAAGGAATGATGCGGCTTCCACACATCATCCGAAACAGTTGTTAATTTATAGATTTTTTTAAAATGGCAAAAGAAGTTGCTGGACTTATCAAGTTACAGATTAAAGGTGGCGCAGCAAACCCCTCTCCTCCCGTAGGCCCTGCGTTGGGTTCTAAGGGTATTAATATCATGGAGTTTTGCAAAGCGTTTAATGCCAGAACCCAGGATAAAGCCGGAAAAGTTTTGCCTGTTATCATTACTTACTACGCAGACAAGTCTTTCGATTTTGTCGTTAAGACTCCCCCTGTGGCAATCCAGCTTATGGAGGCAGCTAAAATCAAGGGTGGTTCGGCCGAGCCTAACCGCCGTAAGGTTGCAACCATCACTTGGGAGCAGGTAGAGGCTATTGCAAAAGACAAACTTGTAGACCTTAACTGCTTTACTGTAGAAGCGGCTATGAAAATGGTTGCAGGTACAGCAAGAAGTATGGGTATCAGTGTGAGTGGAACTTTTCCCGGTAACAATTAAAAAATTAAATTAGAATGGGTAAACTGACTAAAAATCAAAAGTTGGCAGCCGCTAAAGTTGAGACAGCCAAGTCCTATTCACTTGCAGAGGCAGTAGAACTGTTGAAAGAGATTACTTTCACAAAGTTCGATGCATCGGTGGATATTGACGTACGCTTGGGTGTTGACCCCAGAAAGGCTAACCAGATGGTAAGAGGCGTTGTTTCTCTTCCCAGCGGTACCGGAAAGGTGGTTCGTGTACTCTGTTTGTGTACACCCGACGTAGAGGAAGCTGCAAAAGCTGCTGGCGCCGACTATGTTGGTCTCGATGAGTATATCGAAAAGATCAAAGGTGGTTGGACTGATGTTGATGTAATCATCACACAGCCTGCAATCATGGGTAAAATTGGTGCCCTGGGTCGTGTCCTCGGTCCTCGTGGATTGATGCCTAACCCCAAAAGTGGTACCGTAACTATGGATATTCCTAAAGCTGTTAAAGAAGTTAAACAAGGTAAGATTGATTTCAAGGTAGACAAAGCTGGTATTGTACACGCTTCTATCGGTAAAATCTCTTTCGCTCCCGAGGCAATCACTGCCAACGTTAAGGAGTTTATGAGTACAATCATCAAACTGAAACCTTCTACAGCAAAAGGTACTTATGTGAAAAGTGTATTCCTCTCAACCACGATGAGCAAGGGAATCAAGATTGATCCTAAAACCATCGAAGCTTAATTTGTTTGAATATGAAGAAGGAAAATAAAGTTAAGGTAATCGCCCAGCTTGGCGAGGTAATAAAGGAATATGCACACTTCTATTTGGTAGATGTGACAGCCATGGATTCAGCAAGCACTAACGCTATGCGTGCTAAATGTTTCAAGGCTGGTGTTAAGATGCTTGTTGTGAAAAATACTCTTCTCTACAAGGCTCTCGAGGCTGCCGAGGTAGATTTTTCACCCTTGTATCCTTGTCTGAAAGGCACTACAGCTCTCTTGCTTTGTGATACAGCAAACGTTCCCGCTAAATTGATCAAGGACGTTGCAGGTAAGGCAGAAATCCCCGCGCTTAAGGCAGCTTATGCCGAGGAGAGCTTCTATGTGGGTGCTAATCAGCTTGACGCTCTTATCCACATCAAGAGCAAGAACGAACTTATTGCCGAGGTTGTTGCATTGCTGCAATCACCCATCAAGAACGTTGTTTCTGCTCTCCAATCAGGTGGTAACACCATTCACGGTGTGCTTCAGACACTCAGTGAAAGATAAACAAAAATTATTATTAGTAAAAAACAATCTAAATTTATACGAAAATGGCAGATTTGAAAGCTCTTGCAGAAGAATTGGTTAACTTGACAGTAAAAGACGTTAACGAACTTGCAACAATCCTTAAAGAAGAATAT
>SUXQ01000029.1 GCA_015060905.1 Bacteroidales bacterium | reverse complement strand
GCTTCAACGGGCATTTTATTGGCTTTTCGTGGCTTCGCCTTATTTCGCCAATATACGATAAATCGCTCGCAGACAACTATTATTCCCCGATTTTCCCTGTCTTTCGATTTTTCTTACTATCTTTGCTATTTAAAATAAAAAACAGATAAAGAAAATATGAAAAAAATGGTTAGTATGTTGCTGTTTGCGGCAGCAATTTTGTTTGGTGGCTGTGCCCAAAAGCAGGGTACGGCTAAGGTTATTATGGAGACAACTGCCGGAACTATGGAATTTGTTCTTTATGGCGAAACTCCCAAGCATCGTGATAATTTTATTAAACTCGCAGGCGAACAATATTTCGATTCGTTGCTTTTCCATCGTGTGATAAAGGATTTTATGATTCAGGGTGGCGACCCCGATTCAAAATATGCCGAGGCGGGTGTGCGCTTGGGCGAGGGTGGTCCCGACTATCGTCTCGACGCTGAATTTAAGATTCCTCAACTGCTGCACAAACGCGGCGCGCTTGCTGCTGCTCGCGAGGGCGATGCTGTCAATCCCATGAAACGCTCTTCGGCGAGTCAGTTTTATATTGTGTGGGGTAAAATTTATACTCCCGAAGAGGTTGAGTTTATGAGCAAAAAGATGAAAGAAATTGGTCTTGGAGAACTTTCTCCCGAGCAGAAAGAACTTTACACAACTGTTGGCGGAACACCTTTCCTCGATGGACAGTATACAGTTTTTGGCGAAATAACAAAAGGGCTCGAGGTTGTCGATAAAATACAGAATGTAGCTACCGATGCGAACGACCGTCCTTTGGAGGATGTTAGAATTTTAAGTGTGAAAATTATCGAATAACATGCTGAATGTAGGTGATAAAGTTCCCGATTTTCTTGGACGGGATGAAATGGGACGAGAATTGCGCGTGAGCGATTTCTCCGGTAAAAAGTTGGTGATATATTTTTATCCTAAAGATAGTACTCCGGGTTGTACAGCCGAGGCCTGCTCGTTGCGCGACGGGCTTGACGAACTTGTTGCTGCGGGCTATGCGGTGGTGGGCGTGAGTGCCGATAGCGAGGCGTCGCATCAACGTTTCAAGGCTAAACAGCAACTTAATTTCCCACTGATTGCCGACACGGAAAAGTCTCTTATCAAGCAATTTGGTGCATGGGGCGAGAAAAAAATGGCCGGCAGAGTGTACGAGGGTATATTGCGCACGACGTTTGTTGTGAGGGCCGACGATTGTACGGTGGAGCGTGTGATTACTAAGGTCGATACAAAGAATGCTGCGCGTCAGTTGTTGCAGGGGTAAAGATTGCTCTCGTTTCAAACTTCTCTGATTTTATAAACAAAATTGATATTATTAATAAATAACTATTCTATGATTTTAAGTTTTATTATGGCTCAGGCTGCGGCTGCAGCCGACAGCTTGACAATTAATGCGCAGACTCTGCAAGAGACTATTGTCTCTCTTTCGGGATTGACACTTGCCGAGGTTGCCGAGTATCTTACAAATGCGGCACTTTCATTGGGCTTCAAAATTATTCAGATTTTATTAATTTGGCTCGTGGGTAGATGGTTGTCGAAACGCTTTATTTCTGTGATTAAGGCGATGATGGTAAGAAAAAAGACCGATGCTTCTATTCAGACGTTCTTTGTGAGTTTCATTGATATAGTGACACTTATAATACTTCTGATAATCATCATAAGTGTTGTGGGAATAGATACCTCTTCGTTTATTGCTTTGTTTGCTTCTGCAGGTGTTGCAATAGGTATGGCACTCAGTGGAACTTTGCAGAATTTTGCAGGTGGTGTGATGGTGCTGCTCTTTAGACCTTACAAGGTGGGTGATTATATTGAGGCTCAAGGACAGGCGGGTACTGTTAAGGAGATTCAGATTTTCAATACTCATATACAGACTCCTGACAATCGTATAATTATTGTGCCTAACGGTCCTCTTTCCACGGGTATTATAAATAATTATTCTCGCGAGACTACACGTCGTGTGGATCTTTCATATTCTATTTCTTATGGTGATGATTATGAGCTTGCAAAGAGTGTGCTGCTCGATATTATAAGTAAGGATGAACGTATTGCACAGACTCCTGCTCCTTTTGTTGAACTTGGTGCTTTTGGTACAAGTTCAATAAATATAACTGTGCGTGTGTGGTGTAAGTCAGCAGATTATTGGGATATATTGTTTGATATGAACAAGAATGTGTATAAGACTTTCCCCGAGAAGGGATTGAAATTCCCTTACAACACTATTACTGTGGATATGAAAAAAAGTTGATATTTAGATTCTTTTTTGTAAAGGCTGCTCCATAAGAGCAGCCTTTTTTGTTAGAAGTTGTTAATCTTTGGGGGAGTTATTATATTTTGCACTATTTTTGCATAAAATATTGATGCAATGAATAAAAATGTTTTTATGATAGCCACACGGCTTGTGATTATTATTGTTGTAGTCTTAGTGTCGGCTTTTACCTTCGGTGCCTGTGAATTTTCAGCAAATGAGAGTAGTGCTGCCGAACAGGGAGATACTGTGCGTGTGTGCGAGAATATTGCTTACGGCAGTAAAGAGAGGAATCTCTTTGACCTGTATATTCCTGTTGCTACCGACAAAAAAGAGGAGCGTGCTCTTATTCTTTTTCTTCATGGTGGCTCGTGGACGTCCGGCGATAAAGGCTCTATGGCCGACGAGTGTCGTTTCTTTGCCGAACGTGGTTATGTTACGGCAACCATGAACTACTCTTTTCTTAATATGTTGGGCGAGGAGAAAAGTGATTTTACAACCATGATGACTGAGATTGCAACTGCTCTTGCTACTATTAAGGGCTATGCTGCCACTCAAGGGGTGAATATAACTAAAGCTGCTCTTGCCGGATATTCGGCGGGTGCGCATCTTGCTATGCTTTATACTTACAGTATGGCCGAAAAGTCGCCTCTGCCTGTGCTTTTTGTGCATTCCAAGGCCGGGCCTGCCGATTTTCGAACATTTACGCCCGATTCGCCCGATGTTCAGGATTTTATGAAAAAAATGGGCGTAAGCACCGATGAACAATCTATCGAGGAACTTTTTAAGAATGAGAAGGTTGTGAATATGATTCAGGCTGTTTCTCCCGTTTCTTATGTTAAGAAGGGTGCAGCTCCGGCTATTCTTTCCTATGGCCGCAAGGATGGCCTTGTAGTGTGGGAAAATGTTGTGTCGATGATGAACGCTCTCGATGCTGCAAGTGTTGAATATATGTTGGTGGAGTATCCAAATTCGGGACACGGCCTTGACAAGGACGCTGATAGTGCGCAGCGTTCCGCCGATGCGATGCTCGATTATGCAAAAAAATATTTCGGATATTAGAAGATTATTATGACACTTAAAGAGTTTATAACAAAGGGTGATAGGTTCGCCGCAAAGGTGGGTGTGGAAATTGTAAGTGTAACAGAGAAAAGTGCAGTTACGCAGTTGCTTGTAACCAAGGAACATCTTAACGCCGGCGGTGTTTGTCAGGGTGGTGCCATCTTTACGGTTGCCGATGTTGCACTCGCGGCTGTATCAAATACGGGGCTTATGCTCACTCTGGCTATTGATTCTTCTATATTTTATCATCGTTCGGCAATGGTGGGCGACCTTCTTACGGCCGAGGCTGTTCTTGTGTCAAAGCATCCTAAAATTCCTTATTGCGAGGTTAAGGTCAAGAATCAGGATGGTGTTCTTATTGCCTCTTTTCAGGCAACCTGTTACAGCAAACGTGTGCCGCTCGAGGGCATCGATGCGCTCGAGTAGGGTGTTTCTTTATTCATCCGTGAATTTTATTCCGCAATCTTTGCAGTTGCGTTCAATGGTCTCTGCAAGCTCTTTGGCGGATATATTTAGAATATTGGCAATATTGTTGTAGTGTTGTTCGAGGGAAATTGTTTCTTCGTCGCGTTCTATGAACAGCCTTTCGAGTGGCGTGCTCAGCAGTGATTCTTTGTTGAATTTTGTGCCGTAGGAAAGATAGAATCCTGCGGCAATATATTGTTGTGCCTGCTCAGGCTTGCCGCGGAATCCGTGAATAATCCATGCTTGTGTGGGGCGACTCTTTTTGTGTAGCTGCATGATAATTTCCTGCCCTTTTACTATGTGCAGAATAAGCGGTTTTTGTAATTGCTCGGATAGTTCTATGTGTGCTTTTAATACCTCTGTTTGAGTTTCGGTGGTGGCTCTGCTGCCTATTTTGTCAATGCCGCACTCGCCTATTGCTTTTACATTTTCGGTGGTTGCTTTTTTGGAAATTTCCTGTATCTTCTGTGGCCAATCTTCGTCAATATCCCACGGATGTAGTCCTATGGAGATGTTTTTTATATCTTCTGCTTTTTCTGCTGCGCAGTTTAGGATGAAAAGGTACCCCTCTTCATCTTTTTTGTGAGTGTGCAGGTCGATGAGTTTCATTGTGAGCGCGTAAATTGGTAAATTTAAGAGGCTGCAATTGCAGCCTCTTAAAGAGTGTTATTTTTTTATTGTGTAGGGCCTGTCTACAATTTTTTCTTCGGTGTTGGGGGGCGATACAATCAACAGTTGGCATCCGTGGGGAGCAATCTCCTCTTCGTATTTGTCGCGGGGGCCGATTTTTGCAATGTCTTTCTGACGCCATACGTCGCGTATGGTAATCTCTTTGCTCCACAATCCTAATGTACGGGGGGTGAATCCAATCTTCTTAGGCTCGGTAGAGGTGTTGAAAAGTCCTACTGCCAAATTTCCATTTTCGAGTATCTTTACATATACTACATAACCATCGCCGCGGAAGTAGGGTACACCGCGCATGCCCAGCGGGTCCTGACAAATGTCGTTTACCTCGTAGTTGCATAAGAGGCTCAATGTAAAGTCGTCCATCTGAGCAATGTCGCAACCGATGAGAAAAGGTGACGAGAAAAGTGCCCACAAAGATATGTGCGTGTATTGTTCGTCGGGTGTCAGACGTGTGTAGTGCAGGTTGGGGCCCCAGCCTACCATGCCCACTACCAACATGTCTGCGTCGGCCCAATGTCCGGGACCGCTGAACGCCGGCCAACGGTCCTGAGGGCCGAATCCTATGCGTACAATGCTGCTCCATGTGTCGAAAATATCATCCGTTGTGCGCCAGCATTGTGTCAGTTTCGCCCATGTGTGCGCCATTGCAAAGGGGTCCGAACCTGAAATACTAAGTGCAATGTCGCGGCCTGTTGCGCGCAGAGCGTCTGCCATTTCTTTTGTGTAGTAGTAGTCGTTGGGGTTCCAATCGTACTTAAGATAGTCGATTCCCCATTCGGCCCACTGCTGGGCATCTTGCCGGGCAAACGAGTATGCACCGTGGTAACGGAAGTAGCCGCTGTGCAGCTTCTTGTTGGGGTCCTCTAATTTATAATTTTCGTCGCAAACGCCCTTTTCTATCCATTCGTATTTCCCCTCGGGGTTGTCGCACTGCGTTCCAATGTGTCCCAGATATGTGCACACCCACGGTGCCGAGTAAATTCCGGCCTTTAAGCCCATATTGTGTATGGTGTCCACAAGGCCTTTAATGTCGTCGAACTTTTTGTTGGGTTGTATGGCGTTGTATTTTCCGCCACGAATGCCTTGCCATCCATCGTCAATGTTTATGTATGTGTAGCCGTAGTTTGCAAGGCCTTTATCTACCATTGCTCTTGCCGAACTGAGCACTTTCTCTTGACTGACGCTCTTGCCCCAGCAGTTCCAACTGTTCCAGCCCATTGGGGGGGTCAGCAGAATATCTTCGCCGACAACTATGCGCAGGTCGCGCTCGGCCTCGCCCAAACTGTTCTTTGCACGCAGCTTTACGTTGTATGTGCCTTTTTTCTTTAGTTTACCAGTGATAATTCCTGTATTTGCGTCAAGTTTAAGTCCTTTGGGGAGTCCCTCGGCCGAGAAGGTCATGGGGCGGATTCCTGTTGCGGCAATTGTGTAGCGGAACTCAGCCTTCGGGCGTACGCCGAATACCTTTGCGCTGTTTATGCGCGGGGTGTTAGGTGCCGGCGGTGTCAGTATGTACTTTGAATTGTCGGGTGCTGTCGCTTTTTTCTCTTGCGCAACCGACTGCTGTGGCAATATTGCCATCATAAATAGTGCAATAAGTAATTTTGCAGTGTAATGTTTCATGGTATTTTTATTATTGTTGATATTTTTTGTATTTGGTGTTTTTATACTTCACTGCAAAGCTAAGAATTTATTTTTATGTAAAAAAATGGAAAAGCAAATGTTTGTGTTTTCAGATTGAAAATTAGAAACACTATTTTAAGTAAAAATAAAGAATTTATAATATTTTTAAACAAAAAATCATATTTCTTTCAAATAATATTTAGAAATACGGAAATATTTCCGTAATTTTGCAACGGATAATGTATTAACGTAACCCTAATTATATGTACAGAGTCGTAAAAATTTCTAAGGGATTGGATATCAAGCTAAAAGGCGCGCCCGTAAAGGAAATGACTGCTGTGAAGGATGCAAAGTACTATGCTTTGATGCCTTCCGATTTTAACGGTGTTACCCCAAAAGTGGTGGTTAAGGCCGACGATGCAGTTAAAGCCGGTGATGCTTTGTTCGTTGATAAAAACAACCCCGACCTGCGATTTGTTTCGCCCGTGAGCGGAAAAGTCGTAGCTGTGAACCGTGGTGAAAGAAGACGCGTATTGAGCGTCGTAGTAGAAGCCGATGGTAAGAACGCATCAGTGGAGTACAAAGCAAAAGATGTTCTCTCACTTTCGGGTGACGAGGTTAAGGCAGACTTGCTTCAGGCCGGTCTTTTTGCTTTTATCAGACAAAGACCTTACGATGTTATTGCATCGCCTAAGGATGCTCCTAAGGCAATCTTTGTTTCCGCGTTCGATTCCAAGCCTTTGGCTGTTGATTTTGAGGTTGCTCTCGAGGGTAACGAGGAGGATTTCCAGACGGGTCTTGATGCCCTTTCGAGAATCGCTCCCGTTAATTTGGGCATAAACGGCAACCAGCAGTCAACTGCCTTGAACGTTCCCAAGAACGTGACAGTTACCTGTTTCAATGGTCCTCACCCTGCCGGAAACGTGGGTGTACAGATTAATCATGTATCCCCCGTAAACAAGGGCGAGGTTGTGTGGACAGTTGCAGCCGAGGATGTTATCTTCATCGGACGTCTTTTCAATAAAGGAAAAGTGGACTTTACAAGAACTATTGCTCTTGCAGGTAGTGAGGTTAAGAATCCTTCGTACAGCAAGGTAGTGCTCGGTGCTCAGATATCCTCTATCGTCGAGGGGCGTCTCGAAGAGAAGAATCCCCTTCGCATCATTGATGGCAATGTTCTTACAGGTACAAAAACAACAGCAGAGGGCTTCCTCGGCGCGTTCTCGACAGAGATTACCGTCATTCCCGAGATTCTTGACGATGCAGAATTGCTCGGATGGATAGCTCCCCGTACCTCGATGTTCAGCACCAGTCGCAGCTACTTCAGTTGGCTCTTCCCCAACCGCAAATACACTATGGATGCGCGTATCAAAGGTGGTGAGCGTCACATGATTATGAGCGGAGAGTATGACAAGGTGTTCCCTATGGATATCTATGCGGGTTACCTTGTGAAGGCTATCATCGCCGGCGACATTGACCGCATGGAGGCTCTCGGAATCTACGAGGTTGCCCCCGAGGACTTTGCTCTTGCCGAATTTGTTGATTCTTCTAAGCTCGAGCTTCAGCGCATTGTACGTCAGGGGCTTGACATGTTGCGTAAAGAGATGGCATAATAATTAAGAATAAGTAAATAATAAATTAATGAAAGCGTTAAGAAAATATATCGACAAGATAAAGCCTAACTTCGAGGAGGGAGGCAAGCTGCACGCTTTCCGTTCTGTTTTTGACGGATTCGAAACATTTCTTTTTGTTCCGAACGAGACAAGCAAGACGGGCGTGAACATCCACGATGCTATCGACAGCAAACGCATCATGTCATTCGTTGTAATTGCGCTGATTCCCGCACTTTTGTTCGGAATGTTCAACGTTGGTTACCAGAATTTCATGGCTTCGGGCACCGAGGGTACATATTTGGATATGTTCATTTACGGTTTTTTGGCAGTGTTGCCTAAAATCGTTGTGTCGTATGCAGTGGGTCTGGGTATCGAGTTTGTTGTTGCCCAGTGGAAAAAAGAGGAAATTCAAGAGGGTTTCCTTGTTTCGGGTATGCTCATTCCCATGATTGTTCCCGTAAATACTCCTCTGTGGATTCTTGCTATAGCCGTTGCCTTCAGCGTTATTTTCGCTAAAGAGATTTTCGGTGGTACAGGTATGAATATCTTTAACCCCGCACTTATCACACGTGCGTTCCTCTTCTTTGCTTATCCTACAGCAATGACAGGTGACGACACTGTTTGGGTTTCACAGAGCCCCATCTTCGGATTCGGTGGTCAGGTACCCGATACATTTACAGCGGCTACCCCTCTTGGTGAGGTTGCTGCCGGACTTGCTCCTTCGGTCGATTTTATGGATGCATTCATCGGTCTTATCCCCGGTTCAATAGGTGAGACAAGCGTGATAGCCATTGCTCTTGGTGCAATACTTCTTTTGTGGACAGGTGTTGCAAGCTGGAAGATTATGCTCTCGGTATTTGTTGGTGGTGCTCTCACCGGTCTTCTTTTCGAGTCGCTGGGAATGACTACTCTTACATGGGCCGACCAGCTTGTGATGGGTGGTTTCTGCTTCGGTGCAGTATTTATGGCTACCGACCCTGTAACATCGGCTCGCACAGAGGGTGGTAAATATATTTATGGATTCCTCATTGGTGTTGTTGCTGTGATGGTACGTGTGCTCAACCCCGGTTATCCCGAAGGTATGATGCTCGCAATCCTTCTTATGAATATGTTTGCTCCTACCATCGACTACTGCTTCGTGCAGAGCAATATTAACAAACGTGCTAAACGTGCATTGAATAAATAACCATTAAATAACGAATAGAATATGAATACAAATAGTAATACTTATACTATCATATATGCTTCGGTAATGGTTATTATCGTTGCATTCTTGTTGGCCTTCGTTTCGTCGTCGCTGAAACCTATTCAGGATGCTAACGTTGCCATTGATAAGAAAAGTCAGATTCTTGCGTCGCTCAATATTCGCGGATTGGAAAAGAGTGCTATTGAGGCTGAATATGACAAAGTTATTGTAAGCGACCCTATCATCAAGGCCGACGGTGCAGTTGTTAATGAGGGTGCAGGCAAGGACGAGGCTTCTTTTGTGCTTGACAGCAAAGATGTTAATGACGAGAATATGCCTCTCTACATTGCCAATGTGGACGGTGCCACAAAATATGTGATTCCTGTTACAGGACGCGGTCTTTGGGGTGGTCTTTGGGGCTACATTGCTCTTAACGAGGATTGTCAGAGTGTGTTTGGCGCCTATATGTCACACGCCAGCGAGACTGCCGGTCTTGGTGCATTGCTTGTTGAGCCTTGGTTCCACGAGCGTTTCCTCGGCAAGAAACTCTTCAAAGGCGACGATGCAAATGTTGCTCTCACAGTTGTGAAGGCAGGTGCCGTAAAAGAAGCCGACTACGAAGTGGACGGTATCACAGGTGCTACTCTTACAACCAACGGCGTTGCTGCAATGGTAAAAGATGGCTTGCAGAAATATATTGGATTTATTAACACAAAGAGTGCTGCACAGCAGGAGGCTCCCGAGGCTGCATGTTGTGAAGAGCAGGCTTGCGAAAATACGGAGGAATAAGATATGGGTAAATTGTTTTCACCAGAGAATAGAGCGGCTTTCACTAATCCGTTGAATCTTGACAACCCTGTTGTTGTGCAGGTGCTTGGTATCTGCTCGGCGCTGGCTGTAACTTCGCAGCTCGAGCCTGCCATTGTGATGGGTCTTTCGGTGACTGTCATCACTGCATTCGCCAATGTGATTATTTCACTTATCCGCAAGAGTATTCCCAACCGTATACGTATCATTGTGCAGTTGGTGGTTGTTGCTGCGCTTGTAACTATCGTTAGCGAGGTGCTTAAGGCTTTTGCATACGACGTTAGCGTTCAGCTTTCGGTGTATGTGGGTCTTATTATTACCAACTGTATATTGATGGGTCGTCTCGAGGCTTTTGCTATGCAGAATGGTCCTTGGGCTTCGTTCCTCGATGGTATCGGTAACGGCCTCGGATATGCTGTTATTCTTGTGGTTGTGGGTTTTGTACGCGAACTTTTGGGCTCGGGCTCGTTGCTTGGCGTACAGATTCTCCCCGACGCTCTTTACGAAATTGGTTACATGAACAACGGTATGATGACTATGCCTGCAATGTCGCTTATCATCGTTGGTTGTGTTATCTGGGCTCACCGTGCTTATAATGATAGAAAAAAATAATACATACTTCTAAATTGAATTAACAATATGGATCATTTAATAAGTTTGTTTGTCCGTTCGATTTTTGTGGACAATATGATTTTCGCATTCTTTTTGGGTATGTGTTCTTATTTGGCCGTATCGAAGAATGTTAAGACTGCGCTTGGTCTGGGTGTTGCCGTAACTTTTGTGTTGTTGGTGACTGTTCCCGTAGACTATGCTTTGCAGAAATATGTACTCGGTCCCGATGCTCTTGTCGAGGGCGTGGACCTCTCTTTCCTTGCATTTATCTTGTTTATTGCGGTTATTGCGGGTATTGTACAGTTTGTAGAGATGGTTGTTGAGCGTTTCTCTCCCTCACTTTACGCTGCGCTTGGTATCTTCTTGCCGCTTATTGCTGTGAACTGTGCCATTATGGGTGCGTCGCTCTTCATGCAGCAGCGTATCACTATGGACCCTGCTACAAGTTCACAGGCTATTGCTAATGTATGGGATGCACTTGCTTATGCGCTTGGTTCGGGTATCGGTTGGCTTTTGGCTATTGTGGCTCTGGCTGCCATTCGCGAGAAGATGGCTTACACTGATGTTCCCAAGCCTCTTCAGGGTCTTGGAATTACCTTTATCACTGTAGGCCTTATGGCTCTTGCATTTATGTGTTTCTCTGGTCTTAATATCTAATATTAAAGGAATATACAATGGAAAATATGAATTTGATTTTAGCGAGCATTGGAGTATTCCTCGTAATTATCCTTGCGCTGGTAATTATTTTGCTCGTTGCAAAGAAATATTTGTCGCCCAGCGGCAATGTGAACCTTACAATCAATGGTAAGGATACAATCTCTGTTGCTCAGGGTAGCAGTCTGCTCAGCACTTTGGCCGAGAATAATATTTATCTTCCTTCGGCTTGTGGTGGTAAGGGCTCTTGCGGACAGTGTAAGTGTCAGGTTGTTTCGGGTGGTGGCGAAATTCTCGATTCAGAGAAGGGCCAGTTTACTCGCAAACAGGTGAAAGAAGGTTGGCGTCTCGGTTGTCAATGTAAGGTTAAAGGTGATATTTCTATCAAGGTAGACGACTCGGTAATGGGCGTTAAGGAGTGGGAATGTACAGTTATCGGTAACCGTAACGTGGCAACATTTATCAAAGAGTACAAGGTTGCATTGCCTCCCGGTGAGCATATGGACTTTGAACCCGGTTCTTATGCACAGATTAAGATTCCTGCATTCAATATCGATTATGACAAGGACTTTGATAAGTCTCTTATTGGCGATACTTATCTTCCCGCTTGGAAGAATTTCGGTCTCTTCAATTTGAAGTGTACAAACGATACTCCCACAGTTCGTGCGTACTCTATGGCCAACTATCCTGACGAGGGTGATATTATTACCTTGAACGTACGTATTGCTACTCCTCCTTTCAAGCCTAAAGAGCAGGGTGGTGGATTTATGGATGTTAATCCCGGTATTGCTTCTTCTTACATCTTCAGCTTGAAGCCCGGCGATAAGGTGATTATGAGTGGTCCTTATGGTGAGTTCCGTCCCAATTATACTTCCGGCCGTGAAATGATTTGGGTAGGTGGTGGTGCCGGAATGGCTCCTTTGCGTGCGCAGATTATGCACATGCTTAAGACTCGTCAGTGCCGCGACCGTCAGATGCACTACTTCTATGGTGCGCGTGCTTTGGAGGAGATTCCTTTCTTGGATGACTTCTTGGCATTGGAGAAGGAGTTTGACAACTTCCACTTCCATCTTGCTCTCGACCGCCCCGATCCTAAGGCCGATGCTGCGGGTATAAAATATACTGCGGGCTTCGTTGCTCCTGTTATGGGCGATACTTACTTGAAGGCGCATGAGGCTCCCGAGGATTGTGAGTACTACTTGTGTGGCCCTCCCATGATGGCAAAGACCGTGCTTGACCTTTTGGATAGCCTTGGTGTCGAGAAGGATATGATTCACTTCGACGATTTTGGAGGTTAATCCTTTATCTTATAGAAAAAATCAGCGACCATCGGGTCGCTGATTTTTTGTTGTCAGGCTGTTATTCGGTGACAATATTCATTTCCAGCCACGCTTCGACGATGAGGGCACAATCTTCGCGGGCCGTCGCTTCGTCTACGTCGTACTCTTGCATGAGTAATTCTACAAGCGTGTCTGTCGTGAAACTCTCCATCGTGGCGACTTCCCTCCATAGATATTCGCTCACGGGGTCGAGCGTGATTATATCTCTGTCGTCAATCTCTTCGACGTCGCGGGGGATGAGCATTGCGTCGCCGCATATACTCTGTAATTCGTATTTCTCTTTTATTTTCATTTGGTTGATATTTTGTAAACTTTTATAGTTGCAAACATACGCATAATTGTGGGAAATTTGTATTTTTGCAACATTAATGTTGTGAAAATGGTCTGCGTTTGTTGCAAGCGAAAATGTTTTTCGGCAACGCGCATATGTTTTTTTTATAATGAGAGTTCCTTATTCTATAAATGTGAACGGACGACTGCTGACGTTTGAACGTCCGCAGGTGATGGGTATTGTGAATGTTACTCCCGATTCTTTTTATCGCGTTTCGCGTGTGGAAGAGGGTGGTGAACTTATTGCCCGTTGCCATCGCATGCTTGTCGAGGGTGTTGATATTATTGATGTTGGGGCGTGCTCCACGCGTCCCGGCAGCGAGCCTGTCGGCGAAGAAGAGGAACTTAAGCGTCTGCATGCTGCTTTTGAATTGCTCGATGCGGAGTTTCCCGATGCGGTATTTTCGGTGGATACTTTCAGAGCGAGGGTGGCGCGCGAATGTGTAAAAGAACATTCTGTTGCCATTATAAACGATGTTTCGGGCTTTGACGCCGATGCGGCTATGCTCGACACTGTTGCCGAACTTAATGTGCCTTATGTGCTTACACATTCAAAAGGTGCGGCCGGCGATACGCCTCATTATGATGATTTTATACCCGAGGTTTTCAAACAGATTGCCGATAAAGTGTGGACTCTGCGTCAGCGTGGAGTGAACGACGTTATTATCGACCCGGGCTTCGGCTTTGGAAAATCTCTTGAGCAGAATTTTGCCATGCTCGACGCTCTTGAAGAATTTTCGATGCTCGACGCTCCGCTGCTTGTGGGTGTTTCGCGCAAATCTATGATTACAAAAACTCTTGGCGTAACACCCGACGATGCTCTTAACGGAACAACGGCGATTAATACTATTGCGCTGATGAAAGGGGCGCATATACTGCGTGTACACGATGTTAAGCCCGCCGTCGAGGCTGTGAAACTCGTAGCGCAACTGAAAAATAAACAGTTTAAATAGGCAAAAGTTATGTTTTTCGAATTTGCAATAATGGATTTTATCGATATATTGTTGGTGGCAGCGTTGCTCTACTACTTTTATCGTTTGATGAAAGAATCCGGCACAATATCCATCTTTACCGGAGTGCTGGTGTTTATTGTGCTGTGGATTTTTGTGACACGAGTATTGGAAATGCGTCTGCTCGGCTCCATCTTCGACCAAATGATGAGCGTTGGAGTGCTTGCTCTTATTATAATATTCCAAGAGGAGATAAAAAGATTCTTTAAAACCCTCGGCTCGCATCGCCATTTTAGAAAAATATCAGACCTCTTTTCGAAAAACGGAGAGAAAAAAGATGATAAAAGCACGATGCTGCCAATAGTGATGGCCTGCATGAGCCTGAGCCAGCAAAAAGTGGGGGCTCTTATTATAATAGAACGTAACGAATCGCTCGACGAATATATGCAGGCAGGCGAAAAAATCGACGCAAACATCAACCAACGATTAATAGAGAATATATTTTTTAAAAATTCGCCGTTGCACGACGGGGCACTTATAGTGCAAAATAACCGCCTGATGGCAGCCTCGTGCATCCTTCCCGTGTCGCACGAACTTAATATACCCAAGAAATTGGGACTGCGCCACAGGGCTGCGCTTGGCGTTTCGCAAGAAACGGACGCAATAGCCATAATAGTATCCGAAGAGACAGGGGCAATTTCCGTTGCGCATAACGGTAAATTCAAACTCGGATTAACCGCGCAACAATTAGAGAGCATTTTGGTTCATTGATTCTCTAAAATTTTTTTCATGTTTAAATGATTGTCATTCAGCCTCTTGTTATTTTTGCTGTAAAATTCTTTAAAATTTTCCCCATAAAAAGTTTGGTAGTTTAAAAATTTGGCGTACCTTTGCACACGCTTTCGGCAAGCAACGCAGTTGCGCGCCTTGAAGCAATACGATCCTTGAAAACATTCCATACAGACATAGCAGTACAGCGGTCTTTTTGCATAATCCCAAGTGATTAATGAAAAGACGCTATAAAATTGTACAGGAACGAAAAACGAACCGTCAATAAAAATAAAATATCAGCCAAAAACGATAAAATCCGGTCAGAATCAGACAATAGAACATATACTAGTAATACTAGTAACAAA
>SUXQ01000028.1 GCA_015060905.1 Bacteroidales bacterium | reverse complement strand
TTTGTTACTAGTATTACTAGTATATGTTCTATTGTCTGATTCTGACCGGATTTTATCGTTTTTGGCTGATATTTTATTTTTATTGACGGTTCGTTTTTCGTTCCTGTACAATTTTATAGCGTCTTTTTATTAATCACTTTGGATTATGCTAAAAAGACCGCTGTACTGCTATGTCTGTATGGAATGTTTTCAAGGATCGTATTGCTTCGAGGCGCGCAACTGCGTTGCTTGCCGAAAGCGTGTGCAAAGGTACGCCAAATTTTTAAACTACCAAACTTTTCATGGAGAAAATTTTAAAGAATTTTACAGCAAAAATAACAATACGCTGAATGACAATCATTTAAACGAGAAAAAAATTTTAGAGAATCAATGAACTTTTTTGTATCTTTACAAAATATGTATGATTGGTACCAAAAAATAGGGATAAGATTTTTTCAAAATTAAATAATTAAGAGGGGAAAAATTCCAGATTAGAGCAAAATTGCATAAATTTGCAACATAAACTTCGTAAATATAGGTAGCATTTGTGTTCGATAAAATAGACTTTCGCACACTCGCCTATACTATGCTTGCAACAGATAGAGCCACGAAAAAAATGATTGACCGCAGTACCATAGAAAGAATTATAGACTCTGCCAAAGTTGAAGAGGTAGTGTCGGACTTTGTTGCGTTGCGCAAACGTGGCGTCAATTTAATAGGTCTTTGTCCTTTTCACGATGAAAAAACCCCGTCATTCATAGTTTCGCCTGCAAAAAACATCTGGAAATGTTTCGGCTGCGGAAAAGGCGGCAATCCTGTGCATTTTATAATGGAGCACGAGCAGTTAAGTTACTACGAGGCATTAAAGTGGCTCGCGCGTAAATATAATATAGAGGTAAAGGAACGTGAACTTTCGGACGAGGAGAAACAACGCGAGAGTCTGCGCGAGAGTCTTTTTGTTATCAACCAGCATGCTCACAAATATTTCGTGGACAATCTGCACAAGAGTGAGGAGGGCATTGCCATAGGACTAAACTATTTTCACCACCGTGGAATAAACGAGGAGACAATTATAAAATTCGGATTAGGATATTCTCTCGAGCGTCGCGACGCATACGCCAAGCGCGCAGCATCCGACGGCTTCAACCCCTCGCTTGTGGACAAGACCGGACTATGCTTCACCACCGACGACGGCCGTCAGCTTGACAGATTCTGGGGCAGAGTGATGTTCCCCGTACACACCGTTTCGGGAAAAGTGGTAGCATTCGGCGGCCGACTGTTGCAGAATAATCCCAAAGCCGGGAAATACATAAACTCGCCCGAATCGGAAATTTATCACAAGAGCGACCACCTTTACGGCATCTATTTTGCCAAGCAAGCAATCATCCAGAAAGATTTTTGCATAATGGTCGAGGGCTATTTAGACGTAATATCGCTGCATCAGGCAGGAATAAAAAATGTCGTTGCATCCTCGGGAACATCCCTGACGATAGAACAGATACGTCTGGTGCATCGTTTCACAAACAACATGCTGTTACTATACGACGGTGACAAGGCAGGCATAAAAGCCTCGTTGCGAGGCATAGACATGCTGCTGCGCGAGGGACTGAACATAAAAGTAGCCCTTCTGCCCGACGGCGAGGACCCCGACAGCTATGCACAGACACATTCCACCGAAGAGGTCGAACAGTTCCTGAAAGAAAATCAAGTGGATTTTATAACCTTCAAGACCAATCTGTTGCTCGACGAAGCAGGCAACGACCCCATACGTCGCGCCGAACTTATAAGCGACGTTGTACGCAGCATTTCCGTAATTCCCAACGACATTCTGCGTAGCGAATATACAAAAAAATGCAGCGAAATACTGCAAGCAAAAGAACAGATATTAGTTTCGGAAATTGCCAAACTGCGCAGGCAGAATAAACAAGAGCAGTATAGCAAACAGTCAGCCGAAGCAGAAAAAAGCGAGACAAGCAACAGCGAAAAAGCCGCAGCCCCACTCTTCGAACAGAGCAACACTATATATAATAAGGAACGCGCGATAATACAATTCATTCTGCGCAACGGTGAAAAGCCCCTTCTTGTACCCGAGGACGCGACAAACAACACCCCGGCATTCACCGAGAGTGTAATATCGAACATGCACTATTCGATAACCGGCGACGGAATAGAATTCACCCATCCACTATACAAAAAGATTTTCGAAGAGGCCGCCCAACAAGCAGAAAGCCCCAATTTCATCGCCGAGAAACATTTCCTTGCCCACCCCGACGCAGACATTTCGCGCCTGACGGCGGAACTGTGCAACGACCGCTACCTCTTGAGCAAATTCTTCCAAGAAAAGGCCGACGAAGAAGAACGCAACGAAACAGCCATCCTCTTCGAGCAGGCCACGCGTCTGGTCATAGGCTACAAACTTAGCCTTGTGGACGAAATGCTGAAAGAGACAATGAAAAAACTAAAAGAACCTGCAACCATGCAAAGTGCCGAACTTGCACAAGAAATTATGCAGAACTACAAGTTCCTGAAAGAGACACAGCAGGCCCTTAACAGCCAACTGCGCAGTTACGGATTCGGCGAATGTGCCCTGAACGTATAAATTCACATTACGCGAGGAACGTCCCTCTTTTTATACCCCTTTTGCACGTTTCTCCCTTTTCGCAGCCACACAGCCCTTGCTCTGCGCTTTTGAAAAGCCAAAGAACATTCTAAAAAGCAGTATAAAAATCAAAGACATAAACCTCGGATAATATTTCTATTTGTTCCTGATAAGATTCATAAACTCCTCCCTTGTCTTTGCCTGATTAAAAGCACCGCAAAAATCGGAAGTAGTAGTAACGGAATTCTGTTTTTTAATGCCACGCATCTGCATACAAAGATGTTGCGCCTCGACAACCACCATCACTCCCAAAGGATTAAGCGTCTCTTGTATACAATTCTTTATCTGCAAGGTCAAACGCTCCTGCACCTGCAAACGTTTGGCGTAAACATCAACCACGCGAGCAATCTTGCTGAGCCCGGTAATATAACCGTTGGGAATATAAGCCACATGCACCTTTCCGAAAAAGGGAAGAATATGATGTTCGCAAAGAGAGTAAAAATCAATATCCTTTACGACAACCATCTGGCTGTAATCCTCTTTAAACATTGCAGCGCGCAAAATAGCCTGCGGGTCCTCATTGTAGCCCGAAGTTACCGACAGCATAGCCTTGGCCACACGCTCGGGAGTCTTTAACAGCCCCTCGCGGGCAGGGTCCTCGCCCAACAGTTGCAATATACTGTGGCAATTGGCCATAAGCCCCTCGACAACCTCTTTATTATTTTCTCTTTCGGACATAAATTCCTTGATTGTATTATTAATAAGGCAAATTTATAATACCCTTTTTAACAGAAATCTCTTTGAATTTTTTTGTAGCCTTCAGCTTATACATGACAGCTTCGGCCTCTTCGCGCGTACGATAATCGCCATACTGACACGACCTTACAGGAGGGTCAAACTCGACGTAAACCTCGGCACCGGGGAAATTCTCTCGCATAAACTGTGCCATTTTGTTAGCCTCGTCACGCGCCGCACGAGAATTGTTACCCGAATAAACAAGCACACGATAGCCCTCGACCTGACGTTTCTCGCCCTTCACGGCAATAGAGCCCATGAGGCTCGTAAGACCCGCCGGCTGAGTAATTTTCACCTTGCCCTTGCCCGGAACATCGCGCTGCAATTCATTGACAATATTATTCTGTGCCGACAGAGTGAAGGCACAGAATAATATTGCAAATATTGATAATATCGCTCTCTTCATCAGATTATTTGAATGCGTCGATAATACCTTTGAAGTCCTCAACTTTGAGAGCCGCGCCACCGATAAGACCACCGTCTACATTGGGATTAGCGAAAAGCTCTTTTGCGTTTGAGGGCTTGCAACTGCCACCGTAGAGGATAGATGTATTGTCGGCAACCTCGGCACCCCACTTCTCGGCAAGAACCGAACGGATGTAAGCGTGAATCTCCTCGGCCTGCTCGGGAGTAGCTGTCAAGCCTGTACCGATAGCCCATACAGGTTCGTAAGCAAGAACAATCTTAGAGAAGTCCTCGGCAGAAAGGTCGAAGAGTGAACCTGCAATCTGGTCGTAAACAACCTGATTCTGGATACCCTGATTGCGCTCCTCGAGCACCTCACCGATGCAGAAGATAGGTGTAAGGCCGTTAGCAAGAGCAAGCTGAACTTTCTCTTTAAGAATTTCGGGAGTCTCGTGGTAGTAAGCACGACGCTCAGAGTGACCGAGGATTACATATTTTGCACCTGTCGAAGCAACCATTTCTGCTGAAACTTCGCCTGTATATGCACCCGAAACTTTATCGGCACAGTTCTCGGCACCAACGCCGATGATAGCTGCATCAACAGCGGGCACTACAGAAGCAAGGTGAATGAAGGGAGTACAGATTACTACATCGCAGTTGGGCTTGTCTGCTGTCAAAGCTGCGTTAAGATCTTTTGCAAGAGCAATACCCTCTTGGAGGTTTTTGTTCATTTTCCAGTTTCCTGCAACAATGTTTTTTCTCATGTCTTTAAATTTTAGTAGTTTGTATTAAAAATATGTTTATTATTCTGTTGTTTCATTTTGTTTTTCGACAACTGTGGCAACCTCTTTTTCTTTTTCATCTTTTCCCGAACGACGCAAGATAAGGTCTAAGAAAAAAATCAGCAGCAGAGGGGTAAAGAACATAAACATCCAATGGAACAGACTGTTAATATTATTATTACCCTGCATCTTCTTCAGCCACGGATAAAAGTCGCCGTAACCGACCAAAGAATCATCCTCGTCATCGACAGCATAAAGTTCGGGAACATCCCTGACGTTCCATTTTGCCACCACCTTGCCACCCTTGACAACAAGAAGCCCGGGATTGGAGCGAATCATTGTCTTAAGCAACAGATTGTCGGCCGAATAGAACGGATACTCGGCACCCGTATGCTTTCTCCACGTCTCTACATCCTCGTCAAGCGAAGAGGTAAGCGCGTAGAATTCTATTTTATTCTCGACACAATAGTCGTAAACATCGTTCATTTTGTCGGCGCGGCTCTCATCGGCAACTGTTACATCGGGAATAACCAACAGACAAATATAATTGGTGTCGGCAAGCAGTTTGTCGCTAATATCATCGCCACGCTCCATGCCCGAAAAATAAAAATTTTCTATTTTGGGCGGCACACCTGCGTTTATCATGTCACTGCGCGTACCCAGATAATTCCATGTGCTGTCGGGCGCGCCCTCATCGTCAAGTTCCAGAATTTCGCCACCTTTTTCGTAGCGGAAAATCAGTTTAAACTCTGCCGGAATTTCACGTATACCCTCGTTAAGGTCGGCACCTACGGCAAAAGGACGAAAATCCATTATAGGCAGATGCACAAGGCCGTTATACTGCACAGAGCCAATATACAGCAATGCAAAAAGCGTAACCATCCAACTGCCGCGAGTGCTTATGAAACGCACAATGCGACTGCGCTTAACCCACAAAAATGCTGCCATCATAAGCAATATGACATTCTTGAAGAATGTAGCCCAATTGGACAGTTGAACAGCATCGCCGAAACAGCCGCAATCGTGTACCGGATTCCAGATGGCAAGCACCAACGTCCAGGGAGTGAACAGCAACATCACGGCAAGCACTGCTATTGCCGAAAAGCGACGACAGGTACCCATAAACAGCATTGCGCCCAACAAAAATTCAACCGCCGGCAGGGACACAGCCAACAGCAACAGCCAAGCATCGTCAATGGGAACCTCGGGGACAAAAACCGCCGCATACTCCTGCAACTTATACAGAAGTCCCTTAGGATCCACAGCCTTCACAAAGCCGGACACAATAAACACCGTAGCCAACAGCAATCGGCAAAGATTGGTCAGCATCAACAGCGTCCTGTTTTTTATTTTACTCTCCGAAGCCATTTTTTATAAGCCCGAACACTGCGTAATTTATCATGTCCATATAATTGGCATCCACGCCCTCGGAAACCTGCGTCGCACCACCAAGGTCCTCTATCTGCTTAGTACGGCAGATTTTTGTGAGGATAAGGTCGGTGTACGACGAAGTGCGCATTCCGCGCCACGCCTCATTATAGTCGTGGTTTTTCTTTTTCATAAGCTCGAGAGCCTCATTCGCCTTTTTGTCGTACAGAGCAAGAGCCTCGTCGGCGTTTATGTCGCATACATCAGTATAACCAAGGTCAAGTTGTACGAGCGAAATAATGCCATAGTTCACAATGCCTATAAGCTCGGATACAATGCCCTCGCCCACAAGATTCTCCTTTACTGTCTCGAGCGTGCGAATGCGTTTGGCCTTGATGAATATCTGGTCGGTAAGCGACTCGGGACGCATGATGCGCCACGATGCTCCGTAGTCGTGCAGTTTCTTTGCAAAAAGGTCGCGACAACGTGCAACGACACGCTCGAACTGTTGATTGGTATTTTGTGTCATAATTTTCAATTATTTGCTTTTTTTTGAGGATAGCGTTTGAACAAACTGCTTATCTTCAAGCTGATAACACCGAAGAAAGCCTCACTGAAAATTCCGCCGCTCATTTTTGAGACGCCCAGCACCCTGTTCACAAAAACAACAGGAACCTCTTTTATCGTAAACCCACATTTGTGAGTAACAAACTTCATCTCTATCTGAAAAGCGTAACCTTTGAAACGTATAGAATCGAGGTCGATAGTTTCGAGCACCGAGCGGCGGTAGCAGTTGAAACCCGCAGTTGTATCGTAGACAGGCAGCCCTGTAACGAAACGCACATATTTCGATGCAAAATAGGACATAAGCACGCGTCCCATAGGCCAATTTACCACATTCACACCCGTCACGTAACGGCTGCCGACCGAGAGGTCCGCACCATCGACGGCACACGCCTTGTAAAGCCGGGGAACGTCGTCGGGATTGTGCGAAAAGTCGGCATCCATTTCAAAAACATACTCGTAGCCCTCTTTCAACGCCCATTTGAAACCTGCGATGTAGGCCGTTCCCAAGCCCAACTTCCCGGAACGCTCGATAAGAAAAACACGCTCGGGAGCCTCGTCCTGCATACGTTTCACTATCGCCGCAGTACCATCGGGAGAGCCGTCGTCCACAACAAGAATATCGAAACAATGTTCAAGAGAAAGAAGAGTACGAATCATCCTCTCGATATTCTCTTTTTCGTTATATGTGGGAATAATTATTACGCTGTCGCTTTTTGCCATTTTTGCACAATTCTGTAATTAATCGCAAATTTAGTTATTTTTACCCGTAAAAGCACGCTTCGCACAGATAATTTTGTTAAAAAACAGCTAAAAACAGTAAAGATACAAAGGCAACATACACCTTTTACCCAAAATAAGAAATAAAAAACCTATTTTTGCAAAATAGAGAGCAAACAGAGAAGCTATTCATGGAGATAAAAGAGCTACAAGAGATATACGCATCGCACCCTGGAGTAACGGCGCTGCGACAGCTTGCCGACAGCGACTACAAAAGTTGTGTAAACATAAACGGACTTACGGCAAGCAGCGCAGCCATGGCCGTCGCCGGATACATGCACAAAGAGGAGAAACAGACACTTTTCATAGTGATGAACGACGTCGAAGAGGCAGGATATTTCTACCACGACCTTGTACAGATATGTGGCGAAAAAAGAGTGCTCTTTTTCCCATCGTCGTTCAAACGCGCGCTGAAATACGGCCACGAGGATGATGCCAACCGCATACTGCGCACCGAGGTTATGAGCCGTCTCTCGAGCCGCAGCAAACGACAAGGCACGGTGATAGTGACACACCCCGAGGCAGTCGCCGAAAAGGTTGTGTCACAAGAAAAAATGGAAAGTAGCACGCTGCAACTATCCGTCGGAGGAAATATTTCGCGCGACGAGGTTGAGAAACGCCTCGGAAAGTTAGGATTCAAAGAGGTTACATACGTATACGAGCCGGGAGAATTTGCCGTGCGAGGCAGCATAATAGACATATTCTCCTTTTCGTCGGAGTACCCGTTCAGAATAGACTTTTTCGGCGACGAAATTGAGAGCATCAGAAGCTTCGAGGTCGAGACGCAGCTATCAAAAGAGCGCATGCAGGAAATTTCCATCGTTCCCAAACTCACCGACAAAGAGAGCGTGCCGATAACCTCGTTTCTGCCACGCGGCACCATATACATTGCAAAAGACTTCTCTTTCATCAAGAGCAGCATAGAAAAGACACGCAACGAAGGCTACTCGCTGCAGGCCAAACTATCTGCAGAAGAACTTCCGGAAATGCCCGAGCTAATGTCCGGAGCCGAAATTGAGAGACACATAAAGTCGGCGCGACGCTGGGAGATACACCCCTCGAAAGGAGGCGAAAAGGATGGTACAAGCATCAGTTTCGACACAAGCATGCAACCACTCTTCAACAAAGATTTTGACCTTGCAGCCGGAAAATTCAAAGAGTACATCGGCAAAGGATACAAAATAATGCTGCTCGCCGACGACCCGCGTCAGAGCGAACGACTGAAAAGCATATTCACCGAACGAGGCGACGAAATAACATTCACAGCCATCAATAAAACCATACACGCAGGATTCATCGACAACACCCTGCGCATAGCCTTTTTCACCGACCATCAACTGTTCGGGCGTTTCCACAACTACCGTCTGCGCAGCGACCGCGCACGAGGCGGAAAAGCTGCATTGACGCTGAAAGAGCTGAGCGAGTTTCGCACAGGAGACTACATTGTTCACATAGACCATGGCATTGGAAAATTCGGAGGATTGGTGCGCATCCCCAGCGGAGACTCCATGCAGGAAGCAATAAAACTTCTTTACAAAAATGACGATGTTGTATTTGTATCCATACACAATCTGCACAAAATTTCGAAGTACAAAGGCAAGGAGGGAGACGCACCCACAGTAAACAAGCTGGGAACAGGAGCGTGGGAGCGCATGAAAGAGCGCACAAAGAAAAAAATCAAGGACATTGCCCGCGACCTTATAAAGCTATACTCCGAAAGATACAGCAAAGAGGGATTCGCCTTTACGCCCGACACCTACCTGCAGCACGAGCTTGAAGCAAGCTTCTTCTACGAAGATACTCCCGACCAACTGAAAGCCACAAACGAAATTAAGCAGGACATGGAGCGCAAACGCCCAATGGACCGACTAATATGCGGCGACGTAGGATTCGGAAAGACCGAGGTTGCCATACGAGCAGCCTTCAAGGCCGCAACCGACAGCAAACAGGTGGCAGTGCTTGTGCCCACCACAGTGCTCGCCTATCAGCACTACCTTACGTTCAAAGAGCGACTGAAAGAGTTTCCCTGCAAGGTAGAGTATCTGAGCCGCGCCCGCTCGGCAAAAGATAGCCGACGCATACTCGGAGAACTGCAAGAGGGCAAGATAGATATTATCATCGGCACGCACCGTCTGACGGGCAAAGATGTAAAATTCAAGGACTTAGGGCTGCTCATCATCGACGAAGAGCAAAAGTTCGGCGTTGCGGTAAAGGAAAAGCTGCGTCAGATGAAGGCAAACGTCGATACACTGACAATGACAGCCACCCCCATCCCACGCACCCTGCAATTTTCCATCATGGGAGCACGCGACCTATCGATGATACAGACCCCGCCGCCCAACCGCCACCCAATATACACCGAGATTCAACGCTTCGACGCCCTCGCCATAAAAGAGGCGATAAACTTCGAGCTTAGCCGCAACGGACAGGTCTTTTTCATAAACAACCGCATATCCAACATGCAGGAACTTGAGCGCATGATAAACAAACATGTGCCCGACGCACGCGTCTGCATAGGGCACGGACAAATGTCGCCCGAAGAGCTTGAAAAAAGACTTTTCGACTTTATGAACCACGACTACGACGTGCTTATCGCAACCTCCATCATAGAAAATGGCATTGACATTCCCAACGTCAACACCATCATCATCAATCAAGCGCAGAATTTCGGGCTGAGCGACCTGCACCAGATGCGCGGACGAGTGGGACGAGGCAAGCGCAAAGCATTCTGCTACCTGCTGACACCCCCGAAAGACGCCCTTACAAGCGAGGCACGCCGCCGTCTCGAGGCAATAGAAAGCTTCAGCGAGCTTGGCAGCGGAATGAACATCGCCATGCAAGACCTTGACATTCGCGGAGCCGGCAATCTGTTGGGAGCCGAGCAGAGCGGCTTTATAGCCGACCTTGGCTACGAAACTTACCAGAAAATTCTCGCCGAGGCTGTAAAAGAGCTTAAAGACGATGAATTTGCAGGGCTTCTGCAAGAGAATGAAGAGACAACAAAAGAGAACAACTATGTGAGTGAATGCCTCATAGAGAGCGACCTTGAACTACTGTTCCCCCCACTCTACGTCCCCGACGGCAACGAACGTATACTGCTGTACCGCGAGCTTGACTCAATCACCAACGACGCGGACCTGAGAAAATTCCACGCAAAGATGAAAGACCGCTTCGGACAAATGCCCGCAGCCGCCGATGAACTTATACGCACCGTCGCGCTGCGCCACAAAGCCAAAGAGCTGGGAATAGAAAAAATCTATCTTAAGGGCGGCAGAATGAACCTGTTCCTTGTAGACGGAAAAAGCCCCTACTACGAAAGTGAACTTTTCGGAAAAATTCTGAGCCACCTGCCCGTCAGCAACTTCAAATGCAGCATGCGCGAGAGTGACGGACGTTGCATAATCACTGTCGAGAATGTGAAAAACGTAGAAACAGCAGCAGCCTTCATCGAAGAACTTCAAGGAGTATAGTACAACGTATTTTATAGAAATTCAAACAGTTTAACGTAAAAAGAGAAAGAATTTATTTATATTTGCAAAATACAGCAATTGCGCAAACAATATAAAAAACAAAATATACAATCATGAAAAACAACAAACTGAAACTCATCGGATGCCTTCTCGCAGCCCTTCTGACTACCGGAAGCATTTATGCACAAAAAGAAAATGGCAGCATCGACGCAGAACTGCTGAAAGAATTTGCCGAAAGCTACAAGCCCACCGGAGCCGAAAAAGCACTGAGAAACGTAATGCTCACAACCTCGGTAAAAACCCTCGCAGTCAGTCAAGAGAATAAAGCCAAAGAGCTGAACACATACTTCAGCAACACAGTAAACTCAAAAGGCATCACCGACCAAGAGTCATCGGGTCGCTGCTGGTTATTCACAGGCCTCAACGTGATGAGAGCCAAAATGATAGCCGAGCAAAAGCTCAACGGCTTTGAATTTTCACAAGTTTATAATTTCTTCTTCGACCAGCTTGAAAAATCGAATCTTTTCCTGCAAGGAATAATCGACACACGCAAAAAGCCCATCGACGACAGAATGGTAGAGTGGCTCTTCAACCACCCCCTGAGCGACGGAGGAACATTCACCGGCGTTGCCGACCTTGTTGCAAAATACGGCGTTGTACCCAAAGAGGCTATGCGCGAGACATTCAGCAGCAACAACACAAGCGCATTCAACAGCGTGCTTAAGAGAAAGTTGCGCGAATTTGGAATACAGTTGCGCGAGGCAAGCGAAGCTGGCAAAAAAGAGAAAGAGCTGATGAGCATGAAAAAAGAGATGTTGGGCACAGTTTACAAGATGCTCGCAAGCGTCTACGGCGTACCCCCCACCACATTCACATGGGCGCCCAAAGACAGCGACGGCAAATATCGCGAAAAACCACAGGAATACACACCCAAAAGTTTCTATGATAAATTCGTAGGCATCGACTTTCAGAATAATTTCGTAATGTTGATGAACGACCCCTCGCGTCCCTATTGGAAGAGCTACGAAATACAATACGACCGTCACGTTCACGAAGGACACAACTGGCTGTATGTAAACCTTCCCCTCGAAGATATTAAAGAAATGGCAATCGCCTCGATTAAGGACAGTGTGATGATGTACTTCTCGTGCGACGTTGGCAAATTCCTCGACTCGGGACGCGGCCTCTTGGACATTAAGAACTACGACTATGAATCGCTCTTCGGAGTAGAATTTACAATGGACAAACGCCAGCGCATTATCACCCGCGACAGCGGCTCGTCGCACGCAATGACCCTGAAGTCGGTAGACATCGACGAGAATGGCAAGCCCGTAAAATGGCAGGTAGAGAACAGTTGGGGCGCATCATCGGGCTACAAAGGCACACTGATAATGACCGACGAGTGGTTCGACGAATATATGTTCCGTCTGGTTGTGGACAAGAAATATGTACCCGCAAAAGTGCTCAAAGTTCTTGAAGAAAAACCCACAATGCTTCCCGCATGGGACCCCATGTTCATGATGGAAGAGTAATATTAGTTTACACACATAAAATAGTCTGGCTGAATTTTAGTCAGACTATTTTTATTTAAACATCATTACTCGAAACTTTTCACCCAGCATATTGCTGCCCCCCCCTTCGACAACAGCATCCGTAACCTCATCGACAGTTGCCATTCACTCGAGCAACTTATTAAAATCAGCTATAAACTCCTCGATACTCGAAAATTCGTTCAGACGCACATTATGTTTGCGCACAAACGCACACAAACGGTCGTACGTGCCATCCTCTTTAGCCTCGTGGGGAGAGCGCATCATGCGCAAATAATCAATCTGCAAACAGACAAAGTCTACACGCAAGCGAATCTCTTCGTCAGACGAGACGACAGCCTGCCGTGCATCATCGAGCAACTTTTTCGCCGCCGCCACAAATTCATCAGTATATAAAGAATTTTTGTCATCAATATAAATTCCCAATACCGTATCGTCCTTCACAAGCGATTGGCACAGATTGAAATACTGCTGTACAAAAGGCGCAGCCTCGCCATAATAATCCTCGATAAACTGCGCCACCAATGCCTTTGTGTCGAAGTTAGGATTCCACAATAGTTTGCTGAGCACCCACGCCTTCAGGTCCGAAAATTCGCCACCCAAAGACTGATACTGTGCCTGCTCCATAATACCTATTGCATTATACTTTTTAAAGGTCTTTATATTGCGGGCAAGCACCCCGAAATTTGGGAACGGCGCAACATATTGACGGAAATTGACCACATAGTCCCAAATATACAAATTGGGCGCAATCTGCGACCATTTTTCAATGTCGGCGATGAACGGACGATTATGCTCACACTCTTCGAGAGGATGGGCGAAGCAACATTCTATGCTGCACAAACGAATAACCACATTGTCGCGCGGAGCAATGCCCGTTGGTGCCTGACGAGTATATTGATAGGCAAACGTGCCTATATATTTATCGGGGTATAAAGGTTTTATAGCGTCAGCCACCTGATTGACGAACCACACGACAAGCCCCGAATGACCGCCATACTGCTCTTCGATGGCGCGACACTCGTCACATTGACAAGGAAACTGATTATCATTCTGCGACAGACTGTAGACCCAATATAGAGGATTGTCGGCTATTGTCTTTTTCATCTTCTCGATGCAAATTTGCAACACTTCGGGATTCGACAGACAGAGTTGCGTGTGAGGCGTGCGCTTACCGTCGCGCAAAGAAAAATATTCAGGATGCTGGTGGAAATATTCCTCGGCAGAAATAAACTGCCCCATAGTGTGAGCGTTCCAATATGCCGTAAGGCCGCCATATTCATTGTCACTCGCAGCCCACGCTGTATTGCATTTATTATGTGCCGGCCACTTTTTGTTCCACTCGACATTGCAATACAATATGTACCTATAATTAACAAAAGGCTTTTCGCTACAATATAAATTCTTAAACTTCCACTTTTCGACTTTTGGAATTTTTGTATAATCTTTTGTGTACCATCTTACGCCAAACTCATTTTCGAGAAACGAATATACACCGTACATTGTGCCTCGCTGCCTGCCGCCGTATATCCATATATTTTTGCCAACGGAACGATAGGTGTAACCCTCGTCGTTACTATCGGGACGCTCGACGCCACACTGCTTGCCATACTCGTCGTTAAAGCCTATTAATATATGCTGTTGCCCGTCCGCTAATTGGTCACAGTTGATAATGGGAAGCAGCGCCCCGCCAATCTGCTCAAGATATTGCTGAAGCTCGCGCGCGGCAGTCTGCTCCGAGACAGAAGCATCGTTGCACAAGACTATCGAATAATCACTCTTGCCATCCTCGAACAATGCGGGACGTTGAAACACCGTAAACGCCGACCATGCAACTGCCACAGCCAATATCAAAATAAAAATTACCCTTTTCATAGCTTTTTTTTCTCGTATACGGCAAATGTAGCGAATAGCAGTAAATAATCAAAGTTCAGATTGTCACAATTTTATTACCACATTGTAATTCCTCTCATTTTTTATCAAAAATCAAAATTCTCTAAAAGATGTTTAAACATTAAGAATATTTTAACTATTTTTGCCATTGATAAAAAATCGACAGTAGCCATAAAGAGGTTCCGACTATCTGCCGATGAAAAATGAATTATAGAACCTCCATAAAAAAATAAAATATTATGAGTTTTTTAGAATCAATCAAGACTTGCTTTGGCAAGTATGCAACATTTAGCGGACGCGCCCGCCGTTCAGAGTATTGGTGGTTTGTACTACTCAATCTTCTTATCAGCATTATCCCTATTATAAATATGATTTGGGGATTGATAGTTCTTATTCCTTCTATTGCCGTTTGCATACGTCGTTTGCACGACACAGGCCGCAGCGGATGGTGGCTGTTATTGGCTTTAATACCGGTGGTAAACCTCGTCCTTATCTATTTTTACATTTGCGACAGTCAGCCCGGAGCTAACCAATATGGCGAGAATCCCAAAGGTCTTTAATGACATTTGCAAATTATGCGATTCATAAACAGTGTGTGTCGAAAATTCGACACACACTGTGGCTCACCGGCAAAGTCTGGGGGGGGCTATGCAAAAAGTTTAGCTAATCTGAAGAAGAAAAATTTAAGGTCAGTAACCCCTCTGAGTTGAGCTCTAAAAGCTTTTATTTTTGCATTAAAACTTT
>SUXQ01000012.1 GCA_015060905.1 Bacteroidales bacterium | reverse complement strand
TATAATCCCCATCTTCACAGCAGACACCGAAGAAGATGCAGAAAACTACCTCCCCGGCCTTAGCACCGTTCAAGGCTTTATGATAAACCGCAGCGACACTATCACAGGCTCAACAACAACAAACGTAATACTTGAGGCCTATGAAAGAAATGTAAAACTCGCATCACCTGCACAAATCGACGTAGACGCAATATACACATCCGACAGCACAATGTCGGTAAATGTAAGCACACAATTCCCCTTTGCACACACAGATGCCGACTACAAAATACAATTAGTATACACCGAGAACAACGTAAGTTTAAACGGTGTCAAGTACAACTACTTGATGCGAGGCTCGTACAACGTAACAGACTGCCTGCCAGACACAATCGAGGCTGACAAACAATACATTTACGAAGGAGAAATACCTCTCCCAGCGTCAATCTCAAAAACATCCAACACCACACTAATTGTAATTCTGGTAGACGAAAAGACAGGTGCTGTTGCAAACGCAAACACACTCGACCTTAAGCAGATAGACACATGGAAGAGCAATAATAAGCCGGCGTTCTACACAAACGAAGAAGCGACAGAGGTTGTTTACGGCTTTAACTATGCAAACAGCCGCATGGCATTACCCGTAAAAATAACAAACCCCTGGCAGGAAAGAATGGACGTAGTGCTTGAAGCAGAAAGCATAGAGCTTGCCGAGAATGCACAGATTCAATTAGGAGAAACAGAAAATGCGGTTAAGCAAGAGTACAAGCTGGCTATAAACACCGTAGACAGCACTATGAACCTCTATCTGAACATTACAGACACCCTGCAAAGTTCACAATCATCTATCAAGCTGATACTTAAGCAGAAAACAAAAAAGATAGAAGAACTGACTGTAAACTTCAACTTTATTAAATGGATAGAGGGTATCAACGCATACACCATTCGCGAGACAGGAACATTGGAAAAGATTGTTCCACAAGAGGCTAAAGACACAATGACTATAATAACACTCGGTGGACGAGTATGCGGAAACGACATTATATTCCTGAGAGAAGACCTGAAACTAAATACAATAGACATGAGCCAGGCAAGAATTGTCGAAGGACCCGGAAAGTACAACAACAATTACACTACAACCGACGACATTATTGGCAACAGAATGTTCCAAGGAATGAATGTACAGAAGATTATACTACCCGAAGCGGCAACTGAAATTGCAGACTACGCATTCAACTTGAACAAGGTTGTATCAACAGTGGTTATAGGCAACAACGTAAAAACCATTGGAAACAATGCATTCAACTCTTGTACAGCACTGGAAAAACTTACAATTCCCGCAAGCGTAACAGAAACTGGACGTAATGCATTCAAAGACTGCGGACTGAAATACGTAATATGCGAAGGCGAGACACCTGCGAAGTTAGGCACACAATCATTCTCGGGAGTAGACCTTTCAGTGGCAACACTCGTAGTACCCAACGAAGCAGCTATCGAGACATACAAAGCTGCAAGCCAGTGGAAAAACTTCGGCACCATAATAACTATGGAGCAATACAACATCATGACAAATATTGAACAAGTGGCCGAGGAGACAGGAGTAAGCGTGAAGAACGGCAAGATTATCGTTGCCAATGACGCAGAAGTTGCTATTTACACATTCGCAGGCAAACAGGTTGCAGTTGGAAAAGCAGGAGAATATGCTCTTCCCAAAGGAAACTACATTGTAAAAGTTGGAAACAACGCTGTGAAAGTAAAATTGTAAAAAAGCAATTATATTTTAAACAAAAAAAATCTCGAAGCTTCAATGCTTCGAGATTTTTTTTGTTTAAAGCCACGCAATCAATTACCCAAAATATCAAAATTATTTCTTCTTTGACGAGGCGTATGTAACTTTTTCTGTATACTGTTTATCTGAATTTCCCGGAGACACCTTAACAAAGGAAACACCATGAGCCGGGACAAGGGCTGTGAAACGCTCGCCTCTATCCGAAGTAAGTGTACCAACATCTTTCTGACGCCAAAGGTCGCGCACCACACGGTCGCCATCATAAAGACCCAACATACGTGGGTTAATGCTTATATTTACAGCCTTCTCGCCACGATTGAACATACCTACAGCCAAAGAGCCATCCTCAAGATGCTTCACATAGATAACCTGCGAATTATCGCCCTTACGCCACACAGGTACCGCGTGAAGGCCAAGAGGGTCCTGATTAACTTCAATAACCTCATCATTCGAGAGCAGCGACAAGGTAAAATCATCCATACGCGCCATGTCACAACCAATAAGCAACGGAGAGGCAAAGAGTGCCCACAGGCTCATGTGAGTATACTGCTCGTCGGCGGTAAGCTTCGTATAGTGCAGTTTGGGTCCCCAACCAACAAGACCAACCACGAGCATGTCTGCGTCGGGCCAAGCACCGGGGCGGCAAAAAGGAATCCACTTATCCTGTGAAAAACCAATAGAGTTAATGCTCGCCCAAGTGTCGCGAATATCGCCTGTAGTGCGCCAGCACTCGGCATTCTCCATAAAGAAAGGAGCGTCCGCCAATGGAGCGGAATTAGATAGTGAAAGTACAATGTCGCGCTTTACAGAGCGAAGCGCATCAAACATCTCCTTTGTGTGGTAACGGGTATTGGGATTCCAATCATACTTAACATAATCAATCTCCCAATCGGCAAACTGCTTAACATCAGCCTCGACAAATGAGTATTTTCCGTGAATGTAGTACTCCTTGCGGTCCTGCCAATAGTCAGCATCAGGACCTTTCTTTTGATAGCGGTAGTGCTCATTGTGCAGCCCATCCTTAATCCATTGGTTCACTCCATCAGGATTATCCGAATAACTACCAATGTGCGCAGCGTAAGTACCCACCCAAGGTACAGTATAAATACCGAGCTTAAGCCCCATGTCATGCACCTCACGAGTCAGTGCCTTCATGTCCGGGAACTTAGAATTTGATTGAATCGCATTATATTTTCCACCACGCTTGCCCTGCCATCCATCATCGATGTTAATATACGACCATCCGTGATTAACAAGCCCCGACTCGACCATTGCACGAGCAGACGAGAGAACTTGTTCCTGGGTCACATCTCTTGCCCAACAGTTCCAAGAATTCCAGCCCATAGGAGGCGTAAGAGCAAGTTTATCACCAACAACAATACGCAATTCACGCTCGTAAGAGCCCTTGTCGTTAGTTGCCTTGAGCATCACATTATATATTCCCTTCTTCTTGAGTTTACCTGTAATACGACCCGTCTGCGCATCAAGTTTCAAGCCTTTTGGAAGCCCTTCGGCAGCAAAAGTCATAGGACGATCACCCGTAGCAGCAATTGTATAAAGGCAAGGAGAGCCCGGACGCAGGCCGAATACCTTTGCACCGTTAATGCGAGGAGTCGCTGCCGGCTTTGGAGTCAATATGTAAGCCGACAGGTCAGGAATCTCAACCTCGGCTGTTTGCTGAGCAGCTACCGGCTGAGTGTTTACAGCTATAGCAAAAGCAAGCAATGCAACAATTTTCTTCATAATTTTTATCTTTATTTTAGTTTCAAAAAAATCAAATAATATCCTTTTTAATTTTAAAGGCAATAGTGCTGTTACTTATTGTTTCATAATATCATCTAAAGAAAAATTCAATTGCACTATGGGCAGACGCTTATCAGGTAACATTGCATTACTGAAAATCAAAGTGTCGTAACGAATCGCCCCGGTCATATTTTCAGAATACTCCAACAACACATGAGCAACATAAGGTTTTATGCTCGCCCATTCGCCAGACGCAAGTTCGACATTATATGTTGTAGGCTTTTTTATCACAACTATCGTATCACCGGCCTCATCACCAAGAATCATCTGTTCATGATTCAAATAAAAACTATTCACATCGCCATAAAAAGGAGACTGACTTTTCAATTTAATATTGCCGGCAACATCATTTACCTCATCAACATAAAAGCGCGTAAACGTAACACCATCAGACATTCTGCTACCCGCGACAAGCCCCTCGCCTTTTTTAAGAACAGCACTACTACCACTCCTCCAATCAGACAAAGGAATTTTAGTAACATAAACAAGACCGTCACATTTATCGGGCGACGTAAAAAACAGATTATCACCTTGCAAAGTCCCGTTTCCGGTAAGTCGCATGCCATTGCCCGTACCGTCAAGAAAAACAGCCGAGCCGCCACGAGACAAGATTGTAGTACGTGTACCATTAGGGTCATCCGGAATCTCAGGGATATTGGAGACTCCATCTTTTTTGCACGCAGCAAGCAGCATCAAAGAGAAAATAAGAATATATCTGAAACGCATAATTCTAAAAAAAAAGATAGTTGTTGTGCATAAGCACAACAACTATCTTAATACATCAATCAATTAAAATACACTAAAAGCAAGTGTAAGACCTGCCATTACAATAGACACCATACTCATCAATTTGATAAGAATGTTCAAGCTGGGGCCTGATGTATCCTTGCAGGGGTCACCAACTGTGTCACCAACAACGGTAGCCTTGTGAACATCACTACCCTTGCCACCGAAGTTACCCTCCTCGACAAATTTTTTGGCATTATCCCATGCGCCACCGGCATTAGCAAGGAACACTGCAAGCATAAATCCTGCCGAAAGACTACCGATGAGCAATCCAACAACACCGGCAACACCAAGCAACACACCAACAACAACGGGAACAATAATTGCAAGCAACGAGGGGAATACCATCTCTTGCTGCGCTCCGCGAGTAGAAATTTCCACGCAACGCGAATAATCAGGCTCGGCCTTACCCTCGAGAATACCCTTAATCTCGGTAAACTGACGGCGCACCTCAGTTACCATCTTCTGAGCCGCACGACCCACAGCATTCATTGTCAATCCGCAGAAAAGGAAAGCCATCATCGCACCGATAAACACACCGCAAAGAACAGTGGGATTCATCAATGTAACATTAAAATACTGCATAAAATCGAAAATATTCGCATCCATCAAAGCCTTACCATTTACAAGAACATCAGGCATACTGCGCTCCATCGCAATACGAATCTCCTCAATATACGAAGCAAGCAACGCAAGAGCAGTCAATGCTGCCGAACCGATAGCAAAACCCTTACCCGTAGCAGCAGTAGTATTACCGAGAGAATCGAGAGCATCAGTACGACGACGAACCTCAGGCTCAAGACCACTCATTTCGGCGTTACCACCCGCATTGTCGGCAATGGGACCATAAGCATCGGTAGCCAAAGTAATACCAAGTGTCGAGAGCATACCCACCGAAGCAATAGCAATACCATAAAGACCTATTGTAATATTCTCGGAAGCCATTGAAAAGCCTGTCGCAAGCATATAAGAAAGAAGGATACCCGCAACAACCGCAACAACGGGAATTGCAGTAGAAAGCATACCCAAGCCCATACCCGAAATAATTACGGTAGCAGGGCCTGTAACACCCGACTCTGAAACTTTCTGAGTGGGCTTATAAGACTGTGAAGTATAATACTCTGTAGACTGACCGATGACAATACCCACCAACAGACCAACAACAACAGCAAGCGAAAGACCCACCCAATTCTCAATGCCAAGAGCATAAAGAATACCGAATGTAGCCGCTACAATAAGAATAGAAGAGAGGTTAGTACCACGTGAAAGAGCACTTAACAGTTTCTTAATGTTTGCATCTTCGCTTGTACGCACCGAGAAAATACCGATTATTGAAAGCAAAATACCAACAGCAGCAATAAGCATGGGAGCAAACACTGCCTTAGTCTGCATATCCACGCCATCCTGAGCAAAAGCCGCAGCACCAAGAGCCGCTGTCGAAAGAATAGAACCACAATAGCTCTCATAGAGGTCGGCACCCATACCTGCAACGTCACCAACGTTGTCACCTACATTATCGGCAATAGTAGCAGGGTTGCGGGGGTCATCTTCGGGGATATTATACTCTGTTTTTCCAACAAGGTCGGCACCAACGTCTGCAGCCTTAGTATAAATACCACCACCCACGCGGGCAAACAAAGCCTGAGTAGAAGCACCCATTCCAAATGTAAGCATTGTAGTAGTGATGAAACAGAGCTTAATGGCAGCATTGTTTGCATCGGCAGGTACAAACGCATCAAGAATAAGATACCACACAGAAATATCGAGCAAGCCGAGGCCCACAACAACAAGACCCATAACCGCACCACTGCGGAAAGCCATACGCAGACCACTGTTCATGGAGTTACGAGCAGCATTGGCTGTACGAGCCGAAGCATATGTAGCAGTCTTCATACCGAAGAAGCCCGACAATCCGCTAAAAAGACCACCTGTCAAGAAAGCGAAAGGCACCCACTCATTCTGAATTTTAAACACATAAGCCATAACCGCAAAAACTGCAGCCAAGCAAATAAACACAACAGAAACAACCTTATACTGCTGTTTCAAATAAGCCATTGCACCCTGACGCACAGCCTTAGCAATGTACGCCATACGTTCGGTACCCTCGCTCTCGGCCTTCATCTGCTTGTAGAAGTACGCGGCAAAAGACAGCGCCAGCACAGATGCAGCCGGAACGAACCAAAATAAAACGTTGTAATCCATAAAGTTAAAATCTATAAAATGTTGATATTTAATTAATAAATTCATTCTATAAAAACGAATCGGGGTAATGTCCGAACACACTAACCTCGACATTTAGCAAATTTATGAAAATGATTTTAATAAAAAAAGAATTTTGTTAATAAAATAGTTATTCCATTAACAAAAAAGAAATTATAGATTTTGAAAAACTTACTCGTTGACAACCATCATCATACAATTTCGACAATCGAAAGAAAGTTTGAAACGTCTACCATCGCCGCCAACCAAAAAGAAAGGCTCTTTATACGAATGTTTAACACCACTCTTGCTGCACCACCCTAAACTATACTTTATACAATGCTTGCAATACATCACAGGCACCCCGGCGGGAGCATCAAGTTCATAAGCAAGTGACACACTCTGCACTCCGCACGAAGCATAAAAATCCCGAGCAAGAGAATTGGCAACATTTCCCGTATAGTCCAACGACTTTTCGTTGAATATAACTCCCTGAGGTAAAGGCTTTTGAGTATCGCGCACATATTCATCCTTATGACGTGCCAACAATTTGTCGCACGCACTACGGCGCATATCCGCGACAAGCGACGAAGGGATAAAATAATCCTCGTCAAACAACACTTTTGCATCAATAAGTTCAAAAGGAGTATTTCCCCATTTTGCAAGCTGCGTAAGCAGATTAGCCCTTTGCGCAGTGCGGGCAAGAGCCTTTTCGCACACAGCATCCACTGTAACCGAAACACCACTCTCGTCCGAGGCTGTAAGAGAAAATCCTGTCTCGGTAGCAGCAAAAGTAACATCGAGCCTCAACCTTCGGGGCGACGAAGAGCGGGCAACCTCTTGCTCGAAGGCTACATTTAAATTTCGGAAAAGCTGCGCACCTTGATGAATGTCAGGCATTGTCAGAGGGAAAAGCCTGTCACCCTCGACCTTATTCACCCTGAAGCCTTGTAATTTTCCATCCTTGCCAACAAAGCATGCTCCGTCGCCATTGGAAAAATCGCGACCATCGGAGACAAGAATATAATTTCTAAAGACCTTTGTAACCGTTCCCATCTTTTCACCCAAAGACTTAGGGGTGTCAAAAGATGTAATATCTTCGCCGCGACCATTGAGAAAATAGCTTGTAAAGCCACGACTGAAACTCTTTTCGGGCGAAGGGACAAACTGCGGGCGCGTAACACCGTACGATGAACGGACAAACTCCTGACGACGCGCAAAAATCTCGTCGAGACGCTCGCGATAATAAGCAGTAACATTCTTTACATATGAATTTTCCTTCAGCCTGCCCTCTATTTTAAAAGAAACGACACCCGCGTCCAGCATCTGTTCCAACGACTCGCTGCGGTTCATATCTTTGAGCGACAAAAGATGCTTATCTTTTATAATAACAGAGCCGTCCGCATCCACAAGGTCGAATGACAGACGACAAAATTGAGCACACGCGCCACGGTTGGCACTGCGTCCGAAACAGTGCTGCGAAGCGTAGCAACGACCGCTGTAACTGACACACAAGGCACCATGCACAAAAGCCTCGAGACGCGCCTCGGGAACAGCCCTGTGAATATCCCCAATTTCGCGCAATGAAAGCTCGCGCGCAAGAACCACCTGCTCGAATCCCGCACGATAGAGAAAATCAACCTTCTCGGCATTTCTATTATCCATCTGCGTGCTTGCGTGCAGAGCAATGGGAGGAATATTCATGCGCAAAATTCCCATGTCCTGAACAATAAGAGCATCAACACCCGCATTGTACAATTCCCCTATAAGTTGCTCAACCTCGGGAAGTTCCTCCTCGAAAATAATAGTATTAAGTGTTACATAAATTTTTACACCGAAAATATGAGCATACTCACACAAACGTGCAATATCTTCGACGGAATTTCCGGCAGCCTGACGCGCCCCGAAACGAGGAGCACCAATATACACTGCGTCTGCACCATGATTGATTGCATCGACAGCCGTCTCGTAATTGCGAGCAGGAGAAAGAAGTTCTATTTTTGTGGGAGTTTCACTCATATAAAAATATTTTTTGCGAAGATAACACAATTAACCTTTATCGGCAAACTAGCAGAAAAAATATACACATTAATAAAATAAAAAGACGTTCAAAGAGAAATATCCATCAATTACATATTTTTAGATAAGATAGGCGACGCGGTTGCCTGCGGCGACTATCGGCTGCGTTCGTTGCAAGTGTAAGTAAACTTCCACTCACTCGCTTGCATGATAGTTCGGCAATAAAAATAAACTAGTTTATTTTGTATTGCTCTCGGCTTGCATTATCTTTGCAGATAAAAGTTTGCAAAGGACATAAAATGATATATAAATACGACAATAAAGAGGTATTTGTAGAGGTTACAGGTGACGGAGAGCCCGTGCTTCTGCTACACGGCTGGGGTTGCACACACGACATTTTCAAAGCCCTCGCAACGATACTCTCGCAACAATATAAAGTATATTCGTTCGACTTTCCGGGATTCGGTGCCTCATGGGAGCCAAGCGACGTTTGGGGGGTGGAAGAGTACACAAGGCTCATAGAAACATTCGTCGCTGACAATAAAATTAAAAAGCCCTCACTTGTGGGACACTCTTTCGGCGGACGCGTCTCGCTGCTCTACTCTTCGCGCAACGAAACTGCGCGAGTGGTACTTGTAGACGCGGCAGGCATAAAGCCCAAACGCTCGTGGAAATACTACTACAAAGTATACACATACAAATGCGCAAAATGGCTGTGCAACACTCTGTTGCCCAAAGAAAAAGCCGAAGAGGTACTAAACAGATTCCGTAAAAGTTCAGGCTCGTCGGACTACAATAATGCCAGCCCCATGATGCGCCGTATACTCTCAAAGGTAGTAAACGAAGACCTTAAGCATGTGATGCCGGCCATAAAAGCCCCCACACTGCTCTTCTGGGGCGACCGCGACACAGCAACCCCCCTTGCCGATGCAAAATACATGGAAAAACACATAAAAGACGCGGGGCTTGTGATTGCACACGGAACAGGGCACTTCTCGTTCCTCGAGAATCCGGGACTGTTCGCATCGGTAATGAAAAGTTTTTTCAAGATTAAATAAAAAGACATGGACATATTTTCAATAATATATACACTCGCAGTCGCTGCATGTTGCATTGTCACACTGCGATACGACATACAGATGTTTCAACTAAGTTCGTACTGCTACAGCCGTTACTTCCGCTGGTGGTGGCCTGCAAACATCTTCACGCACCGCAAATGGTGGCCGATTGCAATACTTTTTTGCCTGCTTAACCAATGGCTGACAATAGCAGCAGCAATAATCGCCGGCACAAGCATATACAAAGAACTGACAGAAAAATACAAGACCCCGATAGTCTTTACCAACAGGGTAAAAAGACTATACACCACAGCCCTGACACTCGTAGCCATTATCATTGCAGCAACAGCAATCGTAAATGTAACATACGTCCCTGCAGCGGCAGCAATCACACTGCTATTTTCAAATTTCATAGCCCTATCTGCCAACCTCATAAACACCCCCATAGAAAAAGCAATCACACGCTACTATTACAATGATGCAAAGAAAATAATTTCATCGCATAAAAACCTGACAATAATAGGCGTTACGGGAAGTTTCGGAAAGACAAGCACAAAGAACTACCTTGCACGCATACTCTCCGAAAAATACAACGTACTTGTGACCCCGGGAAATTTCAACACTCTGTTGGGAGTTGTACGTACCATACGCGAACAGCTGCGTCCCTACCATCAAATATTCATTGTGGAAATGGGAGCCAAGCAACAAGGAGACATTAAAGAGATATGCGACCTTGTGCATCCGCAAATAGGCATTCTTACCGCTGTTGGCGAAATGCACCTCGAGACATTCAAAAGTTTCGAAAATATCCAAAAAACAAAATTCGAATTAATTGATTCGCTACCCTCCGACGGCCTTGCAATCTTAAACTACGACTCCGAAGGAATAAGCAGCTACAAGGCTCAAAAATCCACATGCGCCACACTCACCTACGGAGTAAACAACCCGCAGGCAAAGTTCAATGCGCAAAATATCATATACGGCGCAAGCGGAGTTACATTCACACTCAACAACGAAGAGTACGAAAGCAAACTGCTCGGTCGCGGCAATCTGCTTAACATTTTAGCGTCCATTGCCGTAGCCAACCATCTGCAAGTACCACTAAACAAACAAAAAGCAGCAATCGCACGTCTGCAACCGGTGGAGCATCGTCTGTCCATGCGTCGCGCAAACGGAATAACAGTGCTCGACGACGCATACAATTCAAACCCCGCAGGAGCAGCAATGGCAATAGAAGTACTTAAAAACTTCAACGTCGGCGAAGGCAACAAGCGCATAATAATAACCCCGGGATTCGTGGAAATGGGACAAAAACAGTACGAGGCAAACAAAACTCTCGGCAGACACATTGCACAAGGCTGCGACTATGCAATAATAGTAAACGCAACCAACCGCGAAGCAATAAAAAGCGGAATTGAACAAGAAAAATTCGACAACCGAAAAACATATTTTGCAGCGAATCTAAACGAAGCACACGCGCACCTCGCAACAATCCTTAAAGCCGGTGACGTTGTACTTTACGAAAATGACCTGCCCGACAATTTTAAATAAGTAATCAATATACAAAAACAAAATACAATGAAGACAAACGTAGGCGTAGTTTTTGGAGGACGCTCCGTAGAAAATGAAATATCAGTAGTTACCGCGAATCAGATGATTCACGCAATGGACAGCGAAAAATACAACATTATACCTATATATATAACCAAAGAGGGAAAATGGTACAGCGGTGATGCGCTTTTCAACGTAGAGAACTACCGCGACACAAAAAAACTGCTCGCACAATGCGAAGAGGTATATGTTCGTCCCGGATACGGCGACACAAACCTGTACCGTTGCAACAAAAGCCTGTTCAAGAAAGATGTAGTTGCCAAGCTCGACGTTGTAATCCCCACTCTGCACGGCACCAATTGCGAGGATGGAACTTTTCAGGGAGTAATGGAATTTGCAGGCATTCCCTATGCAGGATGCAACACCCTCGCATCGGCCAACGGAATGGACAAAATTACCATGAAAATGATACTCAAAGAGTGTGGCGTCCCGGTAATAGACTATTGCTGGTTTTCGGACAAAGAGTGGTTCGACCGTCAGTCGGCAGTAGTCGAGAAAATAGAGAATAAGTTAGGTTACCCTGTAATTGTAAAGCCCGCCAACCTCGGCTCGAGCGTAGGAATAAAGGCTGCACACAACAAAGAGGAACTTATCGACGCAATAGAAAATGCCATACAGTTTACCAACCGCATAATCATTGAAAAATATGTGCAAAAGCTGAAAGAGGTAAACTGCGCAGTCCTCGGCAACTACTACGACTGCCAGCCATCGGTGTGCGAAGTACCCGTACGCAGCGGCGAAATTCTCTCTTATCAGGACAAATATATGAACGGTGGCGGCAAGCAGTCGCAAGGCATGCAATCGACAGTGCGCGAAATTCCCGCCAACCTCCCCGAAGAAACAACAAAATTCATACAGAATGCCGCATGTGAAACATTCCGCGCCCTCTCGTGCGACGGAGTATCACGCATAGACTTTATAATAGACGAAGCAACCGGAGAGATATTCGTAAACGAAATAAACACCATTCCCGGCTCACTCTCATTCTACCTATGGGAATACAGCGGAATAAATTTCAGCACACTTGTAGACCGTCTGATAGAAATTGCCATACGCCGCCAGCAGGATGCCAACCAAAAAGTTGTAAACTACGGCGACAATATCTTCTCGGGCAAAGCCGCACAAGGAGCAAAGATGGGCGGAAAAGCCGGAGGGAAATTTGGCGGAAAGTTCGGAAAATAATCTATCCAATGATAAAAAAACTCTGACAATGAAAAAAATAACAATTCCCAAAATCATTTTAGAGAGATACGACGAGCAGATTCTCGCCGAAAAATTTGCAACACTTGAAGCAAATGAAATTTCAAATTGCAACTGGCCACAAGATTTTCCTTACACCCCACAAGCAACGTTCAAAGCCTTTCACAATGGCGAAAAACTTTTTCTGCAGTTCAATGTAACAGAAAAAGATATACACGCAATAATCACCGACAATTTCGGCGAAGTGTGGACCGACCCCTGCGTGGAAGCATTCATCGCCCCCGACGAAAATACATATTACAATTTCGAATGCACATGCATAGGACGTATGCTCGTTGCCTGCCATGCAAAAGAGAAAGAGACGGAACAAATGCCCCTCGACACTCTTGCAACCATAGAACGTTACCCCTCATTAGGTGCAGATAATTTCACATTGAAAGAGGGAGAAACATCGTGGAGTATTATAGAGGCTATTCCCGTCACCGCTCTTTTCAACCACGAAATAAAAAATTGGAGCGGAAAGACGATGAGAGCCAATTTTTATAAATGTGGCGACAATCTGCCCACCCCACACTTCCTCTCGTGGAACAAAATAGATTTTCCACGACCGAACTTCCATCTTCCCGAGTTTTTCGGCGAAATAACATTTGCCGAATAAAAAAGCAGACTGAAGAAAGAATTATTAATCCATTTGCCTTAACAGAATGAAAATAGGATTCGACGGTAAGCGAGCGGTGCAAAATAATACAGGATTGGGAAACTACAGCCGATACGTATTAGAAGCGCTACAAACATATTACCCCAACGAAGAGTATATATTATACGCTCCGAAAGATAGAAAAAACCCGCGCCTTGAAAATATTCTCGGGCAAGGGAATATGACGCTTCGCCTACCCTCATCGGCTATGTGGAAACGTTTCTCGTCAATATGGCGAATATGGGGAGCAACAGCCGACGCAGCCTCGGACGGAATTTCCATTTTTCACGGACTGAGCAATGAACTACCGTTGAACATCGGCAGACAAAAAAAGATTAAAAGTGTGGTTACGGTGCACGACCTTATCTTCCGCCGTCTGCCAAAATGCTACCATTTTATCGACAGAGCCATCTACGACTATAAATTCAAGAAAGCCTGCCGGAATGCCGACCTTATAATAGCCGTCAGCGAGTGTACCAAACGCGATATTATAAAAGATTACGGAATTTCCCCGGAAAAGATAGAAGTAATATATCAAGGCTGCGACGAGGCATTTGCACAGACTATCGACGAAGCAAAAAAGAAAGAAGTACGCAACAAATATATTTTGCCCAAACGTTACATTCTATCAGTAGGCTCCATCGAGGAGAGAAAAAATGCCCTTTTGATAGCAAAAGCCCTAAAATACCTCCCCGAAGATATACATTTGGTGCTTGTGGGCAAAGAAACAGCATACACCGAGAAAATACGTTCATTTGCAAAGGCCGGAAATCCGGAAAGCCGCATACACATACTACACGGCATTCCCTTTGCCGACCTTCCTGCAATTTACCAATGTGCCGAGGTATTTGCCTACCCATCAAGATACGAGGGCTTTGGAATCCCCATTTTAGAGGCATTGAACAGCCGTCTGCCGGTTGTTGCAGCCACAGGCTCGTGCCTCGAAGAGGCAGGAGGCCCCGATTCTCTTTATGTGAATCCCGACGATGAAAAGGAAATGGCCGCAGCAATAGAAAAGGCCATCGACCCCACACAACGCAAGCAGATGATAGAAAAAGGAGTCATCTGGGCAGCCCGTTTCTCGAAAGAGCAAATGGCCCGAGAAACAATGCAATGTTACAATAAACTGATAAAAGGATAAAATACACAATTTTATAATTATGCCTATCTCTGTAGTTATAAACACCTACAATGCCTCCAAACATTTGGCCGAAGTATTGGAAACAGTCAAAGATTTTGACGAAGTGCTCATCTGTGACATGGAGAGCACCGACAACACTTTGCAAATTGCCGAAAAATATAGATGCAGAATTGTAACCTTCCCAAAGGAAAATCACAAAAGCGCGGAACCCGCACGTACATTTGCCATACAATCGGCCAAAAACGAGTGGGTACTTGTTGTAGACGCAGATGAGCTTGTAACACCCGAACTAAAAGAATATCTTTATAAAGTTACTGAACAGCCGGCCCCACCTGCGGGACTTTACATTAAACGACAAAATCTTTTTTTCGGGAAATACAATAAAGATTGGAGTCACGATTATCAGTTGCGCTTCTTCAAACGCGAAGGTACAGTGTGGCCTCCATACGTACACACATTCCCTATAGTACAAGGAAGAACTGAGCGCATTCCAACATCCTATCTTTTGCTACATTTAGCAGATGAAACAATGAGCGAATGGGTCACAAAAATGAATCAATATACAGACAACGAGGTATTGAAAAAAGCCGAGAAAGGCTATGGAGTTACAGCTTTACTGTGGCGTCCCACATGGAGGTTTCTGCGAGCCTATTTAATAAAAGGAGGATTCCTTATGGGGAAACGCGGACTAATAAATGCAATGCTCTCTGCCATATATCAGTTTATCCTTGTAGCAAAAATAATAGAAAAAAGGCTGAGAGAAGAATAACAAATTTAAGCACGATGCGACTGTAATACCTATATTGATAATGAACCCCCAAAAACATATCATACATTTAGTTTCGAACAGAGAATGGGGAGGTGGTGAACAATATGTATTCAACCTTTGCCAACATTTTGCAGCAAACGGCCATACTGTAACCATATTTTGCCGCCCTGTGAAACAGGTAATGGAACGTTTCTCTCTTTTGGATGTCTCGGTACACAAATTGCCTCTGAAAGGAATATTCGACCTTTTCAGTGTCGTTCGCCTATCCACATTTCTGAAAGGCAAACAATGTGTGATACACGTGCATAATTTCAAGGATGCATTTACAGCAGCCTTTGCCCGAAAAATGTCCGGCAATAAAAATGTGCGCATCATACTTACACGTCATCTTGTGCGAAAAGGAAAAAACTCGAGCATCTACAAATGGCTCTACAAACAACTGGATAAAATTGTTTTTGTTTCGGAGCTTGCAAAAAAAGAGTTTCTCGACACAAGCCCCACAATAGCCCCCGAGCGCATTACTGTGGTAAGAAATTCCATTGTTATTCCCGAAAAAATAGAAAAAGTGGATATACGCAAAGAATTCTCATTGCCACAAGAGTGCACTATTGCAATGTATCATGGACGCATAGCAGCAGAAAAAGGGCTGGATATACTTGTAGATGCTATGCACATACTTAAGAATGAAAAATTATTATTATTACTCATCGGAAAAGGGGATACACCTTATTTTTCCTCTTTACAGCAACAGATAAAAGATTATGGCATTGAGAATAATATAAAATTTATAGGCTACCGCTCGCCGGTACTCCCCTATCTGCAAGAATGCGACTTTGGCATTTTGCCATCCATTGTACGAGAGGCATGTCCATTGTCCTGCATGGAATATATGTCGCAGGGGCATCCTGTAATCACCACCAACAATGGCGGACAGATTGAATATCTCGAAGATGAAACAAACGCACTGCTTGTTCCACCCGGCGATGCAAAAATTCTTGCAAACAAAATATCGGAATTGGCAAACAATGCAGATAAGCGCAGACAATTAGGCGAAAAAGCATTAAAAGATTATACAGAGAAACTGAATTACAATTGTTTTTTAAAAGAAATAACAAAAGTGTATGAATATTAATCTTTACATTGAGGCTCTGTGCACAGCCCTGTTCCTTTGGGGTTGCGGCTATGGTGTTTACATGAAGTGCAATCGTGGAATTGCAAAAAACGCACGAGGACAACAGTTGAGACGCTATTTAAGCGCAGCAATTATTGCAGCACTTCCAATGGCAATCGCACAAACAACATTGTTTCAACCTATTATGCTGATGAATCTGTTTGTATCATCAGCATGGTTAGTTACTTATCCGTTATTATATCACTTGACAAACAGAAAAGTGTCTCCCGACTATGACAATCGCCTTGATATTGCAATGGGAATCTATCTGTATGGGTGGTTGTCGTGCTTGAGCGCAATTTTCCCAAACATGGGATTCATAATCGGAATTATCGACTTTGCATTGTTGATGTTTCCTATATTCCAATGGGTATATTACTTTGCCTGCAAAGGTTGCATAGATGCGGACGGAATGAAGATGTTACAAGAGACACACTATAATGAGATTATTGAGTTTTTACGTTCCTATCATCCGTTGAAAGTGCTGTTTGTAGCATTTTCAATAATAGTAATGCTCGTCTTCTGCATTTGGGTAAATGAGTTTCAACCTTTACATATACAAGAATTAAACATATATCAATTATTACTTTTAATATCTGTTGTACTGTTCATTACAATATATTTGTGGAAACCCAATCATGGTATTTTTGTAAGAACAGGAGTAGCTGTACTGTACAATGTTGTCAAGGAATATGTTGCAAACAACAACCGCTATGTTCAGGAACTTCAACAACGTGTGGATGCATTAAACGTAACACCCTTAAACGAGCCTCAAAAAAAATCCACAATAATGATGGTTATCGGAGAGTCTGCGTCACGCGATTTTATGAGCGCATTCAACGATGTTGATGTAAACACAACCCCCTGGATGACACAGATGATGCAGGACAAGGAGCATTTTATCGTATTTCCGAACGCTTATAGTTGCGGAGTGCAGACAGTTCCTGTACTCGAAAAAGCATTGACAGAATATAATCAATATACAGGCGGAGAATTCTACACCTCAATGTCCATTGTGGACATTGCCCGCAAGTTGGGGTATAAAATACATTGGTACAGCAATCAGGGTCATTTGGGAGCAGCCGACACGCCAATAACATTGGTTGCAAACACTTCGGATGTTGCAAAATGGACCAAACAAGAACTTAATAAAGTGCAATACGACGAAAATCTTATTGATTTTCTGGATGAAGTAAACCCCGAAGAGAATAATCTGGTGGTACTGCATCTGAAAGGCAGCCACTTTAACTTCGAGAATCGTTTCCCTGCCTCTCATCGTCAATGGGGGAAAGCAGGAGACGACGATAATATTGTAAACTACAAGAACTCCATTCACTATACAGATTCGGTATTGAATCGCTTTTATGATTATGGCCGCAAGAAACTTAATCTTCAAGCAATGGTCTATTTTTCGGACCACGGTTGTGTGCCCGACAGACACCGTTTGCCCAATTTCGGAGGATTCGGCGACACTCGCATACCTTTATGCGTGTGGTTGAATGATGATTATTGTAACCGCCATCCTATGCGTGCCGAGGCTTTGCGAAAAAACAGAAATTGTTATTGGACCAACGACCTTGCCTACGAATTAATGTGTGGAATTTTTGACGTCAAGAGCAATCATTTTAAAGAATTCAACTCATTAGCCTCGACCGATTATCATTACACAAAAGAGGAACTTGTAGCAATGGATGGAAAAATAAAAATCAAAGATGATAATTGGAATTCTTCCAAAGAGCAAAAATAATTACGAACTTTAAACTAATCGTACAAAAAAACAAAGGAGTGACAAATTTTAAAAGTGACACTCCTTTGTTTTTTACATATTCTTTTCAGCCAATCTTTGCAGGTCGCGTGCACGTCGAGCCTCACGCTCAATGTGCCCCTGACGGGTACGCTTCCAACGTTTGTGTGTCCACAGCCACAAATAAGGCTCTTCCTTAATATTCTCTTCCAGCAAAGTAAAATACCTGTTTGTAACCTCATTCTCTTCGAGCAGCGAAGCATCTTCACAGATAAGATGAAAAGTTGCAACATAATACCCACGTTTCTCGCGACGCAACGCAAGATAATAAGCACTGCTGCCTATGCGACGAGCAATCTTCTCGGAACCGGTAAATACAGGAGTATCTCTGTGGAAAAATGTCAGCCAATGTTTAATAGATTCCCACGTAGGAACCTGGTCGGCAATGGCACCAATCACAAATGGCTTTTTCTGATTACTCAATTCCAATATGCGTCGCAGAGTATTTTTCATGGCAATACTCTCCGAGCCATACTGCCCGCGCAGTTCAAGAAACAGATCATCCATAGCCTTGCTTGCCAAAGGATGATAAATTTGCCCGAATCGAACATCGGGATTCTTAAAATGCAAAGGCAAAGAGGTAATAAACTCCCAATTAAAAAGATGTCCAATATACACCATGCTCGACTTTCCCTCGCCCGAAAGCATCTGCTCAAGTTCATCCACCCCCTCGAAACGCATATGCTTTTTTATCCTCTCGGGACTCATACGCATCAACTTTACAGTCTCGACCATATAGTCACAAAAAGAGGAGTAGAACTTCTTCTCAATCACAATAATTTCAGCCAAAGACTTTTCGGGAAAAGAATTCACAAGATTATCGCGTACAATTTTGCGACGGTAACGCGCAACATAATAAATAATCAAGTAAACAATGTCGCTAAACAGATAAAGAAATTTAAACGGGAGCAATGCTCCTAACCTCCACAGCGCACGTATCATTTTATAATTAAAATTCACCATAGCAAGACAAAGACGCAAAGTATAAAAATTTGCTTATTTTTTAAAGACAAAAACAAACCCCTTTGCTATTTAATAGGCAAAGATAATGCTTAATTTGTGAAACTCTTTTAAAATAGCACCAAAAAATCATCATCGCTATAAACAAATATCCAGTTGTAATTGGGATTACCTGTAAAACGCAAGAATATTTATGTACGTTTTTAAATAAAAAAGTATATATTTGCAACATATATTAATCTAAATTAGTTTTATTTATGAGAATCTCAAAAATTTGTATGCTCGCAGTTCTTCTGCTAACATCAATCTCTTGTACATCAAAGGACTATAAATCATGCCGTCCCGAGAAGGCCAACAGACTTTTCGTGTCTGAAGCCGTAGATGCTAAAATTGCAGAAATTACTGCAAAGTTGAAAAACAAGAAGTTAGCTTGGATGTTTGCCAACTGCTTGCCTAACACTTTGGACACTACAATACACCCCAATGGCGAGGGCGATGCATTTGTGTACACCGGCGACATTCACGCAATGTGGTTGCGCGACTCAGGTGCACAAGTATGGACCTACCTCCCCTTTATAAATGACGACGAGGCTCTGCGTAAATTAATTGCCGGCGTTATCTTGCGTCAGTTCCGCTGCATCATCCTCGACCCCTATGCAAATGCATTCTACAAAGAGGCAGACAAAGTGGGCGAATGGGCATCCGACCAAACAGATATGAAACCCGGCGTGCACGAGCGCAAATGGGAAATAGACTCACACTGTTACCCCATCCGTCTGGCATACGAATATTGGAAAATTTCGGGCGATGCGTCTATCTTCGGCGAAGAGTGGCTCCAGAGTATACAGCTCACACTTAAGACCTTCCGCGAGCAGCAGCGTAAGGAAGGCGTAGGCCCCTATACATTCAAACGTAAGACCGACCGTGCATTTGACACAGTAGGTAACAATGGTAAAGGCGCCCCTGTAAAACCCGTAGGTCTTATTGTATCAACCTTCCGCCCCTCGGACGACGCTACCATCCTTCAGTTCCTAGTGCCTTCAAACTTCTTTGCAGTAACTTCACTGAGAAAGGCTGCTGATATTCTTACAAAAGTAAACAAGCGTGAAGACCTTGCCAAACAATGCACAGAACTTGCCGACGAGGTTGAGGCAGCTTTGAAGAAATACGCTATCCACAATCACCCCGAATTCGGCAAGATATACGCATTCGAGGTTGATGGCTTCGGCAACCAACTGCTTATGGACGATGCCAACATTCCCAGCCTTCAAGCTATGGCATATCTTGGCGACGTTCCTGCTGACGACCCCATCTATCAGAATACTCGTCGCTTTGTATGGAGCGACAGCAACCCCTATTTCTTCAAAGGTACCGCCGGCGAAGGCATCGGTGGCCCCCACATTGGTTATGACATGGCGTGGCCTATGAGCCTTATCACACGCGCGCTTACCAGCAACGACGATGCAGAAATCAAACGTTGCATCGAAATTCTCATGACTACTGATGCAGGTACAGGATTCATGCACGAGTCATTCAACGTAAACGACCCTGCAAACTACACACGTTCATGGTTCGCTTGGGTTAATGGTCTCTTTGGAGAGCTCATATTGAAGGTTGTTAACGACGGTAAACTCGATCTTCTAAATAGCATCAAAGTGAAATAATATATTCCTTAAAACATATGAATTCGGGAATTTAAATTATGAAACGTTTATTAATCACATATTCTTTGTTCCTCGTGACTCTCGTGGCCGGAGCGCAGAGAACATTCACCGTAGGTCAGTATAACATCCGTTACGACGAGCCTAACGATGCAAAGAAAGGTAATGGATGGGAACAGCGCGCACAGCACATCCGCAACCTTATCTATTACGAATGGTGGGACCTCGTAGGCCTGCAAGAGGTATTAAACAATCAGTTAGAAGAGCTAAAGGCAGGGCTGAATGAGTATGAATTTATAGGTGTAGGTCGTGACGATGGCAAGAAGAAGGGTGAATATGCCCCAATCCTCTACAAGAAGAGCAGAATGCGCTGCTTGAAGAGCGGCACTTTCTGGCTCTCAGAGACCCCCGACAAGGTAGGTTCCATAGGTTGGGACGCTGCAGCTCCCCGCATCTGCACATGGGCACAGTTCGAGGACAAGAATACAAAATGGAAATTTTGGATGTTCAACCTTCACATGGACCACATAGGCACACAGGCACGCCGCGAGAGCGCAAAACTTGTGATTGCCAAGGTCAAGGAAATGTGTGGCGAGGAGCCTTACATTCTTACCGGTGACTTCAACGTAGACCAACACAATGAAATTTATGGTATTCTTACAGCGCCCGGTGCATTCATCGATGCTATCAACAAGACCAACCGCAAGATTGTGACCAATGGTACTACCAACGGCTTCGACGCAAACAAATACTCGGACAGCCGCATCGACCACATTTTCATTTCGGAACGCTTCTACGTATACAAATACGGTATTCTGCCTTACGCATACTGGAGCGAGACAGGCAAAGGGAAACAGTCTCATCAGATTCACATGGCATCTGACCACTTCCCTGTAACAACAACATTGGAACTTCCTCGCTTGCGCTCACCCGAAGATTGGGCAAACTACCGTCGCTATGCAAAGGATAATACAACCGTTAAGGATGCTAAAGTAGTATTCATGGGTAACTCTATCACAGAAGGTTGGAAGCACCACTATCCGGAATTCTTCGAGAAAAACCCCGGATACATTTGTCGCGGCATCAGCGGACAGGTGACAGCCCAAATGCTCGCACGTTTCCGTCCCGACGTTATCAACCATAAGCCCGAAAAGGTTGTTATTCTCGCCGGCACCAACGACATTGCCATGAATCAAGGCTTTGTGGCTCTCGAGCACATTTTTGGCAACATTGTATCAATGGCTGAACTTGCATTGGCAAACGGCATCAAGCCCTACCTTTGCTCTATCCTCCCCGGCGACAGATACAGTTGGTCATGGGAAATTGACAGAGAAAGAGCTATCAGTTCAATCGCTACCATCAACAAGTGGTTGCGCGAGTATGCCGAAAAGACCGAGGGTGTAGAGTATGTTGATTATTTCACTCCTATGGCCGATGAGAATTCTGCCATGAAGAAAGAGTATCAGCAAGACCCCATTCACCCCAACAAGGCCGGTTATATAGTAATGGAGAAGATTATTCAGAAGGCATTGAATAAGTAATAGTTCTATTTTAATGATACTGTAAAAATAACAAGAATTTATGCTGACAACTTTATAAGTCACACATAAAAAAAAGCAAAAACCCCTGTTCCTGTGCAAGTTCGGGAACAGGGGTTTTTGCTACGTGTGCGATGTGGGGCACAAATTCCCTTATTCTTGCAGCATGACTCATGCGAAAAACGAAGCAAAAATATGGGCACACACTATTCACAAATATTTTATGCGGTTATTCAATGATTTTTTATAAATTTGCAAATTAATTCCATCATTATAGGCAACAATCAATTACACCCAATACAAATGAGCCGCAAAAGAGCAATAATATATTTCATCTGCCTGATAATCGGTACATTCGCCCTAAAAGCGCAGAATGACAGCTACTTTACACACACCGTCAGTAAGGGACAAACACTCTACTCAATCTCGCGCATGTACGAAGTGAGCGTAAACGACATTATAGCCCTAAACCCCGAATGTACCCAAAAGCTTGCAATAGGCTACAAACTTAAAATAGCACAAAAGAAGAAGGAGGAGACAACTGCCAACGAAAATAACGAAAAACGCTATCACACAATACAACCGGGCGAAACACTTTATCGTCTGGGACAAAAATACGGAATAACACCGCAGGAAATATGTGCAGCCAATCCCGGGCTCAGCATCGGCAATTTCCGCGCAGGCGAGGTTATATTAATACCACGCACACAAACAGTGCAACAACCTATCAGCCCCGTACAACCACAAGAAGAAGAAAAAAACAGAACAGAAACAGAGATACGCACCACCCACAAAGTAGAAAAAGGCGAAACACTATACAGTCTTGCCCGTCGCTACGGCATTACCGAGGAGGAACTTCTTGCCGCCAATCCCGAAATAAAGAAAAAGAAACTCAAACGCAAAAGCATCATAGCAATCCCCTACTCTAAACAAGAGCTTGCCCAAAAAGCCGAGCAAGAAAAAAAGAAAATAGAGAAGGAACAAAGTAACGCCGAAATATTTCGTAAGATAGAGGAAGAAGAGAATAAAAACAATCAAGAAAAAGGTCAAGCACTGAAAGTAGCCGTAGTACTACCATTCATGCTAGGCACATACTCGCCCACCGAGCAGACACGCATGGTCGAATACTACGAAGGATTCCTTATGGCCGTAGAACGCCTGAAACAATATGGATACTCATTCGAAATAAACACATACGACTCGGGAAAAGAGAGCAACAGCCTCGCCCCATTGCTCGACAGTGGCAAGCTCGACGATGCAAACATCATCTTCGGCGCACTCTACCCATCACACAATAAACAACTTGCACAGTTTGCAAAGAAAAAAGAAATACCATTAGTAATACCCTTCACATCCAAAGAAGACGAAATATTCCGCAACCCAATGGTGTACGTAGTAAACACCATGCAATCCTACTTCTTCTCCGAAGTAATAGACCATTTTACCCGCAAATTCTCGGATGCAAACATCATATTTGTAGAAAACGACAACAACAATAAAAAAGAATTTGTCAGCACCCTCAAAAAAAGTTTAGACAAGAACAAACAACCCCATACAACACTCTCCATGGAACTATTTACCGGGCAAGAACCCGACTACCTCTCAATAAAAACAGCCATGAAGAGCGACCGAAAAAACATATTCATCCCCACCTCGGGAAGCGAGACAACCCTCTCGTCACTGCTCTCCCCATTGCTGCTGATGAAGAACGACACAATAAACGAAATACCCGAATTTACACTATTCGGTTACCCCGAATGGCAAATATACGCAAGCAACATGCAGAGTAAGATGTACGAAGTAGGCACATACTTCTACACCTCATTCTTCAGCCACGCATCCTTTGCCGAAACTGCACGTTTCCAACAAAGCTACACAGAATGGTACAGTCACATGTATCAAAATATCTACCCGCGATACAGCATGTTAGGATACGACACAGGATACTGTTTCCTGCTAGCAGCCGGCAAATACGGTAAAAATATGGCCGACAACATCAATAATGTAACCTTCACCCCCATACAGACAGGATTCAAGTTCGAGCGAGTAAACAATTGGGGCGGATTTGTTAATAAGAAAATATACTTTGTACACTACACACCCGAATATAAAGTAGAAAAAATAGATTTTGACAAATGAAACATTTATTTACAATAATAGCAGCAATAATCCTGCTTGCCGGCTGTACCACAAAAGTTAAAGAAGCGATAACCATCCCCACACAGATGGAGACAAAAATCGCGTCCATACACATTGTAAACAAAGACGAAAGTCTCTACAAAATAGCGTCGAAATACAATGTTACGCCCAAAGAAATTATAGAACTCAATCCTGCTCTTAAAGACAAAAAACTAAAAAAGGGAATGAAACTATACATCCCTATTTCCACAAGTAAAGAGCAAGAAATAAAACAAGACACCGTAAAACAAGTAGAACAACCGACAATAAAAAAAGAAACAACCAAAATAATAAAAGCCGCAGTCATACTCCCCTTCATGCTCGATAAATACGCCCCCTCGGAGCAAGAACGAATGATAGAATTCTATCAAGGATTTCTGCTCGCCGTAGAGGCCCTTAAAAACGAAGGACACTCATTCGACATACACACGTACGATTCGGGAGAATCAACCGAGAGCCTTGACAAGCTCATCGCCGGAGGCAGCCTCGACGACTGCGACATAATCTTCGGCGCACTCTACCCCACACACAACAAACAACTTGCACAGTTTGCCAAACAGCACAACATACCTTTAGTGCTACCATTCACTGTAAAAGAGGAAGAAATATACTCAACCCCCCAAGCATATATAGCCAACGCACTACAAAAATACATAATAGAAAAAAGCGTTGAAAAATTCATAGAAATATACTCCGACGCAAATATCATATTCGTCAAGAACGAGCACGAAATTGAAGAAAAAGATTTTGCGACACAACTGAAAGAGAGCATAAAGAAAAGCAACATCAGCTACACAGAAATTATCACCGACAGCCTCACAAGCATGGCCGCCGGAAACGGTACCGACTACATCTCAAGCTGCATGAAGCCCGAAACAACAAACATCTTCATCCCCACATCAAGCAAAGTAGAAACATTCAACACCATACTACCCACACTCCTCGTCCTCAAGCGCGACACACTGAGCACAATACCCGAATTTACCCTTTTCGGCTACCCCGAATGGCAAATATATGCAGCAAACAACCTCGAAGCAATGTACGAAGTAGACACATATTTCTACACCTCATTCTTCACAAACAACATACTGCCCGAAGCAGTGGACATACAAACAAGATACGCAAGCTGGTACAATCGCAGCATGCAGAACAGATACCCACGCTACGGCATGTTAGGATACGACATTGGCTACTACTTTCTGAAAGCAGTAAGCACATACGGCACAAAGATGGCCGAAAATATAAACAACGTAAAGTTTATCCCCACACAATCAGGCTTTAATTTTACAAGGAACAACAATCGAGGAGGCTACATAAACGACAAAGTATACTTTGTGCACTACTCACCCGAATACAAAATAATAAAAATAGACTTAGACCAATGAAACGAATACTTACCGCAATAATAGCAATAATCCTCGCCCTAGGAGTAAAAGCACAAATTGAGGAGCCTCGCAGCATATTGGAAATAGGCGTCGGCGGTGGACTCAATCTCAGCAAAATGGAGTTTCAGCCCACCATACGACAATTCTATCTTAATGGAGCAGGTGGCGGTGTAAGCATACGTTACACAAGCGAAAAATACTTCAGCATGATATGCGCCGCACAATTGGAAGTCAATTTTGCACAGCGAGGATGGAAAGAAGATTTTGACGACAAGACCGGCAACAGTTACAGCCGCTGCCTAAACTATATAGAGGTACCCTTTCTTGCCCACCTATCCTTTGGCAAAGAGCCTTACGGATTGCAGTTTTTCATAAACCTCGGCCCACAGATAAGTTTCTTGCTCGACGACAGCGAGACATACGAAGGGCAGTGGGAAATAGAAAGCCGCCCGTATGCTACACAAGCAATCTACGGAAAGCAAATAGACAACAAATTCGACTATGGAATTCTGGGAGGCGCAGGACTCGAGCTTAAGACAAAAGTCGGTAATTTTTTCGTTGAAGGCAGATATTATTATGGTCTTGGTGATATTTTCAACAATTCAAAGACCGACGACTTTGGACGTTCGGCAAACACCACCATTTATGCACGCATAGGATACTCGACAAAAATATTCTAAAGAATATACAATAAATAGAAAATGGATAAGCAATTGCTTATCCATTTTCTATTTAACATTATTGATGCACGTCCCTCAATAGGTCATTTACAGTTTTTACAGGATTGAATGTTACAAGAGGAACCTCTACAAACACAGTATTCCAATCACTCATTGCACCGTTCCACAAGCCCGGAAGCTCCATAGCCTTAAGCTCGCGACCATTCTTCGACTTATGAGAAATAAAGCCTGTCGATGGGTCCACATAGTCTGGGAGATTGAATTTCTCGCCCTTATAATTCATAACAGCACAAACAAGGTCCACAGGATTAAAGTGTGTACCATTCTCGAACATTGTACGCGCCTTCTCATTGCTCATGTCAATTTGCGAACTCTCGAGAATCTGCAACGAATATGTCCCGTCACTATTGTAAGCAAGGAAAGGACCGCCGCCCGGCTCGCCCACATTCTTGACCATTCCGCACACACGCATCGGACGGTTAAGCTTCTTGCGCAAATAAAGAACAAGATTGCAATCCTCAAGATGCTTAATTTCGTTACTGCGACAATATAATTTCTGCTGCACGAAACGAATAATCTCCTCAATCTGCTCGTGAGTATATTTTCCCGAGTCCAACAGACGCAGATACTCGAAAGCTTTCTTTTGCAACGACACAAGCACTCCGGCAATAAGTTTCTTATAAATAACAGTATCGCCTTTCAGTCTGTCGGGAACAACATTGTCGATATTCTTTATAAAAATAACATCAGCATCAATGTCGTTAAGATTCTCGATGAGCGCACCGTGCCCCCCGGGACGGAAAAGCAACGCTCCACCCTCGCGGAAAGGCTGATTGTCAGCATCTACCGCAATAGTGTCGGTACTCTGTTTCTGCTCCGAGAAAGTAATCTCGTACTCAACGTCGAACATCTTTTCGTAAAGATCCTTGCGCGAAGCAACAAGCTGCTCGAACATTGCTCTGTGGTTGGGTGACACTGTAAAATGCAGACGCACCTTGCCGTTCATCGCCGCATAGAGAGCCCCCTCGACAAAATGCTCCTCGACCGGAGTACGCTGTATACCATCATAAGCATGGAACTTCAGCAGTCCCTTTGGCAAAGAGCCATAGTTAAGCCCCGTAAAGTCAAGAAGATTAAAAACCACACTTTTATACTTTCCGGCAGCCACAAGCTCTTTTATTGTCGCCGAACTGTTTTTTACACAAACATCATCAAGTTCCTCGTAAAAAGCAAACTTTTCTATATTATTAAAAAAGTTCCTCTCAAAATCGGTCGTAGGCTCGTCATATTCTCCACTAAGAAAAGAGAAAAGGTCCTTGAACATACGGCTGGCAGCACCCGAAGCGGGAACAAACTTCAATATATTGTGTCCGGCCTTGCAATACTCGTCCCAAACAGCGAGAAAAGCAGCAACCTCATCCTTATCGGGGACAAGAATACCATGCTCGACAGAGGCAGCAGCCTCAATCTTCAGAAACGGGAAACCCGTTACAAAATTCTTCAACTGCTCGGCAACTTTCTGCTCCGAAATACCCTTTTTCTTAAGTAACGTCTGGTCAGCTTTGCTTATCATAGTTGTATTCTTTTAAGTTTCACAACATTGTACATTCATTAAACAACGGGAAAAGCATTTTTCCTTATATTGCACATCTGTTCAGTGAACATACTCATTATTTCTATTCACAAAAATAATGATAATTTTCTAAAAACTTCATAAAAATTTATCTCTTTTAGAAGAAGATGGTCTATCTTTGTAAGAAGAGAGAAAAACTTTCTGCCGACAAAAAGAGTTACGGAACGAATAACAGAGAAAAGCAATGCCCGAATCAATAATTCTTACCCACGAAGAGAAAAAAGAACTTCTCGGCCTGTGGCGCAAACTACAAACAAATGTAGAAGAGAAAGTTACAGCAAGCGACTATAGCTACATAAAGCCACACCTCGACAAAGCCATTGCCGAGGGAAAAATCACGCGAGACAAATTCGGATTAAGCCCCATATTGCTCGACCTGCACACAGTCTATCTTGTAGGCAAAGAGATTGGCTACCGACGCGAAATAACCCTCAGCATACTGCTTAACCGCTGCATATTGTCGGGAGCAATAAGCCTGCAAGAGGTAACCGAAAAATTCGGAGAGAACGTAACAAACATACTCAAAAGCCTCGCACAAATAAACTCGCTTCACGCCAAAAGCCCCACAGTAGAGAGCGAAAATTTCCGCAACCTGCTGCTGTCGCTTGCCAACGACATGCGCATCATACTCATAATGATAGCCGAACGTCTGGTACTAATGCGCAAGATAGCCAACAGCACCAACGAAGAGGCTCGCCTGCAAGTTGCCAACGAAGCGTCGCAACTATACGCCCCCCTTGCCCACAAACTCGGTTTTTACAAACTAAAATCAGAACTCGAAGACCTTGTAATAAAATACACCGAGCCCGAAGTCTACGTCGAACTCAGCCGCAAGCTCGAAGAGACAGCCGCTTCGCGCGAAGACTATATGGCAAACTTCATAGCCCCCATAGAAAAATCACTGCACGGCAACCCCCACATAAAATACCGCATAAAAGGAAGAACAAAATCCATACACTCCATCTGGCAAAAGATGAAACGTCAGAAAAGCCCGTTCGAGAAAATATACGACATCTTTGCCATACGCATAATAATAGACAGTGAGCCTGCAAACGAAAAGAGCGAATGCTGGCAAGTATACTCCCTTGTAACCGACCTATACACCCCCAACCCCCACCGCCTGCGCGACTGGCTCTCGGTACCCAAAAGCAACGGCTACGAGTCGCTGCACACAACAGTCATGGGCCCCGAAGGACGTTGGGTCGAAGTGCAGATACGCACCGAAAGAATGGACACCATCGCCGAGCATGGTCTTGCTGCCCACTGGCGTTACAAAGGAATAAAAAGCGAGAAAGGGCTCGACACCCTGCTCGCCTCCATACGCGACACACTTGAACACATTTCCGAGGACGACGTTACCGACAACAAGTTCAAGATGGAACTATACAAAGATGACATTTTTGTATTTACCCCCAAAGGCGACCTGTTCCATCTTCCCAAAGGAGCCACCATCCTCGACTTTGCCTTCTGCATACACACAGGAGTGGGCAGCCGTTGCACCGGAGCACTTGTAAACGGTCGCAACGTCCCCTTGAAACACACCCTCAGCAACGGTGATCAAGTAGAAATTGTAACATCAAACAGCCAGACACCCAAACAAGCATGGCTGAAGATAGTAAAAACCTCACGCGCACGAGCCAAAATACGTCAAGCCCTTAAAGACATTGGCGCACGACAAGCAGCACTCGCCCGAGAGACTATCGAGAGAAAATTCAAAAATCACAAAATAGAATTTGACGAGCGCCAGATGGATCGTCTCATCCGCAAAATGGGTTTCAAGCGTCTGAGCGAATTCTACCAACAAGTAGCCGACGGCTTTATAGACGTAACAGATGTATTGCAACGCTATCAAGAGATGTTGGCAGCCGACAACGCCACCAACGATACTATACACAGCGCGCAAGATTATACGCTGCAAAATGAAATAGAAAAAAACAGTTCGGGCGACATACTCGTCATCGAAAGAAACCTAAAAGATGTAGATTATAAATTTGCAAAATGTTGCACACCCATCTTTGGCGACGAAATATTCGGATTTGTAACAATCAGCGGAGGAATATCCATTCACCGTAAAGATTGCAGCAACGCCCACACACTTCGCGAACGTTACCCGTGGCGTATAATCGAAGCACGTTGGAGCGACAAAGACAAGAATGGAAAGACACTCTACGCCATTAATCTGCGCATCGTAGGACACGACGACATTGGAATAGTCACAAACGTAACCTCGGTCATCGGCCAAGAAAAAGATGTTATTCTGCGCAGCATAAACATAGAATCGCACGACACACTATTCTCGGGCACACTGACACTGCTCATAGATGAATACAGCAAATTAAGCAAACTGATACGCAAGATAGAAACTATAAAAGGCATTAAACAAGTATCACGAGTATAGATATTTCAATGTTTATTAACAAACTATAAACACAAAAAAGTAATCACACTATTGATAATAACATATAAATAAGTAACTTTGCAACATAAAATGTTGCGAAAATAGGCTGCACTCACTTTGTAACCAGCAAGTAAACTTGCGTTACGTTCGTTTGCACTATCTTTGCACAGGAAAATGTAAAAACATAAGCAACGCATATTGAAAAACCGTTGCAAGACTTATAACCTTTAAAAAAGAAACAATGAAAAAAATAATAATAACCACTCTGCTCACAATGCTGCTCATTCCGGCAATGGCACAAAAAGAGGTACAAAAAGATAAGAAAGAAAAAGCCTACGCCGAAATAAAATTTGAAAAGACCAACCACAACTTCGGCACATTTGCCGCCGACACAGCAATACTTGACTGCGAATTCAAATTTAAAAACATCGGAAACGCCGACCTCTATATCCATCAAGCATTCGCATCGTGCGGTTGCACAGTACCCGACTTTCCCATAGAAGCAATAAAACCCGGCGAGAGCGGAGTCATAAAAGTAACATACGACGGCACACACAAAGCACCGGGCAACATGCGCCGTAGCATTTCCATACACACAAACGCAAAAGAGGAAATAATAAAACTATATATTAGCGGAAAAATGCTACCACGCAAAATAAAAGAAACACCGATAATAAAAATAGACGAAGATTAAAAAATCACACATACAATAATAGGATGGCGATTGTGCCATCCTATTATTGTATACCCCCAAAAACATCTATTCACATATAATCTCAAGCATTTCTGTCGCAAAACATTACCCATCATAAGCCTCGGCAAAAGAAAAATTCCTATTAACACAAAGCCTATAAAAATTAGAACTTTTTAAATCTCAATATTGAATATTCCGATTTTAAAATCAAGCTCTTACTATTCAATTTTTCCACAAAAAAACGCTGTTCCTGCCCATTAAGCCCGAAACTTTCCAAAAACTTTTTATCAGCATCACCACCAATCATTTGAATAAACAAAGAATCGCCCTGATGCTGAAAACGTGCATAGTGTAGTCTATTGCCACTAAACTGCATAAGATTCAGTTGCACAGCCATGAACAGATTTTGTGCCCTAAGATCATTTTTAGAACCATCTGCAAGATACTCCACCTCCAAAAGTTTCCAAAAAGCACCCAAAGGTCCATTATCATCAGCCTTCTGACACGCAACGATAAACAACACACAAGCAAAAAACAAATATCCGAATTTTATATTACACATTATTGAAGTATATTAACCTTCAACAACCTCTTCGGCTACAATGTTTTTCTCTGACACGTCATTTTTATCTTTAACATATAATATTTTATAATTCAGCTTAGCCACAAAAATAGACATCAACGGACTAAGAAGATTAAAGAAACAGAAAGGCATAAACACCAGTGTAGGCACGCCAAGCACCATACTCTGCACCACTCCACAAGTATTCCAGGGGATAAGCACCGAAGTTACCGTTGCCGAGTCCTCTGTAGCACGACTGAGCACACGTCTGTCCACCCCCAACTTATCGAAACTACCCTTATTAAGGTCACAAGCCAAGATAATAGACATAAATTGGTCTCCCGTACAACAGTTGAAAAAGATTCCCGAAAAAACAGTAGCCGAAACAGCACGCGTAACACTGTTCACACCCTTCAACAGAGTCTTTGTTATTGCAGCCATCATGCCACTGCCAACCATCACACCACCGAAACACATAGCAGTCAGCACAAGCCAGATAACATTCATTGCGCCACCCATTCCTCGCGTGGCAACAAGACTGTTAAGAACCTCATTCCCCGTATCAATCGACGTTGAATTACAACAGCTTATAAGCACGCCCAACACAGCAGTCTTAAAACCAAGAACCTCACCACCACCAATCTGAGCAACCAAAGAAGGCTGGAAAATAAGCATAGCCACGCATGCCGACAACATAGAAACAAAGAGCGTAATCAACGCAGGCACTTTAAAAGCAATCAAAGTAAAAGTAAGCAAAGGAACAATAAGCAACCACGGAGAGATATTAAAACTCTGATGCAAGGCATCTACAAGTTCTGTTGAAATTGCACTATTACTGTCATACAAATAAAGCCCGGCCACAGTATAAATAATAAGCGCAATAGAGAAACAGGGCACAGTCGTATACATCATATACCTTATATGGTCGAAAAGCCGAACTTTAGCCGTCGATGCAGCAAGCACGGTAGTATCCGAAAGAGCAGACATTTTATCTCCGAAATATGCACCCGAAATAACAGCACCCGCAGTCCACCACTCGGGAAAGCCATTCGAGTAACCTATACCCATAAGCGCAACACCAATAGTGGCACATGTAGTCCAAGAACTACCCGTAACAATACTCACAATGGCACATATCACACAGGCCGAAACAAGAAACACCGAAGGATGCAATATCTGCAACCCGTAACAGATAAGCGTAGGCACAACACCGCTTATCATCCACGTGCCGGCAATAGCACCGATAAACAAAAATATAAGAATAGAAGCACTCGAAGAATATATATTTTTTGCAATAGACTTCTCAAGTTCCTCCCAGCTGACGCCATACAGCCCCATGGACAAAGCTACAGCCACAGCCGTAGTCAAAATAAGCGCAAACTGAGTGCCACCATCGAGCGCATCGGCACCTTTAAAAATAATTACAATAGCCAACAATATTGCCAACAACACAATAGGCACTATTGCCACCCAAAAAGATGGTTCTTTTTTAATGTTTTTCATATTTATAGAGTATTTATATTTCTCAATTCCGTACCCGGGTAATAGTGCGACAATATTTCGCAAAAATCGTACCCTTTCTCGCTCATGGCAGCAGCACCTATCTGACAAAGTCCGACACCGTGTCCCCATCCGGCACCGCGCAGAACAAACGTCACAGTACCGGCTGCATCTGTTTTTTTATCCACGATAAAAGCAGAGCTATAAAGATGCGACGGCGACAACCAGCGTCTTATTTCAAGTTCCTTGCCAATAATCATTGTTCTTTTGCTTCCCACAATCTTCAATTTTATTATGCGTCCCGAGGCCCCACGTTGCAAAGGCACAAGCTCGTCGACACGTCCAAAATCAATTCCGCTCTTTTCCATTATCAGCTGCGATAATTCCTTGGCTGTATACTCAACCGTCCAACGATAAAAATCGGCAGTTTCCCGGTCGTAGCCGTTCAGCACCTGAGAAAGTACGCGAGCATCCGCCGACGAGCAAAAAGAATCATTGTGCCCCTCTATCCAACGTCGGGCACAATCCTCGTCACCGGCATCAAATGGCTCGGCGACAGCATCTGCGTCCCTAAAAGAGGCAAGATAGGGAACATCCACATTCTCCCAACAAGAAGAGAATTTTTCTGTAATTCCGCCGCAACATTTGCTGAAACGAGCATCGCAGACAGCACCATTGTAAGAAAGCACAATATCCGCTGTATCCTCAACGGCGCGAACAACATTAGGATTCATCGCGCGTGTAATTCCCTGATAACGTTGGCAGTGATCATCTGCACAAAAATCAAAAAGTTCATGATCCTCGCGAGCGTACCAACGAATAATCTCATCATCGTTGCACTTTTCGCACAGCGAAGTTTCCACACGACAATTTTCGGCCCTCTGCAACTGAGCATAAAGCCAGCTGCGGGAAATAATAGCATGAGCCTTCAACAACTGCAACGAAGAGGTCGATGACATTTCAGACGAAATTACACTCTGCAAATAATCCTCGACACCTATACGATTCACTACCCTCACCTTGCCATTCTCGGCAAAAAAGAGAAGTTCACCCTTAAAAGTCTGATTCTCGTGCCTTTCCCAATGAAAATCTATTCCTATAATGATATTATACACTGTAAAAGTGCAATTTTCGGCCATCGGAGAGAAAATCAACCTCTCATAAGACTTTCCCTTCCACTCGACAGTGTCGCCACAGGCCGAAACTTTATGCTCACCTGTAACACCGTCCGAGCCGCCACCCAGAAAAGTGCCGTTCAGAGAAAAATCCACGCCGTCCGAAAGAAGAAGCCCTACATCTATCTTTTTCATTGGCACGAAGATATTTTTTCGGCAACGGCAACAGCAGCATCAACCGACAGTGCCACCTCCTTTATTATATCATAAGCCTCGTCGCCTGTGATTGAATCATAATCCTCTTTGCGTGCAAGAATAAGCACTCCGGCCATGTCCAACGCACCGGGACTCACAAGACGCGAATCACCGCCCTCGGCAAAATAGCAGTCGGGGCGATGTTTGTGACGCGGAAATACGATAGTCGTCCACCCCTCGCCTGCACTATATAGTGTAAACAAATTCACCATAGGCTCGCCACCGGAATCGGGAGCGGGAAGATGCGACATTAATTTTTTAAAATAACGTTCCGCACTCTCGGGCTCTTTAGCTTTGACAATAAAAAGCGGAGCCACATAAGCATCGGAGTAATAAATTCCCCCCGATGCGTCGCCACACAGCAAACGAGCCGCAGCATCTGTTTTTCTTTTCCACGCGCGCCCCAAGATAGGAACATCTGCCGCACGAACAGCCTGAAGATGAGCATGGTCGGGAGCAGAAGCCCCACAGCTCGCGCCATTATAAAAAACGGTCATTCCCCGCCAACGTTTCGCAAGAAAAAGCATATCTGCAAACATCGGCTCTATAAGCTGGGGAGTATGTTTTTTTGTAACTATTGTATAATGTTCGGGAAGCACAGGATAGGGATTCACCAACACCTCCATCGACGAACAAATATCCCTATGCAACTGCTCATTGCAACGGCTCTTTGCGCAAAGGAAACAGGGACGCTCGGCAATGCTTTTTGCATCAACGGCAGCAGCAGTCGAACGTATGCGTGCAGGATTATATTGCATCTGAAGCCCATTGTCAAAAACAGTAGTTTCAACAGCGACAAAAGCATTGTAGCGCATCGCCGTATCGGGCCAACAGTCAAGTTGCTTTTTAAAAAAAGATGACAATCCCGTGCGACAAGGACCCGCCCACTGCTTCGCAAGGCGTATGCGAGCCTTAAGTTCCTCGCTGCGCACAGAATCCTTGTAGAAATTATTCTTGTTCACCTTTTCGCGCGAAAGAGCAGCGTCGGAGTTTCCTCCCCATCGTCTGCACAGATAAAGAACATCATATATGCGTCCTATTCTGTAACGTCGCGAAATTTGCAGACCAACAGCATAATCCTCGCCGTAACTTACATTGGGAAAGCCAACCTCGCGTATGACAGGAGTGAAAAAAGCACGAGGAGCACCAAGACCGTTTATGCGTAACGCATTATTGCGACCATTCTCTTCGCTCCACTCCCTATGGTCAATAACCCCGGGAGGCAAAGTTTCCAAATTAAAGTCGCATATTCTATACGTACCAATAAGCATGGCACACTGCTCTTTATAAAATTCATCCACAATACGTTGCAAAGTATCCTCGCCACTGTAAATATCGTCACTGTCAAGCTGAACGGCGAAACGTCCACACAAATGACTATTGACCGCATAATTCCAACAACCACCAATGCCAAGGTCGCGACGTTCGGGCACAAGATGCGCCACACGTTCATCGTCGAAAGAGTCAATAATCTCACCCGTACCATCGGTCGAATGATTATCAACCACCAAAATATTAAAATCAAAGGCACACTTCTGCTTAAGAACAGAATTAATAGCATCGGCAATGGTAGTCTTGCGGTTGAGCACAGGAATAACCACAGACGCCTCAACCGGAAAATCACCATCGGCAAGATTAATATCCTCGTATTTATACGGACGCAAATACCCGCCAATATCCTTCAAATGAGCCGTACACACCTGCTCCATTTCTATCTGCACGTCACGCTGAGCAGGATTAACATAATCAAACTGTTTCTCGCCACTCTTGCGATTATCATCCTCACACTCCTCGTAAACAAATTCCTTAAAGTGAGTAAAAGCCCCCACACGACTAAGCGCAAGGCGCAACTGATAAAAACCCGCATATTTATATTCCGCAGGATTCTGCGCAAGATACTTTTTCAAAGCCTCCGTACGAAAAACAAGCATCGAACCAAAGTCAAAATCATTGCGCAAACTGCCACACTGATAATCAATAACCGGAGCCTCTTCGCGCACACCATCCACAACCCTGTAACCATCGGCATACAACATCACCGAAGAATCACTCTGCATAGCATCGAGCATACGCAGCAACGCCTCACATGAAGGAAGAGAAACACCATCTTTCGCAACATATAATACAAAATCCGATTGCGCCTCAACGGCCATTCCTGTAAAAAGAGCAGTATCGGCCAAGGAATTTACCCGTAACACCCGGGCATATTCCGGAACATTGCACACATTAGAAGAGTCGTTGCACCAAAAGTAAACCTGCCCAACCACGCCCGACGACACAAAAGCATCGACAGCCTGCAAATTACAATCCGCGGGGAAAGGCATAAATAAATCTATCTTGTAATTTTTCATTTTATCAACTAATAAAAAGCCAAATTCAGGCAAAAACATTCGCAAATTTACAAATAGTTCTCACTTTTCAAAAATTGTAGGCGAATATTACACAAATTTACAATCAAATACAGCCCACCGAATATCTATTTACAGCAAAAACCACACATTTGTTTCAAATAAAAAATTTATTTCTTATCTTTGCTTTTTTGTAAAAAAGGCGAAACATATTTTATGGAAAAAGCAGAAAAAAAACAACTGTTGGGCATGACCATGGAACAACTGCAAGATGTTGTTGCAGGCGAGGGAATGCCCCGTTTCACAGCCAAACAAATAGCAGATTGGATATACAAAAAACGCGTCGATTCTATTGAAGAAATGTCCAATCTCTCAATAAAAAATCGCGAAAAACTTTCTACAAAATACGAAGTAGGAATAAAGCCACCGGTAGAGGCCATGCGCTCTATCGACGGCACAATAAAATACCTTTACTCAACAAGCGACAATCGCTTTGTGGAGGCAGTATACATTCCCGACGGCGACCGCGCAACACTGTGCATATCCTCGCAAGTAGGCTGCAAGATGAACTGTCTTTTCTGCATGACAGGCAAACAAAGCTACACAGCCAACCTTACCGCAAACGAAATTCTTAACCAGATATACGCACTCCCCGAATTTGAGAAACTTACCAACCTTGTATTTATGGGCATGGGCGAGCCTTGTGACAATCTCTCGAACCTGTTGCAAGCAATAAAAATACTAACGTCGGACTACGGCACAGCCATGAGCCCCCACCGCATAACCGTCTCGACAGTGGGACTGCGCAAAGGCCTTAAGCCACTGCTCGAAGCAGGCGACTACCATATAGCCGTCAGTCTGCACCACCCGCTGCCCGAAAAGCGCAGCGAACTTATGCCCGCCGAAAAAGGTTATTCCATAAAAGAGGTTGTAGAGCTTCTGCGCGAGTATGACTTCAGCCACCAAAGAAGGTTGACGTTCGAGTATATTGTATTCAAAGGAATAAACGACACCCTCTATCATGGGCGCGAATTATTGAAACTTCTCGAAGGGCTCGACTGCCGCATAAACCTCATAAGATACCACGCAATACCCTCGGTACCCCTCGAAGGAGTATCAGAAGAGGAAATGACAAAATTGAGAGATTATCTTACGAAAAACGGCATATTCACAACCATCCGCGCCTCGCGAGGCGAAGATATTTTTGCAGCGTGCGGAATGTTATCTACGCTGAAACAGAGTAACAACAATAAAATACAATAAAGAACAATGAAAAAAATTACATTCATATTATTGACAGCCATCCTGATAATAGGCTGCAATGGCGGGAACGGCAAAAAAACATCACTGTTCGGAAGAACATCCATAGGTACCCCTTATGAACTTCTCGTAGTATGCAACCACGACCTGTGGGACGCACCCGCCGGACAAGCACTTAAAGAGGTGCTTACATCAGACATTCCCGGGCTTCCGCAATCCGAGCCGTCGTTCAGAGTATCACAGGTAAGCCCCTCGGCATTCACACAAACATTCAAGCCTTTCCGCAACATCATCGACGTGCAGATAGACCCCGCACGCTACACACAGTCGAAGTTCAAATACACAAGAGACAAATATGCCGAGCCACAGATGGTGCTTACCATACAAAGCCCCAATGCAAAAGATTTTCAAGAGTTTGTAACAGCAAACGGTCAGACAATAATAGACTTTTTCACCTCGGCCGAAATGAACCGCGAGCTTGACGAACTTAAAAAAGATTATCAAAGAGCATTCCTCGACTCCATACGCAAAAATTTCGACTGCGACATGCACATCCCCACACACCTTACAGCCATCAAGAGCGCAAAAGACTTCTTGTGGGCATCGGACATGAACAACGCAGGAAAAGAGACTATCGAAAATATTGTCGTATACAGTTTTCCCTACACTGATGCAAAGGTGTTTACACGCGAAAAATTCATAGAAAAACGCAGCGAAATTCTGAAAAAACACATACGCGGCGGACGCGAGGACAGATATATGACCACCGACACATTGCTGAGCGATACAAAAGATACCTCTTTCCGCGACAGATACATGTTAGAGTCACGCGGACTATGGGCAATGGAAAATGACATGATGGGCGGTCCTTACGTGTCACACGCATTTGTAGACGAAGTAAACGGCAAAGTGATTGTTGCCGAAGCATTTGTTTACGCCCCCGGCACCGACAAGAGAAAAATGATGCGCAAGCTCGAAGCAGCACTCTTCTCGCTAAAATTACCAGCCGACAGACAGATAGAAAACAGCATGCAGATTCCTGTTATTATTATAGAAGACACAATAAAAACCGATACAAACAAATAAAAATATGAGCGAAGAACAAAAAATACGCATAGGTATTACTCAAGGCGACATTAACGGAATAGGATACGAAGTTATTCTAAAAACCTTTGCCGAGCCCGAAATTCTGGAACTTTGCACACCCATAATATACGGCTCGCCCAAGCTTGCCGCGTACCACCGCAAAGCCCTTGAACTACCCACACAATACAATGCAATAGAAAATGCCGACGATGCAGAAAATGAAAAGCTAAACATCATTAATTGCAACGACGACGAAGTACACATCGACCTCGGCCACGCAACAAAAGAGGGTGGCAAGGCCGCATACGAAGCATTAGAAAAAGCCATAAGCGACTACAAAGAGGGCAAAATAGACGTAATTGTAACAGCCCCGATAAACAAAAATAACATACAGGGAGAAGGCTTTAATTTTCCCGGACACACAGAATATCTTCAAGAGCGCATGGGAGGCGAGGAAAGATCCCTGATGATTCTATGCAGCGGCGACCTGCGCTTCGCATTGGCAACGTCACACATTCCCCTGCGCGACGTTGCAGCGGCAATAACCCCCGAACTTTTGGAAGAGAAACTGACCCTTTTCAACAAAAGCCTTAAAGAAGACTTTAACATCGACGCACCCAAGATTGCAGTATTAGCCCTTAACCCCCACGCAGGCGACAATGGCATAATAGGCACCGAGGAGCAAGAGATTATAAAGCCAACCATTGAAAAAATGAGCAAAGAGGGAATTTTGTGCTACGGTCCCTTCCCCGCCGACGGATTCATGGGCAGCGCAAACTACACCCGTTTCGACGGAATACTCGCAATGTACCACGACCAGGGTCTTGCACCGCTAAAAGCATTAGGAATGGAAGATGGCGTAAACTTTACAGCCGGATTATCAGTTGTACGCACATCTCCTGCACATGGCGTTGCATACGACATTGCAGGCAAAGGTTGCGCCGACGAAAATTCTTTCCGTCAAGCAATATACGCAGCCATAGACATCTATCGCAACCGCAAGAACAACGAATATGCCCACCGCAACCCACTGCGCAAGCTATATTTTGAAAAGCGCGACGATAGCAACAGACTCAATCTGCAACAACCGGATAACGAATAGACAGATGAAATTCGCCATTATAGCAGCAGGCGAAGGCTCACGATTGGCACAAGAGGGGGTCAAACAACCCAAGCCTCTTGTGCTTTTACATGGAGTTCCAATCATCGAACGACTGATAAAAATATTCAATCGTCACAATGCCGAGTCGATAAGCATCATCATAAACAGCCAACAGCCCCGGACACTCTCACTGCTCGAAAAATTGAGCAAAGAGTACCCCCTGAACATAGTCGTAAAGGACACTCCAAGCTCCATGCACAGCCTGTACGAGCTAAGAGAATATCTAAAAGGCGGAAAATTTTGCCTTACCACAGTAGACACCATCTTCAGAGAAGAGGAATTTACCGATTATATAAACACATTCGAGTCGGGCGAAGATAGCGGACTTATGGCAGTCACACAATACATCGACGACGAAAAGCCACTATACGTCGGCACAGACAAAGAAATGAATATCACAGGCTTTTACGACACCCCACACAGCGACAGCCGCCACATTTCGGGAGGAATATACGGACTGAACGATGAGGCACTCGACACCCTTGCCCGCTGCATAGAACAAGGACAATCGCGCATGCGCAATTTTCAACGCCAACTGATAGCCGACACATTGAAACTAAAAGCCTATTCATTTGAAAAAATAATAGACATTGACCATGCAAGCGACATACAAAAAGCCGAAGAACTTATCAGTAGTCATTAATAACTACTGCACACATATATTTCAAAAAAAGTATTATTGCCGGCAATAGTAAAGAAAAGTAAATTTGCACGGTAAAGATTACAAAAATAAACAACGCATGCTTGCACAATTTTTGAACAGATAAACACAGGGAAATGAAATTATCGGAACTTAAAAACGGAGAAACAGCAGTCATCATACGTCTGTCCGGACACGGTGGCTTTCGCAAACGCATTATGGAAATGGGATTTGTGCGTGGCGAAAAGGTAACATCCGTGCAAAATTCCCCGCTGAACGACCCTGTAAAATATCACGTCATGGGGTACGACGTATCATTAAGACGCAACGAAGCATCCATGATAGAGGTACTCCCCGAAGAAGAGGCAAAGACCATACTTACCCCCGCTCCTTCTTTCGGATGCATAGTCGAGTGCGGACACTGTTCAACATGCAGTTGCAACAAACGAAAAAACGACGCCATACGCAAAAATATAATAAACGTAGCCCTTGTAGGAAACCCCAACAGTGGCAAAACCTCACTCTTCAACATATTAACAGGCAGCAGCGAGCACGTTGGAAATTACAGCGGCGTAACAGTCGATGCAAAAAGCGGAAGTTTCAACTACAAAGGCTATCGCATCAGAATAACCGACCTTCCGGGAACATACTCAATATCAGCATACACCCCCGAAGAGATATACGTACGCCGTCACCTCTTCAACGAAGAGCCCGACGTAATAATAAATGCGGTTGTTGCGTCAAATATAGAGCGCAACCTATACCTCACAACCGAACTTATCGACCTTAACCTGCGTACGGTTGTCGCCCTTAACATGTACGACGAACTAACATCAAGCGGTGCAAAGATAGACTATGAACATCTGGGAGCCATGATGGGCGTACCCATGATACCCACTGTCGCGCGCAGCGGCAAAGGCCTCGACAAACTGTTAGACACAGTCATAGAAATGTTTGAAGGCACAAACCGCACCGCGCGTCACATACACATAAACTACGGAATTTCGATGGAAGAGTCAATAACCCCGCTTGCAACACTTTTGCATAAGGCAACCGACCTTCCCCACCAGTTTCCCGTAAGATATTGGGCAACCAAACTGCTCGAGAAAGACAGCGAGGCATTAAAACAACTGCACGCATGCAAAGAAATCGGCACATGGATGAAAAAAGCCGACAAACTGAGCAAGAAGGTACAACACGAAACAGGAGTAGACGTTGAAACAGCCATAAGCGATGCAAAATACGGCTTTATAAACGGAGCCCTGCAAGAGACATACACTGTCGGCAACGAAAATGCAAACAAAAAAACCAGACGCATAGACCGCCTTGTAGCAAACAAATGGTTAGGATTCCCACTGTTTTTCGCCCTCATGTGGCTGATGTTCACGACCGTCTACAAGCTGGGAGCCTACCCGCAAGCATGGATAGAAGAAGCTTTTGCCCTTATGGGACAATTCTTTTCAAACATAATACCCGAAGGAGCCATACAGGACCTTATTGTAAACGGAATAATAGGAGGCGTGGGAAGCGTAGCAATATTCCTGCCTAACATACTTATACTCTATCTGTTTATTTCACTGATGGAAGATTCGGGCTATATGGCTCGCGCAGCATTCATCATGGACAGACTAATGCACCGAATGGGGTTGCATGGAAAATCCTTTATCCCCATGCTGATGGGATTCGGATGCAACGTCCCCGCCATCATGGCCACACGCACCATAGAGAGTCACAGCAGTCGCATAATAACAATACTAATAACACCTTTCATGTCGTGCAGCGCACGACTGCCGGTGTTTATACTACTCGCCGGGACATTCTTTCCCGAGCATGCACCACTTGTAATGATAGGCCTATACCTTTTCGGAATACTGATAGCCGCCCTTACTGCACGACTGTTACGCATCGTCAAATACAGAAAAGATGAGACACCTTTTGTAATGGAGCTTCCACCCTACCGTTGGCCAACGTTACGTTCGACGCTGCGCCATATGTGGGAGAAATGCGAACAATACATAAAAAAGATAGGCACAGTAGTACTTGCGGCAACTGTTATAATATGGTTCTTAAGCTATTTTCCCCGCCCGGCAGAAAATACCCCTGCCGACAACAACGCCTATGCAGAATCGTACATAGGAATGATGGGAAAAGCCATTGAACCTATTGTAGAGCCATTAGGACTAAATTGGCGTTCGAGCATAGCATTAATAGCCAGCATTCCTGCTAAAGAGCTTGTAGTAAGCACCTTAGGAGTATTATACAACAGCAACGAAAAGAATCTGTCCCAATCGCTCATAGCATCGGGAGACTTCACAAAAAGCTCGGCAGCAGCATTCCTAGTATTCATACTGCTGTTCTTCCCATGCATCGCCACCGTAGCCACAATAGCCGAAGAGACAGGAAAGAAAAAATTTGCACTCTTTGCAATAATCTACAACACAAGCGTCGCATGGCTCATAGCCTTTTTAATTAATCAATCAGGCTCACTCCTATAAATTAAAAACAACATGAAAAGCAACACACTATATTCGGAAAAGATGAAAGCAGCCGAACTTATTTCGGCCGATTGGAATCTATTATCAATTTTCGAACGACTAAACATAAAATTAGGATTCGGAGAAGCAACAGTTGCCGAAATATGCACACGCTACAATCTGTCGCCCGAACTTTTTCTAATGATATGCAATATCTATTCGTTCGAAAATTATCAACCAGAGGCGAATATGCTGAAGAAAGAGGACCTTCCACACATTTTATCCTATCTGCGAGCAGCACACAAACACTATATGGCAAACAGTTTCCCACGTCTGCACGACCACATACACATTATGATGGAAGAGTACGAGGACACTAATCGATACATACTCAATAAATTCTACGACGACTACGATTCGGAGATAAAAAAACACTTCGAATATGAGGAACTATCGGTATTTCCATACATTGAAAGCCTGCTCGACGGGAAGAACGAAAAAATATATACAATAAAAAAATTCGAGGACAACCACACTAACGTCGAGGAAAAGCTCAACGACCTTAAAAACATCATCATCAAATATCTTCCGGGAACATACACCTCGAGTATCAGAATAAAAGTATTAAACGAAATATTCAAAATAGAGAGCGACCTAAAGAAACACACTATGGTCGAAAATAAAATACTTATTCCCTTAGTAACAAACTTAGAAAACAGCCATGGCCGAAAATAAAATATATAAAATTCTGCTTATAGAGCCTTCTGAAATTGTTGCATCGGGGATGAGCGCAATAATAAACCGGAGCAGCGAGTTCAAACTCACAACAATTTTGCCCAATCTTGGCTACCACACAAACAGCAACAACAGCTTTGACATTGTAATAATAAACCCGGCAGTAATAGACTACAACGAACGCTACGACATTCGTTCCATATTCTATTCCGAAGACAACAAGACCACCATCGTAGCATTAACATACACCAGCCACGATGAAAATGTGCTACGTCAGTACGACGGCTGCATAGGAATATACGATTCAGCCGACAGAATATTTCAAAAACTACATAATGCAATAAAAGAGAGCAAAGAGAACAAAAGCGAGCTATACGAATTATCCACAAGGGAACGCGACATTCTTGTAGCCGTAGCAAAGGGAAAAACAAACAAAGAGATTGCCGACGAATTCAATATATCAATATACACTGTAATTTCGCACCGCCGCAACATTTCGCGCAAGTTAGGCATAAGCAGTATTTCGGGCCTTACAGTGTATGCCATAATGAACAAACTTATAGATATTTCGAGTATACAATAACTTACAGCCTCGTGAATTATTTTTCACGAGGCTGTATTCTTAAAATTCCATTGCAAAAACATCAATCAGCATAAAGATAGTACCACCAATATGTCTTTCCAAAAAACTTTCTTACATAATTGCTACGTACTAAAATATCCTGATGTTCCTGCTCAAGTTTCAACATTTCGGAATACTTTTCCTCGAGAGCAGCATCTGTAAAGCAAGACTCCTTATCAGGAAAAACCTTCGAGCACAAGAGTAAAGCCTCTTTATAATGCAAGGGCAGATTGGCAGTATCGGCAACATTATACAGACGTGGCAAAGAATCGACAAACTCCTCAAGACGTTTATCGAGCAAAAGAGCCGAGAGATAATAATCCTTAACAGCAACCGCTGCTGTATCCACGCTCAATGCCCGAGAAAGGAATTTTATTGTCCCCTCACCCTTTTCGGGACTAACTTTCAAAAAGTCATATACCATAGACGCCGACAAAGGAGAACTATTTTCCTCGCGCGGCAACAATCCCTCAACACCATAATACTGGGGATAAGTAAACAACTTTTCACCAAGCACCCCTTCGTGAGCAAGCAGATAAGCCCTTCCGGCGGTCAGTTCTTGCGAAGCTGCAAACGAACGTGCAGCCACACGACAAGCAGTGTCAAAATCGCCCTTCTTTACATAATGATAGACCATTGCCTCGTGTTTGAAATTTTCATCGTCGTTGCAAATAACACCTGTAAAGCAGAATAAAATGGACAGCAACAACAAATTACGCCACATTATTCTGTTGGCGGCACGCGTAATATCCTTTATACGCATAAAAAGCACACGCTTCAGCACCCACGATGCAAAAACATATATAAAGAAAGCAATTCCCGCAATCCACACCCACGACCAAGAAAACTCGATACCCGTGTATATAGTACGGTCAATATTAGTGATAAAAGCAAGAATCACACACGCCGGCAAATAAGCCATTGCCTCCCATTCACGCGAAAATTTGGCATATTTATTTAGCCACAATGTAACAAGGAGCAGTGCAAAAGTTATTATAGCTGCAGTAATATTCTCATCATATTGCAACTTTCCCGTAGCCGTAATATCATAGACAACCTCTAAAAGCGGAGCTTGATGAATAGACAGAAAAGTAAAACTGAATATAACAAAAACCAATGCACACACTATCCGCACCATGCGAAAAAGGCGTATTTCCCTTGCAGACTTCATCCTTATGCTTTTTTATTCTTTTTCAATACAAGTGCCGTACGTGCAGGGAGATACAATTTAAGCCAACCTTTACGTTTTTTCGCATACAAAGGATCGCTGTTTGTAAAGTGCACCTGTGTATCATCCACCAATCCGTTACCACCGAAGCGTACAGCATCCGAGTCGAGAATAATTGAATAATCGCCCTCGGGAACAAGGAATCCATAATCTGTAAACGAACGTGTAGGATTAAAGTTGAATACAAAGATAAGGTCGCGGCGCGAGTAAGCAAACACCTGGTCGCCATCATTGTGCCAAACTTCCTGAACAGGCCTATTTTGGAAATTCTTCACGCTGCCGATAATCTCCATCATCTCCTTGTCAAACGCACCCAACGAAGCGTAACAATAATCGGGATTATCGACAAGACTCCACTGACGGCGAGCATATTTGTGGCTCCAGCCATTGCCGTAACGCGGAAAATCAATCCATTCGGGGTGTCCAAATTCGTTACCCATAAAGTTAAGATAGCCACCGTTTATAGTAGAAGCAGTTACAAGGCGTATCATCTTATGAAGAGCAATGCCACGATGCACCATACCCGTCTCGTGTCCCTTTGCAAAATGCCAATACATGTCAGCATCTATAAGGCGGAAAATAATAGTCTTGTCACCCACAAGAGCCTGGTCGTGACTCTCGGCATAAGAAATTGTCTTTTCATCCTGACGACGGTTGGTAACCTCCCAGAATATAGACGAAGGCTTCCAATCTTCATCCTTCTGCTCCTTAATGAGCTTTATCCAATAGTCGGGAATGTTCATCGCCATACGATAGTCAAAGCCGTAACCACCATCCTCGATAGGTGCTGCAAGTCCGGGCATTCCCGACACCTCCTCGGCAATAGTTATTGCAGTAGGATTAACCTCGTGAATAAGTCTGTTGGCCAATGTAAGGTAACATATAGCATCGCCATCCTGATGCCCGTTGAAATAATCGGAATAATCACAGAAAGACTCGCCAAGGCCGTGACTGTAATATATCATTGATGTAACACCGTCGAAACGGAACCCATCGAATTTAAACTCTTCGAGCCAATATTTACAATTTGAAAGCAGGAAGTGCAACACCTCATTTTTGCCATAATTGAAACAGAGAGAGTCCCAAGCATTGTGCACACGACGGTCGCCACCGTTGAAATATTGACAAGGATCACCATCGAGCAATCCCAAGCCCTCAATTTCATTCTTCACAGCATGCGAATGAACAAGGTCCATAATCACAGCAATTCCCATTCCGTGAGCAGCGTCTATAAGTTCCTTAAGTTCCTCGGGTGTACCGAAACGCGAAGATGCCGCAAAGAAGCTCGATACATGATAACCGAAACTACCATAATAAGGATGCTCCTGTATCGCCATTATCTGAATACAATTATATCCATCGGCAGCAATACGGGGAAGCACCTTCTCGCGGAATTCTTTATAAGTACCCACACGCTCCTCTTCCTGCGCCATTCCTATGTGGCACTCATATATAAGCAGCGGAGAACATTTAGGCTTGAACTTTTTATGTTTGAACTTATACTGTTTTTTGGGGTTCCACACCTGAGCACTGAATATCTGCGTAGCATCATCTTGCACCACGCGACGCACCCACGCGGGAATTCTTTCGCCTTGTCCGCCTTCCCAATAAACTTTAAGTTTATAGAATTGCCCATGAGAAATTGCCTTTTTGGGAAGTTCAATCTCCCAGCAGCCACCTTGAATTCTTTTAAGTTCATACTCGGGCAACTCCTTCCAATCAGTAAAATCTCCTATAAGGAATATTTTTGTTGCATTAGGTGCCCATTCTCTGAAGCACCAACCATCTTTTGTCGCATGCAACCCGAAGTAGAGATAACCCGATGCAAAGTCCGAGAGTGTCTGCTTTCCATCTTTTGTTAATTCACGTTCTTTTTGCAAGAAATAGCGGTATCTTCCGTCTATCTCCATTGTGTACGGCGATAGGTAGCCGTCTCTCTCTATCAGTTTTAACATGATTGGAAATGTTTATATGTTAATATTTTGATTTTATTTCACAGCGATTTTTACTATTATCTTTTTTAATTTAACTGATGTTACTGCGGGTGCATGACCATCCTGAGGGAAGAACATTGTAAACATTGAGCGTTTAACATTCACATAGTCATGTGCCAACATTCCCACCGGATAGAGTGTAACATCTTTCTCGGCGTTATACTCGCCATCGGGAAGTTCTTCGAAAGGAATGTAGCCCATTACTTCGTCACCGCTTATAGGCACCTGTATATCTATATATTTTCTGTGAACTTCAAGAGGTATTTCCTCTTTTGTGTGGGGTGGAACTTCCATCACATTTGCAAAAATTTCATCACCCATTATTTCGTTGCGACCAAGAGGCAGGCTCGACAAGTCTGTCGTTGTCAAAAACTCTATTGCTTTTGGAAAAAGCGGATTCAACGATGCATACTTATGCAAATTGTTCAATGTATCGAGTATCATATTTTATGTTTTTTATACAATGTTTATCTTCTCCTTTTTCTTTTGGTTGTTGTCTTTGGTTGTTCTTTAACCTCGGGCTCGGCAGGCTTTATCTGCCCCATTATATATTCGCATGTGCGCACTACATTGCCTGTACTATCCTTAACCACAAACGTACCGTGACGTTTACCCGAGGAGAAATTCCCTTCGTATCTGTAACCATCCTTATCCTCGGCAAGACCTTCGCCATGCTCGAGACCATCCACGAAATTGCCACGATATTTATTTCCGTTTGCAAGGCGCAACATTCCGAAGCCGTTCATTTTATCGTTTGCCCAATTTCCTTCGTAAACATCGCCGTTTGCCCAGAAATATTTTCCCTCTCCGTCACGAAGGCCGTTTTTCCAATTTCCCTCGTATACGGCACCATTGGCCAGCGTTGCTTTTCCGTATCCGTGTCTTACACCGTTGCGGAACCCTCCATGATACTTTGCACCATTAACACCGGTGTATGTACCTGTGCCGTTCCACTCGCCGTTTCTATAATCTCCACTATAAACGTCGCCTGTGGCAAATTTATAGACACCCTTGCCGGTGCGCACCCCGGCTACCCAATCGCCGTCGTATACGTCACCGTTGGTGTATGTGTATACACCCTTGCCATGAATAAGGTCATTGTGCCAAGAGCCTTCATATTTGCTATTGTCGCTCCATTGAAGAGTACCTTGTCCCTCGTGCTTGTCATTTTCCCATTCGCCAATATACATTGCACCATTTTCCCATAAATATGTGCCGAGGCCACTGCGTTTATCCTCGAACCAGGCACCTACATATTTATCGCCATTAGGGTAGTACATTGTTCCGTTTCCTTGCTGAAAATCATTTTCCCACTCGCCTTCGTAACGACGACCATCGGAGAATTTATATACTCCGGTACCATGATGGCGGTCGTTCACAAAATCCCCCTCGTAACGTTCACCATCCTTAAAGACATACACTCCTTTTCCGTTGCGTTTGCCCTTAACAAAAGTCCCTTCGTAAAAATCACCGTTAGGATAGACTATACGCCCTGTACCATGAGGCTTTTTACCACGCGCCTCGCCTGTATATTTCGACCCATCCTTTAATGTAAAAGATTTTATTACGGATTTTGATTTTTTCTCTTTGGAATTTACCGTTGCCGAATCTTTCCCGGAAAGAAGCTTTGTCAAAGGAGAGAATCCCTCTTTGACAGCATCTACCCCATCCCTTACGGCATTTGTGAAATTATTTTGTCCCGCAGCCATTGTGGCAAACGAGAGCATCAATGAAATAAATATATATATTGTGCGTTTCATTTTGTCAATTAATAGCTTTACACCCTGCAAACTAAAAAATATTTGCCCGTCCAAAAACACAAACATCGTGGCAAAAGAGCGTAAGATATAACTTTATATTTTACATCAAACGCAACACACGTTTGCGTTTACCACAAAGATTGTTACAAACGAGCAAAAAACATAAAGCTTGCATTTATATTTTTTACAGCGAGTGCAGTATATCTTTTACAAAGATAGTGATAAAGTTCGAGAATCGCAAAAGAATTAAGTTAAGTAGAGTTATAAGATACTTACTTTATTAACACACAAAGAATATGCATTTAAACACCGGCAACAACCTCGACCATATTTTCCGGTATTAAATATTTACAAGCGAGACGCATAAAATCGTCCGGCGACGCATTGCGCACAACATCAAGATAACTATTCACCCCATCAAAAGCCTCGCCCGAAAGCCATGTATTTATAAACACGTCAGCCTTAGCAAGAACACCCTCATATTCGCGACAAAGTTCGCCCAAGGTGCAGTTGCGCAGCTTTTCCATTTCCTCTACAAATACAGGCTCTGTCTGCAAGCGATGAAACTCGTTATAAACCTCGTCGATAAGCGGTTGCACATACTCATTTGCCGCCTCGGAAGTTACCGAAAAAGCATTACGGTGACCAAACGCAGAAAGGTCAGCCTCAATATGATAAGTATAGCCGTTACGTTCCCTGACGTTAGTCATCAGGCGACTGCCGAAAAAGCCACCGAGAAGCACAGAAAGATATTTCAGAGTATAAAAATCGGGGTGCGAGGAATCCACCGCCATCATTCCTATTTTTATGCCACTCTGCATAGTATCGTCCACTTTTACATTTACACGTCCGCGCATCGAAGCAAGAGGCGGAAGATCATCTATTGACACACGCGACGAAGCGCCCCACTGCTCTTTTCCAAAATAATCGCCGAGTTTTCCCACCTCACAATCATCGAATTTCCCCGATAAAAAAATCGTACAATTTTGTGAGCCATAGACATTCCCGTAATACTCTCGCAAAAGTTCGACAGTAACAGCATCATAATCCTCGGCACAGACCAAACGGCCGAATTTATGTTCGCTGCCCCATATAGCCTTTTCAAAATGACGTTGCGCAACAACGTCCACCTTGCGACTGTTTATAAGAAAATGAGATTTATTGGCCCTGCGGACAACATCAAGATTTTTCTGCGGAAAAGCGGGATTTTTCACAATTTCGGCAAGCACTTTCAACAATTCCGGCAGATGCCTGCGCAAAGTATAGAGCGTTATATGGTTACAATTCTGCGAAGAATATGTTTCCATCCACGCACCGCACGAGTCCAATTTACGCGAAACAGCAGCCGCATTCAGCACACTGTTGCCCTCACGCAACATTCTGTTGGTAAAAAGTGCCTGCAAAGGTCGACTCTGAACAGCATAACCGCCACGAAAAAGAAGATCGAGCCTTACAACCTCGTGCACACCCCCATTTATAAGAAATAAAGGCACACCGTTAGAAAACTGCACCTTTTGAGGCAGCTTTATATTCTGCATCTCCATTGCCTTTATTTCGGGAACAGCGTGAGGCATACAATTTTTCTTTTACACAGAAATTACTCCCAACAAAGACCAATAGAAGAGGCAAACTCCTTTGCACGCTCCAAATCCTCGGGCGTATCAATGCCAATAGTCTCGATATTTGTAACACCCACCTTTATTTTATATCCATGCTCGAGCCAACGAAGCTGCTCCAAGCTCTCGACCTTTTCGAGAGGAGTCTGCTGCAAAGATGTAATCTTTTTCAACACATCAAGACGATAGGCATAAACTCCCAGATGTTTGTAAAAAACATGCTTGTCGAGCCACTCATCCTGCTCTACTCCACGCAAATAAGGAACAACCGAACGGCTGAAATACATCGCAAAATTATCATCATCAAGCACCACTTTTGGAGAATTGGGATTACTCAAACGTTCCCAACCGTCAGTCTGCTCAAAAGGCTTCACAAGCGTGGCAATATCCGTACGTTCATCGGCGAAACACGACATTAACGTCTCTATCTGCTTACGCTGTATAAAAGGCTCGTCACCCTGTACGTTCACAACCACGTCACAATCAATATTAAGGTTGCAACACGCATCGAAACAACGCTCGGTACCATTCTTGCAATCCTCTGAAGTCATCACAACCTTGCCACCAAACGAAGTTACAACATCAGCGATGCGACTATCGTCCGTAGCAACATATAAATCGTCGAAGCAATCTTTCACCTGCTCATAAACACGCTGTATAACAGTCTTACCGTTAAGCAAGGCAAGCACTTTGGCCGGAAAGCGCGTAGACGCATATCGTGCGGGAATAATTCCAACAAATTTCATAGCCTTTTAATTTTACTGAAACAACTCATCAAATCCACCGGTTGTAACCTCCTCGACCTTAACAGCCTTGCTACCGCAAGGATTATAACCCTCGGGAAGTTCAAAAACCTCAGTCTGAGAATAAGGCAATGTCTTATCGGCATAAACCTTACTCATATATATACCCCAAATAGGCAACGCCATAGATGCACCCTGACCTTCACTCATATTATCAAAGTGAATATCACGGTCCTCACCACCGACCCAACAGCCAGTAACCAGCGAAGGAGTAAATCCCATAAACCAACCATCGGAGTTATTTTGTGTAGTACCGGTCTTTGCACCCATGTCCGCATTTATCTTATACACACGACGCACGCGACCGCCTGTACCCTCGTTTACAACTGCACGGAGCATAGTAATCATCTTATACGAACTCTCTTCGCTGATAACCTCATTTTTCTGCGCCGAGAATGTAGAAACTGTATTACCCTCATTATCCTCGATGCGTGTCACAAAGAGCGGAGCCGTACGTATACCCTTGCCAACAAAAGCAGTATATGCACTGACCATTTCGCCCACAGACGCCTCGCTGGGCCCCAAGCAAATAGAAGGAACAGGTTGTATATCCTGATTACGCAAGCCATACTCGTGCAACAATTTCACAAATGTATAGGGATTAAGTTTACTCATAAGATAAGCAGAAATCCAGTTATTTGAATTTGCCAATCCCCATTTAAGGTCTACAATTTCACCGTATCGAGCCTTTGAAGTATTTTTGGGGCTCCACACCTTTCCATCCTCTGTAACAAGTGTTTGCGGAACATTACGCGTCTCGTCGCAAGGTGTAAAGCCATTCTCCATAGCCAAAGAGTAAAGATAAGGCTTTATCGTAGAACCCACCTGACGACGTCCCACCATCGCCATGTCATATTTAAAGTGATAGAAGTTGGGACCACCCACATAAGCCTTAACCTCGCCCGTATGCGGATCCATAGACATTACGCCCGTGCGAAGAAAATACTTGTAATATTTCAAAGAGTCCATGGGCGTCATAATAGTATCAATCATCCCATTGTATCCAAACACCTGCATATCACAAGGAGTGTTAAACGCTTTCTCTATTTCCTTTTCGCTTGCACCGGCCTTTTTCATTATGCGATACCTGTCACTCTGTTTCATGGCGCGATTCATGATAGCCTCAACCTCTTCAACCGATAATTGGTTGGTAAAAGGAGCTGTTTTTTTACCCTTTTTTGCCTTGAAAAAACGAGGCTGAAGATAATCGGCAACATGCTCTTTGACAGCCTCCTCAAGATACGTCTGCATGCGCGAATCGATGGTTGTATATATTTTCAGGCCATCGGTGTAAACATTATAGTTGCTACCGTCAGGCTTTTGGTTCTTGTTGCACCAGCCGAAGAGAGGGTCTTTTTCCCAATCGATTGAATCTTCATAGAATTTCTGCATCTGCCACCCGCGATAATTCTTTTTCTCGGGCTTTTTGGCAGTCATCACACTGCGAAGATACTCGCGGAAGTATGTCGCAAGACCGGCCTTATGGTCGGCAGAATGAAAGTCGAGCACCATTTCGCTCTTTTTAAGTTCCTCGCCCTCTTCCTTTGTCAAATATCCGGCCTTAACCATCTGCCCGAGAACCACATTGCGACGCTGCTTAGTAAGTTCGGGACGACGACGAGGATTGTAGAGAGAAGAGTTTTTACACATTCCCACAAGCATCGCAGACTCTTCTATTGTCAGGTCTTTCGGCAATTTTCCAAAATAAACATTTGCCGCACTTTTTATTCCCACCGCATTATAGCCAAAGTCATATTTATTAAGATACATTGTAAGAATCTCTTCCTTTGTATAGTAGCGTTCAAGCTGAACGGCAATAACCCACTCGATAGGCTTCTGATAAAGACGCTCAAGCTCGCTGCCCGAAACTTCGGAATATAGCAATTTTGCCAACTGCTGAGTGATGGTACTGCCACCGCCCGCATTTTTCTGCATCAAAATACCACGTTTGACAATAGCGCGCAACAACGCACGCATGTCAATTCCCGAGTGACGCGAAAAACGTATATCCTCGGTAGCGATAAGAGCCTTTACCAGATTGGGAGAAATATCCTGATACTCTACGTTTATTCTATTCTCTTTGCTATAAGACCACGTTCCCAACGTTTTTCCGTCCGAAGATATTATCTGCGAAGCAAATTTATAGTTGGGATTCTCAAGTTCCTCCATATCCGGAAGATACCCTATCCACCCTTTGGATATTGCAAAGAACAGCAGTGCCACAGAAAAAACACCGACAAGCAACAGTGTCCAAAGAGTTATAAAAAATTTCTTTAACATATTCCTTTTTCTTTGTCGTAAATCACGTAATTGCGACCAACCTTTCGCAGACTTTATGTTGCAAAGTAAGCGCAGCCTATGTTCGCAATATTCAGTTTGCAAAAATAGCGCAAACGAACGTAACGCAAACTTGTTTGCAAGTTACAGAGTGAGTGCAGCCTATCTTCGCAACATTTATGTTGCAAAGATACAACAAAGAAACGAAAGAAAGTGTGAATTTTAGTAAAGATTGCGCAATCCCCGTCACAACCCCACTATTTTCTGAACGAAAAATCAAATCTAAGCCCTCCCTCCGGACGATTGGCAGCAACTATTGTTCCACCATGAAACTGAACAGCATGCTTAACAATTGCAAGACCAAGCCCTGTACCACCCTTCTGGCGCGACCGACCTTTATCCACACGATAGAAACGTTCAAACAAACGCGACAACTGCTTATCCTCGACACCAATACCATCATCCTCGAAACGTATACGGCACTCCGAATCGTTATTTTCGAGAAGAGAAATAAAAATATTTTTACCCTCGGAATAAGCTATTGCATTTTCAGTAAGATTGCGAAAAATAGAAGCCATAAGCGAAAGATTACCTGTCACCTCCACCCTTTCTTCAAAATAAGTATGCAGATTCAAACGTTCTCCATCGGGCATTATCTCCAATTCTTCGGCAATCTCTGTAAGTATATCATTTATTACTATTTTCTCTTTTGCAATGAGCGCACTACCATCCTCCATTCTGGTAATGAGCGAAACATCGCCCAACAATCTTCTTAGACGCTCATTATTCGTGTAGCATCGACCAATAAGTTCCTGACGTTTTTCTTCACTTAAACTTATACCCGAGAGCAACGTCTCGAGACACACCTGCATAGATGCAACAGGAGTCTTAAGCTCGTGATTGATATTATTTGTAAGCTGTCGCTTGATTCTTATCTTCTCCTGCTCTTCACGCAAAGCCGCATTGTGAGCAATATCCCGATCTTTGATAGTCTGCTGCCACTGCTTGTACAACTGAACTATATGGTTGGAAATTGAACCCAATTCATCGTTCGGAAACATTTTATCATCGTCAAAAGGCTCTCCCTTTTCGGCCTTTTCGGCGAAGCGATTCAATCGTTCAATATTATTACCCAATCGTCGGGTAGCAAAAAAAGCCAGCACACTCATCGCCAAACTGATAGCAATCATCGCACCTAAAAAAGTCCAGTCGGCACGTAAAAGCTCGCGCAACGATGCTGAATAAGGAATAGCTGTACGCACAACTACTCTATCGCCTCGCGTGGCCGAGTAAAAATACTCGCGCCCGTCACTAGCCGAAAGTCGTCCAATATGATAAGCCGAGCCATTTTTCAATGCACCTGCAACCTCGGGACGTAAACGATGATTATCAAGGAAATCAACAGAGAGCATATTATCATACACAACATCACCCGAATGAGCAATTATAGATATTCGCAGTTCATCAAAAGGCTGCTCTTGCGTTGCAATATACTCCTCGTAAGAGACTCCATTATCTATTGTCCGTAAAAGATGACTATTATATAATTGTAATTGAGCATTCAAAAACTCGGACTTATATTGTTTTTCACGCATATACTGAAAGCCGATGAAACACAATATAATAGTCCACGAAAAGGCAAACAACATCAAAAACAGTCGCCTATGATAGGAAAGTTTAATCACGGAAGCCATAACCAAAGCCTGAACGGGTTACTATATAAGAACCATACGCACCGATTTTTGAACGCAAGCGGGTAATATTCACATCTATCGTACGATCGAGAACCACAACCTCGTCACTCCAGACACGGCTCAGAATCTGCTCACGCGAACATATTTTTCCACGATGAGATATAAGGTACGCCAAAAGTTCAAACTCTTTGCGTGCAAGTTTAACCTCTTCTCCATCGACAATGCAGCGTTTAAATTCAAGGTCAAGTTTCAGTCCCTCTACCTGCAAAATGTTTGGTTTTTCGACAGAAACGGCACCACCTTTGTACCCTGTTGTGCGCCTGAGCACACTCTTTACGCGCGCAATCACATTGCGCACAGTATAAGGCTTCATTATATAATCATCTGCACCAATATTCAGTCCCATAATCATATCATCCTCTGTGTCGCGAGCCGTACAGAAGATAATAGGAATATCAGCAGTCTTAACATCACTCTTCATCATCTTCGCCATTTTTATTCCGCTTATTTCTCCCATCATAATATCCAAAAGAATAAGTGAATATATTTTTAGGTCAAGTGTGAGAGCCTGTTCGGCACTGAAGGCAATATCAACATCATAGCCCTCATTTTCCAGGTTCAGTTTCAACACCTCGCACAGTGTTTCCTCGTCGTCTACTATCAATATACGTTCAGCCATATACTTTGAATATATTATTTCTCATGCAAAATTATAGAGAATTATCGAGCAAACAACCACAGAAAATGATATTTAATAAAAATGTAACATTTTACAGAGAAGATATTTTACCGGTGCAATGTATATAAAATGTGTTCACATAATAATCCCCCACTGAAAGTTGATAGTGAACTTTCAGTGGGGGATTATTATATATGGTTGGCTCAATCAACCTGATACCGACTATTCAATTGCACCCATTACAGCAATCTGCTCATCAGTAAGAGCCTTGTTCCAAAAGTACAAGCCTGAAATATCAATGTCACCAACCTCTCTATTATTGTCGCAGAAGAGGGAAGCACCGGTCTTATCCATATTCCATTTGCTATCTTTAGATGTTGAGGACTTGACAAATTTTCCATCAATAGTTACACTCAATTTCACACTCACTTAACGAGGTTGCAATATTTATGAAACATAGCTCCGGTACTTTTGCAGTGTCAAATTTAAACACAAATTACAATGAAAACGAAATGTATCGTGGCAGGTCTTTTAGTCTGCATCGGCATTACCGCACAGGCGCAGGATGTCAAGAGTGAAGAACCTAAAGGTAAAGCAATCGTACAAATGTTCGGAAACTTTCATACCGGCTTTGGAGAGAAAAACAACGACCGAGGATTCGAATTAGAAAGAAGCTATTTAGGTTATGAGTATAAACTCGAAAAAAGATTGTCTGTTAAAGGTGTAATGGACATCGGCAAGTCATCGGATGTAAGCGACTATCAACGCATTGCTTATATTAAGAATGCAATGGTTTCGTGGAAAACAGGAAATCTAACATTGAACGGAGGTCTTATTTCTACTACACAGTTCAATTTTCAAGAGAAATTCTGGGGTTACCGTTACATTATGAAGTCGTTCCAAGACAAATATAAGTTTGGTAGCAGTGCAGACTTGGGTATCTCTGCCGCTTACAAGTTTGCAGACTGGATTTCGGCAGACGCGATTATTGTAAATGGCGAAGGCTACAAGAAGATTCAGAAGAATGATGGTCTAAACTATGGTTTGGGTGTAACACTTGCTCCGGTAAAGGGCCTCCATATACGTTTATATGGTGGTCTTAATGAAAGCGGCGAAAAAGGCAAGAAAGATATTACGAACATAGCAGCATTTATGGGTTATAAGCACGAAAAGTTCACCATCGGTGCAGAGTACAACTATATGATAAACGCATCATATAAGGAGGATACCGACCAAAGCGGTTATTCAGTATATGCAACAATAAACTTATCAAAAGAAGCAGCCTTGTACGCACGATTCGATGATTTATACTCAAAGAATGATTGGAATATAGCAAAAGATGAATCAGCTACAATACTTGGTGCACAATTCAAACTCGGCAAGTATGTAAAGGTTGCTCCCAACATCAGAATGAATATGCCTAAGGCCGATGGCGCAAAAGATGGTTACTCGGCATTTGTAAACTGTTACTTTGGTATTTAACTGAATAAACTTTAACTACAAGAATATGAAAAAGATTTTTTCGTCAATTATTACATTGACAATTGCCATTGCAATGGTATCGTGTGGCGGTAACGCAACAAATGGTGTTCGTAAAGCTCAGGAACTCTCGGGAGCAGGTGCTACATTCCCTCTTCCTTTCTACAATGTGGTTTTTGAGAATTTCTCTCATGTAAATGGTGATGTAGTAGCATACGGTGGTATTGGTTCGGGCGGTGGCGTTCGCAACTTGCGCGATAAGATTGTTGATTTTGCTGGTAGCGATGCTTTCCTCACCGATAATGAGATGGCAGATATGGCTCCCGTAGTTCACGTTCCTACTTGTATGGGTGCTGTAGTTGTGGCCTACAATTTGGATGGCGTAAAGGAATTGAAACTTACAGGTGAGATTGTTGCAGACATCTTCGCCGGCGAAATTAAGATGTGGAATGATGAGCGTCTGGTCGCTCTCAATCCTGATGTAACACTCCCTGCCGAGGCAATCATCCCCGTATTTCGCTCGGATGGTTCAGGTACAACATTCGTCTTTACAGACTATCTTACAAAGGTCAGCCCTATGTGGAAAGAGAAGTTTGGTGCCGGCAAATCCGTCAATTTCCCTTCGGGACAGGCAGCAAAGGGTAACCCCGGTGTTGCGGGCGTAATCTCACAGACTAAGAACTCTATCGGTTATGTAGGTTCTGAATACGCATTCGCACAGAAAATTCCTTATGCACGCATTCAAAACGCAAGAGGTGAATTTGTATTACCTTCATCAGCAACAATTTCAGCAGCGGCATCGGGAACAATTCCAGCCGACACTCGCACATCAATCACAAATGCAGATGCAGCCGGTGCTTATCCCATCTCAACATTCACCTGGATGATTATCTACAAGGAGCAGAACTATTCCGGCCGAAGCAAGGAACAGGCTATGGCAACACTCGATTTGTTGAAGTATATCCTCTCTGACGATGCACAGAATATCACCTCTGAGGTACATTACGCTCCACTTCCTGCAAAGGCTAAGGAGCTAAGTTTGACAAACCTTAAAACTGTGACATATGACGGAGTTTCAATACTCCAGTAAAAACAACAATCTATGAACGATAAACTGTACAAAATAATATTGTTTGTAGCAGCATTGATTATGCCGATAGTGTGCGGGGGCGTTGTTTACGCCCTCGTCACTGACGCATACGATGCTTTTGAACATTTCGGATTCTTGAAATTTCTCTCCTCGTCAGAGTGGAGTTATACCGAGGGTAATGAGCAGTATGGAGCATTGCCATTCATTACAGGTACACTGATGACCACCTTACTGGCTCTCATCTTCTGTATTCCCTTTTCACTGCCCGTTGCGCTTTTCGTGGGTGAATATTTCAAGGGAACAAAAGTTGCATCTGTATTAAGTACTGTAACCGACTTGTTAGCCGGTATTCCATCAATTATTTATGGTCTGTGGGGTTTCTATACTTTGCGACCAATCATTATGGTACTTAATATATCTCCACAGGGATCAGGCGTACTAACCGCATCACTTGTCTTGTCGATAATGATTATCCCTTACGCAGCTTCACTAAGTGCCGAGTTTATCAAGATGGTGCCAAACGACCTGAAAGAAGGAGCATATAGCCTTGGAGCAACCCGTGCCGAGGTGATACGTAAGGTTGTATTCCCTGTTGCAGGTTCGGGAATCTTCTCATCATATATTCTGGCGATTGGTCGTGCTTTAGGTGAAACGATGACCGTAACAATGTTGATTGGAAATACCAATAATATCCCTAATTCAATCACATCTACAGGAAACTCAATGGCATCCATTATTGCCAACCAGTTTGGCGAAGCGGATGGCTTGAGACTCTCTTCTTTGATTGCGATAGGTCTTATCCTATTCCTGATAACTGCCCTTATCAATATGATAGGTAAGATTATGATTAAACGTGCAAGAATAGCTTGATTATGAATAAATTGAAAATTAAACATCGTTTGGCGCAAGACCGTTTGATGCTTTGGGGCATTTGCTTGTTAGCTGCATTAACAGCAGTCCCGTTGCTTGCCATTTTGGGAGAAGTATTATTGCGTGGTTATGATCAGCTCTCTTGGTCATTCTTTACCGAGCCTACACCAACTGCATATAAGGCAATGAAGGCCATCGAAGCGGATGAGCCTATACCCGGAGGTATAGCAAATGGTATAGTGGGTACAATGATTATGCTTGGTATGGCTGTAGTTGTTGCAGTTCCGTTGGGTATTCTTTGCGGAGCATTCTTGGCAGAGAATAGCAAAAATCGTTTTGCTCAATTTGTCAGTTATCTGACCGACCTTTTGCAAGGTACCCCATCTGTAATTATTGGTATCATCACTTATATATGGGTGGTTGTTCCGATGAAGGGCTATTCGGCAATAGCCGGTAGCGTTGCCCTCTGTATTATGATGCTTCCGCTTATTATCCGTTCAACCGAGGAAACTCTTAAAATCCTCCCAGCATCGCTCAAGGAGGCCGGATTGGCATTGGGTGGCAACAAAGCAAGAGTAATGATGAAGATTCAGCTTCCGGCTGCATTTGGTGGTATCTTTACGGGTGTGTTGCTTGCCATATCGCGCGTGATTGGCGAAATGGCTCCGCTAATGTTTACAGCCCTCGGATGTTCGCTCATACGTTTCTCCATTGACAAGCCTATTTCGGCAGTTCCATTGTTGATTTGGGAGTTCTTCAACGATCCCAATCTGCAGGAACTCATCTGGGGAGCATCACTTTTCCTATTATTATTTGTTCTTACATTAAATATTACCGCTAAATATATTGCAAAAAAATGGAATCAATAACACGTATACTTGAATTTAAGAAGACTTGCGTATCATATACTAAGCAGACAATGGCTGTAAAATATGTATCAGCAGCCATTGAGAAGAATACCATCACAGCAATTATGGGACCTTCGGGCTGTGGCAAATCGACACTCTTGCGTGCTGTAAACCTAATGCACAATCTCTATCAAAACATCCGTGTTGATGGTGAGATACTGCTCAATGGCGAAAATATCCTATCAATGGAGCCTATTGATGTGCGCCGTCGTGTGGGTATGGTTTTCCAACGTCCTGCACCGTTCCCCACAATGAGCATCTACGATAATGTACTTTCGGGCTTCGCTCTTAACGGAATAAAACTTTCGAAAGCCGAGAAGGATGCCACCGTAGAGCGTTGCTTGCGTAGCGTGGCCCTTTGGGACGAGGTCAAGGATGTGCTTAACAAAAAAGGTACATTTCTTTCAGGCGGTCAACAGCAGCGATTGTGCATAGCACGCGCATTGGCGATGAAACCTGATGTGCTTCTGATGGACGAGCCTACCTCTGCACTCGACCCTATTGCAACCAAACATATCGAAGAACTATTGTTGCAGTTGCAAAAAGAGGTAACAATCCTTATCGTTACTCACAATATGGGACAAGCAAAACGTATATCGTCAAAGTCGATGTTTATGTACTTGGGTGAGTTGGTTGAGTACGGTGACACCGAAACGATGTTCTCTAAACCATCAGACGAACGAACCAAGGCATATTTGACTGGCAAGATGGGATAATTGCTCAATCTTTTAACATAAGCATAACTTATTTGAAACATTTTTGAAACATATTCGCCGTTACTTTGCAAGCGAAAAGTTATATAAGTTATATGGGAATATTAGAATTCTTTACATTATTGGGAGCATTAGGTATGTTCCTTTACGGAATGAACCTGATGAGTTCGGGGCTTCAAAAAGTTGCCGGAGAGAGATTAAGAGGTCTTTTGTCGGCAATGACATCTAATCCCTTTAAAGGAGTATTGACGGGATTGGGAATAACATCCATCATACAATCATCATCGGCAACAACTGTGATGGTTGTAAGTTTCGTTAATGCCGGACTTCTGACACTTGCACAAGCTATCGGAGTGATAATGGGTGCCAACATCGGAACAACTGTCACAGCATGGATGGTAGCATGGTTGGGATTTAAGGCAGATATTTCTACTCTTGCAATACCTTTGATGCTTTTCGGATTCCTTTTCTCGAATTCTAAAAAAGACCAACGTAAGAACATCGGTGAGCTTATTATAGGATTCAGCCTTTTATTCCTGGGCCTTTCGTTTATGAAAGAGTCTGTCCCCGACCTTAGGGAAACTCCTCAAGTGCTTGAATTTGTAAAAACATGGGCTTCTCACGGATTCGGTTCAGTACTTTTGTTCCTCGCCTTCGGCACAGTATTGACCCTTGTACTGCAATCATCATCGGCAACAATGGCAATTACACTCATCATGCTGAGCATGGGGTGGGTACCTTTCAATATGGCGTGCGCAATGGTGCTTGGAGAAAATATAGGTACAACAATTACTGCAAACATCGCAGCATCGGTGGGAAACACCCAGGCGAAACGCGCAGCATTGTCACACACTATTTTCAATGTATTTGGCGTTATATGGGCATTGATACTATACAATCCCTTCTTGCAATTTGTGGGCAGTATCACAGAAACATTGTTCGGGCTTCCCAACCCTGCAGCCGAAGGATTCTCTGTTACAGAGGCTGAATCGGTAGAAGGTACGGCGGCACTTTACGGGCTTTCAATGCTGCATACACTTTTTAACCTTATAAATACATTATTATTAGTATGGTTTACAAAACGTATTGCGCAGGCTGTAAGCTGGATTGTACGCGCTCCCAAGAATCAGGAAAAGGAGGTCTTCAAACTGAAATATATTTCTGCCGGCCCTCTTGCGACTCCCGAACTTTCTGTGGAGCAGGCTTTTGAGGAGATTATACATTTTGCTCAAATTTCAAAGAACGGAGCAGAATATACACAAGCAGCAATTAACGAGGCCGATTCGGACAAATTCGAGAGTCTGAGAGAGGAATTGGTGAAATACGAGGAAATTTCGGACCGCATAGAATATGAAATTGCCACATTCCTGAATGATGTTTCTACGGGAGAAATAAGCGAAAGTACATCTGTCAAGATAAAGGCAATGTATAAGATTATCGGCGAATTAGAGTCTTTGGGCGACTCGGGAGAAACTATCAGTCGCATTTTGTCAAGAAAGAACATTCACAAGAAAGAGTTTGATGCAAACGCCATAAAAAGCCTTAACGCAATGGCCGAGGCTGTAATCACTGCATACGATGCAATGATTGCCAACCTCACCGCTGCCCACAAGGGAGAATTGCAAGAAATTTCCAATGCTTACAATGCCGAAGAGCGTCTGAACACCCTTAGAAACAACTTTAGAGATACTATGATTGAGAATATCGACAACAGCGGAAAGAACTATCAGGCGAGCGTATATTGCATGGACATAATAAACGCCTATGAGCGTATGGGTGACTTTATGATAAATGTTTCGCAGGACCTTGAAAGAGCATTCATTCGCAGATAATTGACTATTCAAGTTACAAACAATTCAACGAGCGGGAAACTTTAACTTTGAAGTTTCCCGCTCGTTGAATATAAATGCCGAGTGCCAAAAAAACTAAAAACAGCCGGAAATTAGCATTGCAAGAATAAGAATAAATGAAAAGATTCATTATATTTGCCGTAAACGGCGAACATATACTGCACTCGCTGCAAAAAATATTCAAGCCAACTTGATATTTCTCGCTCGTTTGTTGCTATATTTGCCGTAAACGGCGAACATATACTGCACTCGCTGCAAAAAATATTCAAGCCAACTTGATATTTCTCGCTCGTTTGTTGCTATATTTGCAACTGTTGCAGATTATAGGCAGCAATCAAGCCCTGCGGCACACTTTTTAAAGTATAGAATTCAAACAAAAGAGATAAAAAACCAATCTCATGAAAAATAGAAGTTTAGTATCAATCAACGACCTGTCACGTGAAAAAATCCTTTCACTTCTGGAAACGGCAGGCAAATTCGAGGAGAATCCGAACAGAAGGCTTCTTGCGGGAAAAGTCATAGGCTCACTATTCTTCGAGCCCTCCACACGCACACGCCTCAGTTTCGAGACAGCGGCCAACCGTCTGGGTGCGCGAGTCATAGGCTTCAGCGACGCAGCAACAAGCTCGGCAAGCAAGGGAGAAACATTGAAAGATACCATCATGATGGTATCAAATTACGCCGACCTTATAGTCATGCGCCACCATCTTGAAGGCGCGGCACGTTACGCCGGCGAAATATCGCCCTGCCCCGTAATAAACGCCGGAGACGGAGCCAACCAGCATCCCTCGCAAACAATGCTCGACCTATATTCTATACTAAAGACACAAGGCACACTCGAGAATCTGCACATACATCTTGTAGGCGACCTTAAATATGGTCGCACAGTACACTCTCTGCTTTTCGCCATGCGTCACTTCAACCCAACGTTCCACTTTATAGCCCCCGAAGAGCTACACATGCCCGAAGAGTATAGAATCTTCTGCCGCGAGAATAATATCCCCTTCACCGAAACAACAGAATTCAACGAAGAAATTATAGCCGAAGCAGACATTCTTTACATGACACGTGTGCAGCGCGAACGTTTCAGCGACCTCATGGAATACGAAAAAGTTAAAAACTGCTACCGTCTGACAAACGCAATGCTCGCAAACAGCAAGCCCAACTTGCGCATACTGCACCCCCTGCCACGCATAAACGAAATTGCACACGACGTAGACGAAAACCCCAAAGCATACTACTTCCAGCAGGCACAAAATGGACTTTACGTTCGCGAGGCACTCATTTGCGATGTACTAGGCATTGATGTAGAATAATAAAAAACAGAGCTATGAACACCAATAAAGAAGCATTACAAGTAACGGCACTGTGTAACGGCACAGTCATCGACCATATTCCGGCAGACAAACTCTTTGCAGTAGTCAATCTGTTAGACATCCCCTCGATGACCACAAACGTAACCATAGGATACAACCTTAAAAGCCGCAAATTAGGCACAAAAGGATTAATAAAAGTTGCCGACAAATTCTTTACCGACGAAGAGGTGAACCGCATATCCCTTGTAGCCCCCAATGTTGTACTAAACACCATACGCGACTATCAAGTAGTAGAGAAGCGCGAAGTTAAAATGCTCGACAAAATTTCAGGCCTTGTAAAATGCCCCAACCCCAAGTGCATAACAAACAACGAGCCAATGACAACCCTTTTCCACATTGTAGACAAAGACAACGGCACCATAAAATGCCACTACTGCGAAAAGGAGACAAACATCGAAAAAATAACATTATTATAATAAAGCCGGCAAATGAAAATAAGTTGGAAACCCGGCACAATGATATATCCGTTGCCGGCAGTTATTGTCAGTTGCGGCGATTCGCCCGAGAACTATAACATGCTTACAGTCTCGTGGGTAGGCACCACATGCACCAACCCCGCAATGTGCTACATTTCGGTACGTCCCGAGCGACACTCCTACCCCATTATCTGCCGCACGAAGGAATTTGTCATCAACCTAACAACCGCAGAAATGGCACGCGCCACAGACTGGTGCGGTGTGCGTTCGGGCAAGGATTATGACAAAGCCAAAAAAACAGGACTCACATACGCCCCATCGGTAGAAATTAAAGCCCCCATCATAGCCGAATCGCCACTAAGCATAGAGTGCCGAGTAAAGCAGATAATTCCATTAGGCTCGCACGACATGTTCCTTGCCGAGGTTGTAAACGTACAGGCCGACGACCGTTTCCTAAACAAAGAGACAGGCGAATGGAACCTTGCAGCAGCCGACCCTCTTGTGTACGTACATGGTAAATATTTCCACACAGGCGACCTTATAGGAAAATTCGGGTGGAGCGTAAAAAAGAAATAGAGAGAATGAAAAAAAGTTGCATCATACTACTCTTTCTGTTTATATCTTTTGCCAGCAATGCACAAGACAAATTACGCTTGAACACCGGTTTTAAAGCCGGAGTTCAAGCAAGCACGTATCAGCACACAGAATTTACTCTCGAAGGCTACAACTACAACGAAAAGAGCCTTAACACCCGCATTGGCTACACATTCAGCGGTTTTCTGCGGCTGAGTAAAGGACGCCCATACGTACAGACTGAAGGCATTTTCAGTATCGACAAATACAATTTCAGTTTCGAGCCCCAAAATATAATAACAAACGACGAGAATCTCATTCCGCGATACAAGCTCACCACATACTCCATACACGTCCCCTTGTTGTTTGGATACAAATTTGTAAACACCCAAACATACAAAATGAGTGTATTTACGGGTCCAAAAGCAAAATTCCTATTTACCTCACTCAGCGATCAGAACTTCATAAACTTCCCATTTTCCGGGGCAAAAGAAGAGCTCGACCCATTAACATTCAGTTGGGTAGTCGGATTAGAGGTTAATATAGCCAATATATGCTTCGATTTTGTATATCAGGTAGGGCTCAACAACACATCTGAATACATATATATACCCGATACACACGAAAAGTTTCAATTCAATCGCAACGTAGATGTATTAGGATTCTCGCTGGGAGTAACACTTTAATTACGATAATAACCAATAAAAAATCCGCTTAACAGCGGATTTTTTATTGGTTATATTTTCTTAAGAAACTATTAGTATGCAAAAAGAGGATACTCGCTCATATACTCATTTACTCTGCGACGAACAGTTGCAATAACCTTTTCGTCCTCGGGAGCATTAAGTACAGTCTCTATCATTTCAGCAATCACAGGCATAAAATCCTCTTTAACGCCGCGTGTGGTAATTGCAGGAGTACCCAGACGAATACCCGAAGTCTGGAACGCGCTGCGCGAATCGAAAGGCACCATATTTTTGTTTGCAGTAATATCGGCAGCCACAAGAGCCTTCTCGGCAACCTTACCTGTAAGTTCGGGATATTTGTTGCGCAAGTCCACAAGCATAGAGTGGTTATCGGTTCCGCCCGAAACAATACCGAATCCACGCTCGATAAGAGCATTTGCCAACGCCGAAGCATTCTTCTGCACCTGCATCTGATACTCCTTGAACGAGGGCTGCAACGCCTCGCCGAATGCTACAGCCTTAGCAGCAATAACATGCTCGAGCGGACCACCCTGAATACCGGGGAACACAGCCGAGTCGAGCAACTGAGACATCATCTTAATCTCGCCCTTAGGAGTAGTCTTGCCCCAAGGATTGGGGAAGTCCTTGCCCATAAGGATAATACCGCCACGAGGACCACGCAAAGTTTTGTGAGTGGTAGATGTTACAATGTGTGCATACTCCAAAGGATTGTTCAACAAGCCTGCGGCAATAAGACCCGCGGGGTGAGCCATGTCTATCATCAACAAAGCACCCACGCTGTCGGCAATCTCTCTCATGCGTTTGTAATCCCAATCGCGCGAATAGGCCGAGCCACCACCAACGATAAGTTTGGGACGCTCACGCTCGGCAACCTCTGCCATCTGCTCATAGTCCACACGACCGGTTTCTTTGTTAAGGTTATACTCGCAAGGAGTATATATAATACCCGAAGTATTTACAGCAGAGCCGTGTGACAAGTGACCACCGTGAGCAAGATTCAAGCCCATGAACTTGTCGCCGGGATTCAACACAGCAAGGAATACAGCTGCATTTGCCTGAGCACCGGAGTGAGGCTGCACATTCACCCACTCGGCATTGAAAAGTTTTTTCAGACGCTCGCGAGCCAAGTCCTCAACAACATCAACAACCTCGCAACCACCATAATAACGTTTGCCGGGATAACCCTCGGCATATTTATTTGTAAGAAACGAGCCCATAGCCTGCATAACCTCGTTGCTAACAAAGTTTTCCGACGCAATAAGTTCAATACCCTTTAATTGGCGTCTGTGCTCCATCTCAATTAATTCAAAAACTTTATTGTCTCTCTCCATTTTTATTTTATTGCTTAATTATTACTCTTTCTGAAAATCGGCTGCAAAGGTAAGCATATTTCGCCAAAAAAAAGAGACTTTGAACAAAAATTTATCAACAATAGAATCTATAAATGATTCAAGGTCACAGTTTTTTACTGTGACCTTGAATCATTTATATGCTGTTCGACAAGATTATTGATACATGAAACGTTTGATACTCTGCTTGGGAGTCTTTTCAAACGGTTCGATGCGGAAATCACAATCATTTATGCGACTATAAGCAGGAAGCTGCTCGTTCATCTTCATCACCTCCTCGCGCAACTGAGCCTTCAAAGCATCTTCGGAAATACCGGCACTCTTCGCAGCCGCCCAATCGACAACAAGAAGAGCTATAATAGAATTTTTACGACCAACAGCAAGCGACTCAATAACATAAGGAATAGAATTCAGTTTATCCTCAATCTCCTCGGGGTAAACATTCTGTCCGCTCGCAGTAAGAATCATATTCTTGCAACGCCCCTTTATAAAGATATTCTCTTTAACGTCCATTATACCCATGTCACCGGTCTTTAACCAACCATCAGAAGTAAACACAGCCTTTGTAGCCTCCTCGTTCTTATAGTATCCCTGCATTACGAACGGACCCTTAACCTGAATCTCACCAAGAATCTTCGAAGGACGGGGAGAATCGATTCTAACCTCGATGGGGCGTGCGGGACGACCGCAAGAGCCTGCTGCAAATATGCTCTTGTCGCAGTAAGAGATAAGAGGACCGCACTCTGTCATTCCGTAACCCACCGAATAGGGAATTCCTATCATTCTCATGGCATTTTCAACCTCTTTATTGAGGGCAGCACCACCAATAAGGAAGCCCTGTGTAAGTTCGCCACCGAATGTTGCAAGAAGTTTGGCTCTAACCTTAGAAAGCAAGAACTGTCTGATTCCGGGAATAGAAAGCATCACACGCATTGCAGGCTTGCGCAACGTGGGAATAACCTTCGAGCGGAAAATCTTCTCGAGCACCAAAGGCACTGTAAGGAACATAAAAGGCTTAACAACCGCAAACGCCGCAAGCATTTTCGCTGGAGTAGGCTTTGCGCCGAGAATTGTTATATGGCAACCACCGGCCATGGGGAATAAAAAGTCGAATGTAAGACCGAACATGTGAGCCAAAGGAAGCACCGAGAGAATGTGTCCGCCGGGCTTAAGAGGAATTTCTCTGAGTGCAAACTCAAGGTTTACAGAGATGCTTCGTGCGGGAAGCATCACTCCTTTGGGCGAGCTTGTTGTTCCCGAAGTAAAGCTTATCAACGCCAGATTATCCAAAATATCATCACTCTTACGATAATCTATCATTTCGGGCTTTACGCCACCGGGATATTTTTGGGCAAACATCGCATCCCAGCCCTCAACAGCACCCTTAAATGTGTCCGAGAAAGAAACAAATAGCTTCATATCTTTAACATCAAGAACGCCAAGAAAATCACCCTTGTCGCGCATAATGGCAACTGCCTCCTTATCATCTTTAAAGCCATTGTAGCAAGTAGCATCAGCAATAAGCATCTTCGAGTCGGCAAAGCACGAAAGCTCCACCACCGATTTTGGAAGAAAATCGGGCAGCAGAGGCACAATCACAGCATCGTATGTCACGATAGCCATGAAAGCCATACCCCACTCTGCAGAGTTTCTTGCACAGAGGGCAATTTTATCTCCTTTTTTAATACCACACTCACTAAACAGTATATGATATTTCTCTATACCGCAAGCAACGTCGCCATATGTCAGTGTGTTTGCGCCAAAATTGGTAAACATGGGAGAGTCCCAATATTTTTTTACTGAACTTGCAAAATGGTTCAAATAGTGTGTCATAGTTTTAAAAATTTCTTTTTCGTAAGTACTAAAAAAATAGCCGTATATGGAAAAGTATACGGCTATAAATATTTATTGTATCACAATAATTCGTATCGGTTAAAGCCGGTATTTATTGATACATAAAGCGTTTGATACTCTGTTTGGGAGTTTTTTCAAACGGGTCTTTACGCAATTCAATGTCATTTACACGACTGTAAGCGGGCAATTCTTCATTTATCTTTTTAATCTCGTCACGAACAAGCTTTTCGTATGTTTCTGCCGAAAGGCCGTCAGCTTTAATAGCGTCCCAATTAGGAACAATCAATCCTATGATTGCATTCTTGCGACCAACAGCCAACGCCTCAACCACATAAGGAAGGTCGCTTAACTTACTCTCAATCTCCTCGGGGTAAACATTCTGTCCGCTGGGTGAAAGAATCATATTTTTGCAACGACCTTTTATGTAAACATTTTCTTTTTTGTCGAAAGTTCCCATATCTCCGGTGCGCAACCAGCCATCTTTCGTGAAAGCAGCCTTTGTAGCCTCTTCGTTCTTATAGTATCCCAACATCACATTGTCACCTTTCACCTGTATCTCTCCAAGCACCTTTTCGGCATTGGTAGAATCGATTCTAAGTTCCAAGGGACGTACAAGGCGGCCGCAAGAATATGGCTCGAAATATCTCCAATCGCAATAAGAAATAATAGGACCGCACTCAGTCATTCCGTAACCTACAAGATAGGGAAATTTCATTTTCTTCATCCAATTCTCAACATCTCTGTTAAGAGCGGCTCCACCAATAATAACACCATGCTTCAAGTTGCCACCAAACACATTTACAAGTTTGTTGCGCACACCTTTTAGTATTATTTTGTTCAATACAGGGATTGAAAGAGCCACCTTCATCGCAGGCTTGCTGAGCATGGGAATAACCTTAGACTTAAATACCTTTTCTATAACCATAGGTACAGTAAGGAACATATAAGGCTTAACCTCGGCAAGTGCCGCAAGCAAACGTGCGGGAGTAGGCTTTTTGGGAAGAACATAAATAACGCTACCCACACTCAGAGGATAAATAAAGTCGAATGTCATTCCAAACATATGAGCAAGCGGAAGTATAGACAGCACATGACCGCCAACATTTGCAGGAATTGCCTCGTGACCGAATCGAAGGTTCGACGACAAGCTTCTTACAGGCAACATCACACCTTTGGGCGAACTGCTTGTACCCGATGTAAAGCTGATAAGGGCCAAACGCTCCATTTCGTCGTTACTCTTCGAGTAATCAACATCATTTACCGTTACCCCATTGGGAAATTTTACTTTGAATTTCTCGTCGAGGTTGGCAGCAGCTTGTGTAAAAATGTCACTGAACGATACTATTGGGGTCATGTTCATCAAATTATACACCCCCAAAAAGCCGGGCTGTTGCTCATATGCTTTTAATACATCATCCCTTTCGAGACCTCTGTAAATATCATTATCAACAATCAACATCTTACAATCTGCAAAGCAGGTAAGCTCCACGATTGATTTTGGCAAGAAATCGGGCAACAAGGGTACAAGAACAGCATCGTAAGCAGCGGCGGCCAGAAATGCAACACCCCATTGTGCCGAGTTTCTTCCGCAGATAGCAATCTTATCATCTTTTTTAATACCACACTCTTTAAATAAAATATGGTATTTTTCTATACCCTTAGCGATGTCACCATAAGTAAATGTCTCTGCGCCGAAGTTGCAAAGAGCAGGTGAATCCCAATACTTTTTTATAGCAGCATTAATATGATTCAAATAGTGTTCCATGATTACACATTTTTTTATTTTTGTGCAAATATCAACACTAAGATTCACATTTCATGCATTTTGTGCATACTTTAACTCTATTTAAGTGTATTAACACTAAATAGCAGTTATTTTCAAAGAGCGATTATACACTATTTAACAAAAGAATGTATCAATTATACATAAATCTTTTAATGCTCAATTTAGGAGTCTTTTCAAAAGGCTCTTTTCTTATTTCACAAGCAGTAATTTTACTATAAGCAGGCAGTTCTTTGTTAAGCGCAAGAACATCCGCCTCGACAGCCTGTGCAAGAGCCTCGTCGCTTACGCCTGCTGCCGTTGCTGCATCGGCATTAACAACAACAAGAGCAACAAGAGCATTCTTACGTCCCACTATCAGCGACTCGGTTACCATAGGCAACTGATTAATCATATCCTCAATCTCCTCGGGGTAGATATTTTGTCCGTTAGCAGTAAGAATCATATTCTTGCAACGTCCGCGTATATACATATTTTCACCGGCATCCATTGTACCCATGTCCCCTGTCTTTAACCAGCCATCATCGGTAAATACATCATTGGTAGCCTTATCGTTTTTATAATAACCAACCATCACCGCATCGCCCTTAACCTGAATTTCACCGGGAACTTCCGCAGGATTTTCCGAATCGATGCGCACCTCAACCGAAGGACGAGCAACAGCACCGCACGAACGCATCACAAAGTTGCGCCAGCCTTTGTAACCGATAAGCGGAGCACACTCGGTCATTCCGTAACCCACAAGATAGGGAAATTTCATTTCGTGCATCAACTGCTCTACCTCTTTATTAATGGCAGCACCACCAAGAATCAATCCGCCGATTCCCACATTTCCACCAAAAGTAGCCACAAGCTTCTTGCATATTTTGCTTAACAACAGTCCACGTACTCCGGGAATCGCCATCAAGAATTTCATCAACGGCTTTTCGAGTGTAGGCATCACCTTTGAGCGGAAAATCTTCTCCACGACCAAAGGCACAGTCAGGAACATGAAAGGCTTAACCTCGGCAAGAGCAGCGATTAGACGCGCAGGTGTAGGCTTTACATTAAATATATATATATGGCAACCTTTGGAGAAGGGGAAAATAAAATCAAACGCCTGACCGAACATGTGAGCAAGAGGAAGAATCGAAAGAATCGTCCAACCAACCTCGGCCTCCATCTCTTTGCGGGCAAACTCCAAATTAGCCGAAATTGCACGCGCAGGAATCATCACACCCTTAGGAGAGCTGCTGGTACCCGAAGTAAAACTTATCACAGCCAACGCGTCAAGATTATTTTTAGTATAATTCACACGCTTGGGAGTAACTCCTTTAGAAAAACGTACTTCAAAAGCCTTTTCAACATCTTCCATCAATCCGATTGCCACATTATTACTCTGAGGCATAAGTTTCATGCCGTTAATATTCACTATACAACAGAAACCCTCTATAGAAGCAAAATTCTCGGCAACGTCACTCTTTACCAATCCTGCCATTATAGCATCATCGACAAGAATCATGCGACTATCCGAAATTCTTGTCAAGTCCACAACATTCTTTGGAAGAAAATCGGGAAGCAGAGGCACTGCAACCACGTCGTATGTCAATACAGCAAGATAAGCAATACACCACTCTGCCGAATTCTTACAACACAAAGCTATTTTATCACCTTTGTTAATGTTGCATTTTTCAAAAAGAATATGATACTTCTCTATACCTGCGGCAACGTCACCATATGTAAAAGTGTTACCACCGTAATTGGTAAAAGCAGGCTCATTCCAATATTTTTTTATTGCCTCGTCAATAAAATTCAAGTAATGTTTCATACTAATAAAATAGGGTTAAAATTGCATTGTGGCAGCAAATTTCACAATTTGAATCAAGAATACCACATTTCAGCGATACATAGCAATGCGTAGGGGTGTTTTTCGTTATTTAGGGGCGAAATCAGGTATTCAGGGGCGAAATTATACAGGAATAATTCTCTTTACAAGCGGTTTTTCGTTGGGAAAAGAGGAAAAAGAAACAAATTGAATGAGAAAAAAACACCCCTGACAAAAGAAAATTTCTCATGCCACAAAAAAAGATTATCACACAAAAAACGAAATATTCAAAAAAAGTATTACCTTTACAAAAAACAAAGCCAAAAACAAATCACGCAATACTCAAAACTCTATATTATGAAAAAAGAGATTAAGTTCAGTTTAGTCTACCGAGACATGTTCCAATCATCCGGTAAATTCCAGCCATTGGCAAGCCAGTTGGAGAAGATAGCACCCGTCATTGTGGAAATGGGCTGCTTTGCACGTGTAGAGACCAACGGAGGCGCATTTGAACAAGTAAACCTAATGGCAGGTGAAAACCCCAACAAAGCAGTTCGCGCATTTACGAAATATTTCAAGGAAGCAGGCATACAGACACATATGCTCGACAGAGCACTCAACGCACTGCGCATGTTCCCCGTCCCAGCCGACGTGCGACGACTGATGTACAAAGTAAAAAAAGCACAAGGTACAGATATCACACGAATTTTCTGCGGACTGAACGACGTACGCAACATTATCCCCTCGATAAAATACGCATTGGAAGCAGGGATGATACCCCAAGCAACACTGTGTATAACATCTTCGCCCATACACACGATAGAATATTACAGCGAAATGGCCGACACCCTTATAAACGAGGGAGCAACTGAAATTTGCCTGAAGGACATGGCAGGAATAGGCCGCCCCGCTTTTTTGGGTAAATTAGTCAAGAGCATCAAGGAGAAACACCCCGATACTATCATACAATATCACGGACACAGTGGTCCGGGACTGTCGATGGCATCCATTCTCGCCGTCTGCGAAAATGGTTGCGATATTATAGACACAGCCATTGAGCCACTATCGTGGGGAAAAGTCCATCCGGACATCATCAGCGTGCAGGCGATGCTGAAAGACGCAGGCTTCAAAGTTGCCGACATTGACATGAACGCTTATATGAAAGCCCGCAGCATGACACAAGAGTTTATAGACGAATGGCTGGGCTTCTTTATGGACAGCAACAACAAGCTGATGAGTTCTTTGCTTCTGACAAGCGGACTACCCGGAGGAATGATGGGCTCCATGATGTCCGACCTTGCAGGCGTCTACAAAGGTATCAACGGCATTTTGCAGAGCAAAGGCAAGCCCACATACAACACCCTCGACGAACTGATGGTGGAACTTTTCAATGAGGTTGCATACGTGTGGCCGCGCGTAGGCTATCCACCACTTGTGACCCCCTTCAGCCAATATGTAAAAAACATTGCACTGATGAACCTTCTGAGCCGCGCACAGGACGAGCCTCGCTTCAGCCGCATGGACGAAAGTATGTGGGGAATGATACTCGGCAAGAGCGGAAAGCTCCCCGGCGAAGTTGCCCCCGAAATAATAGAGCTTGCAAAAGAGAAAGGATACGAATTTACAACAACCGACCCGCAGAGTTTCTACCCCGACGCGCTCGACAAATATATAAAAGAAATGAAAGAGCTTGGATGGGAACGTGGCGAAGATGACGAAGAACTCTTTGAATTTGCAATGCACGAGCGTCAATACCGCGACTATAAGAGCGGCGTTGCAAAAGAACGCTTCCTCGCAGACTTAGAAAAAGCCAAAGAGGGCGAACTTGCCAAACAAGGCATAAGCATCGAAGAGATTAAGGCCATAAAGCATGCAAAAGCCGAAGCTATTGCCGCACCCGAAAAAGGACAGCTCATCTGGGAAGTATCGTACGACGGTGAATCGATGCCCCCGGCAATAGGCAAACACTACAACGCCGACGAAGAATTCTGCACCATCATCACCCCGTGGGGCGAACTGCAGTCAATATCCACAGGCATGGGCGGACGAGTAGTCGAAATATGCGCACAACAAGGGCAACAGGTGCGTCGTGGCGACATTATCGCCTACATTCAGCGCGACGGACTTTTCGACTAAAATCGCAACAACAATAAATGTGCCCACATTTTGCGGGCACATTTATTGTTTACACCCTCACAATCAACAACGAAGAAACGCATCGCACCACGCTAATAAATATATTCGCCAATGAAAAAACCATTGATATTCGCACTATTGCTAACATGCTGCACGCAAATGTGGAGCAACAACATACGCTACACAAAAAACGACAGTATCATAATAAGCGAAAAACTCTCTCTCTTGAGCAAGAAACAAAATAAAGAAACATCCACTCTGCTACTCGAAGCGGCCAAACTATTTCTGGGAACACCCTACGTTGGCGGTACTCTGGACAAACAAAAAGAGGAGAAACTAACCATAAACGCAAGAGAGCTTGACTGCACCACCCTTGTAGAAACATCATTGGCAATGGCAATGACAGCAAGCGAAAAGAAAAAAGATTTTCGCAGTTTCTGCAACAATCTGCAAAAGATACGCTACCGAGGCGGAGAGTGCAAAGGATACGACAGCCGTCTGCACTACTATTCATGGTGGGTAGCCGATGGCAAAAAAAAGGACATCATGCACGAGCTTTATGGAAAAGCATTCAGCGGCAAACAGCGGTTCGACCTTAGTTTCATGAGCAACAACCCCGACAAATATATGCAACTAAGCGGCGACAGCATGCTAACAGCATCCATTGCCCGTCACGAAAAACCCTTCCGCGAAAAAGAGGTTGCCTATCTGCCAAAAAACATACTGAACAACAGCAAAAAGAGCCTACCCATCCGCAACGGAGACATTCTTGCGCTTGTTACAACCATTAAAGGATTGGACGTCACGCACATGGGAATCGCCGTATGGGTAAAAGGCAAGTTGCACATGCTGCACGCATCCTCAAAAGAGAAAAAAGTGATACTCGACAAAGTATCACTGTACGACTATCTTGCCCCGCGAAAATCATGCCCGGGTGTGAGAGTAGCGAGAGTAAAATAGACTGTTTTATCGTCTATTCGATATATTATATTTCACATATTATGGGGATTGAGGGTTATTTGTCCTCAATCCTTTTTTGTGTTCTACGGTAGTCTTTATTCTTAACCTTTTATTGTAAATTTATCGGTAGTAGTTTCTATCCTTACTTTTCGTCGCACAAGTAGAGAAAAGGCCATGCGCAGACAAAATGTATTGCTTTTGACGAACTTCGGCTACACTCTTTGCAAATGTAAGTAAACTTCTACTTACTCGCTTGCACGAATTTTCACGCTTTTCCAAAAGCGATTGATGCCGTTTGCTTAAAAGTTTAATGCTCACCAAGCAATGCTCTAATCAATGGTTGAAAAAGTTAATGAAAAAAGCGCTAACGTAATCAACCGGAATCGGAATAACCGGCATTCCTTAACTCTTCGGTTTTGGAGTCAACAATATCTTTGCCTCCAACGGAAATGGATAAATGAATAAAACCGATATTGGCTTTAGATGGGTCTATTGAAATGACACTGGGTTTTTGCATCAACTCCAACCTTGCTGAACCATAGGGAAACGAGAGAATATATGTTCGCAATCCTGTTTTAGGATTATGATACAATTCATTACTTGTGGCAGCAAAGAAATTTATAAAGAATTGGCGCATTCCTTCTAAGTCTTTGCAAAATAGTGCTATGTGGTCAATCTTCATAGGTTATTATATTCAGTTTTCGTAAAGGTACTCGAAATAAACCAAACAAGAGAATTTCTACCGTTTATAATTGTCTTGAGTTTATAGTACCCCCCTCAACTTCCTATCCCAATAGTACTTTATTCACTTTTCTGCTATAATTCGTGTAACAAGTTATCTGCCAATTGCTTTATAAGAAATAAAAAGTCTCTTTATAAGAGAGGTTGCATTCTCTTTATAAGAGAGGTTCTAACCGTTGCAAAGTTACATATTTTTTATAATTATCACAGATATATAGTGAAAAAGTTTAAAAAAAAAATCACATTTTGTTTAGAAAAAAAATATATTGTTTAGCATAAAAGATTATTCTCACAGAGCAACAGTTTAGTTATCAAAAAAGTATTAAGGCATAATTCTCTCTTATAAAGAGAAGTTTTCATTTACAACTTGTTAATTGCCTAGTATAGTGTTAATTAACAAGCATTAAGGTTGGTTCCTTTTAAGAGTGAATTATGCAGAATCAATTAGTCCGTGCCGAGTTGAAATACAGAGACGCATTGTCTCTTTATCGTGACACCTCTCTTTCCATAAAAAGTATATGCGAAAGAA
>SUXQ01000011.1 GCA_015060905.1 Bacteroidales bacterium | reverse complement strand
CTGCGTTGCTTGCCGAAAGCGTGTGCAAAGGTACGCCAAATTTTTAAACTACCAAACTTTTTATGGAGAAAATTTTAAAGAATTTTACAGCAAAAATAGCAAGAGACTGAATGACAATCATTTAAACGAGAAAAAATTTTTAGAGAATTTTAAGTAAAAAAAACGCAAGTTGCATTCGCCCCATACATTCGCCCTAAAAACATTTTAAAAACGCTCGATAATTTCATAAAACTTGTTATAAAAAAAAGATTGTACTTAAAATAACATTAACTTTGCAGTCTGTTTAAATTTCCGAGCCGTAAACACATAATGAAAAACTTTATACACCTTATATATATAATAAGCATACTCGTATTGTATGTTTCGCAAGCGACACAAGCGCAAAATACAAGATACAGAATATACGGGCACATCAGCGACTCAATCACCAATGAGTCACTACCCTACATTTCTGTACGCATAAAAAACAGCAGCAACGGTTGCAGTTCTGATAACAACGGTTTCTTCTCTTTTATATCCTCGACGCTGAAAGACACACTAATCGTAAGCAGTATAGGCTACAAAGAGAAACAGATTATTCTGACAGCCCGCACCAAATTTCCATTAAAGGTACAGCTCGCCCCCGAAATGTACGAGCTATCGGAAATTACCATCAAGCCCAAAAAAGAGAAATATAGCAAGAAAAACAATCCTGCCGTAGAACTCGCACGCAAATTAATAGCACGCAGAGAAGAAAATTCGCCCAAAAACAAGCCCTTCTACAGCCGCGACAGACACGAGAAACTAAACATTGCGCTTAATAATTTCAGTTCCTCGGAGGAGAGCCACTTTGGAAAAAAATTCTCATTCCTCGACCAATACATCGACACGTCGCTCGTTTCGGGAAAGCCCATATTACACATTTCGACGCGCGAACTTCTGGCCACAGACTATTACCGAAAATCGCCACGCAGCGAAAGACAGCATGTAAAAGCAAGGCAAAGAGCAGGCATCGACGACATTGTATCCGAGGAGTCTATCGAGGCCGTAATCGAGGAAACATTCAAGGATGTTGATATATTTCAGGATAACATCACACTGTTCCGCAACAAATTCGTCAGTCCCGTCTCTCCTTTAGGCATAAATTTCTACAAATACTACATAATGGACACCGTAAACATCGACGGCGAACGTTGCGTGGACCTGACCTTTGCCCCGCACAACCCCGAATCGATGGGCTTCAACGGCCATCTATACGTAACCACCGACAGCACATATTTCATAAAAATGGTCCAGATGAACGTCCCGCACGACATTAATCTGAACTTCATACAATACATGAACATCAAGCAAGACTTCGACCGTCTGGAGGATGGAACAAGAATAATCAACAACGAATCACTTGTAACAGAATTTGAAATATCGAGCGCCGTAAACGGAATATATGCCAACCGCGAAGTAGCATACAGAAACTACAGCTTCGAAGACAACGAAAAAGCCACAGAAATACTAAACAAAAAAACACCGGTGGTCGAAGAGAGCAACGCCACCAACCGCGACAAAGAATACTGGGAAGCAAACAGAATAGCAGACGTCACCGAGAAAGAGCAATCCGTCGCACAGATGATGCAACAACTGCGCAACAACCCCCTATACTATTGGCTCGAAAAAGGAGTAACATTCCTGTTCACCGGTTGGGTGCCCATACGAGAAAAAAATCCCCCCATATTCTACGGCCCCGTAAACACCAGCATCAGCCACAATGCCCTCGAAGGCACACGTCTGCGCACCGGAGCAATGACATCCGCCTATCTGCACCCCCATCTGTTCGGAAAATTCTTCGTAGCCTACGGCCTCGGCGACAAAGAACTAAAATACATGGGAGAAATGGAATACTCTTTCCACAAAAAGAAAGAACACCCCAACGAATTCCCCATACACTCACTGCGTCTGCACTACGAGAATGACATTTATCAATATGGACAGACCTATCTGCACACAAACAAAGACAACATGTTCCTCACGCTCAAGCGCAAGGAGGACAACAAAATAGGCTACCTGAAAAAAGCCGAATTTACATACACAAAAGAATTTTACAACCACTTCTCCTACGCCCTCACCCTGCGCAACAGAGTGGACATTGCCACACACCTTATACCGTTTGAAAAGACCGCCACCATCGACGGCATTACCACAAGTACATTCGTAAAAAATCTGCGACAATCCGAAGTTGAACTAAACCTCAGATACGCCCCGAAAGAGAAGTTCATCCAGACAAAATGGAACCGCCACTCGGTACTCCCCGAGCACCCCGTCTTTACCCTCTCGCACAAAGTGGGCATAAAAGGCATTGCCGGCAGCGAACTAAACTATCAGCACACAGAATTAGGATTCAAGAAAAGATTCTGGTTCTCGGCATTCGGATACACCGACGCCATACTAAAGACAGGAAAAGTGTGGAACAAAGTACCCTTTCCGCTGCTCATAATCCCCAACGCCAACCTCTCGTACACTATCCAGAGAGAATCATACGCCCTGATGAACGCAATGGAATTCTTCAACGACGAATACGCCTCGTGGGACCTCACATACTACATGAGCGGATTAATATTCAACCGACTGCCACTGATAAGAAAACTCAACTGGCGCGAAGTAATAGGCTTCCGCGGAATGTTCGGCAACCTCAGCGACAAAAACCGCCCCGACAACGCAAACACAGGCACACTATACAAATTCCCATACGAAGATGAAACCTACCACTACCTTGGCAGCACCCCCTATATGGAACTATCGCTGGGAGTAGAAAACATCTTCCGCGTGCTGCGAATAGACTATGTGCGCCGACTCACCTACCGCAACTACCCCGGCATCGACAAAGAAGGCGTAAGAATACAGCTACACATGCAATTCTAAGAAGTTGTTTAAATTTATGTCCTTGAAATTTTTATAGGTCTTTTTTAGTATGTTTTTTCATTTTTTTAAGACGCATAGCGGGCTATGTAACTGCGAAAAAGGGAAAAACAGGCAAAAAAGAGCATAAAAAGGCAAGCACAACTTGCGAGCAATGTAATATATTTTTTTGAAAGAAATTTAAACAGCTTCTAAGTAACAATAGAAAAATTCAAGTGGCGGAAAATTAAAATATTTTAATTTTCCGCCACTTTTAACATCAATATCCTTAAGAAGAAAAAGCCTACCAACCGGCACTCTCCCACCCTGTAACCTCGTACCATTCGGTCCTTCTGAAATTCTCATTCAGCGCAGAATAATTACTTTTATCGCGAGGCACATACATAGAAAGACCACCATACTGATACATATCAACACTAAAAAACCTCCTTTTCACGCCCGAGTACCACTGACGCGACGCAACCCTGTAAGGAACAGCAGCATCCAGCGCCTCTTTCCAAAGTAAATAAGCCTCATCCGAGAGACGCAACAACATCTGCCCGTTCATATCCGAATACTCGGGATACTCCGTCAAAGCAGTAAAACGACCATCGGGCAAATAAGAAAAAACACGGGAATCATCAATATTAAAATCTTGCGCAAAATACGCAGGGATAAAAGCCGCAGTAACCTCGGCCAATCTCTCTACAGCCGAACATTTCACAGCCGAAAGAACAACACCGTTAGAGTCAGAATAACCGGCCTTATACTGCTCAATAAGTTCCTCTGCATCAAAAGGAAAAGAGAACATAGAAGGAATTATTCTATCATACGGCGCACCATTACCCGGTATTTCGGCAGGAGAGCCAATAAGCCACTCGGCCGACTCGCGCATAGCATACGCAACCTCGACACACTGCATAAAGCAAGCATCAAAAAGAACAAAATCAGTCTTTACAGGCAAAGTTTTTAAAACATCGGCAAGTTCCTCAACCTCCATCCACTGCGAAAAGCTCGAAATATCCACAGCAAGATTCTTACCACTATCGACACCAATGCTTTTATTTTTCTTCGTATCATCATACAACCAACCTGTCCCATGCGACCACATTACAAGGCCGAACTTTTTCGAAGGAAACTCCTGCAACACCCACGACAGCACCTCCTTGAACTTCACACTGTCGGTTGAATAAAAATCCTCATTAAATTCGTAGACAGTATCACAAACAGCCTCTCCGGCCTTATTTTCATAGAAACGGCAAATATAAGGATCGCCCAGCCCATCGACAAATGCCAAAAGACAACAACTGTCAGGAATCGAGGACACCCCGCTCTTCATCTCGTGCAAATCAGAACCCTCGTAACCGGCCAAAGTATTCTCGGCCATAATATATACAAGCACCGTGCGAGCAGCCGAATCGCCAAACTCCACCACAGTACCGCCACCATCATCAAAAACATCGTCAGACTTCTTGCATCCTTGAGCCATAAGCCCAAAAAGAAGAACAAACAACGAGACTACTATAAACTTACAACTTTTCATCACAAGAATCAAGGACGAGTAAACGAAAATTTATTACCAAGATACATCACAGCCTTATTTTTTTTAAAGAGCTTCTTTTTCAGTTTCGCCTCTTTTTTCTGCAAAGCCGACAACTTCTTTGCATAAAATACAGCCGAAGGACGACCGGGCATATTCTCCTTAAAAGCCATATAATCGGTCAATTCATAAGAATAGTGCTGACGATTGGGTAAAAATTTATGCTCGGCATTAAACACAATACTATCCATCTTCTGAATCTCGGTAAAATAAACTATCGAGTCGGAAAAAGAATAAGAAACACCCAACAGATAGACACTCTTAGGCTTTTTTGCCACACAAACAGCGCAGCAACAGAAGAGCATCAAAAGCATCGCAGCAAAAGAATATTTTTTCATATAATTTAATCTCAATTAAAGAAACAACAATATTACGGCGCGAAGATAAGATAAATCGCAGCGATAACAAAATTAGCGGAACACCTTTTAACAAAGAATCACAAGAAAAGCAGATAAAAAAACCGGACTGCACCTTTTTTAAGTGCAGCCCGCCCAATTCTATAACCGTAAATATTTTTATCCTAAATAGGATTTAAGCAATTTGCTTCGCGAATTTTGCTTCAAGCGTCTGATAGCTTTCTCTTTAATCTGTCTTACGCGCTCACGTGTAAGCCCGAACTTATCGCCAATTTCTTCCAACGTCATCTCCTGCATTCCAATACCGAAGAACATTTGAATAATTTCCTTCTCTCTATCCGACAAAGTCGAGAGTGCGCGGTCAATCTCACGCGATAAAGATTCGTTTACCAGAGTGTTGTCTGCCATAGGTGAATCATCATTTACAAGCACATCCAACAAACTGTTGTCCTCGCCATCGACGAAAGGAGCATCGACAGAAATATGTCTACCCGATACTTTCAATGAATCGACAACCTTGTCTACCGGCAGGTCAAGCTGCTCGGCAAGCTCCTCGGCCGAGGGGCGACGTTCATTCTCTTGCTCGAATTTTGAGAAGGCTTTACTGATTTTGTTTAAAGAACCAACCTGGTTCAAAGGCAAGCGCACAATTCTCGATTGCTCGGCAAGAGCCTGAAGAATAGATTGTCTGATCCACCAAACTGCGTAACTGATAAACTTGAATCCACGTGTCTCGTCAAATTTCTCTGCAGCTTTAATCAATCCGAGATTACCCTCGTTAATGAGGTCCGGAAGGCTCAATCCTTGGTTCTGATACTGCTTTGCGACGGAAACTACGAAACGTAAATTCGCGCGTGTCAATTTCTCCAACGCCTGACGATTGCCCTTACGTATTTGCTGTGCCAATTCTACCTCTTCTTCGACGGTAATTAAATCTTCACGGCCAATTTCTTGCAAGTACTTGTCAAGCGATGCGCTTTCGCGGTTTGTGATACTTTTGGTAATTTTTAATTGTCTCATATTGATACGTACAATTTCAATCGGCAAAAATAATACATTTTTATTCAAAATACAAGACTTTTGCCAAAAAAGTTTGCAAACAAACAACAAAAAACATTAGTATATATAGGATGGGCGGCGCCTTGGGAGAAAAAAAGCCGACTTGCACTATCTTTTGATAAGATAGGCGGCGCCTCGGGAGAAAAAAAAGCCGGCTTGCACTATCTTTTGATAAGATAGGCGGCGCCTCGGGAGAAAAAAAAGCCGACTTGCACTATCTTTTGATAAGATAGGCGGTACCTCGGGAGAAAAAAAAGCCGGCTTGCACTATCTTTTGATAAGATAGGCGGCGCCTCGGGAGAAAAAAAAGCCGGCTTGCACTATCTTTTGATAAGATAGGCGGCGCCTCGGGAGAAAAAATAAATACATTTATTTTGTTCTCCTCTCGGCTTGCACTATCTTTGCAGAGTAAATACTGCGAAAATAGGCTGCACTCACTTTGTAACCTGCAAGCAAGCTTGCGTTACGTTCGTTTGCACTATCTTTGCAACATAAATATTGGATAAAAACAATCATGAACAAAGGAAACAACGCCCTGACACAGGCCGCCATGAAATATGGCACCTATCTTGGCATACTGTGGATTGCAGCATTTGCAATATACATAAAAGCACTTACAACCCCCGAAATATCACTGATATTTCTACTGATATTGGTCGTCTCGCCAATATACGCCGGATATTTGGGAATAAAATACAGAAAAAAGGAGTGTGGCAACCGACTGAATTTCATAAGTTCGTGGGCACTGATGATAATAATATATCTGTGCGCATCGCTACTATCGGCAATAGCCTGTTACATTTATTTCCAATATATGGACAACGGCGTTGCCCTATCGGCATTCAAAGAACAGATAGACGCCTATCAAGCAATGAACATAGGCGAAGAGATGAAAAACGCCCTTACCGAGACGTACAACATTCTGGCAAATTTAAGCGCAGGTGACATCTGCATACAATATTTCACCAGTAACATATTCGTATCGACAATTTTGGCACCCCTGACAGCATTAGCAGTATACAAAAAATAAGAATCATGGATATATCAGTAATAATACCCCTATACAACGAAGCAGAATCGCTGCCCGAACTAAGCGCATGGATAGAGCGTGTGATGACAGCCAACAGCTACACATACGAAATAATATTCATAAACGACGGCAGCACCGACAACTCTTGGGAGATAATCGAAAAACTGCAAGAAAAGAACAACAACATACACGGCATAAAATTCCGTCGCAATTACGGAAAATCCCCCGCCTTGTACTGCGGATTCGAGCGCGCCAAAGGTAACGTGGTAATAACAATGGACGCCGACCTTCAGGACAGCCCCGACGAAATACCCATTCTTTACAAAATGATAACCGAGGATGGATACGACCTTGTATCGGGCTACAAAAAGAAACGCTACGACCCACTGACAAAAACCATCCCCACAAAACTGTTCAACGCCACCGCACGCAAAGTCTCGGGAATAAAAAACCTGCACGACTTCAACTGCGGCCTTAAAGCATACAAGAACGAAGTAATAAAAAGCATAGAGGTCTACGGTGACATGCACCGATACATCCCCTATCTGGCAAAAAACGCAGGATTCTCAAAAATAGGCGAACTTGTCGTACACCATCAGGCCCGCAAATACGGAAAAAGCAAATTCGGAATAAGCCGCTTCTTTCACGGCTATCTGGACCTTATGTCACTGTGGTTCCTATCAACATTCAGCTACCGTCCCATGCACATCTTCGGACTATGGGGCACAGCAATGTTCTTCTTGGGATTCATAGCAGCAATCATATTGGGAGCAAGCAAACTATACGCCCTTGCAAACAACATCCCCTTCAGGCTTGTAACCGACTCGCCATACTTCTACATATCATTAGTAATGATGATATTAGGCACCCAGCTATTCCTTACAGGCTTTTTGGCAGAGCTTATAAGCCGCACCTCGCAAGAACGAAACAAATACAATATAGCCAAAGAAATTTAACCCGTTCCTGCACAATTCCCAGCATCATGAGATTTATAAAAAGAATAAACACCCTGCAAAAAGCAGCAGCAATAATCGCAATATTGCTGACACTTACAATAGCAGCCTGCGAGAATGGTACCGACTGCAACATCAACAACGTATCATACAACCGCATACAACTATACGCATCGGAAATGCAAGAGGACACGTTAAGCGAAAAATACAGCTACCCCGACACGCTGACAGTCAAGCTGATAATAAACGGCAACGACAGCATCATAATAAACAGCCTCGTCGGAGCATCCGAGCTTCAGCTACCCGTAAGCTACACACACGACTGCGACACGCTGGTGTTCGAATACAGCGGGAACCTCATCGACACACTCTACGTGGAACACAGCAACATTCCTTTCTTCATCTCCACCGACTGCGGAATGGCAATGTACCACCAATTAACAGGATTGCGCCACACAAACACCATGATAGACTCGGCAGCAATAAACGAACCATTAATAGACTTCAATTGGCATGAAAATATTAAACTATATCTTTTTGAGTAGCCTGCTGCTGACCACACTGCCACTAACCGTCGAGGCACAAGAAAAAGAGAATCAGCAAAAAGAGAGCACATTCGCATTCAAAGGATTATACCTCTCGGCAGACATACTCGGTTACCTAGGCTCGTTCCTCGACGACGCCAAAAGCGGCGAAATTGCAATAGAAGCAAACTTGGGCAACAGATTCTTCCCGACCTTTGAGGCCGGCTACGCAAGCATCGACTTTATCGACGAAAATTTCGGAATACACTACAAATCAGCCGCCCCCTACTTCAGAGCCGGACTTAACTACAACTTCAGCTACCAAAAAGGAAAAGCACCCCGCCCCAACTACGTCTACGGCGCGCTGCGCTTCGGATGCAGCAAAATGACATACGACGTATCCTCGCCCCCGATTCACGACCCCGTATGGGGCGGCGAAGTTCCATTCTCACACTCTGATGTTAGCGGATTCGCAAGCTGGGCAGAATTAGGAGTCGGCGTAAATGCCAAAATCTGGAAAAACCTGCGCATGGGCTGGTGCATACGCTACAAAGCAAGGCTGAACGTCATAAACAGCGAATATACCCGGGTAGGATACATCCCCGGATTCGGAAAAAACCGCCACACACGCTTCGGCGCAACATACAGCATAATATACGAAATACCATATAAACAAAAATAATGAAACGCTGGCAAATAATCTTTCTACTGTTTCTCGTAGCCGGAACAGCATACATACTCACCGGCAACGTACCCTATCAAAAAGAAGAGGGCAACATATTCGGCACAACATACAGAATAACATACAAGTCAAAGAAAAGCTATAAAGAGGAGATAAAAAACACCCTTCAACAGGTAGACAATTCCCTCTCGCCCTTCAACAAAAGCTCCATCATCAGCAAGATAAACAACAACGAAGATGCAACCCCCGACAGCATGTTTCTCTACGTCATTAACATGGCGCAACAAGTATCACAAGCCACCGACGGAGCATTCGACATTACCGTAGCCCCGCTCGTCAATGCATGGGGATTCGGATTCAAAAAAGGCATCGAGCCCGACTCGGCAACAATCGAAGAAATGCTCAGCTACACAGGATACAACAAAATATCCCTCGCCGACGGAAAAATAAAGAAAGAACACCCGCAAACAATGCTCAACTGTAGCGCAATAGCCAAAGGATACGGCTGCGACGCAGTAGCACGCATGCTCCGCAGCAAAGGCATCGATAACTACATGGTGGAAATTGGCGGCGAAGTAGCACTGAAAGGAGTAAACAGCAAAGACAACCGCTGGACAATAGGAGTAAACAAACCCATAGAGGACGCCAAGCAGACCAACGAACTGCAAACAATCCTGAGACTCACCGACTGCAGCATGGCAACCTCGGGCAACTACCGCAACTACCGCTACATCGACGGCAAAAAATACTCACACACCATCGACCCACACAGCGGCTACCCCGTAGAACACTCGCTACTCTCGGCCACAGTCATCGCCAAAGAGTGCGCCTACGCCGACGCCCTTGCGACAGCATTCATGGTCATGGGAGTCGAAAAAGCAATGCAATTCTGCGAACAGCACCCCGAGATTGAAGCCTATTTTATCTACGCCGACGAAACAGGCAAAATGCTCACACGCGAAACATCAGGGTTCAAGAAATACAAAAGATAGACATTATTATAATAAGGAATAAAAAAGCGTGCGCATCGAAAAATACGCACGCTTTTAAAATACATTATAAAACCTTACTGCCCCGACACACTCTGAATAAGATAAGACAAATTAGAAGTAAACAGCTTCACAGAAATCGCAAGCAGAATTATTCCGAAAAATTTCTTCACAAAATACATACCCGACTTTCCAAGCAGACGCTGAATACGTCCGGTAGTCATCAGCACCACATACACCACCACCATATTCGCACAAAGTGCAAGCAAAATATTCAACGCCGAATACTCGGCACGCAACGACAACAACGTAGTGAACGAGCCTGCGCCGGCAAGCAGCGGAAACACCAAAGGCACATAAGTAGCCTCCTTGATAGGCCCCGCATTCTTGAAAATCTCAATATCGAGCACCATCTCCATCGCCATAAGAAACAGCACCAATCCACCGGCAACAGCAAACGAATTAATATCAACGCCAAAAAGTTCCAGAAGCCCCTCGCCCATAAAAAAGAAAAGACACATCAGGAACAAAGAATAAGCAACCGCCCTAAAAGCACTCACAGCCCTACCCTGTTCACGAACGGAAATAACAATAGGAATAGCACCAATAGGGTCAATAACCGCAAACAGCACAATAAAAGCACTGAAAAAATCGACAAAATTAAAAGTATCAAACATAACCGTAGAAAAAACAATTACAAACATTTACGGCAAACAAGCAGCAAATTGTAAAAACACGCAACTAAATTGCCCCAAAAAAATAACGCGCGAATATACAATATAATAATTGAAAAAATATAAAAAAGCAAAAAAAAGAGCACAACACAGAATAAAATAACAAAAAAATTATAATATCCGAAATAAAAGTCGTACCTTTGCAGCCGAATTCTAACAACATAATGTCTAACTCATTAGTACTTAAAAAATTATGAGCACAGAAATTTTAACAGGCGCAGCCGATTTCAACTGGGAATCCTATGAAAAAGGCGAAAACATCTCAGGCCTCTCACAGGAGCAGCTTGAGCAGGCCTACGACGGTACATTGAACAAAGTTTCAAACCGCGAGGTAGTAAACGGTACTGTAATCAGTATCAACAAAAGAGAGGTAATCGTAAACATCGGTTACAAATCAGACGGTATTATCCCCGTAAGCGAATTCCGCTACAACCCCGACCTTAAAGTAGGTGACGAGGTAGAAGTTTACATCGAGAATCAAGAGGACAAAAAAGGTCAGCTTATCCTTTCACACAGAAAGGCACGCGCTCGTCGCTCTTGGGACCTCATCAACGAGGCAATGGAAGCACAGGCAGTTGTTCGTGGTTACATCAAGTGCCGCACAAAGGGTGGTATGATTGTTGATGTATTCGGCATCGAGGCCTTCTTGCCCGGTTCACAAATTGACGTTAAGCCCATCCGCGACTACGATGCGTATGTAGGCCAGACAGAAGATTTCAAGATTGTTAAGATCAACCAAGAATTCAAGAACGTTGTTGTATCACACAAGGCACTCATCGAGGCAGAGCTTGAGGAGCAGAAGAAGAAAATCATCAGCACACTCGAGAAAGGTCAGGTACTTGAGGGTACAGTTAAGAACATCACATCTTACGGTGTATTCATCGACCTCGGCGGTGTTGACGGTCTTATCCACATCACAGACCTCTCTTGGGGCCGCGTAAACGATCCCAACGAGATTGTTAAGCTCGACGAGAAAATCAACGTTGTTATCCTCGACTTTGATGACGAGAAAAAACGTATCGCTCTCGGCTTGAAACAGCTTACTCCTCATCCTTGGGATGCAATCGACACAGACCTTAAGGTTGGCGATGTAGTTAAGGGTAAGGTTGTTGTAATGGCAGACTACGGCGCATTCATCGAGATTGCACCCGGTGTTGAGGGTCTCATCCACGTTTCAGAAATGTCATGGAGCCAGCACTTGCGTTCAGCACAGGACTTCATGAAAGTTGGCGACGAGGTAGAGGCAGTTATCCTTACACTCGACCGCGACGAGCGCAAAATGTCACTCGGCATCAAGCAACTTAAAGAAGATCCTTGGGCAAGCATCGAGGAGAAATATCCCGTTGCTTCTAAGCACACAGCAAAAGTACGTAACTTCACAAACTTCGGTATCTTTGTTGAGATTGAAGAGGGCGTAGACGGTCTTATCCACATCAGCGACCTTTCATGGACAAAGAAAATCAAGCACCCCTCTGAGTTTACACAGATTGGTGAGGTTATCGAGGTACAGGTACTCGAGATTGACAAAGAGAACCGTCGCTTGAGTCTCGGTCACAAACAGCTCGAGGAAAATCCCTGGGATGTATTCGAGACAGTGTTCACAGTAGGTTCAATCCACGAGGGTGTTATCACAGAGCTCATCGACAAAGGCGCAGTAGTATCATTGCCCTACGGTGTTGAAGGCTTTGCAACTCCCAAACACCTTGTAAAAGAGGACGGCTCACAGGCTAAGGCTGACGAGAAACTCTCATTCAAGGTAATCGAGTTCAACAAAGAGGCTAAACGCATCATCCTTTCACACAGCCGTATCTTCGAAGATGCAGCAAAAGAGGAGGAGAAGGTAGAGAAGAAGGCAGCAGCTCAGGCTCGCAAGAGCGCAAAGAAAGCAGTTGCTGAGGAGACACCCGCTATCCAGAATCAGGCAGCTTCTACAACACTCGGCGACATCGACGCACTTGCAGCACTCAAAAGCAAGCTCGAAGGTGGCGAATAATTAAAAATTGCAAACTCTCTGTCCTCTGCGACAGAAAAGCAATAACCGCAACGGGAACGACGAAAATCGTTCCCGTTGTTTTTTTGTACCCTCTTATTGAAGAGACTTTTAAGCAACGATAAAAAATATAAATAGAATAATTCGGCACAATAAATACCAATTGCGACTTTTTATTATTTTTGCGAAAGATTATTTTCTTGTACATACAAAAAACACCCTGCAAAGATGAAAAAAGCAATATTATTTACAGCCATAAGCATATTTCTTCTTCAATGCTGCCCCGTTCAAGATGTTACGATACAGTGGCAAGAAGAAACCCTGCAATTTGCAACGCCCGGAGTTTACGCCCGCATAAAGAAAGCACAGCAGCGACACGCCTTAGTCTATAATGCAGGCAACGCAGCACTTATCCGCTTCAGCGAGGATGGTTGCAACAGTTGGAGCGACTCACAAAAAGTTGCCGAAGATGAAGGCTATACATTTACCAACTGCGAATTATTGGAACTAAAAAGCGGCAAATTACTCTATATGTGGAACGCCCGTCCACATTCCGGAACAGAGCTACCATATAAAATAATGTACGCAACATCCGACGATGGAGGCAACAATTGGAACAAAGCCCAAGACCTATATACAGCCGACTCAAAATTCGAAAATGGATGCTGGGAGCCCATTGCCCTGCAACTACCCGATGGCGAGGTACAAATATATTTTGCAAACGAAGCACCCTACACAGATAGCGACGAACAAGAGATAAGCCTCATGCGCTCGTTCGACGATTGCGACACATGGACAAAAGCCGAAAAAGTATCCTTCCGCAAAAAGTTCCGCGACGGAATGCCCTCGCCCATCTATCTGCCACACAGCAAAGAGATTGTTATTGCCATTGAAGATAATGGAATTAAAGGTAGGTTCAAGCCCGTCACTGTGCGCACCTCGAACAATTGGCAAGATGGTCACGTATCGGCAAACGACACCCGCCGCAAAGAGGCACTGAGCGAGCAATGTTCACTGCACGACACAATATACGCCGGCGCACCCTACCTGATAAACTTGGGAAAAAGCCACACACTGCTATCCATACAATCTACCGAAGGACGAAAAGGCGACAATGAACGATTCGCAAACATGCAAGTATATGTAGGCGACAAAAATGCACGAAATTTCAGGAACCGATCGACCCCCGTACCCAACCTTCCTGAGAATGCACACGCCCTGTGGAATTCCATCACCCAGCTTGACGAAGAAACGATTATTGCAGTAATGTCAATATACGGCCTAAAAAATCAACCGGGTGGAATATGGACAATAAAAGGCAAGATTGAAAAAACAAACACACATAAGTGTCCAAGCAAATGTGGCGAGAAATATTAAGTCTCGCCACATTTAGTATCATTACCATCATCCACAAAATCTATAAGATTAAGCAGAATTATTTCACTACAATTTTATAATTTTTGCTTTCGCATTTTTAAATTGCGGCATAATCGTAGCAATGTTGGCATTAATATATGTAGGATCACAAACAAAAAAACGACAACCATCTATCATATAAAAATCTCCCACAATAGAGGTGTCATTAAATTTGACGGCAGTTGCAATATGTCCAGGATAATCAACAAGCACAACCTCAAGACCCAATAAATCACGGACAAGCAATGAATATAGTATTGAACGGTCCTCGCAATCACAATACTTATTATAAAGCGTCTCGTCGGCAAACTGGGGTTTTTCATGTCCAAATTGCTCACCATCAGTCTTATAATCAAATGCCGTCTGTACAAAATTCAATAAAATATTAGCAGCATCACTCTCTTTTTTCCCTTTTATAGCCTCGCGCAACGGAGGATAAAGTTGCATTTTCACCCTTTCACTAATAGCACATTCGGCATAAACATCCATATTATTGTTTAACGGATATGAACTAAAAAAATCAATCAGATAAAGATTTTCACAAATCGTTGCCTTAACATTACTATATTTTTTAGAAGCTAATACCCTTTCACTCGCCGACTTATAAGCAAATTGTTGTTCCTCTTGAATATAAAGAGAAATAGATCGTTCCTTTGGGAAACTAAAATCAAGCAAATAACACTCTTTCGACTTATTCTTATTGAAAATATAATATTTATATTTATCTATCTTCAAATAAGGATATTGCCAAATTTCAGCTTCTGAAGGCAATAGCAGCGAAAGTTCGTTACCCGTACGTGCAATGCGTACCATATACCCCGACTGCACAAGCACAAACATCTGCATCAAACGTGACTCATTGATACGACTACCCATAAAACCATTGCATGCTTTTTCTACAAACATAATATACCCCCAATCACACATACAGAGCCTTTCTTTCCACTCTATACATGATTTTACAAAAGGCATATATTTATCTCCCGAAAGCAACAACCACGCATTTGCCACTGAATTTTCATCAATATTACTGAGAATGAAACGTAGAGAATTATCAAGCGGCAAAAAACATTCAGTTCCGTAATAATCAAATTTAAAGTCCCTTATTTCCTGAGGTTTCTTATTTACAGGAGGTCGTTTATTCTCTACTATTGGCCTATCTACATGTTTCTGTTCTGGTTGGGGCTTATCTACAGGCTTTTGCACCGGACCGGGCTTAACAGTCGGAACAGAATCTACCAAAGGAGGTCTCGGTTTTACCCTTGGCTTTACAACAACATCTATCGGATTATCCTCTTTATCAATAGGAACTTTTACAGTATCTTGCGGTAACTCAATTATAGGAGCAACAATAGGCTTTTTCACTGTCGGCACAGGCATTGCAGGACTAGGCATATGCTTAACCCAAGGTTTACGCATATACTCAGCAAAAGCCTTATTCAGACTATCACGGTAAGCATTATACTTTTTTGTTTGGTTACTCTTATACTGCTTAAACGATTGCTCCATTTTGCGCCTAAACTCCGACTCATTTACATTTGATGTTTGAGCATAAGAATATTGCAAAGATTGTATCAGTAACAAACTTAAAAATAATAATCGTTTCATGATTCTTCAATATAAAAAATAGGCACTGATCAAAAAGGACCTATTTGATGTTTTTTCCTAAAATCTTTTTCATCCTTCTCTATTTTATCCTTTGCCTCTTTTGAAACAACATCAACATCTTTTTCACGAGATGTAGCAGGGACTTTTGTGGCAGTTTTAATATATATAGGTTTTTCAACAATTATAGTATCGTGAATAAATTTCACATTCACCTCTTTTTCTACTTTTATCTCTTTTAGAATCTCTTTTGTCTCATTTTTTATATAAACTATTTTGGTTACTCCAACAATAGCAACCACACAACTTACAATCGACGCAAGATTAGCCCCAAAAGAGATAAAATCAAACAGTCCCCTGTACCCTCTCATAAATATTCTATTAGAAATTCAAGCACATAGAAAGTCCGGCCAAAGATGGAGTTGCAAACGGAGAAAAATTCATAGCAACATCACCAACTTCAACATGCTGCTTACCTTTGGCAACAGCACCATCAATTATATTCCAAACATAAACAAGAGCAGCACCGGCAATAAAACCGTTGCGTAAATTTTCCATATTGTCCGCTTTGTTAATATAATCCTTACGGGCAGCAGCATTATGTGTACTGTTTACTTTTGAATCGTAAGAACTTCTCAAACATTCAAAGGCAACAGCGCCGCCAATCGCAGCAATTTCCGCAGCAATAAACGCAACGCCCTTTGCAGTACTACCTTTATGCAATTGAGCCATACCCGGAACAAAAATACGAGCCGTAATAGGATATTTATTAGTAATATCGACAGGTTCATACTGTAGCATGGGATTTTTTGTTGTTTGCACCAACAAACTTACCCTGTACTGCCCTGCAGCTATACGTTCGCAATATTCATCTATGATTCTGGCTTTTACAGTCAATTCATCCTCAGAGATTACATTTACACTGTTGTTATTCTCTTTAATGCTTACCCTTTGTCCTGTTGCAATACTGCGTTTTTGAGAAATTTGTTTAACAGCAAGTTCCCTCGCATTATCTTCGGAATACCCAATGGCTGTAACAACCTCAATATACGAATTTCGATGGTCGGAATGATAACCATTCTTCAACCACTCGGGCATTTCTTTTGAATATGTATATTGCCCCATTGCAGAGCAAGGGAGCAATACACAACAAATGATAATTATAATATGTCTCATGTCTTATTTGTTCTCTTTATATTTCTTAAAATAAGCCTCCATTTTTTTACGGAATTCATCTTCCTTGAAACGAATTTTAAGTTCTTCGTCTTCGGAAACATAATCTGCAATTTTATCAGAAACAGCCTTTTTGTTCACTCTAATACCCACAAAACATGTAACATTTCCTTTTTCATCAGGAGACGAAAAAACAACTTTTGTTGCTTTGGTGTCATTTACTATAAGATCCATAATCTGAGTACCACCAGCTTCAGCTTTTGTTTGAGCATCGGCACCAACATTATTACCAACATAATTCATATAGTCATCAAAAGCACCCTTATATGCATGCTGCATTTTCTGACGCACAATATTTTGCGCATTATTTAATGCAGTTCTTTGCAACACATCCATACGCATTTTAGAGCCCGAGGCAATACCTGTAGCACCAAATTCCTCATCTGTATCATACTCAGCGGCAGGCATTTCGTATGTATCACCAAAAGGACTTACACCGGTATTTGCCACACTCTTCTTGGCTCCGCACGAAACGAGCACCATTGCTGCAACCACTGTTGCGATTGTAAATAACTTTTTCATAATAATAGAATTTAGTATGTTAATATATAGTTTATTATTTAAATCTTTTAGAATATTTATTTATTGAATAGAGCGCACTGCGCGGATGTAGCAAATAGTATAACCGGAATCTATGTAATCTTTTTTCCCATCATAAAAATCCACACAATAATAGCCATAAGAACCACTTGATGACCAATAGCGACCTTTTGCAAAACCACCTATTTTATCTCTATTGTTATACAACACCATCAGTTCATCTATTGTAGGGAGTCGCCAATCTGTGTAACCGGCAACTATTGAGTTATTGCACATAGACATTGCTGTTTCCCTATTACCTTTTCCTAAATCTTTTGTCTGTACCATCAACTTTGCTGCAGAAAGGACAATAAAATCAGGTTTAACAGTTATTTCATTACCATATGCAACACCGGCCTCGTTAATTGCATATGAACGAACATAAAAAGTTTTATTCTTTGGAAGCTCGGTTACATAACTACTGAATATTCCAGTTCCTTTACCACTTTTTACAATCTTATTATCATCAATAGTAGGCTCCGGCATTGTAGAATATACAAAACCACGCTCAGTATATTCAGGCTCACCTACATTCTGAACCTGTCCACGAAGAGTTGCAGTACCAGTGGCGAAATCCAAATCAGTTACCTCTATTGTGCTTACTGATGGCAAAGTAGCAGCAGTTTTAAACGTTACATCATACGAGCTATAAGCAACGCCACGACTGTTTATAGCATAAGCACGCACATAATAAGTCTGCCCAAGCGTCAAATTTTTTATATCGCAACTATACTTTTTTACAACACTTTTGGGTATTGTAACCTTTGCTATGCAATTTTCTATCGTAGGGGTAGCTGTTGTTGAGTACACAAAGCCACGCTCGGTATATTCGGGTGTTCCCAAATTGACAATTTCGCCATTGAGCGTTGCAGAATAAGCCTTTACATTTGTTGCATCGTATGTTTCGAGCGTCGGTAAAGATACATACTCGCCATAAGCATACACGTCAATCTCGGAACTTCCATTAGACGAACGTACCACTATCACTGAATGATTATATCCACCTTCGAGTTTTTCGCGGTCAATAACTACTACTATTGTCTCTGTCTTTCCGTAACGGAGTAAACCGGTCGAAGGTTTAACCTCTTTTATCCATTCACAGTTCTCTTCAATGCTCCACTCAAGGTCCTCGTAGGAACTGTTTACAATATTGAATGATAAAGTATTATTACTTTTATCGCTACCAAAATCTATTTCTTTGCGGTCGGTTGTTACAATTGCCGGCAAACGCTCTATCAACAAATGAGTTCTGACACCTTGTCCATTATTGTACCGAACATTAATATATTCCAAATTTGCTCGGTAACCATCTTTTTCTATTACCAAAGCATATTCTCCCTCTGTAAGATTATCAAACTTGAAACTACCGTCACTTCCGGTAATAGTGCGACCAACAAGGTCATACCATTCCAAATCTTTGTCGTAAATAGTATCGTAGCCATAATATTCATAAGCTGCATTGTAACTATAATCGTAAAGAACTGAATCATAAGTTTCATAATATAATCCTACATTAACTACCGACACAGGCTCGCCTGTTACATAATCGGACACACTACCTACAATTGTACAATTTTTCTCAAATTCTTCAGACTCTTTAGTACAAGCTACTGCCAACAAACACAAAAACAGTGCACAAATAATTTTTTTCATTTTTCGTTTCCTTTATTAAATCTTAATATTAGCATTTTAATTATACTTTCTTCTATTACAATAATTATAATAAGGTATATTATTGTGGAATTTTATTCATAGTTATTTGCACACTAACAGTTTCTCCACTAATTGCAGTGACACTCTTACGATTAGGTTGATAACCTACTTTCTGAATAACAAGATTATACTGTTGAGGCTCTAATTCCTCAAAAGAAAAGCATCCATCCTCGTTCGTCATTTTGGTAATCCCGCCCGGGGATAGCAGTATACTGACATTACTGAGCGGAGCACCTGTCTCATAGTCAGTCACTGTGCCATTAATTGCAGAGAAAAATTCATAATCTTTCTCACTTGAACAAGAGAATGTTGATAATGTTAGGGATACAATGAATAAGATGGATAAATTTTTAATACCCTTCTCTAAGTTTGCATATATTTTTTTCATAGTTCTAACCTGACCTTCAGCTCCCCGATACCGGTCATGTTTGCAATATGAAAAAATAAGACGTGGGAAGCTCTACCTCTTGTTTATCCCGATGTAGGGCTCTCGCATTGCCTTGCCAAGGATAAACAACTCGAGTTAGCCCACGTCGTGACATATTGTAGAACTTCCATATTTACTAGAATAAATATAGATACAATACACCCAATGTGGACGCTTCGGTTGCGTTTCTTCTTGGCTTTGAATTTGCGAGATTCTACATCAGAAGAAAACGTTCGTAAACGTCCTTTTACCAAAAAAATTACCCCAACTTACCCTAATGGGCTAATCGAGATGTTACAAAATTATATACTTTTATGTTAATAGCAAAACTTTTTTGTAAATCTTTCAAATATATTAATTCAACCTATTTAACTTCGTAATAAAACTTATATTTGTCCCTCTATTAATTTTTCACTTTTAGCCAACAACATTTTATTCTAAAAATCCGTCAAAAACCATTACCTTTGCAACAAATGCAAAGTAACAAATGGAACAATTCGAAGTACATATATTAGGATGCGGCTCGGCACTACCCACAATGCGCCACAATTCAAGTTCGCAAATAATAAGAATAGGCAACGAACTACTGATGATAGATTGCGGCGAAGGCACACAACTGCAAATAAGAAAATCGCACCAACACTTTGCACGCATCAACCACGTCTTTATCACCCATCTTCACGGCGACCACTGCTTCGGGCTTATAGGCATGATATCTACATTCGGGCTTTTAGGACGCAAAATGCCCCTGCACATATACGCCCACCCCATGCTGCGCACCCTTCTGACCCCACAGCTCGAGTTTTTCTGTAAAGGCATGGAATACGAAGTAATACTGCACGACATTAACCCCGACGAACAGAAAGTAATCTTCGAAAATAAAGCAATAACAGTAGAAACCCTTCCGCTCAACCACAGAATCCCCTGCTGCGGATTCCTCATAAGCGAAAAACCCAAGAAGAGACACATAAAGCCGGGAATGCTCGAGTTTTACAACATCCCCACCTACGCACGTCCCAAATTGCGAGAGGGCGAGGACTACGTCACCCCCGACGGAGAAATAATCCCCAACGAGCGACTGACAACCCCACCCACCCGTTCACGCAGCTACGCATACTGCTCGGACACAGCCCCCTGCCCCGGAATAATAGAAAAAATCAAAGGCATAGACCTTTTGTACCACGAAGCAACCTTTGCCGACAAAGAAAAGGGAAGAGCCAAAGAAACCTTTCACAGCACCGCCCGACAAGCAGCAACAACAGCCCGCGAAGCAGAAGTAAAAAAACTCATCATCGGACACTTCTCATCGCGATACGACGACGAGACACAACTCCTCGCCGAAGCATGCGAAATATTCCCACACACCTATCTGGCCAAAGAAAATAAAACATTCAAAATAGAATAGCCCCAATTTAAACCTTTTACCGCAAAAAACGTCCAATAAAAAGCCAGAAACACTACAAAGAGAAAGCACGCAATGCAAACAAAAAACAAATTCGACGAAAAAACCATTTTGCAAGAGCTTAAACAGCCCTCAATGCAAAAAGCAGCTTTCTCCAAAATAGTGAAACAATACAGCGAGCAATTATATTGGCACATACGCCGCATGGTACTCTCGCACGATGATACCAACGACCTTATGCAGAATACATTCGTAAAAGCATGGACAAACATCGACACCTTTCGCGGCGACTCACAGTTATCCACATGGCTATACAAAATAGCCATAAACGAAACACTCACATTCCTGAGCAAACGCCAACAATTAATACCCATAGACTCGCCCGAAGCCTCGGTAGTGGAACAGCTCGAGAGCGACACATACTTCAACGGCGACAAAGCCGAAGCAACATTTCAAGAAGCACTTCAGAAACTGCCCCCCAAGCAACGCATGGTATTCAACATGAAGTACTACGAAGAGATGAAATACGAAGAAATATCAGAAATATTGGGAACAAGCGTAGGAGCCTTGAAAGCCTCGTACCACATAGCCGTAAAAAAAATAGAAGAAATTTTAAAAGAAAAGGATTAAACCTTTTAAATACAAATAAGTCAAAGAAGTAAATCCTATCAAGGACACCATGAAAGAAAAAAAAGGTAAAATAAGCAACCCCTTTACACTCCCCGACAATTACTTCGAGGAGTTTCACAGGAATTTGATGCAGCAACTTCCCCAAAAAGAAATTGCCACACAGCCCCGTATCAAACAGTTGCCCATAAACAAAATTCGTCGTTGGAGCTACGCAGCCGCAATAGTCATAATGCTTACAATGGGAATAACAGCACTTTACCAGCATGAGAGCAACGAAACAACAATAACAGAAGCCGAAAATAATGAAATAATAGAAACTATTTTCGACAGTTACACCATAGACGACTACAACGTATATTGTTATTTAACAAACAGCGACATAAACTTCTAAGAACATGAAAAAAATTCTACTCATATTAGCTATACTCTGTTGTTCGGCAACCATTATCATGGCACAGCCACAGCCAAAGAAACACTTCTCACACGAAGAATATTGCAAACGACAAAAAGAGTTTATAACAAAGCACGCCAAACTAACCCCCGAAGAGGCCGAAAAATTCTTTCCCTTGTTTTTTGAACTTCAAAAAAGCAAATGGAACATTAACAGAGAAGCACGAAAAAAAGTAAAAAAAGAGCGCGGACAAAAATTAACCGCCGAAGAATGCAACAAATTAGTAAATGAAATGGCCGATGCAAAAATAAAGATTGCACAATTGGAAAAAAGCTACATTGAAAAATATTTAAAGATAATACCCGCTCAAAAAATTTTAGATGTACAACGTGCCGAGGACCGCTTCCAACGAGAAATGATAAAAAACATGGCACGCGACCAACAGAAAAAAGATAGTAAATAAAAGGAAAGTTACTCAATAAAAATGTGCTGCGAGCATGCTCGCAGCACATTTTTATTGCACTCACAAAGAGTAATTAGAAACTGTTTAAAAATCAAGGAGATAAATTAAAAAAACGTCTTACTTCTTCTTTTCTTTAAGAAGGTCATTAATTGCACTGCGCAGCGTCTCTTTTGGCAAAAACCCCGTACCTGCGCTGGGATTACCCTTCACCGGCACAAATACAATAGTCGGCAGAGAGGTTATTCCAAAAGCCTCGGCAATCTCTTTCTCTTTATCAACATTAACCTTATAAACGTAAACCTTCCCCGCATACTCGGCCGCAAGTTCATCAAGCACAGGCGCAAGGCGACGGCAAGGGCCGCACCAATCGGCATAAAAATCGATAACCGCAGGCTTATCGCCCAGATAATTCCACACAGCAGGCGACTTTTCAAAATTCACCACCTTCTTAAGAAAGGCAGCCTTATCCAACCTTATAGTCTTACTCTCAATGTTAGTGCGGGTACTCTGCGCAGCAACGTCACAGCAAAAAACAGAAACCACCGCCAGCAGAAACAAAAAAATTGCAAATCTTCTCATAAAAACGAATATTTTAATAGAAACATAGAATGTAACAACTATGTTCAACAATAATAACATCTGCAAATGTAACATTTGTTTGGCAAGCGACCAAAAGTGTAAAATAAAATCCACAAATAAAGCAAATTTAAAATTCATTTTGCCAATAAGAAAATTAGCACTATCTTTGCCACAGATTTCAAATAAGGGGTGCCTTAAAACATGGGCTGAGATCATACCCAAGAACCTGATCCGGGTAATGCCGGCGTAGGAAAGAGCTTATATACACATTCCAATTTTTATATAAGCAATGCAGGAAAAATCCCCATTTTCTGTTTAACAACGGAGCATGGAGGATTTATTTTTTTACCCCATTCTCCACAAAAATTGGAAATTGCAATGAAAAAAAGAACATTGCTCGGTTGCCTTCTGATTGCAACCCTGCCCTCGTTGCTCAATGCACAAGAGGGAGCGAAAGACAGCCTGCACAACAGTTTGCAGGAAGTGGAAATAATGTCGATACGCGCGACAAAGACTACCCCCGTTGCCTACACGAACATAGGCCGCGAAGAGCTTAAAAAGCAAAATACGGGAGTAGACTTTCCTTACCTTGTAAAAATGACGCCGAGCGCGGTAGTAACAAGCGACGCGGGAGCAGGAATAGGCTACACAAGCCTGCGCATACGCGGCACAGACGCCACACGCATAAACGTGACAGCCAACGGCATTCCCGTAAACGACGCCGAGAGCCACACAGTCTTTTGGGTAAATATCCCCGACCTTGCATCGTCGGTAAAAGACGTGCAGATTCAGCGCGGAGCAGGAACATCCACCAACGGCGCGGGAGCATTCGGCGCAAGCATCAACATGCAGACAAGCGAATTTAACACACAGCCCTACGCAGGATTCAGCGGTTCGGCAGGCTCTTTCGGCACACACAAAGAGACACTGCGCGCCGGCACAGGACTACTATCGGAGCATTGGGCTTTCGACGTCCGACTATCAAACATAGGCAGCGACGGATACATCGACCGCGCATCGAGCAACCTAAACTCATATTACATTCAGGGAGCATATTACAGCGGCAACACCACCGTCCGACTAATAAATTTCGCCGGAGAAGAGCAGACCTACCATGCGTGGAACTACGCAAGCAAGGAAGAAATGCAGCAGTATGGACGCCGTTACAACAGTTGCGGATACATGTTCACCGACAGCAACGGAAAAGCACACTACTATGATGGGCAGACAGACAACTACACGCAAAAAAATTGGCAACTGCTGCTCGACCATCACTTCAGCGAGGCGTGGAGCATAAACACAGGACTGCACTACACAAAAGGCGACGGTTACTATCAAGAGTACAAAGGCAATCGCAAACTTATTGAGTATGCCCTGCAACCATATTCCCTCAACGGCGAAGAAATAAAAAAAAGCGACCTTATACGCCGCAAAGCAATGGACAACCATTTTGGCGGAGCAATCTTCTCGCTCAACTATAAGGACGAGCGTCTGAGTGCCTCGCTGGGTGGCGGAGCCAACAGATACTACGGTAAACATTTCGGGAAGGTACTGTGGGTCAAAAATTACATTGGCGACCTTATCCCCGACCACGAATATTACCGCAACACAGGCGCAAAGAACGACGCGAACATCTATCTTAAAGGCGACTATCGTCTGACAAACAACCTAAACATATACGCCGACCTTCAATATCGTCACATAGGCTACAAGATAGACGGTTGCAACGACAAATGGAACGACGCAACCGGCAGCCTGCAAACACTCGCCATCGACGAGAAATTCAACTTTTTCAACCCCAAGGCTGGAGCATCGTGGCAGATTGACAGCAACAACCGACTGTTCGCCTCGGCAAGCGTGGCGCACAAAGAACCCACACGCAACAACTACACCGACGGCAAGCTCGACGAACACCCCACCGCCGAAAAACTCATCGACTACGAGTTTGGCTACACATACGCCAACGACCACATGCACGCAGGCGCAAACATATATTATATGGACTACAAAGACCAGCTTGTGCTTACAGGCGAGCTTAACGAAATAGGCGAGCCGCTTGCCGCCAATATCCCCGACAGCTACCGTGCGGGCATCGAGCTTATGGCAGGCGTGAAACTACCCTCGGGCTTCAGTTGGGACGCAAACGCCACCCTCAGCCGCAACCGCATAAAGAATTTCACCGAAGTACTTTACGACGACAACACTTACGAACGTTGGGAGATTAACCACGGCAGCACACGCCTCTCATTCTCGCCCGACATTATCGTAAACAACACATTCTCGTACCGTCTGAAAGGCCTCGAAGCATCGCTGCAATCAAGCTATGTTAGCAAGCAATATATGAGCAATGTCGAGCAGGAAGAGCACCGCCTCGACGCATACTTTGTGAGCAATCTGTCGCTGACCTACACATTCAAACTGCCAAAGACAAAAAGCATCACCGTAGGAGCAACAATATACAACCTCTTCGACGAAGAGTACGAGAGCAACGGCTACGCAGGCAGCGGATACTACACCGACGAGGGCGGCACACGCCACCGCTACAATTACGCAGGATACGCAGCACAAGCAGGCACAAACATTTTAGGACACCTGAGCATAGATTTTTAAAATATGACACTTGAACTTTTGGGAACGGCGGTAGGAATAATCTACCTGTGGCTCGAATATCGCGCCAGCATCTATCTGTGGATAGCAGGCATAATAATGCCCGCAATATACATATTCATCTACTACGATGCAGGGCTGTACGCCGACTTTGGCATAAACATCTACTATCTGCTCATTGCACTCTACGGATGGATAGTGTGGAAGACAGGCTTCACACTATCCGGCAAGAAGAAAAAAAGCGGAGAACTGCCCATCAGTCACGCCCCCAAACGCGCGTGGCCGCGCATAGTTGCCGCATACATTGCCGCCCAACTGTTCATCACATATATTCTGATAAATTACACCGACAGCACCGTACCCATTGCCGACTCGTTCACCACCGCGCTGAGCATTATAGGAATGTGGATGCTCGCCCGCAAATACATTGAACAATGGTGGGTGTGGTGCATTGTCGATGTTGCAAGCAGCGCACTATACATACACAAAGAACTATATTTTACCGCAGCCCTCTATGCTGTTTATGCAATAATAGCTATCTTTGGCTACCGCAAATGGAAAAAAATGATGCATAATGAATAATACACACGACTACACATTCGACGCAGTAATACTCGCCGCAGGCGACTACCCCACAGCCACACAGCCGCTTGCCATACTGCGCAACGCAAAATACGTCGTATGTTGCGACGGTGCCGCCGACCGTTACATTGCCCGGGGAAACACCCCCGACGCCATTGTGGGCGACGGCGACTCCATAAGCCCCGACAACCGCGAGAAATACGCCCACATACTGCACATTGTAAACGAGCAAGAAAGCAACGACCAAACAAAAGCAGTGCGTTTCCTCGTCTCACAAGGCAAACGCCGAATAGCCATCGTAGGTGCCACAGGCCGACGCGAGGACCACACAATAGGCAACATCAGCCTGCTCATCGAATATGCACGCAGCGGAGTAGAAGTATACTCCTTTACCAACTATGGACTATTTGTCCCATGCAACGGCACCACCACCCACAAATGCCGCAAAGGGCAACAACTGTCAATCTTCAGCATCACAGCAAAATCACTAAGAGCCGAAGGGCTGCGCTACCCTATCTACGACTTTACAAATTGGTGGCAAGGCACACTGAACGAATGTACCGACGACACAGTAACCCTGCACGCCCGTGGAGAATATCTGTTATTTTTCAACTACTAACACACAACCATAAAAAATCTTAAAATCCCGAAAGAACAACCAAACAATAGTATCTTTGCAATCTGAAATTTGCAAGATAATCAAATAAACAGATGAAACTTATATTTTCCTTGATACTGCTACTCGCAATAACCCTCACCCTTATACTGCTGATAACCATAGTGGCAGCCATCAGAAAACTCACAGGCAAGCCCTTTTGGAAAAGTTTCAAGGCAGGATTGTGGATACTGTTGCTGCCACCATTGGCACTACTCTACGGCTCATTCATCGAGCGCAACCAAACACAGACAAACAACGTAGAAATTGTATCAGAAAATGTGCCGGCAACATTCGACGGATACAAAATAGTACAAATATCCGACCTTCACCTACTCTCATTCCTCGGTCGCGAAAAGACACTATCAAAAATAGTCGAGAAAATAAACTCGCAACAACCAGACGCAATACTCTTCACCGGCGACCTTGTAACGCAAAATAGCACCGAACTTGACAGCACCGAAAAAATCCTCGCCCGACTAAAAGCCCCCGACGGAGTATACTCCATCCTCGGCAACCACGATTACAGTTTCTACAACCAATGGCCAAGCGAAGAACAACGCAAAAAAGATGCCGACGCAATAATACAACGTCAGCGAGCCATCGGATGGAATATTCTGCTTAACGAAAATAAAAATATCACAAGAGACGCCAACGGACAGACAGATACAATCTCCATAATAGGAGTAGAAAATACCTCGTCGAAACACAAGTTCAGGTCCTATGGCAACCTCGGCAAAGCCATGCAAGGAGCCGAGGGAAAATTCAAAATACTGCTGACACACGACCCCAGCCATTGGCGCAAAGAAGTACTCCCAAAGACAAACATCGACCTTACCCTATCTGGGCACACACACGCCATGCAATCGACCTTTTTCGGCTGGTCGGTCATCAGCTTCGTCTACAAAGAATATATGGGACTCTACACAGAGGGGCAACAACATCTTTATGTAAACATAGGATTAGGCGAAACTATGTTCCCTTTCCGAGTAGGTGCAAAGCCCGAAATTACCGTTATTACACTAAGAAGCGCAAGTAGCTAATAACAGTTTCAAATTTTTAATAAATTCTGCCCCGAACTTTTGATGGAAATTGAAGGCACAGCAACCGTAAAATAAACAATCAAAAAAAACTCCATCTGCCAGCAGATGGAGTTTTTTTTAATAACCTTATTTTAATTTAATCTTTCTTTTTGCTACACTTATACTCAATAAGAAAAGCCAAAAGCAACCCTGCACCGCCCATTAACAGCACAAAACCGGAAATAATCAAAGAAACTGCATAATAAGTATTATAATGTCCAAGATCTCCAAAAGCTCTTACAGCCTCTATGTTAAAGGCAAAAAACAGTATTCCAAGTACAATTCCCAAGCCCAGGCCCAAAAGCAAACAGCCAACCTTTAGAGCAGAGAATGAAAAAGGCAACGGGCTATTATGTCTTTTAAAAAGATTGTTTACAGATTGATTATTTGCATTGTCAAAATTCATCTTTTCCAAAATAATCAATCTCTCCTTTTTACACACAAACAGCTCAAATAGCTTGTAAATACCCAAAGTAACAATTCCGAAAACAAGCGGAATAGTAATAAAATCCATCATAATTATTAGTTTTTAAGTTAGAAATTTGTTTCTTTGTACCCTTTAGACGCAGATAAATATAAAAGGTTACATATTTTTTGAAAAAACTTTTCTCTCAAAAAAAATCATAAAAAAGTGTAACCGCGAAACATTTTTTGCGTCTAAAGAGCAAATGAGAAGCGACGAGAAAGATACAATAAAGCATATTTTACAGGGAGAGACGCACCTTTACGCTCACTTTATCGAGAAGTACAGCGAGGCGGTCTTTTCCCTTGTGTCGCACATGATAAACTGTCGCGAAGATGCCGAAGAGATTACACAGGATATTTTTCTTAAAGCATTCGAGAAATTATCCTCTTTCAACGTCGATAGCAGCTTCTCAACGTGGCTCTACCGCATAGCCTACAACACCACAATTTCGGCACTGCGCCGAAAGCCGTGCATCAGCGTCACCATTGCCGAAGAGATTCTCGCCGACACTGACGACACGCTTGTCGATGAAACGCTGAGCAACGAGAATGATGAGCTTCTGCAACGACTCGACCGGGCAATAGCCCTACTCTCGCCCGAGGAGCGTGCCCTTGTGAGGCTCCACTATCTTGAGGAGCGCAGCATAGGCGAGACGGCACAAATTACGGGCCTGAAAGAGAGTAACGTAAAGGTCAAGCTGCACCGCACACGAAAAAAATTGTATATACTTATAAAAGAGCAGAAAATATGAAAGGGCAAGAGAGATACAGCAGTCTGAAGAGAGCCTTGCAAAGGCGCGAGAATAAACAGAAGAGGCTCTCTACAAATTTCACATACACCACAATGCTGCGAGTGAAAGAGGCGGCAGTGGCACGCGAGAAACGCGAAAATAGGATACAGTTTTTTGCGACAGTCGCAGCGTCGTTGCTGATGATAATCGGCGCAGTATATATTATTGCACCTATTATGGAAAATTACACATTCTCGATAATCCCACAAATATCTATAAGCGAGCATATTGACACATTAAATTTGTATGCTCCCATCATCATAGCCACTATTCTGCTACTGCTGCTCGACATTAAGCTACGGAAAATTTTCAAGAAAAAGCTGAAAGAATAAAAAAGTTACCGCGACCCTATTTGGCCGCGGTAACTTTTTTATAATCAATCTGGAAATTTTATTTCATATTATCGTTGGTAAGTATCTTACCCTTATACTCGCCCGTAAGGCTTTTCAGGAAAGCTACAATCTGTTCAACCTCTGCCTCGCTAAATTCAACGCCAACCTCGTATCGGCCCATTGCTGCGACAGCCTCGGCAAGAGTAGCCTGCGTACCATCGTGGAAGTAGGGAGCGGTGAGAGCCACGTTACGCAAACCCGGGACTTTGAAACGATGCTTGTCGCGGGGGAGCTTAGTCTCTTTATTTCGACCATTATCCTCGACTGTAAGTTCAGTGCCACGGTCGCCAAAATAGTCGGCCATAAGACCCATAAGTTCATACGACTGTCCACCAAGATTTTCGCCCACGTGACAGGTTGCGCAACTGCTGTTTTTAAAAAGTTCGTAACCGGCAAGCTCTTCGGCGTTCATGGCATTTTTGTCACCCTTAAGATATTTGTCGAAAGAAGAATTAGGAGTAAGCAACGTACGCTCAAACTCCTGAATAGCATCTGTGATTGTCTGCTCGGTGATTCCCTCGGGGTACACTGCGGTGAATGCCTTGTCAAAAGCAGCATCGGCCTTCAACTTCGCACAAATTTCGTCGAAAGAGGTTGATGCCATTTCCACGGGATTGAGGGGAGGCCCGGCAGCCTGCGCCGCCAATGTTGCCGCGCGTCCGTCCCAAAATTGTACAAAATTGTAGTGAGCATTAAACACAGTGGGAGCATTAACGCCACCCTTAAGGCCGTTCACACCCTCGGAGAACTGCTTATTATCGACGCCACCGGTATTAAGACCGTGACACGATGCACACGAAACAGTATTGTCCACCGACAGACGAGTATCGTGGTAGAGCATTTCGCCAAGAGCAGCCTTCAGAGGATTAACCTCAACAGCATCCTCGACGGGACGCACAGGCTCGTTGGAAAACTCGGCAGCAGCCAATTTATTAGGGTAGAATTTTGCGCGAGTATCTTTTATCCAATCAAGAACAACAGCCTTCTCCTTTGCATTAATGTATGCGCCCCAATGTACCATATAATATTTTGAAGGAGGCATTGTGCCATCGGCAACAACCTTTTCTACCTTTGCAAGGTCCACCTCACTAACTTTTTCGCCGCTCTTCACAGCCTCGTACATAGGCTCAATGTCAAAAGCACGATAGCCATCGGCAGCATCTTTTTTCACAAGGTCACCGGCCAAAGGCAACGAAGCATAGAAAGGCAGTTTGGGAGCCGCAGTGTGACAATCCAAGCAACCGGCATCGGAAAGAATTGCAGCCATCTGCTCATTTTTACCCGCATCGGCCGCAGGTACGCGATTCACCATCCAATAAACACCACCCAAAAAGGCAACCAACAATATAGCAGTAATAATTACACTTTTTTTCATAATCATTCAATATAAGTAGCTATTTTCAACTACAAAGATATACTTTGTCAATAAAAATAAAAAGCATCAACCTTTTTTATTTCTATCGCGCGACAATTTTGGGAACATTTTTTTAAAATTCACCATCTTTCCGGTAAAATGTCCATTCTCAACAACAAGCGTCACAGCTAAAATAATAAGTATCATGCCTGCAAATTCTTTTATTGTAAGAGTCTCGCCAAGAATCGTCACGCAGAAAAATACAGCCGTAACAGGCTCGAAAGCTCCAAGAATAGCAGTGGGAGTAGAGCCAATGTAACGAATCGCACGCGTAGCACATGCCAACGACACAAGCGTCGGGAAGAATGCCAAGGCAAGCAAATTGCCCCATTGGTACCACTCGGCAGGCACTGTTACACCACCCTTTACATAAAGTCGGGAAGCAAAAATCACAAGCCCAAAGACAAGAACATAAAATGTTACCTTCAACGTTGCCAATCCCTTCAGACGTGTGGTATTTATGCCCACAATATACACCGCATAGCAAAAGGCAGAAATAAGAACAAGTACTGCACCCAAAATTGAAAATCCATTACCCGAGCCATAATCATACATCAAGGCAACGCCCCCTACAGCCATAAGCAGACACAGCAGTGTGTGCATAGTAATTTTCTCCTTATAATACGCCGCCATCAAGAATGTTACAATAATAGGATAAACAAAAAACAGCGTAGAAGCAATGCCTGCATCCATATAATTGTAACTTTGGAAGAGGGCAAGCGACGAAAATGCCATCAATATTCCCATGATGATAAGCGGCAACATCTCGCGGCTGTGCACCCTAAATCCGCGTCCACGTGCAATAAGGGTAACTGCTACCATAGGAATTGCAAACAAATACCTGAAGAAAAGCACCGATTCGGGGTCCATGCCCGCATCGTACAAAGGAATGGCAAAAAGCGGATTAAGGCCATAGGCGGCCGCCGCTACCACTCCATAAATGTAACCTTTTGTTTTTTCGTTCATAACAGTATCTTTAAAGATTATACTTTTTTTGCATCCAAACGCTTAACAACCTGTCCGTAGATAATCAGCGCAACGGCCGAGACAAGCGCAACAGCACCAAAATAGTACCATATATAATGAGCATTCGCACTTGCCGCAACCCACTCGTCGTGTGAGGCAAAAAGCGTAGGCTCGGGACAATATTTACTCAACAGGAAGCCCGAAATTCCAAAACCAAAAATAGACGAGAGAAACGAGTGAAGATGGCTGAATCCAAGATAAAGCCCCTCCTCACCTTTGGGAGCCTGCAACGAGAAATACTCGAGGAAGCGAGGCGAAATAAAAGTCTCGGCAAGGCCCTGGAACACAATACCCACAACCATCATAAATGCCACAGGATGCATGCCTAAAATAGTCTGCGCACCATCGAGCATATTACCCGACGCCATACAAAGAGCAGAAACAGGCATAATGAACATACCCACAGTCATCGACGTCAGAGCCGAATATTTACGCATCAACTGTGTCACAAAATTCACAGCAATAACCACCACCAAAGGATTCACATTAGCGTACCACGAAGGAGAAGCCCCCTCGCCAGCCAGACGAAGAACATATTTAGGCATTGTAGCATACAACTGATGCTGCACCATCCAGAAACCTGTAACAATGATAATGAGAGTAATAAGACGACCGTTAGTGCAGACCTTTATCAGCGCATTCCAAATTTGTCCGAAGCTCTTACCCTCGCCCGAATGTTGCGAACTTTTGTAGAAAAACCAAATAGCCAGCAATGCAAGAAAAGTCATCGTAGCCGAAAAATAGTTAAGCGTGATAAGGCCCTCGTTGCCCAGAGCCTCGCGCAAAGGCTTAACAATAGTCTTTCCCGAAAAAGCACCAATATTCACCATTGCATAAAAGATAGAAAAACCCTTTGCTCGCGTCTCGGGAGTAGTCTCTTTTGCCACCGTACCCGAAATTACACTCTTTATAAAAGCACCACCGCACACAATAAGAGCCATGATGGGAATAATTCCGTAACGAAGATTACTATCGAGCAAGCCTGTAAATTTTGTAACATCACTATACTCCACCAATCCCGCCGACTGCAACCATGTGGGGTAAACAGCAAGCCCCAGATAACCACAAGTGAGCAAAGTAAAAGCCAACAGCATCGAATTTCTGAAGCCTATCTTATCGGCCAATGCTCCGGCAAAAGTGGGCAACAAATATAGGCACGCCGAAAAAACACCGGCAATAGCAGCAGACTGAATATCATCGAAGCCCAAGATACGGCTCAGATAGAGGGTAATAACAATAAATACACCATAATAAGCCGCACGTTCAAAGAGCTCTACCGTATTTGCCACCCAAAAGGCCTTACTGAACTTGATTTTATTTTTTGCAGTGTTGCTCATAAATATAAATTATTTTAAATTAAACATTTGCCACAGATGCTCTTGTACAAAAAATGTAAAAAAACGGCGAAAATAGAATAAATTTCCGTCGCACAAGAATTTATATTTGGCAAAGATAGCATTTTTTTATGATTTTTTGAAGTCTTTGCTAAAAATCATAAAAAACAATAGGGCGAAACTCAATAAGTTACGCCCCGTTAGTAATTATTGTATACCTTACTGAATAGTTTATTATACCTTAAGGAAAATATTCTTACGATAAAGGAAATACAAGAACAACCAGCAAACAACAATGTAACCGATATTCATAATTACCGATTGCACACTCTCGGGGAAAAGACCCGAAAAGCCGGAAAAAAGAAATTTGTTTGTATGGGAAAAATTTATCATCCTCTGTGCCAGATAGATGGTAATAGAATTCATTCCTACCACGCGGAACACAAGCGTCCACCTTTGCCATCCACGAACATCAATAATATAATAGAAAAGAGCCATCATGAGGAGCGAGTAAGAACCTACAGCACACACAAAAGTGCTCGACCACAACATTTTATTAATAGGAAGAACACCTTTAAAAATAAGAGTAATTACAAGAAGCACCACTGCACCAACAATCATCCATAGAGTTTTTTTTGCGCCACTCATACGCTCTTTTGGCAGACGTATAAGTTCGCCCGTAAACATTCCCAGCATAGCAGTAACTACAGCAGGTAAGGTCGATAGAAGCCCCTCGGGGTCGAAACTGTTATTATTGTAAATTAGTCGCCCGGGAAGAAAGAGACGGTCAATATATCCAACAAGATTACCTTCGAGACTAAGCGGGTCAGCATCAATCACATCCGGAGCACCGACAAGAGCACTCAACAATCCGTAACCGACAAGTATTGCACCGCAGATTATGGCACGTGTGCGAACGCTGAAATTAATGAAAAGCAACGCCGCGCCCATCCATGCAAGACCTATTCGTGCAAGAACACTTGCGCAACGCAAATTCTCAAAATTAAAATTCAAAAGGCCATTGTATATAAGCCCAAGAAAGACAAGCATGGCTGCACGCTTGAATATCTTCAAATAAATTTGTCCCCGCGACGCACCCTTTGCAAGCTGATTAGCATAGGAGTAAGGAAAAGAGACTCCGGCAAGAAAAAGGAACAATGGGAAAATTGTATCGTGGTGCGCAAGACCGTCCCAATCGACGTGTCCCATTTGGTTGATAATTTCGTCACTTACACCCCCGGGAAACAGTTTACACACCGAGACGACAAGCCCCGAGAGTCCCATAATGAAAAACATATCAAACCCTCGCAGAGTGTCAAGTGACATTAATCTTTTATTTTTCATAGTATGATAATATTTTAATTATAGGCACAAATATATCACTATCCATCGGAATAATCAACAAAAGCAGGAATAATAGTTTGTCGTGTCCTGTAATATGTAAAGAAATTATTTTCCCCATCGTATTATACTTAATGACAATATAATTTTTATATCTTTGCGCTGTCAGTTTATGCAAACAATATGGAAATTAACCAAGCAGCAGCAAAGTTTCAAGATGCATCAATCGCACCCATGCACACAACCGAGCATATTTTAAACCAGACAATGGTGCGCATGTTCGGATGCAAGAGAAGTAAAAATGCACATATAGAGCGCAAAAAGAGCAAGTGCGACTACCAATTGCCCGAATCACCAACAGAGCAGCAGATAGCGAGCATCGAGGAGCAAGTAAACAAAATTATAGCATCGCACCTGCCTGTAACGACAGAGTACACAACCATTGACAAACTGCCGGCCGAGGTTGAAACAGAGAAACTGCCCGACGACGTAAGCGAGACTATACGCCTTGTACGCATAGGCGACTACGACCTATGCGCCTGCGTGGGGCTGCACGTGGGAAATACGTCAGAGATTGGAGTGTTCAAAATAATCAGCCACACATGGGAAAATGGCACGTTGCGACTAAGATTCAAGCTGTTGCCGAGGATATAATTTGCAGCTAAACGGTTTTTATTGTATCTTCGCGCTTCAAAAGCTGACAACAGTCAAAATGACAAACAAAAAACAGGAAATATTCTTTGCATCGGCCGACACATTCGAGGGAATGTGCCGCGAATTGTTACAACCGCTTGCCGGCAAAAATAATCTGCTGAAAATAACAGTGTTTAATGCCCCGGCCGACAATAAAGAGTATTACGCCAACCTCTGTTTTTTGAAAAAGTTTGCAGCCCAACAATTTGGCAAATGCGCCCCGCTAATAGCCTACGTTGCACAGCCCTGCCTGACAGCAAGCATGGCAGCCGAGGTTACCTACCTGCCCAAGGATGAAAATATACGCCACGAGCGTCACGATGGCTACACACTGCTGCACGGCAATGGATTCTGTGAGCTTGTGACAGAGGGAATTACGCCTCAATCGCCGGATGGCAGCATCAAAGAGCAGTCGGCCGAGATTTTTGCGCAGTTGGGCAATATACTCGCCAAGAACAGCTTCAATATTAACGACATTTATCGTCAGTGGAACTATATTGAGCAAATAACCTTGATGCGCGAAGGCCGACAAAATTATCAGGAGTTTAACGACGCTCGCAGCCGTTTCTACAATCGCGCAGAATGGTCGAACGGCTACCCTGCAGCCACAGGCATCGGCACTTCTTGTGGCGGAGTAATGATAGAAGTGTATGCTATTAAGGGAGAAAAAGTTGTGAGCCACGCGATTGACAATCCCCTGCAAATATCGGCACACAACTACTCGCAAAAAGTGCTGACGGGCAAGAGCGACGAGCCCCTGCGCACCACTCCAAAATTTGAGCGCGCACGCATCGTGGGCGACACAATTTATATTTCGGGAACAGCAGCAATAAAAGGCGAAGATAGCATTTCGCTCGACAATGCTACCGAACAAGCTGTCGAGACTATGCACATTATCAAGCAGTTGGTTGCGTCCGAGAATATTCCCGTAGCAACAATAGGAAGTACCTACACCCTCTTGCGCACCTATATAAAGAATAGCAAGGATGCCCCCGAAGTTATCCGTTTCATGGAAGAAAATTACCCCGACGTCCCCAAGCACTATATTGAAGCAGACGTCTGCCGACCCGAACTTCTTGTAGAGATTGAAGGCACTGCAATCGCACAATTATAAAAGCACCAATAAAAGCTCCATCTGTAGATGGAGCTTTTATTTTTATATCTTTTTAATCACTTTTCAAAGTATATCAAAAAGCAAATTATTGAATATCAAAGAGATATTATCCGATAATATACTTACTGCCCGGAATAAACGAAATAATTTTTGTCGTCAGATAACAACTGACAAATGTCGCAACAGCAATAGCCGGAATTGCAGCCACCGTAGGCAAAGCCAACGTATGCTTGAACAGCGTAACCCACACACCCAACCAAAAGATGTGCATCAAATACATTCCGTAGCTCATTTTAGACATATCCGTAACAACAGCCGGCGCACTCACCTTTTCTATACAAGTGAACATCAAGAAAGTACCCGCCGTCAGCACCACACAGTTAATAGTACAGAAAGCCCATCCAAGTTCAATCACAGGCGTCGAGTGAACAACCCCCGGAACAGCCTGAGTATAGAACGAATAAATAGTCAGAAAAGCACCTACAAGCATCGCAATCAATCCCACTGTGAAACGCTTCTTACGGCTCCACGCAAGATGCACACGAATATAATGAGCAAGCACCAGATACCCCAAGAATCCCGAAAAATACCACAACATATGAAACTCGTTCCAGAAACACTGCCCCCACACCTCGCCACACCAGCGGTTAAGGAAAGGAATACAGGTCGATAGCAAGAAAAGCCCGATAAAGAAACGCTCCTCACGCGCCGAAGCCCTCTCGAGCCACGGCGAAATAATCGGAATAAACAGATAAAGACTAATCAGCGGATAAATAAACCACAGATGCCCCCCAATTGTAGGAAAATTGAGCAACAGACGCGAAAGATCCTTCATAGAAGTAGCAGCATCAATCTGTCCCCACAACAGAGGCAGCGTACTATATAAAATCATAAAAACAAGGAACGGAGGCACAATACGCGCGAAACGACGCGCATAAAACTGCCACGACGTCAGCCCCTTTTTCATCGGCACCAACAAATAAGCCGACACAATCATAAAAAGAGGCACAGCCATACGCGAAAAGCCATCATACACCGACACCCACAAACGATCAGCCTCGTTCGCCAAGAAAGATTGGGGACCGGCCATGTCCGTAGAGCACTCCGCACCATAAAAATTCTCGCTCGCGTGAACAAGCATCACAAGGAAGCAAGCAAATACACGAACATAATCAATAAAAACAACACGTTTCATCGTAAAAAATTGCATTTGTAAATAAATATCACATAACAGTCACAAACAAGCAAAAATACAACACCCCATATTTTACATCAAGTGCAGTATATATTTGCCACCGCAAATATATACCGCACAATATAATTTAACAAAAAAAACGAGCGTAAAAATACTAAGCAATCATCTTCTCGCGGCGAAGATAAGAAACAATAGCCTCCTCAATAAGCTTATGCCCCGCCTCATTAGGATGAATACCATCCTCGCACAAATAATCAAAATAATTTCTGCGTTCCAGAAAAACCGAAGTAATATCAATTACCGGAGTGCGCGTAAGCACCCCCAAACGCATAACCTCCATATTGTAACGCTCGTGCCAACGGTCAATGTTCAACACCGAGCCATGCAACCACTTAAGAATATTATCGCCATTCAACCCCCGCGACAAAAAACGGAAATAACGCTCAGGGTCCAGCACCGGCAACGAAAGAAGCACAGGACGTGCCCCCATAGCCTTCACCGTCTCTATAAGCTCCCTATACTTCTCGCTGAACAGTTCAACAGGCACATTCGGCAGATGAACATCCTCGGGCGAGCGGGAAATTTCCGCCCAATTATAATCGCAATCATTCCCACCATAATCGAAAAGCACAAAATCCGCCGATTTTATCCTATCCGCATATCTGTTCACAAACTTCATTCCGTGCGTAACCATTCCTCCGAAACGAGCAAAATTCTCGACCTCTATACCCAACGTCCGACGGCAACGAGCCGCAAAGCCCATATCACTAATCTTATATTTAATACCATCGACAGGAGAATTTTCCTTATCGACAACAATACCTTTCATCACAGAATCTCCAAAGCAGCACACACTTCTAAACCCGGTATTCATACAGTTAATCATTATTTTTAAATTCGTAAGGCAAAATTATTCACAACCGCCACACAGACAAAAAAAACAATGAAGCAAGCAATAATTACGGGGTAAAAGGGCTTATTTAGGGGTGAAAATAAGCATATAGGGGTAAAAATACAGGTAATATAAAAATAAAATTCCTCCTCTTGCACTAAAAAAAACAAGAAGAGGAATTAAAAAGCAAGAGGAAAAAAATCACAATCCCCTACCTTTAGCCTCGTTCCACAAAGCATCCATTTCCCCAAGCGTCATTTCTCGCAAACTCTTTCCCTGCTCCTTAGCACACTTTTCCACATAAGAAAAACGATTGTAAAATTTCTTATTCGTAAGCTCAAGCGCATTATCAGGATTAATTTTATACAGACGGCCCGCATTTACCAGACTAAAGATAAAGTCGCCAAACTCAGCCTCGGCAGCCGCAGCATCGCCACGCTCAAATTCCGCTCGCAGTTCCTGCAACTCCTCGGCAACCTTACTCCAAACATCCTCTTTATTCTCCCAGTCAAAGCCAACATTTGCAGCCTTCTCCTGCATACGAAAAGCCTTTATCAGCGAAGGCAACGACACAGGAACACCACTAAGCAAACTTTTGTTACCATCCTTCTCCTTAAGTTTCAATTCCTCCCAATTTTTGCACACCTCCCCCGCAGTCTCGGCCTTAACCGAGCCAAACACATGCGGATGACGATAAATAAGCTTCTCGCACAAACGGTCAAAAACATCTTTCAGGTCAAACTGCTCCTTCTCCGAAGCAATTTTGGCATAAAATGCCACATGCAGAGCAACATCGCCCAACTCCTTGCAAATATCGGGAGTATCATTGTTAATCAACGCATCGGAAAGTTCATAAACCTCCTCGATAGTATTAGGACGGAGACTCTCATTCGTCTGCTTTTTATCCCACGGACACTTCTCGCGAAGTTCGTCAAGAACATCCAAAAAACGGCCAAAAGCCGCTAAAATTTCACTTCTGCTATGCATAATACTTAAATTTTCGGCTGCAAATGTAATTAATTTAATAATATAGATTAACTTTGCAGTTAATTTTTAGCTCTAAAAAAATAAAACGACAAATTAAAAAACAAAATACATGAGTTTAGCAAGCACATATATTCCGGCAGAAGTTGAGGAAAAATGGTACGAATATTGGATGAAACACAATCTGTTTCACTCAGAGCCCGACGAGAGAGAACCCTACACGATAGTAATCCCCCCTCCCAACGTAACCGGAGTACTGCACATGGGGCACATGCTGAATAACACCATTCAGGATATTCTCGTGCGCCACGCCCGCATGATGGGCAAGAACGCCTGCTGGGTACCCGGTACCGACCACGCTTCAATTGCTACAGAAGCAAAAGTGGTAAAGAAACTCGCCGAGCAAGGTATCAAAAAGAGTGACCTCACACGCGACGAGTTCCTTAAACACGCGTGGGAATGGACCGACGAGCATGGAGGCATAATTCTTAAGCAACTACGCAAGCTCGGTGCATCGTGCGATTGGGAAAGAACATCTTTCACAATGGACGAGACACGCAGCAAAAGCGTCATAAAAGTATTCTGCGACCTCTACAACAAAGGCCTCATCTATCGTGGCCTGCGCATGGTAAACTGGGACCCCAAAGCCCAGACAGCCCTCAGCAACGAAGAAGTAATATATAAAGAGGAGAAAAGCAAACTCTACTACCTTAAATACTACGTAGACGAAACACCCGGCAGCACCGACGGCGAAGAGAGCGACGCAGTAACACTGAGTCCCGAAGCAACGTTCGACCCCACCGTGAAGCATCAGATTCTGCACCGCGACGCCGATGGCAGACGCTACGCAGTGGTAGCAACCACACGTCCCGAGACAATCATGGGCGACACAGCAATGTGCATCAATCCCAAAGACCCTAAGAACAGTTGGCTCAAAGGCAAGAAAGTCATTGTACCCCTCGTAGGCCGTTCAATCCCCGTAGTCGAGGACCGTTACGTAGAGATAGAATTCGGAACAGGTTGCTTGAAAGTAACCCCCGCCCACGACACAAACGACTATATGCTGGGCAAAAAACACAACCTCGAGACAATAGACATCTTCAACCCCGACGCAACAATCAGCGAGGCAGCAGGCATGTACATAGGCATGGACCGCATGGAAGTGCGCAAGCAGATAGCAAAAGACCTCGAATCAGCCGGCCTTTTGGAAAAAGTCGAGGACTACATGAACAAAGTAGGATACAGCGAGCGCAACGCCGACACAGCCGTTGAGCCACGCCTGTGTATGCAGTGGTTCCTCAGCATGCAGCACTTTGCAGACATTGCACTGCCCCCTGTGATGGAGGACAGACTGAAATTCTACCCCACAAAATACAAGACAACCTACAAAAATTGGCTCGAAAATATACAAGACTGGTGCATCAGTCGTCAGCTATGGTGGGGACACCGCATACCCGCATACTTCCTACCCGCAAGCGAGGGACAAGAAGAGCAATTTGTTGTTGCAGAAAACATTGAGCAGGCAGTAGAGCTTGCCCGCGCCCTCCCCGGACGCGAAAATATCACCGCAGCCGACCTTACACAGGACGAAGATGCACTCGACACATGGTTCAGTTCGTGGCTGTGGCCCATCTCACTGTTCGACGGCATTCAAAATCCCGACAACAAAGAGATAAATTACTACTACCCCACCTGCGACCTTGTAACAGGCCCCGACATTATCTTCTTCTGGGTGGCACGCATGATTATGGCCGGATACGAATATAAAGGAGACATGCCCTTCCGCAACGTATATTTCACAGGAATAGTACGCGACAAGCTGGGCCGAAAGATGAGTAAGTCGTTGGGTAACAGCCCCGACCCCCTCGATCTTATAGCACGTTACGGAGCCGACGGAGTGCGCATGGGTATAATGCTCTCGGCCCCCGCCGGAAACGACATTCTCTTCGATGAATCATTGTGCGAACAGGGACGCAACTTCTGCAATAAAATATGGAACGCCTTCCGCTTGGTAAAAGGCTGGAGCGTAAGCAACGACACACAGCAGCCCGAAAGCTCGGCAATAGCCATCGAATGGTTCAAGGCCACCCTCTCGCATAAAGCTGCGGAAATAGAAGATCTCTTCGGCAAATACCGCATAAGCGAGGCACTAATGAGCGTCTACACACTCTTCTGGGACGAATTCTCAGCGTGGTATTTGGAAATGATTAAGCCCGCATACGGCAGCCCCATCGACGCAACAACATACGAAGCAACCTTAGGATTCTTCAACGACCTGTTGCGTCTGTTGCACCCCTTCATGCCCTTCATCACCGAGGAATTGTGGCAGTCGTTAAGCGAGCGCAAAGATGGCGAAAGCCTTATGACACAGAGCATTCTCGACCTGTGCGCACCCTGCGACGAACAACTTATCGGCAAGGTAGAAGCATGCAAAGAGGTAATTACAAACATACGTAACATACGCACACAAAAGAATATATCTCCGCGCACGCCGCTTGCCCTGCAGATAGTTGGTGACGCCCCCATAAAAGGCCTCGAAAGTATCCTCGCCAAGATGGGCGAACTTTCATCCATCGACTACGTTGCAACAGCCGACGCATCGGCAGTATCTTTCCGCGTAGGCACCACAGAGTACGCAGTACCCCTGGGCGACCTTATCGACAAAGATGCCGAAATTGCCAAACTGCAAGAAGAGCTTGCATACCTCGAAGGCTTCCTCAAAAAAGTAGAAGCCAAGCTCGGCAACCCCAACTTTGTAGGAAAAGCCCCCGAGAATATCATTGCAGCCGAAAAGAAAAAACAGGCCGACGCAAACGAAAAGATAGCAATGCTCAAAGAGAACATACAAAAATTGTCTAACTAAAAAACAGAAAAATGACTTTAGACAAACAAAAAATAGCATTTATCTCACTCTCGGCAATACTGCTGATAGCAGCCATCATCATGGGCATAATGCTCATGGACAGCCGCAAGCAAAATGAAGAAATGCAGGAACTTTTCGCCATAGAGAAAGAGGAACTTGAAAATGAATATTCAAGTTTCGCCACCCAATATGACGAATTGCAGATACGCATCACCAACGATTCGCTGCAAGAAAAGCTGGAGCAAGAAAAGCTTAAAACCCAGCAACTGCTCGAAGAATTGCGCCAGACAAAAGCAACCGACGCAGCCGAAATTATGCGTTTGAAAAAAGAACTTGCAACCGTACGCGCCGTGCTACGCAGCTATGTTGTCCAGATAGACTCCCTGAACAGAGCCAACGAAATATTGCAAAAAGAGAACAAGCGCGTAAAAGCACGATACAGCGAGGCCACACGTCAGATAGACAAAATAACCGAGGAAAAAGAAAACCTCACAAAAAAAGTCACCCTCGCCTCGCAGTTGGACGCCATAGGCATCAGCTTCACCCCGCTTAAGAAAAACGGCAAAGCAGCAAAGAAAATAAAAGATGCCAAGAAGTTTGCCATAGGCTTTACAATCGCCAAGAATATAACATCCGAAACAGGCGAAAAGACCATCTACGTGCGCATCCTCAAACCCGACGAAGATGTACTTGCAAAAAGCGCGAGCGACACATTCCCCTACGAAGGAAAAGAGCTTAAATACTCCATCAAAAAGTATATAGAATACACCGGCGAAGAGCAGGCAGTAACCGTATACTGGGACATTGAAGAATTTTTGCAAGCCGGCACATACAAAGTATTCATCTTTGCCGACGGCAACATGATAGGCAGCCAAAGTTTCTCAATAAAAAAATAAAATAAAATGAAACGAATACTTGTAACAGGAGGAGCAGGATTCATCGGTTCCCATCTATGCGAACGCCTTTTGAACGAAGGCAACGATGTAATATGCCTCGACAACTACTTTACAGGCAGCAAGGACAACATACGTCACCTCATAAGCAACGACCACTTCGAGCTTGTGCGCCACGACATTACAAAGCCCTACACAGCCGAAGTAGACGAAATATACAACCTCGCATGCCCTGCATCACCTGTCCATTACCAATACGACGCAGTAAAAACAATACAAACCTGCGTAATAGGCTCCATGAACATGCTGGGACTCGCCAAACAGGTACGAGCAAAAATCCTGCAAGCATCCACCAGCGAAGTTTACGGCGACCCCACCATCCACCCACAGGTCGAAAGCTATTGGGGCAACGTAAACCCCATAGGCATACGCTCGTGCTACGACGAGGGCAAACGCTGCGCCGAGACACTCTTCATGGACTATCACAGACAGAATAACCTGCGTATAAAAATAGTACGCATCTTCAACACCTACGGCCCCCGCATGAGCATGAACGACGGACGCGTCGTCTCCAATTTCATAGTCCAAGCCCTGCGAGGCGAAGATATTACCATCTACGGCGACGGCAATCAGACACGCAGTTTCCAATATGTAGACGACCTTGTAGAGGGAATGATAAGAATGATGAACACCGGCGACGAATTTACAGGCCCGGTGAACATCGGCAACCCCGGAGAATTTACCATGCTCGAACTTGCCCAAAAAGTCATCGAACTTACAGGCTCAAAGTCGAAGATAATCTTCCAACCGCTACCACAAGACGACCCTCGTCAGCGCAAGCCAGACATTACTTTGGCAAAAAAGAAACTCGATGGCTGGCAACCCCAAATACAACTGACCGAAGGCCTGCAACGTACAATAGACTATTTCAAAAAAATCGTATAACAAAAAAACAATATAAAACCATGAATATATTAGAACTAAGCGAACAAGAGATAATCCGCCGCGAGTCGCTTAACGAACTGCGCAATATGGGCATCGAGCCCTACCCCGCAGCAGAATATCCCACAAATGCATTCTCGACAGAAATATTGGAAAATTTCAAAGACGAGGATGAGCCCCGTCAAGTGTGCATTGCCGGACGTATGATGAGCCGCCGAGTAATGGGAAAAGCCTCATTCGTAGAGCTTCAAGACTCAAAAGGCCGCATACAGGTATATATAACCCGCGACGACATCTGCCCCGAAGAGAATAAAGATGGTTACAACATTCTTTTCAAAAGACTGCTCGACATTGGCGACTTTATAGGCATCAAAGGCTTCGTATTCCGCACACAAACAGGCGAAATAACAGTACACGCCAAGGAACTTACAATCCTGTCGAAGAGCATCCGTCCGCTTCCCATCGTAAAATACAAAGACGGAGTTGCATACGACAAATTCGAGGACCCCGAGCTTCGCTACCGTCAGCGTTACGTAGACCTTGTGGTAAACGACGACGTAAAAGAGATATTTATCAAACGCAATAAAATATACAACTCCATGCGCGAGTTTTTCAACTCAAGAGGCTATATGGAGGTAGAGACCCCCGTGCTGCAGTCAATCCCCGGCGGAGCAGCAGCGCGTCCCTTCATCACCCATCACAATGCCCTTGATATTCCTTTCTATCTGCGCATAGCCAACGAGTTGTATCTTAAACGCCTTATAGTAGGCGGATTCGAGGGAGTATACGAATTCTCCAAAAACTTCCGCAACGAAGGAATGGACCGTACGCACAACCCCGAATTCACCTGTATGGAGATCTATGTAGCCTACAAAGACTACAATTGGATGATGAACTTCACCGAGCAGATGCTCGAAAAGATAGCAATGGACGTAAACGGCACAACAGAGGTAAAAGTTGGCGACAATGTCATCAGCTTCAAAGCCCCCTTCCGTCGCGTACCCATGCTCGAAGCAATAAAAGAATTCACAGGCTACGACCTCAACGGAAAAAGCGAGGAAGAGATTTTTGCAATCTGCAAAGAACTAAAGATGGAAGTTGATGAAACAATGGGCAAAGGCAAGCTCATCGACGAAATATTCGGCGAGTTCTGCGAGGGTAACTACATACAGCCCACATTCATCACCGACTACCCCATAGAAATGTCACCCCTGTGCAAACGCCACCGCGAGAATCCCGAACTTACCGAGCGTTTCGAGCTTATGGTAAACGGCAAGGAGTTGTGCAACGCATACAGCGAGCTTAACGACCCCATCGACCAAGCTGAACGTTTCCAGGAGCAGTTGCGTCTGAGCGAGAAGGGCGACGACGAAGCAATGTTCATCGACCAGGATTTTGTACGCGCGCTTGAATATGGAATGCCCCCAACCTCGGGAATGGGCATAGGAATGGACCGTCTCGCAATGTTAATGACCGGACAGGCCGCAATACAGGAAGTATTGTTCTTCCCGCAGATGCGTCCCGAGAAAAAAATCCCCAAAGACCCCGTATCGGCATTCACAGCCATCGGCGTTCCCGAAGAGTGGGTACCCGTATTGCAAAAAGCCGGCTACAACCTTGTTTCGGACCTTAAGGACGGCAACGCCCAGAAGATTCAGCAAGAAATTGGCGGCATAAACAAGAAATACAAACTAAACTATACAACCCCATCGGTAAACGACGTAACCGAATGGGTAAATAAACTATCATAATTATGGACCTAACCAACGCAACCGTTGCCATAATGGGAGGCGGCAGTTGGGCGACAGCCATTGCCAAAATTCTGTTAAGTAACGTAGAGAAAATTAATTGGTACATACGTCGCGACGACCGCATCGAGGACTTCAAACGCCTCGGTCACAATCCGGCGTACCTTTCGTCGGTGCGTTTCGACACCAACCGTATAAACTTCTCGTCGGACATAAACAAAGTTGCTCGCGAGTCGGACATATTGGTATTTGTAACACCGTCGCCCTACATTAAGAGCCACCTTAAGAAATTAAAGGAGGACATTACCGACAAGTTCATCGTAAACGCCATCAAAGGAATTGTACCCGACGAGAATCTTATAATCTCGGAGTATTTCCACAGAGTGTACAAAGTTCCCTACGACAATCTGTCGGTAATTGCAGGTCCCTGTCACGCCGAGGAGGTTGCGCTCGAACGTCTCTCTTACCTTACGGTCGGTTGCAGCAACATTGACCATGCGAGCCAATTTGCAAAGAAACTGGCAAACAATTTCATAAAGACCTCTGTCAGCGAAGATGTTGTAGGCATCGAGTATGGCTCGGTACTAAAAAACATATACGCCATTGCAGCAGGTATATGCAACGGACTGAAGTACGGCGACAATTTCCAGGCAGTGATAATGTCCAACGCCGTCATTGAAATGAACCGCTTCGTAAACGTAGTACACCCTATCAGCCGCACTATCAACGACTCGGTGTATTTGGGCGACCTTCTTGTAACAGGTTACTCGAACTTCAGCCGTAACCGCATTTTCGGCACAATGATAGGCAAAGGATACTCCGTAAAAAGCGCGCAGATAGAAATGGAAATGATTGCCGAGGGTTACTATGCAGCAAAATGTATAAAGGAGATAAACAAACATTATCGCATAAACACCCCCATCATAGACGCAGTATACAACATACTCTATGAGCAAATTTCACCTGTCATCGAAATTAAACTGCTGACAGACTCATTCAAATAAATAACAACCTATATTTTTAAATAAGATGAAAAATATTGCATTAAACATTGACAAAGTAACAAGTTTCGTATCAAAAGAGACTATTCTCGGTTACGCAGGTAAAGTTGCCGCAGCACAGAAAGCCTTGGAAGAGGGCACAGCTCCCGGTAACGACTTTCTCGGATGGTTGCACCTTCCCACCTCAATAACCAAAGAACATATAGAAGATATTAAAGCAACAGCACAGGTGCTGCGCGAGAACTGCGAAATTGTAGTAGTTGCAGGCATCGGCGGTAGCTATCTGGGCGCACGCGCCATCATCGAGGCACTCAGCAACAACTTTGCAGCACTCATCGGCGACAAGAAAAACCCCACAGTAATCTTTGCCGGACACAACATCAGCGAGGATTACTTGAGCGAACTTACAGAATTCCTGAAAGATAAGAAATTCGGTGTAATCAACATCTCAAAATCGGGAACAACAACCGAGACAGCCCTCGCCTTCCGTCTGTTGAAGAAACAGTGCGAAGACCAGCGTGGCAAAGAGATGGCAAGCAAAGTTATTGTAGCAATCACCGACGCAGTGAAAGGTGCTGCACGCGTAACAGCCGACAAAGAGGGATACAAGAGCTTCATCATTCCCGACAATGTAGGCGGTCGTTTCTCGGTGCTTACCCCCGTAGGTCTTTTGCCCATCGCCGTAGCAGGCTTCGACATTGAGGCACTCGTTGGTGGTGCTCAGGACATGGAAAAAGCAACAGCCCCCACAGTACCTTTCGAGGAGAATATCGCAGCAATGTACGCAGCTACCCGCAACGCCCTCTACGAGGCAGGCAAGAAGATAGAGATTCTTGTAAACTACCAGCCTAAGCTCCACTTTACATCAGAGTGGTGGAAACAGCTCTACGGCGAGTCAGAGGGTAAAGAGAACAAAGGTATCTTCCCCGCATCGGTAGACTTTACAACCGACCTTCACTCAATGGGTCAGTGGATTCAGGAGGGCGAGCGCACCATCTTCGAGACAGTACTCTCAATCGAAGAGCCCAACAGCTCACTCACAGTACCCTCAGACGAGGAGAACCTCGACGGCCTTAACTTCCTCGCCGGCAAACACGTAGACGAAGTAAACAAGATGGCCGAGCTTGGCACACAGCTTGCACACGTAGACGGTGGCGTGCCCAACATGCGCATCTCTATCCCCAAACTCAACGAGTACTATCTGGGACAGCTCATCTACTTCTTCGAAATTGGATGCGGCATCAGCGGCTACGTTCTTGGTGTAAACCCCTTCAACCAGCCCGGTGTTGAGGCATACAAGAAAAACATGTTCGCATTGCTCGACAAGCCCGGCTACGAGGAAGAGAGCAAAGCCATCCGCGCAAGATTATAATTTTCCATGAACAATTATAAAAAAGCGATAAACAGCTACCTGCAACTGCAAGGCCTCGAGGCCTTGCAGTTGCGTGCTGTATTATTTGACATGGATGGAGTGCTATTCGACTCCATGCCTCATCATGCTCGCGCATGGTCACAAGTAATGCAAGAAGAGGGTTACGAATTTTCCCCTCTGGAAGTCTACCTGAACGAAGGACGCACAGGAAGCGACACAATCACAACCGCCAGCCTCGCCCAACGTGGCACAGTGCCCACAAAGGATGAAATTGATAGAATATGCAAGGCAAAATGCGACCTTTTCGCCACATACCCCGAGACACTCCCCATGCAAGGAGCCATTGAACTTGTAAACAAAGTAAAAGCCTGCGGACTCACCCCCATGATAGTAACAGGCTCGGGCACCCCCACCCTGCTCCGACGCATCGAGGTAAACTACAAAGGACTATTTGCCCCCGAGCACATAATAACAAGTTTCAACGTCAAACGCGGAAAACCTTTCCCAGACCCCTATCTTCTCGCCCTCGAAAAAGGAGGCTTTAAGCCCCACGAAGTAATAGTCGTGGAAAATGCCCCCTTAGGCGTGCAAGCAGGCGTCGCCGCCGGACTTTTCACCATAGCCGTAAACACCGGCCCGCTTGACGAGAAAGTACTCTCCGACGCAGGAGCATCGCTCATCTTCCCCACAATGCCCACCCTCGCCGACGAATGGGAGAATCTCTATCAGGCAATTACTGAAAAATAAAGCCCTACAAAAAAGATGAAGCGGCTCATCAAACAAATGCGCGACGAACTAAGCCCCCTCTACCCACAAGGCGAGAGAGAGGCCCTCATACGCATCATAGCAATGGACCTATTAAAAATCAGTAGCACAGCCTTTTATCTTAAAGACGAAATAACGCTCGACCCCACCCGGCAAGAAAAATTAAACAACGCCATCGAGCGACTGAAAAAAGCCGAGCCCATACAATACATTCTCGGGCAGACAGAATTCTGCGACCTTACGTTCAACGTAAACCCCTCGGTACTAATCCCCCGCCCCGAGACAAGCGAACTTATAAAATGGATAGTCGAAGAAAATAGCAACAAAGAAACAAAGATACTCGACATTGGCACCGGCAGCGGCTGCATCGCAATATCACTCGCAAAGATGCTCCCCAACGCCCAAATTACAGCATGGGACATTTCCCCCCGGGCAATAGAAACAGCAAAGAGCAACAACACACTCAACGGCACAAGCGTCACATTCGTCGAGCAAAATATATTCACCGCAAACGAAGAGGCTAAATACGACACAATCGTCAGCAACCCCCCATATATAAAAGAGGTTGAAAAGAGAAACATGCAACGCAACGTCCTCGATTGGGAGCCCGGCGTCGCACTCTTCGTCCCCGACAGCGCCCCCCTGCTCTTCTACCGCGAAATTGCCCGCAAAGGACAACAAATGCTAAAAAAAGGCGGAAAGCTCTATTTTGAAATAAACAGAGAGCATGGCAAGGAAACAATCACCATGCTCGCCGAATATGGATACACCAACATTGAGCTGCGCAAAGACTTTGCCGGCAACGACCGCATGATAAGAGCCACCCTATAAAAATATGCAACAGATGAAAAAACTAAGCGACCCCGAAGCACTGAACAAAGCAGCCGCCTACTGCACGCTGTGCGAAAGATGCATAAGCGAAGTAAAAAGCAAGCTCGACGCATGGGGAGTAAGCCACAGTTCGCAACAAACAATAATCGACAGACTCATCGACGAAAAATTCATCGACGAAAAACGCTACTGCCGGGCATTCGTAAACGACAAACTGCGTTTCAACCATTGGGGACGCATAAAGATACAAGCAAAGCTGCGCGAGAAAAAACTGCCGAGAAACTTAATCGCCGAAGCCCTCGAAAATATCGACGACGAAGAATACACAAACACACTGCTCACCCTCATAAAAAATAAATCAAGAGAAACAGGCAACGTCGAAGAATACAAAAAACGAGAAAAAATCCTGCGCTTCGCCGCCGGCCGAGGATTCGAGCCATCGTTAATAATGAAACAGTTAAACTACTACCCCAATGAAGTGGATTTCTGACCTATTGGACATAATCTTTCCGCGAAGCTGCGCCGTCTGCGGAAAATCCCTAAGCTCCGGCGAGCGAGACATCTGCATAAACTGCCTTATGGACCTGCCACGCATCCCCGCATACACCATCGGCAACCCCATAGAAAAACTATTTTACGGAATACTGCCCGTCGAGCGCGTAGCATCCTACATACACTACACCAAGGAATCGCCCTACAACAACCTCATACACCGCGCAAAATACAGCGACCGCCCCGAAATTGGCGAACGCATGGCAACAACAGCCACAAGCGAACTAATAAAACAAGACTTTTTTACGGGCATAGACATAATAATCCCACTCCCCCTCTCAAAAAAGAAAAAAGAACAACGTGGCTACAATCAATGCGACTACATTGCGCAAGGAATATCAAAGATCACAGGCATACCCATTGACAACAGCAGTGTCATTCGTCACATAGCCAACGAAACGCAGACACACAAACATCGCGAAGAACGTTGGAAGAACGTAGAAAACATCTTCAGCACAACCAATGCCGAAGCCCTTAATGGCAAACACATACTACTTGTAGACGATGTACTCACAACCGGAGCCACCCTCACAAGTTGCGGCCGAGCAATACTGCACGCCGCGCCCGATGCAAGAATCAGTATCTTTACACTCGCCTGCGCCGGTAAAAGCATTTGAAAAGATAATATTAATTACAACCCTTCCCCCTCACACTACTCGGCAGAAGAAGAAACAACCAACTGAATCGCAGTATCTTTAATCGTCACAAGCTCAACACCATCGAAAGACTCCAGCGAGTCGCGCAATCTTTTGCATAGGCTGTTGTAGCTTCTTGTAGCTGCATTTTCATCGAGCGACCATATTGCCTGACAAATTTCGTTCTTTGACACACAATAATCGGTGCTTGTTACAAGCATTTTCATCATTTGTGCCTGTGTGCGTGGCAGTTTAAGCTGTTGGTTGTTTATTGTATCGTACAATGTACCATCGTTGGTATTATACACAAGATGTTCAATGTGAATATTATATTTGTCATCCTCGGGGGTTATAGAATCAGCAATTTCTTGATAGTGCATATTGTTCTTTCTCTCCTTGCTGTATTTGCTGAAGGCCGAAATTGAGAAAAGCAGCAAAATAGCACTTATGGCCATCCACAGCGCTGTTCCCCACCATTTTACATTTTTAATAACAGTAAGCATGGGTATATGCACATGACTGACAATGCACCCCTGGTTGCATATTCCAAGCCCTACGGAGTCGGTAACAAAATACTCTTTTCCACCCAGATGATGCACAGACATAAAAGGCACTTTCTTGCTCAGGTCCAATGAGTCGCGTCTGGGGAACATATCTTTAAGTTTTCTTGCAGATAGCAACAGAATAGCCTCAACGTCGTACCCGCTTGCTCGCAGTTGATTGTTCCAAATTGAGTCGGCAACATAAAGGTCGTAATCCTCCGCACTATCATTTAACATTATTGATTGCAACTGCTTTTTTTATATTCCTGCGGATTTTCAATATTTATAAGGTCGCGCGAGATTCTTAATTCACCCTCCTCGGAAACACAAATCATATCCTTTCTTTTCTCGAGATGTTTCGAATCGAAAGTATAATGTAAGAATATGTCCTTGATGTTTGTTATAGAATCATTGAACGACTGGCTGGATATTTTGAATAGTTCGTTTATGTTATTCTCAATATCTTTTTTGCTGTTGTTATATTCTACGATACTCCCCAACGAATAAATTACCACAAATAGTAAGATGTAATATAATGTCTGTTTTTTCATTATTACAATAATGTTATTTTTTGCAACCTTTTTTAGACTTACATTGTCTATGTTCGTAAATGCTGCTGTTTGCAAAGATAGCAACAAACGAGTGAGAAATATGAAGTTTACTTCAATATTTTTCAAAGCGAGTGCAGTATATGTTCGAGGTTTACCTCAAAGATACTGTATGTTGCTAAAATGCACAAAACAGAACACTCTCTTTAACTATTTTTAATAATTGGGGGGGGTAATTAAATAGCTGTATATCAGTGCATTACACCCGTATTTCGTGCAATCTGTCATATTTTACTGTAAAATGACAGATACGACAGACAAAATAACGCATAGGAATCTTTTTGTTTAATATTTTTTGGACTACTTTTGACAACGTAACCGGTAAACATGGAATTAATAACGACAAATTTTATATAAAACAAACTATATAAAACACAACAATATGAGAAAAGTATTTTATATACTGTCTGTGCTTCTAGTGGTTGCATGCAGTAGTACACAAAAAATTAAAAATGTACCGGAAATAAAAAATGTGAACGCAACATTCGACGATTATCTGTCGCTGTTCAATGCTGCCGGTTACAATGTTTCGAGCTACGATATTTCATCGCTTAAAGACAGTGTGTCGAGCGTTATTTTCAGTGTGCGTGAGTTTCTCAATGGTGCCGAGGTTGAAAATGACAACAATGCTCAGTTTTTAACAATTTACAAGATTAGCGACTTTGACGAAAAGGATAGAGAGGAAATAATAAAGATTGGCGATGCCGATGACGAAGCAAATGGAATATACCGCCTTGCAACAAAAATGAAAATTGGCCTTGCCCCTGCTGCAGATGTTTGTGAACAGAAACTTTATTTTGAAATCTCGGGTAGCGAGATTATGGGTAGCACAAATCAACAATTGAAAAAAAGAGCTTTCGACAAAAAACGCTCGCTGTTGAAATATTCATTGCGTCCGTTCAAGATAGGAACTTTTGAAAAGGATAAATTTATTCCGCTACTAATGTACGGCTCTGCATGGTGGGACAAAGATGCAAACATCTATCGTTTCTGCGGTGAAAAGGAATTTTCATCGGATATGAAAAGTGAAATATTTTCACACTCTCCGCACTACTTTATCATAGGCGTGGAATTTAAGTGATATATATAATATTGTAAACATTATAACAAAAATGAAACAGAAAATTCTTTTTTCAATAGTAGTGACGCTGCTGCTTGCCGCTTGCACAAATACAAATGGCAACAAAGTAGTAGAATTTCCGCTGATTGAGGCGGCAAACACAACCGTCTTTAAAATTGAGAAGGTAGAATTGACCGACACTGCCACAGTGCTTAATGTGCGCGGAATCCATAGACCACACTATTGGATAAAATTCTCCTCGAGTGTTCATCTTGTAGCGCAAGATAAAGAGTACAAATTAATCGGCAGCGAAGGCATTGAACCGGACAAAGAGCTTTTCATGCCCGCAGATGGCGACTCGTGCTTCACGCTGTTTTACGAGCCGTTGCCCAAAGATTGCAAGCAGTTTGACCTTATCGAGGGCGCGAACGATGATGATTGGAAAATATACGGCATTGACCTTACAGGCAAGCTCCGCACCTATTGGCGCAACACAAAAACCGGAGAATGGTTTATAGCATTTACCGACAAGCACATAGTTTACGATTGTGCCGTGTGGGACATTATTTCCACAGAAGAGCGCAACGACAAATACACATTCACTGCGCAGCGCGGCAACGAAAAGATAACCGTTAAGGTGGGCAAAGAGCGTCGGGGCACACGAAAAATTTCTGTGAACGGAGCTTCGGCAGTTAAATGCACAGCAATTACCTCGCGAGCATTGCCCGACTACCCTGTAAAGGACGAAAGAGCAGCCATAAAAGACAACAACTACCAAATGGGCGACAGTGTCACTATTGTAGGATGGCTCAGAAATATGCCCGACAAAGAATGGGCAAAAGGCAAAGAGTTTAGCATATATAAAGAAAATATTATCACACGTGGCTTCGACGAGGAGGTATATTCTGCGCCGATAGACAGTTTGGGACGCTTCACGCTGAAAATGCCGTTGATAAACTCTTCGCAAGCATTTATCGACTGGCGCAGATGCAATGTTAGTACAATGTTCGAGCCGGGCGAGACATACTTCTTTATGTACGACTTTACCAACGGTCAGCGTCTTTTCATGGGCAGCGATGCACGCTTGCAGAATGAACTTGCTGCCTACCCGTGCCAATGGACGAACGAACGTATGGAACATAAGAATGCAACAGCCGAGCAAGCGATGGACTTTCTGCGTAAGGTAAAAGAGAGCCATAATAGTTGTCTGGCAGAATTGGACTCAACAATAGCTGCGCACCCTAATTTGTCGCAACGTTACATTAATTATATTAAAGGATACTACCTTACAGGAGCAGGAGAATCGCTTATGCAAGCACAATTCTATGTTGCCGGAAGAACTTTCCCCGATGAATATATTGCTTACGTCGATACCCTTTGGAACAATATGGTTGCGCAGACACCGTACACCCTCTACAACAATTATGTAACTTTCCTGAGAGACTATATAGATTACAAAGAGAACCACATGGAGGGCGAGAGAAACAACATTGTAACGACAATAAAAAGAGCCTTTAGCGAAGGAAAAATAACCCTCAGCGAAAAGGAGCTTGACATTGTGAACAGATACGACGAAGAGCTTGACCGCATAAAAGAACTTCTTCCCAACCTCTCCGAGAAAGAGTCCGAAAAGGTTGTAGAAAAATTTAACAACGAATATGGCCGGATTCTTTCCGATATTTGGGTACGAAACACCGAAATTATGGTAGTTGAGGGAGTATGCAACCATTCGGTTCGCGTAATAGGCAGCGTGCCCACTACTCAGACGCTGAAAGATATTTATATGGCAGGCAGAATCTGGAATTATATAGATAATTTGCGCACCCCTGTTAATGCGCAAATAATGGAGTGGGCCGAAAAGAATATTCAACTGCCCGTTGCATTAAGCACAGTCACAGATATTCAGAATAAATATCTTGCCCTCACAGGCGCATCAAACAACAATAGCTCCATAAAGTCTGCCGACGATGTAAAAAACATAAGCGACGGCGAAAAAATCCTCAAAAAGCTTACCGAGCCTTATCGTGGAAAATATATTTTGGTAGACGTGTGGGGCACGTGGTGCGGCCCCTGCAAGGTTGCCCTTGCCAAAAGCAAAGAGCTTTTCGAAAGAATGGCACCCTACAATATGCAATTTCTCTATCTTGCCAACCGTTCGAGCGACGAGTCGTGGAAGAATGTAATAAAAGAGTATAATGTTGTGGGCGAAAATATTGTACACTACAACCTGCCTTCGGAGCAACAGGCGGCCGTTGAAAATTATCTGCGTGTAGCATCGTACCCCTCTTACAGACTAATATCCCCCGAAGGCTCACTGCTCGACGTTAATGCCGACCCACGCGACCTTAATATTTTTGAGAAGATGATTAAGGATATTAATAAAAAATAATTTTTTACTGTGTTACGCAAACTACTACATACAACACTTTTACTTTTAGTTGCCCTTTTCTCGTACGCCGACGAAAAGAGCCTCGACACCCTTGTGCTTAAAAGTATAGTTGCCAGCCGCGCATTGCCACAGGAGCGCGTTTACCTACACTTCGATAATAGCGGCTACTATCTTGGCGAAACAATGTGGTTCAAGGCCTATTGCGTAAGCGGTAACGGCGCGACTATTGCCGCCCCGCAGAGTAAAGTGTTGTATGTAGAACTTTGCGCGCCCGAGGGGTATGTGGTTGAAACGAAAAAGTTCAAGCTCGATGAAAATGGAACGTGCAACGGAGAGTTTGAGCTGAAGCCCTCGCTGCTGTCGGGCTATTATGAGGTACGCGCATACACGCGTTACATGTTAAATTGGGGCGACGATGCTGTGTTCAGCCGAGTGTTCCCTGTGTACGACAAAGTGAACGGCGACAATTTCGATTTTCGCAACATTCTCGACCGCAAGCGCGGATTCCTCTATCGTGGCGAGTGGATGACGCAAGAGGGTAAAGAGCCTACGCTCAATTTTTACCCCGAGGGTGGCAATCTTATTGCAGGCATTGAAACAAAGGTTGCATACGAACTGCGCGACAAGAGCGGAAAGCCACTGAACGACACAATTTCAGTGTATGCTGATAAAGAACTTTTATTTACCACCGTCGCCACCCACAATGGTAAAGGTTATTTTATGTTCACTCCGCAGGCGGATGTAAAATATCACGCAGAGATTGTTTCTGAAAAGAAAAAACACAAATTCGACCTTCCCGCAATAGAAAATAGTGGTGCGACTATTGCCGTAAAATATGATGGCGACAGCATAAGATTTTCTGTGGCGGGCAACATTGGCGAGCAATCATTGGGCTTTGTGATTCTTAACCGCAATCAAACGTACGTATATAAAAAGAACATAAAAGAACTTGCAATGCACCGCGACAAATTGCGCGAGGGTGTGAATCGCTGTCTGCTACTCACTGCAGACGGCACACTATTGAGCGAACGAATGTTTTTCGTTAAGCACAGCGCACCGCAGCAGGGAGATATTGTTCCCGTGAAACTAAAAGCAGAAATTAACGGATTTTCATCCGAGGATAAGCAATTTTTCAAGCCCTACCGCAAACTGACAGTGAAAATCAGCAGCGAAGATGGCTCGCCCCTGCCAAAGGATGGCAGCTACTCGGTGGCAGTCACAGGCGAAGAGAATAGCATCCTCACAAGCTACTCGAACAACATATACACACAAATGCTGCTCGCCTCCGAACTTAAAGGCTACATTCCCGATGCGTCGCAATATTTTGCCGATGACAGCGAAAATACACGCAGCAACCTTGACCTGCTGATGCTCACTCACGGCTGGACAGCCTACGATTGGAGCATGCTCACGGGCACCGACAGCACATTCTCAATCAAGCACCCGATAGAGAAAGGCATTCAGGTGAAAGGCTACTTTATGAAAAAAATCCCCGTAAAAAAATGGGGCAAATTAGGCACGTTTAAGGTGATTCCTTTGAAGGACGTGAATGTGCGCTTCGATATTTGCTACGAGGATAGTGTAATTTCCAATTACGACTTTGTAACAGGCGAAGAAGGAAAATTTACACTCGAAATTGAGGATTTCTATGGCAAAAAGTACGCCTCACTCACTCCCGAACTTACAGGCAATCAGATACAGGATACACTTTTTAAATTCTCGCTCGATAAATACTTTTCGCCCAAATTCCGTCTGTTCGACTATTGGCAGCGAAACGCCGGTAGCAGCATAGAGCAGAAAAAAACAGCCGCCACTGCCACACTGCTCGACGAAACAAACGAACTTGAGGTTGTGGATGTAACCTCGAAAAAATATCGTCGTCGCACCAGCCGTCCGCCCAAAAGCGAAATTCGCCTCGATTTTATGGACGAGTGGGAGTATGCACAGGACGTAAGCTACTTAATTACACCCAACGACAATTGGATTTCTTATAAGGTAAATGACTGTGCTGATATTTTGGAAAAAGTAGTAGACGATAAATCAGATTTAGCATGGAAGATATTAACCTACGTATGGGACGCTGATGTTAATTATAAATCAGATAGTTACACCTGCGATTGCTGGTCGCCCTCAACCGGTGCATGGCGCGCCGAATATTGGGAAGGTCCACGAGTGCATGCTTATAAAGATGTTCTTACAGCCTTCGACGTACTACAAAGTGCCTTTTGGCGACACAATTACAATTGGGCCTATTGGGTGAAACTTATGGTAGTAAAAGGAGAATTGAAAAATAATGAGGTTCCTGAAGAGGATAAAGAATATTTGGAAGGTAAAAATCCGGTGGCAATGATGAACTTCAAAGAAATTGTAATTAGAAACGATGAAAAGACACTCCAAAAATTTGTGAATAAAAATTTCGAGAATAATACAACACAGAATGGACAGGAAAAAGATAATCAAAAAAGAAATATCACTCGTCAATCCTATTTAAGGAAACATATATATAGGCCATTCTATTATGGCTTTCTGCTTAAAAGTTCTATTTATCCGCAGGATGATAAAGAGATAGACGGTTACCCCGGCTATCTTAGATTCAGAAACGAAATGCGTTCAGGCTGGCCAAAAACCCCAAACTACGTTGCTTGCTTCATTCCCAACAAAGAGGAGGACAAGGTTACACAAGGAATAATACCCGAACTTGCAGTAAAGACCACCCGCCGCTACACGCGCGTGCAGGGTTATAGTGAAAGCAAACGTTTCTATTCGCCCGACTACACAAACAACCGCCCTGACGAAAATACAAAAGACTACCGCCGCACACTCCTTTGGGAAGCAAATGCTACGGTGGGCGACGATGGTTGCATCACCGTAGAACTGCACAACAACAGCAAAGAAAGTGTACTGCTGTTGGATGTTGCGGGAGTGAACAATGAGAAATTTTATACCATAAGACACAAATAACCACCATAAATCAAGCATTAATAATCAACCAATTACTCCACTAAAAAACAATCATCAACAATAATTCAGAAGACCCAATTATGATAAAAAGAATTTTATAAAAACCCACATTAAATATTTTCTATGAAAAAGATTATTTTTATCCTTCTTATGCTATTTACCGTTGTTTCGGTAGAAGCACAAAAGCGACAGATTGTAGAAAATCCATATTACGAAAGTACAAACACTTCGAGGTTGGAGATTACACGTATAGAAACAAGTAAAAAAGAGACTGTTGTTTCGGCTACATTGTGGTACCGCCATAATTATTGGCTAAGATTGGGCGAGACGATGCTCCTTAAAGGTAAGGAAACAGGTAAGGAGTATAAAATGTTACGCGTCGAGGGCATTGAACTTAACAAAGAGACATTTATGCCTGCCAGCAACAGCATGGAGATTAAAATATATTTCGAGCCTATAAGCAGCGAGGAAAAGAGTGTCGATTTTTGGGAGGGTGACGGAAAAGGCAGTTGGTGGATAAACGGAATATCACTTACACCATCGCTTAACACACTGCAGGGCAGCTGGGCCGAAGTTGGCAACGCCGGAAATGTGCTTGCAGCCTTTGTAAAAGATAAAATGCTATACAATGGCAAAGTGTGGAGCTACACTGCCGACAAAAAAGGAAAGAATGTTACAATAAATATCACATGCGGCGGCACAATACGTCAGCTGTATGCCGAGCAAAAGAAGGACGGCACATTATTGCTTAAAGAGAATAAAAGCGACAAAGGCGTGCTTCTCACACGCAAAGAGCAAGCAGCTGGCGATAGTGGCTATCGTTTCGACCATAATCGTGCAACACCATTTTTCTTTAAAGGTGGAAAGGTGGTAATCAATGGTGCATTAACAAACAGAAAAGCCGGTACCGAGAATGAGAATCTTATGAAAGTTTCATTTCATAACAATATTGCAAACATTCGTGAGGGAAGCGAACTTATAAAAATTAACCGCGACGGCACTTTCCATGCAGAAATAGAAGTGCCCCACCCGCAGTATATATATATTTACAGGACCCTATAAACACAATACTCTTTGTAGTTCCCGGCGATACAGTGGTAGTATGCTTCGATGGTGTTGAGCAGGACCGCGAGCAGTATAAGGGATATGCACCGGCAGTGCTTGGCAACACTCTTTCGTCGCAGCTCACTCGCTATTCGTCGGTAGGTAAAAAAGCATTTGAGAAAATAGAGGGGTTAAAGGAAAATATGAATATAAGCTCAAAAGATTGGGCTAATGAGAATGCAGTATATGCTTATTCTCACAAGGCTGCGTCGCTTTTCCATGCAATATTCGAACAAGCACCTGCCATGCTCGCCGACTACCCATTGTCGCCCATTGCAAAGGATATTATAACAACAAACGTGGCAACAGAGCTTTTTGTTAATATTATGAATGTTGCCATGCGATGCGACTCGGCAATTTCCTTGCCACAATGTTACTATTTTCTTAAAGAGGATGTTGTGCGCGACAATCTGTTGAACAACAATTATCTCTTTTGCACCGATGATAATTGGGTTTTATTCAATCGCTTCGCTTTTGAATTATTTTACCCTTATTACTCAAATATTTTTAATGATTTTATAAATCAAGAATTCCGCAACCGCCCCGAATTTACAAACAACAATAAAAATCGTGAATCAACTGATGCAGAAGAAAAGTTAAGTTACGGCCCGCACTATTTTGGAAAATACAACGAAAAGGTTGTTGAGCTTGCATCGGCAATAGGTTACGATTCTATTCCCACTAAAGAATACATTTATCGCAATGTCCTCGATAAGATGCAGGAGCGTTTGGGCATTGGCAACTGTATGCTGTTCCAGCGTTCAATAGTAGAATGTTTAGGCAAAGATGATGTTGATGAACTAATGGAGGACCTTGCCAGTGCAATGCCCTTCTTTACCAACCCCCTGATAGCGGCAAATGCCCTTGCCACACTGCGTAAGCTCGTTTCCGAGAAAGAGGGTGGCACGACAGAAAAGAAAATGCTCCCCGAGGTTACAAAATTTCTCGCCTCGCTCAATAAAAAGTATCCGGGCGAGCAGATAATAATAGACTTTTGGGGGCTCGGCTGCGGTCCATGCAAGGCGGGAATGTTGCGTCACCGCGAGCTTGTCGAAAAATATGCGGGTAAAGTGCGTTTCGTATATGTGTGCGACGAACCGTCAAACCCCGAAGATGCAGTAAATAAATTCTTTACAGAGAACAATATAAAAGGAGAGAATGTGCGTGTCAGTGCAGATATGTGGAAAATTTTATCACATGATTTTAAATTCTCGGGTATTCCTCATCTTGAGATTTTGCTAAAAGATGGCACAATAATGGAGGATGGCTCATACCATATTAACGATGATTTTATAAATGCGTTATTGAAAAAAGAATAACCTATAATCGATACAAGAAGTAAAAAGCAATAATTTTACAAGAGCAAATAAAAGGCTCGGGATAAAAAAGTAAACATATTTTTTTATCCCGAGCCTTTTACTATCTTTGCACTATGAACACTGCAAAAATAGGCTGCACTCACTTTGTAACCTGCAAGCAAGTTTGTGTTACGTTCGTTTGCACTATTTTTGTAACCCATAAAACACAAAACTCAAAAAACACATATATGAAAGGTATAAAATCAATTATGGCAGCAATAGCGATAACAAGCGCTGCAATAACAGGATGCGGCGGAGCCCCCGAGAGCACCCCACAGACAGATGCAGCAGAAATAATCGGAAAATCGTCCATAAAAGTAGAGAACGGACGCCTGACACCCGAAGCCCTATGGGCAATGGGACGCATAGGCGCAGTAAGCGTGTCGCCCGACGCAAGCAAAATTGTGTACAGCGTCAGCTATTATAGCGTACAACAGAACAAAAGCCACCACACACTGCACATAATGCAGGCCGACGGCAGCGAGCAGACACTGCTGACACAAACAGCAAACAACGAAAGTGGCGCAATGTGGATAAAGAACGGCACAAAAATAGCCTTCCTCTCAAACGCAAGCGGCAGCAGTCAAGTGTGGGAAATGAACCCCGACGGCAGCGACCGCAAACAGTTGAGCAACTGCGAAAAGGGCGTAGACGGCTTTTTATTCTCGCCCGACGAAAAGAGCGTAATTCTTATCCGGCAAATACCCATAAAGGAGAGTACAGCTGAAAAACACCCCGACCTTCCCCTGTCGCAAGGAGTGGTAATCGACGACCTTATGTATAAACATTGGGACGAATGGCTGACAACAGCCCCCCACCCCTTCATCGCACAGTTTGACGGCAACAGCATCAGCGACGGGAAAGACATTCTCGAAGGAACAAAATATGACTGCCCCAACCGACCTTTCGGAGGCGTCGAGCAGCTTGCATGGAGCAACGACTCGAAAAAGATAGCATACTCTTGCGTAAAGAAAATGGGCGTCGAGTACACAAAAAGCACCGACACAGACATCTACCTTTACAACACCGAGAACGGAACATCCGTTAACCTTTGCAAGATGAATGAAAAAACAGCCAACTACGGCTACGACACAGCCCCCACATTCTCGCCCGACGGCACACACCTCGCATGGCTCAGCATGAAACGCGACGGCTACGAGAGTGACCAGAATCGTCTGTGTGTGATGAATATTGCCGACGGCGAACAAAAATACATCAGCGAAAAACCCTTCGACAGCAGCGTCGAAAGCTACTGCTGGGCACCCGATGGCAAAAGCCTATACTTTACAGGCGTATGGCACGGCGCAACAATGATATACAATATTGACCTTGACGGCAAACTGACAAAAATCACAAGTGGCGACTACGACTACACATCCGTTGCAATGCTGGGCGACAAGCTTATTGCCACACGTCAGTCAATAAGCGAGCCGACAGACATTTACACAGTGGAAGCAAAAGCCGACGGAAAAATAACACAACTCACCAACGAGAATAAACATATTCTCGACCAGATTGAGCGCGGAAAAGTTGAGAGCCGCTGGTGCAAGTCTGTCGATGGCAAAGAGATTCTCTCGTGGGTCATCTACCCCCCGAAATTCGACCCCAACAAAAAATACCCCACCCTGCTCTTCTGTCAGGGAGGCCCTCAGTCGCCCGTAAGCCAATTTTGGAGCTACCGTTGGAATTTCCAGATAATGGCAGCCAACGACTATATAATAATCGCCCCCAACCGACGCGGACTCCCCGGATTCGGACAGGAGTGGAACGAGGCTATCAGCGGCGATTATGGCGGCCTGTGCATGCAGGACCTCTTTGCGGCAATCGACGACTTTGCAAAAGAGCCTTACGTCGATAATAATCGTCTGGGCTGCGTGGGAGCGAGCTTCGGCGGCTACACAGCAATGTGGATGGCCGGACACCACGAGAAACGCTTCAAGGCATTCATCGCCCACGATGGATTTTTCAATATGGAGCAACAATACTACGAAACTGAAGAGTCGTGGTTCACAAATTGGGACCTCGGCGGCGCACCCTACGAGAAAAACAAAAAGACAGAAAATAGCTACCCCTGTTCACCCCACCGCTTCGTGGAAAAGTGGGACACCCCCATTCTTCTCATTCACGGCGAGCGCGACTACCGCATCCTCGCATCGCAGTCGATGGCAGCCTTCAACGCCGCAAAGTTGCGCGGAGTACCCGCACAGTTGCTGCTGTTCCCCGACGAAAATCACTGGGTGTTGAAGCCCCAAAATGGAATATTGTGGCAACGAACATTCTTCGCATGGCTTGACAAATGGGTAAAATAAATTCTTAAAATAACGACAAAATGACACTTACACAAAATATTCAGAAAAGACTAAACGACTCGCCCGCGGCACGTTGGGGAGCAATGATAATAGTATCGTTCACCATGATGTGCGGATATTTTATCACGGACATTATGGCACCGCTCGAGGATATTCTCACAAAAAGCGTAGCCGAGGGTGGCCTCGGATGGACAAGCAGCGAATATGGCTTTTTCTCGGGAGCATACGGCTATATAAACGTATTTCTGCTGATGCTCTTTTTCGGCGGAATAATACTCGACAAATGCGGCATACGCTTCACAGGAACAATGAGCTGCGCACTGATGTTTGCCGGAGCACTGCTCAAATGGTACGCAATAGACAATAGTTTCGGTGACGCTACACTTTTCGGTTACCCCATGCAGGTGGCCTTGGCCACGCTTGGCTTTGCCATCTTTGGAATGGGAGCCGAAATTACGGGAATAACCGTTACTAAAGTAATTGTAAAATGGTTCACAGGCCACGAGCTTGCCCTTGCTATGGGACTTCAGGTAGCAATGGCGCGTATAGGAACAGCCGCAGCGCTCGCGTGCAGTCTGCCTATGGTAAAAGCCTTCGGGAGAATTTCATCGCCCCTGCTGCTGGGAGCTGCACTGCTGTGCATAGGTCTTATAGCCTATCTTGCATACTGCGTGATGGACAAAAAACTCGATTGCTCGGGCGAAAATGCAGCCGACGAAGAGGAGAGTTTCAAGATGAGCGACCTTAAGCTTATCTTCACCAACAAAGGCTTCTGGCTGATTACACTGCTGTGCCTGATGTTCTACTCGGGTGTATTCCCATTCTTGAAATTCGCCACAAAGGTGATGATATATAAATATAATGTTACCCCCGACCTTGCCGGCCTTATCCCCGCAATGATTCCTTTCGGAACAATATTGCTGACCCCGGTGTTCGGCTCAATGTACGACCGCATAGGCAAAGGTGCGACACTGATGATAATAGGTTCTTTCCTTCTGACAGCCGTACACATACTTTTTGCGCTGCCCATTCTCGGCTACGGTTGGTTCGCAATAATAGTGATGATTCTTTTGGGAATATCATTCTCGCTTGTCCCCTCGGCACTGTGGCCGTCGGTACCTAAGATAATTCCCATGAAGCAGTTGGGCTCGGCATACGCGATAATATTCTACATTCAGAATATTGGCCTGTCGATGGTACCTGTGCTCATAGGCTGGGTAATTGAAAAATACTCTACTGTGGAGAGCGCAACGGGTACCACATACGACTACACGCTGCCAATGGCAATCTTTGCCTGCTTCGGCATTATTGCAATTATCATTGCCATTATTCTTAAACGCGAGGATGCAGCCAAACATTATGGCCTCGAAGAGAGCAATATAAAGAAATAAAATATACAGCACAATAAAAAAGTGAGTGTCAAAAATAAAAATTGACACTCACTTTTTTATTGTATCACTTATAGAATTATAAAGAGTAAGTTCCTTCCACAAGCTTACCCATAGCCCAAACGGCACGAATATTCAAGTCATCATCAAGAATAAGAATATCAGCGTCTTTATCTTTCTGCAACGAGCCTTTACGATCGTACACATTCATAATCTTGGCAGGAGTTTCCGACGCCATACGCACAGCATCCTCGAGTGGAATTTCGGCCTTCTGCACCAATGTGCGAATGAGGCGGTCCATAGTAGCCACACTGCCTGCAAGAGCCGAACGGTCGGCTAGTTTGCAAACGCCATCCTCGATGATTACACGCGGGTCGAACGCCACAGAGCTGTCACTCGCTGCACAAGCAAGAGCATCGGTAATGACACACGCACGCTCGACACCCTTAATCTTATATATTAATCGCAAAATTGTGGGCGGAACGTGAATACCGTCGGCAACAACCTCTACTGTCATATCATCGTGCAAATATATACTCTCCACCGTTCCCTCGTATTTATACTCGCGGCGTTTGTGGAATCCGGGCATTGCATTGTAGAAGTGTGTCGCATGTGTAAAGCCGTTGGCGTAACCAACATGAATATCATCATACTCGGCCTGAGTGTGCGCAACAGATGCAAGAATACCTTTAGCGGTTATATATTTTCCAAACTGCATTGCACCGGGAAGTTCGGGCGCAGCGTCCCAACGTTTGATACACCCCCATTTTTCCACAAGAGGAATATACTCCATAGGGTCGGGATTCTTGATATTCTCGGGCATTTGTCCACCGGCCATCTTCATATTAAGATAGTGTCCCTCGAGGTGCAATCCCAAAATGGGACTGTCAGGCTCGTTCATCAATTTAGTACAAGTTTCGGCAGCAGCCTCTATCATGGGGATTGTCGATGAAGAGAGTGTCGGGAAAAAGCTGGTTGTACCATACTTCATGTGCGCAGCAACCGCTGTACGGAAAGCATCCTCGCTACCCTCCATAAAATCTCGCCCGCCACCACCGTGAGCATGAATCTCAACACCTCCGGGCACAACGCACATGCCCTTTGCATCGAAAAGTTCGGCACCGACAACTGCAAGGTCGCAGTTTGTAACCTCGAGAATTTTATTGTCTCTGATAATGACAGAGCCATCCTTCAACCACCCCTGTGGAGTAAGAATCTTTGCATTTATAATTTGTGTCAGCATATATTTTGTATTGTTTTTCATATTCACATACAACCTTATCCGTTGTTACACAAGAAAAAAGCTATATTCCCCTTGCCGGCATCCATACTACTGCGCAAGTATAAAACTCGTATTTTTCACAAATACACGAACAAACAAAATAAAAAGTTTGCTTCGATATTTTACAGTAAGTACAGTAAATTTTCGCCTTTGAAGGCAAAATTACAAAAAATAAAATAACAGAATAACAAAATACATACAAAAATTCAAACAAATATCATAAAATGTAAAAGAAGAAATATAATCACAATAAACAGAAAAATAAATTTAGTAAAAAATGTTTGTAAAAGGTCGAAAAAGACGTACTTTTGCAAACTAAACACCCATGAAACAAAATAAGATGAAATACAACATTATAGCATACTTGTTAATTGCAACAATGTGTCTGATTGGCTGTGGCGAAGATAGGACTTACGAGTATCTTGAACTTACGCAAGAAAACCAATGGATATTCCAAAAAATGCAAGAGGTTTATTTGTGGAACGACTCAATAAAAGAGCCCAACCGTCAATCATTCTTTTCAAAAAGAGAAGTATTTTTCAAATCACTATTAGACAAAGGAGACAAATACTCTCACTTTGCCGATAGTGCCACAAACACAAGTTACGGAATAAACTTCACAATTCTACGCGACCCGTTGAATAAACAAAAAAGCAAATATTATGCCCTTGTACTATTTGTCGAGCCGGGGTCACCTGCCGAGCGCGCAGGCCTTAAACGCGGAAATTGGATAACACAAGTAGGAAAAAACAGTATAAGTTCGAGTAATTACGGATACCTCGAAAGAGGCGAAGCAACAACCCTCTACACAAGCAAAATAATACTCGACGAGGAGAATATGGAGTACACGTGGATGGATGCTGACACACTGCAAATAGACACAGCCACCCCCCTATCCTCGTGCGACCTCTGCCTTGACACCATCTACACTCAACGCGACCACAAAATAGGTTACATAGTATATAACAGTTTTTCACAAGATAGTAAAGAAAAAACATTATCAACCATCGAGAAATTCAAGCAACAGAATATAACCGAACTAATATTAGACCTACGTTACAACAACGGAGGCAGTATCTCTGTCGTCTCGGAATTAGCAAGCATGATAGTCGCCCCGGAAAACACAGGAAAAACCATCTGCAAACTCACACACAACAGCACAAACAGCGAACAAGATACAACCTACAAATACACAGCAGCAAACACCTTATCATTAAATAAATTATACATAATAAGCGGTACAACAACCCAAGGAGCAGCCGAAGTACTCATCAGCGCACTGCAAAATACACTCGGCTACAACAACGCAATAGTGATAGGCGAAAAAACAGTCGGCGAAAATATAACAACACAAAAAATCGAGTCGCCATACAATTTCGCAATAACCCCGGCAACAGCATTTATCGATAATGGCGAAGGAGAAAGCATGTACCCCTATGGCATTACCCCCAACCACACAATAAACGAGCTTGACGACCTATATAATATCCACAAGCTCGGAAGCACACAAGAATATCTACTATACAACACCATATATTATATTGTAAACGGCACATTCCCGCAAGCCGAAACAAATATAAAAGCAAAAGCTACACACAAACACACACCCGCATACAACAAAAGCATAAGCCGATAAACACCGGAAACTACCGGACAAACAACAATAAAGACTGTTTCATTTTATTGAGACAGTCTTTATTGTTTTATCCCCGCCCCGATCACATTTTAACGCAGAGAAACATTTTTTTCTCATTATTAATAACCCTGTTCAAACCCCAAGCCCCCACACAACGTTTATTTTGCATATAACCTAAAAATTATAAGTAAAATGAAAAAAAGTATTTTTTTAGCATTTGCAGCAACGTCACTGCTGATAACCTCGTGTGGTTCTTGCAGCAATAACAAACAACAAGGAATTGTTCTTGAGACAGAGACAGACAGCATCTTCATGCCCAACGACTCAACCGTAGCCGACCTTCAAACATTCGTCTACGAGGGACTGATGCCCATGGACAATGGCACCATTGCCGACTACACCCTTACAATAAAAAGCCTCGGATGGGACGAGAATGGAACCTATACAATCCTTTCGACCGTTACAAGCGACACAACAACCATAAAACAGCAGGACAACGGAGAAAGCATTGTCATTATAGGCACACCCAACGACAGCACCATCGTCATTTACCAACTAATCTCGGCCAACAACAACCCGCCCATACATCTGATGGCAAAGGGCGACAGTGCACTTGTAAAAATCAATAAAAACATGCAACCCGCATCGAAAGATCCCAAGCATAAACTCATTCGCAAAAAATAATCAAACAACCTAAAATTTACAATCATGAGAAACAAATTGCTATTATTACCACTGCTCACACTAATGTTAGCTGCATGTGAGCAAAACCCCGATACAGACAAGCTCGACGACGATTACCTCGTATACACCAATTACGATAAAAATGCCGACTATTCGAGCATAAACACATTTTATGCAATAGACAGCATATTACTGATAAGCAATCAGAATACCCCAAATTATTGGAACAACACCTCGTCACAGAAAATCATCGACGAATTTCGTCAAAACATGATAGATTATGGTTACACCGAGGTTGAAATTCCCGAAGAAGCCGATGCAATCCTGCAACTAAGCTACGTAAGTACCACCTATTATTATTACGATTATATAAACGGGAACCCCTGGTGGAACAGTTACCCCGGCTATTGGAATTGGAACAGCTACGGATGGTACTATCCATTCTACGTGCCATACAATTTCAGCACCGGCTCAATAATCGGAGAATTAGTAAATATGAACAGCCGCACTGTCGACACAGATAAATTGACAGTCATCTGGAACGCATACATCTGCGGCCTTCTCAGCGGTAACTCCTTGAGCATGAGCAAGACCATTGACGGAATAAACCAAGCATTCTCGCAATCGTCGTACCTATCAAAATAACCATAAAAATAACAACTTAAAAAAGATACAGCATGAAAACTATCAGAAAAATATTGTTTGGAGCAATACTGCTGATAGCAGCAGTCTACCCCTCTACCGGCAAAGCCCAAGCATCACTCAACAGCTATTTCAATGTCGATTGGCAGTTCAACATTCCCTTAGGAAACGAATTCTCAAACGGAGCCAGCGGATGGGGTATGAACTTCGAAGGCGGATATTACATTACCAAAGATTTTTCGCTGGGAGCCTTCCTTAACTTTCATACAAACAACGAATATTTCTCGCGCCGCACAATATCGCTGGGCGAAACACTGAGCATGAGCAGCCGCCAGCAGCACCAGATGTTCACCCTGCCATTCGGAGTTGCCATGCGTTACCGCATCATGGAGGCCGATTTTCAACCATACGTAGGAATGAAATTAGGAATGTGCTATTCGGAATTCAACAACTATTATTACATTTTCGAAAAAAGTCAAGACCGATGGGGCTTCTATATGTCCCCCGAAGTAGGCTTCAACTACTACCCCTGGGCCAACGGAGTAGGCTTTCACATGGCACTCTATTACAGTTTCGCAACCAACAAATGCAACATAATGAGCTACAAACAAAGTACACTCAACAACATTGGATTCCGATTGGGTATTGCATTCTAAATAAATATAAATAATAGAGCATGGGAAAACTCCCATGCTCTATTATTTATATTTTGAAAAAACAACAGCACAAAAAGCAAAAAGTAGAAAATAAATGCTGTAAATACAGAAAAAATAATTAATTTTGCTCCGATGATAAGTATAGACAAACATATTTCACGACTGATAGCCGGTCACGACTGCGTCATAATACCGGGCTTCGGAGCATTTCTGTCACAGCGTATTCCGGCACATTACAATGCCGATGAGCAGATATATATGCCCCCGCGTCGCACTTTGGGCTTTAATCCACAGATAACAATGGAGGACGCCCTCTTGACCACAGCTTACATGCAGCAGTATGGCATTTCCTACAATCAGGCAGCCATCCTGATGAAAGACGACGTAAAGAAACTGAAAAAACGTCTATCGCGTAAAGGGCAGCTATACTTCGGAGAATTGGGAGTACTATCAATGAATATCGAGGGAACAATTTCATTCGAGCCGGCAGAGAACTGCATCGACGACCCCGACAACTACGGAATGATACCCCTTCCCATCCCCATGCTCTCACATAAAGAGGAGCCCACAATTACAATAAAAATAAACCGTCACCGCGTATCGCAATATATAGCAGCGGCAGCGGCCATCATCATCATGTTCATATTTGTAACCCCGCTGAGCGAGCACACATTCAAGAACGACACAAAAGCCTCGCTTGGAAATTTCGCATCACCCGAACAAATATCCATGATGCAGCAAGTAAGCGCACCTGCACCCGCAGCAGTGACAAAAAGCACTTGCGAAATATGCCCCATAGAAGAATCAGTAAAACAAGAGACTGCAACAACCACCGCGGCAACCACCGAAGTTGTTGAAACACCGACAGAAAGCCAGTCGGATAACCAGCCGGAGATTGCACCTGCAACAAAATACCACATAATAGTAGCAAGCAGTCCCACCGAAACAAACGCCGACCTTGCAATAAAAGAACTAACATCAAAAGCACAGTTCGGCTATACAAAAGTAAAAAGCAACGGCCGTTTCCGCATATCGGCAGGCAGCTACGATACACAAGCAGAAGCACAATCCTCACTATCAAGCATTCAGGCAACATTCCCCGATGCATGGATTTTTAAACATCAATAAAGCAACTCCCACACATGAAAAGAGTAATATGTCCAAAATGTGACCACCCTATAGTATTCGACGCCAGCGATTATCCCATAGGTCAAGCCGTTGTATTTGAATGTGAAGGATGCAGAAAAAGTTTCACCATAAGAGTGGGAGAGAACAACATCGAAGAGGTTGAAGAAAATCTGGGACACATAGTCGTTGTCGAGAATTGCTTCGGCTTTAAACAGACGCTCAATCTAAAAGAAGGCGACAATATGATAGGCCGCTACAACAAAGGTACCGAAATTACCCTTCCCATAGAGACCAAAGACCGCAGCATGGACCGCCGCCACTGCATAATAAACGTCAAGCGCGACGCCTTCGGCTCACTCGTATACACCATACGCGACAACAGCAGCATCACAGGCACATTTGTGATGAACCGCATATTAGGCAACAAAGAAAGACTGCGCATAGAGGACGGAGCAATAATCACATTAGGCGCAACAACACTAATATTGCACACACCCGAAGGCGAGGAATAGCCCCCCTTCGACCGCCCCATATTCACCCTGCATCATCAACGCACACCCCACCAAACAACAAAGCAATTTGTTGTTTATCTTTATATAATCTATCCCCAAACGTGTATACTTTCATTTCTTTGTAGTATCTTCGCATCTTAGAAAAAAGAAAAACAAAATAAATAATGAAAAAGACACTACTCATTTTATTATCATTCGCGGCAATAGCAACAAGCTACGCAACCAAGCGAGACCTTGAACTTAAAGAAGTAATAAACGGCACATACAGCGCAAGAGGCTTCTCGGGCATACACCCCATGAACGACGGCGAGCACTTTGCCAAGATGAGCAGCGACCGCAAGATGGTGCTAAGCTACTCATTCAAGAGCGGAGAAGTGACAGACACCATCTTCAACATAAACACCGCCCGAGGCTGTAATTTCAAACGCATCGACGGCTTTAAATTCTCGCCCGACGAAGCGCGAATGCTCATACAGACACGTACAAACTACATCTACCGTCGCTCATTCACAGCCGAATACCACATATTCTCACGCAAGAACAACAAACTGCAACCACTCTCCGAGAATGGTCCCCAGCAAGAGCCTATATTCTCGCCCGACGGCACAATGATAGCCTTCGCCCGCGAAAATAATCTCTATCTTGTAAAGCTACTCTTCAACAGCAGCGAATCACAAATAACCACAGACGGAAAGTTTGGCGAAATAATCAACGGAATCCCCGATTGGGTTTACGAAGAAGAGTTTGCCACAAGCCGTTCATTCGACTTTAGCGCCGACAGCAAAATGTTGGCCTACATACGCTACGACGAGAGCAAAGTAATGAACTACGACATGCCCATGTACATCCCCACAGACGCAAGCAACCACGAATATGACGATTATAAAAAACCATACAGCTACAAATACCCCGTAGCCGGAGCGCAAAACTCGACAGTCACCGTACACACCTTTGACATAAAGAGTCGCGTCACACGCAAGCTGGCACTGCCCATCGACAGCACAGACTATATTCCCCGCATAGAATTCACACAAGACCCCGACTTTCTTGCGGTAATGACACTTAACCGTCACCAGAATCAGCTTGACATTTTCCAAGCTAACCCCCTCTCAGGAATCTGCAAACGCATATTGCGCGAAGAAAGCCCCGAATATATCAACGAGCCAACCTATCAACAGCTTGCATTCTACAAGAATCACTTCATCATGCCCAGCGAGCGTGACGGATACAACCACCTGTACCTATACACCATCGGCGGTAATCTTGTCAAGCAACTAACAAAAGGAGAATACGACGTAAGCGACCTTCTCGGTTGGGACGAAGCAAAAAACATCCTTTACTATTCGAGCAACGAAGGCAACCCCACACAAAGTGCAACATACAAAATTGACGCGAAAAACAAAAAAGTACGCATCACACAGAAGGAGGGCACAAACAGCACAACCTTCAGCAAAGGAATGAAATATTTTGTAAACACCTATCAGAATCTCACAACCCCGCCCATTGTAACCCTAAACGACAATAACGGCAAAAAACTCGCCACCATCCTCGACAACAAAGAGCTTGTAGAAAATCTCGAAAACATAAATATGGGACAAAAGGAAATTTTCACCTTCACCACGAGCGACGGCGTTAAACTCTACGGATGGATGATAAAGCCCGCCAATTTCGACAAGAACAAAAAATACCCTGTGATAATGCACCAATATAGCGGTCCCTACTCACAAAAAGTAAAAGACAGTTGGGCAATAGGACAATATGGCGGCGGACTTTTTGAAAGCTATATGGCAAGCAACGGATTCATAATGGTTAGCGTCGATGGTCGCGGAACGGCCGGTCGCGGAACAAAATTCGGCAAATGCACATATATGTCTCTCGGAACATACGAATCGAAAGACCAAGTGGAAGCGGCAAAATATCTGGGCACACTACCCTACGTAGACAAAGGAAACATTGCAATCTGGGGCTGGAGTTTCGGCGGATACAACACCCTTATGTCCATGAGCGAAGGTACACCCGTATTTAAGGCAGGCGTAGCAATAGCCGCCCCCACCGACTGGCGATTCTACGACACAGTTTACACCGAGCGATACATGCGCACACCCAAAGAGAATAAGGATGGATACGACAAAGGCTCGGCAATAGTAAACGTCGATAAACTGCATGGAAAATTACTGCTCATTCACGGAACAGCCGACGACAATGTCCACTTCCGCAACATGACACGTTACATATATGCCCTGACGCAAGCCGGCAAACAGTTCCAGACTGCAATATACCCCGACAGCAACCACAGCATATATTACGGCTCGAACACCCGCCGTCAGATGTTCGAAATGATAACCAACTTCTTCTTCGAAAATCTAAAGAACTGATTCATAAAAAAAATCTCAGGCTCACGCCTGAGATTTTTTATGGAACAATGTATATTACTTCTTGAAATATCTGTTATACAATCCCTCGAAACCTTTACCGTGACGAGCCTCGTCCTTAGACATTTCGTGAACTGTATCGTGAATAGCATCGAGGTCAAGCTGTTTAGCACGCTTAGCAATTCTGAACTTATCGGCACATGCACCCGACTCAGCATTCATACGTTTCTCGAGGTTGGTCTTTGTATCCCAAACAACGTCACCAAGAAGTTCGGCAAACTTGGCAGCATGCTCAGCCTCTTCCCATGCATAGCGTTTGAAAGCCTCGGCAATTTCGGGATAACCCTCGCGGTCGGCCTGACGGCTCATTGCAAGATACATACCAACTTCGGTACACTCACCCATAAAATGAGCATTGAGGTCTTTAATCATCTCGTCGTCACAACCCTTTGCTACACCGATAACGTGCTCTTGAACAAATTCCAGCTTACCTTCTACAAGTTCGTTGAACTTATCGGCAGGAACTCTACATTGAGGGCATCTTTCGGGAGCTGCATCACCTTCATGAACATAACCACATACTGAACAAATAAACTTTTTCATAATAATATCAATTTTAACGGTTTATAATTATCTTATTTACATTCTTTACAAATTCCTTTTACATACAACTGAACTTCATCTGCCTGAAAATTATCAATTCCATCGAGGAAAGCGGCAATCTCTTTTGGCATCGGCATATCAATAATTTTTTTACAGTTGCGACACATCAAATGAGCGTGCATCTCTACATTTCCGTCGAAACAGCGAAAAGTATCATCAATGGTAAGCATCGTTACAAGAGCATGCTCTACAAAAAGTCGCAATGTATTGTAAACTGTTGTCAAAGATAGCGAGCCTACTTTGTCGCGCAACGCTTCATACACAAACTCGGCTGTAGGATGCACAGGATTTTCACGCATGAAACCTAAAATTGCAATACGCTGAGCGGTTGCCCTTATCCCGGCATTTTCAAGTTCGGTTCTTAGTTCTATTGTTGTATATTTCTTCATCAGCCATCTTTTAAACTCGTTGCAAATTTATAATCATTTTAATTATTATGCAAATTTTCTCGCACTTTTTTTTATTTTTTTTTGCTATAAAGTATTTTTTGTAAGAAATTTGCAGCATAGGAATAATTTACACCTTATTTATATATATAATGAGTTACGGATATATAAAAGTGGCGGCAGCAATACCCTCGTTACGAGTGGCCGATTGCGCATACAACATTGAGAAAATGCTTCCTCTTATTGCTGAGGCTGAAAAAAACAATGTGGAAATAATTCTTTTTCCGGAATTAGGAATAACCTCATACAGTTGCGGCGACCTTTTCCTGCAGCCTACGATTATAAAAGGAGCCGAAAAAGCACTCGCCACACTGCTCGAATCAACGAAAAACTGCGAAACTATAATAATCGCAGGAGTGCCCGTTGCATACAACAGCACACTGCTCGACTGCGCAGTTGTCCTATGGCGAGGCGAAATTGTAGGCATTGTACCTAAAAAATATATCTGCAACCATCAAGGATACACAGAGAAAAGATGGTTCGCATCATCAAAATTCCTACCCGAAAATGCGACCGTAACACTGTGCAATCAAACGGTAAACATAAACAAACAACAACTTTTCCGCACGACAGATTACACATTCGCCATAGAAATTGGCGAGGATTTTAATGCAACAATCTCACCGGGCAGTATATTGGCAGCAAAAGGCGCGGAAATTATATTCTCACCGGCAGCAAACTGCGAAACAGCAGGAAAGTACGACTCACTTAAAGAGCAATGCAAGCAACAGAGCGCACGCTCGATAAGCGGATACATATACTCAAGCTGCGGATACGGAGAATCCTCGGGCGACACAGTATTTGCAGGAAACGCACTCATTGCCGAAAATGGCAAAATAATAAACAATAGCAAACGTTTCTCGACAGAGAGCCGGCTTATAATATCCGAAATTGACGTAGAAAAGTTGCGCTTCCGCCGCATGAACAATACAACCTTTAGAGAGACGAGCGAAGAGTACAGTAACATAGAAGTTCACGAAACTTTTATCAACAAAAAAGCAAAAACACTCGACCGACTGACACGAAAAACAGACCCATCGCCATTCATTCCGCAAGGCAAGGAACTACCCGAGCGCTGCGAAGAGATATTCAATATTCAGGCTGCGGGACTTGCCAAACGCATAGCACACACACACGCAGCAACATGCGTAATAGGAATATCAGGCGGACTCGACTCAACGCTCGCCCTGCTTGTTACCGCCCGCGCCTTTGACCTTCTGAACAAAGAGCACAAAGAAATTATCGCCGTAACAATGCCCGGATTCGGAACAACCGACCGAACATACAACAACGCCATAGAGCTGATGAAAAACCTCGGCACAACCATACGCGAAATTTCCATAAAGGAGGCCTGCATACAACACTTCAAGGACATTGAGCACGACGCAACCAAGCACGATATTACCTACGAAAATTCACAGGCACGCGAACGTACACAGATACTCATGGACATTGCCAACCAGAGAAACGGCCTTGTTGTAGGCACCGGTGACCTATCGGAGCTTGCACTCGGATGGGCAACATACAACGGCGACCACATGAGCATGTACGGAGTAAACGCATCCGTCCCAAAAACACTCATCAAGCACATAGTCAAGCATATAGCACAGAGCAACAGCAACGAAACTATACGCACCACCCTGCTCGACATTGTAGACACCCCAATATCCCCCGAGCTTATACCCGCCGACGAAAAGGGCAACATCAAACAAAAGACAGAAGACCTTGTAGGCCCCTACGAACTACACGACTTTTTCCTTTATAATATAATATGCAACGGCTACAGCCCCGCAAAAATATTCTATCTTGCCACACAAGCATTTGAGGGCACATACGACAAAGAAACAATAAAAAAATGGCTCACAACCTGCTGCCGACGCTTCTTTGCACAACAATTCAAACGCTCGTGCATGCCCGACGGCCCCAAAGTAGGCAGTTGCAGCCTCAGCCCGCGCGGCGATTGGAAAATGCCCACCGACGCATGCAGCACCCTGTGGCTCGCCGAATGCGACGCACTTTAATAAAATTTCAACAATAAGCAAGGTTTTTAGCGACAAAATGACAGCTTGTATGTCATTTTGTCGCTAAAAACTTAATTGGCTCGCTATTTGTTCATATTCAATCGAAAGGAGATTAAAATATGAACTTCAACAAATTTACAATTAAAGCACAAGAGACAGTACAGGCCGCAATCAGCCGAGTACAATCATTAGGACAGCAAGCCATAGAGCCTGTACACATCCTAAACGCCATTATCAATGTAGGCGAACAAGTGAGTATGTTTCTTCTGCATAAAACAGGAGCAAACATCCAACAGATAAAAGAGCAGGCAGAAAAAGCCGAAAAAAGTCTGCCCAAAGTATCAGGCGGCGAGCCCTACCTCAGCCGCGAGAGTAACGAAATACTCACAAAAGCCGCAGACTACGCCAAGCAACAAGGCGACGAATATGTATCGTTAGAGCCGCTGTTCCTCGCCCTGCTCACCGTAAACAGCACAGCATCGAAAATCCTGAAAGAGGCAGGCGTCGGCGAAAAAGAGCTTAAAGCCGCCATCAACGAACTGCGCAAAGGCGAGAAAGTAACATCGCAAACTGCCGAGGAGAGCTACCAATCGCTCAGCAAATATGCGATAAACCTGAACGAAGCTGCACGAAGCGGAAAGCTCGACCCGGTCATCGGCCGCGACGACGAAATTCGCCGCATATTACAAATATTGAGCCGACGCACAAAAAACAACCCCATACTCATAGGCGAGCCGGGAACAGGAAAAACAGCCATCGTCGAAGGACTCGCCCACCGCATCGTCCGGGGCGACATTCCCGAGAATCTGCGCGACAAGCAGATATACTCATTGGACATGGGAGCCCTCGTTGCCGGCGCAAAGTACAAAGGAGAATTCGAAGAGCGCTTGAAGGCAGTCGTCAATGAAGTACTAAAATCCGAAGGAAACATAATACTTTTCATCGACGAAATACACACCCTCGTCGGCGCAGGAAAAAGCGAAGGAGCAATGGACGCTGCAAACATTCTGAAGCCCGACCTTGCACGAGGCGAATTACGCTCGATAGGCGCAACCACACTCGATGAATATCAAAAATATTTCGAAAAAGACAAGGCCCTCGAGCGCCGCTTCCAGTCAGTCGTAGTAAACGAGCCGGACAAGATGAGCACAATTTCCATACTGCGCGGACTGAAAGAACGCTACGAGAGTCACCACAAGGTAAGCATACAGGATGATGCACTGATAGCCGCCGTCAATCTCAGCGACAGATACATCACCGAACGCTTCCTGCCCGACAAGGCCATAGACCTTATCGACGAAGCAGCCGCCAAGCTGCGCATGGAGCGCAATTCCCTGCCCGAAGAGCTTGACGAAATTTCGCGTCACATCAAACAGCTTGAAATTGAGCGCGAAGCAATCAAGCGCGAAAAAGACGAAAATAAACTCGCACAACTAAGCGAAGAGATATCCGAACTTAAGGAAAAAGAGAAAAACCAGCGTGCAAAATGGCAGCACGAAAAAGAGCTTGCCAACCTCATTCAGAATGACAAGCAACAGATTGAAGAGCTCAAGCAACAAGCCGACAGAGCCGAGCGCGAAGGAAACTACGGCCTTGTAGCCGAAATTCGCTACGGTAAACTGAAAGAACTTAACGACAGAATCGCCGAAACAGAAAAGACACTCCACGAAACTCAAGGTGGGAACGCCATGATAAAAGAGGTTGTCACCGCCGAGGATATTGCAGACGTCGTATCACGCTGGACAGGAATCCCCGTAAGCAAAATGATGCAAAGTGAAAGCATGAAACTATTGGCGCTCGAAGAAGAATTGCACAAACGCGTCATTGGACAAGAAGAGGCCATTGCCGCCGTCAGCGACGCTGTTCGCCGAAGCCGCGCAGGCCTTCAAGACCCCAAACGCCCCATCGGGTCGTTCATCTTCCTGGGCACAACCGGAGTAGGAAAGACAGAATTGGCAAAGGCACTCGCCGCCTATCTGTTCAACGACGACACAATGATGACGCGAATAGACATGAGCGAGTATCAAGAAAAATTCTCAGTTTCGCGTCTCATAGGCGCCCCTCCGGGGTACGTAGGATACGACGAAGGCGGACAACTGACCGAAGCTGTCAGAAGAAAGCCCTACTCAGTGGTACTTTTCGACGAAATTGAAAAGGCCCACCCGGACGTATTCAACATTCTGTTGCAAGTGCTCGACGACGGCCGTCTGACCGACAATAAAGGACGAGTGGTGAATTTTAAAAACACCATAATTATAATGACAAGCAATTTGGGCAGCAGCTACATACAGGAGCAGTTTGAAAAAATAAACGACAATAATCACGACGCGATTATCGAAGAGACAAAAAGCAACCTGTTGGAAATGTTGAAAAAGACCATACGTCCCGAATTTCTGAACAGAATAGACGAAACAATAATGTTTACCCCATTAAACAAAGAGGAGATTGAGCAGATTGTACGTTTACAAGTAGCAGACATATGCAAACGCTTGAGTGAGAATGGTGTAAACCTTCACGTTACCGACAAGGCAATAAGCACGCTTGCCGAGACAGGGTTCGACCCGCAGTTTGGTGCACGACCGATAAAGAGAGCCTTGCAACGCTACCTGCTGAACGATCTTTCCAAACAACTGATTGCAGGCATTATCGACCGCAACCACACTGTTACAGTCGATAGCGATAATGGAAATTTGATATTTAAAAATTAAGTAAACTTATATACAATATAAAAGCCGTCCGAATGGACGGCTTTTATATTGTATGAGCTGTAAAGAAAAACTGCCTGACTATTAAGCCTCAGCAGCGGGCTCTGTTGCCTCTGCATTCTCAGCAGCGGCAGCAGCCTCAGCCTCAGCTTTTGCCAATGCCTCAGCAGCTTTTTTATCAGCCACTTTCTTAGCAATAGCAGCATTAGCCTCTTTCTCAGCCTCGAAACGAGCCTTTTTCAACTCAGCCTTAGCCTGCTCATCTTTTGTTTTGATGCTGTTAAGAGCATTAACTTTGCTGTTCTTCCAAGCCTCGAATTTAGCCTGAGCAGCAGCCTCGTCAAATGCACCCTTCTTAACACCGCCCTGCAAGTGTTTCATCATGTAAACGCCCTCGCGTGACAAGATGTTGCGAACTGTGTCTGTGGGGATAGCACCGGTGTTTACCCAATACAATGCACGCTCGAAGTTGATATCAACTGTTGCGGGATTGGTGTTGGGGTTGTAAGTACCGATTTTCTCAGTAAACTTTCCATCACGTGGAGATCTCGAATCTGCAATTACAATTGAGTAGAACGCATAGTGTTTGCGACCTCTTCTCTGCAATCTGATTTTTGTTGCCATTTGTTTAATTATTAATGGGTTAATGATTAGAGTTAGCCAATATCTCGTATCGGCGGTGCAAAGGTAATACTTTTTTTCGTACCTACAAAGCCACCGGAAACAATATTTTACATATTTCCTTGCAAAAGCAACGACAAAGACAACACTTTCACAATAAAAGAATACAGAAAATAAAAACACTACAACCCCGGCAAGTACAACAGACAAACATCTATTTCAGGTTTTTAACATTATTTCTATACATAAAATAAAAAAATGATTTTTTAATATTAAAATATTACATACCTTTGTATCGTGAAGAATTGTGAATATACTAAAATATATTAAAATCAACTTATATTATATTTATGAAAAAATTTTTACTTTCACTTGCGTTGTTATCAGCAACATTGTTGCCCGGTGCAGCACAGCAACGCTCTGAAGCAGAGGCCGAAGCCATCGCCAAAGCCTTCATGCAAAACAACGGTTATGAAAATTTCAACATAACCCAGTCTGCAAAAATCAACAAAGTACGTGCCGAAAAAGCAGGAGAGATTACACCCTACTACATCTTCAACGACACACAAAATGGCGGTTTTGTCATTGTCGGCGGTCAAGAGGGCATGAGCGACATTCTTGCCTATTCTAACGAAGATTGCTTCGACGTGTACGACACTCCTCCCGCAGCACAAACATGGCTCGATCTTTACGCAGCAGTCGCTAAAAAAGCGGCCGACTACCCCGAAGAGTCAAAAGCCGAGAAAAGAGCAGCAGAAAAAGCATTCCTCAAAAGTGATTTTGCATTGCGCAAGAATGTACAGCCTTTGCTTGGAGAAATAAAGTACAACCAAGGCCGTCCATACAACATAATGTGCCCCATCATAACAGAAACTATAATCCAGAATGGCGACACCACAACAAGTTCCTACGATCCAGCAACAGGATGTACCCAAACAGCACAAGCAATGCTCATGCGCTATTGGAAATGGCCCATACGTCCCAAAGGCAGCAAAATTTATACATTCGGATACGACAGTATTGTAAACAAAGATGTCCTTGACGACAAAGGTAACCACACAAAAACTCCAGGCCGTTACAAATGGGGTATAGACTTCGACAAAGAGCCCCCATACGATTGGGACAACATGCTTCCCCGTTACGAGAGTGTCACACGAACAACCAACGACTCACTTAGAGCAGTACAAGATACAGCCATTGCACGTCTGATGATGCACTGCGGTATATCAAACGGAGCTGGTTACGGCCATTCAACAGGAGCAGGTCTTTATATCGAAGAGATGGTAAAATATTTCAGCTACGCCGAGGACTATATTAGCGACAACTACGGCAACTACAAAAACAAAGGCGATGAAGCTTACCGCGCAATGCTCGCCGACGAACTTAGTCAGGGACGCCCCATCTGGGCAGCCGGATCGGCAGAAGGTGGAGGTGCCCACTCATACATATGCGACGGTTATGACATGAATGCCCTCTTCCACTTCAACCTCGGTTGGAACGGTAGTAGCAACGGATGGTACGAAGTTGCACCCACACCTAAAGTTCCCTACGGATTGGGAATGTGGTTCCATAGACACATACACCCCGTAGGTCGTCTGACACCCACAGAGCCCACACGTCGCCTTGTATTTGAAGCCGGTGGTGGAAAATGGAACAAAAAATACACAAGCGTAAAGAACAATATTGCAACTTTTGACGCCGACAACAAATTTGGTGAGACTATAATCCCCATCTTCACAGCAGACACCGAAGAAGATGCAGAAAACTACCTCCCCGGCCTTAGCACCGTTCAAGGCTTTATGATAAACCGCAGCGACACTATCACAGGCTCAACAACAACAAACGTA
>SUXQ01000027.1 GCA_015060905.1 Bacteroidales bacterium | reverse complement strand
AAGCCTGATGGAAGTATCAAACGGGCTAATTCCAGCAATATTTTTTCGTCCTGCATTTTCTTATGTTTTAAAACTGCGCGAAGATAATATTTTTTGGCTATCCCCCCAACTTTTGCAGGTGAGCCCACACTGTTTCTTTTTATGGCTCACCGGCAAAGTCTGGGGGGGGAGCATATATAAACAAAAAGAGCTTCAATCTCTTGAAACTCTTCTTGCGGTGCGTACGGGACTCGAACCCGTGACCCCATGCGTGACAGGCATGTATTCTAACCAACTGAACTAACGCACCAGTTATTATGTGTGCTTCGTGTCTCAAAGCGTGTGCAAAGTTACGCACTTTTTTTTAACCTGCAAATATTTTGCAAACTTTTTTCCACTTTTTTGATAAAAAATTTTTCAGCCGCCTATTTTGGAGCACTTTTAGACTAAATAAAAGAACTTTTCAGCAATTGAAACAGTAAAATATCAATAAATTTATCGCCGTCGCGCTTCCACGCTTTCAGGGTGGCAGATTCTACAAATTTTGCTTTTCGGAAAAGTTTTTTGCTTTTTTCGTGATTTTTCGGAACGTATGCGTACAATTGGTTGAGGTTTAAAAATCCGAATGCATAGTCGCACAGCAACGTCAGCGCTTCATTAGCTATACCCGCACCACGATATTCGCCCAACAGTCCTATGCACACTTCGGCACGCGCGTCGAGAGGGGAATAATCGGCAACGTCTATCATTCCCACAGACGTGCCGTCGTGCAGTTCTATTACGAAACGTGCCTGACGCTCGGCGTATAGGTCGTTGGCTGTCTGCTCTATGTAGTTGCGCAGGGCGTAGCGCGAATAGGGCAATGTGCTGTTGCCGACGCTCCATAGGGTAGTATCATTCTCCATTTTATAGAGAAGCTCAAGATCTTCGGGCTCGGGTGCTCGCAGACGAACATTGTCACCTGAGAGCCATTTTTTTGCATTCGTCATTTTTGCAGATTGTATATGGCATCGTCGGTTATAAGATTGCCGGTTACAGTGGAGTATGTGGCAAGTTTAAGGGTGTTGCCGGGTGTCTGTTGAAGCAGACGCAACATTGTGTCGTAGCTGTAGCTTTCTGCGTCGTAAAGAACATGTGTGCAACCTACTGTATCCTTTACTGCAAGATGCCCGTCGGGAGCCTCTTTTTCGGTTGTTACAATGTAACGATGCGAATCGCCCAGATTGTTTGCCTCGCATATTTCTTTTATTTTCCGGCAAGCTTCGGCACTACCAAGCACCAAGAATTTCTTTGGCGGCTCTTGATAGCTCTCCCAATCGTCGCCATAGATAATAGGGTTTGCATGATGGACACGAAACTTCAGCACCGCAACCGACACGCGTATGGGTATATAAAAAAGAACATAATAGAGCGGAAAATGCTTTTTGAAAAATGTTTGCAACGACGAGTATAGCCAATAGCGGTAGCGCAGACGGCTTTTCACCGAACTTTCTCCTTTATAATGAAAGATAGTATATGGCAGATAGTAGTTTTTTGCACCCGATTTTAAAATTCTGTACGAAAGGTCGCTATCTTCCCAATACATAAAGAACTGTTCGTCCAACGTACCCACTTTTTTCAGCGTCTCGTGACGCAGGAACATATAAGCCCCGGAAATCATTTCTATGGGGTTTATTTCCTCTTTATCAAGATAGCTCATATAGTATCGGCCGAAAAAACGACTTTCAGGGAAGCGGCGGCACAAGCCCGTTGCCTTGCAGAATGCCACCCAGGGCTTTACTATTCCGCGACGCGACTCCATTGCAAAGGTACCATCCTTGTTTATCATCTTGACACCTGCCGCACCCGTCTCGGGGTGCTCGTCCATGAATGTGACACACCCCTCGAGAGCCTCGCGTGTCACTATCGTGTCGGGGTTGAGCATAAGCACATATTTTCCCGATGCCCGAGCGAATCCTATATTGTTTGCATGGGAAAAGCCGCCATTTATCTTGCTCTCTATCCACACAACATGCGGGAAACGGGGCTTAAGGTACTCCATCGACCCATCTTTGGAAGCATTATCCACCACTATAATCTCGTGAGCAATATTTACGGCGGCCCTGTCCACCGAGCGCAAACACTGCTCAAGGTAGTACTTTACATTATAGTTTACTATTACTATGGATAGCTTCATTGCTCTTTTTCTCTATCCAGATATTTTTTGAAAGGAAAGCCGAACATATATGCAATAAAGGGAATCAACACCCAATATATCATATTCTTGTTGCCGCTACCATAGTAGAGCCCGATGTTTATCATCAGCACCACAAAGAGCAGTGCAAGGCGTATTTCCGATTCGCGGCGCAGAGTTTTAAGAAATGTTTCATCGTCAGCATTTTTAACCTTTTTCATACAGACGTTGAATTTTTTTCCCGACAGCGGGATAAGCCCTATTGTAAGAAGTATGGCTGCGACTTCTATTATATAGCGGTTAGTATCGTATGTTGCAAGACCGCCGCTGTTAAGCACGCCCGCCTCGAAAAGTGCGACTGTTGCGGCTGCAATTACCAGCAAAATTACAAAAAGTGCCTGTTGGCGTGCGAGTTTATTCTCGTTGTTTTTCATAGTTAAAAGGTTTTTCATGGTTAAAAGGTTTTTCCCGTAAAAGGCGTACGGTTCACGATAGAGCGTCCGAGAGTAACCTCGTCGGTATATTCAAGCTCGTCGCCCACTGATATTCCGCGGGCAATAACCGAGAGCTTAACGTCGCAGCCCGACAGTTTGCGGAAGATGTAAAAGTTGGTCGTGTCACCCTCCATCGTTGGGCTTAATGCCAATATCACCTCTTTGACGTCCCCGGCAGCGACCCTTGTCACAAGACTTTCTATCTGCAGGTCTCCGGGAGAAATTCCATCCATAGGGGAAATTACCCCGCCAAGCACATGATACACTCCCTTGAACTGCATAGTATTCTCCACCGCCAGAATATCGCGTATATTCTCCACGACACATATAATAGAGTGGTCCCTTGCGGGGTTAGCGCAGATGGGACACACGTCAGTGTCGGAAATTCCGTGACAATGCTTGCAATATTTTACCTCGCGTTTGAGACGTGTCATTGCATCAGCGAAATTATCAACCTCGCCCTGCTGCTGTCTTAATATGTGCAACACCAATCGAGTAGCAGTCTTGCGCCCTATTCCCGGCAGTTTGGAAAATTCGCTCACAGCCCTCTCGAAAAGTGCCGATGGATATTCTTGACTCATTATGATTTTTACAAATATCTTTTTTGCAAAGATAGCGCATTTACACTATCTTTGCAAAAAAGATATTTGCGAAAATAGGCTGCACTCGCAGTGTAATTGCAAATAATTTGCATTACGCTCGTTTGCACTATCTTTGCAAACATTAGTTTGCATGCTTTATAATTATGGAAATAAAATCTGCACGATTCATTATAAGTAACACCGACGTACGCAAATGCCCTCAAGACGGGAAGCCCGAGTATGCCTTCATCGGTCGTTCAAACGTAGGAAAGTCGAGCCTGATAAATATGCTCACTCGACAAAATAAGTTGGCAATGACTTCGTCTACCCCCGGAAAAACGTTACTCATCAACCATTTTCTTGTGAACGACGCATGGTACCTTGTAGACCTGCCCGGATACGGATACGCCAAACGATGCAAGAGCCAGCAAGAGAAGCTGAAAGATATAATTTCCGATTATATATTGCGACGCGAACAGATGACCCTGCTTTTTCTGCTCATCGACTCGCGCCACGCACCACAAAAGATAGACCTTGAATTTATAGAGTGGCTGGGCGAAAATGGCGTACCATTTTCCATCGTATTTACAAAGGCCGACAAACTGACGCGCGGACAGTTGCACACAAACGTCGAAGCATACAAAGCCCGACTGCTCGAACAGTGGGAAGAGCTTCCGCCGGTGTTTGTAACATCGTCCGAACATGCTGTCGGACGCACAGAATTACTAAGCTACATTGACGAAATTAATAAAACATTATAAATAAGAATTATGAGAAACATACTGTTTACACTCTTTGCAATATTCGCATTATTCGCCTGCACCCCCACAGACAGCTACAAAATAAGCGGAACATACAAAGACGCTCCCCAAAATGGCAAAATATATCTTGCACAACTCACAAGCAGCAGCATAGATTATATAGACTCAGCTGAAATTAAGAACAACAAATTTGAATTTACCGGCAAGCAGGACACACCTATCGTACGTTTCATATTCTACCCCCTCGCCGAGGGAGGCGAAGATATAATACCCTTAGTGCTTGAAAATGGAAATATTTCCATAAAAATAGGCAAAGGCCGGACAATAGTATCGGGCACCGAACTTAACAACGCCATGCAAAACTACAAAGACGAGTTTCACGAAGTATCGCGCCGAGCCGAAAAAGCATTCCTCTCCATTCGCAACACAGACAACATAACCCAAGAAAAGCTCGACAGCCTGCAAAGTGCGGCTGATGCACTGTCGAGCGAAATGTCACAAGTGCTATACAACCACATAAGCGCAAATATAGAAAATCCCATAGGAGCATTTATAATCTCAACCTCGGGCCCCATGTGCGACCCGGCAGAGTTGTGCGGCATTATAGATTCCGTGCCCGAAGCCTACCGCGACGAACGCTTCACACAATTCTATAAAATATTCAAGGAAGATATACAAAGAAAAATAGGCGCAATAGAGACAGCCGAAGGAAATGCTTATATAAACTTTGAACTTAGGGACATAAACGGCAAAGAGACACTCTTCTCATCAATAGTTGAGAACAACAAATACACCCTGCTCGATTTTTGGGCAAGTTGGTGCACACCCTGTCGCAAAGCAATGCCACGCATAAAAGAAATCCATGAAAAATATGGCAAAAAAGGATTGGCAGTAGTCAGCCTGTCGCTCGACACCGATGGCGAAGCATGGAAAAAAGCCGTTGCCGACCTTGAAATGACATGGACACAACTATGCAACCCCGACGGCGGAAGCAATCAGGTGGGAAAAGCATACGGAATAGAATTTATCCCCACTGTACTAATAATAGACAAATCCGGGAAAATAATCGCCCGAGGCTTGGAAGGCGAAGCACTTTCGGCCAAAATAGAGGAATTGATGAAATAAAAATCAAACAACCATAATAGATTGAACATTACAAGAGTGGCGTTGTTTAAATAAGGACAACGACACTTTTATTTTGTATTTTTAGGCAGAAATAGAAAAAAGTGGCGAAACAATCACATACTTTAAAATAATTTACATATTTTTGCAGTCGAAAAACAAAATCAGTGCTTGTCAAAAGCATATTTTCAATAAAAATCCAACAAAAATCCTATAAATTCATTATCGCGAACATAACCCTTAAAGGGTTTCTTAGTTCGACGTATCAATTATTATATGTATTATATTGAACAACTGAAAAGCAAAGATTTACAGAGTTTGCAGAATATTGCGCAGGAATTGAGCATTGCAAACGCAAAATCTTTAAGCAAAGAAGACCTTATTTATCGCATTCTTGACGAACAAGCATTCATCAACAGCCAATCGGGCGCCCCGGCAGTTGTCAAGGAAGAGAACAGAATGAACCGACGCAACCACCGTCGCAACCGCATCACCCAAGAAGCAGGCAGCAAAGTCTACACAGCTACCGGCGACAAAGCCGTAAAACTCGACAAGACCGAAGGCAAACGCACACAGCCGAAAGCCGAGAGTGAAGCGATAGAGGAAAAACCTATCATAGCCGAGAAAAAAGCAGAAGAGGTTATCCGCGTAACTCCCGAGCCTAAAGCCACAGAGCCCGCAACAATAGAAACACCGGCACCCGCCGAGGCCGAGCCTGCAGCAGAAAAGGCCGAACAGCCCGCACCCAAAAAACGCGGACGCAAGCCCAAGACCAAACAGAGCGAGCAACCGACAGCCGAGGAAGCAACTGCAACAAAGCCCGAAGAAGCCGCTGCACCCGCCGAGGCCGAGCCTGCAGCAGAAAAGGCCGAACAGCCCGCAGCCAAAAAACGCGGACGCAAGCCTAAAGCCAAACAGAGCGAACAACCGACAGCCGAGGAAGCAACTGCAACAAAGCCTGAAGAAGCCGCTACACCCGTCGAGACAGAGGGAAAATTCATTCCAATAGAAGAGCTTCCTGTTGAAAAAGGCGAGACTCCCACCGAACTTATAAACAAGTTCGCAAAGAAAGAGCAGCCCGTACGCAACGAAAAAACGCAACGTCAAAAAAACGAAAAGACACGTAACGACGCACCCGCAGCTACCGAGCCGACAACCCCCGAGCGCAAACAAGACCCGCGTCAAATGACATACGACTTTGCCGACATTCTTAAAATAGAGGGAGTGCTCGAAATAATGCCCGACAACTACGGATTCCTGCGCTCATCGGACTACAACTACCTTGCATCGCCCGACGACGTTTATGTTTCACAACACCAGATAAGAAACTACGGACTAAAAACCGGCGACGTTGTTGAAGGAACCATACGCCCCGCAAACTACGGCGAGAAATATTTCCCCCTCGTCAAAGTAAACAAGATAAACGGAATGTCGCCCGAACTTGTACGCGACCGCGTATCGTTCGACAACCTCACTCCCCTGTTCCCCGAAGAAAAATTCACACTGTGCAACGGCAGCTACGACAATCTGTCGGCACGCGTGGTAGACCTTTTCTCGCCCATAGGCAAGGGACAGCGCGGCCTTATCGTCGCCCAGCCAAAGACCGGTAAGACGCTGTTGCTCAAGGACATTGCAAATGCCATTGCAGCCAACCACCCTGAAGTTTACATGATAATGCTGCTCATAGACGAGCGCCCCGAGGAAGTTACAGACATGGCACGCAGCGTAAATGCCGAGGTTATTGCATCGACATTCGACGAGCCTGCCGAGCGTCATGTGAAAATCGCAGGCATTGTGCTCGAAAGAGCAAAAAGAATGGTCGAGTGCGGACACGACGTTGTTATTTTCCTCGACTCCATTACCCGTCTGGCACGCGCCTACAACACAGTATCCCCCGCATCGGGAAAAGTACTCTCGGGAGGTGTCGATGCAAACGCCCTGCACAAGCCCAAACGCTTCTTCGGCGCCGCGCGTAACATAGAGAATGGCGGCTCGCTCACCATCATCGCAACAGCCCTTATAGACACAGGCTCAAAGATGGATGAGGTTATTTTCGAGGAGTTTAAAGGCACAGGAAACATGGAACTTCAGCTCGACCGCACACTAAGCAACAAACGCATATTCCCCGCTGTCAATATTATAGCATCAAGCACCCGTCGCGACGACCTGTTGCTCGACAAGCCCACACTCGACAGAATGTGGATTCTGCGCAAATACCTTGCGGACATGACATCTATGGAGGCAATGGAATTTGTAAAAGACAGACTCGAAAAGACAAAAGACAACGAAGAGTTTCTACTGAGTATGAATTCTTAAAAACCGTCTGATTACCAGAAAAATAAAATTGGCGTTTCAAAAAATGAAACGCCAATTTTATTGCACAACCTTATATAAATCTATTGATTATTATGTTAGAAGGGAAGGTCGTCAGCCTCGCTCTGCGATGAAAAATCTACTGCATTTGCAGCAGGAGCGTTTGTAGCGGGAGCAAACTCTGCGGGGGCAGGAGCAACGCCACGCTCCACACGCCATGCGCGTATATCGTTGTACCAACGTCCATTATATTCGCGAGCATTAATGTCGAAAGAGACTGTCATTTCCTCGCCTGCCTGTATATTGAACTGCGCAATCTTATCGGCACCGAATACATTGAAGCAAACTTTTCGAGGGTATTGTTCGTGAGTTTCAATAACATACTCCTGTGTCTTCCATTCGTTACCTGTCTTTGAAATACCGCCTCTCTCGGGCAGCACTGCGATAATTTTTCCTGTAATTTCCATAATTCTTATTCAATTTAATGCGAAATTAATTCATTTTTGTGATATACGGCATATTTTTAACCTTTATTTTTATTTACACGCTGTTTTTCCATTTTCCGGGCATAAAAAACAAGCCGGCTTATTTTGATTTTAGCTTATCATGTGTTATTTTTGTATCATAAATATTGCTGTCGCAAGTAGCACTCCTCTTGCAACTTACAGCAACAAATTTTGTAGATAAACTAAAAATAACAACAATATGAATTTCATCGTATCAAGCTCGTTGCTTACGAGCCATTTGCAGGCAATCAGCCGTGTAATAAATTCCAAGAGCACAATTCCCGTCCTCGATTGTTTTTTGTTTGAAATTGAGGGTAACACTTTGAAACTCACAGCATCGGACAACGACAATACACTTAATACCTCGTTCGAGGTTGTTGAAAGTTCCGAGGATATTCGTTTCGCAGTATCGTCGAAGATACTGCTCGACTCATTGAAGGAAATATCGGAACAGCCCTTGCGTTTCGACGTTAATAAAGATAATCTGGAGATTGTAATATACTATCAGAATGGAAAATACAGCATGGTGGGCATGAACGCCGACGAATACCCCTCGGCACCGGTGATGGGCGAGAATGCTGTAAAAATAGCAATCCCCTCGGAGGTACTCGCAAACGGAATCTCTTGCTCGCTTTTTGCAGCAGCCGACGACGAAATTCGCCCTGTGATGTGCGGAATTTATTTCGACTTTACACCCGAGAGTATCACAATGGTAGCATCGGACGGACACAAACTTGTACGTTGCCGCGACCTTTCGGTAACAGGTGCCGAAAAATCGGCATTCATCCTGCCCAAAAAGCCCGCCAACCTGTTGAAGAGCCTTCTTGCACGCGACGGAGAGAGCGAGACAATGGTCGAGTTTGACGACCGCTTCGCAATATTCACTTTGGCAAATTATCGTCTCGTTTGCCGTCTGATAGAGGGCAGGTACCCTAACTATAATTCTGTAATTCCACAGAATAACCCCCGCAAGATTACAGTGGACCGCGCAGCCATGATAAGCACATTGCGCCGCGTGGCAATATTCTCGTCACAGGTGAGCCTTGTGAAGCTTCACTTGCAGGATAATAATATGATTATTTCGGCACAGGACACAGACTTTTCGACATTTGCCGAGGAGAGCCTCACCTGCAGCTACGAGGGCGCACCCATGAACATAGGCTTCAGCGCATCGTTCCTCATCGACATTCTGGGCAATATTCCCGGTCGCGAGGTTGTGATTGAGCTTGCCGACCCCTCACGCGCAGGAGTGATGGTTCCCGCCGAACAGGTGGGACAGCAAGAGCTGCTTATGTTGTTGATGCCCATGATGCTGACAGAATAATATATGAAACTGAACCTGAAAAAACCTATAATATTTTTCGACCTTGAAACAACGGGCGTCAATGTATCCACCGACCGCATAGTGGAAATATGCTACATAAAAGTGATGCCCAACGGTAACGAATTATCGAGAAATATGCGCATAAACCCGGGGATGCACATTCCCGATGAAGCGTCGGCCGTACACGGGATATACGACGAGGATGTAAAAGATTGCCCTACGTTCAAAGAGGTTGCCCGCGACATTGCCGCCGACTTTGAAGGTTGCGACATTGCAGGATTCAATTCCAATCGCTTCGACGTACCCATGCTCGCTGAGGAGTTTTTGCGTGCACAGGTGAATATAGACCTCAGCCGCCACAATGCAGTGGACGTGCAGGTAATTTACCACAAGTTGGAGCAACGCACACTGTCGGCCGCATATAAATTCTACTGCGACAAAGAACTTGTGGACGCACATAGCGCACTTGCCGACACACGCGCAACATACGAAATACTGATGGCCCAGCTTGACAAATACCCCGACATTTTGGAGAATGACATAGAGTTTCTGTCTAATTACTCATCATTTACCCGAAACGTCGATTATGCAGGGCGCATGGTGTACGACGACGAGGGACGCGAGGTTTTTAACTTCGGACGTTACAAGGGGATGCTTGTGAGCGAGGTGCTGCAACGCGACCCGGGGTATTATGGATGGATGATGAACGGCGATTTTCCGCTTAACACCAAGCAAAAGCTTACCGAAATAAGGGTACGTTCGTTAAAAGTGTAAAATATATGCTTAAAGGGAAAAAGATAGTTTTAGGAATAACGGGGAGTATAGCTGCTTACAAGGCCGCTATACTTGTTCGTTTATTGGTAAAGGCCGGTGCCGAGGTACAGGTGGTGATGACTCCCGCCGCAAAGGAATTTATTGCTCCCTTGACACTATCGACACTATCGGGCAACAATGTGCTGAGCGAATTTTTCAACGAGCGTAGTGGCGAGTGGCACAGCCACGTAAATTTAGGGCTGTGGGCCGATGCGATGATTATTGCCCCGGCGACAGCCGCAACTATAGGAAAGATGGCCGCCGGGATTGCCGATAATCTGCTTGTAACAACATATTTATCGATGAAGGCTCCGGTATTTGTCGCCCCGGCGATGGACCTTGACATGTTTGCCCACCCCTCGACGACCCGCAATCTGGAGATTCTTAAAAGCTACGGCAACAAAATAATAGAGCCTGCCGCAGGCGAACTTGCCAGCCATCTGGTGGGCAAAGGCCGAATGGAAGAGCCTGAGAATATTGTTCGTCACCTTGAAGAGTATTTTTCTTCATCGTCGTCGCTGACCGGGAAAAAAGTGGTGATAACCGCCGGACCAACATACGAAAAGATAGACCCTGTGCGTTTCATCGGCAACTATTCGTCGGGCAAGATGGGCTTTGCTCTTGCCGAGGAGTGCGCGTCGAATGGTGCCGAGGTTACACTTGTAGCGGGCCCCGTATCGCTTGCGACTCCGCACCCGACAATTAAGCGTATAAATGTGGAGTCGGCCGCAGAAATGTACGAGGCTGCGCGTCAAGAATTTGAGAATGCCGATGCTGCAATTTTGTGTGCAGCGGTTGCAGATTTTACCCCCGACAACAAGGCAAGCGAAAAGATTAAGCGCGAGAAAGGCGGCAATCTGTTGCTTGAGCTTAAGCCTACCACTGACATTGCAGCTTCTTTGGGTGCCATCAAACGCCCCGGGCAACGCCTCGTGGGGTTTGCACTCGAAACAAACAACGCCGAGTCTAATGCCCGCGACAAACTTGCCCGCAAAAATCTTGACTTTATAGTTCTTAACTCATTGGAGGACAAGGGCGCAGGATTCGCCGTCGATACAAACAAAGTGACAATCATAGACGCAGAAAAAGCAACACCGTATCCTTTGAAAAGCAAAAAAGAGGTTGCCCGCGACATTGTGAAGCACCTTTCGACGCTGTTTATTTCGTTGCTATTGATGATGCTGGTACCCGCAAATGCCGACGCACAGGAACTTAAAGCCAACGTCACGCTGAACACCGAAAAGATTCAGGGAACAAACACCGAGGTTTTTGATGTTTTAAAAACCTCGCTCGACGAATTTATAAACAACACAAAGTGGACAAATTTCGAGTTTGAGGAGCATGAACGAATATCGTGCAACTTTTCGTTTGTCGTAGAGTCGTACGCCGAGGATGGCTCGTTTGGTTGCACGCTGATGGTACAATCGTTGCGTCCCGTTTACGGCTCGTCGTACAGTACCCCGGTATTCAAATATCAGGACAATGAAATAAACTTCAAATACATGGCCTACGACCGTTTGGAGTTCCGCGAGGATAATCTGGACAACAATCTTGTAGCGATAATAGCCTTTTACGCCCACCTGATAATAGGCATGGACTTTGACACTATGGGCGAGCTTGGCGGTTCGGAATTTCTGAACAAGGCAATGAATATTGCCACCGGAGCGCAAAGTCTGGGTGGCAAAGGATGGCAGGCGGGAACAAGCACACGCAACCGTTTCACCATCATCGACGACTATTTAAATACGTCGCTTATTTCTGTCAGACAGATGATGTATCAGTTTCATCGCAAAGGATTCGACACGATGTTTCAAAATGCAGACAAAGGTCGCGAAGAGATTGCAAAAAGTCTGGAACTGTTGCAAACAGGCTATCAAGAGCGTCCGCTATCCTACTTTCCCAAACTCTTCACAGAGTACAAACAAGAGGAACTTATTAATATTTTCTCAAAAGGAGCAGACAAGGAACGAAAAAAGGTTGTCGAAATATTATCAGGTATAAACCCCTCATTATCAACCTCGTGGGATAAAATATCATCCATCTGAAAATAAATTATGCTCACATCTTTACATATAAAAAATTATGCATTGATAGAAAAGCTCGAGGTTGATTTTTCTTCGGGTTTTTCTGTAATTACAGGCGAAACGGGTACCGGAAAATCTGTGCTTCTGGGCGCAATAGGCATGCTTTTGGGCGAACGAAGCGACGCTAAGCTGGTGCGCGAGGGTGCCGACAAATGTATTATCGAGGGCTGCTTCGATATTTCCTCACTCGCACTCGAAGAGTTTTTCGAAGAAAATGAGCTTGAATATGATGCTGCCGAGTGTATCGTTCGTCGCGAACTTTCGGCAACCGGACGCGGACGCTTTTTTGTGAACGACACGCCCGTATCGGCAGCCCTTCTGAAAGAGCTTGGGAACAAATTGATAGACATACACTCGCAGCATAAGAATCTGCTGCTCGGCAATAAAAATTATCAGCTTAACATTCTCGATGTTCTTGCAGGGAACAATGAGATTCTTGCAGAGTACAGCAGCCTGTTCCGAAGCTACGAGAATAATCGCAAAGAGCTTATTCGCGCAAAGGAAGAGCTTGAGGCTGTACGTAACGACGAAGAGTGGCTGCGCTTCCAGCTTGAAGAGATTGAGAGTGCCGCGTTTCAGAATGGCGAACAGGAAGAACTTGAGCAGGAGTCGGTGCAACTTGCACACGCCGAAGATATTCAAGCGGCTCTTTACAATGCTGTCACCCTGCTCGACAATGACGAGAAAAGCATGTTACAGGCACTGCGCGAGGCATCTGCCTCGATGGAAAAAATCTCGCGGCACTACCCGGCAGCCAACAACCTTGCCGAAAGGATGGAAAGTAGCTATATAGAACTTAAGGATTGTTGCGAGGAGCTTCGTCGCAACCTCGATGGCAACAGTTTCTCTCCGGCGCGACTCGAACAAGTGGAAAATCGCCTTACGCTCATGTACGACCTTTTCAAAAAGCATCGTGTCGCAAATATTGGAGAACTAAATACCCTTGCCGAGGAATATCGCACACGTCTGGAGCAGATAACCGACGGCGACGACCGCATAGAGTCACTCGAAAAGGAGTCGGCGCGTCTGTGTAAAGAATTAGACGCCCTGTGTGCAAAAATAACAGAATTGCGCCGTAGCGCAGCCCTCGCCCTGCAAGAAAAAATAACAACGATACTCGTCTCGCTGGGAATGCCGAAAATACGCTTCGAGGTTGATTTTTCTGTCACCGAGCAGTTTACAGCCACCGGCCGCGACGCTGTAAAATTCCTATTCTCGGCAAACAGCATAAGTCCTTTGCAGCCGCTGGCCGACGTTGCTTCGGGCGGAGAAATGGCACGAGTGATGCTTGCCCTAAAATCCATAATCGCTGAGTTTATAGAAATGCCCACGCTCATCTTCGACGAAATTGACACAGGTGTTTCGGGCGCGCTTGCCGAGAGAATGGGCCGACTGATGCAACAGATTGGGGGAATGAACAGACAGGTTATAAGTATCACACACTTGCCACAGGTTGCAGCCCTCGGCAGCGAGCATTATAAGGTTTACAAAGAGGAGGGCGAGGGTGGCACACGCACAAAAATTACCCGCCTCGCCACACAGGAGCGTGTAAAAGAGATTGCACAGATGATGAGCGGCGAGCAGATGACCGACTCGGCAATGGAGACTGCACGCAACCTTATCATGCAAAAATAGAAAATATACATTAGATAAAAATATTACTATGCAGGTAAAAAATGAAATGATATTCGGCGTACGCGCCGTTCTTGAGGCTATAGACGCCGGTAAAGAAATTGACAAGATTCTTATAAAGAGAGATATTCTGAGCGAACTTTCGCGCGAGCTTTTTGCAGCTGTAAAAGGCACCAATATTCCCGTTCAACGTGTGCCTGTGGAGAAGCTCAACCGCATCACACGCAAGAATCATCAGGGAGTGATTGCCTTTGTATCGGCAGTAGAGTATGCGAGCGTCGAGACCTTTGTGCCCTATCTTTTCGAGGAGGGAAAAGACCCGCTGCTGGTGCTTCTCGACGGCATTACCGACGTCCGCAACTTCGGCTCTATTGCACGTACATGCGAATGTGCCGGAGTAGATGCAATTATCATTCCCTCGCATGGCAGCGTAACGGTTAATGCCGACGCTGTAAAAACATCGGCAGGCGCACTGCACACACTGCCCGTTTGCCGCGAGAAAAACATCACAGAAACGATAAAGTACCTGAAGAACAGCGGATTCCGCATAGTATGTGCCACCGAGCGTGGAAAAATCAATTACACTCAGAGTGATTTTAATGTTCCTGTGTGCATTGTCATGGGAGCCGAGGATACAGGAATCCCATCGGAGCATCTTGCCTTGTGCGACGATTGGGTGTCTATTCCCCAATATGGAAAAATAGAGTCGCTTAATGTTTCTGTGGCAACCGCTGTAATACTTTACGAGGCTGTGCGCCAACGTCATCTTACCGATAAATAATTACCTGTAAATGAGAAAATTATTTCTTTTAATATTGCTGACAGCCGTAGTTTCGGCCTACTCAAAGCCACCTAAAAAAGTTGCAGCGGCCCGAAATTCGGTCGCAAGCATCCTTGTATATAAAAATGGAGAACTGCTGCGCAACGGATTGGGAATTTTTGTAAACGCATCGGGTGAGCTATACTCTTCGTACTCTCTTTTTGTCGATGGCGACAGTGCCGTCACTATTGATAATCGAGGAGTCGTGCGCCCTGTAATAAAAGTGATTGGCGCAGATGAAACATACGACTGTATGCGACTATCCATCGTCCCGGACAAGAAACTGAAGGGGCTGGAATTTTCGTCGCGTCCGGCCGAAAGAGGCAACGTGCTTCACATGGTCGCTTACGGGAAGAAAAAAAGTGGAGCGATTGAAGCAGCAGCAGTCGAGAAAATTGATACAATAAGCGGCTCGCATCTATATTACACCGTCAAACTTCCTGTGAGCGAAAAAAATGCGTCGGCACCGTTAGTGAATGAAAATGGCGAGCTTGTGGCACTGCTTCAGACGGTTGTTGGCGACGATACGTTGCGCAGTTACGCCCTATCTGCCAACTTTGTAAAAGACCTTACCATAAAAGCAAAAGATTACAATAGCAGCCGCTTTGCGAGAATAGGCATAAAAAAGATACTCCCCGAGGAGGAGAATGAGGCACTGTCGATTCTGTTGCTGCAATCTTTCTCGTCGGACAGCACAGCATACAAGCAGATGCTCGACGACTTTAAAGAGCAATTTCCGCAAAGCCATAATGGGTATCTTTATACGGCCGAATACCATGCTGTGCAAAGCAAAAAATATCAAGCAGCCGACAATGAATGGAAACGCGCTCTTGCTCTTACAGAAAAAAGCGACGAAGTTTATTATCACATGGCAAACACCATCTATGCAAACAAACTTTACAGCGACTCGGTGGCAAGCACAATTTTCGCCCTCGACTCGGCCTTACACTATGTAAACAAGGCATTGGAAATTGAGCAACAGCCTATCTACACTCGACTAAAAGGAAATATTCTTTATACGAAACGCGATTTTTCAGCAGCCTTCGACTGCTACTCATCATTAACCTCGACCAACCTTTGCAACGCAGAACTTTATGTGCTTGCCGCAAACTGCAAGGAAATTCTTGGCGACAGCGACGCAGCCATTCTTTATCAAGATAGTGCCATTGCGACATTCGGACGCGTACCTATTGCTCCAATGGCACCATATATTCTCAATCGCGGACTGATGAAGAATCGTGCAGGACGTTACCGCGAAGCTGTACTCGACTATAATATTTACGCCAACATTCTTAACGGCAGAGTAAATGCCAATTTCTACTATCTGCGCGAACAGGCCGAGTATAATGGAAAAATGTACCGATTGGCACTTGCCGACATTGACGTTGCCCTGCGTCTGGAGCCCGAAAATATAATATTCTTGCTCGAAAAAGGACGCATCTGTTACAGAGTAAACTTAATAGACGAAGCTGTTCCCGTCCTCGAAAAGGCCATAAAAACAGCCCCCGACAACCCCGATGCTTACTATCTGTTGGCACGTTGCCAGATGCTGAAAAACAACAAGAGTGCCGCAAAAGAGAATCTTTCCAAAGCCGCTAAGCTGGGACACCCAAACGCAGCCGCCACACTGAAAGAATTAGAAAAATAATCACGCAGGGCTCCAAGAAAGTTTCACAATATGCGCCGTCCCTTTGCCTACAGCAAACGGGGCGGCCGTTCTTTCACCCACCAGCCAAACAATAGAGCCGTCAGCATCGGTAACGACAAGCTGTCTGCTCTTTTCGAGAAGTGATTTTTTGCGATCGGTAAGATAGTCACTCACAAGCTTGCTGCCGCGCATTCCGTAGGGGCGGAATTTATCGCCGACCTTTACATTGCGCAATCTTAGCGGGAATTTAATCTTTTCACTGTCGAGTGTCGCAATACAGGCACTTTTCGCAATTACCCCATCGAAAGGAAGTTTCTCTACTGTTAATTCTCCATAAACGGTGGTTACACTGCCACTAAGCGGAAGTTCTTCGTCAATCGCAACCACACAATCGGCCCCTGTCGGAACTATTATCAACCGGTTACGGTCCCTGCTTACAATGTACGTGGGGCTGTTGTATTTCTTTCCACTCTCACCGACAAGAATATTTTGCAGAATCTCGTCGCACTGCGCACCGTTGAATCCCAAAGGATGCAACGTCTCGTGGATAATAGAAACAGGAGACGGCTCTTCCAATAGTGCATCTATATTAATATTGTCCCCGACAATCACACGCCCCCTGCCCTCTTCTATTCCTTTATCATAAATTTTTTCCGCCTCCTCGATTCTTTCGGCAGTTTCGGCAAGCGTAGCACAGATGGATGGATTAATTTCGCGCATCAACGGAATAATTTCAAGGCGTATCTTGTTGCGTATATAGTCATTCTTAAGATTACTGCTGTCGGTAACAAAATTTTCGCCAACCGCTTGCAGATAATCAAGAATCTCTTGCTTGCCGCAAACAAGTAAAGGACGTACAATGTAACCGTTCTTTGCTTTTATCCCGTGTAAACCCCTTATTCCCGTACCGCGCATCAAATTCAGAAGTACAGTTTCGGCAACGTCGTCCCTGTGGTGGGCAACAGCGATAGCCGCAGCGTTATTTTTTTCCCTCACACTCTCGAAAAAATCGTAGCGCAGTTCGCGGGCGGCCATTTCTATGGAAATTTTCTTTTGAGCAGCGTGTGCAATTGTATCAAAATGAACAACAGTGAGCTTCACTGCCATTCTGTCGCATAACGAACGAACAAAATTCTCGTCGCGCACACTCTCCCCACCCCGCAGATGAAAATTGCAATGTACAGCCTCAAGGTCGTAACCGAGCCTTTCGAGAATGTGCAACAATGCCACAGAATCAGCACCACCGCTAAGAGCAACAATAACTTTGTCACCCGGAGCAAGAAGATTCTTTTTTTCTATATACTTTCTGACTTTTCTGTGCATGATGCGAACGCAAGGTTGTAATTTCCTTGTGTAAAGATAGTGCTTTTGCCACTATTCCTACCTTTTATATGTAAAAAATAGGCTTTTTGCATAAAAAAATCTTGTTTATGCTTGTAGTTCAAAAAAATAGTCTTACCTTTGCACCGCAAAAGGGCAATTATGCCTATTGACATAAAAAATGGTGCCTTGACCGAGAGGCTAGGTAGCGGTCTGCAAAACCGTCCACGGCAGTTCGAATCTGCCAGGCACCTCTTAAGCAGCCACCTTACGGGTGGCCGTCTTAATTTTGTATCCTATGGAACCACTTTGTAGTTTTTTCGCGCATCTGCACGAGTAGTATAATTAAAGGGCTCACCTGCAAAAGTTGGGGGGATAGCCAAAAAATATTATCTTCGCGCAGTTTTAAAACATAAGAAAATGCAGGACGAAAAAATATTGCTGGAATTAGCCCGTTTGATACTTCCATCAGGCTTT
>SUXQ01000010.1 GCA_015060905.1 Bacteroidales bacterium | reverse complement strand
GCAAAATAAAGGGATTTATCATCCATCCGCTAATCTCCTCGTGCGCAACCAATAATAACCACACACTACAGATAATTAGATCTGCAATGTGTGTAATTTTAGAAAATCGTGAGTTATCCATTATTTCAATCTTTTGTGTCGTTACTTTTCAGTTGAATCTCCTCTCTTAGGGAACATAATCTCCATAGGCTCGTTGGTAGTGCTTTCAATGGATATCATACCTTCGTAGTTTTCCATTTCGCCCACCCATATAGTGAACTCATATCCTCCCTCCGATGCAGTTCTGCCATACCTTAATGCATCATATTTGATAGCCGTAACAAGACTATCGGCCTGAATGTCATACAAGCCACACTTGTTGTCTCTGTAAACAATGTTGTAACGCTCAACCGATGTAGTCTCTACACGGTCAAACTTTCTCATACCTGAGCAAGAAACTGCCATAACTGCAACCAGCAGTAACGAAAGAGTAAAAAAGTTCTTCATATTATCAATGTTTTTGTTTTATGGTATAGAGTACAGCATCGGGCAGAATCTATCTCTTGTTTATATCGAAAGTATGCTTCAATTTCTCTCGATTAACAACATTATCAACTCTTGCTTCGGTACGATAAAAGCTGACAATGCTGACTTCTTCAAGATGATAACAAGATGTTGTATCTTGTTCCATTTTCATCTCAGCCATAGCATATATGCTTGACAAAGACAGGCAGACAAGTAAAAGTAGTTTCTTCATTGTAGTATATTGTTAGCGCGTAAAATTTACGCAATTAAAAATTTTGCCAAAAATATAAGGTGTGCCCACAGTTCGGGCTAAACACCTTATATGTTCTTCTTTGTAATTATAGAGTTGAACTTATGTCAAATCTATCAATTAGTGCATGTTATTTTGCGCCAATACCCGCAGGTTTCATCATGACATAGCGTTCAAACCATTGTTTGCCTTCGGGTGTGTGTTGTGGCATACATAGACTGGTGGTAAGCATACAACCGGAAGCCAAATCATCGGCAAGAGCAAGGATGATTCCCGAAAGTTCGAGAGTCTCTTCCAACTGCTTACCTTCTGGGCAGAATATATTACGCTCTTTGATATGCTCATAGCCATAAATTGCGCCCATAATATTACCACAAACGGAGCCCGTCGAATCGCTATCACCGTCGTGGTTAACCGAGGCTAAAATAGCATCCTCCACACTGTCGATATGGCGAATAACCGAGTAGAGTGCAATTGCCCAGGTTTCCTCTGCAACCCAGCCCTCACCAAGTTCACGAATAGCGTCTGCATCAGAAATGTCAGAGTAAGCCAAGCGCACAGCTTTCTCGGTCAGTTTCTTGAGGTACTGTTTATCTTCCTCATATTTACCCACACGAATCACATCCAAGATAGATAGTGTCTCGCTTACTATATTGTCAATGTTGTCCTGTGCTTGAGCAGGAGTAAGTGGCAACAACTTATAAAGTAAAACGGTAAGCAAGCCTGCCGGAAGGAAACCAAGAGGATGTTGATGCGTCTGTTCTGCAATATAACATCCGCCTTCCGCAAGATCTTCTAACGAACAATAATATCTACTCGAATCAGGTGATTGATCCACCAAAAGAGCCATAGGAGCAACTCGCATAATGCCACCACAACCTTTGCTGTCATTCATCACATCTTTTCCGTCAATGATATTAGCACAAGCACCCATACAAGTATTACCAGGAGCGCGTTTATGATACATTTCAGGGAGTTCCCTCAACCAGGTAATTTGTTCATGCTTGCCTTCTTCTCTCGTTTGAGTATAAAACCAATCTAAGTAGGCAGCCATAACTATTAACTCGGCTTTACACGAGGAGTGTTCCATCCTATTCATCGTAATACATGTAAGCAATCCATTGGCAGTAAAGAGGGTCATCTGCGTATCATCGCTAATGAGAGCCTTGCCATTGTAGTCAAGAGCGAATTTGGTGATACCATTCTCTCCAAAGCGAGAGAGAATAGAGCGACGGCTCATAAACTCAACCTCGTAGCCGAGTGCATCGCCCGCATCACCTGCCATCAGGCAACCTCTGATTTTATCTTTTAATGTGTCTTGTTCCATTGTTAAATTTTCAAAATTCCAATCTAAATCCTTTTTGTTTCAGTTCGGCATATTTCTCAGCATTGAATCGATATTTATTTGGTGTTCTATTAGTAGCGTTTGCAGGGCGTGGCTCGGCCTCTGATAGAATACCGAGTTTGAGCATCTTATTATAGAAGTTGCGACGGTCGAACTTAACCTCCAAGATTGCCTCATAGAGGTTTTGCAATTCGGTCATGGTAAACACCTCTGGCAACAACTCAAAGCCTATCGGCTCAAAACAGATGCGCTCCTTCAAGCGGTTTACTGCCATTCGCAAGATGCGGTCGTGGTCGAAAGCAAGGCTTGGAACTTCGTCCATAGCAAACCAACGAGCCGATGCGGCATCATCGCCACCTTTAACATCCGAGAGTTTTACCAAAGCATAGTGCGCCACGGTTATTACTCGTTCACGGGGGTCGCGGTTTACATCCGAGAAGGTGTGAAACTGCTCAACAGAAGCATTTTTAAGCCCTGTTTCCTCCTCCAACTCACGCTTTGCGCACTCCTCGGCAGTCTCGTCAATCTTCATAAAACCACCAGGGAACGCCCACTTGTCCTTAAATGGCTCGATGCCACGCTGAATCAACAACACCTTAATACTTACACCGTCAAAACCGAAAATCACACAGTCTGCCGTAACAGAAGGATGCGGATACTTATAACAAAATTTCTGCTCGCTCATACTTTAATGCGTTAATTTTACGCAAAATTAAATAGAGTTTTTGAAACCGCCAAATAAAATGCGTTATTTTCACGCAAATTGCAAGTGTGATCTATTAAATCTTTCTTTCTTAGGGGAAAATCTCACGGTCGAGTACAGAGACAATATTATTCTCTGCAAGATAATCTACAGACTATTTATCTGACGAAAGACTTTGTTTTTTTAATCTGTTCAATATAAACTCTCCATTCTCAATGTACTCCTTCGGGATTGGTGGATTCCCGCCATTCTCAGCAGTCTGTTCATTTTATTCTCTTTTTGTTGCTAGCAGCATATACTTACCATCACCGCTGTAATAAAGAATAGGCAGTCTATCTTCGGGGATATTCTCGTGTACCATACAGAAATTGAAACCGTGAAATGTGCAGAACGTCTCTTTCATATTCGCCTCGGCGATAGGCGAATTTCGAAAGATATAATTCTGATAAGTGCGGTCATCTCCAAGGTCGTAGCTGTCAAACACAGGATAATTATCATAGAAATGACCAACATGCACATCTTCGTAGGGTTCAACTTCAGTTGGCGACCAACAGTGCAAGCCATCATACCCCTCCCGACCACACAGCTCGACATGCTCGCGAATATCTTTCAGCCCATTGAATGTGTGCCCAAGGATAGTAACCTTGTCCTTGATGTTGTAGCACTGAATGTCATAATCGGCGAGTTTTTCCTTTGCAGCCCACTTGCGTAGATGATTAAGCAGTGATGTTTCTTTTATCAACTGCGGAGCCTCTATTATAAACCGTATAATGAGGATGTTTACACCGTATCGCCGCAAATAGTTGCGGTAGCGAGTATTGTACTGTACAATCTTCCACAGTGTATCGCTCGAAAGGGAATAATCTTTACGCTTTAAAAATTTCAATGCTTCTGCGAGCGATACAAATTCTCCTTTCTCATAATGGGGGAAACAGATTTTTGCCATAATGTTACTGTTTTATGAAGTTAATTCTTTTACTCATCGTTGCACTTTTTTATATTGTTACTCATTTTAGCTAATAACCATAGGCTATATAAATTTTTAATACCTTTTGTAAGTCTTCTTGCCCCCAATGTATTAACTCTACTTGAAATAAAATCCAATACAGGTTCTTCTTTTCGATGCTTATTAGTAATTCTCTTTTGCTTAATCATAATTATAATTTTTACTTTGTTTACATAGAGTAGTACAAAATATAAATTCTATCATCAGCAAGCATTATATACATTAACAAACTGCACTATAGCTCTATGCTTTATGTTGTAAACATTTGCCGTAGTAGTGCAAAGTTTAGCTGCAACCTCGTCAGCATCATACCCCTCAACCAGCATCCACTGCAAAATCTGAACATACCGTTTATTAGGCATATTGTCAAATGTGGTCTTTACATCTAATGCTATTTCATAACTAAGATTATCTGTTGTGTTACCTATTTGAACTTCTGTGATATCTTCGACACAAATATTACCGAGTAGTTGCATACGTTGTTTGAGGAAATAACGCCATGAAATGCGTGTCACCCAAGAACAAAGGCTGCAACCATTTATTCCGGCAAATAGATCTAATTTATGCCATTTATCCTTTGACAAATATATATAAAGTTCGTTTACTAATTCGTCATAATCGATACGGCCCTCCATCAACGAGTACTTTATATCATTGAGTAAATAGTTGCAAAGTCCATAAAAAAACGCCTCTGTAATATGATTATCACCTCTCTTTAATCCACTGATATACTCTTTATCAAGTATATGTTTCCATGTGTTTTTACTTACATTTTTCATATCTGTTAAATTTTTCTTTTAACCTTTATGATAGTGCGTCTTTTAAAGTAACCAAGGTAGAAATGATATTTTTTCTATATCCTTTATTATTTTCTATAGAGATTCTCATTTATTATCAATACGTTATTATTCGTATTTTTTATGCACAAAGTAACCCCCAAAAGTTAGAAAAAACTTTTGGGGGTTACTTTATGATTTCCAGCATCTATTTTTTTATTTATGATTACTTTTATGATGCCCACAACGTCTACAGTAGGATTGTTGCCACACTTTTCCATTGGTAATGGGACTAAATCCCGAACAACTACATCCGACGGTGCCGTTACAGCGTTTGCCTTGAGCATGTACATGACTGCATACTTTAGAGTTTCCTTCACCGTTAGATGCCGATACTTCATGACTCACAAATGAACTTAGAGCAAAAACAACTGCTACTGCTACCGCAAATGTTCCAAAGAATTTCATTGTCTTCATAATTTTATACGCTTTATTCGTGCCGCGCACAACTTTTAATATTAATCAACCAAGTTAGATGCTTTATATTTCACACCACCAACTATTATCCATTTATTTCTGTCAAGATTATAAAACTCTCCACCATAGATTATTCCTCGGCAACCTTTTTCTAATCCCTGTGTCCCTGTGTAGCAAGTAAAATCTTGAGAGCCACCATACTGGTCATAAAGTGTTACATATCCATAAAAGTAGTAATTACCATCATCAGTACATTCTCCTGCTCTTCCCATATCTACAATATTTAAATTTTCATCAAATATTGTATCATAACGATATTCCGGTTCTTTTATATTATCCGATGAACAACTAGCAAATAATGCAACAGAAAAAAGCAATACAGCAAAATTAAATTTAATAAGATATTTCATAATTACACCCCTTATTCGTGTCGGGTACAACCTTTATTTAGTATTTGTTTAATTTTAAATTCGTATATTAATGAGTGGAAAAATAAAAAGTAACCTTGTTTAGTCAATAATATTATTTATTTGTTTTTTTAAAACTAATTTTCACTATTTTATGAGGATACCACTTATAAAGTAACCTACAAAAAGAATTTATTTTTCTGAAAATTTTTTCTTCAAATATTCTGCGGTGAAACAAAGTGTTTTTAGCATGTGTAAAAGTATTGAATACAAGTCACTTTCACCATCATATTTATGATCATAATTTATAGAAATACTTCCATTGCCTAATACAATAATCTTCACATATTTAACCTCTCTGTTTGTTTCATTGATGGCTGCGGTAAGTGATTCCAACTCATGCTGCTCGACACTATCAAAATGTGGAATACATATTCTTATCGTATTCGAGGAATCATTAGTAGGAATAAATACCATTTGATAATCCCCGTATTTGAAGTACCACCAACCGACTCCGGTGAAAAAAAATACATTGTTAGCCAATACTTTTAATTGCTCAATAATTTCATTCTGATATTTCATACTATATCTATTTGATTAAATTTTATAATTAATGATATCGCAACAAAAAAAGTAACCCACACGCTGCAAACGTGTGGGTTATAATTTCCGTAAATTTATATCTAAATTTGGAAGTAGTTAGTATAGTATGCAATCCGAAATATTTACATCGAATGAATTAAACAATGATTCAATGCGGCGACCTTGAACTTGTAAATAATCAAAGACACTTTGCGGTAATAATAATTTATTAATGTTTGTTCCTTTAAACTGTCGTGCATATTGCAGTTCGATAATCTTATCAGGATATACAAACTCTACAATCTTGCTATTCCCAAAAGCAAATGCACCAATGGATTCAATCGTATTAGGCAAAATTATACGCCCAATCGAAGAGTCTGCAAACACACAATCATCTATTTCTGTCCCTATCATTTTAAGTGTTTGCGGTAACACCAAATCGCCTTCTATCATTCCACCTCTAAAGAAATCTCTACAAAAACTTGTAACACCTTCGGGAACAATCATTGAATGGACACAAGGTCTATAGTATGAATCCCTATATGTGTAATGTTCTCGAACTTCTGTTTTTTCCATCAATACATTTATTGATGGATAGTAAGACAATAATTTATCATCTGCATTACATTCAAAAAGGCCGGTTTCGTTTTTTAGTATCATTTTATGAGCATAAATATTCTTATATAGATATGAGGGATCATATTCATCCGGATGAATACTCACATATATGTACATCTTTTGTTCGTCATAGATAAAATCAAGTAATTGAGATAAAACATCAATCATTCGCATCGGGAAGCGAATAGCATGTTTTATCACATAGACTAACGCTCCTAAGACCTCTGACTTACGTCTTATCCCGTAATCGATATCGCTCCAATATACAATTTCATGAATCAGTCCTACCCAAGAGATTGATTCTTGATGCATTTCGCCCTCAAGAAAAGGGAAATGACCATAATCTTCATTTGAGAATTTCAAATCAAACTTTTCGCAAATAAGTTTGTCCAGCTCTTCATAATTAACGCATTCCTTTGTTGATTGATTCCTTATTTCAAATGTTGAAAAGTTCATAGTTACAATTTTTTTGTTATTTATTGGGATTCTAAAATCCAGCATATATTATCGTGCCGTCTGCATGAATTGCTACCGCATGATTAAACTTACACTCTATATCGACAATATTACGCCATGATTGTACTGCTATAATAATGTCAGTTCGATATAATAATTAAAATATACCCCTTTGTAAATTTAAGCTATATCGGCGAATCGATTGAATTTATAGTACAAATCAATATTTAACCACTTGTAACCTTAATAATTAAGGTGCTATATAACGAGGTTTATACAAAATAATCTCAAACATACATTAATACAGCATCACAAATGCTGCCCAATGATATGGGTCGGGGTGTTGTGTGCGGATATATGATTTAGCTTGTTCAAAAGCCTTGTGTTTATTCCATCCATTCTCTGCAAGTGATTCGTAGAATTTAATCATAAATTCTGTTGCCACCTTATCGCTTACGCTCCAGAGCGTCATAACCATTGTGCCAACACCAGCCTTCTTGAACGCTCGCTGCAAGCCATATAAGCCTTCGGCAGTAGCCTTGCCTTGCCCCGTTTGACAGGCCGACAAAACAACCATGTCAGTACCGCTCAAATCAAGGCGGGCAATATTGTTTGCCGTAAGAATACCACCTAAAGTACCTTCGGGAAGTTTCTTGCCACGCCATGCGGCATTGCCACCCGCCATAATCAACCCCGAAAGTAACATTGCATCGCTATATCCTTTTAAATAATTAACCTCTTCAGCCTCGGTCGGGGTATAATAGAATCCGTGAGTTGCCAAGTGGAGTATTCTAGGGGATTTTCCATGCATATTTAAGAACGATTCCTCTGTGCCATTCATACCCATGTACGGTGTTACCTTAAAATTAGATTGTTTGAGTACCTCCGTTATTTTCTCAACCTCCAGCTTTGAGCCGGGGAGCTCTCTGAAAATAGAATCACCACGCACAATACCCCCTCCACGCTTTACCATCAGTGCCGATAGGTCGTATTGCTTAGCGTTTTCAGCCATTATATTTGGCTCTAAATCATACTGTAAGCCACCGTATAGTACAGCAGATGATGCTTTGTGTTTGTAACTATTTTGCTTTTTAACTAATTCACGAGCCGATGATAGTCGAACAAAATTGTAGTGGTCGCCAAGCAATGTGCCATCGTCGAGAGGTAACGATTCCAAGCATACTTGGAAAAGCATTTGTGATGGTACATAATAAACTGTTGAGCCTTCTGTTATATATTCCTTAATCGGATTCCACAGCAATTTAATAACATCTGCAGCAATATCATCCTCTATATCATAGAACATATCCGGACGAACAATGCCCAAGGAGTCTATTTGTGATTCTGCAAACAATGGTTTCAGCAGTGGATACTTTTGTTTCTCATTGACTATATAAGCCACATAACGTCTATCGCCTGTATTAGGAACAAAGTCTGTAAAATCTATCAATACATCGTTTCTCTCCAATGTTTTCTTTACAGCATTATAATTCACATCCATAAACGAAGTGATGTCGCCAATAGATTTGCATTTCTTCATCAACGTACTTTCAAATCGCGCTATTTTATTTGATGCGACAAGAATACTATCGGCATATTGAGCATAGTTTTTCTCCCATTCTTTAATCTTGTTATTCATCGAGGATATGCGCATATATGTTTGCTTATCAGTTTCATCTCCCTCTTGTTGAACAATGTCATAAAGCGAACGTTCAGAATCTAACAAAAATGCTTTTGATAGTAACAGTGCGTCGTAGCACGTTTGGGTGTATTCTGTTTGGTAGAGTTCTGCCTTAAGTGCATATGGTGTCATATGTGTCAGTAAAGATGATAGTGGACTCCAAAAACTTTCACGCTCGGCAGTGTTCATATATGGTATTCGTTTCCTGATAAGCTCTTTTAAGGTTGCTACAGCCGAAGTGTAATTCTTGCAACCATCATCTATATGACCGGCAAACCCCTGTGCATTAGCCAAATATATTTGAGAATTTATATATTTTAAGCTCTGCTCGCCATATATCTCCTTAATGGCATCTGCGTAGAGTTTATAATAGTGCTCAGACTCGTCGTTGTGCCCAAGTTTGTGTTCCACACCTCCTATCAATGCATATAATCTCGCTCTCTCGCCATCTGCAGCGGGATACTTTGAAGCTAATATTTCATCAGCTTTTTTGTAAGCATCAACAGCTGATGCATATTGCTTATTTGTTGTAAAATAGCTTCCTCGAACCATATATAGTTTGCTTAATTGCCTAGGCTCGTTAATATATTGTTCAAGGGCTGATAGTTCATTTAAATATTCTAAACACCTCTGCATTTCTCCCTTGCTTAGAAGTATTTCGGTGATACGAATGTATGTTAAATAATTGTCTTTGCTGATAAGAGTATTTGTGCCAAGTGATAAATATAAATACTCATACGCCTCTTCGTGACGACCTTCTGCATGGTACAATTCACCTAAATGGAGGTATGCTAATAATAAATTGCTATTATTGCCATTAGCCGTTTGTTTTTTTGCAATATCGATTGCCTTTTGCAGCCATTGCTCGGCTATAATATTACGGCCTACACTTTGTGCCTCTTTACCTTTGTTGGTGTAATAAATGTAGTAAACCTCAATATTGTTTGTCGAATTAAAAAGTTCTTCTATCTGTTGTGTATATAGTTCCTTTTTCTCCATATTACCAACAAGATTGTTCAAATGACATAATTCTGTCATTATCTCCATTTTCTCTACATCTTTATTAGATTTCTGTGCTAACGATAATGCTTGTTCGTAGAGTATTATTGCACGGGTCTTATCACCTAAATAAGCATTGATTGAGGCTGTTTTTTTTAGAATAAATATTTCGTTTGCTACCTGTCCTAATTCGCTAAAGCCATTCCGCGCATTCTCGTAACACTTTATTGCATCTTCGAACTTTTCATTACAATGGTTATCTGCACCCTCATATAACCACGTCAATGAAATGTTGGATAATATACGCTCTCGTCTTTGTCCGCTTGCATATGGCATAAGTTCCTGCAATAATGTTCGGGCTTGATTATAATCGGCAAATCCATTTTCATCCTGCACCATTAACGAGCTTGCAAGTTGATAACCGTTATCCACATAATTATTATATAACAGTTTCTTTTCATCATCGTTAAGATTACTGTCAAGCATGTTTTTTGCTACCTTATACCCTTCGCTATATTGTCTGTTGTTATAGTAACACGAACTTATCAGAATCTGGCACAAAACATGGACCTGACGCTCTATCTCCGTCGATTGTTTATTGGTGTACTTAACTACCTTTGAAAAAATATTAATAGCTTCGGAATATTTTCCTTCATTTTGTAGAGCTGTTGCGCGATTCAACATACCTTTCAGTTCCGCCTCTGACAAATTTTGCGCAGAGGCGGGGATAATAGTTAATAAACAAGTGATAATCGATATTATTAATCTATTCATTCGTTGTTGTTTATTCTGTTTTTCCAATTATTCACTTTTGTCGTATCATGCTGAATTGTATCATTCGCTGTCGAGTCTTTTGTTACCGGCGGAGTTGTTGGTGGGGTAGTGTCGAAAATATCATTCTCTTCTCCTCGTATTTTATCTGTATTTGAATCCATAAGAATTGAATTATATACGAATGGATTAACTATAAATAATCCTATAACAAGTAGGGCTGCAATGCCCGAAATCCACCACAAAATCTTTCTTGATAGTTTCTTTTCTGCATATACGGGTGCCGAGGTGTAACAGGCATCTGTTCCGGTGCGTCGCATTCGACGATGCTCTCTGTCGTACTTTTTCTGCATCATCTTCATCATTTCCAATTTCTCTTCACGCGAACTTATGGCATTTTTTACATTTCGGGTAAATTCAAGTTGCTCTCTTTTTGCTTTGTCTTTACCAATCTCCGCCTCAAATTGAACTCTCTCCTCGCTGGGCATTTTATCGAGGATATACTCATCTATTTTATCTTGAAAATCTTTCATCATATTCTCAATCTTAATTATATTTCAAGTATCGTCTGTATGTTTCGTTTGCAACCTCTCGAAGAGTTTCCATGCATTTATGTTTCTTTGTTTTAAGTGCGTTTTTTGACTCAATAGAGGGTATCTCCTTCAAAATAGTATCAAGATCTTTATTTTCATAGTAGAATTTTGTTAGAATTTCATAACATCGTTCCGACATTTTAGATATCAAGTCTGCGATTATTTCCAGTTGGATATTGTTGCTATCGCCATACAGCATGCTGATGTATTCTTCCACGTCAAAGTCATTGTCACGAACCTCTTTGCCTATTTCTGTGTCAGGGGTGGCATAAATGGGGTGTTCGCGTAGCCACTCTAAATATTTTAATCTTACAATACCCATGAAGTATGTTCTTACGCTTCCTGCCAAGGGCTGTGCATCTTTCCCTTTGACAACATTGTCTTCCGAATATATTTTGCCGCACGCTATGTTCTCCCATAGTTTGATGAATGAGTCTTGAAAAATCTCCTCTACTGCCTCCTCGGTAGCGTAAAATATACTTCTATATTTTTCGTAATAATAGTCGGCACAATACTCATATAGATTGTATTGCGCCAAACGGTCGCCATAGTACATTCCGGCGATCAATTTTGCCTCTTTTTGTTGTTGAGTTTCTAATTGTATTATTTTTGCCATATTATCTTAATATGTCTGATATATTATATTTTGTTGTCTCGCCTGTCATTGTTGGTCTTTGCGGACGACTACCTGTATTACCGTTTATAAATTGTCGCAATTGCTTGAAAAACCTATTATTGTTCTCAAACTCCTTGTCTTTTATTATCGTGTAAATTGCGTATGTCAGTTTGCCTACCGTGGGGCTTTTCATTTCAATGTTTACTTGATTACTCTTGCAGGCACTCAAAGTAATCCATCGTTCTGCATTCGAGTGAATGTTTGCGTTATTCTTATTCGAATATAATCCCCATAAAGATTTTACCGTTTCAAATATATCCTCTACTCCGCGAACAGTTTCACCTTGTCCGCGAGTTGCGTCTCCGCTATGACAAGCATCAACAACAACCAACATCTTACCTCCGGCACCAATTTTATTGCGTATATTTGTTAGGAGTGCATTTACCTCATCATCAACAAGATGTTTTTCTCCTCTGTAAGTATCGCTCGGCTTACGATAAGCATCATATGGTATCCAGCACTCATCCAAAGTATCAGTCTCATCATTGCTTATATCTCTCATCTGCTGTCCGTGACCCGAGTAGTGGATGTAGATAATATCATTTGGCCCACACGATTGCGCCAAAGACTGAAATGCCGATACTATACCTGCCTTTGTTGCCTCTTCGTTTACACAAGTGATAATTTGTTTGTAGTTTGCGCTATTAAGGATGTTCAAGACAAAAGGCACATCTTTGTCGCCGTTGATTTTATTCCACGCAGAGTCTTTCTGTTCACCAATGCCAATGACTAATGCTCGCTTGGCTTGTGCACGAGCCAATGTTGGTGCTAGTAATACAAATGCTAATATGATTAAAACTCTTATTTTCATAGTGTTTGATTGTTGTGTGTAAACCTACATATCCTTGTCTGTTAAAAATTTAACAGACAAGGATAGAGGGCATTAATTCATTGCAAAGGTCTATGTGTTTTTAGTAGTGCTTTTTGTAAGCATGACCACAGTTTCTACAAGTTTGGCCCCGACCTTCAAATTTCTTACAATAGCATCCTCTTATTAAACAGCGACCAAATCCTTCTCCTCCCGACTCTCCACGAACAACCTCATTAACCGATGTTTCATTTTGCTTTTTAGTAGACGATTTCAAATTGCCGCAAGCCATGAATCCTACCATAAGTACAAAGATAGCAAAAAGATTTAAGAAAATTTTCATAATTTTATACCCTTATTCGTGTCGGGCGCAACTTTTATTTGTGTTATTACATAGATTAATGTCAAGAATTATATAAAAGTAACCATTCCTATCAATGCTGATAGTTGAGCATATTTTTCAAGCGTTTTACAGCGTAACGCTCTTCTATAAGCTGTTGCTCTAAATAAGTCCTGTTTACAATACCTTCGGCGTATGTTAATTGCTGTTCTATACGAGCAATGTTTTTCTCATGCCACTCAATCTCTCTTTCAATTTGGCAAATGTCTGATTGACCATCATCGGAATCAGTGTCTATTTCTGTATTCCAATTCAGTGCGTCAAAATAATTGGCAGGTAAACGATTGAATACAGCATCAACCATTCCATAACGTCCATCTAAGCCTGTCCATCCCTGCTGCATTCGCATATAGGTACTTATCCAGCAGAACTTGCATATCTCCGGCTGACCATACATGCCGTCTTGCACCATGCCGTACCCCATACACTTGTTGCACTGCACAATCTCCCCCGTCAACAGTATATTGCCAATGTCGGGCGTATCGTCCTCCTCTGCATCAGGATATTCGTCGTATCCCCCTCTGTCATCCTCTTCGTCAACTTCAGTAGTGGGGTAGTCTTTGACTGGCACATATTCAGGATTACTTCTTGATGAGTTACCACAGGAGACAAATAACAAAACTAATCCTATAAGGGCTATAAAACTCGGAACTTTTCTCATCGTCCTCTCCTTTCCTTTATTTTCTTAGCTTTGTCATCACCACACATGGCTGCTTTTTCTACCCATTCATTCTCCTTTGTTCGATTTGCAGCCGTACCTCTTCCATAACGATAACAAGCCGCCAACAATCTCATTGACTCACAATCGCCATTATTAGCAGCTTCCAACAAATACTTGAATGCCTGATTATAGTTTTTCGTAGTTCCTAATCCTTTATAATAACATTTACCTAGTCCTGCTGCCATATTTGTATAGTTCCATTTGTTGTCATCATTCAGATGATTATGAAGGAACTCATACGAACTCAAATAGGTTTGAAATACCTTTGGTTGCAATTCAACTTTGTTAGACGCTATTTCCAATGCCCCTAAGGCTGTATAGCCACCATATTGAATAGTCGTGTCAGCAAGACATAGAGTAGCAATATCAACAGCACGATCTAAATTTCTTTTTGCACCAATCTCATCGACATAAGCAAAAAGCAAATGGTCATATAGGGTGTATGGCATAGAGCCATATGCAAAAGAGCCAAAGCCATAGCCAATGGCTTTTTCAAGCCAATAGGTCACATTGTCGGTATCAGTCCACACTTTCGTTTTCACATATTCCAAGCATGCTGTATTATCAGCGCACATATATGATTCAAGGCCTAGTCCTTCTTCTTCGCTTCCTTCAAAATTATCGTAATTGGAGTAAAGCTGCGGAGTGTTAGCTGCAATGTAAAAATACATCAAGCCAAGTTCTATAGTTCCTAGATACCCGCCCAAATCTATAGATTGTTTGTAATAACTCTCAGCAGTTTTATAGTCCTGCATCGCATCATACAGACATCCTGTTATTGCCAGAAAATAATATCGTATAGGTGAATTATTTAATGAACTCAGTTTCAATAGTTTTTTCTTTGCATTGCTATTGGCATTTTCTTTGTCATAGGTAAACAATTGGTGAGGGCTACACCAACCTCCGCCAGCAGAGTGAAGCAGCAGATTTGCGGCAAATATAGAATCTTTTTCAACTCCATCACCTTTTAAATACAAAAGAGCCAAAGCGTATTGCGAACTTGTGTCCGAATCGTCTGCACCCTTCTCAAACCACTCAACAGCCTTGGCCATATCTTTAGCCACACCGTGACCATGAGAGTAGCATTCTCCAAGGAAGTACATCGCACCCGAATGTTTTTGGGCTGCGGCTTTGCTGAACCATTCAAATGCAAGCCTATTATTTTCTGTTGTTCCTTTTCCGTAATAATATGCTTTGCCTAATGAGTATTCTGCATTTTTATAACCTTGTTCTGCTGCTTTTTTGTACCAAGTGAACGCATTATAATCTGAGCGGGTAACGCCTTGACCATTGGCATAACATACACCAAGATTGAATTGAGCTGTTTCGTTTCCTTGTTCAGCCGCTTTTCTATACCAAAGCACAGCTTGTTCGAAATTTTGGTTTATCCCTTTTCCGGCCCAGTAATGATACCCAAGAGAGCATTGAGCAGGGGCATAGCCTTGTTCTGCTGACTTTCTTAACCAAACAACAGCTTGCTTATAATCATCCTCTTTCGGATGCCAATTGGTTAAAGAATTAGCATATTGATACTGTGCCACCATATCACCACTTTCTGCTTTCTCTTTTAGAGTTTGTGAGAATACAGTAATACTGCCAAGGAAAAGGATTCCTAAAATGGTTAATATTCTCATTTGCTTCATATTGTCAAAAATCTAAGTCATCTAATTCGTTTAATATCTCTGTAGCACCTGTTATTCCGGCTCGTTTTGCTTTCTCTGCATATTTCTTTGCCAACCCATGTTGACGAGAATTATTCATGTAATGTCTGGCAAGAGGTAAGTACGCTGGAGAATATCCTTCATCTGCCAGCTGCTTCATGCTATTCCAGTCTTTCCCCCTTTTTGCATTATCGAATCGTTCTTTTTGGGTCAATGGCTTTGCAACAGGTTCTTTATGTTCAACATTCACAATTGCTGGTCGCTTTTCCTTAACCTGTACTTGGGTTGAAGAATCTGGCTTCGCCTTTATTGTGTCACTTCGCTCTGGCAATGACTCTATTGTCTGCAAAGAGTCGTTCCTATTCCTCCTTTGTGCTTCATTTCTTGCAATCGCTATTTCTTCATTCGACAAATCATTACCCCAGTCAGGCTTTGACAGACTCAGTTCTTCACTCCTAATCTCATAGTCAGAATAGTTGGTGATGTACGTTTGACTCTCAATATACATATTATAACGTACTCTTGATTGGTAGCGAGCTTTAGGAACTAACTCAACTTCCCCAGAAGCAACAGAACAAAAGAAAGTGCTGTCTGTGTTCTGCATCAACGACTCTATATAGGTATGCCCCCTTTGGCTATAGAATCTCTTTCCCACTATAGGTGTAAGACTGTCAGAGAGGACAATGATTCTGCATTTGTGAGTTGACTTATGAAAAGTGGAATCATAATTGTTCACCCGAAGAGAATTGAGACCAACTATGATTCTGTTCTTCAATCTTATCACCGCGTTTGCGTCAATATCGCTGTCATAAAATGTCTTTGCCGCAACTTGTCTTCCATTCTTCATTTGAATCAGACGAGACAGATAGCGTGATGTTGTGTACGACTTTTTGGAACGGACAAGATAGTAGTCGCCACCCAAAAGTGCCTCTACAGTATATTGTCTATAAAGAGAGTAAATGTTTTCGAGTGTTACGATGGTATCTTTATCAAAGTTCTCAGGACGGCCTATCGCCTCACCAAGAAATTCAAATGGCTTGCTGTTGTCCGATTTCTCGTTATTACACCCTGTGAAAAGCCCCACAAGGACAAGTAGGGCAACCATGATGCAGGACTTCTGTGTAAAATTATGTCTTGTTGTCATAGCCTCTACTTTTATAGAATGAATACTAATCGCAAACCGAAGTCTGCATTAAGATGTATGGTAGAGGAGAGATTTTCTGCTGCCTTTAATCCACAATCTTCACTCGTTTCCGAACCCAATGCGATTCTATAGCTGCCTCCCTTGCCCCATATTTCGCCATTACTACGAACACAAAGTTCACTCACATTTCCATATACATCAAACAACTCTCGCCTCTTGTCTTGTACATCTCCAACAGCATGTGGTTTAAAATCATAAGTTCTCACATCTTGTGCGTGAGGTCGGATTGGGAATGGCTTCTCATGAGTAATCTCTTTTGTCTTCTTTGATGCTAGAACCCATTCTTTCTCTGTAGGTAATCGATACCCATTGCCGTCACTCTTTAACGTAACGGCATTTCCATTAATTTCATAGAAGCCCCTCAATCCGTCAGCCTCACTTTTCCTATTACAATATATCACGGCGTCGCGTACCGACATACCATGTACTGGCAGACTGTCACCTTGATACTTACTTGGATTGTTTCCCATCAAGGTTGCATACTCTTTCTGTGTCACCTCATATTTGTCAATATAGAAGTCAGATGCTCCTGACGATACGCGAACAAAATTATTTGGAATACGTGTCACTGGAGCCGGAATTGTAGTTATATTTTCTTGCTCGCTTTCTGGAACATTTTTGATGTCTGTGACCGTTTGCACATTTCCTCCTTCGTCAACTGTATCAGGCGAGAATCCGCCACAAAGCCCACATATGGTACAAACTGTAGAAAGTAAAATTGCTACAGCGCCACTCCAGCCTAATATCTCGTATATTTTTTTATTTGAGTCATCGTTCAGAGCTTTAATTACAACGTAAGTTCCTAAAACCGTAAAGACAACAGACAGTTTTGGCCATACAGAAGGAATAAACCAAGGAGCAATTACATTTAGAAGTATGATGGCACCAATGACACCCAAAGTTATCCACGCTGTGGCATCCATTCCATTGTCATTAGGTTTTTTGCTCTGCTTATGAGGAGGCTTTGTCTGAAATTGTTTTTTTTTCTCTCTTTCAGCTTTCTTGAGTTGTTCTTCTAACTTCTTTATTTTCTTGTTGAGGTCATCTACAGTTTCATTTGATTTCTTAATGAAACTGCGCATACTATTTATGTTCTCTTCCTCTATTTCTTCTGTGATGATAACAACATTGTTTGTCTTGAAAATTTCATCCAATGACCACGATTTGTCTGACAATTGACAAATAACATGTTGATCTTCAAAATTATTGTATACGTTTCTCGGTATAGCTCTTACTTTGGTCTTTACATTTTGTAAAGTGGCTTTTATATTCTCTTTATGTTTACTTAAGGTTGAATGATGAAACTCCAGGTCATTTTTGTCACTAATGATGTTCCCTTTTGAATCAAAATAGAAAGCTTTGCCATCTTGAATAATTTCTGCAATTATTAATCCACAAAATTTGAACAAAAACTCAATATCGTGTGGGTACTTGTCGTGAAATACAATACAGATTCCGACGGCATCGTTCTTATCGTTGTACACATAATTATAAATATTGTATAGAAGAACTTTCCCTGATGTTCCACGCTTTACAAGGCTAAGTTGACGTTTTCCACGAAGAGAAAACGTCAACTTTCGACTCTCGTTTATGACATCCTTTGCATATTCAAGAGTAGGGTATTGACTTAGTTTACCAGCACAAAACTTATATAAACAGATGTCAAAAATCATCTCAATCTTATTTAATTGTAATATTCTTATACAAGGATTTTTCTTTGTTATCTAACTGATAATCATATTTAAGAGTTACTCTTTTTGCAGTTGCATCTTCGTATACAGTTATATAACATTTGTTTCCATCTTGTCGCCAATTTATACCTTTATTCTCACCCTCATCACATGAGAATGTGCCAGTTCCTTTTGCCTCCTGACGTTCCCCTCTTGGCCCAGATTTTGCCGTTACGACATATGAATTCCCTTTTCTCATATTTGACACATCTGTACCATCAGTTTTTCGCAAGTCGAGAAGAGTTATCAAAGCAGCTTCTCCGTCATTGTTTACAGTGACTACCCCTTCTGACTTCTTTTCAGGTTCGTTGTTTTGTAGTCCTGAAATGCCATTCATTTCAAATGTAGAAAAACCACTATTAACTGTTAAAGAATCAATCTGAACTGTTAAAGAATCAATTTGTTCCACTAGAGTTTTAACTTTCCCTTTCAAGTTGATAACGGATATACAAAGCCATAAGCCAATTAATCCCAAGACAATCAATACTATTGGTAGCCATGTTTTTTTTACATGGTCATTATTTTGTGAAGGAATTTGGATACGTTCTCCAAAAGCATTGATTTTTTCAATTATTATCTCTTGTTCTTCGCTCAAAGACGTTAGCTTTTCTAACCATTCTTTATCAGCATTATTTCTACGAGTCAACAATAATACAAGATTCTTTATTTTTTGCGATATGCTTTTGTCTGTTGTGGAAGTCAGTTCTTGTACATCTTCAGTAGTTTTAACGAATGCATCGAATTCATGTTGTGTTATTCTTTCTCCATTGGGATTATCGTCTTTTGGGTCGTTCTCCTGCTTCTTTATTCTCTCCATTCTTGCTTTCATTTCATTAGGTGAGATAACAAAAACTCCTCCCTTCTGAATAAGAACGTTTTCAATGTTTTTCTCTGTATCTTCCACAGAAAAGTAGTCAGAAGTCTTGGTCCCTTTGATTGAAATGTCACCAGGTATAGGTTTTGTTTGTTTTAAGAAAGAATTCTCTCCTCTGACCTTTAATTCAGAAGTAATATTCTCCCATATCTCCTTTGCTTCTTCCAACTTCATTATCTGATAGACGAGATAACCTTCTTTGCTCATTTTTAGCACCTTACCATTTACATGCTTTTCATACATTTCTTCGAGTAAGGTGTATATTTTTGAGAAATCTGTGGAGTAATAGCCATCCATTCTTAAAGACATCACAAAGAAACTCCCTTTCCGCCCGTGATCTGCGGGGGGATTCATTTTCTTCTCCTCATCAGTAAGACAGCTGGTCACATCCATTAATTTTGAGAAGTGGTAATAGGTTAGTAACCTATCACCAATCTTCTCAAACTTGATTTCCATTCGAGTCCTGTCTTTTGCTCCACGCTGACCATAAAGCCTATCAGATAGGACTTTGTCGTCAGTGGGAGGTGGCCATGATTCATGACCCAATTTGGGTTGTCCAGAAACTATAAAATTCACCATGTACTCTAAAATCTATTATTGATAGCTCTGTCAATAGTGTTCCATAAAGCCTTGGGATAGTCATCTTCGCTTTCTTCACTCTCCCATGTTGCCTCTACTCCTACTTTCTTCGTCTTTTTAAGATGAAACGAACTATAGCCCAACAATTCAAAATGTCTATTATATGGGTCTCTCAGGCCAAAAATAGACCACCGTTTTGTCGAGAATGGTTTCTCTTTTAAAATCTTATCAAAATTTTCGTTTATAAAGCCCTCATACTCACTTGGAGAAAGAGATGTTTTGGCATCACCGATTTTAACCTTGTCAACCTTATTAAGTAAGACAATAATCTTGTCGTTTGGGCCAATTTTTATCCCTTTCATTGCACTTACGTAATCATCCTTGCTCTTTATTAACTCAGGATTAGACGTAAAATCCACATCAAAGAAGAACACCCATATCTTTTTATATTTACAAGACATCGCATCCTCTAAATAATCAAGATTCTCCTCTGCTGCACCAACACCAATATGTCCAGCCTTATGCAAATCAACAAAGTCCTCACCAGGAACCTCTAAAAATCTACAATGATAATTACTACCTTCTTTTTTTATAATGTTTACAAGAGCACGTTCTTTGGTACCCATGATTTCACCGTATGAAGGGGTGTTGAGTTGAGTCTCCACCTCATCTTTAATCTCATCAAAGGTAATGTCTTCTCTATGTCCATAATAGTGGTTGTGGAATGTTTCGCTTACCTCTGGTCTGTACTTTTTGTTGAGGAAACGAATTAAGCGAACTAAAGCTGTAGTTTTACCACCAGCTGACTGTCCGAAGAAAATAACGACAGGAGCACTTACTCCATCGTATCCGTTTTTTTTGTTTGCCATAATGATAGTATTTTAAATTATTGTTTTGATCGGAATGCAATTAGAGAAAAGATAAATGCCACGATATCCAATATCGCAGATAGTAGAATCCAAGTAAGCATGTCAAAGCCTACAGGCAACTTGCCTTTTAGAAAATCCTGCCATACTTCACGAGCATTATATAACCTCTCAATGCTATAAATGTTGTATCCTTGCACATTGGAATAATCATATTTTGACTCGTCGCTCAAATTCTTATCTTTCAATATAACGACATTATCTAGAATACTTGTTTTATAATCAGGATCGTTATAGCCTTTTTGTATTAACTTCTTGGCTTTTTCTAAAGAGATGGTTGGCGACATTGAACTAAAAGACCATGTATCCTTAGCGTCATCAAGTTCGTTGTATAAAGCGGTTAGCTGATTAATTCTATCACCATACTCTCGTTTTTTGTCTGCTGTTAAACCAAGCTCTTCTTGTTCCTCTTTAGCCAGATTTTGATTAGCAGCTTCAAGTAGTTGACTTATTTGAGGATGGTAATAGTCTTTAATACGCGTCCTTTCAGCCGGAGAACGGTCACTTTGTACAGTATGATGGAAGCCTACACCTCGTTGATTAGTACAGAGTTCTTCAATCTTTTTTAAGATTTCTTTTGCCCTATCACCAAGACCTGGTCTTGTGTCATCATCAATTTCTCGGTCGAACTCGCCTTGCAAGGATGTTACTTTATCTGCCAATTCTATTCTTTTTGCGCTATAACGTGCTCTGACATCTTCGTCTATTGAACTGGCCGCTTTTTGAAATATGTTTAACTGATTTCCCAACTCTGCCCTTGCGACAGCATTTGCTTTCTTTTGGAAAACCAAATCATGTGTATTTGTCGGGAAGCTAAATATAACCCATAATAATACGACCATTAAGATACTTCCAATAGTCCAATTCCTTTGCATTAAATCAGTAATATTGTTGGATGTTCTAAATCTATCATTGTTGTAATTCCAAATTCTTACCAAAAAGAAGGATGTGGCACAGTAGATTCCTAATGTGACAAGGAATACGATTATAAACATTGGCCATCCTTCAAACCCAATAGATAAGCACAACGATTGTGTTGTACAAAAGCAGCTAATGCTTGCAAAGAAGATAAAGAACAGAGCACAGAACCATTCTGTTGCACCTGCATTTCTAATCCAGTTACTCATAATTTGTATTTTAAAATTTGTTATTAATAAATATCCACTTTCACTAAAGCAACCATGCGGTTGCTGAAATCTCTCCATGACATCTGAACACGTTGTTCTTCTTTTGCAATTGTCGGTAAACGCATCCTAACGTGTACTGGTTGATAGTCTTGTTCACCCGTCAGGGCAATTGCCGTCAATAGTCCCACATTGCCATCCTTATCAATTGCTATCATAAACCGTTCCTTAAGGAGTTCGTTGACAATATCTGTAGCCTGTAATTTCGTTTGAGGAACAAACGTAGTCACCACCTTCCTTCCAGCAATCATGCTGCTCTTGCTCTTTGTCGGAACAAACTTTTCATCAACTGTAGTATTGAGGTATTGCCTTATGATATCATCATACGATGCTTCAATGCCTGATGCCTTTAGGATAGCCTTCAGACACGATGCGTAGTTGATGACCTCGCTATTCGAAAGGATAGAGAATGCCGGGATTTTCTTACTCTCTATCGCAGCATAGTATAGATTCTCGTCTTTCACGTAGAAGAGCGAGTCTTTCATGCCTGCCAGTTCTTCGCCCAATTGGTATGTGTATTTCTTTCTCATTGCTCCTACTGTTTTCTTAATTTGCTTGCTGTTAGCCCCTGCAGCGTTATCTACACATACTAAGTCTATCTTCATATCAGGCGACAAATCCTTTGTAATAAACCATCTGCCATCTTGGAACTGGATTGTATCAGCAGTTGCCCCATGCCAGAGAATAGCTGATGTTGTCAACGGCGTATGGTCATAACGACAACTCAGAAAAGGTATCGTGTTGTGACTATCACCATCAGACCTTCCTATACAAATATGAGAAAGGAATGTATCCAACTGTTTTGCTGCATCTTTCATCTGCTTGCTCGTACATGCTTCTGTTAGGCTTTTCTTCAGTTTTATGAATTGTTTTGAAAGTTCATCAGATGACTGTGCATACATATTAGTTTGCACAAAGACCATTGTCACTATTGCCATGAATAATCTTCTCATATTCAACTCTTGGTTACAGTTATAATCGTATTAATTCTCTTGTAAAACTCAGACCAGTCAAGGCTTTCTTCCAAGTCCCCACTATTAGCAGGATTGATGACAACAACTCGTGTGGGAGTCATATTGCCACTGTAGTCCTTTGTGAAGAAGATGTGAGTCAACACGTATGCATGTCCTGTAGAGGTGAAACGCTCGTCTAAACCTATAATCAGCGGCTTGCCGCTGGCTATGGCATCAATCAGGGTTTTAGCATTCTTGTACCGCTCATAACTGGCACGAACAGTATACCCGCTTACACGCCACCCGTTGAGTGCTCCGACAACATCATTCTTGTTGGCTGTAAAGTCATAGTCATTGCCGTAAGTACGCTCCACTATTCTCGTTTGCGTAACGTCCAAACCATAATAGTCTAATACCATCTGCACACATGCAGCCCAACACCAATTGTCTTTATATTGACGGTGAAAACAGCTCTCAATGTAGTCGTTGACTCGCGCTACTGAGATAGAGCCATCAATTCTTACAATACTGCCACGTCTTTGGGAAAAAGACAGTGTCACAGAGAAAAGCATGAGTGTAAACAATATCAACTTTTTCATTTCCGCATCTTTCCTAAGAGTTTGCTGCCAAGTTCGCTAGAACTGTCAATCTCCTTGATTTCTGTTCCTGGTGGCAGAGATATGGTGTTACTATTCTGTGGAGCATAGTTCTGCGATTGTTGCATGATATTATTGTACGACTGCTGAATTTGTTGCTGGCTGACGTTTATCTGACGAACAAACTGATTCATGTTCCAGACACCGGCAACATATCCATAGGCACATAGCATTTGGCCCTCACCATGAAAACACCCTCGGTAAAATCCTCCTTGATAGGCTGTCCAGCCTTGCATCATGTCGTAATAGTAGCCATAGCCTTGTCCATGAGGAAAACCGTATTCTATCCAGCCAATATAATAGCCATTAGCAACAGGCATATATCCGTAGCCACGGTACATTGCGAAATATGGATTGTAAGCTTGGGCGTCAGCTTTTACTGTAGGAAGCATCCCCAGCATCACTGTACATAGGATAGATAAAATTACTTTCTTCATAATCGTATCTGTTATAGGTTTCAATTCGGGAATATATGAACTATAGTATGTGCGCGACTGGAGAAGTCACTCCATGAAAGCACTAAACGTGATTGATTATCGGGCCAAGGATCTCTTAATATAACGCTTTGGGGATATATTGCATCTCCTTGTCTCTGAAATGATAGTCCAGTAAGGACATATGCGTGACCTACATTCTGTCCTGGCATACTTAATCCAACGATAAGCGGGTATTTATTAACAAGATCGTCTATTAACTTTTGCGGAATGAAAGAATAGTCTGCCTCTGCTCCGATGGTGTGGCCATCTACATACCAGCCACTTGCACCCTGCACAATGTTTTGCGCTGTCCCTGGCCTATCTACACGATAACCAAACACACGCTCTACTATTTGTTCCTGTGAAGCACTCACTCCCTGATAGTTCAGCACCATCTGCGTACATGCAGCCCAGCACCAGTTGTCACTTCTTTGCCTTGCAACATACGCTTTGAAATATGTGGTCTCAATGGCTGCCCAGTATAGTCCATCATTCTTGGAATAGAATATCTGTCCTTTCCTGTTCTGAGAAAAGAGCATAGAAGGTAAGACTGCAAAAATTGTCGTTAAAACAACGATTAAAACCTTTGTGTGTAACTGTCTGAATGCCATATCTTGTAGTTCTTTTATCCTTTAATGAAGCAATATTTGTGGAAGTAACCAATACTTGATAATTTATTTGCATCGCCATACAACACAAAAAGCCCGTCAACGTCAACTTGATGACTGAACGTTGAGGACTTTCTTCTATATCCCATGAACCCTGTACGGATTACTATGTGGTTTAGTGCAAGTAGTACATCCATATTTTCTCTTCGATTTATTATTTGTACACACAAAATCGACATTCTATTGGTGGGCAAAGCCTTTTTTTCATTATTAATATCCGCAAAATCTACTATTCTATAATTTGCATAAAAGCTGTGGGAATGTAGGCAGTAGAAACCAGTCCTATATTAGTCAATGTCACAATCACACGCTGCTGTCCTGAGATTCGGGCAACCCGTCCTACAACACCAGCAAAATCACCTTTTACTATACGTACCTTGTCGCCACTCTTATAATGGCAGTGTTCTGGTTCAACAAGCTTAATATGCTCACTATCTACACTTGTCAACTTTATGAAATTCAACATTTCGTAGTAGGGTACAACAACTGGAGGATGTTTTTCATCTTGTTGAGATACATCCTTAGTCTTATCACGATAAAAACGCAAATGGTTCAAATCGTCTTCCTCACGAAATAGTTCTTCTAAATGGCTTTGAGTGGAATAGACAAAAACAAGATTAGGAAGAAGCGGTTCTAACACACGTTTCTTCTTTCCATTCTTATTCTGAATAACATAATGCTTGGGGATATAGACGTAAGCTACGTTCTTTTCTAAGGTTTCAATATCCTTTTCAACCCGATTGTAAGTAGCTCTAAGGACAAACCATTGGTGATTCTCAATAGGCACATAGAGAGAGGACACTCCTATGTTGAAGTTCTCGTCCATTTGGTGACTTTGAACTTCGAGGATGACGTTGGAGGTAAGTCCATTGTAAGGAGGATTTGTCCCGCCTTTTGGGCCGTTCACATTAAACATTGTGTTTACTATTGCAAAATTATTATTAGGTAATATCTTCTGTTTTTTCTGTAAATCTTCTTTTAGAAGATTTACAGAAAAATTAAAGGATTGAAAAATAGAGAATTATTACTGATGAACGAAGTGGAAACGTAAAACACGCAACAGAGTAATTTGCCATATACCTTACTATATATATACTTTTTTCTTGAATTTTTTGTAATTTTTAGTTTTTCTCGAAAAAAAATGTTTATTTTGCCAAATGTTGTTTATCTTCTAAAAGAAGATAAGCGTGTGGTTTAAACAAAAAATGGAGCAAATTATGCTCCACTATTAATCAGATAAATGTTAGACAAGTTTTATAATTTTTCTATTCGCCTTGTCCACCACAGAACTTTCTAAAGATGCGAGGTAAATTTGTGTGGTTTTTTCATTGTCGTGCCCCATACCTTCACTGATGACTGATATTGGTACGCCTTCGCTGCGTGCTGTTGTTGCCCATGAGTGTCTTGCAACGTACATTGTCAGTGGTAGTTCCAATCCGATATCTTCGCCTAATTTTTTCAGGTTGCGATTAATTCTTATAAGTGCATTTTGATATTGTCTGCGATGGTCTTTTTGTGGGTTTCCGATGATTGACAGTAGAAATGGAGAATCTTTTCGGGCAGGGTACATGTTGACTATTTGTTGCATGCATGTTTCCCAATGTATCTGTAATTTCTGTCCTGTTTTTTTTCTTCTGTATGTGAGTATGTTGTGTTGTAAGTCTTTCTTTTGTAGATAGGCGAGGTCGATGAAGGACATTCCTCGTGTGTAGAAACTGAGCATAAACATGTCTCGGGCAAATGTTTTTGATGGTGAGTCGTTAAGGTCTAGTGATTTTAGTTTGCGGATGAATTTTACGGGGATGGCTCTTTTAACGGTCTTTTCTATTGAGGTTTTTACTCGTTTAAAAGGGAATCGTTGTTCTATCAATTCTTGTTCAACTGCGCGGTTGTATACGGCTCTCAGGCGGTGCATGTAAAAGGATATGGTGTTTGGGGAGATGCCTTCTAATTTCAGGTAGTATTCGTACGAGAGTAGCAGTTCTGCGTTTAGTTCTTCCAACGTGACGTCTACATTCATGCGGAATCTTTTAAAGCTGTTTAATGCTGTCAGATAGGTTTCGCTTGTTCTTATTTGTCCGTATCGTTGATATTGGGAAATGATGCTTTCCATGTAGTTGAAGAGTGAGTGTTTTTGGCATAGTTGATGGTAGGCGTCTTCAATATGGATTAATTGGTAGGGTAGTCCTTTCGATTCATACTCTTCGATGATTTTTTCCAATCGTTGTACGTCCCATTTTATGCATCTTTCGATGGATTCTATGTAGTGCTTTCTTTCGGAATTTTTATTTAGTGGGATAATGTTGTTGCTTGATTCGTCCCACTCATTGGGGTATATTTTATAATAGGTCTTAATTTGTTTTACGCGACGTTTGTGTATTAGTTGATAATACAGAGTGCCTTCTTTGTCCGGTTTTGCAGAAGGTCGAAACTTTAGTTTTATGGAGGTTTTCATTATAATATGTGATTTTAATATCCTTTCTTATTTATTGTTCCGTTATAAAGTTTATTTGTTGTGTGTTGGTGATTGTCGTCTGCTTTTATTAATAAACAATTGAGATATGATAATTGTTGGCTGAGGTTGGAGTTGTTGGAGTGAATGTATAATGTACTAAAAAAGCCAACTTATCCATCTGCGGATAGGCTGGCTTTTTGGAGGCTGTTACGCCTTCTTTTGTTATAATTTCCTTATTCGTTACATCTTGCTTGTGAACTTATATTTTCCCGATGCAACCTCGTAAAGGGCGTATCCGTCGCGTGTGCCTTTGGCTTTTACGAACTTACTATTCTTTACTTTTGGTGCTGCGTTGCTATATGGCACCCAGATGGTGGCGGTGGTGCCGACGGGTACTTCGCACTCCAATGTGAAGCGTCCTTTGCTCAATTGCCATTTTATGTCGATGGTGCCGTATGTGGTGTTGTGTGAGTAATTTACCCACTCTAATCCCTCGGGGATAATAGGCTTTACGTCGAATGCGCGGAATCCAATATCTTTCAGTCGCAGGCCTGCCAACCGGCTGTAGAACCAGCCTATTCCGCCGCCAAACATCGGGTGGTTGTGCGAGTTTCCGCCGTCCCACTGTTCCCACGTGGTTGTCGCGCCTTGCTCTATCCACCAGCCGAAGCTTGGAAAGTCTCGCTGGTTGATAATCTTATATGCTAATTCTTTTAGGCCATTGTCGCACAGCACTTCAAATAGGTAGCGTGTGCCGACTATTCCTGTGTCAAGATGGTCGTTTACTTCGGCGATGTTTGCGCGCAGTGCCTCAATGACCTTTGCCTTGCGGTCGGCGGGGACGCCTATTTTCAGCGCAAGCACGTTGCTGCCATGCTTGCCGTAGGAGCCTGTCGAGGGGTCGTAAAATTCCTTGTGGAAGGCTGCTGCTGTGCGGTCGCGCAGCTGTGTAAATTCCTCGGCCTCGGCTGTACGTCCCAAATTTTCGGCAGTGGATGCTGCAATGTCTGCGCACATCCACAGGAAGAATGTGTGTACTAATTCGTTGCGTGGCAGTTGACGCGGGGGCAGCCAATCGCCTAAGTTTTTCCAGGGGTTGGGGTCTTGAGAGTGCATGATGCCTGTCTCTTTGTTTACCCATGTTGTCATCCAGCGAACGTGGTTGCACATTGCCTCGAAATTCTGCTCTAACAGACGTTCGTCGCCATAGTGGCGGTAGAATTCCCACGGCATTATTTCCATTGCTGCGCCCCAGCCGACGCCTCCGCCACAGCCGGGCTGCCACGGTGCGCCGTTGGGAACGTATCCGTCGGCTGTCTGCGAGCCTCGAATGTCGCGTATCCATTTGTTGTAGAATGTGCGGGCGTCGAAATTGTGCATCACCGTGACGCAGGCTACCTGTCCGTCGCCCGTATAGGCCGAGCGTTCGCGGTGGGGGCAGTCGCTGGCGATTGAGCCGTGCATATTGTCAAGCTGGCTGCGCTGCCATATTTTGTTGATGGTGTTTATTAGTTCGTTGGACGTTGCAAAATTGCCCGAACGTTTGACGTTCGAGTTTACTGCGTGCGCCTCAATCTGCGAGGTTGCGAGGCTGTCGAGTCCTGTAATTTCAACCTCGGAAAATACGAACCATGTGAAGCGTGCGTGGTACGACTCGTTGCCCGAGCCTTTTGCGGTGTATGTGTTTGCGCCGTTGCCCGGCGACTCGCTCAGATATTTTATTGAGATTTTTTGCCCTCGTGTGGCGTTGATATTTTTCAGGGCCACCCATCCTGAAATTTCGACGGGGAATTTTACGCGGATAGTGCCATTCTCGCTTTTCTCGATGCTCTGTGGGGCGAAACGCTCGTTTATGCGGTCGGCAGGGCCATTCTGCGGAATAAGCTTGCCGTAAGGCGCGCGTTTAAGCGCGGCCTTTGCCCACGATGAATCGTCGTATCCGGGCTTGTTCCAGCCATCATGCTCGAGGCGCGCATCGTAGTGCTCGCCCAAATAAATTTGGTCTCTCACAATGGCGCTGCGCTCTATGCGCCAATCTTCGTCGGATGCAATAATTTGTTGTGTGCCATCTTCGTAAATAATCTCTATCTGTCCCATGAAACGCGGGGTGCCGTAGCCTAATACCCAGTGTGTGGTAATGTCGTAGAATCCGTTGCCGAGTATCACTCCCACTGCGTTTTTCCCCTCGCCGAGCATGGGTGTAAGGTCGTGCGACAAGTACATTACCGTATATTCTTTGAAGGGGTCGGTAACTACGATGCCTCGTGTGTTCAGCGTGGGGCGTTTGTCGTAGTTTGTTTGGTTGGGCGACAGGTAATCTTCGCCCACACGTTCGCCGTTGATGTACAATTCAAAATACCCCAATCCTGTGCCGTAGAAGCGTGCCTCTTTGATGGGCTTTTCAACGTTAAATTCCCGGCGCAACAGTGGGGCGGGCTGAAATTCGTTGCTGCCCGATACGTCGTATGACTCCTCGTCCTGCCACGGCGCGCCTATCCATTTTCCTTTACACTCGTCCGACGACAAAATGCCCATGTGCCAGCTTGCAGGCTCGCTCCATTCTGATTCTCGTCCCTTTTCATCCCACACTTTTACCTGCCACCAATATGAGGTGCGTGACTTTAGCGTGGGGCCTGTGTATGTGATAAATGCCGAATTTTGGGAACTTATCTTGCCTGTGTCCCACAAAGGGGCGTCGAGCCTGTCGGCAGCCTCGGCCACGCGTATGCGGTAGGCACTCTGCGCCGCGCCTTTGCGCAGTTTTTTATTCTTGTTTACCCATGCGAAGCGGGGATTCTGAATGTCGAGCAGCGGACTCTGCTCATATTCGCACGTGAGCGATACGGGGGTAATTGTCGCACGGGTACCTTTAGCATAGGTGTGCAAGGGGATGATTGTCGTTACGCACAAGAATATTGCAATCAAAAAAAATCTCAGATTAATCATGGGCAATTTTGTTTATACTGTACTTTTTGCAAATATATAGCATTTTTCTGCATGTTGGTTGATAAAAATGTGTCAAATGTTTGGTAGTGAAATATATTATTGCTATCTTTGCAGTGAATTAGAGGAAGATGAGGGGCTGAAAAGCCCCTCTTTTTTGTAAATATAACACAATTCAACTAATTATTCAAACCTTATATGATTGATAGACAGAAGGTAGTAGAGCTTGCCGGCGAATGGCTCGCCGACAAAGAGTATTTTTTGGTGGATGTTATTATTACCAAAGATGACAAAATTACGGTGGAAATTGACCACGCCGAGGGTGTGTGGATTGAGGATTGTGCCGAACTTAGTCGTCACATTGAATCGGGGCTCAGCCGCGATAGCGAGGATTATGAGCTCGAGGTTGGTTCGGCCGGGTTGGGACAACCTTTCAAAGTGGTGCAGCAGTATAGGAATCACATAGGGCTTGAGGTTGAGGTACTCGGCAAGGATGGCAAAAAATACAAAGGCATCCTTAAAGAGGTTAGCGACGAGGACTTTGTAATATCTTTTACAAAGAAAGAGAAGGTCGAGGGCGTTAAACGTCCCCAGCTTGTCGAGGTTGATATGAAATTCACTTTCGACGAGGTAAAATACACAAAGTATATAATAAAATTTAAATAAATATGGCAAAGAAAGAGGAAACGATTAATCTTTTGGATACATTCCAGGAGTTTAAAGAGTCTAAGAACATCGACCGTACAACAATGATAAGCGTGCTCGAGGAGAGCTTCCGCAAAGTGTTGGTGAATATGTACGGAACAGACGAGAATTATTCTGTGATTGTAAACCCCGACCGCGGCGACCTTGAAATTCAGCGTCGTCGTATTGTGGTTGCAGACGACAAGGTGCAGAATGACAATATGGAAATTTCTCTCACCGAGGCTCAGAAAATCGACGAGTCGTTCGAAGAGGGTGAGGAGGTAAGCGAGATTATCAAATTTGCCGAGTTTGGCCGTCGCGTTATTCTTAACCTTCGCCAGACATTGGCCTCTAAGATTCTTGAGCTTGAAAAGGACAGTCTTTACAATAAATACACCGAGAAGGTCGGTCAGATTGTAAGCGCCGAAGTTTATCAAATTTGGAAAAAAGAGATTCTGTTGCTCGACGACGAAGGTAACGAACTTATTCTCCCCAAAAGCGAGCAGATACCTTCGGACTTCTACCGCAAGGGCGAGACTGTACGTGCAGTCGTTGCGCGTGTGGACAACCAGAATAACAATCCTAAAATTATTCTCAGCCGTACATCACCCGTTTTTCTTGAGCGTCTCTTCGAGCTCGAAGTACCCGAGATTAACGACGGCCTTATAACAATTAAGAAGATTGCCCGCATCCCCGGCGAACGTGCAAAGATTGCAGTAGAATCGTACGACGACCGCATCGACCCCGTAGGCGCTTGTGTTGGCGTTAAAGGCTCACGCATACACGGAATTGTACGCGAGCTTAGAAACGAAAATATCGACGTAATAAACTATACATCGAATATCGAACTTTTCATCAAGCGTGCGCTCAGCCCCGCAAAGGTATTTACAATAAACCTCGACAATGAGAAACGCAGTGCAGATGTTTATCTGAAACCCGAAGAAGTTTCACTTGCAATCGGTAAGAACGGATTAAACATTAAACTCGCAAGTATGCTCACAGAATATACAATCGATGTTTATCGCGAGAATGATGTTCAAGAGGATGATATTTATCTTGATGAGTTTACCGACGAGATTGACGAGTGGATAATCAATGCAATAAAGATGTTAGGCTTTGAGACTGCAAAGTCAGTATTGCGCGTACCTCGTGAGGTTCTTGTTGAAAAGGCTGACCTTGAAGAGGATACAGTGGACCACGTTATCAGTGTGTTGAAGGCCGAGTTTGAGGATGATAATGAGGATGGTGAGGATGAAACTGAAGAGTAAGGGATTTTTAAAAAGTGAGCGCGAATGAAGATCAGACTAAATAAAGTACAAAAAGAATTAAATGTGGGACTTTCGACGATAGTGGAGTTCCTGCAAAAGAATAACTTCGAGATTGAGGAGAATCCTAATGCGGTTGTGCCCGAAGAGGGTTACAATCTGTTGATAAAGGAGTTCAGTACCGATAAGAATCTTCGTATCCAGTCGGACAAATTCACTCAGGAGAGACAGAATAAAGAGAAACCCAAAAGTGTTTCTATTGATGTTGCCAAAGATGTTCAGCCTAAGGTAGAGGAAGAGGCTTTTGTAAGGGTGGATGATGGTTCAAAAACACAAGCAGATAGCAACGTGCAAGCAGAGAAGAATGAGGCACAAGGTGCCAATGACTCTAACGGGGAATTTAAGATAAAGGTAGTCAATCGTATAGACCTTGACGCCCTTAATCAAAGGTCGGTACCTGCAGTTGCCAAAAAGAAAAAGTCTCAGCCTGCGAAGGAGAAACAGCAGCCTGTGGCAGTCGCCGAGGTTAAGCCTGCAAAAGAGGTTGCTCCTGCTGTTGAGAAAAAGCCGGTGGAAATTGCACCAAAAGAGGTTGCTCCCGCTGTAGTCGAGGTTGAGAAGAAAGAACCTGCCCCTGCATTGACACAGGTGGACGAAATTAAGCCCAAACTTAATATCGTAGGCCAGATTGACCTTTCGGCAATCAACCAATCTACACGCCCCAAGAAAAAAAGCAAGGAAGAGAAAAGAAAAGAGCGTGAAGAGAAAGATAAGCTTCGCGAGGAACAGCGCAAACAAGCTAAAGAGAATGCAAAAATTAATCATGGTGGCGAAAATTCTGCCGAGAAGAAGAAAAAACGTGCGCGCATAGGCAACCAGCGTGTGAACATCGACTCGGTGCAAGGTGGTGGTAATTCTCAGCAGTCACAAAACGGCCAGAATAACAATTGGCCGGGTGGCGGCAAAAACAAAGACAATGTTTCCAAAGGCAGTCGCAAAGACCGCGATCGTCAGCATAAACGCTACGACAAGAGCGAGGTTAATGACGAAGATGTTTCAAAGCAGATAAAGGAGACACTCGAGCGTCTGACCAATCGTGGCAAGGGTAAGGCAGCAAAATATCGCAAGGAAAAACGCGAACTTGCCGCCGAACGTCAGCAGCAGCTTGAGAATAGCGAAATGGAACAGAGCAAGGTACTTAAGCTTACCGAATTTGTTACCGCAAACGAGCTTGCAAGCATGATGAATATCTCTGTTACACAGGTTATTGCGACCTGCATGAGTATCGGTATTATGGTCTCTATCAACCAGCGTCTCGATGCAGAGACAATCAATATCGTTGCCGAGGAATTTGGATACACAACCGAGTATGTAAGCGCCGAGGTTGTTCATGCTATCAGCGAAGATAATGACGACGAGGCTAACCTTGTTCCTCGTGCCCCGATTATCACAGTGATGGGTCACGTAGACCACGGTAAAACCTCGTTGCTAGACTATATTAGAAAATCGAATGTGATTGCCGGTGAGGCCGGAGGTATCACACAGCACATTGGTGCTTATAATGTGAAGATGGAGAATGGCAAGCGCATTACTTTCCTCGACACTCCCGGTCACGAGGCGTTTACCGCAATGCGTGCGCGTGGTGCGAAGATTACAGATATTGCGATTATCATCATCGCTGCCGACGACAATGTGATGCCCCAGACAAAAGAGGCTATCAACCATGCAATGGCGGCGGGTGTGCCCATTGTCTTTGCTATTAATAAAGTAGATAAGCCCAGTGCCGACCCCAACCGCATAAAAGAGGAACTTGCAAACATGAACCTGCTTGTCGAGGATTGGGGAGGAAAATACCAATCACAGGATATTTCTGCAAAGAAAGGTCTTGGTGTTTCGGAGCTTATGGAGAAGGTGCTCCTCGAGGCTGAACTTCTTGAGCTTAAGGCTAACCCCGACCGCAAGGCTGTAGGTTCGGTAATCGAGTCTACCCTCGACAAGGGTCGCGGATACGTTGCAACAGTACTTGTTCAGAATGGTACACTGAGCGTGGGTGATATTGTTGTTGCCGGTACACAGTGGGGAAAGGTAAAAGCTATCTTCAACGAGCGTAACCAGCGTATACAAAAAGTGCGTCCTGCCGAGCCTGCACTTATATTGGGCTTGAACGGTGCGCCTGCTGCGGGTGACACATTTAATATTGTAGAAAGTGAGCGCGAGGCACGCGAAATTACCGGTAAGCGCGAGCAGTTGCAGCGCGAACAGGGTCTGCGTACACAGAAGATGCTTACTCTCGACGAGGTTGGTCGTCGTATTGCTCTTGGTAACTTCCAGACACTCAACATTATTGTTAAGGGTGACGTGGACGGCTCTATCGAGGCTCTCAGCGACTCGTTGATAAAGCTCTCGACCGAGACTATTCAGATAAATGTTATCCACAAGGCTGTGGGACAGATTTCCGAGTCGGACGTGAGTCTTGCGGCTGCATCGGATGCTATTATCGTGGGCTTCCAGGTGCGTCCTTCGGTAACCGCCCGCAAGCTTGCCGAGCAGGATGGTGTTGATATTCGTCTTTACTCTATCATCTACGATGCTATCGAGGAGGTTAAGGCAGCAATGGAGGGTATGCTTGCTCCTGTTCTCAAGGAGGAGATTACAGCTACCATCGAGGTGCGCGAGACTTTCCACATCAGCAAGGTGGGTACAGTTGCCGGATGTCTTGTCCGCGAGGGTAAGGTTAAGCGTACCGACCGTGCGCGCCTTATACGCGACGGTATTGTTATCTTCACAGGTGGACTTGCTGCGCTCAAGCGTTTCAAGGATGATGTTAAGGAGGTGAACGTGAACTATGAGTGCGGTATCAGCCTTAACGGTAACGATGATATTAAAGTTGGAGATATTATCGAAACATTCACTGAGATTGAAGTTAAACAGAAATTGTAAGAGATGAACAATTTGGATATAATCTTTGCAGCGGTTGTGGTCATTGGCTTTGCCATCGGTTGCTACAAAGGTATTATCAAGCAATTGACACTTGGAGCAGGTATTATTATAGGCCTGCTCCAAGCTATCTTATTTTATCCGTTGCCGGGCTATAAATTATTAGAATGGACAGGGTGGAATTCTGTTATTTGCAATTTGTTGGCGGGTGTACTTATTTTTGTTATTATAGTTGCTATTTTCCAACTGATAGGTAATATTATACGTTGGTTTTTCAGGCTCATACTTTTGGGCTTTGCCGACCGTCTGCTGGGTGGGGTGCTGTGTGGCATAATAAGTGTTTTTTTATTTGTTGGGGTAGTATCTGCCATAAATAAGATAGATAATAAAAATGCGCTTTTCGGCGAAACATCGCAAGAAAATTCGGTGTTATATAAGCCGATGAGCAAACTCTCGGTTACTTTTATCGAGGAGATGAAAAAAGGGATTCATGAAAAAAAAGAGTAACAATATATTTAGGAAAATTGCCGATAAGGCTTATAAATATGGCTTTATCAGTAATATAAATACCGAAATTATAGATAAGGGACTCAACGAAGATGTCATTAGGCTTATATCCTCGAAGAAGGGTGAGCCCGAGTGGTTGCTTGAGTTTCGTTTAAAGGCATACAGATATTGGCTGACGCTGGAAATGCCCGATTGGGCGCATCTGAATATTCCGCCCATCGATTATCAGTCAATTTCCTATTATGCCGACCCGCTGAAGAAGAAAAAGAGCAACGAGAATAAAGAGATTGACCCCGAACTTATGAAGACTTTTGATAAGTTGGGTATTCCGCTCGAGGAGCGTCTTGCTCTCAGCAACACAGCTGTTGATGCTGTGATGGACTCTGTCTCTGTAAAGACTACCTTTAAAGAGGAGTTGCGCGAGAAGGGTATTATTTTCTGCTCGATGAGCGAGGCTGTGCAGGAGTTTCCCGACCTTGTGCAGCAGTATCTGGGCTCGGTGGTAAATTACCGCGACAATTTCTTTGCTGCGCTGAACTCTGCAGTGTTCAGCGACGGCTCGTTTGTATATATTCCTAAGGGCGTACGTTGCCCGATGGAGCTATCGACCTATTTTCGTATAAACGCTGCACAGACGGGACAGTTTGAGCGTACGCTGATTGTTGCCGACGATGATAGCTATGTTTCTTATCTTGAGGGGTGCACAGCTCCCATGCGCGACGAGAATCAGTTGCATGCGGCTATTGTTGAGATTGTCGTCTGCAATAATGCCGAAGTGAAATATAGTACTGTGCAGAATTGGTATCCGGGCGATGCGCAAGGTCGCGGAGGTATTTATAATTTTGTTACCAAGCGCGGTGATTGTCGCGGTTCAAACAGTAAACTTTCGTGGACACAGGTCGAGACAGGTTCGGCAATCACATGGAAATATCCCAGTTGTGTGTTGCGTGGCGATAATTCTCAGGGAGAGTTCTATTCTGTTGCACTGACAAATAATTTCCAGCAGGCAGACACGGGTACAAAGATGATTCATCTGGGAAAAAATACCCGCAGTACCATCATCAGCAAGGGAATTTCTGCCGGACAGAGTCAGAATTCTTATCGCGGTCTTGTGCGCGTGTCAAAGAATGCCGATAATGCTCGAAATTACAGTCAATGCGACTCGTTGTTGCTGGGCAGCCGTTGCGGGGCGCACACTTTCCCGTATATGGACATTCATAATGACAGCGCGATTATAGAGCACGAGGCAACAACTTCAAAAATATCCGAAGAGCAGCTTTTCTACTGCAATCAGCGAGGCATCGACACAGAAGAGGCTATCGGCCTTATTGTCAATGGTTACGCAAAAGAGGTGCTTAATAAATTGCCTATGGAATTTGCCATCGAGGCACAGAAACTATTGAGTGTGTCGCTCGAAGGCTCGGTGGGATAAAAATATTATATTATTTAAAAAATGGAAAATCTTTTAGAAATAAAGAATCTTCACGCCACAATAGAGGGAAAAGAGATATTAAAAGGTATTAATCTTACCGTAAAGCCAGGAGAGGTACACGCAATAATGGGTCCCAACGGCTCGGGTAAAAGTACCTTGAGCAATGTTCTTGTGGGGCATCCTGCTTATACTGTTACCGATGGCGAGGTTATATATAAGGGAAAGAATCTGTTGGAACTCTCGCCCGAGGATAGAAGTCACGAGGGTGTGTTCCTCTCTTTCCAATATCCGGTGGAGATTGCCGGCGTTAGCATGACAAATTTTATGCGTGCAGCTATAAATGCTCAGCGTAAGTACAAAGGCGAGCCTGCCATGAGTGCGGGCGACTTTTTGAAGCTCATGCGCGAGAAACGCGCCCTTGTTAATCTTGACAGCAAGCTTGCCAATCGTTCGGTGAACGAGGGCTTCAGCGGAGGCGAGAAGAAACGCAACGAAATATTTCAGATGGCTATGCTCGAGCCTTCATTGAGCATTCTCGACGAGACTGATTCGGGTCTTGACATTGATGCTCTGCGCATAGTAGCCGAGGGTGTGAACAAACTTAAACGTCCCGATACATCTACTCTTGTAATTACACACTACCAGCGTCTGCTCGACTATATTAAGCCCGATATTGTACATGTGCTTTACAATGGTAGAATTGTTAAGACTGCCGGTCCCGAGCTTGCATTGGAACTTGAGGAGAGAGGCTATGATTGGATTAAAAACGAGAATCAGTGATGAGCAACGAACAGGAATATATTGAACTTTTCGATAATAATAGGATGCTTATCGAGGAGCCTTGTGCCGAACTTCTGAACAGGGAGCGCGGTAAGGCTTATGTGGCTTTTAAGGCAATGGGCTTCCCATCGGGCAAGAGCGAGCAGTATAGGTACACAGACGTGCGCCCCATTTTTTCGGAGAATTACGGAATGAATCTCGGTCGCTTGAATGTACCTATAAATCCGCGCGAGATTTTTTCGTGTGACGTGCCTAACCTGCATACTCATCAAGAGTATATTGTAAATGATACATATTTTCCAAAAGGTGGGGCCGATTCTTTGCCCGAGGGGGTTATTATAGGCAGTCTTAACGAATTTGCAACAAAAAATCCATCGTTGCTCGATCCTTATTATAATACTCTTGCACAGGGTGGCGATGGTGTTACAATGTTCAATACCACGTTTGTACAGGATGGTCTTTTGCTGTTCGTCTCGAAGAATGCTTGTGTGGACAGGACTATTCAGTTGATGAATGTGCTACGCTCGAACGTGGATCTTCTTATCAACCGCCGTCTGCTCATTGTGCTCGAAGAGGGGGCGCAAGCATCAATGCTCTTGTGCGACCATGCTGTCGAGAAGATAAAATCTCTGTCGGTGCAGGTTGTCGAGGTATTTATCGGGCGCAATGCCCGCTTCGACCTTTGCGAACTTGAAGAAACTCATGGCCTTAATGTCAGGCTGTCGCAACTTTTTGTCAAGCAAGAGGCGGGCAGCAGCTTCAACCACACGACAATTACCCTTACCAACGGACTCACACGCAACAGCGCACATGTGTCGTTGGTGGGCGAGGGTGCCGAGGTTAATATGTACGGCCTTGCAATTTCCGACAAAAAGCAGCATATAGAGAATAATACTCTTGTAGACCACGTCGTTGGCTGTTGCAACAGCAACGAACTTTATAAATATGTTCTTGACGATGAGTCGAAGGGTGTATTCTCGGGCAAGATGCTCATCCGCAAAGATGCCCAACAGACAAATTCGCGTCAGACTAACCGCAATCTGTGCCTTACAAAGAGTGCACGTATGTATGCTCAGCCGCAGTTGGAAATTTATGCCGATGATGTTAAATGTGGTCACGGCTCTACCGTCGGACAGCTTGACGAAAATGCACTTTTCTATATGCAGCAGCGCGGAATTCCGGCCGACGAGGCGAAGCATCTGTTGATGTTTGCATTTGCGGGCGAGGTTATCGACGCAATAAAGCTCGATGCTCTGCGCGAGAGATTGCACATTTTAGTAGAAAAAAGATTCCGCGGAGAGCTTAACCGTTGTCAGGGCTGCTCTTTGTGTAAATGATGATGTATGTATAATCCGTACGAAATAAGAGAGGAATTTCCCATTTTGCAGCGCGAGGTTTATGGAAAAAAGCTCATATACCTTGACAATGCTGCAACGACACAAAAGCCTTTGTGCGTAATTGAGGCAATAACCGAGGCTTACACAAATGTCAATGCCAATGTGCATCGTGGCGTTCACTTTTTGTCGCAGAAGGCTACCGAGCAGTATGAGGATGCTCGCGAGACGGTGCGTGCCTTTATTAACGCCCGCCACCGTCACGAGGTTATCTTTACACGCGGCACCACCGAGAGTATCAATCTTGTGGCTGCCTCCTTTGGCGAGAGTTTCCTGCAGAGTGGCGACGAGGTTATTGTCTCTACAATGGAGCACCATAGTAATATTGTTCCGTGGCAGTTGCTCGTGGAGCGCATAGGAATAAAATTGCGTGTGATTCCTCTGACGGCTGACACAAAGCTCGACGTTGAGGCCTATCGTGCGCTTTTCAACGAAAAAACGCGCTTCGTCAGTATCACTCACACTTCCAATGTGCTGGGCGTCACTAATCCTGTCAAGGAATTTATTAATATTGCCCACGAGCATAATGTTCCGGTGCTTATAGACGGCGCGCAGAGTGTCCCGCATAAAAAGGTTGATGTTCAAGAGCTTGATGCTGACTTTTTTGTATTCAGCGGACACAAGATTTACGGTCCCACAGGCATTGGAGTGTTGTACGGAAAAGAGGAGATTCTTAATCGCATGAGCCCCTATCAGGGTGGCGGGGAAATGATTCAGACGGTGCGTTTCGAAAAGACCACCTTCAACGAGCTTCCTTATAAATTCGAGGCGGGTACTCCCGATTATGTGGGTGCCATTGCTCTTGCAAAGGCTCTCGACTTTGTGAGTGCCATAGGCATTGAGAATATTGCCGCCCACGAACAGTATTTGACACGTTACGCGCTCGAGCAGTTGAAAGAGATTCCCGCAATGCACATTTTCGGGCAGCCCGATGGCTCGGCAATATCTTTCCTTGTGGGCGATATTCATCCTGCCGACCTTGGTACTTTGCTCGACAGGCTGGGGATTGCCATACGCACAGGCCACCATTGTGCTCAGCCGTTGATTGATTATTTTGGAATTCCGGGTACGGTGCGTGCATCGTTTGCATTGTATAATACGTGCGAAGAGGTTGATGCTCTTGTTGCGGGTATCAACCGTGTAGCGAAAATGTTCGGTTAAAAGTATGTTGCAACAATTTTTACACCCCGATAAGATAGAGGCAGGCTGCGACGAGGCGGGACGCGGTTGTCTTTCAGGCCCTGTGTTTGCAGCTGCCGTCATTTTACCTAAGGATTTTAGCAATGAGCTGTTGAACGACTCGAAAAAGCTCTCCGAGGGGCAGCGTTACGCGCTGCGCGAGGTTATTGAGCGTGAGGCTGTTGCGTGGGCTGTGGGGGTTGTTACTGCCGCCGAAATTGACGAGATTAATATTTTGCGTGCGTCTATTCTTGCAATGCAGCGTGCGGTGGAGCAGTTGAGTGTTGTTCCGCAGCATCTGCTTATAGATGGCAACAGGTTTACGCCTTATAAAAATATTCCTTATACGACGGTTGTAAAGGGCGATGCAAAATTTATGAGCATTGCTGCTGCGTCAATTCTTGCAAAAACCTATCGTGACGATTATATGCTTGCCATCAGTAAGGAGTTTCCGCAGTATGATTGGCAGAATAATAAGGGTTATCCGACGCCTAAGCATCGTGCGGCTATTCGTGAGTTTGGTGCAACGCCGCATCATCGTATGACTTTTAATTTGTTGGGCGAGAATCCTCAGTTGTCTTTGGATTTTGGAGAATAATTATAATTTTAAATTTTCTTTTATTATGGGGATTAAGGAAAATGTTACCATAAATGTTACAAACTTTTATATTCTACGGCAGTTTTTACCCTTAATCTTTTGTTGCTAATTTATTGGCTGTTGTTTCTATTCTAACTTTTTGTCGCACAAAAAGTTACAAAAAGGCACAGCGCAGACAAAATGCAGTCACTCGCTCCTCGGCTCACGAATTTTCGCTGGGCGAAAATATCCCTCGTTCGTCGTTCGCTTGCCGGCAACTTTCCCTTGATAGTCGCGGGATGTGCAAGTTTGGCCACGCTTACAGCGCGTCAGAAAACTTGCACCTCTTTTCCGCGCCTATCTGCGGCCGTTGCCTGTGATTTTGACAACGCTGTATTTTTTTGAAGTAACCGTTTGCAAGCAATAAATTTATAGCATCGGTAACTTTAAAAATTGCAACTACAATTAAGGGTAAGAATAAATATGAATTTAAAGACTTTCCACCCTTAATCCCCATAATAAAATGCGAATTTTATATCGAAATGAGCTTATTTAGGGCTCTGTGTTATTTTTCTAACTGTATTTGGGTAGTTATACACCAATTTTGTAGTTTCAAACAAAATTGTCCTTTCGTCACTATTCTTTTCCTCTTTTACAATTTTAAATTCCGTAAATTCCTCTTTTTCTGCCGAGTAAATGAGTATATAGAATGGTTCATATTCTGCTGCGGGTTCAGTTTCCAACTTTATTACTTTTTCTTCTTTAATAACCTCTATCGACTTAATCTCTTCGATTGGAATATTTCCTACAGCGTATCTGCTGGAGAAACGATAGAGTCTATTTTCTTCAGTCGGCGGGTCATTGGGTTTTTCGGTGACTACAACATAACCATTCTCTTCTTCTTCTTCTTTGTGTATCATATTCGTAAATGCATTGAAAAGATGTTCGTATCTTGCAGGCCTGAAGGGGATTTTCAGTTTCCTCTGCAATTCTCCATTCTGCCATAAATGTAGGGAATCTTTGTCGTAAATAGCTATTGTATTATACTCGTCGTCCCACTCCTCGCGCATATATACAGCAGAGTCTGCCTGTAGAAAATAGAGCTTGCATTTTCTCATTTTTTTATCTTCTGTTACGGGTAGCCCTATTCTTATTCTCTCCAATGTTTGAAATTCAAGGTACAGACTTTTTACATTTGTGAATTTTTCAATTCCCTTGCTTATCATTTTCATTGGGGAAACTGCTGCTTGTGTCTCTTCTATGAAATTTATTCTTGTAGCGACAAAAATAAGGCTAGCAAGAGCCGCTGCAACTGCTGTAATGCGTATGTATCGTAGAAGTTTACTCGGTTGTTTTTTCTTTGGAACGTCAAATTTTATATTGCACTCGGGTGTATGTTTAGGTGTCAAAATATCTTTTACAACCTTTTCTTCTTTTTCAAAATTCAAATTATCCATGATAGATGATTTTTTAATGTGTGGTTAAACTATTTTTTTATCTCTCTGCGCAGTTTTTCAATGCCGTATCGGTAGCGTGACTTTACGCTCGACTCGGGAATTTCCAGAATATCGGCAATTTCCTTGAATGTCTTTTCGCCGTGTATGTGCAACCTTATAACCTCGCTCTGTTCCTGCGGAATTGTATTCAAAAGCCTGTTTATCAACGTATACTCTTGCTCGAAGTTTGTCGGTTGAGAATCCTCTTTTTCGCTAACCTCTTTAGAATCAATGTCTACAATCTGTAGCTTTTGTCTGTTTCGTAACAGTGTGTTGCATTTGTTAGATAGGCTGCGGAATATATAGCTTTTCAGATTTTTTGTATTTTCAATAACTCCCGGCGTTGCGCACAGGGTAACAAAAAGATCTTGCAGAATATCTTCAGCTTCGTTTGCGTCGCCCAGCCGGTAACATGCGTAACAAAAAAGTTGCCTTTTTTCTTTTTCTATTGTATCGGCTATTAATTCTTGTTTTTTTGTCTGTATCATTTTGTATAAATATTACATTCTCTGATAATAAGAGAGAAAAATTTGGAAAAAGATTTAATGTAAACAGAATATTTTTTACAAAGGAATTAAAATTCTTCATTGTTTGATGTATCTTCGCAAATGAAACTTTAGAATAATCAAAATAAATTTATGAATAGCGATATTTCTTTATTTTTGATGCGCATGGGCGCAAGTGCATATTATCTGCCTTATATTTATTGGACAGCTGTTCTCTTTTTTACGGTTTTTGCAGTTTATGTTTCAACAACTTTGTTTCGCAGAATTGTAATTCCTGTGGTGCGTAAACTGACGAGCAGGACACAAACTTTGTGGGACGATGCTATTTTCAATGATAAGGTGCTGAATAGTATTTGCGAACTTGTGCCTCCTGTGGTGCTGATGCTGTTTTTACCGCACGTCTTTTCCGAGGATAGTTCTTTGAAGATTTTTGTTTCGCGTCTATGCTCGGTGTATGTTACAATCGTTGCTGTTAAACTTATTTGTGCTATTTTGTCGTCGCTTTATACGCTGTCGAGCGAGCATGAGAAGCTGAAAAATCGTGCTTTACAGGGTGTTTTTCAGATGCTTAAGCTTATAGTCATCTGTGTGGGCGTTATTATCGTCATAAGCGAGCTTGCCGATAAGGACCCGATGAATATTATTGCGGGATTCGGTGCTTCGGCGGCAATATTGATGTTGGTATTTAAGGATACTATTATGGGTCTTGTTGCGGGTGTGCAGTTGTCTGTAAATGATATGTTGCGTCCCGGCGACTGGATTACGCTGCCTAAGTTCGGTGCCGATGGCGAGGTTATTGAGGTTACTCTGACTACTGTCAAGGTGCAGAATTGGGATAAGACTATTACTACTATTCCTCCCTATCTGCTGGTAAGCGACTCTTTCCAGAATTGGCGCGGAATGTGGGATTATGGTGGTCGTCGCGTGAAGCGTTCCGTATATATTGACATGCACTCAGTTGCTTTTTGCACAAAGGAACAGTTGGCGCAGTTTGCGGCTAATGGGTGGCTCGACAGTGTGGAGCAGCAGGGTGGCGAGGTTGTTAATCTGTCTGTTTTCCGCAACTATCTTGAGGATTATCTGCGCAAGCATCCTAAAGTTAATAGCGAGATGATGATAATGGTGCGTCAGTTGCAACCGACTCCGCAGGGGTTGCCTTTGGAGCTTTATTTCTTCTCGGATGGTACTAATTGGGTATTTTACGAGCATCTTCAGGCAGATATTTTCGAGCATCTGTTTGCAGTGTTGCCGCGTTTCGGGCTGCGTGTGTTCCAAGCTCCGGCGGGTACCGATTTTTCTGCTCCTCGGCTGTCGCTGGGTGGCGAGGATGCTCCTGTGGTGCAAAAGAGAGTAGTTCATCGTAAAAAGCAGATGCCCGACTCCTCGAATACTCTTTTTTAGAGGTTGCCGATTATAATAGGAATAAATACCCCTTAATCGTTCACTGCGATTAAGGGGTATTTGTTTAGAATAGAATAGTGAATCTTGTAAGATTATCATCATCTGTGCGAAGAGAGTAACGGCAACCATGATTGCCCAGCACTTCGCGAATAAAAATAAGTCCTATTCCCTGACCGTTTGACTTTGTTGTGAAGAATGGACTGAAAAGATGTCTCTCTTCCTCCTTGCTTATTCCGCTACCATTGTCGGTAATGACAATACTTGCAGGTGTGCTGTTTGTGGTGATGGAAATTTTTCCGTTGCTTCCTATACTTTCGATGGAGTTTTTGATAATATTCACAAGCACCTGTTCGAACAGGGTAACATCTATATTGACGGGTATATTATCGTTTGAAAGTTGCAGTTCGAGAGAAATATTATGTTTGCGGCACATCTGTTCCATGAAACGTTTGCATCGTTGCACATAATAGTTCAGGTCGATAGTGACGGGCATTGGCTGTGGAATTTTTACAACGTCGGCGAAGCGGGTAATGAAGCGGCTCATATTGTATCCACGCTCTTCGCACACTTTCAGCACCTTGCACAATTCTTCGGCGTCATTCTGCAATGTATCGGGTGTTATTGTCTGCAACACCTCCGTTGCCGAGTCGAGTGTGGATGTTATTCCACCCATGGTATTGTTTACCTCGTGGGCAATCATGCGTATAATCTTTTCGTATGCGTTCTTTTCGGCGCGGTGCACTTCGTCGGTCATTTGTTCGATGAGAATGAATGGATGGGCGAATCCTCTGTCTCTGAATGACAAGCGCGAACAGTGGTACACGGCTGCTCCATTAAGTTTTATAGTTTGCGACGCACCCTCTTTTATCTTTAAAATCTCCTGTGCAAGCGTCGATTTTATATCTTCCAATTTACAACCTATGCTCTCTTCATCGGCAGCGATGAATTTTCTTGCCGATGGGTTTATTGTTGTTATACGCTGCTCAAAGTCGAAAATTATCACCCCCATGGGCGAAACATTTATCAAAAGGTCGAGAAAATGATTCTGCTCCCTCAGTTGCAGACGCTCGTTTTTCATTTGCTGCATCATGCGGTTGAAAATATCAACAATCCGGTCAGCTTCGTATTGTCCTACGGACGAGAGTTTGCTGCTAAAGTCCTGTTCGTGCAGAAGGTCCATTCCGTTGGTAATGCAGTTCATGGGCTTTACCACTTTTCGGTAAAAGTATATGAGGAACAGCAGGCATCCGAGTGTTACAGCCTCGGTAATGTAAAATATTTTACTGTCGTGCAGCGGAGTTTGCAGCAGCAAAAGCACCCATACGGCCATCAGCAGAATTACAAATACAAGAAACAGATAACGCAGTCGCATGGTTGTTAATTTTTTGGCTTTATATTACTCCTTTGTTCAGAAAAATGCACTCCCAATAGTTTGTAGGTCAATATTTTATTCCGTATTTATCCAAACGTCGGTAGAGTGACGGTCGGCTTATTCCCAGCGAGGTTGCCACTTGTGACATATTGCCATCGTATTTTTCTATCGTTTCTTTTATTGTACGATACTCAATCTCTTCGAGTGTCATTCCTGCTGTGTTTATCTCCTTGTTGCTGTCTGCAATGCTTGCATTTATATTGTGCTGAACCTCAAAATCTTCGGCAGTTATTCTGCTCTTTTCGCTTATGAGAATGGTTCGTTCGACGAGATTTTTAAGCTCGCGTATGTTGCCGGGGTAGGGCAGACGTGTGAGCAACTGCATTGCGTCGGCCGAAAATTCAACGTCGGGCAGGTTATTCTGTCGCGCCATCTGAGTGGCAAAATGGGTGGCGAGCAGGGGAATGTCCGATACTCTTTCGCGCAACGACGGTAGATGAATGTTTATAAGGTTTATTCTCCAATAGAGGTCCTCGCGGAATGTATGCTCTTTAACCATTCGGGTAAGGTCCACATTTGTTGCGCTCACCACTCGTATGTCCACTTTTCGCGGACGGCTGTCGCCTAACATTTCAAAAGTCTGTTCCTGAAGCACACGCAGCAATTTTACCTGACAACTAAGGTCAAGCTCGCCAATTTCGTCCAGAAAGATGGTACCTTTGTGGGCGCTCTCGAAGCGTCCCACTCTGTCGGCAGTAGCATCGGTAAAGGCTCCTTTCTTGTGTCCGAACATTTCACTCTCGAAGAGCGACTGCGATATTCCTCCCAAATTAACTTTTACAAAAGGGTGTGAGCGTCGTCCGCTGTTGCAGTGCAGAGCCTTGGCTATAAGTTCCTTGCCTGTGCCACTCTCGCCGGTGATAAGCACCGATGCATTTGTTGGTGCAATGCGTTCCACCGTCTTTAGAATATCGTTAAGCTCCTTGCTGTTGCCTATGATGAAACTGCGGTCGAATTTTTCTATGGCTTTTTCTTCTTCCTGCTGCTCTTTTCTCCTTTTTCCTGTAAGTTCAAGGGCTGTTTCTATACGTTGCATCAGCGCAGCATTGTTCCAGGGCTTTGTGACAAAGTCGAACGCTCCCGCCTGCATACCTTTCACAGCAAGGTCGATGCTTCCCCACGCAGTCATCAGTATCACCGGCACTTCGGGGTAGAATATTTTCACCTGTTTCAGTAGATATATTCCCTCGTCGCCGCTTGTGGTAAGCGTAAAGTTCATGTCCATGAGAATAAGGTCAGGCTCGTTGGCTCGCACAAATTCAATAGCCTCTTTGGGCGATGCAACAGCCTCGGCCTCGTATTTTGCTCGTCGCAGCATAAAACTCAGACTGCTGCGTATGGCACTATCGTCATCTATTATCAGTATCATAGTCGCAAAATTACTTTAAGTTTGCAGTTTTGCAAATATCTTTCTCGGTTAATTTTCATTTTACTCCTCGCGCAGTGACTCCACAGGCTCTTTCTTTACTGTCGATGCAACGGGAATCGTAGCACCTATGATGCTTGCCACTATCACAATAAAATAGCTGATTGCGCTCACAATGATAAAGTGGGGCACAGGCTTGTTGCGCCAAGCTAAAGTCTCGCCTATGGGCTTAACGCGCATTAGGTCTACCAGTGGCTCGGCGAATCCCATAGCATATATTTTGTGCAGCACAATGGGCATTGCTATTGCAAAGGCGATGCTCGCAAGCAGTGTCGCCTCCAGAATAAATTGCTTTACTATTGTGGCGCGTGTGGCACCCATGCTCTGCATTATTCCAATCTCCTGACGGCGGGCAACGACGCGCACCCAGAATGTGCCGATTATTCCCAGCAGGGTACACAATATTGCGAATGAAGAGATTATAAAATTCTGACGGTATTTATTTTTTATTCCGTAAGTATTCTCAAATTCATTCTTTAATCTCTCGTGCGACAATATTCTATCGCAGTAAAGGTTTCCGGCTCTTAAGCGAGGCTTAATTTCATCCTCCATCCTTTTCTCGAACTTGTATTTATCCACTCCATCCTTCAGCTTTATGCTGATGATATTATTAACCACGTGGCGAATGCTGCCGGGGTCATCGTATTTTCTAACTATCACCATCAGTTTTCCCTGCTCGTTGTATATGATTGGCTGTGCATCCTTAAATACTCCCAATACATTGAAACTTTTGTCAGAGTCATGCATTTTAATGCTTTTTCCGACGGTGCTCTCTGTGTCGAATAACTCTTTTGCGAGACTCTTAGAAATATATACTCCTTCATTACCGTTCTTATCCTTTTTTAGAATCTCTCCTGTGCGCGTATCTTTAATGCCGAACGTCTCGAAAAAATCGCTTTCTATTGTCTCTATGCACGTATAGAAAATTACATTCTTTTTAATCTCTTTGTTGTCGGCACGCATGGTGCTGTCTACAATGAAGTCCCAACTGCAATAAGAATTTCCACCGGGAAAATCTCCTTCCGAAATTGCGTAGCTTTCAACCTCGGGGAGTGACTCAATCAGGTGCAGCATCTGTTTGTAGCTCTCTCTGATGGTTGTTGCATTGTCAAGCTCGGCCTTGTATTTGGGGCTTCTCCGGTTGTGGTGCGTGAATGTGATGTTGTAAATATTTTCACTGTCGTAGCCTTTATCCACGCTGTCGCGGCTGATGAGGTTGAATAGTGGGTCGATGGCGAGCCACATGAATATGCTCACAGCGAGAAGTTCAAAGAATATCCACGCATTTTCTTTGCGTTCGTTCCATATTTGATGAAAGATTTTTTTTATCATGATGGGTCTGTTTTTATTTTATCTTCTATGATACAGCGATTCTATAATATTTCTTTTAAGCGCAAACAACGTGGGCAGCAGTGCCGAGGCAATATTAAGCACGAAACTGATAAGCAGCACAATGCTTATAATTGTGGGGTTAAAAACAACATCTGCCGTCAAATTTATATTTTTCGTCATTATGCGGTTGTCGAAGAGCGTTACCATCCAATCGCAGTTTTTATATACGAAAAAGTACGATAGGATGAATCCCAACGCTGCGCCTACCAGCGTCAGCAGCATATTCTCCCACAGCATCTGTGCGATAATCTCTCTGTTGGTTGCTCCATAAGCCTTGCGCACACCCACCTCCATCATGCGGCTCTTCATGCGGCTGGAGATAAGGCCACACAGGTTAAGCGCGGGAATAAAGAGAAAAGCCAGCAGAATATACAGATATTTTACAATAGTTTCTAAAAATCCCTCGTCGGTGAGTGCGTTCAACGATAATTGCCAATGATTTTTAATTTCCAATTCGTATGTAGTCTCACCGCTGTTTTTATAAAACTCACCAAATTCTTGCGAGAGTCTGCCGAATATATTCGCAACCTCTTTTCTCAACGAATCGCAGTGCTCGGGCGTTTCCGCCAACATTATCAGACGGTGATAGCCATTATTTATTATATCCGTTTTTCCAAAATAGTTAGAGTAGTGGATGGGCGTGAAAATCTCTCCTCCCGAGAGGTTGTTCTCTACGCATGTGCGCTGATTTTCCACCACTCCCACAATGCTGTAACGCAGCGTGTCAATATAGATGTCCTTGCCAACAACGTCGGTGCCGGCGTACAGTTCCTCGGCGAGCGAGGCTGTGACAACCGCGACGGGGCTGTGCTCCTCTTGCTCGCTGAATGGTCGTCCGCTTATGAACTTAAAGTTGAACATTTTCCAAAAGTGGCTATCTACGTAAGCGGGTACAAGAAGCGTCTCTTTTTCACCATCGGCTGTGGTAATGTATCTCTTTTTTCGGTCGTTGGCCTCGCGCTCGGTGGATGCTTTTATATATTTGCTCTCTTTTCTTATTGCTTCAATGTGCTTTTCGTTGAGCCGGGTATTATACATGTGACCGTTACATTTTATAAAAATATATTCGGCGACCATCATTTTGTTGCGGTTATCCTCGGGGTAGAGTGGCCCCAATTTAATGTAGAGAATGACGAAAATGGTCATTGCCATTGCTATGCTCGCGGCTGTTCCGGCAATGTAAATGCTTGTGAACAACTTCTGCTGTTTCATCATTGTCCATGCTTGGCGGAAAAATTGTTTAATCATTTTTATTATATTTGTTTTATGATTTTTTCAAAATCTGCGTCGATATTTGTGTCGCGCTCCCAGTCCCATAGGGTGATGCTGCGTATCTTGTAGTAATAGTACCAATAGTACATAAGCTCCGAAATGTGGTTGCGACGTGCCTGGTCTTTGCTCACCTGTGCATCGTTAAGGTCGAGGGTGCTTATCTTTCCTATCATGAATGTCTCTACGTTTGTCATGTAGCGACGGCGGGCTATTGTGTCGGCCTCTTGCGCAATATTAAGCTGTGTGCGCTGGTTGTTGAACTGCTCTACAAGGATAAATAGATTCTGCTTGAAGTTGCGCAGTTCCTGCTCTATGCGGCCGAGGGTTATCTTGCGGTTGCTCTCGGCCATACGCAGCCTTCCGCGACGTTTGCCCCAATCGAGCAGTGGTATTTGCAGCCCCACCTGCACATATTGGTTGTCGTTCAGGCGGTCGTAGGCCGGCTCAATGTCGCGGTCCATCCCGCTCAGTCCCACCTGCGCTGTAAGGTTTATCTGCCTGAGGTTGCCACGTGCGCCGGCAACGTCGTAGTCTGCTTGCAGACGGCGGCGTTCAAGGTTTTTTGTTACGGAATTGTTTGTGAGTGCCTTGTTCAGCACTTCGTCGTATATTAGTTCTATCGACGCGAGGGTGTCGGGCAGCAGTGGCTCGATGTTTGTTTTTTCATCAAGGTTAAGAAACGACCGCAGACTGAACATTGCATTTTTCAGGCTGCTCTCGTTGCTTGTGAGGGTCGAGCGGGCGTTCAAGGTGTTCAGACGCAGTTGCAATATGTCATTGTCGCTTATTATGCCCATTGTGTGTTTGGTGCGTGCAACCTCGTATAGTTTTTCGGCGTTGTTCAGGTTCTGTCGGGCAATGCTCACATTTTCCTTGGCAAGCAATAGGTTGAAAAAGTAGTTTATTGCGTTCATCGTTACCTGTTCCGTTGCGCTTAAAAATTCGGCTTTTGCCTCGGCGTAACGTATAGGCTCTATGCGTCTGTTCCACTTTGCATTGTTTACTGCAAAAAGTGGTTGGTTAAGCGTAAGTGCAATAGGGGTGCTCATGTAACGTCGTTGCTTGTCGCCGCTGAGTGTCTTAAGATAGTCGAGCGACGAGTTTAGCGACAGTGTGCCACCTGTGAGCCACAGGCTCTGTTGCACAGACAGTTTGCCATACATCTGCATGTAGTTGTTGCGCACGAATGTGTATGTTCCGTCGCTATTCTGGTAGCTGTTGTAGCTTTTGCTGTAGCTTGGTGCCGTTGCCTGAAAATTTACCTCGGGCAGCAGTCCCGCGCGGTAGATGCGGTATTCCCAATAGGCCGAGCGCAGTTCGTTCAGTGCAACGGCTGCGTCGAGGCTCTGTGTGCGGGCAAGGAGTATCGTCTCTTCGAGCGACAGTTGTCGGGTATTTTCATTTGCGTGTGTGTTTGCAACAGCGCATAGTAACAATGTTATTATCAGTTTTTTCATTTTGCATCAGTTTTTTGAAATATTATATCAAAAATCGTACCAATGTCTTATAATCTTGTTTATCAATATTTTAGTAATTTATACAGTGTCCGTTAACGGACACTGTGTCCGATTTTATGCAATCTTATTCCTATCTCAGTGCATCAGCGGGCAGAATGCGTGTGGCTCGGTAGACGGGAATCCACGTGCCTGCGATTGTAATGAACAGCATTGCTACATAGGTTATTACTGTTACCCACGCAAAATGGATATAGAAATTGTTCACTCCATACTCGGGGTTGGGCAAAAACATCTTTTTGTCGATGCTGCACACTCCTGGCTCGGCGAAACCCTCGGTGAGCACAAAATGCAGCACAATGGGCATTGCTGCCACGAATGCGAGTGTTAGCAGAATGACGGCCTCTGTAATATACTGACGCACGACGCTACTGCGCGAGGCTCCCATGCTGCGCATTATTCCAATGTCGCTGCGGCGGTTGTCCATGCGTGTCCAGAATGTGCCCAACATGCACAGGAATATGCAGGCGAGAGCGAAACTGTTGAGGATAATCTTTTGGTTGATAGTGTAGCGTGCCTCGCGCTCTATGTGTGTATCTTCTTGCAACTCGTCGAGTGTGAGTACGCTCACCTGAAAGTCGTTGTTTTTGTCAATCTTTGCCACAGCCTCTTTTACTTTATGCGTGAAGGCTTCAATATCCGTTCCCTCTTTCAGTTTCACTATTCTCTTGGAACTATAGCCGGCAATAGAGTAGACGCTTGCCCTTTCAAACTTTATCATCGAGGGAAGTGGCTCTATATATGTCTCAAGTTGAAAATCGTCGTACACCCCGCGGATAGTATATTTTGTGTGTGGGTCGTTGTGCGTTCTTCCGATAATCTCTGTGGTGCCGAAAAGTTTCATTGCCGCGTGGCGCGAAACAAAAATATCATTTCCCGTGTTTACATCCTCGGGCACGGTCAGCGCTTTTCCACTGTTTGCATCTTTAAGTCCCAATGTGGCGAACATATTGTGGTCACCCTCCCAAATATAGTTATACAGACATACATGTATTAACGAGTCTTTCTTTTCTGTATCGTAGTATATTTTGTCTATGCAGTGCCTATCGCTGTTGAACGCTCCCATTCCCATATATGTGTCTATGCTGCTCTCGACCTCGGGCAGACTTTTTATTGCGTGTACGATGTTTGAGTGCAGGTTGTAAAGCGGTGAGTTCTCCTCGTCCTTTATCATTTCCGAGTAGTCAAAATCGAGCTTTACGCAACATCTGTCGCGCTTTTCGTAGTTGTTGGGGATTGATTTTGTGGCAAAAATCACATATATGGGATCGCTTATCATCCAAATGAAAATAGATGTCAGCAACAACACTCCGAATACGAAGCAGTTGTGCTTGCGTTCGTTCCACGCCTGATGTAAAATCTTTGTAATCATATTCTTCTATTTTCTTCTGTTAAGTGAATATACAATGCTGTGGCGTATCTTTGCAGTCACCGGCAACAGTGCCGACACAATGTTTATGAACATGCACACGATGAGTGTTGCCGCAAACAGTGTGGGGTTGAATATCATTGAAAAATCTACTATCTGCTCTCCCCAATTGTCCATGTCCCAAATACTGCTGCTCAATACATCTCCCGAATCGAACAAGAAGAGCATCCATCTGCTTGCTGTGAAAAGCAGCGTTGCGCTTATGGCAAAGCCCAGAATACCGCCGATGAGTGTAAGCAGCATATTTTCGGACAGCACCTGAAATATGATGCTTCCGGTGGTTGCGCCGTAGGCCTTGCGTACGCCCATTTCCACCATGCGGTTTTCCATGCGAGAGAATATCATTATACTTAGGCACAGTGCGGGTATCAGCAGAAAGGCGGCGATTATAAGTACAATTTCTTTTATGAAATTTCTGTACGCATCGTTACCGTAAATTTCGTGGTCGTACACGCTCTCGACGTGTGTGAGAATGTGGTCGGCAATTTCGTATTTGCATGTTGCGCTGCCGGCATTGTAGCGAGCAATTTTTTCTTCAATCTCCTTTTTCAAAAGCTCTTTTTCCGATGCTTTTTTTGCCGTTGCGATAATCTTGTACATTCCCGCAAGTTCTTTTTTTGTGTTATCGAACCAAGGTTTATCTTTATCCAGTCCAAAAGGCATATATATTGCATAAGTCCTTGTTACGGCACTCGGTGCATCTTTTATTACTCCCACGATAGTATGTTCTTCGCCATCGACGTATATGTGCTTGCCTGCGACCTTATGTGTTGCGAAAAGTTTCATTGCTGTGCCGAGCGGGATTACCACCACGCGGTTGTTGCTTTTAACATCCTGCTCACTGAACGGGTGACCGTCGATGAATCTGTATGTGTGCACTTTCCAGAACTGTTCGTCGGTGTACACAGCATATTCCTTTATCCTCTTTGTGCTTTTATCTGCTGTTGCAGACAATTTCATGCGATTCGATGTGCTGTAGCACGAAAGGTTGTCGAGGTATTTGCACTCATCTTTTATAAGTTCAGCAAGTTTCGGGGAGCAACGATAGGTGTTTTTCTGCTCTCCATCTTCCGGGTGGTTTGTTATGGCGGTGATATTTCTTATATGCAGTGTTCTTTCGCGGTTCTCTTCGGGGTAGAGTGGTGCGAATTTTATGTATAGCACTGCGAAGGTTATCATTATCATCGTCACCGAGAGTGCCGTTCCTGTGATGTATATTCCCGTGAACAACTTTTGCTGTTTCATCATTGTCCATGCTTGACGGAAAAATTGTCGTATCATAGTTTATCGTATTTTATTGTTAAATTATTCCTCTCTCAGTGCATCAGCGGGCAGAATCTTGGTTATTCGCCATGCGGGAATTGCTGCTCCGGCAATGGCAAAGAGCATCATGATGATGTACGCGGCTGCTGTGACAACAGCAAAGTGCAACGGGCCTTCCACGCTTGTAATCTTGATAATATTTTTTAAGGGGTCTGCAAATCCGTTCACATACAGATAGTGCAGCACAAAGAGCATTGCGACAGCAAAGCCTATATTCACCAAAATTGCAACCTCGGTGACAATTTGCTTGATGATAGTCAGCCTCGATGCTCCTACACTGCGCATTATTCCAATGTCGCTCTTGCGAGCAGATGTTCGTATCCAAAATGCGCTTAACATTCCCAAAAACACAGTGAACAGCGCGAAGAGAGCCATACTGTTGTACATAGTCAGTTTGCTGGGAATACCATGCACTTCATTATTGCGTTCTTTAAAAACATAGTGAGGCTCTATGTTCAGGCAGTATGCGTTGCCGGCTTTTAGCTTGGGCATAATCTCCTCTTTGAATCTCTTCTCGAATGCTACTCTGTCCACTCCTTTTTTAAGGCGTATGTGAAGTTTCAGCATCCTATATTCGGCTGGCACATTCGCTCTGTGAAGGAGAAGCAGGTCGTCAGGCTCGTCGTAATCAACAACTTGCATGTCTTTGACTATTCCGCTTATGATAAAGTGTTTATCATGACCCAAATAGATTTTTTTCCCGATGGCCTCTCTTGTCCCGCCAAAATGTTTTTTTGCAAAGCATTCCGAGACGTAACAGTTGTTGTTGGTGTCGTGCTTGTTTGGGGTAAATATTTTTCCTGTAAAGGCATCTTTCACTCCGAACGTTGTAAAATAGTCGTTACCCTCAATGTCGTATATTGGGTGGTAGTCTAGCGAAAGTCCTTTTTTATTCTGAAGTTCTATGTATTTGTCTTTGTTGTCGCCACAATCGACACTATCTATAAAGAGAGGAAATATATGATAACGTCTGTTGGCTCCCGGATAATTATAGGCTTGTGTAAAGCAGTAGCTCTCAATCTCGGGAAGGCTGCGCACGATGTTGTACATGTGAGTGTAGCTCTCGCCGTTTCGCTCGGCATCTTCATTCGACCGCTTGAATCGGTAGTCGTATGGTGCGTAGTGGCCGAAATCTATCATATATGTGCCGTCGATGTTGTAGCCGTCGTCATAGCTCTCGAGGCGCGTAAGCGTGAACAGCGGGTCGAATGCCATCCACAGCATGATGCTTGCGGCAATTATTTCGACCAACAACCAACTGTTCTCGCGACGCTCGTTGTATATTATGTGAAATATTTTCTTTATCATGGGGCTTATCTTTTGTGGTACAACGATTGTATAATATCTTTTTTCAATGCAAACAGCGTGGGCACGAGTGCCGATGCGATGTTCAGCAATACACACATTAGCAGTGCGCAAAGAAAAATCGTTGGGTTCAAGAGCATTTCTGCGCTCAGTTGGTTTCCTTCTTCGGCAGCGTAGTTTATATGGCTGTTTATGAATGTTGTCATGCGGTAGCTGAAAATGTACACTACGGCGTAGGAAAGCAGTAACCCTGCAACTGCTCCCAACAGTGTAAGTAACATATTCTCCCACAGCACCTGCGACACAATCTCTTGTTTGGTCGCTCCGTATGCTCGGCGTACGCCTACCTCCACCATACGGCCGTTCATGCGCGAGGCTATCATTCCGCTAAGGTTCAGGGCGGGAATGAAAAATACTGCAAGTATTATGTAAAAGTATGTTTTTAAAGCAGCCCAAATGCTATCGTTTTTTGAAAGGTAAAGGGCATTTTGCCAATAGTTTAAAATATCCAGTTCGTAGTCGTACTCTTGTTCGTTTGGCTGATAGTAGCGGCTGAATATGTTCTCAATTTCCTGCAACATCATCTCTCTTTCGCCATCGTGCGCGAGGGTGTATATTTTAAAATGCTTCTCGTCGTTGTGAATTGCGTATGTGTTCAAGCTTGCAAAAGGATTGTAGATGGTCAGCCATATTTTTCCGTAGCTGTTGGGGGTACACTGTGTGGCATCCTTTACGACACCTACTATGCGGTGGTATTGTCCGTTTATCTTAATCTCTCTGTCGGCTACCTTTGACGACGCGAAAAGTTGTGTGGCAAGCGACTCGCTCACCACCGCCACATTTTCGCGCATCTCATTTTCGGTGAATCCTTTTCCGTCAATGAATTTATAGTCGAATACCTGCCACCAGCCGTCGCTGACAAATGTTACCTTCTCTTCTACTTCAACATTGTTGCCGTCTACTGTTATCGGGTGTGGAATTCTGGAGGTGTTCCAGTCGTACACTGCTATGGCTTTCATGTGTTTGCTCTCGCTCTTGATTGCCTCGACAAAGTCAAGATTGAAATAACCTGAACGGTTACTCGGGCCGCCATTTGTATTGTACTTGTGCCATTCGTTATCCAAAAGGAGTATTTCGTCTCGGTGGTATTCGGGGTAGATTTTTCCTAAATTTATGTAGATAACTATGAAGAGTGTCATTATAATAGCTATACTGACGGCTGTTCCGGCAATGTATATGCCCGTGAACAGCTTATGCTGCTTCATCATCGTCAGTGCTTGACGGAAAAATTGTTTAATCATGCTTTTTTTGTTTGTTAAGCAGTTTAATTTGCTATTTTATAGGTTGTTGTTTTTCAAGCATTTAAAGACTATTTGCGAACTTCCTTTAAATGCTTGATGCAACTATTCTACCTGTCGTCCGTCGAAGAAACGTATGGTGCGTGAGGTCTGTTTCGCCTGCTCCTCGTTGTGTGTTACCATCACAATGGTGCGTCCATCTTCGCGGTTCAGCTTGTGGAGAATCTCCATTACTTCGGCACCCATCTTCGAGTCGAGATTACCGGTAGGCTCGTCGGCGAGGATAATTTCGGGGTTGCCGATGATGGCGCGGGCTATTGCAACACGCTGACACTGACCACCCGACAGCTGTGTGGGCATATGGTACATGCGGTGCGTAAGCCCCACGCGGGCAAGCACCTCTTTTGCGAGGCGTGTGCGCTCTTTCGCACTCATCTTACGGTAGAGTAGTGGCAACTCCACATTATCAAGTACGTTGAGTGAGTTTATAAGGTGGAAGCTCTGGAACACAAAGCCCAGCGTGCGGTTGCGGAAGGCTGCAAGCTCTTTTTCTGTCATTTGGTCCACTGTGGTACCGGCAATCTCTATTGTGCCGCTTGTGGGCTTGTCCAGCAGTCCCATAATGTTGAGCAGTGTCGATTTTCCGCATCCCGAGGGGCCCATGATGCTTAGAAACTCTCCTTTTTTCACTTCGATGTTTACATTCTCAAGTGCCTGTGTCTCAACTGAATCTGTACGGTAAATTTTGTTTACCTCTGTAAGTTTAATCATAATCGTATATATTTAATTGTTTATAATATTATTTTAATTTTCTCTTAATGCGTCGGCGGGTAGCGAGCGTGTGATGCGCATCGACGGCAACAGTGCTCCCGCTACGGCAATGGTTGCAACCAGCAGATAACCGATGGATGTTACTATTGCAAAGTGGGGCATTGCGCGGTTGTGCAGATAACTTTGGTCGGGAGTCTCATTCTGTATCCACGTGGGTACTTTGGCAAGCGGCTCGGCGAATCCGTTAATGTGTATGTAGTGTCCTGTGACAAACATTCCCACCAAGAATGCTACGCTCACAAGAATGAGTGCCTCGGCTGCAAATTGCCGGACGACTGCGCGACGCGACGCTCCCACGCTGCGCATAATTCCAATGTCGCGACGGCGGTTGTTGGTGCGTATCCAGAATGCGCTGAATACCCCCATAAACGCGCAGAAAAGTGCGAAGCCCGCAAGTGCTGTATACAGGCGGTAAATGTTTGTTATTCCGAATCTTTTGTCGTGGCGTTTCACTCTTTCGTTGATGTCTGTGATTCCCTTTACATTGTAGTTTCCATTTCTCAGCTTAGGGGCAATGTCGCTGTTGAACTTTTTGCGGAACGCCTCGCAGTCTACTCCCTTTTTCAGCCTCACAAAGATATCTTGTCGCGAAAAGGCGTATTTGTCGTATATGATATTTTCGTTTCTCAGCATGAATGGTGTATATTCGTCGTAGGCAAGCAGTTGCATGTCCTCGATAATGCCTATAATTTCTACTTCCGCATTATAATCAATAACTTTTTTCCCTATTATATCTGTCGTGCCAAAGAGTTGCATAGCGAGGCGGCGTGTAACATACACTTTCTTTTCTTGCACTCCGTTCATCTGCTTCATAATCTCGCCTGTAAGTGCATCGCGCACGCGGTAGGTCTCAAAGAAGTTGCTTCCCTCTGTGGGCATGAATGAATAGAATCGTGCATTATGCGTATGTTCCTTGCCGTCGCTCGACTGTATGCTGTCTATTCTAATGCCCCCAGCGTTGCTGCTTAGGTCGTTCGGTTGAAAGTTAGTGCATGCAATGCCGTAACACTCTACTTCGGGCAGGCTTTTCAGTGTGTTTATGATGTTTGTGAAGAACTGCTCTACATATTCTTCCGTCGATTCTCCATCGTGGTACTGCGGGTGGTTGTCAGCATAAATTTCTTTTTCTATGTAGTGGAGATTTTCTGTGTCGTAACCTTTGGGGATGTTGTTGCGGCACACAAGGGTGAACAGTGGGTCGATGGCGAGCCACAGGAATATGCTTGCAACCGCAAGCTCAAGGAAGAGCCACGCATTTTGCTTGCGTTCGTTCCATATTTGGTGGATGATTTTTGCTATCATGGTGGGTGTTTTTTTAGTAGTTATATGTTTCTATCTTCTATAATACAATGCCTCGACAATGGAGCCTCGCAGAGCAAGCATCGTAGGTACAAGGGCCGAAGAGACATTCAGCAGGGCTGTGACAGCAACAGTCGTGCCCAGCACTATGGGGTTGAGCAGCATCGACACATCTGTGCTGCGCTCGAAAGGAATATATATGTTAGCCTCGAATAGTGTGGTTATCCAACTGTCGCAAGTGTATACTACAATGTACGACAGGGCGAGGCCCATCGCTGCTCCCACCAGCGTCAGCAGTAAATTCTCCCACAGCACCTGCGCGAGAATTTCGCCGTTGGTTGCTCCGTAAGCCTTGCGAATGCCAATCTCTTCCATGCGGCTGTCCATGCGCGAGGAAATAAGGCCGCTCAGGTTCAGCGCGGGGATAAAGAGAAACGCCAGCAGTATGTATAGATATTTTCCCATTGCGTCCAGTGGAGTCTCGTCCTTTTCGCATTCGAGTGCCTTTTGCCAAAAATCCTCAATATCCATAGTGTATGTATACTCTTTGGGCTGTTCCTGCGCGCGACGGTTGAAGATATTTTCGACCTCTTTTTTCAGCTCCTCGCTATTGTCGCTTGTCATATATGCGTGGTAACTACCTGAAATTTCATCCTCGCTCTTGTCGCTTGCGCATATTGGCAACCAATAGTTGCCGGCTGTGATGCTGCTGCAACCGCTTGTGTCTTCCACTACACCCACTACACGGTAGTTTGCGCGACCAACCTTTAATATTTTTCCTGCTGCCTTGTCGGTGGCAAAGAATTTCTGTGCCCAACTGCGGCTGATAATTACCAACTGTTCGTTTGCCTCTTCGTGTGTGAAGGGGCGGCCGTCGATGAACTTGAAATTGAACACTTTCCAAAAATCGCTGTTTGTTTCGTGCCCAAATTCCTCGGTGCTCATACTGCCATCTTCATTAGAAATGATCGCTCTTCTCCATCCTAAGAGTGCTATATGTTCCAGCGATTTTGCCTCTCTTCTTATAAGGTCGGCAAACTTTGTGGAGATACTCGATTCGGTCTTACTGTATCCTCCACCTTGCGATATTTTCCATGTGGTTTTCTCTATCACCAGCATACGGTGGCGGTTGTACTCGGGGTAGATGGGGCCTAATTTTATGTAGAAGATGATGAACAGTGTCATTGCAAGGGCGATGCTCACTGCCGTTCCTACAAGGTACATGCCTGTGAACAGCCGATGCTGTTTCATCATTATCCATGCTTGGCGGAAAAATTGTCGTATCATAGTTTTGTTTTTTTTCTTATTCTCTTAATGCGTCGGCGGGTCGCTCCTTTACTGTTGCTGCTGTGGGGATTATTGCTCCTAATATGCTTATGAGCACCACAAAAAGGTAGCTTGCAATGGTAACTACTGCGAAACGTGGCAGTGGCAGGTTGTGCAGATAGCTTTTGTAGAGAGTTACGTCCTCTTCACTAAACTCGCCGAGTGGTTGAGCAAAGCCATCGATAACCACTTTGTTAAGTATGATTATAAGGGCAAGCGCGAAGGCTATGCTCGACAATATTGCTGCTTCGGTGGCAAACTGTCTGACGACGTTGCCACGTGTCGCGCCTAAGCTCTGCATAATGCCTATTGTGTTGCGGCGTTCAACGGCTCTCACCCAGAATGTGGCGGCTATTCCCAAAAAACCGCACAGCAGTGCAAATATCGACAATATGATATTTTGTTTGTATTGCGAGTCTATGCCAAGGTGTCTGCTAAAATCCTTATTCCCTTGAGTCACAGACTCTATTTTGCGGCAATAGATGTTGCCGGCTGTCAGCTTGGGGATAATCTCCGTTCTGAATTTCTCCTCGAATAGTTTATTGTCTACACTCTTTTTCACTCTGAGACTTATGTTCAAATGACCCACAAACCCTAAACTGCTGCCTTTAAGGGTTATAGGCTGGTTGAAGATAATGGTGGGCTGGGGTTCAAAGTAGGTATCCTGCTGTATGTTGTCAATGGTTCCCAATATAGGGTAACTACCATTGCATGAGTGAGTAATGCTCTTTCCCGCTATGTTGTCAGTACCGTATAGCTCCTGCATCAGGCTGCGGCTTATGTATGCTCCTTTGACTAATTCTCCTTGTGGGTTGTAGCCGGCAGGGGCTTTTATGCCGTATGTGCCAAAAAAGTCGTTGCGCCCGTTGGTGTGGTTATATAAATATTTGATTCTCTTAGTAACGGTCTTGTTTTCGGCATTTTGTGTGCTGTCAATTACAAAATTGTTGACATACATGAATCCGCCGGGATGTCCTTCGGTTAGTGAGTAGCTTTCAATTTCGGGTAGGCTTTCAATGATGTTAATTATCTGTATAAATTGTTCTACCGTCAGTGCGTCATTGTCAAACTCGGCTCTATATTTGAGCTTGCCGGGGCGGTGGCGGTCCATAAACACCCTGTAAACGTCATCTGCGTTGTAATTGGGGTTTATTGCGCTGCGGCTGACAAGCTCGGTCAATGGGTCTATGGCGAGCCACACAGTGAGGCTTACTATGAAAAGTTCAAGGAAGAGCCACACATTTTGCTTGCGCTCGTTCCATATTTGGCGGAATAGTTTTGTTATCATGGTGGGTGTGTTTTGTTTATTTCTATCTTTTGTGATACAATGCCTCGATGATGTTGCTGCGTAGGGCAAAAATTGTAGGCACAAGCGCCGAAGCGATATTAATCACCAGTGTCAGCAACAATACAACAATAATGATAGTGGGGTTGAACAACATTTCGGTAGTTACTCCCGAGACTATGTCGTTGCTTCCTTTGTCGAATATCGACATCACCCATTTGTAGCCTACGCTCATTGTCAGGTATGAGAGTGCAAGGCCGATGACCGCCCCTATTGTCGTGAGCAACAGATTTTCGTACAACACTTGTCTGATGATGCTTTGGTCGGTGGCGCCGTATGCCTTGCGCACGCCCACTTCTACCATACGGCTGCTCATACGCGAAGATATCATTCCGCTCAAGTTCAGTGCGGGGATGAGCAGGAATGCCAATATTATGTAAAGGTATTTTGCTATGGCTGCAAAGAAACTGTTCTTTCTACCTTCTTGTAGAGATGAAAGATTGAAAGCATCTTCCCAATACTTATTTAAATATATCTCATAGTCGCTGTACTTGCTGCCGGCCTGCTCTTGTTTCAATCTTTCGAATATATCCTTTATTTCGTTGATGAGCGAATCGGTAGCCTCGGGCGAGGTTGCAAGCATCACAGGCGAATCATTGCCTATGATATGGTCCCTGTGGTCGTAACCGTCATATTTGTATTGCGAGGGTATCCATAAATGGTCGTTTGTGTATGCTGTGCCTATGCAGGTATTTGCCTCTTCCACTACACCTGCAATCTTATAGCGCACTGTGTCGATGTATATATCTTCGCCGCTAACGTTCTCTTTAGAAAACAGCTCTTTGGCAATCTTTGAGGTTATTATCACCAATGGCTTGTCCTCCTCTTGGTATGTGAAGGGACGGCCATCGATGAATTTGAAGTCGAATACTTTCCAGAATTTGCTGTCCACGCGGCTGAATGAGTATGTATCTGTCTCGGCTTCGCTTTTTACGGAAGTAACAACTATTTCATCATCGTACCATTGCTTTTCTTTGTAGATACACATTTCATCGAGGTGTTTCGCCTCTTCGCGTATCTTCTGCAGGAATATTGGTGATGCGAGGCCATACATCCTCGTTTTATTTTCTCCCTCTCCTTGGCAATATACCAATGACATGCTTACTGTTCTGTCGCGATTGTACTCGGGGTAGATGGGGCCCAACTTTATGTAAAGTATGATAAATATTGCCATTGCCATTGCTATGCTTATGGCGGTGCCGGCTATATACATTCCTGTAAACAGTTTGTGCTGCCGCATCATCGTGAGTGCTTGACGGAAAAATTGTCGTATCATGTTTTATTTGTTTTTCATTCGTTTTTTTGTGAACGGCGGCAACTTACAAAAAATCCGCCGTTCACTGTGCATTAATTAACTTTATTTTAATTTAATCTTTTCTTTGTACGAAAATTCTGCAACGTCCGAGATTACAACCTCCTCGCCCTCGGCGAGTCCTTCGACAACCTCGACGTGGTCGAAGTTGGAGTCGCCCAGAATTACTTTGCGGCGTATAAGTTCTTTATTTTCGTTGCGTACGAACAGGTTGTATGTTCCCTTGCCCACATAGTACGAGGCGTTTTTTATGCGTAGCACGTCGTCGTGTATGGAATTCATTATATATACGTCGGTGCGCAGTCCCGGGCGCAGCTTCTTGTGGTTGTCGTGCGTGAGGCGCACTTCGAACTGTATGCTTCCGTTGGTGCTCTTGGGCGACACTGTTCCTATGCGTCCGTCGAGCTTTTCGCTGCCTACTTTTACAAGCACTTTTTTGCCGGGCGACACATATTCGCTCATCACGTCCGAGATTTGTGCTTTTACAATATAGTGGTCAAGGTCGGATATTATTGCAATCTGACTGCCGGCGCTTACCTGTGCTCCTATCTGCTCGTTTATGTGTGTGAGGATGGCTTTGCGGGGCGAGAGAATGCGTGCGTCGTCGAAGGTGCGTTTCATTTCTTCGAGTCTTTTTGTGAATATTGCAAATTCCAATTCCTGCACTTTTACGTTCGATGCTTTTATCTCTTTGTCGTTTTTCAGTTGCTCGCGCTGTTGCTCCAGACGCAGACGGGCTGTCTGTACTGCCATTTCTGCTTGTCGCACCTTGTCGGCTGTTCCCGAGCCTATGCTGTCAAGATAGCGTTCGTTGCGCAGTTCGGCCTCTAATCGGTCGAGCTCCATTGCGTTTATCTTTATGTTCATTTCCTGATTGGAAATTTCGGTCTTGTTTCTCAGACGCAACTGCTCTAATTGGTTGCGGCGTATCTCTTTCTCGTCGAGCAGTTTTTTGTATTCATTCTCTGTACTTTTCAGGTCAAGTAGCAGCAGGGGAGTGCCTGCCTCGACACTGTCGCCGCTGTGACAATATACCTCTACTATGCGCGAACTGATGGGTGAGTTTATTATCTCCTCGAAGGCCGGGTGTACCTCGCCCGAGGCTGTTACGCTTGTCTCTATGGTGCCTCGGTCCACAGTAGAAAAGGTCAGTGATTTTTCGTTCACGCTGCTGCGGGCATAGTTGATGCTTGCTATTGCTATTATTGCGAGGAGTGCAAGCGCGCCCACAATTTTTGCTATACGCATAAGTTGTTTTTTGCGTTGTTCTTTCTTGGGTATTTGTCTGTCCATCTTTTTTTGTTTGTTTATGCTTATTATATAGCAAAAAGCGTGCCAAAAATGTAAGTGGTTGATATTTAATGGTAAACAAAAAACAGCAGTGTCCGAATACGGACACTGCTGTTCGATTATGGACATTTGTGTGTATTTTACTTTAATGACTCTTCGTATTTTTTCAGTCCCTCTATTGTGTCGCTGAATTTTATTGCACCCTCGGAGGCTTCTTGAATTTTTTTCTGCGAAATACTTATGTTCCGTTCGTGGGCGGGGAAACGGTCGCTGTCGGCGACGATGATTTTTTCCGGGTCGTGCCCCAATATTGCGCAGTAGGCACGGGCTGTTTCGTAACTGTTCAGGCTGTTCTCTGCGCCGAAATTGTAGACTCCTGCAGGTAGTGTGAGGGTGTGCGGAAGATTTTTTACAACTTCTTCTATCCACGTTATTCCGCGATATTCGCGTGTGGCAAATTTAATGCTGCTCTGTTGCTTGATGGCTCTCTTTATGTTTGTGACAAAATTGGGGTGTGTGGACATTCCTTCGTGCGGGGTGTCGTACATCCACGTGGCGCGCAGTGCGACGCTGTTGCTGCATAGTTCTGATGCGCGTTTCTCGGCAAGGAGTTTGTGGCGGCCGTAGTGGTTTTCGGGTGCGAGGGGTGTATGTTCGTCAAGCTGCCCTTTTACGCGGCAGCCGTTGTATACTTGGTCCGACGAGAAAAAGATGAATTTTGCATTATGGCGTTCGGCGGCAACGGCGAGATTTTCTACTCCTTGCACGTTTAAAAGATAGCTCTCCTCGGGGTGCTCTTCGCAGTATCCTGTGTTTGATATTGCGGCAAGGTGCAGTATGGCTTGCGGACGATGCTCGGCAATGAATTTTTCTATATTCGCACTGTCGGTAATGTCAAATTCCCGGTGCGTGGGGGCGAGTAGTTTGTATCGCTCTTGCATGGCTTGTACCACGCGACTGCCCACAAAGCCGCTTGCGCCTGTAACTAATATTTTTTGCATTTTGCCCTTTTCAAGTGAAAAGAGTGTGTATCAGAATTTTGTTGATACACACTCTTTTGTTGGTTTTTAGTCGTTGTTTATCTCTTTAATGTCAACTTCGGTTTTTGAATCTCCCAGCAGATAGCGGCTGAAGTGGTCGGCCATCTTCCAGAAGAAGTATTCGTCCATGTTGCCGAATGAGTGGCGTTGTCCGGGTAGCAGTAGAATATCGAAGCGTTTGTTGGCTTTTATCAATGCGTCGATTACTCGAATGGTGTTTGCCGGGTTCACATTGTTGTCCATGTCTCCGGTTACAAGCATCAGGTGACCTTTCAGACGACCGGCAAGCTCTTGGTTGGTGCTTATGCGGTAGGCAAATGTTGTATCAGTCTCGTTGATATTTTCTTTAATGCCATGATGTTTCTCGCTCCACCATCGGTTGTAGATGCGGTTGTCGTGGTTACCGGCGCACGATACTGCTGCCTTGAAAAAGTCAGGGTAGTAGAGTATGGCTGCTGTGGACATGAATCCGCCGCCCGAGTGTCCGTGAATACCTACACGCTCGCCGTCGATGAACGAGTGGCGTGCAATAAGCTGCTGTGCGGCAACTTTTTTGTCGGCAAGGCCATAGTCGCGCAAGTTGCCGTATCCGAAATTGTGGTACCACTTGGAGCGGTTGGGGTGTCCTCCGCGGTTACCTATGGTAATAACGATGAATCCCATTTGTGCGAGGCGGTCGATGCGGTTCATTCCCGATGACCAGCTTTCGTTTACAGCCTCGGTCTGTGGGCCGGGGTAAACGTACTCTATCAAGGGGTAACATTTTGTTGAGTCAAAATCGAAGGGTTTGTACATTACTCCGTAAAGGTCGGTAATGCCGTCGGCAGCTTTTACCTTGAAGCGCTCGGGGTATTTGTAGCCTGCATCGAATAGACGCGAAAGGTCGGCTGTCTCTAAATGTGCAAGCTGTTTGCCCGATGCGTTGTAAAGTATCGAGGTTGGTACTGTATCGACGCGTGAACTGTTGGCGACGAACATACTTCCGCCTTCTACAACCGAGAAACGGCCGTTAAGGTCGCCTTTGTCAAGCTGTTTCAGTCCTTTACCATCATAGCCTACGCTGAAAAGGTGGGCATAGTAGGGGTTTTCTCCGTCGTTATATCCGTTGGCTGTGAAATATACCTTTTGCTCTTTGTCGTTGGTGGCTAAAATTTCATCTACGTGGAAGGCTCCTTCGGTGATGGGGTTTACAAGGTTACCGTTCATGTCGTATAGGTAGAGCATTGCCCAGCCTGTGCGTTCCGACCATTGAATGAAATTTTTTCCGTTGTTTACGATTTTTATCTGGCGCGACTCGATAGAGGTGTTCATCTCTTCGTGTACGATTGTTATTGCACTGTCTGTCTCGACGTTTACGCGGCATACTTCTATCTTTTTAAGGTCGCGGCTTGTACGTTGAAAGTAGAACTCCTTATCTGTGCCTAACCATACGCGTTTGTGGGGACGCTCGTACATCTTTTCGAGCGTTCCGGGCTTTTGGAACAATGAAACTGTCTGCTCTTTAAACTTTGCAATATTGATGAATTTACTGCTCTTTTTTTCAAAATTGAAAAGTTCCATTGTGACGATGGGACCGGGCTCGCCGGGCATCTGGTATTTGTAGGTTTCGAGTGTGGGGCGGGGCGAACTGAGTGAGTTTATTACCCAAAAGTTTTTTACCATTGAATCTTTTTGGTGCAGCATCACAAAGTGGCGCGAGTCGGGCGACCATATTGCGTTTACACCGAAACGTGCGGTGCTGTCTACCTTTTCGGTACCTACGGGGTGCCATGCGTAGCATTTCCCGGGTTTGCCGTTTGTTGTAAGCTGATGTTCCACAACTGTGGAATCCTTGTCCCAAATGCGCAGCTTTTCTACGTCCTCCATGGACATGTACCATAGATTCCAATTTTTTTCGTAGATGGCATATTTGCCATCGGGCGATACGTTTGCCCATCCGGGGTAGTTGGGGTAGAGGTCCTCTATTTCGTCGTTGGTACGTTCTATAAGTTCTCCTGTTTCAAGGTCGTACTCGAAATGGAAATATTTGTTCTCTTTTTGATTCTCTTTCTTTATTTTTTCAATTTTTGTACTGTCGTTGCGCTCCCAGCGTTTCAACTGTTTGGGAATTTCGAGCTTCGACTGTATGCCTATGCGCACGTAACGGTCGTTGCGTAACTGGACATTTTGCAGTGGCAGATGTTGCGCATCGTAGGGGTCGCCGGTCTTTTGGCTGATTTCTGCTGCGAGTTTTTCCATGCTCCACATTTCTTTCTTGTTGCCTTTTGCGTCTACAATGTAGTAGCGTGTGCCGTCGGCGTATGTGAAAGAGTACCAGAATCTTTTTCCGTCCGAGAACCAGCGGGGGGTTACCGAGGTTGATTTTACCATGCGGCTGACTTTGTTGGGCGAAAATCTCTCGGCAAGGGCATAGTTGGGCTTTATGCGCTTGCACTCTTCGTTCTTTGTACCCCCTTCGGCATGTAATGTCAGGGCAAACAGGGGTAGTGTAAGAAGTAAAAATAGTTTTTTCATTTGCTTTATTTGTGTTATATTATTTTTTCTTTTTAAATTCAATTTTTGCTATTCCTCCGGTTGAGGTCTCTTTGTATAGTACGGGCAGGTCGTGACCTGTGTCGTGCATCACCTCCACTATGTGGTCGAAGGTTATCTTATGCTTTCCGTCGGAGAGCATCGAGTAGGTGCATGCGTCCAATGCTCGTGACGCTGCAATGGCGTTGCGCTCTATGCAGGGAACTTGCACAAGGCCGCACATGGGGTCGCAGGTTAATCCTAAATGGTGCTCTAATCCCATCTCTGCGGCATATTCTATCTGGCTTATTGTGCCGCCGAACAGTTGGCAGGCTGCTGCCGCGGCCATGGCGCATGCAACGCCAACCTCACCTTGACAGCCTACCTCGGCTCCCGAGATTGATGCATTCTCTTTTACAATGTTGCCTATTAGTCCGGCTGTGGCAAGTGCGCGAAGAATGCGTGCTTCGCTGAAGTGATGCTCGTTGGCAAGGTGGTAAAGTACTGCCGGCAGAACTCCGCATGAGCCACATGTGGGGGCTGTCACCACTGTTGCTCCGCTGGCATTTTCTTCGGATGTTGCGAGTGCGTAGGCGTATACGCGGGCTTTGCTGCGTACCGACGAACTGTATGAATTGGATTTTAACAGGTATGTGCCTGCCTTGCGTTGCAATCCGAGGCCTCCGGGCAGCACTCCCTCGTGTTCAAGGCCTCGTGCAATAGTCTCGCGCATAGTGTGCCACACAGTACGCAAAAAATCCCAAATTTCTGGTCCCTCATGCTGTTCGACATATTCCCAGAATGAGCAGCCTGTATCTTCGCTCCACTGCATAATGTCGTGCATTGTGGTAAGAGGGTAGATGTCTGCTTCGTTTTTTACAGTATCTTCGTTTGCAAGCTCGCCACCGCCGACGCTGTATATTATCCATTCGTCGATGACTTTTCCCTCTTTAATACCTTCAAATTTCATTCCATTCGAGTGGAACGGAAGGAATGTATTGGGTTCCCAAACTATTTCCAAAGGTGCTATCGGTTGCAGCACATTGGTTATTGCAACGTCTGTCATGTGACCGCGTCCGGTAGCTGCAAGGCTGCCGTAAAGTGTCACTCGGTACGAGTCTGCGTTTTTACAGCGTTCGGCATATTCCATTGCCGCACGGTTAGGACCCATTGTGTGGCTGCTTGATGGCCCGAGTCCTATGCGAAAGAGTGAATGAAGAGATTTCATAGTGTATATATTCGTATCTTGCAAAGATAGTGCAAGCCGAGAGGAGAACAAAATAAATTTAATTTATTTTTTCTCCCGAGGCGCCGCCTATCTTATCTAAAGATAGTGCAAGCCGCTTAATATGGTGCAAGCTGGCTTTTTTTTATTGCCGAACTATCGTGCAAGCGAGTAAGTGGAAGTTTACTTACACTTGCAACGAGCGTAGCCGATAGTCGCCGCAGGCAACTGCTCCGCCTATCTTATCGAAATAAATTACCTCTCAAGTTCGCGAGCAAGATACGGAGCAGTCACGCCCTTTCCGGCAGCGGCAATCTCCTCGGGCGAGCCACAAGCAACCACAAAACCTCCGTCGCGACCACCCTCGGGCCCAAGGTCAATAATGTGGTCGGCCATTTTTATAACATCCAGATTATGCTCGATGATTATAACCGTATTTCCCTTATCCACCAAGCGATTAATGACCCCCATAAGCACTCTGATGTCCTCGAAGTGCAGTCCGGTGGTAGGCTCGTCCAGCAGATAAAGAGTCTTTCCCGTGTCGCGTTTGGAAAGTTCCGTTGCCAGCTTCACACGCTGACTCTCGCCACCCGAAAGAGTCGTCGATGGCTGTCCCAGCTTTATGTACCCCAATCCAACATCCTGCAGCACCTTTATCTTGTTCAGAATAACAGGCACATTCTCGAAAAACTCAACAGCCATATTGATTGTCATGTCAAGAATGTCGGCAATGGATTTTCCCTTGAAACGCACCTCTAACGTCTCGCGATTGTAACGTTTGCCGTGGCACACCTCGCATGGCACCATCACATCCGGCAAGAAATTCATCTCCAGAGTCCTGTAACCGTTGCCGCCACATGCGTCGCAACGTCCTCCGGCAACATTGAACGAGAAACGCCCCGCCTTATAGCCGCGAATCTTAGCCTCGGGAAGCTCCACAAAAAGGTTTCTGATGTCTGAAAAAACTCCCGTATATGTTGCAGGGTTCGAGCGAGGAGTGCGTCCAAGCGGCGATTGGTCCACATTGACAATTTTGTCGATATTTTCAATGCCCTCGATACTGTCGTATGGCAACGGCATTTGCAACGAGCGATAAAAATGCTGCGACAGAATAGGTTGCAAAGTGCTGTTTATAAGTGACGATTTTCCGCCGCCCGACACGCCCGTTACGCATATTAGTTTCCCCAGCGGAAACTCAACGTTAATATTTTTAAGGTTGTTACCTCTTGCACCGAATAGTTTAATGCTTTTTCCGTTGCCGGGACGACGCTCGGCAGGCGTCTCTATCTTAAGTTCTCCGCCAAGATAGCGTGCAGTCATTGTGCCACTGCGCATCATCGCCTCGGGTGTGCCCTGAAACACTACATTGCCACCCTTGCGTCCCGCCTTTGGCCCCAGGTCAATAATATAGTCGGAACTGAGCATAATGTCGCGGTCGTGCTCCACAACCACCACCGTATTTCCCGCGTCGCGCAAGGCCTTAAGCGAATTTATCAGTCGGTCATTGTCGCGCGAGTGCAGGCCTATGCTCGGCTCGTCCAGAATATAAAGTACGTTTACCAACTGCGAGCCTACTTGCGTGGCGAGGCGTATACGTTGCCCCTCGCCACCCGACAAAGATGCCGATGCGCGGTTAAGTGACAAATAGCCCAGCCCAACGTCGAGCAGAAACTTCAGACGCGCGACTATCTCTTTTAAAATTTCCTCGGCAATGGTACGTTGCTTGGGAGTAAGATGTTGCTCAAGGTCGAGCAACCATGCGTAAAGCTCGGTAATATCTATTGTGGCAAGCTCGTGGATATTCTTGCCGTTTATTCTGAAGTGTAACGCCTCCTTGTTCAGACGCGCGCCGCCGCACTCGGGACAATTCATTGTTACCGAAAATTGCTCGGCCCAACGCTGCTCTTTTGTCGAAGCACCCGCCTCACTCTGCATCTGAATATATTTCATCAGTCCGTCGTATGTGACGAAACTATCCATCAGATATTCTGCTCCTGCCGGACGCAAAGGCACGGGCGAGCCGTAGAGAATTTCGTCGATAGCCTCTTCGGGCAAAAGCTCGACAGGCGTTTCAAGGTCCGCCTCGTATCGCTCGAGTATAGTCTGAATCTGTTTGAAAATTGTCGATTTTTTATATTTCCCCAGAGGGGCAAGCGCACCATCGTGTATAGAGAGTTTGCGGTCGGGAATAATCTTATCAACATCCACCTGACTGACGACGCCCAATCCCTTGCATTTGGGACAAAATCCTTGCGGAGAGTTAAAAGAGAAGTTGTGAGGGTCGGGCTCGTTGTATGCAATGCCCGTGACGGGGCACATTAGCTTTTTCGAGTAGTATCGTACCTCTCCCGATGGCATTTCCATCAGCATCACAAGACCGTTGCCCTGATGCATGGCTGTCTTTAAACTATCCTTAAGCCTTTGAGTGTCTTTTGTATCGACAATAAGTTTGTCAATCACAACCTCTATGCTGTGATTCTTGTAACGCTCGAGCGACATTCCATGCGTCATTTCGCACAGTTCCCCGTCTATGCGGACATTAAGATAGCCCTTGCGCATCATCTGTTCGAACAGTTCCTTGTAGTGTCCTTTGCGTGCCTTTACAAGCGGAGCAAGCATATAAATGCGCTTGCCATCATAGTCGTTGAGAATGAGGTTAAGCACCTGCTCTTCGGTGTATTTTACCATCTTTTCGCCCGAAAGATAGGAGTATGCGTCGGCTACACGAGAAAAAAGCAGACGCATATAGTCATAAATTTCGGTGGTTGTTCCTACTGTCGAACGTGGATTTTTGTTCGTTGTCTTTTGCTCAATGGAAATTACAGGTGAAAGACCTGTGATTTTATCAACGTCGGGACGCTCCATCCCTCCCAGAAAATTACGCGCGTATGTAGAGAATGTCTCAAGGTAGCGACGCTGCCCTTCGGCAAAAATTGTATCGAACGCCAATGATGACTTTCCGCTTCCGCTCAGTCCGGTAATAACCGTCAGCGCATCGTGCGGAATATTTACATCTATATTTTTGAGGTTGTGCACGCGTGCGCCCCATACCTCTATTTTGTCACTTCTCTCTTCCACTTTTAGCCTATCATTGATTAGACGTTTCTTCAGTATACCCTCTCAGTAAGTTTATGGTAGAGCGAACATTGTATTTTATTCCATCGGCTCCAACAGCTTCTACTACTACAAAGTATACACCCTCTTTTACAGGGGAGCCATCGTATGTGCCGTCCCAACCGCAACTTTCACAATCAATCTCATTTATTCCCCACTTATACAACTGCTGTCCCCAGCGATTATATATGGCAGCCGAAAAAGAGATTATAGACTTAACCTCAAAGACATTAAAGTAGTCGTTAATGCCATCGCCGTTGGGCGAAAAGGCATTGGGAACTTTCAGGGACGACTCGCTTATTACTATTTGAAACGGCTCATATTCGTACTCAAGAACAAGTTTGTCGTTATTTTTGTGCGAATATGTAACATATAGTTTCACCATAAAAGTGCCTGCCTCGTTAAAATCATAATCGACATCTTTGTCGAATCGTTTGAGAATTTCTTCCTCGTCGCGTTTGAAAGTCCATTCGCAAACACATGTATAATCATCATATTCCTCGGCATTTGCCAAGAAACGAGCCTTCAAGGGTGCCTGTCCTGTAAAAGTTTCACCTTCGCCCAGAAACTCTTCTACATTATACTTATCAATGACAATGGCCTCGGGGACGGGAGCCTCGACCAGCGTTTGGGCATTAATCTTATAATTGAATGCCGCAAAAAGCATTAATATGCAAAATATATATCTGTATGCGTTCATAATGTGCAAAATTAATATAATAATCCCAATCTTATAACGTTTCTTTTGCAAAAATAGTGTCAGAATGTGGTTGAAAATTTGTTAGGCAAAAAAATATGGCGAGCATTTGCGGCTCGCCATAATCATTTATTAAACTTAAAATCCTTATTTCTTTAATTTCATTCCAAGCATCATGCCTTTGTAGCTTTCGAGCAATGTTGAAAGGGTTGCAAGCGTTGTGCTGTATTTTGCTGCTGTAGGAGCAACTTTCTGAACAAGTGTAAGCATTTTGTCAGTGTTAAATACAATGCTTAAGGTAGATACGCTGTATGCTATATGAGCTGTAGCTGTGAAGTGTCCTTGCAAAAAGCTGAATTGTATTTTATTATTCTCGCTGTCGAGGGTATATTTTCCTTTAATCTCGCGGCTGCCTACCCTGAATGTGCATGTGTCATTCTCGGCGAATGTGAATGAACACTTTCCCTCTTTAACACCTACTTTTGCAAGATAGGTGTTCATCTTATCTTCTACTTTGCTTGTTACAACACTACCGCCAATCTGTGAAAGGGCATTGTCACTCTCAAGAACACACGATGCTCCGTAGTAACTCCATGTGCCTTTTATCGTGGATTCCGAGATTTTGATGCTGTTGCCCAAAATTGAACCGAGGACGTTGGTTACAATATTTTCTGTGCTTGTGGATGTTTCTGTGCTTGACGAGCCTGTCAGTTTACCCAAAAGGCCCGACAGGAACGACTGTGCGTTTACTGTGCCCATGCACAATGTTGCCATTATAGCAAGGATTGCAATTTTTTTCATGCTTTATTTGTGATGTGTTTGTGTTTATGCTTCTTCTGTTGTTTCTTCCTCGGGCTCTTTGAAGTCTGTTATTTCGTTGGCTACGAGGATGTTGTACCATGAGTATATTTTCTTGATGTGTGTGAGGTATACGCGCTCTCTGTCGTAGTCGGGCAATATGCCTGCGAAATGCTCTGTGAGTTCTTCGGGTGTTGTTTCTTTAATGTTGAAAGGTAATACTCCGGCTGCTTTTTCGTATATAAGTTCAAAAACTTTGCGCAAGGGAATTTCTTCTGTGTCGGTGTATATTGCAATGTCGTCGAGAAGGACTATTTTATCGCTGTTGTATACAGGCTGACGTTTGTGTGTGGCGTCTATTGCTTCTACGATGAACATGTTGTTGCCGCGTGACAGCATACGATAAAGACCGGGCTTTCCTGATATTGTTAAAATTGTTTCAAACATAGTATTTGTGTTTTTTTGTTTTTATTTTATTTGTTTTTTGTCGCGTGCAAAAATACAATAGTGAAACGGTATTACAAAATTTTATAACTGTAATTTCACAGTTTTATTTGGGGATATTTAGTAAATAGGTTGTATATCCCTTTATTATCTTTTGTGTATTTCTGTTAGTAGTTTGTTTATTTGTGGCAGTAGGGGGGTGTCGGGGTTGTTGCAGATTGCATATTGGCTTTTTGCAATAATCGTTTCGGTGGGTATCTGCTTGTCGAGACGTTGCTCAATATCTTCGCGCGTGGTGTTGCTGCGCAGGCAGGCGCGTTGTATGCATGTTTCTCTGTCGGCGTATATGGCTGCGATTGTATCTACGCAGTCTTGCATTTTTGCTTCAAAAAGTATTGCCGATTCTATTGCCACTATGGGGCTTTTTTGTTTTTTGCTCCAGCTTGTAAAGTCTTCTTTTACGCGTGGATGGACTATGCTGTTTATTTTTTGCAGGGCTGTCGGGTCGTTGAATATAATATTGGCAAGGTGTTTTTTGTTTAGTCCTTCGTGGGGGAGGTAACATTCTTTGCCAAAGGCTTCTGTTATCTGACGGCGTATAATGTCATCTTGTTGCATCAATCTTTTAGCTTCTGTATCGCAGTCGTATACGGGTATTCCCATTGTGCGCAAAATTGCCGATACGATGGATTTACCGCTGCCGATGTTTCCGGTAATGCCTATTTTATAGGGTGTGGTCATTGATGCTCTATAAGGTATTCAACTTCGTTGGGGACTATGCGTATGTTGCGCGCTCCTTCGGGGTGTTTCAGGAGTGTTAGTTTTACTCTGTCCGATTTATTGCCGTATATGTCGCCATACATTATTCCTATTGAAAAGTCATTGGCTTGTATAGAGTCTATTTGTGTGGTATTTACGTTGAATATTACTTTTGCCTTGGAGGGGAATGCTTTAAGTGTGTAGTTTGATGGGAATCCTACGCCTTTGATGTTTTTCTCGAACGATTTTTCGGTGTATGGTGTTACGGGTATTTTTATGTTTACTTTTTCGGGGTTGTATTTTACTCCTTCTCGGCTTTGCAGTTTTACGTTGAGGGTGAGAGAGTCGCGTAGTTCCGCCTTATTTATTGCCTCGGTGTAGATAAAGTTCATGGTGGCTGTTGCCGATTGCGGACCGAATACCCACACTGAGTCGGGGGTGATTTTTATCTCTCCAATTTCGTATTGTACGGCCGAGGATATTTCTCCTGTAATCTCTATCGGGTATTTTTTTGTGCTCTCCTGTGTGTAGTATATTATGGAGTCGGGCGATAGGGATATTATTTCTGTTGATGTTGCGAACTGCCCTGCTATCTGTTTTTTTATTGCGCCGGTGGATAGCGTAAGTCTGCCATTTTGTTTGGAAAAGTCTTTGTATTCGACTGTTATTGGCAGGAAGGTTTGCATTGTGTAGTTGAAGAGTGTTGTTCCTCGGTCGCGCAGTTTTACTGTTATCTGCTCGTCGCTTGTTGATACTGCGTATAGCTCGTCGGGGAACTTTTTTACGCGCAGGGGGATTTTTATTTCTGTTTCGTAGTATTTGTTGAGGGTCATCATCAACCACAATGAGCATGATACGAAAAAGAAAAACAGGAAGAGCAAAAATTCTCTTCCCGGTATTAGCTTTTTATTTTTTATATTCAGTTTCAAGGCTTTTGTCTTTGACTGAGTGGATATTATTTACCTGCCTGCTGACCTTGCTGCATTGCTGTGGGGTCGGCATAAACACAGTTTTTGTCTACGCGGATGTTTACATTGTGGCCGATTTCTATTGTTACGGTTGTGTCGTCCACGCTCTTGATTTTTCCGTAGATGCCTCCGCTTGTTATTACATCCTGTCCTGTCTGAAGACCGCGACGGAAGTTTTCAATCTCTTTCTGACGTTTGCGCTGGGGACGAATCATCATGAAGTACATGATTGCTATGATGATGATAAACATGAAGAGGGGGCTGCCTAAAATTGCTTGTATGCCACCTGTTGCATTAAGTAATGTGCTCATAATTAGTTCTTTTTATTTGTTACTTGTTTATTTTATTTTCGTTTCTCAGTTTTTTTGTTATTGTGTCGAGCAGGCCGTTAATGAATGAACTACTCTTGGGGGTGCTGTAATATTTTGCAATTTCGACGTATTCGTTGAGTGTTACGCTCAGGGGGATTGCGGGGAAGGTCATTGCTTCGGCAAGTGCTGTCTGCATTATTATTACATCCATGAATGCCAGACGTGACATGTCCCAATTCTTTGAACTTTCGCTCATCATGGTGCGATATTCTTCGGCATTTTGTATGGTTGCTGTTATAAGCTTGTGTGCATATTCAATATCTTCGTCGTCCTTGTATTCGGGCAGAAGTTTTTGCAGCGAGCCCTCTTTCTCGTCGAAACGTTTGATGGTTTTCAGCACAAATGTGTCTACAATGGTCTTGTCGTCGTTCCAATATAGGCTTAATTCTTCGAGAAGTGTGTCAAGCTCTTCGTTGTTGAAGATGAAATTTTTGTATAATTTGCGCCATAGTTCGCGGTCCTCTTCGTAGGAAAATGTTTCAGATGCCATATACTCCTTATAAATATCACTCTCGATTATTGTGTCGAGCAGACGACGCAAAAAGTCCGAGTAGTTTACCCAATCGAGCTTGCTCTTTTCGCTGAATTTTATAAGCTCTTCGTTGGCCTCTATCTGCGCTGCCAGACGGTTGTTTACAAATTTCAGATTGGGATTAATGTCTGCTTCGGTGGGACGTACTTTTCTCATATTGAAAGAGATACGGTCGGCTGCATAGTGGGTTACGGCAACTATAAGAAGCAACAGGAATTTGTAAAGGTCGTATGCCTTTGACAAACTGAAAAATACTTCATCTTCGGCAGCTTTTATGCTTTTGCCGGAGTTTTTATAATAGGCATATACTACCTGAATGACTTTAAGACGGATGAGAACTCTGTTTATCATAAAAAATACCACTCTTGTGATTCGTTTGCAAAGGTCGCATTTTCTTGCGACAACTACAAACAAAATCTGCATTTTCTTTTCTCCGGACTTTTTTTCTTTCTGTAACAAAATAAATTTTGAATGGTTGATGAATTTTCTTTATTTTTTTTGCTTGTATGTGAAAAAAAATATTCAAATTTGGGGCGAATTTAATTTTTAACACAAACTATTGACGATGGAAGACTACAAAAAGAGCGGAATGGGCGACAATGAAAAGGAGATAGTCTTTTCACAAGCCATCAAAGCCGGTAAGAGAATTTATTACATTGACGTGAAAAAGAATCGCAAGGATGAGATGTATCTTTCGATTACCGAAAGTAAAAAAGTTGTGTCGGGCGAGGGGGATGATGCTACTGTGACATTCGAGAAGCACAAAATATTCCTCTATCGCGAGGATTTTGAAAAATTTGCAACAAGTTTGCGCAGTGCCATTGATTTTGTTGTTGCGGCACAGGGTGAATATCAGCCTCGCACATACGATGCTGCTCCCGAGAATGAAAAGTCTGAAGATAGTATAAAAATAGATATTGATTTTTAAATAATCTTGATGTTTATTTGATTTTTTAAAAAGGTTGTAAAATATTTTGCAGTTTGCCGGAAAATGCGTATCTTTGCGGTCGCTTTTTTGGGCATCGTGTGATGGCGAATTAAGCAAAAGTATTAATCTTAATTTAGAGTAACACATTTTTAACATGAAAACAATCAGTGTAAATGGCTCAAGCAGAGCCGAGGTAGGCAAACGCGCTACTAACGCATTGCGTAAAGAGGGTTTGGTGCCCTGCTGTCTTTATGGCGAGAAAAAAGACGAGAATGGTAATCCTGTTGCAACAGCTTTCAGCGTACCCGCAGAGGGTCTCCGCAAGTTGATTTACTCTCCCGACATTTTTGTTGTTGAGCTTACAATCGACGAGAAACCTGTTAAGGCTGTTATGCGCGAGATTCAGTTCCACCCTGTAAAGGACAATGTTCTTCACGTAGATTTTTACGAAATTACAGAGGAGAAACCCATCGTGATGGCTGTTCCCGTTAAACTTGAAGGTCTTGCCGAAGGTGTACGTGCCGGTGGTAAGCTCGTTCAGTTGCAGCGTCGTCTTAAAGTTAAGGCTCTCTACACAAACATCCCCGAGAAGTTGATTATCGACGTAACATCTTTGGAGCTTGGTAAGTCTATCAAGGTTGGCGAACTTTCATTTGAGAACCTTGAGCTTGTAACTCCCAAAGAGGCTCTTGTTTGCGCAGTTAAGACTACACGTGCTTCTCAGGCTGCTGCCGCTGCTGCTGCAAAGAAGTAAGCAACTAAAAATTTTTGAAAATGAAGTATTTGATTGTCGGATTGGGAAATATCGGACGAGAGTACGAGAATACCCGCCACAATATAGGCTTTACAGTATTGGACGCTTTTGCAAAGGCGTCCAATACTGTTTTTAGCGACCGCCGCTACGGCTATGTGGCCGAGGTTTCTATGCGTGGCCATCGTTTGGTGCTGTTGAAGCCTTCGACCTATATGAATCTCAGTGGCAATGCTGTCCGTTATTGGATGCAGGCAGAAAAGATTCCTTTGGAGAATGTGCTTATTATCGTCGATGATATTGCCTTGCCGTTGGGGACTTTGCGCTTGAAAGGACAGGGTAGCGACGGTGGACACAATGGACTGAAGCATATTGCTGCCACGCTGGGAACAACGGCGTATGCAAGATTGCGTTTCGGCGTTGGTAACGATTTTGGCAAGGGACGTCAGGTGCAGTTTGTGCTTGGAACTTTCGATGCTGCCGACGAACAGCCTGTTATTGATGAACAGGTACCTGTTGCTGTGGAGATTATAAAAAGTTTCTGCCACATAGGGCTTGCCCGCACAATGAATGTTTATAATCAAAAGGGTAGTGCTGCAAAATGAACAATCAGGCTCGTATAGATAAATGGTTGTGGGCGGTGCGCATCTATAAGACTCGCAGCATTGCTGCCGATGCGTGCAAGAAAGGGCATATAATGGTGCGCGACAAGGCTGTAAAGCCCTCCTTCGCGGTGCGTGTAGGGGACATTGTTCAAGTGAAAAAATCGCCGATAACTTACTCTTTTAAGGTTCTTCAGTGTGCCGAGAATCGTGTGGGTGCCAAGCTTGTGCCCGAGCTTATGGAGAATGTTACTCCCGCCGAACAGTATGAGGCATTGGAAATGAGCCGAATAAGTGGCTTTATCGACCGTGCACGTGGTACGGGACGTCCCACGAAGAAAGAGCGTCGCAGCATGGATGACTTTATCGACAGTGCCGCAGACTTTGACTTCGAGGAGTTTGATTTTGAGGACTAAAAATGCTTGTATGTATAATATGAGGTTCGTAATGAGCCTCATATTTTATTAATTAAAGTCAGTCTGCAACTTTTTTATATCCTTGCTTTAAGGCTGTTTGTTTTTAAGAATAAAGTATGGGGCTATTATGGTTATGCTTGCCACGCATAGTGTTACAAGTAATTGTGTTGTTGCCGATTGACCGGTTATATAGGTCAGGTACCATGCTGCTACAACAATAAGATTAAGTGCTATTATCAAAAGTGTTGTTTTAAGATGGCTGAGTCCTGTGTTTATTATTGCATGGTGCAGATGGGTCTTATCGGCTTTGAATGGAGAATTTCCGTTGCATATTCGCATGGTCATTACTCGCAAGGTGTCCATTACCGGATGTGCCATTACTGCCAGACAGAAAGGAATGTATCCGCTGCTGCTTAATGTGTCGCTGTTTGTGTCGCCGGGATGTATTACGTTTAATGTTAGCAGGCAGAATATTATTCCAAGAAAGTGTGAGCCTGCGTCTCCTATGAACATCTTATTTTTTTTGCCAAAGACATTGTATACAAAAAATGGAATCAATGCCCCTATTGTTGCTATTGCGATAAGGGTGTTCAAATGGTTGTCGTGTGTGTATCCATATATGCAGAATAGTATTCCTGCTGCAATGCTGTACCCCGACGATAGTCCGTCAATGCCGTCAATAAGGTTTATTGCGTTTATTAGTCCGACGCATGCGAATATTGTCAATGGAATTGATATATAGTCGGGAATTTCGTGTATTCCGAAAATGCCGTATAGGTTGTCTATTTTCAGGTTGCAACAGGCTATTAAAATTACTATTGCAGATATTTGAACCATGAATTTTGTTTTTGGGCTCAAGTCTTTTATGTCGTCAATAAAGCCTATGGACAGCATCATTGTTATTGCAGCAAAGCTTGCCATTGATATTTCTATATTGAATATTGCATTGCAGGCACATAATGCCGCTGTAAAACCTGCATATACGCCCACTCCGCCCAATACCGGTACTAAAGCTCTGTTAAGTCGTCGGGCGTTAGGCTTGTCTACTATTTCTTTGCGTAACGCAAATTTCACCAACTGCGGGTGTAATAGTAAAACTGTTAAAAATGATACAATTAATGCAGTTGTAGGTACGGCAATATCTTTTATCATATTTTTATATGTTCTTTTAAAAAAATACCAACAAGTGTATTTACTGTTGTTGATTTTAAATATTTAGTTGAAAGAAGTGTTCCTCTATTATTATTAACGCTAAATTTTAAGTTTATTTGCTTTTTGTGTTTTTTATTTTTTTTCGTAAGATTGCTAAAAAAAGTGCCCGAACTTACTCTTTGGCTTTTGTGAGCATTGTTTCGGGGATATTCTTTTTGGGGATAATTCCCAATTCTTTCAGTTTCTCGAGCCTTCTTACAATGTTGCCGTTTCCTTCGTATAGTTGTTTGTCGGCTTTGTCGTATAGGGTCAATGTGTCCTCTAAATTCTCTTTTATTTTGCCCCAATTTTCCGAGAAGTTTACGAATTTTTCGTATAAAAGCTCGCTCTCTTTTATCACTTTCTCGACATTTTTTGCCTGTTTTTCACTTTGCCAGATGTTGTAGATTAGTTGCAGGGCTATCATCAGGTTTGTGGGGTTTATGAGAAGTATTCCTTTTTTGTAGGCATATTGTCCCAACTGCGGGTCGTTGCGCAGGGCCAGAATGTAGCTTCCTTCGTTGGGGATGAACATAAGCACGTGCGAAATAGTATTTTCTACAAGTTTTGTGTAGTTTTTTGCTGAAAGTTCGTCAATGTGTTTTTTTACGGAGTCTTTGTTTGCTTTGGAGAGTCTTTCGGCCTCCTCTTTTGTTTCGCTTGCAAGATAATCGACGTATGCGGTAAGGGATACTTTCGAGTCTATTATTATGTTTCTGTTTCCGGGACAATGTATTATAACATCGGGGCGCAGGTCTTTTTTTCCGTCCTTGAAATTTTCTTGGGTGGTATATTCGTATCCTTTGCGCAGGCCGCTGTTGTCGAGGATTGTTTCCAACAGTTGCTCGCCCCAATCGCCCTGTACTTTGCTGTTGTTTTTAAGGGCTTTTGCAAGTTCGTCGGCCTGTTCGCCTACTTTTATTGTCTGCTGGGCAAGGCCTTCAATGGTCTTTTCTATTGATGCTTTATGCTCGGCCGAACTGCTGCTGACGTTTCTGACGCTCTCTTCCATTCTTTTCATTTGCTCTTGCATGGGGTTAAGAATGTGTGAGATTTGTTCTATATTCGTGGATTTTAGCTCTTCGCTTCTCTCTTTCAGGTTTTTTTCGGTTATCTGTGCAAGTTGGTTTTTTATATTTTCAAGAGCAAGGTTATTTTGTGATTTTATCTCTTCAATCATCAGTATGTTGTTCTTTCGCTCTTGCTCTAATATGTTTTTTTGCGAGAGGCGACGCTCTTCGGCTTGAATGTATTTGATGTTTGCAGCGTTAAGCTCTTGCTTTAAATGTTCTATTATCTCTTCTTTTTCTTTAATGGTGCTTGTCTTTTTTCTTATTATTATCGCTAATGCAATACTTGAAAATATTAGTATTGCTGTTATTATGTATATATTTTCCATTTGCTTTTTATTTATTTTAAGCAAAGTTACAAAATTCCTTTGCATTAATCGTAGTATAGTGTGATAAATTTCTGTTATCTTTGCACCTGCTAAGATAAGATATATGAAAAAAGTAATTAAAATTGTGGGTGCTACGATTGTAGCAATAATCATCATTCTGATGGTGCTTCCTTTGGCATTTAAAGGAAAAATAGAGACATTGGTAAAGCAAGAGGGTAATAAGTTGCTTAATGCACAGTTCGACTTTGAGAGTCTGGACATCAGCCTGTTAAGCCAATTTCCACAAGCTTCGGTGACCTTGGAGAATTTCTGGTTGAAAGGTGTCGGCGAGTTTGAAAATGACACTTTGCTTCAGGCTGGCGAATTGACTGCTGCGGTGAATTTAGCGTCACTCTTCGCCGATACGGGTTATGAGATAAGCAAAATAATCATCGACGATACGAAATTAAAAGCTGTAGTGCTCGAAGATGGTCGCCCTAATTGGGATGTGATGAAGGCTGATATTACTGCTGATACCACAGAAGAACAGACAGACAGCGCAAGCGCTCCTTTACGTATACAGTTGAAAAAATTGGGCATTGACAATCTGTCGCTTGTTTACGACGATCGTCAGGCAGGAATGTACGCCGAAATAGTAGACCTCGATGCAACATGTAGCGGCGACCTTGGCAGCGAGCGTACAACCATTAAACTCGATGCTGAAACTCCATCGGTAACATTCCGCATGGGCGCAATTCCTTTCCTTAGCAAGGCTGCCATCGGTGCGCAGATGAACGTAGATGCAGACTTAGTTGCAAATAAATTTACGTTGCAAGAGAATACTTTGTCGCTCAACGCCATACGCGCAACCATCGACGGATGGGTGGCAATGACCGAAAAGGGCATGGACATGGATGTTAAACTTAATTCCAATGAAATAAGTTTCAAAGAGATACTCTCGTTGATACCCGCAATATACGCTAAAGATTTTGACGGACTAAAGACTTCGGGCGAGGCTACTCTTGCTGCATACGCCAAAGGTAGCATGATAGGCGACAGCATAATGCCTCAGTTTGACGTTAATCTGAATGTGAAGAATGCGATGTTCCGTTACCCCTCGCTTCCTGCCGGGGTAGACAATATAAATATCGCAGCCAGCGTTAAAAATCCCGGTGGCTCTATCGACGCAACGACAATAAATGTAAACCCCTTTAATTTTACATTGGCAGGTAATCCCTTCAGTATGACAGCCGATGTAAAAACTCCTGTCAGCGACCTTAATTTTAACGTAACAGCGAAAGGTAAGCTCGACCTTGGAAAGATAAAAGATGTCTATCCTCTTGAAGATATGCAGCTTAACGGCCTTGTAAATGCAGACTTGAGCCTTAACGGTTGTATGTCCTACATTCAGAAGGAGTTGTACGACCGCATACAGGCCTCGGGTAACATCAACCTCAGCAACATGAAGCTGCAGATGGAAAATATTCCCGACGTTGAGATTAAAAAATCTACATTCAGCTTCACCCCTCGCTATCTTAAACTCAGCGAGACAACAGTAAATATCGGCTCGAACGACCTTACTTTTGACAGTCAGTTTGAGAATTATATAGGCTATGCGCTTAAAGGAACAACAATCAAAGGTTCTTTGAACATTACCAGCAACAAGTTCGACCTTAATGATTTTATGACCGCCGGTGACAGTGCTGTTGTCGAAGAGAGTGTTGCCGATACAACCTCAATGGGAATAATAAAAATTCCCGGTAATATTGACTTCCGCATGCAGGTTGCAATGAAAGAGGTGTTGATGAACAAAATGAAGTTCAACAACATAAACGGATTGCTTGTAGTTAAAAACAGTAAGGTGGATATGCAGAATCTGTCGCTGAATACTATGGGTGGCTCGGTTGTCGTGAACGGCTCGTATGCTACTCCCGAAAATGCTGCTCCCGGCTTAAACGCAGGCTTCAGCCTGAAAGAAATAGGCTTCGCCGAGGCTTATCGCGACCTTGACATGGTGCAACAATTGGCTCCCATTTTCGCGGGCCTCAAAGGTGATTTCTCTGGTAGCATAAAAGTAAATACACAGCTTGACGATAATATGAGCCCTGTAATAAATACGCTTACCGGTAGCGGAAACCTTTCGACAAAGGACCTTAGTCTCAGTGGTGTAAAAGCGATAGACATGGTTGCGGATATTGTAAAGAAACCCTCGTTGAAAGAGACAAAGGTGAAGAATCTTAATATAGAATTTTCTATTGCCGATGGCCGAATAAATACAAAACCTTTCGACATTACATTGGGTGATTACAAGATGAATCTCTCCGGCTCGACAGGACTTGACCAGAGTATTGACTACAAGGGTGAAATTACAATTCCGGCAAGTGCCGGTGCTGTTTCGCAGTTGGGCACTGTGGATATGAATATCGGCGGTACATTTACTTCGCCTAAGGTGAGCATAGACATGGAGAGTCTTGCCAAGAAGGCTGCGAGCAATGCTGTGGAAAAACTCGCGAACAAACTTTTAGGAACAGACTCGGAAGAGGCTTCTACGGATAGCACTGCTACAAAAACTGATACAAAAAGCAAGCTGCTTAACAAAGCTCTTGATCTTTTGAAGAAGAAGTAAATAGTTTATAATGTGAATATTTTATAAGATGGAGTTTTTTATTGAAACTCCATCTTTTTGTTTGGTATTGATGTGGTTCGGAATAAATAACAAGTGAACGTATTTTTTTTCTTCGCTCCTCTTTTGCCATATTTATAGAATATATACATCACTCGCTGTAAGAAATATCGAAGTAAACTTCTTATTTCTCGCTCGTTTTTACTATATTTGAGATAAACTCGAATATATACTTCACTCGCTGTAAGAAATATCGAAGTAAACTTCGTATTTCTCGCTCGTTTTTACTATATTTGCAAAATAGATGTTTATTATGGCATTTTATGTGCATTTTTTGCTCTTTCCAAAAAGTTAGGGCAATGGTGTTTTGCGCAGAAACTATGTATTAACTAATTAAATAATTTTAAATCTATGTTTGAAGGACATCCTAAAGGTCTATGGGCTTTGGCTCTGGCTAACACCGGCGAGCGTTTCGGTTATTATACTATGCTTGCTGTGTTTTTCTTGTTTTTGCAGCATAATTTCGGTTTTTCCGTAGGTGTTGCAAGTTCTATTCAGGCCGCATTTCTTGGTGTGGTTTATTTTGTGCCTCTTTTTGGTGGTATTTTGGCTGATAAATTTGGCTTTGGCCGAATGGTTACTATCGGTATTCTTGTAATGTTCTTGGGTTATTTGTGCCTTTCGTTGCCTCTTGGTGGTGGCGGTATTGCTCTTGTGGTGATGGCTGCTGCTCTTTTGATGATTTGCGTGGGTACGGGTTTGTTTAAAGGTAACTTGCAGGTATTGGTGGGTAATCTTTATGATGAGCCTAAATATGCAAATAAACGCGATGAGGGTTTCAGCATTTTCTATATGGCTATAAACCTGGGTTCGATGTTTGCTGCTGCTGCTGCTCTTGGCATCATGGGTTATGTTCAGGAGAATTATGCTGTAAGCAAGGCCGATTCTTATCATTTTGCATTTGCTGTTGCTTGTGTTTCTTTGATTTTCTCAATTGCTATCTATTATATGTTCCGCGGAACATTTGCACATGCTGACCGTGCTAAGGTAGTTGCTAAGGGTGCAACAGAGGTTGTTGAGGAAAAATTGACTCCTGCTCAGACAAAAGAGCGTATCGTTTGCCTCTGCTTGGTATTTGCTGTTGTTATTTTCTTCTGGATGGCTTTCCACCAGAATGGTACTACAATGACTCAGTTTGCCGAGGTTTATACTCAGAAAAGTGATTCGGGTGTTTCGAGCCTTATGTTCAATGTATTTAACCTTGTACTTTGCATTTTGATGGTTTATGGTGCATTGAATATCTTCCAGTCGAAGAATGTGAAGGGCAAGGTTATTGCTGCTGCAATGTTCCTTATTCCTGCTGCAATTTTAGTGGAGAAGGCTATTAATGTTACAGGTTCTGTTGTAGTTGATGCTCCCATCTTCCAACAATTTAACCCTTGTTTTGTGGTTGCTCTTACGCCTGTTGTGATGCTTGTATTCAGTTGGTTGGCAAAGAAGGGCAAGGAACCTTCTTCGCCTATGAAGATTGGATTGGGTATGCTTGTTGCCGGCCTTGGCTTTGTGGTGTTGATGTTTGCCTCTAACGGTCTTCCTACTCCCGCCGAGCAGAGTGTTGCTCTTGAAAATGGTACTGCTACACTTGTATCGCCCAATTGGTTGATAAGTACATATTTTGTATTGACAGTTGCAGAGTTGTTGCTTAGTCCCATCGGTATTTCTTTCGTATCGAAGGTTGCTCCTCCCCAATATAAGGGTATGATGATGGGTCTTTGGTTTGTGGCTACAGCTATCGGTAACTTCCTTGTTGCAATTCCCGGATTGTTGTGGGGTGAGCTTTCACTCTATGTTGTTTGGGGTGTTTGCGTAGGTGTTTGCTTGGTATCTGCAATCTTTATTTTCTCTATTTTGAAACGTTTGGAGAAGGTTGCGAAATAATCTTTTCTTTTTAGAAAAACAAAAGAGGCTGTTTGGCATTTTTGTCGAGCAGCCTCTATGCAATAAAAATAATTATGAGATTCTTATATTTTGCATTGTTGCTGTTAATACTTTCTGTTGCCGCTTGCGGTACAAGAAACAATTCTGAAGAGACGGTTACGAGCGGTAATCCTCTCTTTGAAGGGTGGTACGCCGACCCCGAGGGTATTATCTACGACGATACTTATTGGATTTTCCCAACGTGGAGCAAGCCTTTCCACGAGCAGGTGTTTTTCGATTGTTTCTCGTCGAAGGACCTTGTGACGTGGACCAAGCATCCTAATATCATCGACACTGTCGAGGTTAAATGGGCCACAAATGCAATGTGGGCGCCGTCGGTAATTTCAAAAGATGGTAAATACTATTTCTTCTTTGGCGCAAACAATATTCAGAGGAACGGGCAGCCGGGTGGCATTGGCGTTGCTGTTGCCGACAAGCCCGAGGGTCCTTACAAAGACCTCATAGGCAAGCCTCTGATTGATACTATTGTGAATAATGCTCAGCCTATCGACCAATTTGTTTACCGCGAGAATGATAGTACATATTATATGTATTATGGTGGTTGGGGGCACTGCAATATGGTAAAATTGAGCAACGACTTTAAGTCCATCGTGCCATTCGAGGATGGAACAATGTTCAAAGAGGTTACTCCCAAAAATTATGTCGAGGGACCTTTCATGTTCAAGAAGGATGGAAAATATTACTTTATGTGGAGCGAGGGTGGCTGGACCGGTCCCGATTATTCGGTTGCATATGCCATTGCCGACTCACCTTTCGGCCCCTTTGAGCGTGAGGCGAAAATTTTGAAGCAGGATTCAACTGTTGCACGCGGCGCGGGCCACCACTCGGTGATTATAAAGCCCGAGACTGACGAATATTATATTGTCTACCATCGTCGTCCGTTGGGCGAGACTAACGGCAATTACCGTGTCACCTGCATCGACAAAATGACTTTTGACGAAAATGGTTATATTAATCCTGTGAGAATGACTTTTCAGGGTGTAGAGCCTTCATTAATAAAAAAATAATATATAGACTATGAAAAAATTTTTGTTACTAATTTCACTGCTTACTGTCGCAGTTGCAGTGAATGCCGAGAATTATCTTATTTCAACGGCAAAAACCTCGTTGCTTGTTACAGCCACCAAGGGCGAGCGTCCCAAATATCAGTATTATGGTGCGCGCATAGAGCAGTCGGATGTTCAAGGAATCTTCGATGCGGGTCTTGCGCTAAATGTCGAGAGCTATCCTGCATTTGGTCTTAAGACTGCAAACGAAAAGGCTATTGCCGTGCAGCACAATGATGGTAACATGACACTCGACCTTGCAGTTACCGGCGTTCGTCAATTCTCGGACAAAGAGGGCGATGTTACCGAAATTACAATGAAGGACAAAGTGTATCCTTTCATCGTTAAACAGCTTTTCAAGGCTTATAAAGGTACAGATATTATAAGCACATGGGTAGAGATTGAAAATGCCGGTAAAAAGCCCGTAACTCTCTATCGTTTCGCATCGGCATTCTTTCCTTTGCAGCGTGGCGACAACTGGATGACCCATTTTCACGGTTTCTGGGGCTCGGAGCATACAATGGCCGAGGAGCAACTGACCAACGGACAAAAGACAATCTCTAACAAGGATGGAATGTGTAACACCGAGCAGGATAATCCCTCGTTCCTTATCTCTATGGACGGAAAGCCCGGCGAGGAGCATGGACAAGTGTTTGCCGGTACTCTCGCGTGGACAGGAAACTATCTTATAAAGGTCATTGCGTCGAATACTGCACTCTCGGTAAGTGCTGGCATAAATGAAGAGACCTCTTTCTACAAGCTCGAAAAGAACGAGACATTTGTTACTCCCGAATTTTGCATGACTTACAGCACCACCGGTAAGGGTGGTGTCAGCCGCGCGTTTCACCGTTGGGCACGAAAATATAAACTTTGGGAAGGAGACGTTGCCGAAGATATTCTCCTGAACAGTTGGGAGGGTGTCTACTTTAACGTTAATCAGAAAGAGATGGATAATATGATGAAAGAGTTCTCGGCCATCGGTGGCGAGCTTTTTGTGATGGACGATGGTTGGTTCGGCGATAAATATCCCCGTAACAACGGCTCTTCGTCGCTTGGCGATTGGATGGTGTGCAAAGAGAAGCTGCCCGAGGGTATCGGCGGTCTTATTGCTTCGGCAAAGAAGCATAATATAAAATTCGGTATCTGGATTGAGCCTGAAAGTTCAAACACCAAGAGCGAACTTTTCGAGAATAAGCCTAAATGGATTCTGCGTGTGGATAATCGCCCTGTTTCTACCGGTCGCGGCGGCACTCAGGTTATTCTCGACCTCTCTAACCCCGAGGTTCAGGATTTTGTATTTGGCGTTGTTGACTCGCTGATGACAAACTTCCCCGAAATTAAGTATATGAAGTGGGACGCTAACTGTTCGGTGCAGGATTATGGCTCATATTATCTGCCTAAGGACAAGCAGTCGCACATTTACATTGAGTATCATCGTGGATTGCGCAAGGTTTGTGAGCGCATACGCGCAAAATATCCCAAACTTGTGATGCAGGCTTGTGCCGGTGGCGGTGGTCGTGTAAACTACGGCTTTTTGCCTTACTTTAACGAATTCTGGACAAGTGACGATACTGATGCTTTGCAGCGTATTTATTTACAGTGGGGTGTTTCTACTTTCTATCCTGCTATTGCAATGGCGTCGCACGTAAGTGCCGACAAGAACCACCAGACGGGTCGTACAGTGCCTTTGAAATTCCGTTTCGACGTTGCAATGTCCGGTCGTTTGGGAATGGAGATTCAGCCTAAGGATATGTCCGAGAAGGATAAGGCTTTTGCCAAGCGTGCGATTGCTGCTTATAAGACTATTCGTCCTGTTGTGCAGTTCGGCGACCTTTATCGCCTTGTATCGCCCTATGATAATAAAGGCCTTGCTTCGTTGATGTATGTTACTCCCGAACAGAACGAGGCTGTCTTCTATGCTTACAAGACTGCCCACTTCATTAATTCTATTATTCCTACTGTGAAAATGGCGGGACTCGATGCTGACAAAATGTATAAGATAAAGGACCTTACTCCTGTAAACGAGAATAAGCCTTGCGCTGTCGATGGTAAGGTGCTCAGCGGTAAGCTGTTGATGGAAGAGGGTCTCGCAATGAGAAATCTTCTTAAGACTGAGTATTCGAGCGTTGCTCTGCAGCTTGTAGAGGTTAAGTAATATAGCTGCCGGTTATAAAAAATTATCCGTGCCATCGGCACGGATAATTTTTATTTCTTGTTGCTTGTCTCTCTGAAGCCTTGCTGATAATATATTTTCATCAGTAATTTGCGTGCATCGATTATTGCGGCAATGGAATCTTTTTTCGTTTCGTCGGGTAGAAGCAACTGTTTTTCGTTGTAACTGTAATAGTCTTTGTTGCTTTTTGTCGTGTCGAGCAGATTATTGCCTATTGCAAGATATTCGACATTCTCTTTTATACACAGGGGCGCAAGCGTCGGCAGAATATCATAGTGTGAGCCGTAGCGTTCGGTTATTTCTTTCTTCGCAATATTTTCGTTCCTCAGTGATTGTGGCAGGTACATATATAGTGGCACTGCACACATATATTTTTGTGGCACTTTGTCGTAGTTGATAATGCTGCGCACATTATGGTCGCCTGTAACGAGAATTATTGTATTTTCGGCGTGCGGCGATGCTTTTAGCTTGGTAAGAAAATCTCCCAGACATTTGTTGGCATATTGTGCACCTGTTCCGTATTTGCGCAGCACCTCTTTGTCGCCTGTAAGATAGGGCGATGAGTACCATTCGTCGGTGAGCGGGGGCAGTTGCATATTCTCGGGGTAAGTGAATGGCGGGTGGTTGGTTGTTGTAAGCGCAAGAATAAATTGGGGCTTTCCGCTTTTTTCTCCTCGGTCAAGATGCTCTTCTATATATTCATATAGAAATTCGTCGTACACTCCTATTGCGCTTGTTGTGCTGTTCTTTATAGCTTGCAGTATATTCTGTCGGCCTATGATTGTGTCGAAACTTTGATAGGATAGTCCTTCTTGCACATTTTCCCATGTGGGGTCCATTCCTGTGATAAACGAGGTTGCGTAGCCACTCTCTTTGAATGGGTGGGCTATCGAAGAATTGAAACTGCGGAAACGGTAGCGTGAATTGAAGAATTTGTCATAAGGCATTGCAAGCGTGACACTCTCGAGTGAATATATTGTTCCGTTGCGCACCGATTGTATATTGCCGAAAAGAAGGTCGTCGGCAATGTGGCTGCGCAACGAACATAATAGGTCCAAATTTTCGCCTTTGTCAATTTCGAGCAGGAAACGGCTCCAACTTTCGTTGAGAATTACAACTACGTTGGGCGATTTTTCTGTTCCTGCGGCTTTTGCGAAGAGTGCGTTTTCTACCTTTTTCTTATTGTCGTTGCCGACAGCCGGTGCAAGTGCGGCTGCTTCTATTGCTTCGTCCACGTTCGAGAATCCTGCTTTTTGCAGAAGGCTCTCGTCGCTCTGCAATGCGAAACTTTTTCTACGCTCCTTGTTTGCTTTCTTTAGAAGATAGATGGCGTTGGGTACCGATTGATTGATGTTATCATCAGTGGACACCATAAATGCCTCTACTTGCAGGGTGTAGCGTGTAACCGAGCCGCGCATAAAGATAAAGGTCACTCCCGCAATAAGCACACAAGCTATTATTGCAGCTATGGTGTTCATCCATCGACGCTTTTCTATCTTCAGGCGTTGGATATATTTCCCGACAGTAAAAATGCTGAATGCTATAAAAAGTATCCCGAGCAGAATTTTTATAACGGGGTACTCTTGCCACATTGTCTGCAACAGCCCTAAAGGTCCTTCATCGAAAAAGTCAAAAAAGACGACGTTGTATCGGCTGTTGAAGTTATTATAGAAGAAAAATTCCGCGCATACTATTGCCGACAGTATTGCGTACATTATGGAAAAATACCACCGCATTGCGCGTTTCGTGCGGTTGATGATGCTCTCTTTAAGAAAGGATGTTACAAGAGTGCCCAGAATCATCGGCAAAGAGATGTATGTTATTGCTTGAATATCGAATCGCCAAGAGTTCCACAAAAAGAGTGGGGCGGAACTGCTTTGTTGTAATATTGTTTCTATTGAAACGGTGTTTGATAGATGTATGATTCTTGCAATGGCGAATATTGCGAGTCCCATAAGTTGATACGCCCACAGTTGTGTGTATAGTGTAAGTAGTGAGGCTGTTGCGTTGTTTTTTTGCATTATTTTGCTGTATATTAGTGTTTGGTAGTGTAAAAATAATATTGAACGGGAGAATAACAAAATTTATTTGAATGTTTTTCTTGCCGGCTACACTAATATTGCAAATTGCAACAATAGATTAAGGGTAAGATTATCTTTACAAGAAAGAAATCTTACCCTCAATCGTCATTAATTTGCGTTATTTATTTCAGGCGGAACTGAATGGGAATTGCAAAGCTCGATTTTACTTTTTCGCCACCTTGCATGCCCGGCTCCCATTTGGGCATTGCAGCAACCACGCGCATCGCCTCTTTGTCCAGCGATTCGTGGCCCGAGCTTTTTACTACTTTAATGTCGCTTAATGAGCCATCGGTGTCTATTACACATTTTATGATTGTGCGTCCCTCTTTTTCTTCGTTTTTAGCATCTTCGGGGTAGCGTAGGTTGTCGGCAAGAAATTTGAACATAGCGTTGTTTCCGCCGGGAAATTGGGCTACTTGTTCGACAACTGTATATATCTTGTCCTTTGCATTATTAACGTCGCTCTCTTTTGCTTCTTTAGATATTGTCATTTGAACATTTGTAGGATTCTCTGTTGCCTTTAACTCCTCGTCGCTTAAACGTCGCATAGCTTTGCCATAAACGGGTATTGTCATTTGCACTCTCACTTTTTTCCCACCTTGTGTGCCGGGCTCCAATTTGGGCATTTTTTCAACGGCAATCAACGCAGCTTTGTCGAGTGGCTCGTGTCCCGAACTTTTCATTATTCTAATGTCACTTTTAGAACCGTCGGTGTTTACTATAAAATTTATGTATGCGGCACTTATTTTTTTATCTTTTCCCGGATACTCTATACTTACAAACAGTTCTTTTGGAAGTTCCTTGCCTGTATCTGCTATTTTAGGCATTATTTCGCACACTTTGTAAATTATTTCCTCTTCAGTGTCGTCGGGTACAAACTGATAAACTTTTTCTCCGCTTGCTCCTTTTTCTGTAAAATGGTAAACTTTTTGTTCTACTGTGTCGCTTTTTGCAAAAGTTTCACTACTTTTGTGTACACTTGCAGATTCGTCTGCAAGGTTGTTGCCCACAGTCTCTTGCGGAGAGGCAAAAAGACTAAGCGTTAATGCTGCTGCGGGCAGGATGTACAACGCTGTTGCGCATTTCACTGAATTTGATTTTTTCTTTAACATCATTGTGATACGTTTTTTAAGGTTATTACTATGATTGAAGCTGTTGGCCAGTGTGTAGGAAGCGTGGCTGACAGCTTTTTTTATTATCAGCATTTGGTACTCTTTGCTATTTTGTCCTTTTTGAAGCACATACGCGTCTGCTTGAAATTCGTGTATGTCTTTAAGGTCGGTTGCAAGCATGTGTATAAAGGGGTTGAACCATTGCAGGCTCTCTGCAGCGGCGAGCAGTAACATGTCCCATGAGTGGCGGTGGAGTATGTGACCCTCTTCGTGCAGAATAATCTCTTTGCCGAAATTTTCATAATCCTCCTGCGAGATTACTATGCTCTTCATCCAGCTGTAAGGGGTGGTTGTCGATGCGTGGCAGTATATTGTATATTCCTTCCTCTCATCGAGCCACAGTGTTCCGCGCCTTATATGGCGTTTGATGGTGTATAGTTCGTAACTTTTCTTTGCGACTATAATAAGCGCGATTATAATATAGGGTAGGCATAGAAAATAGTATGCTTTTTCCTCGGGTGTCAGCGATTTTATATTTTCTTCGACAGTTTCGCCGGCGAGAAATTCTTGTTGAGACGCTGTTTCTATGATTATTGTCGTTTCTTTTATCTCTCCTGTGGTAAACGGATTTTCAATGTGCAGTGCGGGAATGTCTATAAAGGGTATTGCAAGCGACAGTAGCATTGCCAGCAAAAGGGTGGTGCGGTTGGTGCGGAAGAGTGTCTCGCGACGCATGAAAAATATGTAGGGCGTGTACAGCAGTGCAAGGGCTATTGCTGCCTTCAGTGCGTAGATGGCTGTTGCTGTTATAATTGCTTGCATAATAACGGATTATTTGCTGTTTATAAGTTCTATAAGTTCGTCAATCTCTTGGTTGGTGAGCGTCTCTTTTTCGACGAAGAATTTTATCATCGACGTTCCCGAGCCCCCGAAAAATGAGTCTTGAACATCTTTCATTACCATGCGCGTGTACTCGGCGCGAGTAATCAGGGGGTAGTATGTAAAGGTCTTTCCTCGCAGTTTGCGGTAGCCTACAAACTCTTTGTTGTATAGTATTTTCAGGAATGTAGCTACTGTGCTGTATGCTGGTTTAGGTTCGTTGTAATGCTCTATTATATCGTGGATGCATCCTCCGCCGTCAAGCTCCCACAGAATGTTCATTACCTGTATTTCGGCTTTTGTAAGTGTCTGGAATTTTTTCATATTCTTACGTTTCTGTTCTGTTGTCAAAGTAAATTTAAAAGTTTAGATATTTAAAATTTTAGATAAAGAAATGGTGTTGAAAATCTCTTTTTAACTTCTATTGTTAGATATTCAACGCAAATTATTAGATATTAACAGAGGGTAGGGCGCATCAATGTCTATCCTCGGGCTTCGACGGGTCGCTGATTATTTTTAACGGAACAAGTTCTATATAATCAAAAATGAAATTTTTAGTTTTATACAAATCTGCATTAGAATCTCTTAATGGATTAAGTTCTTTAAAGCGTATCCAATGCTCACCCTCGCTTAAATACATTTTGGTGATAATTTTGCGAAGAATAGTTTTGCTTTCACGTGCAGGTCTATAACCAGTAGTATTTGCTGCAATTTCAACCAATATAGAATAGGAATCAGGGGCTTTCATCCATCCTAAGTTACGCATATGTTTGTCATTTTCGAGACCATTGTCAAAAGTATATGCATCATCATGCCATTCAATCTCGGGACTATCAAACGTCGACGGTCGTGTATCTATAACCGAATAAGGCTTGCCATCGATATATGTTTGTATAACAGGTTTACATGAATGCCACCATTGATGTATCATGTTACTTACAGATATACGTATTTCGTACACTCTTGGCGGTACAGGTGGCAAACGAAAAGAGACATCGAACATTTCATAAGCATTTAACTGGTCGTGCATCATTGCATCAGATCTATTCCTATATAAAAAATAATCATTTGCATGTGTGTCATTCTTTATATTTTTGCAATAGTAATACGGCACATAACACCAAT
>SUXQ01000026.1 GCA_015060905.1 Bacteroidales bacterium | reverse complement strand
ATAAAGAAACGCAAATACTGCAATCTGCTGTTTTATAGCATTTTAATTGCTGATATTTGCGTTTTATACGGTTTTCTTTGCATCCGTTTTCAATTCAAAAAAGTGCCATTTATTTTCCGATGCAGAAATTTTTAAAGATATTACCCAAGACCTCATCATTCGTCATTTCGCCGAGAATTTCGGAGAGATGACGTAAGCATGCGCGCAGGTCCTCACTTACAAGGTCACCTGATAGTTCGTTAATTAGTCCTTGTCGTACATCAACAATATTTTTCAGAGCATTTTTAAGTGCCTCGTAATGTCGCACGTTGGTTACAACTACCGCATCTGAAGAGATGCCGGATATTGCAGCAGACTCAACAAGAAAATCTTCGAGTTTATCCATATTTACGCCGAGTTTAGCAGATACTGCCCACATATTCTTTTTATCCCATAGAATATCTTTTCCACACTCAGCAACCATTGTTTCGGCCCACTTCATTGTTTCGGTCAGACGGATTGCATCGACAATATCACACTTGTTTATTAATATTGCGAGTTTCTTATTAGAGCAAAGTGGCAATATTCGCTCGGCAGACTCTTTCATCACAGCTGCGTTCGTCACAGGGTCTATTACCCATAGTGCTATTGATGATTTTTCAAGTTGGTCGAATGTACGATTAATACCCATTTGCTCAACAACATCTTGTGTCTCGCGCACCCCGGCCGTGTCAATGAAACGGAACATTACTCCGCCTATACTCATAGTTCCCTCTACTGTGTCGCGTGTCGTTCCGCTAATATTGCTGACAAGCGCTCGTTCTTCGTGCAAAAGCGCGTTTAGCAATGTACTTTTTCCGGTATTTGTCTCGCCCACGATTGCAACAGGAACACCGTTGCGCACAGCATTTCCCACGCTGAAAGAATTTACAAGTTCGCCGATGACTGATTCAATTTCTTCACACAAGAGCATAAGTTCCCTGCGGTCGGCAAAGGTAACATCCTCCTCGCTGAAGTCAAGTTCAAGCTCGAGCAACGAGGTAAGTTTCAGCAACTTATCGCGCAGAGCAGCAAGTTCTTTGCTGAAGCCACCCTTCAACTGATTCATCGCCAGACGATGCGACGCTTCACTCTCGGATGCAATAAGGTCGGCAACAGCTTCAGCACGACTAAGGTCCATTTTCCCGTTAAGAAAGGCACGCATGGTGTACTCTCCCGGCCCGGCCTGCCGCGCACCATTATTAATGATATTAAGCAACAGTTGCTGAATAATGTAGGGCGAAGCGTGACAACTAATCTCCACAGTATCTTCACCCGTGTAGCTGTGTGGCGCACGCATCATAGTAAGAAGAACCTCGTCGAGCAGTTCTCCCCTATCGTCGCATACATCGCCAAACACCACTGCCGGAGCCTTACGCGCGGCAAGCGGAAGCCCTGCGCGCGGAGTAAAAATCTTCTCGGCAATGGCAATAGCCCTGCCACCGGAGATTCTTATAATGCCCAATGCCCCACCCTGAGGTGTTGCCAAAGCACATATTGTATCCTTAAGTTCCATCACAAGACTGATGATAAAAATTTTCGAGCAACCATGCTCAACCACATTTTTAAATACGGTCGAGCACAGTCGCTATAAGTTCCTTCATTTTTTCGTTATAATCAATATCGGCACTTTGCACTTTTCTATTGGCAATAACCAGACACACAGTCACAGCCTTATGCCCCATCAGTCGCGACAAGCCTGCCACAGCCGAGCTCTCCATTTCAAAGTTGGTAATTTTCCAGCCATCATGGCAGAAGGACTCAACAAGAGCATTCTGATTGGGGAAAGCAAGCGGCACACGCAAATGACGACCTTGAGGCCCAAAGAATCCCCCGCACGAAATAGTCACTCCACGCACCATGTCATCACAAGCAATACGCTCTACAAGCTCGGCGTCAGCATCAATAGTGTAAGGTGCCGACAACAGTGGCGACCAGTTCATATGCTGCATAAAAGCCTTCTCAAACTGAAGGTCGCACACGTCGTTGCGTCCGGCATAAAAATTCAGTAACCCATCGAAGCCTATTGACTTTACCGAGCAAATGACAGAGCCTGTCGGAGTAAACTCCTGCAATCCACCGCAAGTACCAATGCGCACAACCTGCAACTGTCTGAGAGAATCTTTCTCCTCACGAGTAGAAAAATCAATATTCGCCAAGGCATCAAGCTCGTTCATCACAATGTCTATATTATCACAGCCAATGCCCGTACCAACCACAGTTATACGCTTACCCTTGTAAGAGCCGGTGATTGTGCGGAACTCACGCGCCGAAACATCACACTCGCAATTATCGAAAAAAGCAGCAACTTTAGGAACGCGATTAGGGTCACCGACAAGAATAACCCTATCGGCAAGTTGCTCGGGCTTAAGCCCAAGATGATACACTGCCCCATTCTCCTCAATAAGAAGCTCCGAAGGCGGAAAACACCTTTTCATTGCAATAAACGTCAGTTAAAATCAATCCTTAGCTATATTGTCACGCATGGCAGTATCAGCCTGAATATTTTTCATGCGATAATAATCCATTATACCCAGATTACCTGTACGGAAAGCCTCGGCCATAGCCTTAGGCACCTCGGCCTCGGCCTGAATAACAGCCGCACGAGCCTCTTGCGCCTTAGCCTTCATCTCCTGTTCAAGAGCAACGGCCATCGCACGACGCTCCTCGGCCTTTGCTTGAGCAATATTCTTGTCGGCATTAGCCTGGTCAATCTGCAAAGCAGCACCGATATTCTTGCCTATGTCAATATCGGCAATATCAATAGAGAGAATCTCGAAAGCCGTACCCGCATCGAGTCCCTTTTTAAGCACAAGCTTAGAGATTGAATCGGGATTCTCGAGCACAGCCTTATGGCTCTCGGCCGAGCCGATAGACGAAACAATACCCTCGCCCACACGTGCAAGCACAGTATCCTCACCTGCTCCACCGACCAAACGCTTGATATTAGCCCTTACAGTCACACGGGCAATGGCAATAAGCTGAATACCGTCCTTAGCAACAGCCGTAACATGCGGAGTATCGATAACCTTAGGATTAACAGACATCTGCACAGCCTCGAACACATCGCGACCGGCAAGGTCAATAGCAGTAGCCATCTGGAAAGTAAGTTCTATATTTGCTTTTGAAGCCGACACAAGAGCATGAACAACCTTTGCCACGTGACCACCCGCAAGATAATGCGCCTCGAGACCGTCACGAGTAATATCGCTTAACCCGGCCTTGTGCGCCTCTATCATAGCCTGAACAATAGCATGAGGAGGCACATTACGTATTCTCATCAAAAATAGTTGCAACAAAGAAATATGCACACCAGAAACCTTTGCCGAAAGCCACAAGACAAACGGCACATAATGAAAAAATATTGACAGTACAACAATTACCGCTACTGCCGACAATCCAATTACAACCATAATATAAATATTTAACTTATTATCTTTCCAACATAAATAACACCCGACGCAATGCGTGTAACAACAACGTCCTGTTTCTCATCGATAAACCCATCGTTCGAAGTAACCTCGACAATATTTTCGCCGAATTTAGCCTCGCCTATAAGAGCCAATCGAGTAACCGACACACCCTTGTCACCAACTTTTATAGCCGAAACACCCGCATCGGCAACCGTCGAAGTAATATTCTCTTTAAGCGCAACATTATCGAGAGATTTTCCATATATGGCCCACAAGATAAGTGCTACCGCCACAAGAATAACAATGGCAATAGTCACCCAGCCTGCAATTTCGCCAAGCTGCATAAAAGCATAAACGGCCGAAGCAATCATCGCCCCGATGCCCGCAATTCCGGAAAATCCGAAACCCGGAATAAGCGCAATTTCGGCAACAAGAAGAACGGTGCCAAGAACTATCAACAATCCTATTACAAACAATTCCATAAAGATACTATTTAGAAATAAACACCTTTTCTGTATTTCTGACGCGCAACAGAAGCTCTTCAAGAGCATCAGCCTCGTCAATCAGGCGATTCTCAAGTTCGAGCAACTGAGCACTCATCGTCTGCTTGCCACTCGCATTTGCAGCAGCATATTCGTCGCGACGCTTTTCGAGCAGAGCAACATCGGCATTATACTTTTCTGAGCGTTTTTTCCACTCGTCGTACAATTTACGAGCTTCAGCACTCTTAAACTGTTTAACATCAGTATATTCTGTCAAGTCATCAACAACAAAAAGAAAGCCGCTTTTTTTAGCAACATCTTTCTGCTCATACATCAGCATCAGCAATTTCTGTCGCGCTTTTCTCACAACATCCTCGTCAGCCTGCGTGTCGGCTATTGACGATAATTGCGAAAGGCCTATAATCCTTGACGCATCCTCCGATTCATAATTATATGTAGCCTTTGTGGCATTAGGTACAAAAACATACACACACACCTTACCCTCGTCCATGCGGCGGTCGGTAGCGAACCAGCCAAGATTCACAATGTCATTCACGACAAGCATATAATCATTAGCCTCGGAATTAAAAGGCATACCCACATTCTCGGGTCTCAAAAAAGCACCATCCTCCGAGTCGTAACGTGTCACAAATATATCATAACCGCCGATAGAACCTTCGCCGTCACTCGCAAAATAGAAAGTAGAGCCATCGACAGCCATAAAAGGATAGCAATCGTTACCCGCAGTCTCTATACTCGAAAGCTGCTTAGCCTCGCTCCACCGGTTATTCACATTCGAAGAGTGAAAAAGTTTCAACATTTCCCCTTCGTCCGTCGCAACAGGCCGAGAAAAATATAAATCCGTACCACGCTCGGTAACAGCAACCGTTCCGCAAGCATCGGCATTGTCGAAATACTCACCGGCCATAGAAAGTGTACCAATATCGCGCCCCGTGCGATAAGCAGAAAGGAAACGTTCCTTATCGACCACGAAACTGTCAATCACACATACACGTTCGGTCATTTTAATCATTCTGTGCAAACGCTTCACATGCTCGCAACGCTCCTCGTACAACGAAACAAGTTCTTCATCGTCGCAGCCATCAATAAACTCCTCGTAGCTTGCAACAGCCTCGTCGTAACGAAAATCACGCTTGTACATGTCACCCAAATAACGATGGGCATTATTCACTTTACGCGTCACAGCATATTTGAGCATTTTTTCAACATCGGCAACAGTGTCGTTAGTCTCGTAACAACATACAGCGTACCAATAATTGTAACTGCCGTCACGAGGCGAAGATTTTAAAAGTTTCTTAAAAAGAGGCTTCGCCTCGGCATATTTTCCATCCAGAAAAAGCGAGCGAGCCTTTTCTCGAGTCGATTGGGCAAAAGAAACTGACACACTAACGGCAAAAAATAAAACCGATATTAATAATCTATACATTATTCAAACAATATTAATAATCAACATACGCGAAAAAACAGTCTACTGCAAAAGTTACACTGCCATTCGCGGTTAATCGCAAATATACACATAATATACGGATAAGCGATTACCACCGATGATTTTTTAATTAAAATTCGCAAAAAACAGAAAAATAAGAAGCATATAAAAGCAACCACACAGTAAAAAGCAATAAACAGAAGAATCATTAAATGGATTTTTTGTAACTTTGCGCAGAATTTCAAAAAGAAGATGCCACAGCCCACTCCCGAGCAACAGATAAGAAAAAAAATAGAGCGTCGCTTCAAAAAAGCATTGACAGACTACCGCATGCTTGACGATGGCGACCGCATACTTGTTGCCCTTTCCGGTGGCAAAGATTCCCTTGCACTGCTGGAATTTCTATCGGCACGCAGCCGCATACTGAAACCCCGCATCAGCCTTGTTGCCGCCCACATAAGGCTGCGCAACATAGAATACCTATCCGATGCGAATATATTAAAAGAATTCTGCTCGCGCAACGGAGTGGAATTTCATCTTGTCGAGAGCGAATTTGACGCAAGCACCGACACGCGAAAATCCCCATGTTTCCTATGCTCGTGGAACAGACGAAAAGCCCTTTTCACCCTCGCACAAGAGCTTGGATGCAACAAATTGGCACTGGGCCACAATATGGACGACTTTCTGGAAACAATGCTCATGAACATCACCTTTCAAGGAGCATTCTCGGCAATGGCACCCACCATGCAGATGCGTAAATTTCCACTGACAGTGATACGCCCCCTGTGCCTGACCGACGAAAAAGATATTGAAACACTCGCCAGCCTGTCACACTACCCGCAACAAGTAAAAAGATGCCCCTATGAACGCGACAGCAACAGAGAGCAGATGAAACAACTGCTGCAGCATCTGGAAAAACTAAACCCCGAAGCACGCTACAACCTTTGGGGCAGCATGAGCAACATACAATGCGAATTACTCCCCCCACAAATAGAAAAAACACAAAATAAAACAGAAAAATGAACAAAGCACTACTGACCGTACTAATGCTCATAATCTCGAACACCTTCATGACCTTTGCATGGTACGGCAACCTCAAATTACAACAAATGAAGGTAATAAGTTCCAACACTCCACTCATCTTCATCATCCTCATCAGTTGGGCAATAGCAATGCTGGAATATTCATTCTTAATTCCCGCCAACCGCATCGGCTCGGAGATTAACGGCGGCCCATTTTCACTTGTACAATTGAAAGTAATTCAAGAAGCAATCTCAATAATAGTATTCGGAGCCATTGTAACCCTCTGCTTCAAAGGCGAAGCACTTGCATGGAACCACATTGTAGCCTTTATATTCCTTGTACTCGCCGTATATTTTGTATTTATAAAATAAAAGAAACATTTTAACATCCACAATAAGAGGCTGCCGGCCTCTTATTTTTTTGCCCTGTCGCAAACAACTCTTATTTAATATATTTCGTTTTTCAAAAAAACATGATTATTCATTTATAATTTTCATTACATTTGCAAAAGTTTAACAATTCAACAACAAATTAATTATAAACAAAAGTAAAATTAAAAAATGAAAAGAATTCTTAGATTTTTGCCCATGATGGCAATCATGTTCGGCTGTGTATTTTCATTTACAGCATGTGAAAGCGACGATGACAACGACGAGGGAGGTAACACCGGTGGAGACATTGTAATAAACGGCAACAACAATGGTGGCAGCGACACTCTTAACATCACAAACACAAAACTATTGAAAAGTGTAGGCGACCTTATATTCAAATACAACGAAAATAATTCGCTCGTATCAATTGAAAAAGCAACATACGGTAGTGAGGATAGCAAAATGGAAGTAACATATAATCCATTGACATTCAGATACACATATAAATACAATAGCGAATCATGGAATGAAAATAATGTACTTATAGTATCAAATATAAAATTCAATGCCAACGGTCACGTCACAAGTTGCACATTTGCATCTGATTATCAATATCATGAATATGAAGGTAAAGGTGGAAACAAAGACAATGGTAATATTGCCTTCAAATACAATGGCACCAATCTTACAGGAATCGACCTTATTGGAAATGGCAGTGAATATGAAGAAGATGAAGACGGAGAGAAATACAGTTTAAATTACAACTTTTCCAGAAATTGTATTTTAACATGGAGCAACGGTAATCTGCAAAGTATTTCAATAACATCCAACACCACAGCCGGAAATTACGGTTATTACAAACTAAACAGCACACTTACCTACAAATACGGTAACAAACAGAACGAAACAGCACAATATACACATGCATTCGCCGATTATTTAAGCTATATCTTCCTCGAGGATGAATTTACAGGGCTATGCTATATGAATCTGTTTGGTGAGCCATCAATAGACTTTCCCACAAGTGTAGAAGTAACACAAACAGACGAAGAATCATATATGGATTATGAATACAACTCAACACTTGAAGCAACAGAAACATACAGCAACTATTATACCGATAGAGACGGCTATCTTTTGAGTTATCAAACAGAAGGCGAATACAAATATTCAGATAATGAATACGCAAGTGGCTACTCTAAAACAACATATTATAACTACACAGACAACAGTGACGTAACTCCGGATTATGCACCCGCAAAGAAACAGTCAAACAAATCTTTAAAAGAAAGAAAAGCCAAAGGATTCTTCAACAGAAGAAAATAACAAACAAGAATATCAATTAAGAACGGCGAGCATTAAGTTCGCCGTTTTTTCATATTATCATCGGGAAACTCAGGCAGTAACATTCGCAAACAAAAAAGAGTTTGCCTAAAAAGACAAACTCTTTATGGGGGTGGGTAAGCTACCTAAATCGCGCCGCTACAACCAACTACCTTTGCTGCGGTCAAGCCCTGGAGGATTCGCTAGGAGCTGGCCGTATAGGACTTACCCATAACTCCTGCAAAGGTACAACATTTTTTTTAATATGCAAAATATCCACTCATCTTTTATTCATTCTCTCAAAAAAGAGAGCAGATATTTTGCAGAATTATCAATTTTCAATACTGAAGGCCACACTACTCCTGCGACAAATCAACCGAGTAGTAAGCACGTTTGCCCGAAGAAGTAACGCCCGAAATAAACAACACCTGATCGGTAGAAGCATTAGCCTGCTTAATCGCCTTCTGAATATCATCGAGACTCTTCATTGGAACATTGTTTACCTTCTGCACAATAAAACCTTTTTTAATTCCCGCATCGGCGAAGCGACCCTTTGAAACCTCGAGCACCTTTAATCCATAATTAACCTTATAGAGACGCATGTCCTTCTCGTCAAGCTCTTTAAATGTAGCACCAAGCATGTCAAGGTCGGCATTTTTAACAACATTTGTATTACCCTGAACATTCTTCAGCACAACATCAAGTTCCTTTTCTTTCTTCTTGCGCAAGATTGTAAGTTTCACCTTGTCACCAGGTTGATGTTTGGTAAACATCTCCTGCATCTGAGCCATATTCTTAACTTTGGCACCATCGACAGCGATAATAACATCACCAACCTCGATACCCGCCTCTTGCGCAGCTCCATCGGCCATAACCTCGCTCACATAAACACCATCCACAGTGCCAAGTTCTTTCTCCTCGGCAAGTTCGGCAGTAACAGTGCCACCCATAATACCAAGAATAGCCCTCTGCACTGTACCATACTCCTTAAGGTCGGACACCACCTTATTCATAATGCTCGTAGGAATCGCAAAGCCATAACCCGCATACGACCCGGTGGGAGAAGTTAATACAGAGTTTATACCCACAAGCTCGCCATTGGCATTTACCAATGCACCGCCGCTGTTACCTTGATTAATGGCAGCATCAGTCTGTATAAACGATTCAATTCCACCATTATACACACCCAGAGTACGAGCCTTCGCACTTACAATTCCGGCCGTTACCGTCGAAGTGAGATTAAAAGGATTACCAACCGCAAGCACCCACTCACCAATTTTCAGCTCGTCACTATTGCCAACAGGCAGAGCAGGGAGTTTCTCATCTACCTCAATTTTTACAAGCGCAAGGTCGGTATTCTCGTCGCTACCCACAAGACGCCCCTTAAACGAGCGATTATCGTTGAGGGTAACATCAATTTCGTCGGCACCATCAATAACATGATGGTTGGTAACAATGTAACCATCCTCGGAAAGTATCACACCCGAGCCGAATCCCACACGCGGCTGTGTCCTAACTTGCTGCTGACGTCCCATTCCGTCGCCAAAAAAGAAATCGTAAATATCCGGAGCGCGACGTATAGTCTGTGTCTTACTATTCTGTGTCGATTTTATATGAACAACAGCATGCACCGACCTATCGGCCGCCTCGGTAAGGTCCACACGCGCCTGCGGTGCCGAAGGTTGAGCAAAAGCAGCCTTCTGTACGGGCAATTCAACAGAGGTTGCATTTGCAACCTCGGCAATATTACTCTTTTCAATCACTTTGTAGGTTGTAACAGATGCAACCGTTGCACTGACGGCAATCACAGCCGCACCATAAAGCAAATTTTTAATTCCCATTTTCATAACTCTATTTAATCTTTTTGTTAAAATTCAAATTAGGTTATAACAATCACAACGCAAATATACAGGCAAAAACATTGAATTGTAAAGAACGGAGCCATTTTTTCCTTTCATTTAACAAACAGAGCTACGAATTAACACTTCTTTCACGTTAAAAGAGCGCTTTTCACATTTATTTAAACAAGGATAAGAGAGAAAAAAAAGAATTATTCTTTAAAAAACAGAAACTCTTTCTTACCTTTGCAAAAGTATCACAAACAACAGCCAAATGGTCTGTCGCCGTTGCCACAAGCAAAGGAGGAAAGTCCGGGCAGCACAGAGCACTCCACTTCCTAACAGAAAGCAGTCTGTGAGGGCTGAGTAGCGTAGAAGAAAATAACCGCCCGCGAGGGTAAGGGTGAGAAGGTGGGGTAAGAGCCCACCGGTCGTGCAGCGATGTACGAGCCGTACGCCTTGGAGGCTGCAAGTTCGCGTATACCGACGTTCGAGGGTTGCTCGTCCGAGTCGGAGGGTAGAACGCTTAAGCCCAGTGGTAACATTGGGATTAGATGAATGACAGGCACTTTTTCAAAAAGATACAGAACCCGGCTTATAGTTTGGCTGTTTTTAACAACAGGGATTGACATTTTACTTGTCTTTCCCTGTTTTTTAAAAATACCGAAGCAAAAAACATGCAACAAAGGGAAAAAGAGATATACAAAGTAACGTTCATAGGCGGAATTACAAACTTACTTCTGCTTATCTTTAAGTTCGTTGCCGGTTTTTTAGGCAATAGTGCAGCCATGATAGCCGACGCCGTCCACTCTCTTTCCGACTTTCTGACAGATATTGTCGTTGTTTTCTTCGTAAAAATATCTTCACGCAAAGAGGACGCCAACCACAATTACGGTCATGGAAAATTCGAAACTCTTGCAACAGTCATCATAGGCATAGTGCTTGGCATTGTAGGAATAGGAATAATGAAAAACGGAGTGCTTGCAATCATTGATACAATAAAAGGTAACTTACCACAGGCCCCAAACATATTAGCCTTGATTGCAGCCATAATATCCATCCTCACAAAAGAGATATTATACAGATACACTGTCCGCAAAGGAAAGAAATATAATTCTCCGGCAGTTGTTGCTAACGCATGGCACCACCGCAGCGACGCCCTCTCGTCAATAGGTACGACCATAGGCGTAGGCGGAGCTATACTTTTAGGCGCATCGTGGCGCATATTGGACCCGATAGCAGCAGTAATAGTAAGCATATTCATACTACAAACAGCCTTTCAATTATCAAAAGCCGGCATTGACGAACTGCTCGAAAAATCCCTCCCACGCGAAATTGAAGAAAGGGTAATAGAGTTAATCCTGTCAGTCAATAAGACAAGTTCCCCCCACCATCTGCGCACACGACGCATAGGCAACAACTATTCTATAAACGTCCACGTAAGAATGGAGAACAACATCAGCCTGCTCGAGGCACATGACATTGCAACAGAAATAGAGCGCAAAATTAAAAAAGAGTATGGCGAGGGAACATTTATAAATATCCACATGGAGCCACAAAAAACAGTGTCAAAAGACTATAATGTGTGAAACTCGACAAGCCCATTCATAGGACTTTCAAGAATATTGCCAATCGACAACCCCAGACTCTCGGCAGCCATCTTCACCTCATCTTGAAAGGCAGTAGCTATACCCCCGACAAAATGTATGGGCAACCACGACTTTCTATAAGCCATGGAATTATGTTGAAAGAAAGCAACGAAACTCTTCACCAACATATTATGAATCTCGGGATTCTTGCGATTCTCCAAGAGGAAAGGCGCAAGGCTTGCAAGAAATCTTCCGGGCATAGGTTCACGATAAACCTTTTCCAATATTGTTGCAACATCAAGATTATACTGTTTAAAAAATTTCGTACAAATATCTTGTGAAAATTGTCTTTTCAGACACCCATTCACAAGCTGTCGCCCAAGAGTGGCACCACTACCCTCGTCACCCAGAATAAATCCAAGCGGAGGAATATTATCGACAATTTCAACACCATTATAATAACAAGAGTTTGAGCCTGTGCCAAGAATACAAGCAATACCCTCCTCGTGCCCACACAAGGCACGCGCCGCAGCCAACAAGTCACTGTTAATCTCAATATCCCTTGTAGCAAAAAGCGTCTCAAGAGCCCTACGCATGCGAGAGTTTGCCTCTTCATATGCACAGCCCGCACCATAGAAAAAAATCTTCTCAGGCTCTTTACCATCAAGCAAAGGCATCAATTCCTTACTAAGGACATCAACAATATCTTCATACTTTTGCTGTGTGGGATTAAGCCCCAGCGTCTTTACCCGCAACACCACCTCATCGCCCTCCAAAAGCACCCAATCGGTCTTTGTGGAACCACTATCCGAAATAAGAATCATATCTGTTATTTTTGTTTTTTACCAAATGCAGGGTCAATCTTCAACCGTGCCGAAACAAGAAAAGTGACAGCACAACACATTATCACCCAAATAAAAAAGTTAAAATAGCCCACACTCTCCTGAATATACCCCGACACCATTCCCGGCAGCATCATACCCAGCGCCATGAAAGCCGTAGAAATAGCATAATGAGCCGTAGGATACTCACCCTGAGCAAAATAAATAAGATAGAGCATATAAGCCGTAAAACCAAAGCCGTATCCAAGCTGTTCGACAAAGACACAACCATTAATTATCGCCAAACTGTCAGGCTGGGCATAACTAAGATAAACATACACAAGGTCGGGAACAGAAATTGCCGCAACCATCGGCCACAGCCAATATTTAAGTCCGCCCCGCGAAATACAAATTCCGCCAATAATTCCACCTGCAATCAAGCCTATAACACCTATTGTTCCATAAGTAATACCAATCTGCTCGGTAGTCATAGCAAGTCCACCCTCGGCGCGACCATCCATAAGAAACGGATTAATCAATTTCACCAACTGCGCCTCGGGCAAGCGGAACAGCAGCATAAAAAGCAACGCAGGAACAATATCAGGCTTTTTAAAATATGAGGTTATAATTTTACCAAAACTTGCAAAAGCTTCACGTATGCTTGAAACACTCCTCGGCACATCTATTGCCGGTCGCGGCAGAGCCTTATAATGGTAAAAACCTAACAATAAAAGCAATGCACACAATATTCCAAAAGTCACACTCCACGCAAGAGCAATATTATTGGTGACAACCTCCAATTTTCCGGCAAAATATATCAATATTCCCTGCCCGAAAATAGTGGCTATGCGATAAAAGGTGCTTCTTATTCCCGCAAAGAAAGACTGCCCCTCCTCGTCGAGTCCCAACATGTAAAAGCCATCCGCAGCAATATCGTGCGTCGCAGAGCTGAAAGCCATCAGCCAGAAAAGACAAAGAGTCCACTGCAAGAAACTGTTCAGCGGAATTGTAAATGCAATCGACGCAAGGCTCGCACCCATAATCAACTGCGTAGCTACTATCCACAAACGGCGAGTGGACAACATATCCACAATAGGACTCCAAAAAGGCTTAATCACCCAAGGAAGATAAAACCAGCTTGTATACAAGGCAATATCAGCATTGCTTACACCCATTCTCTTATACAAAATAACCGAAATTGCAGTTACCGCAAAATATGGCAACCCCTCGGCAAAGTATAATGTCGGCACCCAACGCCACCCTTTTTTTATCTCATTCATTCCTTATAAAGCCTTATAAACAGTATCAAAAATTTCGATATGCAATATTCGCTATTTTTTTTGTAAAAATCAAGACTTACACGATAAAATCATGCAATAAAATATAGTGGTCGCGCATTGTATGCGCAACCACTATATTTATATTATAAAGGTCGAATATTAAACAATACCCTGAGCCATCATTGCACGAGCAACTTTCAAGAAGCCTGCAACGTTAGCACCCTTCACATAGTCAATGTAACCATCCTCGCGAGTACCATATTTCACACACGAAGCGTGAATATTCTTCATAATCTCGTGAAGTTTCTCATCAACTTTCTCGGCACTCCAATTAATGTGAGCGGCATTCTGCGACATTTCAAGGCCAGACACCGATACACCACCGGCATTAGAAGCCTTACCGGGAGCATATAGCAAGCCTGCTGCCTGGAAAGCACTTACAGCTTCGGGAGTAGAAGGCATGTTCGCGCCCTCGGAAACTGCAATTACGCCGTTGGCAATAAGCATCTTCGCATGCTCGCCGTTAATCTCATTCTGAGTAGCCGAGGGAAGTGCAATATCACCCTTCTCGCCCCAAGGCTTCTGATCGGCAACATATTTGCAACCATATTTATCGGCATACTCTTTGATACGTCCGCGACGCACATTCTTCAACTCCATGATAAAGTCGAGTTTCTCGCGTGTAATACCATCGGGGTCGTAAATATAGCCGTTAGAGTCGCTCATTGTCACAACCTTACCGCCAAGCTCAATAACCTTCTCGACAGTATACTGCGCAACATTACCCGAGCCGGACACCAAGCAAACTTTACCCTTAATATCAAGGCCGCGAGTATTCAACATCTCCTGAAGGAAATAGATGTTTCCGTAACCTGTAGCCTCGGGACGAACGAGTGAGCCACCGAAGTCGAGACCTTTACCAGTGAACACACCACCAAATTCGCGTGTGAGCTTTTTATACATACCGAACATATAACCAACCTCACGACCGCCTACGCCAATATCTCCGGCGGGTACGTCCATGTCAGGACCGATGTTACGCCACAATTCTGTCACAAAAGCCTGACAGAAACGCATAACCTCAGCTTCGCTCTTACCTTTGGGGTCAAAATCCGAGCCACCTTTTGCACCACCCATAGGAAGTGTGGTAAGCGCATTCTTGAAAGTTTGTTCAAAAGCAAGATATTTCAATATGTTTGTGTTTACCGAAGGATGGAAACGGATACCACCTTTGTACGGACCGATTGCATTATTGTGCTGTACGCGGTAGCCTAAGTTTGTCTGAACATTACCTTTGTCATCAACCCATGTTACACGGAACTGCAAAATTCTATCGGGAATACAAAGACGCTCAATCAAGTTGCAAGCCTCAAATTCAGGATGTTTGTTATACTCATCTTCAATGGTACGTAATACCTCTTCCACTGCCTGAAAATACTCGGGCTCGTTGGGATAGCGCTGTTTAAGCTTTTCTAATGTTACTTCTACGTTCATAACTTCTATTTATCTTTTTATTTTTCTTTTTGACGCCACAAAGGTAATAAATTAAATTTAAAACTATGCAAAAATATGAAAGAAATTTATATAAAACCCTAAAAAAAACAGTTTTACGTATATTTATTCATAATTATTGCATATTACTTACTTTTGCAAATACATTTATCGACCACTTGCAACTATTGACAAAATATTCGCATAACACCTATTTGCACAAACATTTTATCGCAATATCAAATATATATTACACAAATTGACAATATACAACACAATAAGCCCTCGCAAGATAAATCTATTTTTGCGAGGGCTTATGTATAAATATTGTAGCCATTTAATACATCTGAATATACTCGAAAGTGTTGCCAACCTCTTGCAAATACCTTGCAAATTCGGCCTTAGAAATTACCACCGTAGCCCTATTATCATTAGGATGGAAGCTCAGAAGGTCGTATTTCCGCAAATTTTCGTCAAGAAAAAGATGAACATGATTTTCCTCGTCATTTATAAGCCCGAAAGGCGACACCGAGCCGGGAGTAATTCCCAAATACTTCTCCATGCGCTGCGGCGAAGCAAATGACAATTTCCCCTGATGCAGACGCTGTTCAAGGTCGTGAATATCAAGGTCACGCTCACAGTCGAGCGCAACAAGATAGTGACGATTGCCCTTGTGATTCCTGAAAAAGAGATTTTTACAATGTTTCGACCCATCCTGTCGCCAAAATTCCTTTGCAATAGCAATAGTGGGAGCTTCGGGGTGCTCGTAATAATCATAAACAAACCCCTTACCATCGAGAAAATCAAGAACTTTTTTTATTTTTTCCGACTCCATATGTTATAAATTCATTATATCGTTACACAAAGTCGCGACAGCCTCTTCACTCGTAGCCCAACTTGTACAAAAACGAACGACGTCACGTTCATCATCATACCTGCCCCACACCTCGAAGAGATACTTTTCGGCCAATTTTTCCTGCTGCGCCTTAGTCAAAGCAGGGAACTGCATATTCGTCACCGAAGGAATCCACATAGGCACGCCACGCTTTTCAAAAGCAGCACGCAGACGCATCGCAAACTCGTCGGCACGACGCGCAAGTTTAAAATAGAGACAATCGTCACCGCCACGCAGAAGCTCGGCAAACTGTATGCCCAGCAATCGCCCCTTCGCCAGCATTCCACCATGCTGCTTAATTGCATAGCGGAAACTGCGCTGCATCTCTTTATCGGAAAAGACGACAGCCTCGCCAAAAAGCGCCCCGACCTTTGTTCCACCAATATAAAAAACATCGCACAAACGCGCAAGGTCGGCAAGAGTAAAGTCACACCCCTCGGCCTGCAAGCCATACCCTAATCGGGCACCATCAATAAAGAGATAAAGCCCATGTGTACGGCAAAAATCAGATATTTCCGTAAGTTCCTTTTTAGTATAAATAAGCCCATTCTCGGCAGGACACGAAAGATAGACCATGCCGGGTTGCACAGTATGCTCGTGTACAGGGTCGTTCCAATGCCCATCGTAACAATCCCTTATCTGTTGCAACGTCAGCCGTCCGTCGGGCGACGGAACAGCAATAATCTTGTGCCCCGTAGCCTCGGGAGCCCCAGTCTCGTGTACATTAATATGACCGCTATCGGCCGAAATTACACCCTGATAGCTGCGCAACAGTGCATCAATAACAGTAACATTTGTCTGGGTACCGCCCACAAGGAACTGCACGCCAAGTTCACTGTTTCCACAATGCCTACGAATAATCTCACGAGCCTCTTCGCAGAACCTATCCTCGCCATAACCGGGTGTCTGTTCGAAATTTGTGCGCACAAGAGCCTCAAGTATCGCAGGGTGCGCACCCTCAATATAATCAGAATTAAAAAGTATCATCTATTATCCTCTTTCATTGTATCGACAAAATTGCGCAGAGCCCTGCTTAAAGTCGAAAAAAATCCCGGGAACCTCCTTACAAGATAGATAAACAGAACAACAAGTAAAATTATCGTTACCTCTGTCGAACTCAAAGAGACCGGAATAATAAAAAATGCCATACAAATAAAATTTTCACCTTGCGAAATTAGTGTAAAGAGCACGAAAGACAAAATTATTTTCCAACAAAAAGTTCTATTTTAAGCATCAGCCACATTGCCGACTAAATAAAAAGCCTTAAATTTGCGCAATTCAAGATGCAATGACAAGAAAAACGATAAAAATCACACCAACGTCCGCACTTATTCTCGAGGGCGGAGGCATGCGCGGCGTCTTTACCAGCGGAGTATTAGACAATTTCATGGAACGCGGAATACGTTTCCCATTCACCATAGGCGTAAGTGCCGGCGCCTGCAACGGACTCTCCTATATGTCAGGGCAACAAGGCAGATCAAAATATTGCAACATCGACCTGCTCGAAAAATATCGTTATATAAGCCTTAAAAACCTAATATTCAAAGGCAATATAATGGATTTCGATCTGCTTTTTCGCGCAATACCCGAAAGGCTGTACCCATACGACTACGAAGCCTATGCCGGTTGCAGCGAAAATTTCGAAATGGTAACAACAAGTTGCAAGACCGGCAAGGCATGTTATTTTAACGAAAAGAACAACCCCGCACGCATCATAGAGATTGTAAGAGCATCAAGCAGCCTGCCATTTGTCAGCCCCATTGCAAACGTGGACGGCGCACCCATGATGGATGGTGGAGTATCAGACTCCATCCCCCTGCTGCGCGCCCAAGAGCTCGGATACGACAACAACGTGGTAATACTTACCCGCAACAAAGGCTACCGCAAACCCACAAAAAAGACAACGGTACCATTTTTCATGTACCGCAAATATCCGGCACTGCGCGAGGCAATACGCAACCGCAACAAGATGTACAACAAGCAAATAGCCATTGTCGAAGAGCTTGAGGCTGCCGGCAGGCTCACCGTCATTCGCCCGGAGCAGCCAATAACCGTTGGGCGAATGGAGCGCGACACGCACAAACTACTCGCCCTTTACGAAGAAGGTTACCAATGTGCAGCAAACATCACATTTGAAACACGCGACAGATAATAAACATAAAATAACCACACAAAAACAAAAGAGATGATAACCTTTTTAATCTGCCTAACGGCACTGATAATCGCCTACTTCACATATGGCAAATATCTTGAAAAAGTGTGCGACATTGACGAGAAACACCCCACACCGGCAACAACCATGTACGACGGAGTAGATTACATTCCCCTGCCCCGCTGGAAAACCTTTCTCATACAGTTGCTGAACATTGCAGGCCTCGGCCCCATCTTCGGCGCACTCTTAGGTGCAGCCTACGGTCCTGTCGCCTTTCTGTGGATAACCCTCGGAGGAATATTCATGGGAGCGATGCACGACTTTATAGCCGGAGTAATTTCGCTAAAAAACAATGGATTGAGCCTTCCCGAAATTATTGGAAAATACTTAGGAAACGGCACAAAAATATTCATGCGCGTATTTACAGTGCTGCTGATGGTGCTTGTGGGGGCAGTCTTTATGTCACAGCCCGCAGCGCTTATCGCATCCAACATATCCCTGCCCTCACTCGAAGCAAGCGAAATTTTCGCCGGAACATCGTGGGAACTTTTCATAACCCTTATTGTAATACTCATATATTACATACTCGCCACCCTGCTGCCTATCGATAAGATAATAGGCCGTTTCTACCCTATCTTCGGCATTGCACTGTTGGTAATGGCAGTTGGAATTTTAGGTGTACTTTTATTCAACAGCGACACATACGTCATTCCCGAGCTTACCACCCTTGCAAACATGAAGAGCGACGCAGATAAATTCCCCATTATCCCGATGCTTTTTACAACCATCGCCTGCGGTGCAATTTCGGGCTTCCACGCGACACAATCGCCCATGATGGCACGCTGCATGACCAACGAAAAGCAGAGCCGTCCCATCTTCTACGGCGCAATGATAGCCGAGAGTATCGTAGCCCTCATTTGGGCAGCAATAGCAATGGCATTCTGGGGGGACGTCGAGGGGCTGAACGAAGCTATCGCCGCAAACAACGGAAACGCAGCCACATTGGTGAACATTATTTCAATAAAAACCTTAGGCAATTTTGTCGCCGGCCTTGTCATCTTCGGAGTAATAGCCTGCGCAATAACCTCGGGCGACACCGCTTTCCGCTCGGCACGTCTGATAGTAGCAGATATGTTCAACGTGTCGCAACAGCCACTAATGAAACGAATATACGTCTCGTTACCACTCTTCGCCGCAGGACTTTTCATAATCTTCGCACTACCCTTCCAGACAATTTGGAGCTACTTTGCATGGACCAACCAGACGCTCGCGGCAATAACCCTATGGTGCATCACCTGTTACCTTGCAAAGAATAAAAAGCCTTCGGTAATATCATTGTTGCCGGCAGTAGCAATGACCTACATCTGTTCGTCATATATTTTTATATCACCCATGATGTTCGGAATGGAGAACCGCACCCTCGCATACATTTTCGGAGGAGTGCTGACAATAATCATTTCCATAATGGTGGGAATAAAGATGAAAAGATAATCCCAACTGTATTTACAAAACTCACATAACTTTGCAAAATAAACGTACTACTTGCATGGGGAAAATTATTAAAATATTAACATTAATTTTTGCTATACTCTTTTTTTTATCATACATTTTTAATTATCAAAAATGTAGACATAGTTTACATTCCGAGATTGATAAATCTTTTCAAAAAGAAGTGCCAAGTTGGGGGGATACAATTAATAAAAAGAAAGGATTTCCTCATTGGGGAAGACTGGCGTTGGGCACATTTTATTCCAATAATGATATTTTCAAGTATTAAAAAGGAATGTACAACGGGAATTTCATAAAAAAGACAACCATTTTATTAACAAGCACATAAGGCTATAAATTTATTTGTTTATAGCCTTATGTGCTTGTTTTTAGAGAAAATTTTTGTTCATTTTTTGCATTTGGATTTCTTTTGCATAAAATGATATAATGAAAAAGAAGTACAACCACGAAATGTATAATCATCTTAATGTACGCTTAATATAGCCTGTATAATTTATACAGATGAACGTTTACCGGCATTGTACCATTTACAGAAAAAGCCACCCCTGCTTTTAAAGATTTTTAACAGATAGGGGGGGTGATTAAATAATTGAACATCAATATAATACAGCTATATTTCATGCTATATATCATAATTTCCCTTGTAATGACAGATACGACAGACAAAATAACGTATATAAACTTTTTTTAAAAATGATTTTTTAACTACTTTTGGCTGCGTGACGAATGAATATGGAATTAACGCCGACAAATTTTATATAATAAGTAAGATAAAAGTAAATGAAACGAATATTTTACATACTTGCAGTAGTATTGTCAATCGTCGCTTGCACCGAAGAAATTGACGAAAGTAATCTTTACACCTTCACCGGTGAGACGGTAGCCGACTATTTGCTACACCGCAGCGAGAAATATTCGCACATGATAACCCTGATGAAGCGTGCCAACCTCTTCGGGCTACTCGCAACATACGGGCAATATACACTGTTCCTTCCCGACAACGATGGAGTGGAAAAATACATTTACG
>SUXQ01000009.1 GCA_015060905.1 Bacteroidales bacterium | reverse complement strand
TTCTTTCGCATATACTTTTTATGGAAAGAGAGGTGTCACGATAAAGAGACAATGCGTCTCTGTATTTCAACTCGGCACGGACTAATTGATTCTGCATAATTCACTCTTAAAAGGAACCAACCTTAATACTTGTTAATTAACACTATACTAAGCAATTAACAAGTTGTAAATGAGAACTTCTCTTTATAAGAGAGGTTCTAACCGTTGCAAAGTTACATATTTTTTATAATTATCACAGATATATAGTGAAAAAAGTTTTAAAAAAAATCACATTTTGTTTAGAAAAAAAATATATTGTTTAGCATAAAAGATTATTCTCACAGAGCAACAGTTTAGTTATCAAAAAAGTATTAAGGCATAATTCTCTCTTATAAAGAGAATGCAACCTCTCTTATAAAGAGACTTTTATTTTCTATACAATCTTTCCTGTTTTTTTATTTACAGAGAATTTAATATCATACTATTTGCATTGTCGATAGCGTTAGTATCCAACGAAGCAAGATATATGCGCGTGGTTGCCTCCGAATCGTGTCCCATCCCCTCGCTTATTACAGACAGCGGAACATTTTTACTCTTCGCTATACTCGCCCAGGCGTGACGAGCAACATATAAGGTTAGTTTAACCGACAGCCCCAAATTGCAACCGATTATTTTCAAACAACGGTTAATATTATGTGCAGCATATATATATTGTTTACGCTCGTCAATTTTCCGCAAAGGGTCAATTATAGGCAACAGATAGCCCGATTGCAAACAATCGTATTTATCAACAATCTCTTGCATACATTTTTCCCATTTTATAAAGAGCAGTTGTCCCGTCTTTCGCCTGCGGTAGGAAAGAATGCCATTCGACAGGTCCTTTTTTCTCAAATATGCAATATCTACAAACGACATTCCGCGTGTGTAAAAGGAAAAGAGGAACATGTCACGTGCAAAATCGAAGTATGGTTTTTCGGAAAGATTCATTTCCCTTATCTCCTTTATGACTTTTATCGACACTGCCCGTTTGACAGTCTTATCGACACCCGTATACACGTGCTTGAATGGAAATTTCTGTGTGGTTAAACCTTTCTCCACTGCCCTATTATATATAGCCCTCAAGTTACGCATATAGAATGAAGAGGAATTGCAACTTACACCCTCACTCTTCAAATAAGCCTCGTATGCCATTATCAGATAAGAGTCTATACTGTTAAGCGACAGGTCTTTGTCTCTTCTGAAGCGCTTGAAACTGTTGAGTGTCGTAGCATAGGTTTCCGAGGTGCGTATTTTGCCCAATGATTTTAAACTATCAATAATATTTTCCGCAAACGTGAATAGATTATTTTCAGGTTTATAATTTATAAATTCTGCAATAATATCATCAGCAGTGTATGCGTAGTTACGTTGCTCCATTTTAAAAATAATCCTCTGAAAGAGCTCTATATCCATTTTTATCTTGTCACTTATTTCCAATAAATATTGCTCTCTATTCTCATCGCATTTTGGTAAAATCACCTCAGATGAATCATTGTTCCACTCACAAGCAAAGAGACGGTAGCCGGACCTTTGCTGGCGAACTATACGATTGTGGATTATTTGATAGAAAATTGTACCTTGTCTGCCATCAACTGTCGATGGTCGGAATTTTATTTTCACTGTTGCCATATTACAATCAAGTATTAGAATTATTATTTAGGTTACTTTATTTTTTTGCTTGCTTACATGAAACTTTATATAAAAATTCAGTTTCTCGAAGATTGTAATATTCTTTCAAAAATTATAAATTCTTTAATTTTTGCCCCTTATTTTTTTTTATCCTATCAATTTGCACTACCTTTATGCAAACAAAAAGAATATGGCTATAATAAAAGAGTTAAAAGGATTGACACCTCAAATGGGAGAGAACTGTTTCCTCGCCGAGACGGCAGTTGTCATTGGCGATGTAAAAATGGGTGATGATTGTTCAATATGGTACGGTGCAGTATTGCGTGGCGATGTAAACAGCATCAGCCTCGGAAACAAGGTAAACGTACAAGATGGTGCAGTGATACACACCCTGTATCAACGTTCAAAGACAATAATCGGCAATAATGTATCAATCGGGCACAATGCGGTCATTCATGGTGCAATAATAGAGGACAGTTGTCTCATAGGCATGGGAGCCATTGTTCTTGATAATGCAGTTGTCGAGAGCGGCGCCATTGTAGCAGCCGGAGCATTGGTAACATCGGGAATGAGGGTCGAGGGAGGATATATTTATGCAGGCGTCCCTGCCAAAAAAATAAAAGCGGTAGATGAGCAACAGCGCGACGAAATTATCAATCGTATAGCCGAAGATTACACGATGTACGCTTCGTGGTACAAATAATAAAAATCAAGAGCAAATTCAATAAGAATTTGCTCTTAATTTTTAAAATAGAAACGCTTATACTATTTCTTTCTTGAAAACAATGTAACCACCACAATTACAATTACCGAAACAGGCAATGCGTAAAGTATCGGGTCAATCACATAATAAGGATAAACATCTACAAGCACCTCTTTTCCGAAGAGTGCCTTGCAAATACCCAAAGGAGCAGCCTCGGCCTTGTGCATAAAACCAAGCACAAATAGCGAAACAAGCAGTCCCGACCACATACTCGAAATTGCGGCACGACGCGTAACTTTTCTCCAATAAAGCGCGCAGAAATACGCCGGCAGGAAAGTCGATGCACATACACCCATAAAGATAGAAGTACCGCGAGCAATAATATTCATAGGCAACACGTAGCAAATAATATAGCTGACAATAATCGACACAAGCACACAAAGTCTGATAACCTTTGTGCTATTGCGTTTTTTATTCGTCAAAGGAACATAAACATCAGCTCCTACAGCCGCACCCATAGTATGAAAAAGCGCACTCATGGTAGACATACTCGCCGAGAGTATGCACAGCATGAAAAGTGCCGAGAACCACGAAGGCATTGACTTATCAATAAAATAAGGAATAATCTTATCAATATCCTGAACAACCTCAGTAGCAACTTTACCTTCAGTCTGATAGAAGAATATATTCGAAAGAGCGCCGGCATGATAAATAGCACCAACAGTCACAATAAGAAAAAGACAACCGATAAAAACTCCACGATTCAACTGACGTGTACTCTCAACAGTCATAAAACGCACAGCAAGCTGCGGTTGCGCCAAACAACCGATACCCACTCCTAAAATAAGCGAAGTAACAAGCGAATACCACTGTGACGAACCGGTGCGAGGCATCGACGTCCAGCCCTCGTGTCCCAGCTCCCTGAATTTCTCGGGCACAAGGTCGCCCATATTGCCAAGAGCAATATTAGCCTCGGTAAATCCCATGCCCAGCGTAGAATACAAGCTGAACAACAAGAAAAGCATACACACAAACATAATAGTAGCCTGCATAGCATCAGTATACATAACACCCTTCATACCACCGGCAATAACATAAGCAGCAATAATAAGTGTAAACACAAGCAAAGCCACATTAAAATCAATGCTGAACATCTGTTCAATAAACACAGCACCACCCTTCAGCACCACAGCAGCATAAAGAGGCATACATAAAAATATGACAAAACCGGTCAACACCTGAATAGTTTTTGAGTGGTAACGTCTACCCAACAACTGCGGGAAAGTAGTAGCATTAAATTGCACACCCAAACGGCGTGTAGGGCGTCCGAAAATAATAAACGCCACAATAACACCCATAAACATATTAAGCAAACACAGCCATTGCAATCCCATTCCATAAGCAGCAGCAGCACCGCCAAAGCCAACAATCGCCGAAGCCGAAATAAATGTTGCGCCATAAGAAAGAGCCATGACTATAGGATTCATATTTCCTCCTCCAATCAAATAATCTTTGGCACTTGTTGTCTTTTTATATCCCAAATATCCCAAAAAAGAGATAGATAACAAGTATAAAATGACAATCAATCCTAAATAAAAAGTATCCATTTTCTTAATCCTTCAAATTCTATAAACTATTCATCATCAGTATTAAACTCTTCTTCCGTCTTTACAAACGCATCGGACTTGTCATCTTTGTTCCAACGCGAAATTCCCCACCATGCAGAGAAGAACAAGCAAATAAATGCCAATAAATAGGGTAACCAAATTCCCGGGTCATCAATTCCAAACATATTCTTAATAATTAATTATAAACGTTAAATTTAGGCGCGAAGGTAATACTTTTTTTCGACACCATCGCTATTCCGTTCAATGCATATGCCTTTTAGGGAACATTATCCAATATTCACTTATTCATTAATTTTGGGGGCAGTTCCATTTAGTGTAATACTATATTTCCATTCAGTTCCAACTTTTTCAGAATCATGGCTGTCGGGTACTGCATTTACAACCAACCACAAATGCGATAATCCACCTTCGGGAATTTTATAAAGTATTTCCTTACCCTTGCCATCGACTGTCTGTGCACGTAAAGCAGCACTATAATCGACAACAGAATCATTTTTTACAGGTAGTAGTGCATAATTCCATTCCCCTGTTATATTTTCGGGCATTTCGCCACACAAAGACAATGAAATTTCACTTCCGCCGGCAGGAACATTTAGTTCAATACCATTATATCCATAGCACTGAGGCACCATTCCCGAAGATATCGAATAGCAATTATCTTTATTCTCTACAGCAACGAGCTTGCCAACGTGACTATTTCTGTAAGGCCTTGCGTATTGACGAATCCTCTCAAGGTCGTATGTGATAAAATGCAAAGCAGCATCGAAACACTCATCGTTAAACTCCTTTTGTCCGATACCCGTCTGACTCTGATAAATAAGTACAGGGTCGTGAACATCAGTATTATTACGCCATATACGACTCATAATTTCCAATCCATGCTTCGTAGACCAATATTCGGGAAGATAGGGATTGCAATACATTGTCTCCTCGCTGAAAGGATAAACATGTGTCTTTTTCATATAATTCTTCCAATGGTAATTCTCCTCGGTCATCCAATGTGGATTAACATGAAAAAGCATCCATTGCGAAGTAATCTCCCACAGCGGGCCGCTTGCGCTTGTCAGGCCATCGGCAGCAATCTGTGCCTGAAAGGCGTGTCCAAGCTCGTGGGCAACACAGTTGAAACGCTTCTCGCGCAAACGCGAAGGAGTCACCCATATTGCACCGATAGTATTATCGTATGCACCACCGTATGCGGTACTCTCTTTCGAGTAATTTATCATCACCATCATTCTGTATTTGTCGGCAAGCGAGCCCGGAGTAATGAATTTAAGTGTGTCGCGGTAATATATATAGAAACGCTCGGCGGCAGCCTTCATCGATTCAAAATCGAAAGTCATATCCTCGCCATCGAGTGTGGGAGCCTGTGAAAAATCGTTCCCGAATCCCCTTTCCCAAAAATAGACAATATTGGGCGAGGTTGTATCCATACGCTGATAGCAATATCTGCTAAGAGTGTCGTTAAAATTCATATCTGCAAACTCTTTTGGGATATAAATTTTCTTGCCACTATACTCTGCACTATTTTTTCGGCCGGTGCAAGCGACAGACAGAAATATTGCCATTGCTGTAATAACTGAAATTTTTAATAAATACTTCATCTGCGTGATTTTAAAAAATTATAAATGAATCTGAGTTTTTATTTTTTCTTGTATCTGTGGGAGATTCTCCTATCATGCGTTTGTAATATCTGCTAAAATAGGATTGATTAGGGAAATTGTACTCTTCGGTAAGTTCCTGCATGGACTTATTCGTATTATTAAGTTCAAATTTCAATTGCGAGGATAGATAATAATCTATAACCTCTTTTGCCGAATGTTCACACACCGATTGACACACCTCATTCAGATAGTTGCTGCTGATGTTAAGTTTTTCAGCATAAAAAAACACCTCGCGCGATTGGCGATAATGATTGAATAATTCACGAATGAAAGAGTAAAAAAACTTCTTTTTGCTTGAATTTGCATCATTCTCTTTATCCACCATCATATTAAACTTCTGAAAATAGCTTTTCAAAAGTTTAATATAGCAACTATATTGGTTCAATATGGTGCTTTTGGTAAAATCAACATCACCAAGCATTTCACACTGCTGAATGGTTGAGAAAAGATTCTGTATGAATTTAGCATATTCCTCGCTCCAATTTATTACATTTCTGCTTTTGAGTGTAGAAATAAAATTAAAATCAAATTGGGCAATACTGTCTACAATAAGTTCAGGATTGATAGCTATGCAATATCCCTTAAAGTCGGTGCTTACATACACACGCATAAGTATATCCTGATAGGTAAGATGGACGGTTGTATGGGGAGTTATATTTTGCTTTTTGTAATTTATTTCGACAATAGCACTGCCCGAATAACAATATAAGAGTAAACTATATTCACACTTTACAACCTTAGGTGCATTTATGTTATAATGTATATGTTTGAAAAATGCATTTTCCTTAGTAAATATTTCTGCGCGATTCATAGTAATTTTATTCGATTTTTACAAAAACATCATACATCCTTCATAGTAAGACTTATTCTCTTACGTGCAAAATCAACGTCCAGCACCTTTACAATAACCTGTTGCCCCAATTTTACAACATCTGCCGGCGAGGAAACAAACTTATTTGCAAGCTGCGAAATATGCACAAGCCCATCCTGATGAACGCCAATATTCACAAATGCACCAAATGCGGTTATATTGCTGACAATTCCCGGAAGCACCATTCCCGGCTTTAAATCCTCAATTTCGTGCACCGATGCGTCGAAAGAGAATTCCGTTGCCTGTTCGCGCGGGTCGAGCCCACGCTTGTTCAGAGCATCCATAATATCCGTCAAAGTCGGCAGCCCTACACTATCGGTAACATAATTTTTTATATTCACTTTCGAGCGCACATCGGCATTTGTCACAAATTCATTGATAGTAACACCACAATCCCCGGCCATTTTTGCAACAATGCTGTAAGATTCAGGGTGAACAGCCGTAGCGTCAAGCGGCTCCGAGCCACCAATGACGCGCAAGAATCCTGCAGACTGTTCAAAAGCCTTATTGCCCAGACGCGGCACTTTCAGCAACTCTTTGCGCGAGCGAAAATCTCCGTTTGCGGCACGATAATTTACAATATTTGTGGCAAGAGCCGCACCCAAGCCCGAAATATGTGTTAAAATCTGCTTAGTTGCAGTGTTTACATTCACGCCAACCAAGTTCACGCAGCTCTCGACAACAGTGTCGAGCCTATCCTTTAACTTTGTCTGGTCCACACTATGCTGATACTGCCCCACTCCTATCGAACGCGGCTCAATTTTCACAAGTTCCGAAAGTGGGTCAATCAATCGTCGGCCGATAGACACTGCGCCACGCACCGTAACATCTTCGTCGGGAAACTCCTCGCGAGCCACGCTCGAAGCGGAATATACCGAAGCACCATCTTCGTTCACTACAAATATTTGCGGCGACAAGCCCAGTCGGCGGATAAATTGTTCCGTTTCGCGTCCCGCTGTTCCGTTACCTATCGCAAAAGCCTGAATATCATAATCATTCACAAACTTTTCGATAATTGCAGCCGCCTCTTCTCTGTTATTTTGTGGCGGATGGGGGTAAATTACCGAGTGGGTAACAAGGTTACCCTGCGAATCGAGAACAACCACCTTACACCCTGTGCGGAAGCCCGGGTCGATAGCAAGCACACGCTTCTGTCCCAAAGGCGCCGATAATAACAATTGTCGAAGATTCTCGGCAAAGACAGCAATTGCCTCATCGTCGGCACGCTCTTTTATAGCATTCTTTGTTTCATTTTCTATGGAGGGCTCGAGTAATCTTTTGTAGCCATCTTCTATTGCCGCAACCATATACTGCCGAGTCGCGGAATTATACTTTATAAAATGTCGGGAAAGTTGCTCCAGAATATATTCAGGCTCAACGGAAATTGAAAGTCTCAACACACCCTCTTCCTCACCACGCATCATGGCAAGCAATCTGTGCGACGAAACGCGTGCAACCTGCGCCGACGCCTCATAATAATCGGCAAATTTTATACCATCAGCCTCTTTGCCCTTTACGACTTTGGACTTTATTACACCGTAGCGTCCGAAAGAGCGACGCACCACGTTGCGTGAAAATTCATCCTCGGAAACACGTTCGGCAATTATGTCACACGCCCCGGCAACAGCCTCTTCGACCGATGCAACAGCGTCACTTATAAACTTCTCGGCAACAGCCTCAATATCCCTTTTTTGTTGAGCAAAAATAATATCGGCAAGCGGCTCAAGCCCACGTTCGCGGGCAACAGTCGCACGAGTGCGACGTTTAGGACGATAAGGAAGGTAAATATCCTCCAATTCTACTGCATCGAAACAATTTACAATACGCAACTTCAGCTCATCGGTAAGTTTCCCTTGCTCCTCGATAGTAGCAAGGACCGTCTCTTTACGACGCTGCAATTCGCTATATTTTTCGTACAGTTCTTTTATATTCCCGATAGCCACTTCGTCAAGCGAGCCTGTAGCCTCTTTTCTGTATCTTGCAATAAAAGGAACAGTAGCCCCATCCATCAACAAGTCCACAGTATTTTGCACCTGTTTAAAGCCTATTCCTAAGTCCTTTGCAATAATATTCGCCAACATACGATTAAATTCATATTAATTTGGCAAAGATAGAAAAAAAACTCAAACATATACATTTAGCTGTTTGAGTTTTTCAATAACAAATATACTATTCATTTAAAAACCATCACACGTTCCTCCACAGGAATAAAACTTTTTTCCGAAGGAGTATCCAAAGGATTACCAAAAGGCATTTGTGCCACAAGATGCCACGTCTCGGGCAACGAAAAAGCCCTTTTCACATCCTCCTCGACCAATTCTCCATAATGTTGCAACGAAGCACCAAGCTTAAAATCGCTCAGCAAAAGCCACAGAGCAAATTGATGCATAGCCGAAGTATGCTGCGAATAAACAGGAATTGCCACCGAATAAAGAGGATAATTTTTCTTCAGTTCCTCGACAACAAGTGCATCCTCAAAGAAAAGCACAGTCCCGTAACCATTCGCAAACGAAGTTTCTATCTTTTTCCTACTCTTCTCAAAAGCACTATGCGAAACAACTCTCGAAATATTTTCGCAAACAATATTCCAGAAACGCTCGTGCGACTCACCTAAAAGTAAAACCAAACGTGACGATTGAGAATTAAACGCCGATGGAGTGTGCATTACAACAAAATGCACAGCCTTCACTAACTCGTCATCTGTAACAGTAACATCCCTATTCAGACGATAAAAAGAGCGACGCCTCTTAAAAAAATCATCAATACAAGCACTCATAAATTCTTTTTTCACTGTAAACAAATATAAAAAACAAATTTTTCATTCAATATTATTAAAAAGCGGGAAGCTATAGTTAAAAAAAATAAAAACAGAAGTAAAATACAATCTTAACTCTTTTAATCACTACAATCCGAATGCTATATTTGTATAATTCCTGATATTAGGAAGAGACTCGGAACAAAATAAAATGAAATTATGGAATCAAGTCTGAACGACACAATCAACGCCCAAATAAATATAGAATTATGGTCGGCGTATCTATTTTTATCAATGTCAGTAAATGCAAGTTCAAAAGGTCTTAAAGGGGTAGCACATTGGTTTTATATACAACATCAGAAAGAGTTATCCGATGCAAAGAAATTAATAGATCATTTAGATTCGATAAACAGCAAAGTTTACCTGTACCCAATAGAAGGAGTACCAACCGAATGGGATTCCCCGTTGGAAATGTTCAAGCACAAATTAGAACACGACAAAAAAATCTCTAAATCAATACATACAACGGCAATCTTTGCTCAGGAAAAAGAAGACCAAGCCACTATTGATTTTCTGGCGAAGTTTGCGAAGGAGCAACATAAAGAGGAAAATATTTCCAGAAGCATGATAATGGTATTTGATGCAGCACAAGACGACAAAGATATTATTTCCTTGCTCGACAAAGAATTGGGAGAGCGTAAATTATAGCAATAGAGTCAAGCAGATAATCAACTGCTTGACTCTATTGCTATAAAGTGATTATTTACATTTTACCTCTTAATAATCTTTTCGCTTTTCACTTTATTGTTGTCAAAAAGAATGCGACGTATATAAATGCCTTGTGGCAACTCTTCAAATATATTGCCGACATAAAGTCCCGAAAGATTATAGTATTTAACTTCCACAACCTCGGCAACCTCTTCATCAACATTCATAATATCAGTTATTACCTCATTTATCTGATAGCCTGTAATTGTGTCGTTGCAAATAAGTGTATTATAGCTGCTGTAAAGGTTAGTGAAGCACGGGGTCGGATGATGCAATACGTGCAGTTTATCACTACCGTTAGGATAGCGTCCGAAACTCCGGTCATCATTGTGCGAACGATATTCAATTTCATCGCGCCACAAAAGAACAGTGTCCGACTCATCATACGCACTTAATATCAGCCTGCCACCCGACGAAGGAAGTTTAAATGGAAGATGAAACTCACGCCTATCAAGCTCTTCATCGGCCCAAAGCACACAAAAACCATGCGGCTCAATACAGCTCTTTTTACCTAAATTATCGGGAATTTTATACAAACGAGGATTCTCCTCATTGTTGCTTATATAAAGTCCGGCAATATCAAAAACAGAGTCAGTTCGGTTATAAAGTTCAACCCAATCACTCTTTTTGAAATAATCATTATATGTAATTTCTTTGTTCGCTCCCAGCTCATTTATGCGCACCGCAGGAACAAGATGGTCATAAAGAGAATCCAATCTTTCAAATGTCGGAACAAAATTATAAGAAATACTTCCAAATTCTATTTCAATTTGAGTTTTTCTTTTATTTATTTTTTCCAATATATTCTCTATCGGCTGGTCAGGGTCCATAGGAGCAATGTTCCACTCCTTGAACTTATAGCCATAAGGAACATCCACCGAAAGAGTATAACCACGCCCTTTATGCATATAACCCTCGAACACTCCTGTTGGAACCTCTACTCCATTAATGTAGAGCGCAGTTTTTACTGTAGGCTTTATGCTTATCTCTAAAGGCTCGCCAAGAGAAAAGTATGATGCAACCTGCGAAGCATATACCTCTCTTCGTTTATTTGCATAGTTCTTAAAACTATTGGCATACCCGGTTATGTCGTAGCTGTTTCCCCAACGCTTGCGATGATACGGAATTTCCTGAGTGATAAGCCCTGCAATACTGTCAATAATAGCATTGAAACGCTCCTCACGCATAATTCCGCCTATGATGGCAGTAGCATGGTCAATGAATTTATCGCGGAAATTAGGATTATTCTTCAACCCTTGAAACAATTTTCCCGTATATGCATTTTTATTTGTAAGTCCCGAACGGTCGGTAGCAGTAAATTGATTGTAATTGAGATTGTTGAAGCCATGATCAAGGTCGAAGAGTATCCAGCGGAAACGCCCTTCGTCGCGACTGCGGTAGAATTTAACATTATTGCTCATCCAGTCGGTATTTGCCGAAAAACTCTGTATGACAATATAGTTAATATACTCATCAACATCAAGCAGATTATTTATCTTCCGGAATTGCGATGCAGAGTAATCACCTTTACCTACAAGATTATCAAGTTCATTAAGCGCAACTTTGTCGCCCAACATATCATTACCATCAGCCGAATTATACGCAAAATCTAAATTCTCTTTATCGTACCCCCAGTTACTATTAACATGGTGATGATTGGAACGTTCGCGTATGTTTATAATTCCATAATATTCCCCATTGATAAAATGCACAACCGGTTGATAAGCAAGATAATCAATATCAACGTTGCCTGCATAAAGATGCTGTTGCATAGCATCAGAGAACATTGAATTATAAAAATCGTTTCCACTGTTACGCAGAGTAAGGCTTTTGAAACGATAGTATGGCTTTTGTGCAAAAAGTCTAACATCGAAAGAGTTTCGTCCCTCATACTTTTTTTCTGCATTTAGCTCCAGCGATTTTAAAGGGTAGGAACGTGACCATCCTCCACCTATAGAAATATCACATTGCTGTGAAACATATTTATCATGCGGATTATTGAAAATTTCAACATTACAGGGACGACGCCAATCTCTATTGTAATTTACAGGATAAGATACGCCATTGCCTGTAACGCCGTTTGTACCGTCACAATAAATACCAAGGCTGTCGCTCCATAAATTCTCCGGGTCGGTTACTATCGAAACAACCGGTAGGTCGAATAATCTATTTTCATCAATAATATAGGTGCATGTTAATATTTCAGATGGGATACACCCTTTTTTGTATGTTCGTGCCCTTATTACTGTTGTTGAATTTATTGCCATATTGCTATTCCACACTTTGCTGCGTTCGTTTGGCTCGCTTCCGTCCGTAGTATATCTGATGCTACCTTCGCTACTTTCGAGCTTAATAATCAAATTACCGTAGTATATACCCGGAGCAACATTTACGCGTGGTTTTTCGGAACGTTTAACAGAATATTCACCATTATCGTTACTTTTCCCGGGTGTAGGCTTTATACAGGTAGCCCACGTTCCGGAGCCGTTTTTTTTGCGTGCATAAGATAAATTCGGATAAGAATATCCGTAATTAACAAAACTTTGGAGAATAGAATCGTTTGAATATAGATAAAGATAGGCTCCGTCGCAATCGAGTTTAAAATTTACATTGTTGGCATCAAGGTCGTTATTATCGAAGAATATAATTTTATATTCTTTGGGAGCAATACTCCCTATACTTTTGGGGAATATATATTTGCGCGGATTATTATAATCGTCGGTTAGACTATAGCCGGTCAGATTTACACTACTTTTTCCATTATTATATAATTCCACCCAACCATTGTAATTATATGTTCCATCGAGCAGAAAAGATACGTTTGCGGGCATTATTTCGTTAATAACGATGTCTTGTGCTACAATATATATGTTATTTGAAATAATAGCCCAAAATAGTATGAATAAACGTAAATATCGCGTCATAAACAAAAGTATATTTGTACACTACAACCATAAGAATGCACAAATATACTTTTTTTTACTAAATAAAAAAACTCTTTAAAGTTCTAATTGTAGCTTTTCTCGATAAATTATATTTTTCTTAAATAGTTTTTCTTTAGAAATTATGTATGTTTCACTTCTTTTTAAAAATTTCCATTATTCTTCTAAAGAGTGATTTATTTTTCTCGTAATAAAATTCATTATACTCTTTTGTGGCTCTTAAATAAAATCCCAATGTTGTATAATCAGTGAATTTTCTAACATATTCTTGTGGCGAATTGCTTACATATACTTTATTCTCGGGAGAGATATTTATTTTTAATCTTGATATTTCGCTATATTTTCTATCTGCTTCTTTTTCCATTTCCACAGTATCAATATAGAGCATACATAATTTTTCAGGTTCCTCAGTCATAACAAACCCTTTGTATTCCCCACCCATACAGTTTAACTTCTGCGAAAAATCATAATAATCTTTGATTCTGATACATTGATAACCATTCTCTTGAATAACATCTTCTAATTTTTTCAATAACTCTTTCATAATCATTAAATTTTAAGTTTCTCTATCTATCAGTGTCGTTTTTATCTCTATTCTAACTTAATATTTATTAAAAAATTAGAAATATTTTATTTTGTAATAACAATCGGCATATTCAAATTGTTCACAGAAAAAATTTTTTTTGTATTTTTCTTATAAAGAATTACCTTTGCACGGCTTTCAGGAAAAATTTATTTACAAAAATGACAGGTACAATTATAAACACATGCACCATAATTGCCGGAAGTGCAATAGGCTCGGTGTTGCGGCGAGGAATAAAAAAAGAGTATTCATCGGCGCTTTTTAATGCCTTGGGACTTGCTTGTCTCGCATTAGGATTCAACGCATGTGTCACAAGAATGAACGATAGTGAGTACCCCGTATTATTTATCATAAGTCTCGCAATTGGTTCGCTTGCAGGAACAATTCTGAATCTCGATGCAAGGTTGAATAAAATAATGAATCGTAAGAACAATTCCTCGCTTGCCGAGGGATTGACAACCGCATCGCTACTCTACTGTGTGGGTACACTTTCCATTGTCGGCCCCATGATGAGTGCATTATATGGCGATAATACTTTTCTGATTACAAATGCAACATTGGATTTTGTAACATCGATAGTGCTTGCCGCCTCTTATGGAATAGGGGTTATATGGGCAGCAGCAATACTTTTTGCGTGGCAAGGTTGCATTTATCTGCTGACGATGAATTTCGGTAGCATACTTTCCGACTCACTCATCAGGGAAATTTCCATTGTCGGCGGAGCGCTTATAGTATGCACGGGATTGTCAATCCTGAAAATTAAAGATTGTAAAACCGTAAATATGCTGCCTGCACTTCTTGTTCCGGCAATATTTTTCTTGTTACGCTCGCTGTTTGTATAAATGAAATATCTTTCACAAATTGGAATAATCCTTGCAATATCTTTTATTGGAGAGGTGTTGAACAAATTCATTCCGCTGCCTATTCCTGCAAGCATCTACGGAATGATACTGCTTTTTGTAGCTCTTGTTACGGGAGTCATAAAACTGTCAGCAGTGAAAGAAACAGGCAAATTTCTTATTGACATTATGCCACTGCTTTTTATTCCTGCAACCGTAGGCCTTATAGAATCGTGGACAACAATGCAAGAATTTCTCATTGCAATAATTGTAATTTCTCTTGTAAGCACCGTCACAGTTGCGGCAGCCTCGGGACGAGCCACTCAATACATTATCAATCGAAAAACAAAGAATAAAAAATGAAAGATTTTATCGGCGAATCTCAGTTTTTCGGCATAATTTTGAGCATTGCAGCATATGGAGTCGGCATTATCGCCAAAAGAAAGCTAAAGTTATTCATTTTCAATCCATTATTAATAGCTATTACCTTGACGATAATAATATTGCTTGCATCGGGCATAGAATACTCGGAATATAATAACAGCGCAAAATATTTAAGCTACCTACTGACGCCGGCCACCATTTGTCTCGCAATTCCACTGTACGAGCAATATAAACTATTAAAGAGCAATTTTGCAGCCATCATCGTGGGTATCGCATCGGGAGTCTTCACAAGCCTGACGACAATATTTATAATGGCTTTATTGTTTAAATTGGGACACTTTGAATATGTAACCCTGTTGCCAAAATCAATAACAACGGCAATAGGTATCGACCTTTCTCGCGAGCTTCAGGGATACGTTGCAATAACTGTTGCAGCCATCATGATTACCGGACTTTTCGGCAATATTGCCGGCGAAGTTATATGTAAGCTATGCGGCATTAAACACCCTATTGCTCGAGGCATTGCTATAGGAACCTCGGCACATGTCATGGGTACAGCAAAGGCCTTGCAGATGGGACAGATAGAGGGTGCGATGAGCAGTCTGTCCATAGCTGTTGCCGGATGTATGACAGTTGCCGGGGCTATACTCTACTCCACTTTTATTTAAACAGTTTCTAAGAAAAAATCAATCAGTTTCTAAAAGTGCGCCGAGTGGTTATTTTTTCAACAGGGCAATGGTCTTAATTTCGTATCTATGAATCTCATCCACAGTCACAGCCCTCAACATTTCCGGAACAAATTTCAGCAGACAATAATCCTTTGACTCGTGACCCTCGGGAAAATACATTTTCATACCCTCGTTCCACAAACGTTTCTTTTGTTCCTTATCCTCGGAAATATGGATTTTTCCTTGCAACGAGACAGACATCTCTTGATTGCTGCAAGCGATGCCCGCCCGAGGATTCTCTTTAAACTCGGTCACCTTGTCACTCTTCAGCGACGTAGCGAACCAAATATTATTCTCTTCGTCCACCGAAATTACCTTCATCGGTATTGGGCGCGGATAACCATTCTTAGTTATCGAGGCCAACGAAACTGTCAAATTGGATTTAAGCAGTTCAAAAACTTTACTTTTTGTATTCATACACTCTCTTGTTTTTTGTAAAAACAACACAAGAGAGCTTTTGTTTGTAAAGAATCTACTATTTATCAATGCCCAATATTTTGCTGACAGGAGTTTTTAAAATTTCATCGTAGCCATCGCCGCCTGCTCCATTAACAACCTCCCACAAACGAGCAAAAGAAGCATTGCTGTGAACATCACGCAAAATAGTCATTGCATCACTGTTCCTTCCGGCACTATCAAGGTCATCCAGCATCTGTCCCACAGTACGCTCACTGTATCGTTTGCTTAAGCGCAGCGACTCCTTTCTCTCCTTAAATATAATCTTCTTTTCGCGTAAATATCTTAATATATCAAGCGTCAGATGCGACGGCAGCCCATACTCCTTTTCGGTGTTTGCAGCCAAAGCCTCGGCATTGAAACGTCCCGAGAATGGATGAAGCGACTCTATTCGCTCTATAACCAGCAGACACAAAAATTTATGATAGCGATGATTTATACTCTTATAATCATCCTCATGTTCCTGCTCATCGGCTTTTTGCAAGAAAAAGTTCCATTTCGAACCGGCCAGACACACAGTCCACGAGAAATAAATAAGCAGTAAAAAAATCATAAGGCTGGCAAGGTCACCATAAATATTTCTATAGTTAAATGAGGAAATAATATGATAACTGAAATATTGCATCAGCGCAAAAATAGAGCCACACACACACGCCGACACAGCCGCATATTTTGCCTTCACCTTAGTCTTTGGAATATATTTATAAGCAGCAAAAAGAATAACCACATATGTAGAAACAGAGACCATCAGCACATTCAATTCCCTTACAATGCCATTACTGAATATAGACGAAACACTCCACCACAAAACAAGAGCAAGCACAACAATGAAAGGCATCACCAACACTATGGCAAAGGTTTTTATAAGTTTCTGGAAGCTGCGACCACGTTCGTTCCACAACATATTGAAAGTCGCATCAATAGTACTGAAAATAGAAAATACAGAATACAGCAAAAGTATCAATCCAATACCGACGCCCAACCACATAGTAACTTTAGTATTACTCAAATAACTGTTAGCATAAAGTATCAAACTGCTTGAAATAATCTCCTGCCCTTCGAAAATACTTTGTATCTGCTTGACAAAAAGATCATCATAGCCCAATCCTTTAGCAATGGCAATCATCAACGACATTATAGGCACAATTGCAAACACCGTATGATAAGTTAATGCCGCCGACGCCAACTGTAACTTACTGAAACTTTCCACCAACTTTATCAGCGACCACGATATTCTGTATTTACTCATCTGGCGATAATACTTTACGCTGAATCGTTTGATGAGCCTACGCAAGAAATTGTAGATTTTTATAAATTGGAGCATCTTCTTTTTTATTTATGCATTATACTTAATGTTTGTAAAAGAGTGCAATACACAAACTGCAATATTATATTGCAACCACGGCAAACTTTATTGCACAAAAATAATAAAAAAACAGGAGAAAAATAAATTTTCTCCTGTTAAGTACGCCGTCAGGGACTCGAACCCTGGACCCATTGATTAAGAGTCAATTGCTCTACCAACTGAGCTAACAGCGCATGCTTTTCTCAAAACCGATGCAAAGGTAGTATATTTTTTTTATTCTGCAAAGTTTTTTCAGAAAAATTCAACAAAACTTTTAATACATTAATCACTAAAAATTCCATCAAAGATATAATCATTTTATTTACTTGTATTTATATGTGAATACTTTTTGTGAATAAAATTTGAACAACCTCATATTTTATAAAAAAAAGTGGTTGCGAGAAAATCTCACAACCACATGCACCTTATAATATCTTTACTTTCCCTACTACTTTGCAATCAACAAGAAATAATTCTTTTTACCTTTCTGAACAAGAATATATTTCTCATTTAAAAGATCCGCAGCAGTGATAATTTGGTCAAAAGCTGCAAGTTTCTCTTTATTTACAGAAACTCCACCACCCTGCACCAATTTGCGCATCTCACCTTTTGAGGCAAAAATAGCAGCAACCTCGGTTGTAAGGTCTACAGCCTTAACACCCTCGTTGAACATCTCACGCGAAACTTCAAAAGTAGGCACTCCGTTGAATACAGCAAGCAGAGTCTCTTCGTCAAGCGAGCGCAAAGCCTCGGACGTTGCATTTCCGAAAAGTATTCCCGAAGCAGCCACAGCCTTCTCATACTCCTCCTCACCATGAACCAAAATAGTCAATTCCTTCGCAAGGCGTTTCTGCAATGAACGAAGGTGCGGAGCCTCTTTCTGTTCCTCGATAAGAGAATTAATCTCCTCTTGTGGAATAGAAGTAAATATTTTAATATAACGGTCAGCATCCTCATCGCTTACATTCAACCAGAATTGATAGAATGTATAAGGCGATGTATAGCGTTTGTCCAACCAAATATTTCCCTGCTCGGTTTTTCCAAATTTTTTACCGTCGGCCTTTGTGATAAGGGGGCAAGTGAGAGCAAAAACCTCGTTACCCGATATTTTACGAATCATTTCGGTACCCGTGGTAATATTACCCCATTGGTCGGCACCACCAAGCTGAAGTTTACAATCGTAATTCTCATTAAGGTAAACATAATCGTAACCCTGCAACAACTGATAAGAGAACTCAGTAAAAGACATTCCATCAGCACCATTCTCGCCGGTAATGCGACGCTTTACAGAATCCTTAGACATCATATAGTTCACAGTAATCAATTTACCGATGTTACGAATAAAATCAAGGAACGAGAAAGTCTTCATCCAATCGTAGTTGTTCACAAGGATGGCTGCATTGGGAGCATCGCTCTCAAAGTCAAGGAAACGAGCCAACTGGTTTTTGATAGCCTCCTGATTGTGACGCAATCTTTCCTCGTCGATAAGTACACGCTCCTTAGATTTTCCCGAAGGATCGCCAATCATTCCCGTAGCACCACCAATAAGCGCAATAGGTCTGTGGCCCGAACGTTGAAAGTGGCGAAGCATCATAACACCGACAAGGTGTCCAATGTGCAACGAGTCTGCCGTAGGGTCGATACCCAAATAAGCAGTTGTCATCTCTTTCTGAAGTTGCTCTTCTGTTCCGGGTGTCATATCCTGAATCATCCCGCGCCATTTCAATTCCTGTACAAAATTCATCGACTCTATATATTAAAATTGTTATTAACTTATTTGAAACGCGCAGCATAAGAATGCTACGCGGAAACGGATTCCCGTTTTCAGGTGCAAAGTTACTCTTTTTATCTGTTTTTAGGAAACACTCTATTACTTTTTTAATAATAAATTCCTTATTCCCTTATTAATCCCCCTGCGAAGCTCCACATTCAAGATGATAAAGCGGCGAAGGCGTAGAGCGTTTGAGAACACCAAGGTAAACATCCTTTCCGGGAATAATACCATAGCTTCTCATCTGCATCTCTACGGCCTTATATGCAAGTTCAGGATGGTTATTTTCTTCGCTTAAATGACACAACCAAATATATTTCAAATGCTCATTGAAATTTTCGGCAAGGAAACGCGCAGTCGTCTGATTGCTCAGATGTCCCGTGCGGCTCGACACTCTGTCTTTAAGGAATTTAGGATATTTACCCATAGCAAGCATCTCCTCTTCGTAATTAGCCTCAATAACAAGATAATTTGCCTTATTTATATACTCGGCGGCAATTTCTGTAATACAGCCCAAGTCTGTAAGGAAACAAAAAACCTTATCACCTATTTCTATGCAATAACCAACATTATCCGTGCCATCATGAGGAACCTCAAAAGCAGTTATTTTCATATCTTTAAACTCCAAGGTATTCTCTTTTTCTATAAAGCGCGTATACTGTGGGTCGATAGGTGCAGTTATACAATAATTACGAGTGATACCCTCATGAATTTTTTTTGTGGTATATATAGGTATCATAGCTTTTGAAGCAACAACCCCTAAAGACTTAATATGATCAGCATGGTCGTGAGTGACAAATACAGCACAAATACTTTCAAAAGGAATATTTTCCTTTTTCAGAGCAAGGCGTATAGTCTTTACAGGTATGCCGGCATCAATAAGTATACCATATTTTTCGGTGCCTAAATAGTAACAGTTTCCACAACTGCCACTACCGATACTCATAAATCGAATCTCCATATATTATTTATTTTTCTTCAAACAAAAGTACTGATTATCAGAAAGGATAGCCCACTGCAAAATGCAACGCAAAGTCCCTACTTAAATCAGGATTAAACAACGGATACCTATCTTTTCCCGAATAAGCCGGATTAACCGCCTTCATGCCGCAATCGAGACGAAAGACAAAAAAGTCAAGTTCGATTCTCAATCCCATTCCGTAGGAAAAAGCTATATCCTGATAAAATGTTTTTATATCAAATTGTCCACCGGGCTGCTCTTTATAATTTCGGATAGTCCATATATTTCCCGCATCAATAAAAAGAGCAGAATGAAGTTTTCCGAAAAGGTGCGAGCGATACTCCAGATTAACATCAAGTTTCATATCTCCCGACTGATTGATAAAATCAATATCTCTATTATGATTCTTGAAAGAACCGGGACCGAGGCCTCTGACAGTCCATCCACGCATACTATTGGCTCCACCCGAAAAATATCTTTTCTCAAACGGCAAAATAGTGGAATTTCCATACGGGTAAGCAACTCCTAAGCCCAAATGCATCACAAACGAGTTACGGCTATCAATATTCATGTGAGCAGTAAGGTCCACATCTCCTTTTATATATTGAGCATAAGCAATATCCATAAAAGTGTATTGTTCATCGGAATTTTTCTTTGCCGATAATAAAGAGTTTACACCCGTAAGAACATTACCCGAACTCTCTATGTTTGTACGCAATGAAAATACCATAGGCTGGAAACCTTTTTTACCTGTAGCCGAATTGTACGAGAAAGAGTATCCCAATTTTGTAATCAGCAAATTTTCGTAATTATATTTAAGAATTGAATTTCTATTAGAAATACTATCCAGATACTCACGTTTAAATGTATCCGAAATCCAAGGCATATAAATATAACTTACGTCTAAAATGTCAAGTTTATGCTGTGTAGAGTGTTTTTTGCTCCACAGATAGCTCCACGAAGCAGACAGAATCTGTCGTTCAAATTCTGGACGCTCCTGAGAATTAAATTGCAATGAAAATTGCGTCGTTGATTTTAAAAATCTTTTTTCGGCAGGAATCATGTGCGACACAATACCTCCGGGAATACGCAAGCCAAGTTCGGCGCCATACTCAAAATAACTATCCTTTATATATCCGCTCAATCCCGAAATTGCTTCATATGCTCCAAACAATCGCAACGAAAGAACCTCGGAGCCTTTAAACAGATTCCTATCCGAAAAGGTCATCGAACATGCTGCGCCTAAATCTCCGGCAGTATTTGTTCCCTCCACTTCAAATGTCACCGAACGACGTTTCCTTCGTTCAAACATTATATAGCAATCGAGCAATGAATTATCATCCTCATTTTCTTTAATTCTTAATGTTGTATATTTCAAAGCACTAAGTTGCGAAAAAGAGTTATATGTTCTATCTATTCTATTTTGCGAATAAAGCTCACCCGGTAAAATATATGTTTGATTAGAAAGTACAGTAGGACGAATAAAAAGTTTATTTCTATAAAGTAGATCATAATTCCCAATGTGCATAGTATCACAAAGGGAAAGTTCATTATCGTCGAGTCTCAAGCCCGCGTCCGAAACAAAGTATATATTACCCAAATGGTACTGCTGGTGAGAAGTAGGAACATCTTGCACATTCTCTTTGAATGCAGCAATTTTCATCTTGATATTAATATCCGTCGAATGATAAGCAGTATCGGCTATAAAAGAAATATACTCCTTTTGAAACTTATAAAAACCAACGTTTCTAAGCATAGCCGTAACACGCTCACGCTCTTTGTTCAGAGTATTAATGCTGAAAGGCATACCTTTTTTTAACAGTGTTTCTGCACTATCAGCAACAACGTAACTCTCGACCAATGAATCCTCTATCTCACGAGTAATTCCGACAATTTTGTATTGTTCACGTTCGTGTAGATAATATGTGGCATTAATCTTGTTGCCACTAACAACTTTAGGTTCAAAATCGACAGTAGCATGCAGATAACCATTGTTTTTCAACATAGTTTCAATACTCTCACGCGTAAGTTCAGCCTGCTTACTATCATATATAACCGGAGCCTCGCCTATTTTCTGCAACGACCTGTTAATCCACTTAGTGCTATCTTTGCCCGAAGCAGAATATACATACAATGGAACTTTTACAAGGCTGAACCACTTAGAATTTGGATTCTGTCTTACATACGAGCGAGCCTGAGCCACATAATTTTCTTTATTATGAGAAATAATATCTACTCTGTTAAGCATATACTCATTCTCCGGAATGAATTTGGAGACCGAGCACGATGCAAGTAACAGAATCAGTAACAGATATATTTCTTTTCTTAAAGACATCATTCAACTCAAGCTTTAGTTTGCAAAGATAGTAAAAGTCGGGCGCAGAAAAAAACACGAAAGCTTAATATTTTACGGAGAGTACAATATATATATGACATTACAAGAAAAAGTCAGCAAAATATTATGTTTTTCCCGTTACAAACGCTTCACTCTACAATTTTATTAGTAGCTTTGCAAAAATTACTATAAATTCAATTTTTTCGAAGGTTGCCATGCTCAGCAAGAATCTTATAAAACAGGTCCGCTCGTTGGAGATGAAAAAATTTCGCAAAGAAACGAATCTCTTTGTTGCCGAAGGAGAAAAATTGGTGAACGACCTTATAGCCTCAGATATAGAGTGTTACAAGATTATAGCTACCGAAAAACATACTGCAGGATTAAAAAGCAAAAAAACAGGCGAAATTATCACTGTCAGCGACGATGAACTTAAAAAAGTAAGTTTCTTAAAATCTCCGCAAGGAATAGTTGGCCTTTTCAAGCAGAGAAGCAACACTCCCGACACAAACACCCCTAAGCAAAAACTTTGTCTGGCTCTTGACGATGTTCAAGACCCCGGAAACTTAGGAACAATCATAAGAATAGCCGATTGGTTCGGAATTGAAGATATATATTGCTCTATCGGCACCGTAGACGTTTATAATCCCAAGACCGTCCAAGCAACGATGGGAGCAATAGCGCGAGTGAATGTCTATTATGTCGAACTTCCACAATTTCTTGCTTCGCTCGAAAAATCAATCCCCGTTTATGGAACATTCCTCGATGGTAAAAACATTTATGAGCATAAACTCTCAAATAACGGAATAATAGTAATGGGCAATGAAGGAAACGGAATAGGCGCAGAATGTGAAAAACTCATAGACAAACGCCTTCTCATCCCCAGCTATCCTGTCGGACGCACAACATCAGAATCGTTGAATGTCTCTACTGCGACAGCTATAGTCTGTGGTGAATTCCGTCGTCGCAATCTTTAATTACAAAAGTTGCGTAACGGTGCATCCATCAGGCTCGCATATAATGCCATAAGCATAAAGGGAATTATTCTCACCGGTACAAGCAAGATATTCAAGTACTTGAACAAAAGTCTCCAAAAAACATCCTTTACTTTTGTTTGATGAAAGTACTATTGCATCGTACCACTGCATAGAGTGTTTTTCACATTCAAAATTAGATATATCCGACACACACCCATTCTTTGTTTCTACCACTTGAAAGGTTGTTACACGTTGCATGCAATCATATAATTTATGTGTGGCGTATATCATTTTCCGCAATTTTGAATGCTATTTTTCCTCTTCCTTTATAATAGTGTCACTTTCTATGTTAGGAATAGTATCACCCTCTACATTTACTATACTATCATCAGAGACCTTTAAAATACTATCCTCCTCTATTTTCTGAATACTATCAGCCTCAAGCTCTTCTGTGATTGGTGGATGTATACGCAACAATGAAAGATCGCTCAATACAACTCCCGATTTTATAGAATCATCATTATCATTATAATATATAAATCCGCTAAGTTCTTTCATCGTGCAATCGTAGTCACGTGGCACCTGCAGTGTGTACGAACCGGATTTATCTATATTTATCGCATAACTTTTTGTCGGAGCATTTTTATACGCAACAAGAATTGCTGCATACATATTTTGAAGTTTCTTTTGTTCCGAAAAGAAACGAGTATTTAACCTCAACACAAGACTATCACCTGCAACAAAAGCCGAATCGGATTTAAACGAAAAGAGCAATCTGTTATTATAAGGCACACGGGTCAATTCCGTCACACTCATTCCTGTCCACAATTCCAAAGTATCTATCGTAACATCTTCAGAAATTTGGAACATCGCTTTCTCCAGATTTTTCTCCTCTTGCATAATAGTAACCTCATTATCAAGACGCTCTTTAAGATTGGCATATATTTTAGTAAGATGTGCCGGATGACGTGTATACCACACAAGAGAGGAATCAAATAAAGCCTTAGTTACATCATGCTTTTTAAAAAGATACTCATAATAAAGCTTCACATGATACTCTTGCATGCTATTAACATCGTTACCCATTGCTTGAACAATATGATAATCATACAAAAGAGTCTCCATTTTGTCAGGTTGTATTATATCCTCAGGGGTTTTTACCTGACAAGATGCAAACAATATGAGCAATAAACATATTGTAAAAAACAAATTTATGGGCAACCTTTTCATTAGTATCTACCTTAAATTATTTTTTAAAACTCATATTCAAATATTTACCATAAAAAAGCAGTATAGCAATCATTCCGCAGCTTACACACGCATCGGCAAAATTGAATATCGGACTGAAAAATATAAAATGCTCCCCACCGACAAAAGGCATCCATTCGGGCCAATCAAATCCGAATAGTGGAAAATAAAACATATCCACCACTTGACCGTGAAGAAAATCCCCATATCCTTTGCCCCACTCTACAAGCTGGGCAATACGTCCGTCACTATCGGTAAATATTTCTCCGTAGAATATTGAATCAATCAAGTTTCCAATAGCTCCGGCAAGCACAAATGCCACACAAACAATATAGCCTGTGGGAAATTTTATATTCTTTATTATCTTTAACAGATAATATGTGATAAATGTGACAGCCACTAAACGGAAACTTGTAAGAAAGAGTTTATCAAACAATTCCATTCCGAAGGCCATTCCTTTATTTTCAGTGAAGTATATATAAAACCAATCAAACACGCGGATACTCTCGTGTTTAAACATCGAGAGCTTTACCGCGAATTTGATTATTTGGTCCGCCAAAATTGCAATTATCAAAATTGCAAGTGACAGAGTTAAGCGTTTACTATTTTTCAGCATCACTTTTTTCCGGCCATTTTAGCCTCAATACTCAATGTTGCATGCGGAACTGCCATCAGACGCTCCTTTGCAATAAGTTTACCTGTTTCACGACAAATACCGTAAGTCTTATTCTCAATTCGGATTAATGCCGCCTGAAGACCTTGAATAAATTTAGCCTGACGCTGTGCAAGTTGCATAAGTTCCTCTCTTGACGAAGTGTAACTTCCATCCTCAAGTCCCTTATATGTAGGCGAGGTATCAGATACATCATTTCCATCTTCATTGCGAAGACTTTTCATCATTTGATCATAGTCGCGTTTAGCAAGTTCGAGTTTAGCGTTTATAACTGCGCGAAACTCCTCAAGTTCCTCATCCGAATAACGAAGTTTTTCAGCCATAGTATATATATTTATTAAGTTAGTTGCTAAGCTTTTACAATGTTTATATATATTGTTGCATCATCAAGTTCCACAGCCTCGCCATTATCAACATTTTCAACAAGCTGCAGTGAGTCGGCAAGAACCTGATTGCTTATATAGTCGGCAAATTTGTTTACAGCCTCGTCGCTTGCGTCGTTCTTTGAGATATTTACAATTATACGGTCTACAATATCAAGGCCGCACTCTTTTCGCATTGTCTGAATTTTCTTGACAATTTCGCGTGCAATACCCTCTTGACGCAATTCGTCTGTAACCTCAACGTCGAGAGCTACAGTCAAGGCACCTTCATTTGCAACAGTCCAGCCGGGAACATCCTCGCTATATATTTCAACGTCTGCAGTTTCGATGGTAGCGTCAACACCCTCTACATTCAGTGTAATTGAACCATTTGCCTCAAGCGAAGCAATCTGCTCCTGTGTCATTTCCGTAACGGCTGCATTAATGCTCTTCATCAGTTTGCCAAACTTTTTACCAAGTGTGCGGAAGTTACATTTAATCTTTTTCACAAGAATACCGTCGCCCTCAACAAACACAAGCTCTTTAACATTCACCTCGCTGAGAATCAATGCCTTTACAGCCTCTATTCTATTCTTCATAACCTCATCGGTTGTGGGAATAGCAATTTTCTGCAAAGGCTGACGCACGATAATATGCTCTTTTTTGCGCAGTGCAAGCACCATTGAGGAAATTTGTTGCGCAAGCTCCATTCTATACTCAAGTTCTTTATCTACACACGCCTCGTCACACTCGGGATATTTTGCAAGGTGTACCGAACTATACTCACAGCCCGTCACGCTTGTCATGTCCTTGTAAAGACGCTCAGCGTAGAACGGTGCAAAGGGAGCAATAAGGCGTGCAACAGTCTCGAGACAAGTATAAAGTGTCTGATAAGCAGAGAGTTTATCTTTGCTCATATCCGACCCCCAGAAACGCTTGCGGCTCAAGCGAACGAACCAGTTGCTGACATTGTCAATAACAAAATCCTGAATCAAACGACCGGCTTTTGTAGGCTCATAATCATTGAGACAATCATTTACATTCTTTGTAAGAGAGTTAAGCTCGGAAATAATCCATCTGTCAAGTTCAGGGCGTTCCTCGATGGGAATTAAAGGCTCGGCAAATGTAAAGCCATCAACATTAGCATACATTGTGAAGAAACTGTATGTTTGGTACAGTTTGCCGAAGAACGAACGTGTAACCTCTTTAACACCCTCTTCGTTGAAGCGAAGATTGTCCCAAGGAGCTGAGTTTGTAATCATGTACCAGCGAAGTGCGTCGCTACCATACTGCTCGATAGTTCCGAACGGGTCTACTGCGTTACCGAGACGTTTAGACATTTTGTCGCCATTCTTGTCGAGTACAAGGCCGTTTGAAATTACAGTCTTGTAAGCAACGCTGTCAAACACCATTGTACCTATTGCGTGCAGAGTATAGAACCATCCGCGTGTCTGGTCCACACCCTCGGCAATAAAGTCGGCAGGATAGATTGAGCCACTGTCAAATACCTCTTTATTTTCAAAAGGATAGTGTATCTGCGCGTAAGGCATTGCACCCGAGTCGAACCAAACGTCAATAAGGTCAAGCTCGCGTTTCATAACTTCGCCTGTTGATGAAACAAGTTTAATATCATCAACATAGGGACGGTGAAGGTCTATCTTGTTATAATTTTCTTTGCTATAATCACCGGGAACAAAGCCTTTATCTTTATAGGGATTGCTGGGCATAATGCCGGCTGCAACCGACTTTTCAATTTCGTTATAAAGTTCCTCTATAGAGCCTATGCAGACAGCCTCGCCACTCTCACTTGTCCAGATGGGCAAGGGTGTTCCCCAATAACGGCTGCGGCTGAGGTTCCAGTCGTTAAGATTCTCGAGCCACTTGCCGAAACGTCCCGTACCTGTCGATTCGGGTTTCCAAGTGATATTCTTGTTCAACTGCGACATACGCTCTTTCATCTCCGATGCCTTGATGAACCAACTATCCAACGGATAATAGAGAACAGGCTTGTCTGTGCGCCAACAATGAGGATAATTGTGAACGTGTTTCTCTATTTTGAATACTTTATTCTGCTGTTTCATCCACATGCACAACTGAATATCAAGAGTCTCGGCCTTTGCAGCAGCCTTTTCATCGAACTTACCATCTACTGTATATTGGGGATCATATGCATTCTTCACATACGCGCCCGAATACTCTGCATAAGCCTCGATGTTTACGCAATTTTTCACAAATTCCTCGTCAAGTTCGTCAAGTACCCAGAAACGGCCTTGAAAATCTACCATCGGACGTGTCTCGCCTTTTTTGTTTACCATGAATAGCGAGGGGACGCCCGCAGCTTTTGCAACAGCAGCATCGTCGGCACCAAAGGTGGGAGCAATATGCACAATACCTGTACCATCCTCAGTAGTTACATAGTCACCGGGAATTACGCGGAAAGCTGCGTCCGAAGGAGTAATTGTGCCATTCTCATCCTTAACGACAGGCTTAACCCAGGGGAACAACTGCTCGTAGCGCATGCCTACAAGGTCCGTACCTTTATATTCGCCAACAACCTTGTAAGGAACAATTTTGTCGCCCTGTTTGTAACTCTCAAGAGGAAGTTCCACGCCTGCAGGATTAAAGTGAGCCGCGAGCAGAGCCTTTGCAAGCACCACTGTTACAGGCTCTCCCGAGTATGCGTTGTATGTCTGCACAGCAACATAGTCTATTTTAGGGCCAACGCACAATGCAGTATTTGAAGGTAACGTCCAAGGTGTTGTTGTCCAAGCTACAAAATAGGGAGTACCCCACTCAGTCATTTCAGGCTTAGGGTCGAGCATGCGGAACTGCGCAACGGCTGTAGTATCCTTAACATCGCGGTAACAACCGGGCTGATTAAGTTCGTGAGAACTGAGGCCTGTTCCTGCAGCCGGAGAATAGGGCTGAATAGTATAACCTTTATAAAGCAATCCTTTATTATAAAGTTGTTTCAGCAACCACCACAGTGTCTCAATATAGCTATTCTCGTATGTTATATAAGGATTTTCAAGGTCCACCCAATATCCCATTTTGCGAGTAAGTTCCACCCACTCGCGAGTATATTTCATAACCTCTTCGCGGCAATTTCTATTATAATCATCCACAGAGATTTTCTTGCCAATATCCTCTTTGGTAATATTAAGTTTCTTCTCAACACCAAGCTCAACAGGGAGTCCATGAGTATCCCAACCGGCCTTACGTTTCACCTGAAAACCTTTCATAGTCTTGAAACGGCAGAAAGTATCTTTGATGGCACGTGCCATTACGTGGTGAATTCCCGGCATTCCGTTTGCCGAAGGAGGACCTTCGTAAAAGACAAACGACGGAGCACCCTCGCGCTCGGTCATACTTTTTGTAAACACATCATTCTCGTCCCACTCTTTCAACACCTCTTTATTAATCTGAGGCAGATTCAATTGGTTATATACCGGAAATTTTTTGTCCATTTTCAATCATTTCTATTAAGATTCGCAAAGATATTATTTTTTTTTGAAAATATGAAATTAAAGTTCGTTCTTTGAAAGAATTATATAAATTTGCAATACAAAAATATTTTCTTCACTCCATTTGCATAATAATATTGAGGATGAAACAAAATAAAGAAGCCCTACGCTTAACACTCTCGCATAAAATGTCAAAAGAGGAGATTCTTGCATTTGCAAAAAATGTAAATCCATATAATTGCGAGGAAATTCTCCCTTTAATAGCCGAGGAGGATAAGGAACTATCAGCAAATGTAGCGCATATATTTTTGAACGCCGGAAAAGGAACCGAAATTTGGTTGTCCGGACAGACACAATTTATTATGGAAGTAATACAAACTACAACTCACGAAAAGACCCGTCGTCTGCTACTATCAATATTAGAGAAATTAAAAATCGACACAATAAACATTAATGTAAAATTTCTTAACTACTGCTTAGACAATATAGTATCGGCAAAGGTTCCATGCGCAATAAGAGTCCTAAGCATGAAACTCGCATTTAAACAAAGCGCAGCATACCCCGAATTACTTTCGGAACTAAAAACCATACTCGAAACAATGGAAGAATCAATGCTCGTCCCCTCAGTAAGATGCGCAAGAAAGAACATTCTGAAAAAAAATAATTCTCTCAAATAGAATCATTTAACAAAAAGGCTGAAGAATTTCCAAATTTCCTCGGCAGTATCAATATCTTTATCGCCCCAAGTGTGACCGCCACCAATAATTTCGTATAGCCACACATCTTTTGCACCCTTCGCACCAACATATTTATGAGAAACAACAACATGCGCATCGGCACTTTTTAGTGGAAGAGTATCAGTCTGTTCACGTTTGCAACCATTGCGCCCCACCCAATAATTCACAGCATCGGGCACAGCAATATACGCACCCCAACCACCCTTATTATCAAGATCACCGGTCCACTCAGAGGTCTTATCCTTTGTACCATGAATCTCAAAAAGAGGAATAGGACGCGTGCGAGTGTAAGCCTTTGTCATCCATTCCATTGTAAGTCCGGCAATAGGCGCAACAGCCTTAAAAGTACTCTGGCGATCGTATGCAAGCAGATAGCACATTTCCCCACCATTCGACATTCCCGTACAAAATACATTTTTACGACTCAGTTTATGCTCCTTTTGCAATTTTTTTGCAAGTTTGCAAAGAAACGAAACATCATCAACAGTCATATCCGCCTGAAAAGGATAACCTACATTCCAACAATTTTTTCCACGTCCATCTTTCGAGCCTTGAGGATAGCACACAGCAAAGCCGTGACGGTCGGCACATTCGTTAAAACCCTTACCATCAAGATTGAATGAGCCACCGTAACCATGCAGAACAAAAACCAATGGAGCATTCTTTTTAATACCCTCGGGAACATAAAGTTTATACATTCTCTCAACACCATCGACAACACAATTGCAAACTACACTCTTTGTATTATTCTCGGCCGAGGCTGTAAAAAACACGCATATAGCAATTACAAAAACAGTTACTTTTCTTAGAAACAAATTATAATTCATATTTCTCGCTTTTTAACAAAAAAGTAAATGACAGTTCAATATAAAAAAAATCTTTATCTAATAAACCGTCACTTTTCTGCAAAATTAGCAAAAAATAAATTCAAGCAACAATATTCCGGACAAAATAAACACTACCCTCTTTTCCTCACAGCCGCAAGATAAAATACCGATGCAACAAAAGCAATAATCATATTAAAAACAAAAGGAAACTGCTGCGATTTTGTATGAAAAATCAACTGAAAAAAATCCAAGATAAAAGGCGTCAAAAGAATAGCAATATAATTCATGACCATTACCCACGCAAGCGCAAGCGAAGCACGTGACGGAGAAGCCGACGCAGCAGTACTCTCATAAACAAGAGGCTGCGCAATTCCATAGCCGAACCCCGTAAGGAAACACCCCAAAACCATCGCCGGCAAAGTATGAAAAGCAAGCAACACCGCAAGCCCCACAGCAATAATCAACAACGAGAAAAAACGCACCAACGTTCCCAAATGCTTCTTAAAATAACCTATAAAAAAGCCCGGTAACATTATCGCAAGAAAAAACACAGCAATAAGCACCCCCGAAGAATCACCACTATAACCATAATTCTCGAGCAAGAACGGAAGATTCAAACTAATAATCAGTACAATATATGTAATTAAAAAATAATACCACATATTAGACACCGGCACACCGATTTTTATATTTCCCGATGCACCCTTTTCGCTATTATCACAATTCACGGAGAACGCCTTTTTCTTCTCCACATTAGCAATTCCGGGCAAAAGAACAAGTGAAACAAGCGGGAGAAGATAAACAGTAAAAGGCAATTTCCAATTTATATCCGCAAGATAACCGGTAAGTGCAGTAGCAACCACAAGCGCCAGATTAGAAACAGCCGACACATAACCAAACTGTTTAGTTCGATAATTACCCGTAAAAAAACGCGAAATTAACGCCGTAGACAAAGGAATTATCATTCCTGCCCCAACACCCAATAACGCGCTTATCCAAATAAGTTCATTTATATCATTTGAGAAAAGATACAGTACACCACTCAAAAAAAACAACACAAGTCCAACAAGCAATACCTTAGTATAGCCCACACATTCGGCAAGTTTACCAGCCAGCAACATGCTGGGAATAATCAATAACGAAGGCAACGATGTAAGCATCTGAATCTCAAGTTCCGAAACCCCCGGAAAAATTTTCGATAAATCTCCCAATATAGGCGATACAGCCAATCCCGGCAAAGACGTAAGCGCAGCCACCGACCATATACCCAACATCGCCGACAAAGAAATTTCTCCTCTACCTGTTCTTAAATTCATAACACATATTTTTAAAGCATAAACAATGTCACACTGCAAAAGTTCATAGTGTCAATAAAATATAAAATAAAGTATCAACCACGAACCATAAAAGAAAAAAAATGTTCCTCATAAAAACGTTCATACGCACTTAATGCAATGAACAATAATCATAACCTTTTTATACAAAATCATTATGAACATCAATCCATTTGAAACAAATCCCGACACTGTGACAACCGCAGTATTCGGCTCACACGAAATGTTGGAACCCGCTCCCGCAGACAAAATCCCCGAGCAATCCACCACCCCCGAGATTGCCTATCGTATGGTCAAGGACGAGACATATGCCCAGACGCAGCCCAGACTGAATCTTGCAACATTCGTCACCACCTACATGGACCCCTATGCAACAAAACTGATGAACGATGCCATTGCAATCAACTACATCGACGAGACAGAATATCCTCGCGTTGCAGTAATGTGTGCAAAGTGCATCAACATAGTCGCCAACCTTTGGAACACCCCCGAAACAAGCAAATGGAAGACCGGAGCATTAGGCATCGGCTCAAGCGAAGCCTGTATGCTCGGAGGTGTGGCAGCTTGGATGCGATGGAAGAAAAGAAGAATCGAAGCCGGTAAGCCCGTCACACACCCTAATATAGTAATATCCTCGGCCTATCAAGTAGTATGGGAGAAATTCGCCCAACTGTGGCAGATAGAGATGCGCACAGTGCCAATTTCTCTCCAAAAGCCCACTCTCGACCCCGAAGAAGCGATAAAATTATGCGACGAAAATACCATTTGCATTGTGCCCATCATGGGTGTCACATGGACCGGCCTTAACGACGACGTCGAAGAACTTGACAAACATCTTGATAAATTCAACAAAGAGACAGGATACGACATACCCATACACGTCGATGCTGCCTCGGGAGGCTTTATAGAACCATTCCTCGAACCACATAAAAAATGGGATTTTCGTCTCAAATGGGTACACTCCATCAGCACCAGCGGCCACAAATACGGCCTTGTTTATCCGGGCCTCGGATGGGTAATTTGGAAAGACAAAAAATATCTTCCCGAAACAATGTCTTTCAGCGTAAACTATCTTGGAGCCGAGGTTACACAGGTAGGACTTAATTTCTCGCGCCCAGCGGCACAGATTCTGGGACAATATTACCAATTCATCCGTTTAGGATTCGAAGGTTATAAAAAAATACAAAGCAACACCATGAAAGTTGCCGAATATCTACACGAACAGATAGGTAAGATGAAGCCTTTCTGCAACTATTCAAAGAAAATATGCAACCCCCTCTTCATTTGGCATATGGAGCCCGAGTATGCAAAAAAGGCAAAATGGACACTTTACGACCTGCAAGACAAATTGCGTCAGAGTGGATGGATGGTACCTGCCTACACCCTGCCTGCTAATTTGGAAAAAACTATTGTCATGCGCATTGTCGTTCGTCAGGGATTCAGCCGAGACATGGCCGACCAACTGCTTACTGACATTGCAAACGCTGTAAACGAATTGCAAAAATTGGAGTATCCTACAACCTCGCGCATTGCCACCGACAACAATGCCAAAGTGCACGGAAGTGTATACACTCATACAGGTACAGGAAAGCCAAAAAAATAGTTCGACTCATGGAGAAGAGAATAACTAAAAAGGAACTTAAAAAGATTGTAAGCGATGCTTACGAGCATTGTAAAAAAATCAAAGAAGGCAACAACGCCGGGTATATTCCCTACCTTGCTAAAGAGAATAGCGACCTCTTCGCGCTATCCTTATGCTTCGTCGATGGAGATATTATAAACATCGGAGATTATGATTATATTTTTGGCATTGAGTCAATATCCAAAGTAGCAACCGCACTATTGATAATGAAAGAATATGGTTGTGAAACTGTCCTTAATATGATAGGTGCCGATGCTACAGGGCTTCCCTACAATTCCATAATGGCAATACTTTTGGAGAACGACCACCCATCTACTCCTTTGGTTAATGCCGGCGCAATAGCCGCCGTAAGCATGGTGCGACCCGTTGGCAACAAAGGGCAAAAGTGGAAATCAATATGCGACAATATCAATGCCTTATGCGGAAGCAGAAGTGAGTTTATCGAAGAACTTTATCACTCCGAAGCACTCACGAACTTCAACAACCGTTCAATAGCATGGCTGCTGAAAAATTACAACCGCATATACGATGACCCGGAACTTTCTCTCGACCTTTACACAAAACAATGTTCGTTGGGAGTATCAACCGAACAACTCTCCATATTCGCAGCAACAATTGCCAACGAAGGTCTAAACCCAAAAAGTGGAGTAAGGATTTTCGAGGCTCGATTAAGCCCAAAAATAATCTCAATGATAGCAAGTGTCGGATTTTACGAACATAGTGGCGATTGGTTATTCTCATCCGGCCTTCCGGCAAAGTCAGGCGTCAGTGGCGGAGTAATGGGGGTCCTGCCCGGACTATTCGGAATCTCCGCCTTTGCGCCGCCAATTGACAAAGCCGGAAACTCGGTAAAGGCACAAGCTGCCATTAAATACATTATGGAGAAAAGCGGATTAAACATTTTCGATAGTTGCAGCATTCGTATAGATGAATAAGAAAAATGGCGTGAAAAATTTCACGCCATTTTTTTTAATGCCTATTTTATATAAATCTTTTCGCATCTTCCTTGTCTGCGTACTACATAAACACCTTTCTTCAACAATGGCATTTCCCGAGTAACTCCTTTATAGACACAATTCCCCGAAAGAGAATATATCTCAACAAACGCCTCGTCTCCTTTTGGAATACCATTAATTGAACTATTTACACCAAGCAACACCTCTTGCTTATTTGAAAAATCCGACTCAATACCATCGTTAAGTGCCTTTACTCGATAGCGATATTTACCCTCGGCAAGCTCAGTGAAATAATAATACGTTTCAGCAGTATTGTAGCAACCGAGTAAAGTTTCACGCTCGGTACTTACTTGAGTAATAACAATATCATCTATGCAAACACGAGCCTTTCCATCGGTCGTCTCCTCGGTCGTAAATGCAACACAAACATCATCCCCCCTTTTAGGAAAAATAAATTCGTAAGCACTCCACTCATCACCCACTTCAACCACTTTAGCATCAAAAGTCTCACAATCGACATATTCCGAAAGAACTTTTAACTTAACATCGCCATCAAGAGACTGGTATTTTTTTGCAATAAAGGACACTATTACCTCTCCATTATAAGGCGTTTGAAAATATGGAGTAACAAGTTCGCCATATTCGCCGGAAGTACCTATGCGCAATACTCCCATTTCGCTCCACAGATTAAGCCCGTACCATCCACTGTTTATCGTATACTTATTTATTTCATGTGTAATATCAACATTTGAGCGACTGCACGCCAAAAAATCTTCATAAATTAACGTTTTTACATCACCACTACCATCGGCAACAGTCTCAACAGAGAAAAGCTGCACATCGTATGTAGCAGCATTTTCAACACTCTCCCATTTCGCAGTAAATCCATTCTCACTAATATCTTGAGGTTGCAACAATGTCGGGGTTGGAAGTTTGTCCCACATAAAAGAAAAAGTTATAATGCCATCTTCATGTGTAATATTTTTTATAGACTTACTCATATATCCACCCGTGTAAACTTTTGCAGCCGGAGTACTTACATCTGTAAGTTCACGGTTACCCGAAGTTCCCGGCCAAACATCTCCTCGCAAGTTATCTTCATACTCCTTGACAGAGTTTGCCCTATACATCGGAAGTTGCTTATTATCAGCCGGAATAATTGTATATCTTTGTCGGGCAAGATTATAATTCACCTCATTATCTATCCATACACTTGCGGAATAATCCACATGTATTATCAACATTCCACTATTGAATATATATGAGTCGAACCCTTCAGCTTGTCTATTCTCTAAAATATAATATTCGTCACTATTGGCATTATTTACAATTTTATACCCTACACCGCCCGAGGTTAAAGCTTCAAGGCTATAATGACCACTCTCTGTGATAGTTTGTAATTTTCTCCACCCCATAAAATCTCTCTCATACGCACTATATCCAATAGGAACATAACCATCATTATTGTAACAGCCATAATCCATTAAGTCCCAATAATCCATTCCGAAATTTGAATATGTACGTCCCGAAGTATCGTAAAAATCAGGAAGTCCCAAACAATGAGAAAATTCGTGACAACAAGAGCCTATTCCATCAAGTTGCGGTCCGTCAATGCCTTCATCAGCTTTTGTAAATGCAAGTTCGCTACTTGCAGCGTATGTGTTTATGACAACTCCATCAAGTTTCATAGTTTTATTTGTAGCTGAAAGAGTCCATTGGTGCGGCCATATAGTATTTTCCGAAGCTCCCGAAGATTCTGCATAGCCTGCGTATATGCAATATACAAATTCAACCTCTCCATCGCCATTGTTGTCAAAAATCGAAAAATCAACTGTACTGTCAAGGGCGGCACAAGCTTCGGTAATCATCTCTTCGGGACGTTTATCGTCGCCTACACTGTTGTTTGCTCCATAATACTCCATGTTATTGGCTAGTGTCACAACATCGAGCACTACAAAATTCGGACAGAAAAGGGAATCTGATTGATTAATAAAATAGTCACGCACGCTACCTATTCCTTTCCCGTGCAATCCGACAAAATTACTGCCATTATAATTCTTCTCAACAAAATCCTTATTATAAGTAAATTTCTCGTCTTTAAATTGCACAAGGATAACCGGTACATTTATCTCTCCGAGAGGTTTTATTGTTTGTTTTATTCCAAATTCGGCAAAAGGTCCGTCAGAGGTTACACCTTTCGTCGAGGCTGCTCTACGTTGTTTGGCAATAGTATACAGTGACTCTTCTATTCCGTTACGTGTATTTGCTGTCAAAAGAGAAAGCTCGGTCATTGTACGCTCTTCAATGTTGTGTGCCAAGAAGTCTGCACTTACAAGCTCACCTTGCTCCGAAAGGGTTGCATAGAAATAATCACCATTGGCTCCGCGTACTACAGGCTTTCCATCTTCGGTACAATAATAATGAAAGAACTCATCACCTGTCTGAAAAATTCGGAGCGTTGTTCCATCTGATTGTTTCACGTTGCGCACTCTGCGGTCGGCAGGCTTTGCATACAACATTAATGGCAGTGTCAATAATAAGATATAAATTAATATATTTTTTAGTTTCATGTGATTATTTATGTTTATATTTTCAAATTTCAAAGATACATCAATTTTGTAGTTCTAAAAAGAAACGGATGTTTTTTTATTATTCCGTTGAAAGAATGCTGAATATTAAACTAAAAGTTGTAATTTTACATTCTGACACTCCACACACATTAGAAAATGGACTCATCTTTAAAAGTATATAAAGCATCGGCAGGCTCGGGTAAGACTTTCACTCTTGCTGTAGAGTATATAAAGTTGTTGGTGGACCATCCGTCAGCATATAAACATATTTTGGCAGTAACCTTTACAAACAAGGCTACCGCCGAAATGAAAGAACGTATATTGAGCCAGCTTTATGGAATTTCTCATTCACTGCCATCCTCGGAAAGCTACTTTAAAATAGTGCGCGCATCGTTTCCCAAACTGAGCGACGCAGAGGTACGCGAGCGTACAGATAGGGCTCTTAGGATGATGTTGCACGACTACAGCCACTTTCGCGTGCAGACAATAGATGCATTCTTTCAAACAATCCTTCGCGGTCTTGCACGCGAACTTGACCTAAGCGGCGATGTTGCAATAACCCTCGACAGCGAAAAACTGCTCGAAGAGGCAGTGGACACCCTTATAAAAAAACTTACTCCCACAGCCAAAGAGATGCTGTGGCTTGTAGAATACATCGAAGAGCATCTTTCCAACGACAAAAGTTGGCACATAAATGAAACAATAAAAGAGTTTGCAAAAAATATCCTAAGTGAAGTTTATCAAGAAAAAGGTGAAAAACTGCGTACAGAAATAGATGCGAACAACGGAGCATTGCTTGCCGAATATCGCAAAACAATTAATTCCATAGAAAAAGAGATACTAAACGTGGCACACGAATGTGCCAATCGTTTTTTTGCAATAGCCGAAGAAGCAGGGCTTACAGTAGATGATTTTTATCAGAAAAAATCGGGGTTGTGGGGATTTTTCACCAAACTGAAGAATGACGAATTTCCTATAGCCAACAAATTTGTTACCACCTGCGTAGAAGCACCCGAGAAAATGTCAAAATCCCCGGCACTCTCCCCTTCCACTCGTCAAGAGATTATTACGCTTATAGAGCAAGCTATCATCCTGCGCGAGAAAAATCTTCCCATCCTTAACAGTTGCCGCCTATCGACACAACGTTTCCACCAACTGCGACTGCTCAACAGCATCGCACAAGTGTTAAACGAAGAGAACAATCGCGAAAACCGTTTCCTTCTTGCACAAACAACATATCTTTTAAGTCAGATGATAACAGGTAACACCTCCTTTATTTTTGAAAAGATAGGTGCCGAAATACACCACATTTTCATCGACGAATTTCAAGATACATCCTCGTTGCAATGGAAAAATTTTAAAGTCATGCTACACGAAGCAATATCGCGTGGCAACAAGTGCCTGATTGTAGGCGACGTAAAGCAATCAATTTATCGCTGGAGAAACAGCGATTGGAGCATACTTAACAATCTCGAAAAAGAATTTCCCAACCACCTAGTAAAAAGCGACACACTCAAGATTAATCGCCGAAGCGAACGTAATATAATTGACTTTAACAATAAATTATTTACATCTGCCGCCCGCCAGATAAGCGAACAATATACCTACGAACTAGGCGAGAGCGGCGAAGAACTTACACGTGCATACAGCGATGTAGAGCAAGAGATTTTACCCGAAAAGCCACAAAAAGGCTACGTAGAAGTAAGAATGATAGACAAAGAGAATGGAACTCTCGAAGAAAGTGTTTACAAACAACTAATGAACACCCTCGGCACCCTGCTCGACGAAAAAGGCGTAAAGCCGTCAGATATAACAATTCTTGTAAGACGAAACAAGGAAATTGCCCCTATTGCCAAACTGTTCGGCGAGCGTTTCCCAAGCTACTCGATAACCTCGGACGACGCCTATCTATTATCCTCTTCCACCGCATTAAACATACTAATAGCAGCGTTGCGCTACATTTCCACTCCCGACGACAAGATAAACATCGCCTATCTTGTATCGCGCTATTCACATGCAGTAAAAAACACCCAAATAGATATTACCGCTGCGACCACAAACACAGATATTGAAAAAATCCTGCCCGAAAATTTCAACCAACAAATAGAAACTCTCCGCCGGAAACCCGTGTATGAAATTTTAGAACAACTGACACAAATACTGCAACTACACACAATAAAAGGCGAACAAGCATACATCTTCTCGTTCCTCGACCACGCAGCACGATTTTTGAAAGAAAACCCGGCAGCAATAGAAGATTTTATAAACAATTGGGAAGACGAAATAAGCAAAAAATCCATTCCGGCCGGCGAAAGTGACGGAGTACGCATACTAAGCATTCACAAATCCAAAGGTCTTGAATTTCACACAGTAATAATCCCCTTCTGCACATGGGAACTTACAGGTGGCGGACACCGCAACATCATCTGGTGCAAGCCAAATGTCCCGCCCTTCAACGAAATAAGCCTCCTGCCGATAGATTATCAAAGCAGTATGCTCGAATCAATCTATAAAAACGAATACAGTCACGAATACCTTTATCAACTAGTAGACAACCTCAATCTGTTGTATGTTGCATGTACCCGCGCAGGGAAAAACCTTATTATCTTTTCCGATAAAAGCGGCGGACGCGGCGACACAATCTCCAAGCGACTGCTGACCCTGCTCGAAAGTATCACGTCCGAAGATACAATATACGACAAAGAGAAACAAATATTCACCTATGGCGAAATTGTACCCTCACAAGCAAAGGAAAAGCACGAAAATGACAACCCCTTTACCAACAATCCTACCAATATAGTACAAAAATTCGCATCATACGACAACAAACTATCATTCAAACAGTCGCGCAATCTCACCCGTTTCCTTGCCAATAAAAAAGAAGAGCAACAAACACTCGACTACATTGCTCGGGGCGAACTATTGCACGAACTATTATCAAAAATACATACAGGTACCGAACTTTCCCGACAGATAAGAAAAATGCGTCTGCAAGGAATCATAGCCACAGACGCCGAAAGCAACAACATCGAGAAACTTATAAAAACAGCATTAAGCAACCCCAAAGCCCAAGAATGGTTCGAAGGAAAATACAAACTCTACAACGAGTGCACAATACTGCACGCCGACGAAGATAGAGATTATCGCCCCGACAGAGTGATGGTCGATGGCGAAAAAGCAATAGTCGTAGACTTCAAGTTCGGCACACCCAAGCCCGAATATCCCGCACAAGTGCATAAATACATGTCGCTACTCATGCGCATGGGCTACACAAACGTAAAAGGATATTTATGGTACATTTATAATAACAAAATAGAGGAGGTTAAATAAATGAATGCATTTTTAAAATATGTAGCCGAGGATTTATATGAAAAATACGGCAATCGCCTCGCCGACAAAGCCATAATATTCCCCAACAAACGCGCCGGCCTTTTCTTCAACGAATACCTGAAAAAAATGAGCGCCGAGCCATTGTGGAGTCCTGCCTATATGACTATAAACGAACTTTTCGAGGAGTGCAGCGAACTTATCGAGGGCGACATTATACTATTAGTCAGCAAGCTCTACAAAGAATACTGCAAACACACCCACAGCAACGAGCCACTCGACAAATTCTACTATTGGGGAGAAATGTTGATAAAAGACTTCGACGACATTGATAAAAACCTCGTAGATGCCGAAAGACTCTTTGCAAACATAAAAGAACTGCGCGCCATCGGTAACGCGACAGACACCCTCGACGAAGAGCAGAGAAACGCCATTCGACAATTCTTCAAAAACTTCAATCCCGATGAAAAAAGCGAAATTAAACGTCGTTTCCTGTCCGTATGGGAAGTACTATTACCCATATACACCGATTTTCGCAACACTCTGCGCAGCGAAGGCATTGCATACAGCGGAATGATGTGCCGCGACGTAATCGGGCAGAAAAAAGAACACACTTTCCCATACGAAAAATATATATTTGTAGGCTTCAACGCCCTGAACAGAGCCGAGGATGCAATATTCAAAATACTGCAAGAGCAGGGAAAAGCAATCTTCTATTGGGACTACGACGTAGCATATATTTACAACAAGCACCACGAAGCGGGACGCTTCATGCGCGAAAATCTGAAAAAATACCCAAATGCACTGCAAGAACTATACTACAATCTTAATGAAAAGAAAAATATAACCTTTGTCGCGGCAACAACAGAAAATATACAAACACGCTATTTATCCGATTGGCTATTGCGCAACGTCAAAGGCAACGAAATTGAAAATGCAGTTGTATTATGCGACGAAGGATTGTTGGGCGAAGTGCTACACTCCATTCCACCCACAGTACACGATATTAATGTTACGATGGGCTACCCTGTGTCACATACACCCGTCTACAGTTTCCTGCAACGACTCATAGAATTACAGATAAAAGGATACGACGAAAAGCGCAAAAAGTTCCGTTACGATGCTGCACATGCAATCCTCAAACACCCGTACACCTTGCAATGCAGCGAACATGCAGCCACGCTCGACACAGAAATAACAAAAAATCGCACACTCTTTCCGTCGAACGAACAACTGCACGCCGATGAATTTCTTGCAAAAATTTTCACTCCCGCAACAGAGAATAAAGCGTGGATAAACAATTTGCGCGACATAATTTATACAATCACAAACAATAAATCACACGCAGAAGAATCAAGCGACACATACGATGAACTATTCCGCGAATCACTATTCAGCATCTATACACAGGCTCAGCGCATACTCTCGCTGATAGATAGCGGCGACCTGCAATTACAACTACGTACACTCGCCTCGCTACTCATGCGCGTGACAGGCTCGCTGACACTCCCCTTTCATGGCGAGCCGGTCGTGGGACTACAAATAATGGGACTGTTGGAAACAAGAAACCTCGACTTTAAAAACCTTATACTCCTCTCGGCAAACGAAGGAAATTTACCACGCAACAACAACCAAAATTCATTTATCCCACATAATCTGCGCCGAGCATTCGGATTAATGCTCACCGAGCATCGCAATTCAGTGTACGCCTACAATTTCTATCGCCTTATACAGCGTGCCGAAAATATCACCATGCTCTACAACAACTCCTCGGAGGGTGCAGGACAAGGCGAACGCTCGCGATACATGATGCAACTACTCGCCGAAAGAACCGAAGATATTCAGGAGATAAGCCTGAAAGCCGAACAAAAGCCCGCAGCATACAATAGCAGAGAAATAAATAAAACACCCGCAATAATAAAGCAGTTAAGAGACACTTTCGATAATAGTAAAAACTCAAAAGCCCTTATTTTATCCCCAAGCGGCATTAACCGCTACCTCGACTGCCCGATGAAATTCTACTACTATTATGTAGCCAAACTAAAAATCAATCAAGAGGTTGAAAATACAATACAAGCAGTTGATTTTGGAAATATATTCCATAAGTCGGCCGAACTACTCTACGACCACATAGTGAAAGACAGTGGAGTGAACATTGAAAAGTCACATCTTGAGCCATACATCAAAAAAGATGCACTGCTCTATCACTTTGTAGATAAAGCCTTCAAGGAGTGTTTTTTCACGGGAGAAAATGACGAAAAGCCCGAATACGACGGACAACAATTCATCAACCGCGAAGTTATCCACCGTTTCATGTTGCGCCTCGTAAAAATGGACGCCGAACATGCCCCGTTCCGTTACATAGGCAGCGAACAAGATGCCAATTTCCGTATGGAAACAAAAACCGCAGAAGGAGAAAAAGTATCACTCAGCATCGGCGGACGTGTGGACCGCATGGACTACAAAAATAGCACCATAGAAATAATAGACTACAAGACAGGCGGAAAACCCGACACACCCAACGACGTTGAATCACTCTTTTCGCCCACAGGCAAACGCAGCGGCTATATTTTTCAAGCAATGCTCTACTCGGCAGCAGTATCAATGAGAAATAATGGCTCAAAAATATCACCCTCTTTGATATACATACACAAACAATCGCAAGCCCAGCGAGAAAATTATGTAATAAAAATAAACAAACAACCCGTTACCGACTATTCACAATATCACGAAGAATTTATCGACCATTTGCAAAAAACAATAGATGAAATTTTCAATATAAAGGTACCCTTCCATTGCACCCCTGAAAAAGAGAGATGCACCTATTGCGACTATAAAAACCTCTGTGGTGAAAAATAAAAATAATTGAGAGTGTTTTTCTAAGTCCACTCTCAATTATAAAACAAAATTGTCAAATTCACCGCTCATTAAAAATGCAAAATAGTTAATAAATGTATAATCACAACCTTTTCGTGAACAACGCAAACGCCCCGAATGTTATATAATCGTGTTTTTCATAGTAATAGATTTTACCGGTAGCATCTGCTTGCGATAAGTCGATGTCCGAACGGACAAAAGCGTTTGTCCGGACAAGAAAGCCAAGCTCTCTTCCCCTGGAGCATGGCTTTTTTTATAACAATATTCACATTTAAATTGTTAAGCAGATAAAAAGTCATGAAAAAAGAAGAATTCACAAAAGGCATACTCGTCAAAATTAAAGAGATACTATCAGACGCAGGAGTACCAAATTTTATAACCGAACAGGTAGATATTATAATATATATGATACTAATACTCCTTATAGCATTTATAATAGGGAAAGTGCTGCATAGAATATCAAACTCGGTAATTCTCCATCTGCAAAAGAAAAAAACGCATCCCCTGCTCGCCAATCTTATAGAATACAATATACTAAAGAAAATATCACTCATTATCCCGCCAATAATAGTCATTTGGATGCTGCCAGTAGCCTTTACCGCACACCCCAGACTCTCAACGATATTGGAAAATATAGCATGGATATATTTCATCATAACAATAGTACGCCTGCTGACAGCGCTCTTTTCATCCATAGGCAGCATGGCATACACGAACAAAAAATATCACGACAAGCCCATAAAAGGATTCGTGCAAATAAGCCAAATGATTATATATCTTATATCCATCATAATAATAATATCAATACTAACGAATAAATCCCCCTTTTATCTTATCGGAGGATTAGGAGCCTTTGCCGCCGTGCTTATGCTGATATTCAAAGACACAATCATGGGATTCGTAGCAGGCATACTTTTACTCGAAAATGACATGATACGTTTAGGCGATTGGATAGAGATTCCACACAGCGCCATCAACGGAACCGTAACAGACATTTCATTAACCATAGTAAAAGTACAAAATTTTGACAACACAATAATAACAATCCCTCCATATACCCTTATAAGCGAAAGTTTCATAAATTGGCGAGGCATGAAAGAAAGTGGCGGCCGACGTATAATGCGCGGATATACAATAAAAACTGATAATATCAAAAAATGCACACCCGATTTTCTTGAAAGAATAAAAGAATATTCACCCGAAATGCGACGCTTCATCACCTTGATGCAAAGCCGGGAAGAGACCTCAGAAAATCTCACTCACGAAGAGTGCGCATACGGAACAACAGTCACAAATTTAGGCCTGTTCCGAGCATACGCAACCTACTATCTTAAAAACCATCCGGCAGTACACAAGAATATGCTCATAATGGTACGCACCCTCGAGCCCACCGAATATGGCCTACCATTGCAAATATATTGTTTCACTAACGACACAAATTGGAGTCACTACGAAAGCATACAATCAGAAATAATGGAAAATATTGCAGCCACCCTCCCCACATTCGACCTTCTGCCCTATCAATCAAGTTCGTCACACGATTCAATGATAAACGGCCTTGTAGAGCGAGGCTTTCCCCTTGAAAAAATATCAGGAATCCCCATTGGTTCGGTAAAAAAATAGTTTTTCAAAAAACATCACAATACACATAGTAAATTATTTAATAATATTTTTTTGTTAAAAAGAATTTTTATTTACTTTGCAACCGATCAAAGTAATAAAAAAATAACGTCATAGAAGACACAAAAACAAGAAGACAATGACAATGTATTGGAACAAAGAGGTGGAATGCATGAGCAGAGAGGAGATGCGCCGTCTGCAAAGTGAACGCCTCGTAAAGATGGTGGAACATGTATACAACGATTCCACCTACTATCGCAAACGCATGGACGAATGTGGGGTAAAGCCTCAGGACATTCGCAGTATCGATGACATTTCAAAGCTCCCGTTTACAACCAAACAGGACCTGCGCGACAACTACCCCTTCGGGCTATTCTGTGTGCCGATGGAAGAGATTGTACGTCTGCATGCTTCCTCGGGAACAACCGGTAAGCCCATTGTTGCAGGTTACACAAAAGAGGACCTTGAAATGTGGAGCGAAGTAACAGCCCGCTCATTGATGGCAGCAGGTGTCAGCAAAAATGACATTATGCAAGTTTCATACGGTTACGGTCTTTTTACAGGAGGATTGGGAGCACATGATGGCGGTACACTTATTGGAGCATCAATCGTCCCCACAGGTAGCGGAAACACCGAAAAACAGATAACACTGATGCACGACTTTGGCAGCACAGTACTCGCCTGCACCCCTTCGTACGCACTATATATTGCCGATGCAATCAAAAAAAGCGGCCTCGACATTAACGAATTTAAGCTACGCGTGGGAGTATTCGGAGCAGAGCCCTGGACAGATGCCATGCGTCACGAAATAGAGGAAAAATTAAAGCTCAAGGCATATGATATTTACGGTCTTACAGAGATGTGCGGTCCCGGCGTAGGTTGCGAGTGCCACTGTCAGAATGGTACACACTTGTGGGAGGATCACTTCTACCCCGAAATTATCGACCCCGAAACTCTCGAACCACTGCCTCCCGGTGAAAAGGGTGAACTTGTATTTACCAACCTTACAAAATGGGGTATGCCCATGATACGTTACCGCACACGCGACCTAACCACTCTGCACTACGAAACATGCGAATGTGGCCGTACAGCCGTACGCATGAGCAAAATTTTGGGTCGCAGCGATGACATGCTCATCATACGCGGCGTAAACGTATTCCCCTCGACTATCGAAAGCATTATTTTGGAATTCCCCGAGTGCGAACCCTATTATATGATTGAGGTAGACAGAGTAAACAACACCGATACTTTTGACATTCAGATAGAAGTACACCCCGAATATTACACCGACAGAATAACAGAATTGGCCAACCTCAAGAAACGCATCACAGCAAGAGTGCAGAGCGTTGTAGGAATTTCGCCCAACATAAAGATTGTGGAGCCTAATACTATCGAGCGCAGCATGGGTAAAGCCAAACATGCTATCGACCACCGTAAATTTGAATAATTGATAGTTTCACCTTCAAAACAGAAAAAAGATGCTAATAAAACAATTATCTGTATTCCTTGAGAATCGCTTAGGCCGATTCAGTCAGGTAGCAAAGATTTTCAGCGAAGCTGGAATAAACATGAAGGCGTTCACGGTATCCGAAAATGCCGAGTTTGGAGTGTTGCACCTCATTGTATCCGACCCTGAAAAGGCATGCGCCTTGCTACGCGAAAAGAGCTTTGCAGCAAGTCTTAACGACGTAATCTGCCTCCAATGCCCCGACGTTCCCGGTGCACTCGAGGTTGCCTTGGCCGCAATTACCGATGCGGGCATTTCCATTGAATATATGTATGCCTTTGCACAAGGCTCTACAGCAAGCGTCATTATACGCCCGAACGACCTGCAAAAGTGTATAGATATTCTTGACAAAAAAGAGTTTACCACTCTTACACAAGAAAAACTGAATAATATCTGATTAATCAGATATAAAAAATTAAACAGCGTAGGTTTAAACCTACGCTGTTTAATTTTTTATCATAAATTCACTGAAAATCCGGTGTAAAATTCAGCAAAATTATTTCCTAATTCTTTCGACAGAATATTTTTAGCATTAATTCCCGTACAGTGCCCTGTGCAGAGGAAAATATTTCTCTTCAAAATTTCGTGCGCCAAAGATTGAATTTCCTCGACACTCTCGAAACTGTTTTTTTCGTCAGAATCGAGCAGATGCAATCCGCCGACAAATTTTGAAACATTGTAATTTTTTACAGCATCGAGAATATTCAAAATACCACGATGCGTACATGGCGAAATTACGCTTGCCGACCCATTGTCATTTTTTACCACAACAGCAAGCTCATGCAAAAAATCATCCGGCGCATTATCTGCAAAAAGCGTAGCATTTGCTTTTGGCGCTGAATAAATGCAGGGGATTGCAGAAATCAATTTCACATTTTCTGTTACAGATGTATTTTTATTTACAAAAATGAAACGTTCTTCATGCAACTGTAATAGTCTGTGGTCGATAGAAATATTGCGTTTGACTCCCCTGCGTGTAGAAAAGAAATTACGACCACATACATTCTCGGAGAGATATATTTTAGCCTTACTGTTTATGCTTAAGAAAGCCTCAAGGCCACCTGTATGGTCGGCGTGAGCATGCGACAGAATAAGATAATCTACATCTGCAATATCTACTCCTAATTTACAAGCATTTTCAATAAAAAGAGAGGTTGCCCCAACGTCTACAAGGAATTTCCGTTCATCTGCCTGCATAAAGAATGAGAGTCCATGCTCGGCTTTTAACCCTTGCGCATCGTTGCTTATATTATCGACAAGTACCGTAATTTTCATTGATATAATTAAAAACAATGACGATAGCCATAAGCAATCGTCATTGTAATTTTACAATCTCTTATATTATAAAAAAATTCTTATTCACTTTTGGGAGTCGCTCTTCTGATGCCACGACGTTTGGTGGTGGGTGCCTCAGCGGGCTTGTCCTCCTTGATGCCTGCAAGTTCGGGGTCAATCATAATACGTCCGCAGTTCTCGCAAACAATAATTTTCTTACGCATTCTGATGTCCATCTGACGTTGGGGGGGGATTTTGCTGAAACAGCCGGCACAAGCGTCACGCTGAACGTATACGATTCCAAGGCCGTTACGTGAATTTTTGCGAATGCGTTTGAACGATGTAAGCAAACGTGGTTCAATTGTAAGTTCAAGGTTGCGTGCTTGCTCGCGAAGTTTTTCCTCCTCTTGCTTAGTCTCGGTAACAATCTCTTCAAGCTCGGCTTTTTTCAATTCAAGATCCTTTTTGCGCTCGTCAAGTGCTTCTTTTGCCTTTGCAAGTTCCTCGCTCTTCTGCTTGTCAAGATTTTGAGCCTCACGTATTTTCTTTTCGTCGTGCTCAATAACAAGATTTTTATACTCTATTTCCTTGTTCAGAAGGTCAAATTCACGACTGTTGTGAATGTGATTCTGATCCTCGGTGTATTTTGCAATGCTCTGTTTCGCCTGCTCAATTTCAGCTTTGTAACCGGTGATTGCCTCTCTGTTTGCTTTAATGTCGTTTGCAATATTCTCGATACGCGTACCAAGACCAATAATCTCATCCTCAAGATCTTTTACTTCAAGGGGAAGTTCGCCACGAAGAATCTTAATTTTGTCAATCTCCGAGAGAATTGTTTGCAACTGATACAACGACTTTAATTTCTCTTCCACTGTATATTCAGAAGGATCTTTTTTTGCCATTTTGTTTATCGTTTTTTTGTTATAAATAATATATCGGATTAGTTCTCTTTTCTGTTATTTTTACTTTAAGGTCGGGGAATTTCCGTGTCAATATTTCCGAAATTAATTCCGAAGTATATTGCTCACTCTCATAATGCCCTATTACTGCCATTATCATACCCTCTGTATAGCTGAACATGTCGTGATAATGCCCCTCGCCGGTGATGTATATATCTGCTCCTGCAACTGCAGCGTCGCGGGCAAACGACGCACCCGCACCGCCACACAAGGCTACACGGGTTATTTTTTTACTTTGTAAGTTTGTGTGCATCAGACGCTCAACGCCAAAAATATCTTTTACAGCAAGCAGAAATTCTTTTGCATCGACAGGCTCGCTTAGTTCGCCAATGACCCCTGTCCCTGCAGTCGGCCACACATTGCACAGAGGATAAATATCATATGCCGGCTCTTCGTAAGGGTGCACAGCCAACAATGCTTTTAACGCTCTGTTTTTTAAATACGCAGGCAAAATAGTCTCTATGCGCACCTCTTTTTCTGTGTGTAACTCCCCTATTGTACCGCAAAAAGGCGAACAATTCTCTCCGGCGCGGAAAGTTCCCTCGCCAACTATATTGTAGCTGCAACTATCATAATCGCCGATAGTGCCGCATCCTGCAGCAAAAAGCGCACTGCGCACACTCTCTGCATGAGACAATGGAACATAAACAGCTATTTTAAGCAAGGAATTTTCTTTGGGAGAGAGTATCTTTACATTTTTAAGCCCCAACTTTTCGGCAATCTTGAAATTCACCCCACCGGCAGCATTGTCAAGGTTAGTATGCGCCGAATATATGGCAATATTATTGCTTATGGCTTTAAGAATGCAGCGCTCTACATAGTTAGCACCGGTAATCCTTTTCAAAGGTCTGAAAAGGAGAGGATGATGCGAAATAATAAGATTGCATTCGGATGTTACGGCCTCGTCAATTACCTCTTCCGTTACGTCCAAACACAACAAAGCCCCTTTAACTTCCGCCTCATGTAACCCCACTTGCAGACCGGCATTATCATAGCTCTCCTGCAAGGGCAGAGGCGCGAACATTTCAAGGGCATTCGCTATCTCTTTAATCTTAGTCAATTTCAGAAATATTGTGCTGCAAACATATACAATCTTATGTCCGCAATATTTATGCTGCAAAGATAGAACTTTTTTTTATATTTTCAAAGTCCCATACACTTTACTGAATTATATTTTTATCGTGAGACATTTTTTATGCATCCGTCAGCATCAAAAGCCAAACGTCGCACAAGATACAAAGTTACAGCTATCGACAGCATAGATGCCGAAATTGTTATTACAATAATCATCATTTGATATTTTATTGCAACATCAGGAGTGCTGCCACCCAAAATCTGGCCAATCATTGTACCGGGCAAAGCAACAAGACCCATAACCGCCATATTGGCAATAGCCGGACTGAAAGCACGCACAAGAGCCTGCTTAATAAATGGTGAAATTGCCTCTTTCACAGTAGCACCGTTTCCTAACATAAAATAATAATATGTACTTTCGCGACGCAAATGCGAATAAAAAGTATTCAAAGCAATCACATTAACGCCAAGCATATTACCCATAAGAATTCCTAATACAGGAATAAAATATTGAACGCTGAATACATTATCAAGCTGCAACACCACTCCAAGGAAGTAAAAACCCACAAGAATGGCCCCGGTCACAAACCCCACCATTATCGGGCACATCATTATCGAGCGCTTAAGTTTGGTTCTTGTCAAGGCAGTCTCTGTCGCCACAAACACCATGATAATCACCCACACAGCATTAAGAAAAGGATTATCCCAAAGAAAAAGATATTTAAGATACAATCCCACCAAAAAAAGCTGCCCCACCATACGAGCAAGAGCCACAAGAGTACTTTTTACAATCCCCGTGCGATACTTCCACAAAAAGAATAGCGGAATAAGCATCAACAACAATCCCAAAAGCAAGCTCTCTATAGATATATCAATTGTTCCCATATTTACAATGTCGGAATATTTATAACCCTGTCACACACCGAAGCAAAATATTTATCGTGTGTCACAGCAAGCACACTCTTACCACTCTTGCACATTTCCTTAATAAAATCCACTATAAGAGTAACAGACCCGCCATCAAGAGCCGAAGTAGGTTCATCAAGAAGAATAAGTTCCTTGTCGAGCATAGCAACAACAGCAAACAACATACGCTGACGCTGACCGCCGGAAATTTCATTAAGACGTTTGGCCATAATACTCTTATCAAGCCCCAAACGCATCAACATTGCCTGCCACCCATCTTTTGTAACAGTAATATTCTTGTTATTCTTAAATAAAAAAGGAGTTTCAAGCACCTCACTCACCCACTCACAAGGAAACGATAAATCCTGTGGCAAATAAGCCGTACAACGGCGTATTTTCTCCATATGCCCATTGCACACCCTTACACCATCAAAAAAAATCTCACCCATAGAAGCAGGCACAAAACCCATCAACGCACGCAACAAAGAACTTTTACCGCTACCCGAAGCACCGGTAACGGCAACCAATTCCCCACGTTGCAAACGCATTGAAAAGTCACGCACAACAACTTGTGTATTATACGCAACGGTCAAATTCCTAATATCCAACAAACACAATTCCCCTTTCATAATTGCAAAGATAGTGAAAATAGTTTATTTCTGCACAGAGAAACACTCACTCTTGTGCAAAATACCAAGAAAAAATTTATTTATCCACTACAAAACAGCACAAAGGTTGCGACCTTACATTTTTATTTTTATTTTTGCAAACACAATATAAAAACAAACAGCAATGATACACAACGAAAGAGAAATACGCCGCACACAAGTAATTGAAGCAGCCAAACAGATGATGACAGCAGCACGCACCGCCCCAAAAGCCAAAGGCGAGGACCTGCTGGAAATACTTCTCGTCACCGACGAAGAAATAAAAACCCTCAGCGACAAGCTACACGCAATGGGCGAAGAAATGAGTCGCGGAGGTATGATGCGCGACGCAATAAACATCCTCTCGGCCGATGCAATTGTACTTATCGGTACACGCGAACTACCCATGGGGCTAAATTGCGCCTACTGCGGAGCAAAAACCTGTGAAAGCAGAAGCGAAGGAACACCCTGCGCAATGAACCTTGTAGACGTAGGAATAGCATTAGGCTCGGCCTGCGCAACAGCAGCCGACCTACGCCTCGATACCCGCGTAATGTACTCTGCAGGATACGCCGCACGCGCCCTCGGATGGATGCCCGACTGCACCTGCATAATAGCAATCCCCGTAAGCGCAAGCGCCAAAAACCCATTCTTCGACCGTAAAAGCATGAGAAAATAAACCTGTTGCATATATATAAATATGACAAAAAAACAAATAATGCTGTTTCTCAATTACAAGAAACAGCATTATTCATAACTCAACCCGTAAAAGCTAACATTTACAAGCCACAGACTGCATAATCCATTCAACGTCACGCAAATAGTCCTGCAGTTCCTGTTCATGTTCCTCCTCCTCGGCCATAATCCTTTTGGCAAGGTCACAAGTTGTAAAATCAAGACCATTCGTATAAGAAGCAATCTCCTCGTAACGAACAATAGCACACCTCTCCGACGCAATATTCTGCTTAAGAATACTCATCACATCATTCCGTAGCGGAGCAGCATATTTACACCTTGCAAGAGCCGACCACTGAGCAGGGTCAAGCACAGGCATACCCTCAAGTTGAATAATTCTGTCAGCAAGCAATTTTGCATGGGCAAACTCCTCTTGAGCATGCTCCTCAAGTTCACGCTGAAGGTCGGCACGCATAGCCCCCTCCACAACCAAGCTACCAATCCAATATTGGTAATAAGCCAACCACTCCTCGCTCAACGCAGCATTCATCGTATCAAGCAAGCGTGTAACATCAATACGCTTTTTCAATATCTGCACACTTTCCTTTCCCATAAATAAATAATAAAACAATAATAATTAAACATCAAAGTAGTAACAAAAAGATAAAAGAAAAAGTTTGTCACATTAAAAACAAAAAACAACCGACAAAGAAAACTCTTCATATATAAAAAGCAAACAAACAAGCCCGAAAGACGCTAAAAACAATTACTTTGAACAAAATAAAGCATGGAAACTTGTATATAACAAAGAGAAGAATTATCTTCGCGGAAGATAAATAAAAAGCAATACGATAATGAAACTCGCCGTTGCAACAAAATCGCATTTTTTCATAGAGGAAGATAAAATAATCACAAGGCTCTTCGAAGAAGGTCTTGATTATTTATTATTACGCAAATCCCATCCTCACCCCCAATATATAGAACGTTTATTAAACCTTATCCCAAGCAAATATCACAAAAAAATATTTGTCTGCAACTACCCACGTTTCAGTCAAGAATACAAATTTGCCGGACGTTTGATTAATATTGATGAAGAAACATCAAGTTTGCCCCACATAAAAGGCAAAATAGTATCTAACAGCAACAATCTTCAACAACTTAATGAATTAAAAGAAAAATACGACATAGTATATTTCGGGCCATTAGGACGAACATTCTATCAAAGTGCCGAACTAAACGAATATGGCAAAAAAGTAATAAACAAAAAAGTATGGGCCTACGGCGAACTTGACGAGAAAAACTTAAAAAAATTATCTCAATACAAGTTCGGCGGTGTAATCTTAGACAAAGTACTTTGGGAAAAATTTGACGCCTGTCGTTCCACCGATTACGGCGAATTGATAAATTATTTCCACAAATTGCAAAAAATAATAAATAAAATTTAAGAAAATCCCACACATAAAAAAAGAATTCCATACCTTTGCAAAAGAAAACAAGAAATAAAAATAACTTTAAAGATATAACTATATGAGCAATACCCCGTACATGGTATTTTCAGGAACAAAGTCACGTTACCTGGCCGAAGAAATTTGTAAAGAACTAGAGTGCGAACTTGGTCAAATGAACACAACATACTTTGCCGATGGCGAATTTGCTGTTTCATATGAAGAGTCAATCCGTGGAAAAGATGTATTTCTTATACAATCAACATTTCCCAACTCGGACAACCTCATGGAGCTTCTGTTGATGATTGACGCAGCAAAGCGCGCATCAGCAAAAAGCATCATAGCAGTAATGCCCTACTTTGGTTGGGCACGTCAAGACCGCAAAGACAAGCCCCGCGTATCAATAGGCGCAAAGCTCGTTGCCGACCTTTTGAGCACAGCCGGAGTAAGCCGCATAATCACAATGGACCTTCACGCCGACCAGATACAAGGATTCTTCGATCGTCCCGTAGACCACCTGTACGCTTCAATGGTATTTGTACCCTACATACAGTCATTAAAGCTCAAGGACCTTGTTATTGCAACCCCCGACATTGGCGGCTCGAAACGTGCAAGCACATACTCAAAATGCCTTGGCGTGCCTCTGGTGCTCTGCCACAAGACCCGTGCAAAAGCCAACGTAGTAGAATCAATGCAAATAATCGGTGACGTACAGGGTAAAGATGTAGTACTTATCGACGACATTGTAGACACAGCCGGCACAATCTCAAAAGCAGCCAACCTGATGATGGAAAATGGCGCAAATTCAGTTCGTGCCATAGCATCACACTGCATCATGTCCGGCAATGCATCCGAGCGAGTACGCGAGTCGGCACTCACCGAAATAGTATTCACAAACAGCATACCCTACGAGCGTTCATGCCCCAAAATCAAGCAATTATCAATTGCAAATATCTTTGCGGCAGCAATCAAATGTGTACTTAACAACAAATCAATAAGCCAACAATACTTATTCTGATAAAATAAATTATAAAAGAGAGATGAAAAAAATATTTTCGCTTATCGCACTGATGGCGTTAATTGTATCGTGCGGAGGAACAAAGCCTTACAAAATTGACGGAACAATATCAGCAGAAGGCTTCGTGGATGGAGACACAATTTCTTTAGGTTATTCAGTAGATGGGGCAAGCTACACCCCCGAATCCTATGCAGTCATAAAAGATGGCAAATTTGAATTCACAGGCAATGTAGAGAACAGCAAACTCTATTACCTTGTAAACCATAAGACCGAAGAGCCTCTTGTAATGTTTTTCCTCGAGAGTGGCGACATAAAAGCCACCATCGACAATGAAAAAAGCAATGTAGAAGGCACCCCATCAAATGACATCTACACAGAATTGCAAGAAAACCTCACAGGCTACATTTCGCAACTACAAGAAAAACAAATAAGCCTGTATATAGACACAACGCTTACCGAAGAACAACGCGAAGGAATCTTGAGCGAATTGCAAACACTGTCAGAGAAAGCCTCGGAAATTGCTAAAAACTTTGTGACAAGCAACATCGAGACACTCCCCGGACTCTTTATGTTAGTTCAATGTGCAAACATGTTCGATGACGAAGAGTTTGACGCACTTGTACAATCAATCCCCGAGAAGAACATAGACGAAAAGAACAACTGTCTTTACGCAGTACTTCTCGACATACAAGAGCAAAGAAAGAATCCTCAGGACTTCTCGGAATACTTTAAAGCTGCAACACAAGAATCGGATACAACAACCGCAGAAACTCCCGCAGACGAATAAGTGAACTATTTTTTTGAAAAAGTACAGAGCCCCAAAATTATTGGGGCTCTGTTTATATATATGCTAAATTCTGCGCAAAGAAAAAAGGGGAAAAAGCTCAAAAACGGCAAAAAAACAGATAAAAAACAAAAAACTTCGCAAAATAAGAGAAAAGCACACACCTTTTTTAAGAAAAATATTTATCAATCGGACAAAAAGTAGTATTTTTACAAACAAATACAGAAAAGGATACAACTAAACTCATCAAAATATGAAAACAATCACAAAAACACTTTTAAGTGTAGCTATCGTAGCGATAGCATTATGCTCATGCACCGGTCAGAAAAAACAGGAAACAGCATCCGCTCCTTCCGTAACAGAATCAGGATTAAACCCCGAAAAATTCGTCAAAGAGATTGAAGGGAAAAAAACCGCACTCTACACACTTAAAAACAAAAACGGAGTAGAAGTATGCATAACAAATTTTGGCGGACGCATAGCATCAATAATGATAAACGACAAAAACGGAGTTAAACAAGACATAGTATTAGGATTCGACAACGTAGACGATTATCAAAATATTCCCAGCGACTTTGGCGCATGCATCGGACGCTATGCCAACCGCATTAATCAAGGTAAAATCACAGTCGAAGGGGTTGAATATCAACTTCCACAAAACAATTACGGTCACTGTCTGCACGGAGGTCCCAACGGATGGCAATACAAAGTATTTGATGTAGAAAAAGTAACAGAAAATCAAATAGCACTTGTATTGAACTCTCCCGACGGCGATGCAAACTTCCCCGGTAACGTAACAGCAAAGGTAGTCTACACGCTTACCGACAACAACGAAATAGACATCACCTACGAAGCAACAACCGACAAGACAACAGTCATTAACATGACCAACCACTCATACTTCAACCTCACCGGCGATGCTTCAAAGCCCATTACAGACTGCCTTTTGACAATCAATGCCGACAACTACACCCCCGTTGATAACACATTCATGACAACCGGCGAAATTCTCCCCGTAGAAAACACCCCCATGGACTTCCGCACAGCAAAGGCTATCGGCAAAGAGATAAACAACTATGACTTTGTACAATTGAAGAACGGTAACGGTTACGACCACAACTGGGTACTCAACACCAACCGCGACATTGCACAAGTAGCAGCAGAGGTAACATGTCCCGAAACAGGCATCACTCTTAAAGTATACACCGACGAGCCCGGTATTCAGATATACACAGGAAACTTCCTCGACAGCACAGTAAAAGGCAAAAAAGGGATTGCCTACCCCCAACGTTCGGCAATTTGCTTGGAGACACAGAAATATCCCGACACACCCAACAAGCCCGAGTGGCCTTCGGCAATCTTGAACCCCGGCGAAAAATACACCAGCCGTTGCATCTTCAAGTTCGAAGTAGAAAAAGCAAGCAAATAAGAACAAAGCAACACTCACAATGTTGATACATAATAAAAAAATAAGATAACTACAATAGAATAGTAAAGAGATGAACAGTAAAGAACTGATGAACAAAGCCGCCGACAATATAAGAATTTTAACAGCGGCAATGGTAGAAAAAGCAAAGTCAGGACATCCCGGTGGAGCTATGGGAGGTGCAGATTTCATCAATGTGCTATACTCCGAGTTTATGGAATACGACCCCGAGAATCCCTCTTGGGAAGAGCGCGACAGATTCTTCCTCGACCCGGGCCACATGTCACCCATGCTCTATTCAGTACTTTCACTTTGTGACAAATACACTCTCGACGAACTTCAGCAGTTCCGTCAATGGGGCAGTTGCACGCCCGGTCACCCCGAAGTAGATCTTAAGCACGGCATTGAAAATACATCAGGCCCCCTCGGTCAGGGACACGTATATGCAGTAGGTGCAGCCATCGCCGCCAAATTCTTGAAGGCACGTTTGGGCAAAGAAACTATGAACCAAACTATTTACGCATTCATTTCAGACGGTGGTGTTGAGGAAGAAATATCACAAGGCGCAGGCCGCACAGCCGGATTCCTTGGATTGGACAATCTCATCATGTTCTACGACGCTAACCAGATACAGCTATCTACACGTTGCGACAAAGTAATGACTGAAAATACCGCAATGAAGTACGAAGCATGGGGATGGAAAGTAATCACTATCGACGGAAACGATTGCGATGCTATACGCGCAGCCCTCAAAGAGGCAAAGGCAGAAGACAAACGCCCTACCCTTATTATAGGTAACACAGTCATGGGTAAAGGCGCACGCCGTGCCGACAACAGCAGCTACGAATTTGACTGTGCAACACACGGTGCACCTCTCGGTGGCGATGCGTACATTAATACAATAAAAAATCTTGGCGGAGACATTGAGAATCCCTTCCAATTCTTCCCCGAGGTTAAACAGATGTATGATGCACGCAAAGAGGAATTGAAAAAAATCGTTGCCGAGCGCAAACAAGCAAAGGCAATGTGGGCGGCACAAAATCCCGACCTTGCAGTAAAAGAGGCCGAGTGGTTCGCAGGCAAAAAACCAGAAATTGATTGGGCTGCCATCGAACAGAAAGCAGACGGCCCCACACGTAACGCATCAGCAACAATTCTTAGCATTCTTGCCGAGAAATACGAGAATATGATATGTTCTTCGGCCGACCTTTGCAACAGCGATAAGACCGACGGATTCCTTAAAAAGACACACGCAATAGAACCGGGCGACTTCAGCGGAGCATTCCTTCACGCAGGAGTATCGGAGCTTACAATGGCCTGCTTATGCATAGGAATGACACTCCACGGCGGTGTAATTGCAGCATGCGGAACATTCTTTGTATTCAGCGACTATATGAAGCCCGCAATCCGCATGGCAGCCCTCATGGAGCTTCCCGTTAAGTTTATCTGGTCGCACGACGCATTCCGCGTAGGCGAGGATGGCCCCACACACGAGCCGGTGGAACAAGAGGCACAGGTGCGTCTGATGGAGAAACTCAAAAATCACTCGGGCAAAAACTCAATGCTTGTGATGCGTCCCGCCGACGTAAACGAAACAACAATCGCGTGGAAAATGGCTATGGAAAATACCGACAGCCCCACAGGATTGATACTTTCTCGTCAGAATGTTACCAACCTGCCCGCAGGTACAGACTATACACAAGCTGAAAAAGGCGCATACATTGTAGCCGGTTCGGACGAAGATTACGACGTGATACTTTTAGCATCAGGCTCAGAAGTTTCAACCCTTGTCGATGGAGCGAAACTCCTCAAAGAAGATGGCATTAAGACAAGAATCGTATCAGTTCCTTCCGAGGGTCTGTTCCGTTCACAGTCTAAAGAATACCAGCAGCAGATTCTTCCTTGCGGCGCAAAAATATTCGGTCTTACAGCAGGATTACCCGTAAACCTCGAAGGCCTTGTTGGTTCCAATGGAAAAGTTTACGGCCTTGAATCATTCGGATTCTCGGCACCTTACAAGGTACTCGACGAAAAATTGGGCTTTACCGCACAAAATGTATATAACCAGGTAAAAGCAATGTTATAATGGAAAAGATAATAATAGGATTAGCAAGCGACCACGCAGGATACCCCTTGAAAGAACAGGTAAAGGAGTGGCTCACAGCAAAGGGTTACACATATGAAGATTACGGAACCAACAGCACAGAAAGTTGCGACTACCCCGAATATGCCCACGCTCTCGGCACTGCCATAGAGCAGGGAGTATGCAAGCAGGGAATAGCCATCTGTGGAACAGGTAACGGAATAAATATGTCACTGAATCATCATGCAGGCATACGTGCGGCACTTTGTTGGCAGCCCGAAATTGCAGAATTGGCCAGACAGCACAACGACGCAAATGTGCTTGTAATGCCGGGACGCTTCATTGACGAAGCAACAGCAAAAAAATGTGTTGAAACATTCCTTGACACTGAATTTGAGGGGGGGAGACACCAGCGCAGAATAGATGCAATTCCTGTTAAATAATTTAATTTAAAAACTGCGTCAAAAATAAAATTGACGCAGTTTTTTCTGCTTTAAAAAATATGTATGTATAAAATACCCGAAATATACCTTTCAAATTACAAAAAGATTATACGTCTGGGAACTCCCATAGTGATAGGACAATTAGGTAACATCATTCTGGGCTTTATCGACACAATAATGGTAGGGCAATATAGTGCAGATACCCTTTCTGCATCCGGGTTTGTAAATAATCTTTTCAATTTGGGAATAATCTCCTTGTTAGGTTTCAGCTATGGAGCAACGCCTATTATAGGAGCATATTTCGGCCGCAAAGAGAATGACAATGTAGGTGCATCGTTCAAGGACAGCCTGTGGGCGAACAGTTTGGCAGGACTTATTATTTTCTGCATATATACAATTATTTATTTCAATCTGCACAATTTAGGACAACCCGAGGAACTTCTTCCGCTAATGCGCCCCTATTTTCTTATACTCCTACTGTCGTTGCCATTTACCACGCTGTTCAACGCGCTGAAACAATTTACCGACACTGTTGCTGCCACAAAAACCGCCATGTGGGTAATAATGATAGGAAACATAATAAATATAATATTAAACTATCTGCTGATATACGGAATATCAATATTCCCCGAGCTTGGCCTTACGGGAGCAGGTGTTGCCACACTTGTTGCGCGAATGACAATGGTGGCAATGTTCGTAATTTTTATCACACGCGAGAAAAAATTCAAGCCTTACGGCAATGGCTTTATTCAAAGGAAAATTGAAAAAAAGGAGATTAAAAAACTTGTAAAAATAGGAACTCCGTTGGCACTGCAAATGGGCATGGAAACAGCATCATTCTCTTTGGCATCGATACTAATGGGCTGGTTGGGCGCAACACAACTTGCAGCATATCAGGTAATGTGCATCGTCGGTTCATTGTGTTTCCTTGTATATTATGGAATTGCCGCTGCATCGTCCATACGCATAAGCCATTATAAAGGACGCGGCGACTGGTCGAATGTAAAAATCACAGCCGACTCGGCCTTTCACATAATAATGGCAGTTGCCATTGTCCTATCGATAGGAATAGCATTGACACAGAATCATCTGGCACGACTCTTTACATCCGACACCGCAATACAAACAATGTTCGCATCGCTGTTGATACCAATGTTGGCCTATCAGATAAGCGACGGAATACAAATAAATTATTCAAACGCTTTACGAGGAATCGCAGTCACAAAACCCTTGATGGCATACGCATTTATAGCCTACATATGCATCTCTTTGCCGGCAAGCTACCTATTCGGTTTCACAATGAGGTTAGGTGCAATAGGAGTAGCATTAGGTCTTCCTTTCGGGCTCACAACTGCGGCAATACTATATTATTATAGATTCCGCAAAGAGATTAATAAGCATAGTGTAAATATATAAATAGCATCAAAAAAAGCAGAAAATTTGTCTGTTTAAGCATCTTGCACTATCTTCGCACAATACGCATATATAACCATGATGAAGAAAAAAAGAATAGTGATATTAGCAGCAAGCATCATTGCTGCGCTCACAAGCATTGCAATAATCAGCAGTGGAATACTATATTACATAGTAACAAGTCCGCAAATTAATCTCGAAGAGACTGCATACATATATATATATCCGCATGATAATTCCGACAGCGTCATAAACAAAATTAAAAAAGCAGCCGGTCCGAAATCCACACTCGGATTCAAAATATTGGCCGAGCACAACAATTTCGACCAAAAGAAAAGAAGCGGAAAATATGCCATAAAAGACAAAGACAGTTGGCGCACAATATACAGCCGCATAATCAGCAAAGAGCAGACGCCGGTAAAAGTAGTCGTACCTTCAGTGCGCAGTTTCGAACAACTATCAAAAGTAGTAAGCGAACAACTGATGTTCGACTCACTCTCCATACACGAACTACTCACAAGCAAAGTATTTATCGAGCATTTGGGCTATACGTTGGAAACATTTCCCACCCTCATACTGCCCAATACCTACGAATTTTATTGGAACATCGAGCCCGAACAGTTCATCAGCCGCATGATGCGGGAGCGTAAAATATTCTGGAACGAAGAGAGGTTGGCAAAAGCAAAAGCCATAAACATGACCCCCGAAGAGGTTGCCACACTCGCATCCATCGTCGATGAAGAGACCAACAACAATGCCGAAAAACCAATAGTAGCCGGCCTTTACATCAATCGTCTCAAACGCAAAATTCCACTGCAAGCCGACCCGACAGTAAAATTCGCCATCGGCGACTTTACACGCAAACGCATCCTCAACGCCGACCTTGAAATTGAATCACCCTACAATACCTATAAGAATACAGGCCTGCCCCCCGGCCCCATTAGAATAGCTACAATCGCAGGCATTGAGAGCGTACTAAACCACGCGAAGCACAACTACATTTACATGTGCGCAAAAGAGGATTTTTCGGGCACACACAACTTTGCCACCACCCTCGCCGAGCATAATGCGAATGCCCGTCGCTATCAAGCAGCACTAAACAAGCTGAACATAAAAAAATAATCAGCTAAAAAATCGGAGAATAAAATTTCCCCTGCCACGTATCGCGCTCACGCATACGACGCTTAATCTTTTCGACAAGTTCGTAATTCTTCAATCCCCAATCGGGAGCAATAAGCAGCTCTTTGGGCGATTGCGATGCGAAACGTTCGACAACAATATCAGGGCGAAGATTCTCAAGATAATCGACAACAACATCAATATATTCATAAAGTTCGAATAGATGAAAATCCTCGGGCTTTTCTTTAAACTCCTCGGCCATTCGCGTACCACGAATCAGCTGTAACTGATGCAATTTCAAGGTAGTAATTGGTAGTTGAGACAACAATCCTGCCTGATGAATAAGTGACAAACGCTCCTCGCCCGGCAAACCAAGAATAATGTGCACTCCGACAGGTAATCCGCGAGCCGCAGTGCGACACACAGCATCGACAGCCGTAGCATAATCATGCCCACGATTGATACGCACAAGAGTAGCATCATCAGTGCTTTCAACGCCATACTCAACCATTACATACACCCTGCCGGCCAGCTGTTGCAGATAGTCGAGTAACTCCTCGGGCATACAATCGGGACGGGTGCCGATGACAAGCCCCACACATCCATCCACCGACAGAGCCTCTTCGTACCTTGCGCGCAACACATCAAGCGACTCGTAAGTATTAGTATACGCCTGAAAATAAGCAAGATAACGCATCTGCGGGTATTTATGCGCAAAAAAAGCAATACCCTCATTCATCTGCTCGGTAACCGAACGGTTACGATGACAGTAAGCAGGATTAAAAGTGCGATTATTACAATAAGTGCAACCACCCGTCCCATTTGTACCGTCACGATTGGGACAAGTAAAGCCACCATCAATGGAAATTTTCTGCACCTTAAAATCAAAAATACGGCGCATATAACCTCCAAAATCATTATAATAGAAACGCTCTTTACAATCCATCAGAAACATAAATTCACATATTCAATAGCAAAGTTACAGGAATTTAAGCGTCCCACAAACAAATCTCATTTTTTAATCATATATTTGCACCGAAAATATTGCCTGTATACGATACACTCGTTCAACCGTTGGCACTATTTTTGGCACATAATAAGCAAAAAAATCAACAGACTGTCAAATAAATGAAAATAGCAGGAATACCGAGAAACCCCAAAAACTCCCCGAACATGTCCGACAAGGACACGCAACTATTTTTGAAAATAGTCGAGGAGCTAAAAAAATCAGGACACTCTGTTGAAATACTCGACGAAAAAGATGAACTTTCCGAAGAGTACGATGCAATATTTCACATGTCACGCACAGCAACGGTACTCGAAAAACTTGCACAATGCGAAGCAAAAGAAGTATATGTTACAAATTCGACAAAAGGAGTAAAAAACTGTTCGCGTGAAAAATTTATGGAAATATTCGACAAGAACAACATCAGACAACCCGCCTATACACGCATAAACACAACAAGCAATAATTTTACCCCCCCGCACCTTCCCGGATGGCTGAAAAACAGCAGCGGATGGTCGTGTGACGCGAATGACGTACAATTTATCACCACCGCCGAAGAGTACACAAAAGCACTATCCACACTTGCAGCAAAAGGCTGCAACGAAGCACTCTTTTGCGAACATATTACAGGTGACATTATAAAATTCTACGGCGTACAAAGTGAAGATTTTTTCCGATGGTACTACCCCGACCCGACAGCAACAAAGTTCGGATTAGAAAAAATAAACGGCGAGCCACAAAAACACAAATTCAACATCGAAGAGCTGCAATTCACAGCAAACAGAGCAGCAAAAGCATTAAGCATAAACATCTTCGGTGGCGACTGCATAATCACGCCCAAAGGAGAAATATACATTATAGACCTTAACGATTTTCCAAGTTTTTCGGCCTTCAGCGACGAAGCAGCAAAAATAATATCAACATCAATAATAAGAAAAGGATGAACGAAGCAGAATTAAAAGCATACAATTCCACAATAAAGTCATACGACACAGAAGAGTTTATCGACCTGTGGATTTACAGGCCTTATGGATACAAATGCGCACTATTCTTTAAAAAGCATGGCGTACACCCAAATGTAATAACAATAATATCAATATTTTTAGGCATTGCAGCAGGAATATGTTTCATAGCCCCCGCATTGCGCTGGAATATTTTGGGAATCTTCTTCTTACTGTGGGCCAACCTATACGACAGCACCGACGGACAGCTTGCACGCCTCACAGGACAAAAGACACGCTGGGGACGCATACTCGACGGCTTTGCCGGCGACGTATGGTTTTTCTTCATCTATCTTGCAATAGCCATCCGCGAAACATTCGAGCCTATCCCCTTTGCACCTGAACACCAATGGGGAGTAATAATATGGATACTATGCTCATTCTCGGGCTTCTGGATACACGGCTCACAGTGTCAGCTTGCCGACTATTATCGCAACATTCACCTATATTTCATACAAGAAAAGAACGGCAACGAATTTGACAATTCACAAGCACAAAAAATAAGATATAAAGAGACCCCGTGGAAAGGCAACTTTTTCTGGAAAATATTTCTATACGCCTATGTTGGCTACACAGCCAACCAAGAGCGCATGTCACCCAACTTCCAAAAATTCATTAAGATAGTAAACGAAAAATACAACAAAAATATACCCGCAAAACTACGCGACGAGTTTCGCCGTCACAGTCTGCCTCTGATGAAATACACAAACATCATAACCTTCAACAGTCGCGCCCTGTTTTTATGGTTCACAATGCTCACAGGCCATCTATGGATATACATCTTTTTTGAAATTATAATATTAGGCAGCATTTTTCTTTACATGCAATACTGCCACGAAAAACTATGCAAAAGATTAACCGCAAAAATAGAATCGGGCTATGATTTCTGCTAAAGGCATAATTTTCGACTACGGAGGCACCATCGACACAAACGGCATACATTGGGGCGAGGTTATATGGGCACAATATCAACTTGCCCAAGTGAATATAAGCAAGGAACTCTTCCGCGAAGCGTATGTATACGGCGAACGTACCCTTGCAAAAAAGCCAATAATACAACCCACACACACCTTTCACGACCTATTGGAGATAAAAATAAAAATACAATTCGACTATCTTCATTCACAAGGTCTACAGTCTGTAAACAACAAAAAAGCTAACATAATTACCGAAGGATGCTACTCACAAGTGCTCGAAACAATAAAGACCACATGCAACGTTGTTGAAGAAATTTCAAAAAACCGCCCAACGGTCCTTGTAACGAATTTTTACGGGAATATGCCCGTAGTATTAAAGGAATTCTCGCTCGACAAATACTTCGACACAATCGTAGAATCCTCAGTCGTCGGAATACGCAAGCCCGATCCACGACTCTTTGCCTTGGGAGTAAAAGCCATCGGATTACCGGCCGAAGACATTGTAATTATCGGCGACTCCTACCGCAAAGATATTGCCCCCGCCCGTTCACTCGGTTGCAAAGCTGTGTGGCTGAAAAAAATATGTTGGGAAGAAGAGAGCATCGAAGCGGGGAAAGAACCGACAGCCATAATAAACAATCTTAAACAGTTGTCAGAAATTATTTTATAACCCCGTCAAGGCCAATAAAATACATTAATTATTACGCCACGAATAACAACTGAACAAGAATATATATAGGCAACAGTACCGGAATTGCGAAACGTAAAATATACGCAAAAAATCCCGGCATTTTCACACCATTCTGCTCGGCAATAGATTTTACCATAAAATTGGGGCCATTGCCAATATACGTCATACTGCCAAAAAAGACTGCACCTATACAAATAGCCACAAGATAACCATTGCTGACACCACCTACAAGGTCAGAGCAACCACTCGAAAATTCAAGAGCCAAAGTATGAAACGCCACTGCCGTCGGAGTATTATCGAGGAAAGAGCTAAGCAATCCCGTCACATAATAAAAGCCCGTAGGCGAAGATAATCCAATCTCACCCGCATGAGCCTGCAAGAAAAGTAATGCAGGAGTCATTGTGGCAAACACCCCAAAGAAAAGAATGACAACCTCATTCAACGGAGCCCAAGAATAAAAATTAGACACACGCACATTTTTACTTGTCGAGTACCACGATGCAGCAGCCAAAATAACAAGAATAAATTCGCGCAGCAATTTAATATATACAGGCGCATCCTCCTCTCCCATAGCAGGAATATATCCCTTATTTACATAAGCCACAGTAAGCACAACTCCCGTCAAGAAGAAAAAGTTAGTAGCACCCTTGCACCGTACAAGCGCACCATCGTGCCCCTCGACAGGAGACTCCTCGCTCGCCCCCTCTTTAATATAAAAATACCTATCGGCAATATAATACATCAGCAACAACATCGCTCCGGCAAACATCCACGCAGGATAAAGCCCTATAAACCACTCGAATGGCACTCCACGCAAGAAAAGCATAAAAAGAGGAGGGTCGCCCAACGGAGTCAGCAAGCCACCGCAGTTTGCCACCAAAGCTATCAGAAAAAGCATCAAATGAGTCTTGTGGGCACGATGCTCATTCATACGCAACAATGGACGCACCAATAACAACGCAGCCCCCGTCGTACCCATTAGCGACGCAAGCAAAAAGCCAACTAACAACATAAAAGTATTAGCCAATGGCGTCGGAGACAGATTGAGACGAATATGTATTCCACCGGTAATTACAAAAAGCGTTCCCACAAGAATAATAAACGGCACATAATCAAAAATCATCTGATGAATAACCTCATTAGTGTAACCTATACTCACCAAATAAGCTATAGTCGGTACCGCCAACAATAGAGAATAAAAAATCTTGTTAATATTTTTTTCCCACCAATCAGGGACAATAAGCGGAGCAGCAGCAATCCCCAGCAACATGAGAATAAACGGAATAAGCACCCACAAAGCTATCGGTTCCATATAAAGAAAGATAATTTACTATTTACTAACTGTCAATAATTATACCAAATGATAATCGGCGCACAAAATTAATAAAAATCAAATAACAATTACTATAATTTTCTCAAAATAACCATTGTAATAATATGCAAAAAAACAAAATGAATCGACCATAAAAGCTACCCGCATTTTAAAATGCACATGTAAACTTGCTTTTTAGCGACACATATATTATCTTTGCAAATTAGAAGAATTATATTTAACAAAAATAATCGCCTATTTTTTTAAAGACTATGAGCGACCAACGTTATATGATGCGCGGTGTATCAGCATCAAAAGAAGATGTTCACAATGCAATAAAGAACATAGATAAAGGACTTTACCCGAAAGCCTTTTGTAAGATAATCCCCGATATTCTCGGTGGCGACCCCGAGTATTGCAACATTATGCACGCCGACGGAGCAGGAACAAAATCCTCCCTCGCCTACCTCTATTGGAAAGAGACAGGCGACCTTTCAGTGTGGAAAGGCATTGCACAAGATGCCCTCATAATGAACATTGACGACCTATTGTGCGTGGGAGCGACAGACAACATACTCGTGTCATCCACCATCGGTCGCAACAAACTGCTTGTACCCGGCGAGGTAATCTCATCAATCATCAACGGCACCGACGAACTTCTTGCCGAACTTCGCGAAATGGGAGTCGGAGTATATGCCACAGGCGGCGAAACAGCCGACGTCGGCGACCTTGTCCGCACAATCATCGTAGACTCAACAGTAACCTGCCGCATGAAACGCAGCGACGTCATAGACAATGCAAACATCGCCCCCGGCGACGTAATTGTCGGCCTTGCATCATACGGACAGGCCACATACGAAAAAGAGTACAACGGAGGCATGGGAAGCAACGGATTAACCTCGGCCCGCCACGACGTATTTGCAAAATACCTTGCCGAGAAATACCCCGAAAGCTACGACAAAGCCGTCCCCGAGGAACTTGTATATTCAGGCGGACTTAAGCTCACCGACAAAGTAGAAGGCTCACCCCTCGACGCAGGAAAATTGGTACTCTCACCCACCCGCACATACGCACCCGTCATAAAGAAACTTCTCGACGCATTGCGTCCTCAAATACACGGAATGGTACACTGTTCGGGCGGAGCACAAACAAAAGTACTCCATTTTGTTGGCGACAACTGCCGCGTGATAAAAGACAATATGTTCCCCGTTCCCCCGCTCTTTAAAACAATCAAGGAGCAGAGTAACACCGCTTGGAGCGAAATGTACAAAGTCTTTAACATGGGCCACCGCATGGAAATTTACCTCCCCGCAGAATATGCCGAAGAGGTAATAGCAATAAGCAAAAGTTTCGGTATTGAGGCACAAATTATCGGCCGCGTAGAAGAGAGCGACAAAAAAGAACTTATCATAAACAGCGAGTTTGGCGAATTCAAATATTAAAAGATGGCAGAAAATACACTTTTAGAAAAATTGGACATCCTCGTCGCACGTTTCGAAGAGGTATCGACGCTCATCACCGACCCCAGCGTGATAGCCGACCAACGCCGCTACGTCAAACTCACAAAAGAGTATAAAGAGCTAGGCGACCTTATGGATGCCCGCAAAGAATATATACAGATACTCACAGGCATCGACGAGGCAAAAGACATACTCGCCAACGAGAGCGACCAAGAGATGCGCGAAATGGCACGCGAAGAGCTTGACGACTGTCAAAAAAGACAGCCCGAGGTTGAAGAGCGCATAAAACTTCTGCTCATTCCCGCCGACCCGCAAGACAGTCGCAACGCAGTGCTCGAAATTCGCGGCGGAACAGGCGGCGACGAAGCAGCCTTGTTTGCAGGCGACCTTTTCCGCATGTACAGCAAATACTGCGAAATAAAAGGTTGGCGATTAGAGGTATCGAGTGCCAGCGAAGGCGCGGCCGGAGGCTTTAAAGAAATTATCTGTTCGGTGAGCGGCGAAAATGTCTATGGAACACTGAAATACGAATCGGGAGTACACCGCGTACAACGCGTCCCCGCAACAGAGACACAAGGTCGCGTACACACCTCGGCTGCATCCGTAGCAGTGCTCCCCGAAGCCGAAGAATTTGACGTAGTAATAAACGAAGGCGAAATAAAATGGGACACCTTCCGAAGCAGTGGCGCCGGAGGTCAGAATGTCAATAAAGTAGAATCGGGCGTACGTCTGCGCTACAATTGGAAAAACCCCAACACAGGCATCGTCGAGGAAATCCTCATAGAATGTACCGAAACACGCGACCAGCCAAAAAACAAAGAACGCGCACTCGCCCGTCTGCGCACATTCATATATGATAAAGAACACCAAAAATACATCGACGACATTGCCTCCAAACGCAAGACAATGGTCTCTACCGGCGACCGCTCGGCCAAGATACGCACCTACAACTACCCGCAAGGACGCATCACCGACCACCGCATAAACTATACAATATACAACCTTCAAGCCTTCGTCAACGGCGACATTCAAGAATGTATAGACCAGCTCATTGTAGCCGAAAATGCCGAACGCATGAAAGAAACAGAATTATAAACAAAAACCCTACTACCATGAACAGGCAAGAACTTATCCAACAAATAAAAGAAAAAAAATCATTCCTTTGTGTAGGACTCGACAGCGACCCCCGCAAACTTCCCGAATGTCTGAAAAACTGCGACGACCCTGTTTTTGAATTCAACAAAGCCATCATCGACGCAACAGCAGAATACGCCGTTGCCTACAAGCCCAACCTCGCCTTCTACGAAGCACAAGGCATCAAAGGATGGATAAGTTTCGAAAAGACAGTAGAATACCTACGCGCCAACTACCCCGAGCAATTCATCATTGCCGACGCAAAGCGTGGTGACATTGGCAACACCTCGTCACTCTACGCCCGCTCATTCTTCGAAGAACTAAAAGTAGATGCCCTCACCGTAGCGCCCTATATGGGCAAAGACAGTGTCTCACCCTTCCTCGAATACGAAGGATACTGGACAATAGTCCTCGCCCTCACCTCCAACTCCGGCTCACAGGATTTTCAGCTCACCGAAGATGCGCAGGGTGAAAAACTCTACGAAAAAGTACTGAAAACCTCGCAACAATGGGGCAACGACGAAAATATGATGTACGTAGTAGGCGCCACACAAGGAAAAGCCTTCGAGAACATCCGTCGCATAGTACCCAACCACTTCCTCCTCGTACCCGGAGTCGGCGCACAAGGAGGCTCACTCGAAGAAGTATGCAAATACGGCATGAACACCGACTGCGGACTTCTCGTAAACGCAAGCCGCGCCATCATTTTCGCCGACAGCAGTGAAAATTACGCAGCCGTTGCAGCCGAAAAAGCCCGCGACTACAAAGAACAGATGGAAAAAGAATTGTCTTTACACAACATAATATAAAAAAAAGACACAGTATAGCGAAATAATTAAAAACAAAGAAAAGTTTGATTTTAAATCATTATCTTCGCCCAAATACAAAAGATTAAGTAAGTAAAACTTATGAAATTTACAGCAAAACAAATAGCAGCATTCATTCAAGGCGAAATAGTCGGAAATGAAAATGCCGAAGTATACACATTTGCCAAGATAGAAGAAGGAACCCCCGGAGCCCTCTCCTTTATGGCAAACCCCAAATACGCAGAATACATCTACACAACACAATCATCAATAGTCCTAGTAAACAAAGACTTTGAAGCACAGAAAGAGATAAGCACAACACTCATAAAAGTAGACAATGCATACGAAAGCCTTGCAAAGCTTATGATGCTCTACGAATCAAGCAAGCCCAAGAAACAGGGCATCAGTTCGCTCGCCTCAATCTCGCAAAGCGCAAAGATAGGCGAGAATGTCTACATTGCACCCTTTGTTGTAATAGGCGACAACTGCGAAATAGGCGACAACTGCATGATACACGACAGTGTATCCATCGGTGACGGAGCAAAAATAGGCGACAATTGCATACTCTATGCCCACGTAACCATCTACCACGACTGTCGCATAGGCAACAACTGCATACTGCACAGCGGAAGCGTAATAGGAGCCGACGGATTCGGTTTTGCGCCCACAGCTCAGGGATACGAAAAAATACCCCAGACAGGCATTGTGGTACTCGAGGACAACGTAGAGATAGGAGCAAACACCTGTGTAGACCGCGCAACAATGGGAAGCACAATAGTACACGCAGGCGTAAAACTCGACAACCTTATACAGATAGCCCACAACGACGAAATAGGCTCACACACAGTGATGGCCGCCCAAGTAGGCATTGCCGGCTCCACAAAAATAGGCGAATGGTGTATGTTCGGCGGACAAGCAGGAATCTCGGGACACAGCACAATAGGCAACCGCACAACCGTAGGACCACAATGCGGAACCATAGGCAGTCTGAAAGAAGGCGAAACAGTACTCGGCTCACCCGCAATGGATGCAAAAGAATACATACGCGCCGCAGCCTATCTTAAACGCCTGCCCGAAATGAGCAAAACCATCAAACAGCTCAAAAAAGAGATAGAAGAGCTTAAAAGCAACAAATAAAAAGAAATAACATAAAACCTATAAAGATGAGCAACAAGCAACAAACCCTAAACGGAAGTTTCTCTCTATTCGGAAAGGGACTGCACACAGGACTCAACCTTACTGTAACATTCAATCCCGCACCCGAAAATCACGGTTACAAGATACAACGTATCGACCTACCCGGCGAGCCCATCATCGATGCAATTGCCGAGAATGTAACAGAGACTCAACGCGGCACCGTACTTACCAAAGGCGAAGCTCGCGTAAGTACAGTGGAGCATGCCATGGCTGCTCTCTTTGCATTGGGAATAGACAACTGTCTGATGCAAGTAAACGGCCCCGAGTTTCCCATCCTCGACGGCAGTGCAAAATTCTATGTAGAAAACATCGAACGAGTAGGCATCAAAGAGCAAAATGTCGAGCGTGACACCTTTATCATAAAGTCCAAGATAGAGATTAAAGACGAAAATACAGGAAACTCCATCATCATTCTGCCCGATGAAAAGTTCAGCCTGAACGTCCTTGTACACTACGACTCGGACATCCTCTTTAACCAATATGCAACCCTCGAGAGCATGGACGACTTTAAGAAAGAGATAGCATCGAGCCGCACATTCGTCTTTGTACGCGAGCTTGAGCCCCTGCTCGCAGCAGGACTCATCAAAGGAGGCGACCTCGACAACGCAATCGTAATCTACGAACGTCAGTTGCCTCAGGACAGATACGACCATCTTGCCGACATTATGGGAGTGCCCCACATGGACGCCACAAAACTCGGCTATCTGAACCACAAACCCCTTGTGTGGAACAACGAGCCCGCGCGTCACAAACTGCTCGACATTATCGGCGACCTTGCCCTTATAGGCAAGCCCCTGCAAGGCCGCATCGTAGCCACATGCCCCGGACACGGCATAAACAACAAGTTCGCCCGTGCCATGCGCAAGATAATTCGTCAGCACGAAATACAAGCCCCCATCTACGTACCCGACCGCGAGCCGGTGATGGACATTAACCGCATACGCAAGTTACTCGCCCACCGCTACCCCATGTTGCTCGTGGACAAAGTAATAGAGCTTGGCTCCAGCCACATAGTAGGAATAAAAAATGTAACAATCAACGAACCCTTCTTCAACGGACACTTCCCCGAAGAGCCCGTAATGCCCGGAGTACTTATATTAGAAGCACTCTCGCAATGTGGAGGCCTGCTTGTAATGAACATGCTCGAAAAACCCGAGGACTACTCAACCTACTTCCTGAAAATAGACAAAATCTCATTCTATAAAAAAGTAGTACCCGGCGACACACTCATCTTCAAGGTAGAACAAGTAGCCCCCTTGCGTCACGGAATATCAATAATGAAAGGATACGTCTTTGTTGGAGAGCGTCTCGCCGCCGAAGCACAGTTCACAGGACAAATAAAACAAAAGGAAGAATAAAGCAAAGCCAATTATCGGCTAAAATCAATATTACAAACGAAAAACAACTACATTATGATAAGTCCATTAGCATATATCGACCCCGAAGCAAAAATTGGCGAAAACTGCGAAATAGGCGCATTTGCCTACATCGACAAGAACGTCATCATCGGTGACAATAATATAATAATGCCCCACGCAGTACTACTAAGCGGAACACGCATGGGCAACAACAACCGAGTGTTTCACGGAGCCATTATAGGCGGAATACCTCAAGACCTAAAATTCGTAGGCGAGGAGACAACAGCCGAAATTGGCGACAACAACACCATCCGCGAAAATGTAACAATCAACCGCGGAACAGCCTCAAAAGGCAAGACCGTCCTAAAAAACAACAACCTGTTGATGGAAGGTTGCCATTTGGCACACGACAGCGAAATAGGCAGCGGCTGCATCATCGGCAATTCAACAAAAATCGCCGGCGAAGTAGTAATTGCCGACAACGCCATACTCAGCGCCAACGTACTTGTACACCAATTCAGCAACATTGCCGGATACTGCATGATACAAGGAGGCAGCCGATTGAACAAAGACATTCCCCCGTACATTATAGTAGGACGTGAACCCTCACGTTACAGCGGCATAAACATTGTAGGCTTGCGTCGTCGCGGATTCTCGAACGAGGCAATAAACAACATCCACAACGCCTACCGTCTGCTATACAACAGCGGATACAATGTCAGCGATGCAGTGAAACACATAAAAGAAGAGATTCCCCAATGCCCCGAAGTAGATAGCATCATCAACTTCATTGAAAATGTATCTACTCGCGGTATTATCGGCTAAACTGTAAACATTATGATATACAAGTTCAGACTACTATCCGACGAAGTTGAGGATTTTCGTCGCGACATAGAAATAGACTCGGACGCAACGTTCCACGACCTTCATAAAGCCATCCTCGAAGCAACAGGATACAACGACGACCAGATGACCTCATTCTTCCTGTGCGACGACCGCTGGGAGAAAGAGCAAGAGATTACCCTCGAGGACATGGGCACACGCTCCGACGAAGATAGCTGGATAATGCGCGATACAATCATCGGAGACATGATAGAAGAAGAGAAACAACACCTTCTATACGTATTCGACCCCCTCGCCGACCGAGTATTCTTCATAGAACTGAGTAAAATAAAATACGGAGAAAATCTCGAAGCAGCCCGTTGCACAAAAAGCATAGGCGACGCCCCCGTACAGACACTCGACTTTGAAGAAATAATGAAGAAAAGCAACACCGTAGTAAGTTCGGACCTCGACGACTTTGACGACGACTTTTACGGAAGCGACGGCTACAACGACGATGACCTCGACCCCGACGGCTTCGACATTGAAAATATAGCCGACCCAAGTTCATACGGATACTAACCATAAACCCCTCGATGAACAATCTGATTGTCATTATAGGTGCCACAGCAGTCGGCAAGACTAAGACCAGCTTAGCTCTTGCCGACCACTTTAATTGCCCCATTATCTCGGCCGACTCCAGACAGATGTACAAAGGATTGGAGATAGGCACAGCAATGCCCACAAAAGAAGAGCTCAGCCGTCACAAGCACTATTTTGTCGCCACCCTCGACCCCGACGACTATTACAGCGCAGCACGTTACGAGCAAGAGGTAATGGAAGTTCTCGAAAAAGAGTTTCCCCACCACCCCACAATGCTCCTCAGCGGCGGCTCCATGCTCTACATCGACTCCGTCTGCAACGGCATTGACGATATTCCCACCGTAGACGAGGAGACACGCAATTTCGTAAAAGAAAAATACGCCAACGAAGGCCTCGAACAACTATGCAGCGAACTGCGCCTGCTCGACCCCGAATATTACAACGAAGTAGACCGCAAGAACCCCAAACGTGTGATGCACGCATTGGAAATATGCTACATGACAGGCCGCACCTACACATCCTACCGCACACGCGCCCACGCAAAAAACAAACGCCCGTTCAACATAATAAAAATAGGCCTGCGACGCGAACGCGAAGAGCTATACAAACGCATCAACGACCGTGTGGAACAGATGATGAAAGACGGACTGCTCGAAGAAGCACGCAACTTCTACCCCATGCGCGAAAAAAACTCCCTGAACACAGTAGGCTACAAAGAACTCTTCAAATACTTCGACGGCGAATGGGAACTACCCTTTGCAATAGAAAAAATAAAACAAAACACACGAATATACTCGCGCAAACAGACCACATGGTACCGTCGCGACAAAGAAATAACATGGTTCCACCCCGACGACACCCACAAGATAATAGCCCACATAGACAACATCATTAACAAGCAAAAAGAATAAAATATAATGAAAAAACTCATCATGCTCGCCATAGTATGCCTCGCAGCAATAAGCAGCTACTCGCAGCGTCACGGCGGAAAAGTCATTGAGGACAGTCTCAAAAGCGACATTCTCGGCAAGAACAAAAAATACTGCGTCTACCTTCCCAAAAGCTACGACAAAGAAACGCAGCGCAACTACCCCGTACTCTATCTGCTGCACGGCCTTACAAACAACTATAAATCGTGGCGCGACCTTGGAAACATCGGCCCCATCGCCAACCAGATAATCAATGCCGGCAATGCCAACGAAATGATAATCATCATGCCCGACGCAGGCACTGACTACGACGGCTACTTCAACTGCGGCGACAAATGGCGTTACGAGGACTTCTTCTTCCAGGAATTCATGCCACAAGTAGAAAAAAAATACCGCATCACAGGCGACAAAGAGCACCGCGCCATCGCCGGCCTCTCTATGGGTGGCGGCGGCACACTCGCCTACGCCATGCACCACCCCGAACTATTCTCCACAGCCTTTGCCATGAGCGCATACATGGGCGCGCGTTCAATGAAAGAATCAATCTCACATAAAAACGAGCGTGGCGAAGCCTTCACAAAGAGCGTCATCGAGAACAACTGCACAGTATACCTCGAAAATGCCGACGAAGAGAAAAAAGCAGCCCTGCGCACCGTACGCTGGTTCCTCGACTGCGGCGACGACGACTTTCTCTTCTTCCAGAATGTCGAGCATGTGAAACTCATGAAAATGGCGCGACTGCCCTTGCAGTTCCGCGTGCGCGACGGCATTCACGACTGGTGCTATTGGCAAGAGTCACTCTTCATAGCACTGCCCTTCATCTCCAACGGCTTTGCAAAGTAACAAAGAGCAACAATCCACAAAATACAATGCCTGCTTATCGTAAAAAGATAAGCAGGCATCTATTTATTACATATACAACGCTCTATTCATTGCAATACTTTGAATAAATATTAATATAATCCATTATTTGCTCAACAGCTTTAGGATGCATATCCATTGTAAGATTCTCGTTTTTCACAACAGAATTGCAAAATTTAAAAACAACACAAAAATCATCATTCATATACATTTGAGCTTTTATAAGAGCAGAAATCATATTAACAGTAAAACTATAACATATTTTTTTACGAGCATATTCAGCAATAATTTTAGAAGCTGTTTAAATTTTATTTCGGAATTATTTGAGAACTATTTTAGAGTAGATATTTTTTGTTATCTTGTAGGGAATAGCGGGCTATTTCCAAAAGATAACAAAGAAAAGATGCCTAAAATAGACTCAAAGAAACCGAAACAAGCTTTGCAAGGATAATAATATTTTTCAATAAAATTCAAACAGCTTCATACCTCCCATAACATCATTGTAGTCACCCATAGCTTTTACATAAGCCAAAGAAATCAAAGTAGAAGCATCCAATTTTAATTTTTACTCTTAAAACTAACACTATCAGACATATTTTTAATTCTATTCATCCAACCATTAATAAATGTTTTTTGAGTAGAATCTTTTTTAATTAATGATTCCAAGTGTCTTCTTCTATCGTTCTGCAAAAAATTAGCAAAATTATCAAAATCTACATCATTTACAGCTTCTATAGTCTTTGGTCCCATTATTCCATCAATAGATAAATTATACCCTCTTGTATTTAATGAATCTTGTAAACGCTTTGTTACTTTATAGGCATTTGAATTTATCATATAATCATATAATAATATAGCTTTACGCTTGTCATTTATGTAACCTATTTTAAACTTGTCCCAATGTCCTTTATATAATTTTACTGCATCTTCCTTTGTTATATCCTTTATATTTTCGGCAATTCCTGGAGCACAATGTTTGTAATCCTCGTAAAATGGCTTTGTTATTCCATAGTTAGTCTCACCTCCTTTATCATTTTTATGATTTGAATATCCACCCTCATTTCCAAGTATAATAGGAATTATAGTTTCAAATTTTCTTTTACTTACTTCTGCAAAATTATCTTTATACTCCGATGAATCTACATACTTATAATATTCCCAAGGATCAAATAACGATTCTTTTCGCGAGACATTATTCACCATGGCATTCTCTTTTTTATTCTTTTCATCAATGAAGGGAGCAAAAGTCCCATCAGTCAAACGTCTAAGGCTACTCCAATTATTTTCAGCAAGATAATATGCGGTGTCATCTTTTATTCCTTCAAAACTCTTAGGCATCAAAAACCGTATAGCATCTTGTTTCTTTTTCTCTTTTTCTAACTCCTCTCTTTTATCAGACAAAAACACATCCATTTATAATTAATTTATAGTTTATAATTATTTTTTTGCAATAATACTACACAAAGAGTAAAACTAGTTTGCAATTTTATCACAAAATAAAAAAGCAATATAAAAATCAGATGCCTGCCTATCATTTACGATAAGCAGGCATCTATTTATTACATATACAACGCTCTATTCATTGCAATACTTTGAATAAATATTAATATAATCCACTATTCTCTCAACAGCCTTAGGATGCATATCCATTGTAAGATTCTCGTTTTTCACAACAGAATTGCAAAATTTAAAAACAACACAAAAATCATCATTCATATACATTTGAGCTTTTATAAGAGCAGAAATCATATTAACAGTAAAACTATAACATATTTTTTTACGAGCATATTCAGCAATAATTGTAGCTCCCATAACATCATTGTAGTCACCCATAGCTTTTACATAAGCCAAAGAAATCAAAGTAGAAGCATCCAATTTTTCAAATAAAGTAATCTCGGAAAACGTATTATATTTTTCTTTCAGATAATCCAAAAAAGCCGGATAATTATCAGTGTCCCACTGAAGAGCATTTACAGCAGCAATCTTCACATCAACCGGATTATCTTTATCCGCAAGATATTTCATTATCGCACGCGTAATTTTCCCATCTGCCTTAATTGCCCTTTTTACAATCTTTTTCGATTTATAAACATCGGCAAAATATGTCTCTGTAAGTGGCGAATCGGCCATCGTTGCCGAACACCAAAGCAGCATTATAGCAGAAATAAAAATTCTGAAAATTCTCATAATTACACCAATTCACTTATTTTAATTATATATAATTCAAAAACAAGCCCCAACCATCATGTTCATCAGTAGCAAAGTTAGATATTTTTTATTTATACATTGAAGAAAGCCAAAGGAATTTTAATCTTGTATTAATTCTGCAACTTTAAATATAGGAAACGTTACTATCTTCGCAACGAAATTCATTGTCGTTTTTAAATTAATAAAAACTTGCTTGAACAAACGCTTATTTTGTACCTTAAGATAAGATAGAATGCGACTCGTGATAAAAAATCAAATAAACTTATTTTTAATTCCGAAGCCTTTCACTACCTTTGCAGTAATTCCACGCATTTCAGATGCCGGAAGAACATATTTTATAGAGCGTTTTGTTTTTATCCTCAATTTGAAATCTGGACAATTTCAACCTGTATGGATAGTAAGCAAGATGCTCACGTCAGTGTTATATATACACCCACCCGGGTGGACTATATATACATTTGGCGTGGGTTGTTGTTTATTATATTCAGGTGGGCAGTCCAGAGCCTCAAATTGATAATAGACAATAGTTCCCACGCCCTGTTTTATATTATCCGCACTCATCCGGGAATTGTGAGGGCAAGAAAAATTTATTTTATGAAAAAAATCTACTTTAAACAATTTATTGTTGCAATTATTGCGTTGCTGTGCTGCGTTTCGGCGACTGCCAGAAAAATAGATGTAGATGGCATCTACTACAATATCCTTTCCGAGGATGAACGGACGGTAGAGGTCACTAGCGGACCTAGTAGAAAACCTTATACTTTTACCGAATTTACAATTCCCGAAACGGTAGTTTTTGATAGCGTAACTTACAGAGTTGTTGGAATTGGCAAGCAAGCTTTTAACAGAAGCAAAAATCTTACAGAACTGATTATTCCTAATAGTATAATCAGCATAGGAGACGCTGCTTTTCAAAATTGTACTTTACTTGCGAGCATTACTCTTGGTGAAAATATTTCAACTGTTAGTGCAACAGCTTTTAATACGTGTAGTGCTCTCGAGAAGGTAACTTTTAACACCAAAGTATTGGGAGGTTGGTTCTCGGGTAATAAATATATAAAGGAGGTAATCATTGGCGATAGCGTAAGAAGCATTGCAGGTGCTGCATTTCAGGGTTGTGACAGCTTATACAGTATTGTGGTAAAAGAGGGAAATGCTGTATTTGATTCTCGTAACAATTGCAATGCAGTAGTAGAAACTGCAACAAACGCCATTGTGGCAGGCTGCGCTGAAACCGTTATTCCCGAGAGTGTAGCCACCATTAAAAATGGTGCTTTTTACGGTTGTACGGCTCTAACAAATATTACAATTCCCCAAAATGTGACGGATATAGAAAATTCCACATTTAATGGTTGTACTAATCTTGAGAAAGTAACGTTGAACACTGATAGTATCGGACAATGGTTCAGCAGGAATCCATCAATAAAAGAGGTTATTATAGGAGAAGGTGTGACAAGCATCGGTGCGCATGCTTTTAATGGTTGCGCGGCCCTTGTAAATATCTCAATCCCGTCGAGTATCATAAAAGTAGGTGGGGCTGCGTTTCTGGGTACTGCGTGGTACGACAATCTTCCCGATGGAGTGGTATATATCGGTAAATTGTTATACTGCTACAAAGGAGTGATGCCCGAGGGTACAACTATCAATGTTAAGGAGGGTACAACTATTATAAACAATGGGGTATTTTCGGATTTTTATGTTAGTAATGCTCTTGTTGGTATTACACTACCTAATAGCTTGACTACTATTGACGAGTATGCCTTTTACGATTGTAGAAATCTTAAAAAAATTTCTATCCCCAATAGTGTGACTTTTATAGGTCGTGCAGCATTTGGAAATTGCGAATCTCTTGATAGTGTTACTATTTCTGAAAATATAAAAAACATCGATTATGAAACATTCTATGGATGTAAGTCTCTTACAAGCATTACAATCCCTAAGGGGGTTGAAACCATAGGAAAAAATTCATTTATGAATTGTAGTGCTCTTAAGAATCTTACAATTTCCGAAGGTGTGGCAACTATTGGGAATCAAGCTTTTAGCAATTGTTCAGCTCTCGCAAGTGTTGCAATTCCCAATAGTGTAAAAATTATAGAAAGTGGCGCGTTCAATGGATGTACGGCCCTTACAAATGTTACTATCGGCGAAAATGTCGATAGTATATATACAGGTGCATTCGGTAGTTGCTCCTCTCTTAAGAGTGTGAAAATACCATGCGGAGTGAAGTTTGTGGCAGGTGGCGCATTCGGTGGTTGCGATAGCTTAGCATCCATCGTAGTGGACGTGGCTAACAGTGTGTACGACTCGCGCAATAATTGCAACGCCATAATTGAGACAGCCACAAATACTCTTGTACAAGCATGTAATACAACTATTATTCCCGAGGGCGTGACAGCTATTGGCAGTGTTGCATTTAACGCCCTCTCAATAAAAGAGATAAAAATTCCCGGCAGTGTTACCAAAATTGAAGATTATGCATTTAACATATGCCCTGCTCTCGAAAAGATTGTAATTCCTGCCAGCGTCACAAGCATAGGAGCTAATCCATTCTTATATTGCGATAATCTTAAGAGCATCGTAATCGAGGAGGGCAACCCTGTGTACGACTCGCGTAACGCATGCAACGCTATAATAGAGACGGCTACAAATACCCTTGTGCAGGGATGTATCAACACAGTTATCCCCGAGGGTATTGCAACAATAGGCGAAGGTGCATTCGCAAATCTAACCTTTACAAATATAGCAATACCCGAGAGTGTAACAAGCATTGGAAGTCGAGCATTTGCCTATTGTTACAACCTTACAAACGTATCTCTTCCCGAAAATTTAACTACTATCGGTAATAGCGCGTTTTCTGGTTGCAGTAGTTTAACAAATGTGGTTATTCCCGACAAGGTAACAATAATTGGTGCTCATGCGTTTGAGAGTTGTACCGCAGTCGAAAAAATAACTATTGGTAAGAGTGTTCAAAGTATAGGAGATTATGCTTTCAGGTTTTGTAAAAACCTGAAAGGTGTGTCAGTCCCCAAGAGTGTTACAACCATCGGCGGTGAAGCTTTATATGGTTGCAGTTCGTTAAATTGGTTCAGCATAGAGGATGGAACAACACCTCTTACAATAAAGAGCGAATATCATACCGATGCCTTTTTCGAAGGATGCCCGTTAGAGTCAATGTATATGGGTCGTACAATTAAATTATTCAAAATACGTAACATTATAGATGAATATCGCTATAATAATAGATTAACGACTTTAACCATAGGTAAAAATGTTACAAGCCTTGAAAATGTTTTATTTAATTATTGCAACTATCTTAAAAGTGTCTATATGTTAAATCCCGCACCTTTTGCTATAAATGATTATACATTTAGTAGTGCAACCTTGTATGTTCCTTATGGTTCGCTCGATGCGTATAAAGCCGATAGAAATTGGCTAGTATCTTTCAAACAGATTGTAGAATTTGATGCAACGGGTGTAGATGAGGTCGAGGAAGATGCTCCTGCTTTTGAGGTAACGGCCGGAGGTGTTCAGTTTACAGACGCCGAGGGTAAGATTGTCACTGTTTACACCGCAGCCGGTGCACTTGTGGAAAAAATCAACAACTATATGGGCGAGGAAATTTCTATCGACAAGGGCGTTTATATACTTTGCGTGGGTGATAAGGTTGTAAAAGTGAAATTGTAAAATTTGTAATTGATATTAACAAAGGTTGCGCCTATTATTTTGTGAGCGCAACCTTTGTTATTTATTTTTCGTAATTAAAAATTCATTCCGGAATCCCCCTCAAAAATATGTTTACCATAATTAACTCCTTTCAACCTATAAAATAGAGCATCAGCCTGAATACGTCGCACAAAATCCGAGTAATCCCTTAAATGCTGATGCGTCCAACCAGCCTCGGCAACAGCCGCTAAACGGGGTAATATCAGATACTGCACAGTAGAAGCATCCACCACCCACTCGCTCCAGAAATTAGCCTGAACGCCAAGATAATACTTTTGTAAATCCTCGGCAATGCCATTCATCGGAACATAATTGTAAACAGCCTCTACCGTTTCAGTACCCTGCCCCTGAGAACGTGGCTCGGTAGGCAGCGGCGACTGACGACGATTAATATAATAAGGAATCTGGGGCGAGAGAATTGTATAAAGCCCTTGTTTGGCAGCATTTTCGGCTGCACGGTCGGCACCCACCCACGCCATCACAGTAATATCCTTTCCCAAAGGTTCAATGTTACCATATAACACCTCGTTCCAAAAGATTAGTTTACGCTGCTCAGTGGCAGGCTTTGCAGCAATATGCTCCTTAAGTTCTTTGTAAAAGTTTATCTGTAAATCGCGGAAATTCTTCGAGCCAATCTCAGCAAGCAGGCTGCGACACTCCTCGTTACGTTCCCATTTTGCGGTGGGACACTCGTCGCCGCCCAAATGTATGTAACCAAACGGGAACATCTCAATAAGTTCGTCAATAACATCCTTAGCGAAACGCACAGCATTAGGATCGGCAACATTTATCACATCGGCAGATATTCCCTGCCACTTCCACACCTCGTGCCAAACATTCATGTCGCATGCAAGTATACCCGGATAAGAGGCAACGGCCGCCTGCGAATGTCCGGGAATATCAATCTCGGGAACAATCTCCACAAAACGTTTGCGAGCATAGGCCACCACCTCTTTAATATCCTCCTGAGTATAAAAACCACCGTATAAAATACCATCGGGCTTTGTATCGCCCCAGCCAAGAACACGAGAGTCGCGCCATGCACCCACCTCTGTCAGGCGAGGGTATTTCTTTATCTCCACACGCCACCCCTGGTCCTCGGTAAGATGCCAATGGAAACGGTTCATCTTATATGCAGCCATAATGTCTATAATCTTCTTCACCTCATCTTTACCATAAAAATGGCGGCCTTCGTCAAGCATAAAACCTCTCCATGCGAAACGAGGCTCGTCGGCAATCGTTACTGCAGGGATACTCCACTCCTCAACATTCTCATCGGGAACACCCGCCACAACATTGCGTGGCAAAAGCTGTTTCAAGGTCTGCAAAGCATAAAAAAGACCCGCCGGACAAGCAACATTTATAGTAATTCCCATCTTATCCACGTGCAAACGATAAGCCTCGTTAGCGAGTGAGTCATCAATAAGAACACGCACTACCGCCGATGAGGATTTTGTCCTTTTAAGAACAATGCCCGTTGCTACTCGCAATTCCTCGGCAAAATCGTCAATAACAGCAAATAGACTATCGCCTGCATACTCAGCCACATTTACACGAACCTTTTTATCGAACACAAAAGAGCCGTTACCACGCTCAACACTCTGCGGTAAAGGAATCAAAGAAAGTTCGTCGGCACGTATTATAGCACTGCAAAAAAACAACAGCGTCAGAAAAAACAACCTTATCTTCATAATGCATTTATTAAAAAAGCCCGACTGAAAAAGCCGGGCTCTAATACTTATATTACAAGCAACCGGACTATTCAAGCCCTATTACATTCTTTTCAATATCCTCGTCACTGATGGTGTAATTATTAAGGTCACCCGACAGATACTTGTCATAAGCAGCCATGTCCATAAGACCGTGACCTGTGAGGTTAAAGAGAATAACCTTCTCTTCGCCCGTCTCCTTGCAACGGTTAGCCTCGGCAATCGCAACGGCAATAGCGTGACACGACTCGGGAGCAGGAACAATACCCTCGGCTTTGGCAAACTCAATGCCGGCCTTGAAAGTATCAATCTGTGCAACATCGGCAGCCTCCATAAGGCCATCCTTCAATAGTTGCGACACAATGACTCCGGCACCATGATAGCGCAAGCCACCCGCGTGAATATTCGCAGGCTTAAAGTTGTGTCCAAGCGAATACATAGGCATCAATGGAGTGTAACCTGTCTCGTCGCCAAAATCGTAGCAGAATTTACCCCTTGTCAATTTGGGGCACGACTGAGGCTCGGCAGCAATGAAACGTGTATTCTTGTCACCGAGGATATTGTGACGCATAAAGGGGAAAGAGATTCCCGAGAAGTTCGAGCCACCTCCGAAACAACCGATAACAATATCGGGATACTCGCCGGCCATCTGCATCTGCTTCTCTGCTTCGAGTCCAATGATTGTCTGGTGCAGACTGACGTGGCTCATTACAGAACCAAGAGTATATTTACAGTTGGGGGTGGTGAGAGCAAGCTCCACCGCCTCTGAAATTGCCGTACCCAACGACCCTTGATGGTTGGGGAACTTAGTTAGAATATCCTTTCCGGCACGAGTAGACATTGAGGGCGAGGGAGTAACCTGAGAGCCGAACACCTGCATCACGCTGCGACGGTAAGGCTTCTGCTCGTAGCTGACCTTCACCTGATAAACAGCACTCTCGAGCCCGAATACCTTCGACGCGTATGCAAGAGCCGTACCCCACTGTCCCGCACCTGTCTCGGTGGTAACATTGGTAACACCCTCCATCTTGCAATAATAAGCCTGAGGAATAGCCGAATTCAGCTTGTGCGACCCGACAGGGCTCACGCTCTCATTCTTAAAATAGATGTGCGCCGGAGTACCGAGAGCCTTCTCAAGGCCGTAAGCACGCACAAGAGGAGTCGAACGATAATATTTATACATTTCGAGCACCGGCTCGGGAATATCAATCCATCGGTCAGTCATGTTAAGTTCCTGACGACTCGCCTCAACCGAAAGAAGACGCGAGAGCGACTCCACTGTAACAGGTTCACGGGTCACCGGGTCGAGCATAGTACCAGGCTTATTTTTCATATCCGCCTGAATATTATACCATTGAGTAGGCAATTCATTCTCGGGAAGAAAATAGCGTTTCTGTTTAAAAGACATATATCAAAAATTTATAATTATATACACAAAAAATTGTAAATTCGCAGCAAATTTCTGCGAAGGTAGTCATAATTAATTGAATAACGAAATTTTAAGAAGCTGTTTAAATTTCTTTCTAAAAAATTGATTACATTATCCACAAATTATGCTTGCCTTTTTATGTTCTTTTTTGCCTGTTTCCCCCTTTTTCGCAGTTACATAGCTTGCTATGCGCCTTTGAAAAATGAAAAACATTCTAAAAAAGACCTATAAAAATTTCAAGGACATAAATTTAAACAACTTCTGAATAACGCAATTAACACACCCCTGAAAAATCGTTCAAGAAAATATTAATTTCCTATTGCAACATTACATATAAATGATTAGTTTTGCGGACGGAATTAAAGCAAGGCTGATTAACACCCTGCGACTATTCCAAATATAAAAATCACAAAAATTTACGGGCGGTGCTCAATTATGTGCCGCAGAGAAAAGCTATTTTGCCACTAATCAGTATAGTGGCAAACAGAGTTTTTTTCGCACAAATGTTGTATAATAAAAACAAAAAATATATAAAGAATGATACAAACAGTCATAAAACGCGACGGTCGCATAGTCGGTTTTAATGAAGAAAAGATTGCAACCGCCATACGTAAAGCCATGCTTCACACCGACAACGGCGAGGACATGCAACTCATAAACCAAATTACCGACCGCATCGCATTCAAAGGCAACGAACAGATGACAGTCGAGGCCATACAGGACATGGTGGAATTTGAGTTGATGAAGAGTAGTCGCAAAGACGTTGCGCAAAAATACATCGCCTATCGCAACCAGCGTCGCATTGCACGCAAGGCAAAGACACGCGATATATTCCTCGAAATCATCAATATAAAATCCAATGATGTTACCCGCGAGAATGCCAACATGAACGCCGATACTCCGGCAGGCATGATGATGAAATTCTCGAGCGAAACAACAAAGCCCTTTGTCGATGACTACCTGCTCGACGAAGAGACACTGAACGCCGTACAAAATAACTACCTGCACATCCACGACAAAGACTACTACCCAACCAAAAGTCTCACCTGCGTGCAACACCCGTTGGATAGAATACTCACATACGGCTTTTCGGCCGGCCACGGCGAGTCCCGTCCCGCCAAACGCATAGAGACGGCCAGCATTCTCGGTTGCATCTCTATGGAAACGGCACAAAACGAAATGCACGGAGGTCAGGCGATTCCTGCATTCGACTTTTACCTTGCACCCTACGTGCGCAACAGCTACGTCGAAGAGCTTCAATCAATTGAAAAGCTCATGGGTGCAGACTATTCCCACCTGTACGACAAACAGCACGAAGACTATGTACAACGTCCACTCGACAACCTGCAAGGCGAGGAACGCGCCGTACAGCACGCAATAAACAAAACCGTCGCCCGCGTACACCAATCGATGGAAGCCTTCATACACAACATGAACACCATCCACTCACGCGGAGGCAACCAAGTAGTCTTCAGCTCAATAAATTACGGTACCGACACATCGGCCGAGGGACGATGCATCATACGCGAACTGCTCAACAGCACCTACCGCGGCGTAGGCAACGGCGAAACAGCCATCTTCCCCATCCAAATATGGAAGAAAAAACGCGGAGTAAGCTACCTGCCCGGCGACAAAAACTACGACCTCTACCAGCTTGCCTGCAAAGTAACAGCCCGTCGATTCTTCCCCAACTTCCTGAATCTCGACGCAACCTTCAACCAAAATGAAGAGTGGAACGAGAGCGACCCCAAACGCTACATCCACGAAGTAGCAACAATGGGCTGCCGCACACGAGTATTCGAGAATCGCTTCGGTCCCAAGACCTCTATCGGTCGCGGAAACCTCTCTTTCTCAACAATAAACATCGTAGGCCTCGCCATCGAGTGCATGCAGATAGAGAACAAAGAACAGCGCATCGCACAATTCTTTGCCAAACTCGACAACATGCTCGAGATTACAGCCCGACAGTTGCATCAACGCATGGAATTCCAAAAAACGGCTTTTGCCAAGCAGTTCCCACTGCTGATGTCGGCACTGTGGATAGGTTGCGAAAAGCTAAAGCCCAACGACACAATTGCCCCTGTCATAAACCAAGGAACATTAGGCATAGGTTTTATAGGCCTTGCCGAATGTCTGGTAGCACTAACAGGCAAACACCATGGCGAGTGCGAAGAGTCACAAGCATTAGGATTGAAAATAGTAACCTACATGCGCGACCGAGTAAACGAGTTCTCCGAAAAATACCAACACAACTACAGCGTACTTGCAACCCCCGCCGAAGGACTCTCGGGCAAGTTCACACGAGGCGACCGCAAGAAATTCGGAAAATTGGAAGGCATCACCGACCGCGACTATTACACAAACTCCAACCACGTACCTGTATACTACAAGTGCAGCGCCCGCCACAAAGCCGAGGTTGAAGCACCCTACCACGACCTCACACGCGGCGGCCACATTTTCTATGTAGAAATGGACGGAGATGCAGTACACAATCCCGAAGCAATCATGCGCATAGTAGACATGATGGACGCTTACAACATCGGCTACGGCTCGGTGAATCACAACAGAAACCGCTGCCTCGACTGCGGCTACGAGAATGCCGACCCAACAATGGAACAATGCCCCAAATGCAGCAGCACCCGCATAGACAAACTGCAACGCATCACAGGCTACCTTGTCGGCACCACCGACCGTTGGAACCAAGCAAAACTCGCCGAGCTTAACGACCGCGTAACACACGAATAAAAAATGCTATCCATACTTGAGATTATAGAAGACACGACAGCTGACGGTCCGGGACTCCGGACCGCCATCTATTGTGCCGGATGCATAAACAGATGCCCCGGCTGCCACAACCCCGAATCGTGGGACATTTCAAACGGGAAAAGAGTATCCACCGACGAGATTCTTAAAATAATCCTCGCCGACCCCTTTGCCGACGTAACATTCAGCGGAGGCGACCCAATGTATCAGCCCGAGGGATTCACCGAACTTGCAGCAGCAATAAAAGCAAACAGCACAAAAAACATCTGGTGTTACACAGGTTACACATTCGAGGAAATACTCAAAAACCCGCAACAAAAGCAGTTGCTGCAACACATCGATGTTCTTGTGGATGGCCGATTCATAGAGTCACAGAAAGATGAAAGCCTCTATTTCCGAGGCAGCAGCAACCAACGCCTCATAGATGTGCAAGCCTCACTTGCGCAAAATAAAACCATCATATACAAATACGAGCCAAAAGCCAATATTCATACATAATGGTTATACTTATAAAATCCTGTAAAAATTCTATTCGGCACTACGCGCCACACCCTCGGCAATCCTCACAATAGTCATCATTGCCTTTTCCATCACCTGAAGCGATACAAACTCGTAACGGCTGTGGAAATTAATTCCACCCGCAAACATATTGGGACAAGGCAGCCCCATGAAAGAGAGCTGTGCACCATCGGTACCACCGCGAATGGGCTTAACTTCGGGAGTAACCCCCGCCTCTTGCATAGCATTCTTTGCAAGCTCTATAATGTGCATCATAGGCTCAATCTTCTCGCGCATGTTCGCATACTGACGCTTAACCTCGACCGTCACAGTCCCATCGCCATAAACAGCATTCATCTTGCCGGCAACCTCATTCATATAGCTGAGACGTTTCTCGAAAATAGCCTTATCGTGGTCGCGGATAATATAAGAAACCTCGGCCTTGTCCACCCCGCCGTTTATGCTCATCAAGTGATAAAAACCTTCGTAACCCTCAGTCTGTTCGGGCGATTCATTTGAGGGAATACTCTCGACAATAGCCGTTGCCACACGCAGAGCATTCAACATTTTTCCTTTTGCATAGCCCGGATGCACATTGCGACCCTGAATAGTAAAAAGCGCACTTCCGGCATTAAAATTCTCGAATTCAAGCTCGCCCTCGGAGCCACCATCAACAGTATATGCCCAGTCGCAACCGAATAGAGGAACATTGAAATTGTGCGCACCGCGGCCAATCTCCTCGTCGGGGTTAAAAGCAACCCTTATCTTTCCATGCTTAATCTCGGGGTGCGCCTGCAAATATTCCACCGCCGAAATAATCTCGGCAATTCCGGCCTTATCGTCAGCACCAAGCAAAGTATGACCATCGGTAACAATAAGGTCGTGACCTGTATAATCTTCAACCTCGGGAAAGTCGCTTACCCTCAGCACAATATCATCCTCGGCGCAAAGCACAATATCACCACCGCCGTACGACCGCACCACACGAGGCTTAACATCCTTTCCGCTCATGTCCGGGCTTGTGTCAAGGTGCGCAATAAAGCCGACAACGGGAATATCCTCATCACAATTTGCCGGCAAAGTAGCATAAAGATAACCTTTTTCATCGAGAGTAATCTCGGTAAGCCCCATTTCGCGCAACTCATTTTCCAAATAACGCGCAAATACAAACTGCCCCTCGCTTGTGGGCACTGCCACATTTTCATCGACAGACTCGGTATCGAAAGTCACATATTTAAGGAAACGCTGCAACATTTTATCTGTAAAATCCTTCATCACTATCTTATTTTTATATTTGGTTTCTAAAATTACTCTTTTCACAAATAACGCGCAAGAAATTGCTAAAATAAATTAAGAAACTCGTTAATTATAGCCCATATTACTATATTTGCAATGCAAAGCTTAAGAGTATGCCGCCCAAAATAAATGAATCTACTAAAGAAGAGCGACGCGCCTACACCCTGGAAGCGTGGAGGTGTCTGAACGATTGCGAGTCCTGTGGCAAATGCCGCATTCTCCGAGGGCTAGACGTCGAAACTCTTTATAACGACTATATTGAGGGCATACGCGAGTATATAGACATTACATTAGAGATTAGAAACAACTATTAAAAATTACAATTATGGAAACTAAAGAGAAAGTATTAGCAACAATGAGAGAGGCCGGTGAACCCATCAACGCGGGTAAAATTGCAGAACTCAGCGGCATCGACCGCAAAGAAATAGACAAAGCCATGAAACAACTAAAAGAGGAAGGCGCAATAGTATCTCCCGTCCGTTGCAAATGGGAACCTGCAAAATAAGCATAATTTAAATTGCATAATGTAATCGGAAACTAATAATGCTTAGTTTCCGATTATTTATTAGCGTCCATTTCCAATATTAAAATATCCGTAATGAATTTCTCAAGGATACAACTAGCAATAGTAGAAATTAATAATGTCCTATAGGCTATACAACTTGGGTATTTCATTGTCATTTATCTACAATAGTAGAAATTAATAATGTCCTATAGGCCGTCTCAAGTCTTCCTCCTCAAAAGTAAATCTACAATAGTAGAAATTAATAATGTCCTATAGACAAGGTTGTTGCTGTTACTGCCATTCGAGTATCTACAATAGTAGAAATTAATAATGTCCTATAGACGCGAGGATGTGAAAACAGAATTAATAGCATCTACAATAGTAGAAATTAATAATGTCCTATAGACAACGATGCTCAACAGTATAACCGTATTTTATCTACAATAGTAGAAATTAATAATGTCCTATAGACAATTGAAGAATTTATCGAAGTGTGAATATCTACAATAGTAGAAATTAATAATGTCCTATAGACTAATAACACCACAAATGTAATAATAATATATTATACATAAAAGAGTTAGAAGTTTTAATTTTTAAACTTATTTTACCCACCTATTTATATAAAAATGTGCAAAACACATATAAAACATTAATAATCAAACAAAAAGCAAAGAGTATCAATTCATACAAAGACTGGGGTTTGCACAGACCCTCAAAAGAACAGTAAATCAACATCACGATGTATTGCATTACCGTATTTCTTAAGTTTGACACCTGAAACATCAAATACAATTACACTATCGCCTCCATCAAATTTTTTAGAAAAATGGTCAATCTTAATTAGAATATTTTCCAAAACCCTGTTTGTATTATTTACCTCATATACTGAGTATTGCAAACGTATTGCACCATTTAACTTTAACATTTTTGAAAAACGAGTACGAAGTTTTGTATCACTAATATCATAACTAATAACCAACATTATATTTCAAATTTAGGATAAGCCTCTATATTTCTACCTTGCATAAAACAACGATAGTATGAACGAATAAACTTAAATATTTCCATTTTATAAGAAATCAACGCTTCGAAAAAAACTTTTGTATACTCTGCATTTTTCTCATACTTTAATAAATACTCACTTTTATTCAATTTAAAATCATTGGTTGTAAATTGTTTACGATTATATGCTGTACGAACAGCTCTATCAATAATACAGCGAAACGGTTCTACTAAATCACAAATCAAAGACTTACGTTTAAACCACAAACGGTGGTAAACACCAACATAAACATCGAATCCAAACATACGTACAAAGCACTCAATATAATTAAACAACATTGTATAACCTATATCTAAAGTTGCATTGATTGCATCACACTTTGTTCTTGGTTTTCGCACACTCCATTCTAAATCCTGATAATATGCCGTAAAAAACACTTTTGAAACATAACCTTCCAATCCCATCAATCTATCAGACTCAACTACTCTGCATAACCAATCATCAAGAGCATTTTGACACACTTTTTTTGCTTGAATAGTAAGTTTGTCACTTCTCCTAGATTTACGTAACAAGGAAAGTTGATTACTGATTTTATTATACACTATCCATTTAGCTACTGAAATATCATCTTTAGCAAATTTATATTGTCTTTGTCTTAGCAAATAATTACCTTCGGCAGAATTAGCCCAATAAAAAACCGGACGAAACGATGGTTTAACAACAATTACAGCAACATTAAACTTCTTACACTTGTCCAACAATGGAGTTGTTATACTTATATTCCCAACGACAAAAATAGCAAGTATCTTTTGAAAGGGAAGTTTTGTAAGAGTCTTTTTTTTATCTGTCTCTTCTAGTAAAAGCTCACCATTGCTAACATGTAAATTTCTATCTTTTATACAATTAATAACAAAGATAGTTCTATACTCTACGTCCTTATTAGTATACATTGTCTACTGTTGATTTATCGCATAAATTACTATATATACAATGCCTGCATTTATTGGTATTTACAGGAAAGGCACTCTCTGGGGAAAAATCATGAAGTTGTTTAATGAAATTCTCAAAGGCCACACAATCATTATCTTGTGGCAATGGAACAGGAATCATTTTATTTGTCGATGTTTCGTAAAAAGCAAGTCGTGTTACATCGTAACCCATCTCTTGCAAACAAAAATATTGTGCCCATAGTTGATATATTTGACCTTGAAAAATATGTTTTAACTTATATTTATACTCAACTAGCAATTTTTCTTTTTTATTGTAAACATCTACCTTACCCATCAATTTATATTTTGATGAGTATACAGGCAATGATAACAAATCATCTTTTCTTTTGCTTGCAGTTTTATTGTCTACAGCGCTATGTGCAATACGCCCTTGCGTCTGTGGCTTTGCATGATACAATCCTTCATCCGTATCCATATATACATTATGAAGATATATAGAATACGGACAAAATATAAAATCGTTAAGCATTGATATAGGAATATAATATTCCATTTAAATCACTATTATATATAAGGCTTTGTTTGAACAAATTGCAACCACTCTTTATTACTTATAACCAAATTAAGTTTATCATTTTCTTTACTTGCTTTTATTTGCTGTACAATCCACAATCCTTTTCGTGCAATATTATATGCACCGTTAGCATCGGCATTGTTTGGCAGTGAAGCATCACAAGTATCACTATTATAGAAATAACCATTTTCATCGGCAACAGGCGACTGAAGATAATCAATTGCCGTACCACTTTTACTGTTTCGCATCTGAAGAAGAAGCTTAAACAAATACATAAAGCGTTTGAAAAATGTAGCATTACTTTGGGTCAGCATAGCGGTTTTAAGGTCAACATCTACACTAATGCCAAAATCCTTAAAAAGTTGTACGAATTCCTCAGTCAAATTTACTTCTCTACTTACCCAGTTTGAATTTTGCCTCTCATCGCGATACGTTTCTATGCGTTTACCTTTGGTACAAAGAGTCCAATAAGTACGAGTACCATTGGCTTTTGTGGTAAATTTTGCATAGTCAAATGAAAATTCAAAGTAAGTTCTTTCCTTATTGTAGCATATATTATCAAACTTTTCAATAAAAGATTTTGTCTTATCTATCGATTCGTAATGAGTATCAAACAAGTTAACGAATCCTGTAACAGGGTCAATTTTACTTGTATTCCATGCAGGAACATAGAAAAGAAAACCACACTGCTTACCAATTTTTTCAAAGCTGACAAACTTATTAGTTAATTGATAAGCATTAAGTACGCCGCCGGGTTCTTCGGGTTGTTTTTTCTTGTCAGCTAGGTAATTAAGTTTATCAATTAGCATTTTTTCAAATTTTTGATATACAGATGATTCTACTTTTTGACGACCACGTATAAAGCCTTTATTCAAATCTTCGAGCACAATTATAGCATTATATTGCACCATCAGCTCTGTTATCTTATGAATGACAGCACTTAGATAACCCTCTTTTAGCTCTTTAATAGATTCAATCGTCTGCCAGCTTTGACGAGCTTTTAATCTTTCATTCTCACGTTGGGATAGCAAATTATGATAGTCTGTACGATACTCATTACCTTTGTACGAATTGACAATCTCATTTAAAGAATATTGCTTGACAATATTTCCTTTTGTATCAATCACAGTCAGATAGAGCAAATGACGTTCGCCACGATCGACACCAATTATATGCAAATCTCTACATTCCCTTATATATTCATTAACAGCTGAATTTATATTATCATTTTTCAGACTTTTAAAATTCATTGTAATTGGAATGTGTAACTGAAATTTATCCACAGTATAGCGTTTATCCTTAATTAGGTCGTAATTAAAGAGACTCTGCTTTTTCTCGCGTAAAGGATTCTTATTGTCTATTGGATGATTTGCAGGATGGGTAGGTTTTTCATACTTAATACTCGATTTACGATAAAATATCTCTGCTTCTCCATTGAGTTTATAAACTACATCATTCAAATTTCTTTCATCGAACAACATCTTCCAATATAACGTATGCAAATTGGGAGTTCCTTTGCTATAAAGAGAAAAATCCTTATTGTAAATTTGGAACAAATAAATCTTACCTTCCTCAACAAGTTGATTGACATAATCTACAGAAACATTGCGGAATGTAATTTTATATCCTTGTTGTTCAATTTCTCTATAAAAACCACTTATATCATTATACGTTTTTGTTTCGGAAAAATTAAACTCAAAGTTTTTCCAATCTTTATGCTTGTTTATTGAAGACTTAAAAAAGTCTATTAAAGAATGACAATCACTTAAATTAAAAGTTTCACCTTTTGTATGTGTATTATTTTTGTAATTGTTAAGTAATTCTTCACTTGGAGCATATTCTTTAATGTTTTTCTTGCAAAAAAACACTTTGGGTAGCATTTTATTTGCACCTGGCAAAAGTTTATACTCCATCTTTTCATAACAATCACCATTGCTACGAATGTTTTTTTCTTCAAAAACACGATTATGTTTTTTATTGATAATAGCCAAATAATACAATCCTTCTCTTCGCAGTATTACTGCTGTATTATATCTTTCATTATTTAAATCCCATCCATTAAGAAGCGTCGAATTCTCAAAATTCAATTTTATTTTATCTTTTGAATAGGGCTTTTTGGTCACATAATTTCTAACCATATTATAGAGAGGAGTGATTATTTCAAGTTCACTCCACAAAGCAGAAAATTCGCCATAGAATTTTTCGTCTTTGTCTGCTTCATTACCTGTACCAAGCAAAGGCTTAACAAAATATTGCAAAGTTTTTATCGCATCCAAAAGATTCTTTATAAGGCTAATTGAGTACTTATCCTGAAGAATATTTTTGTCAGACGGATAAGAGGTATTCAATAAATCTTTTGCAGCAATATATGCATTTTCAATTTGTTGAAATAGATTTTCCGTCTGTACATCGTTACTAACAAATGCCCCCAAGTTAGCAAAATAAGACTCAAGTGTTTTAACATTTACTTCTGAAGCATTTTCTATACAATTATTAATAGTACGAATAGAAATACTATCTTGCAATTTCAATAGTTTTGTGCATCGCTCATCAAAGGCTTCATCAGTTTCTTTCTTCTTTTTAGGAACGCTGTTTTTCAGCTCAGCTATAAGACATTTTGAAATATAACCATAATTACCAAATATTTTTTGAGAAATATCTGTTAATTGAGTATCATTCTTTATGAATAATTTGTCAAGGTCATAGTTACTCAATGATAGTAGCAATTCTTTTAACGAATGTTCGCCAGGAACATTCTTATTTAATACATTATTATATAGACTCTGATAAGATTTTTCTATTGCCTCTAACATCTCATTATCCGATTGGAATTGTTCGGGTAACCACGAAATAGAATTTCTATCACTCAAAATCTGTTTATAGAGAGGTTTTAACTTAGGCAAACGTAGTGCCTTCTCTTTTTGCTGTTGGTTGTAAAGGTTTATATATTCATTCAATCCCTTTATCTTGCGACCATCCTCAAATGACTTTCCACCAATTATTAAATTATATACATCAATTTGCTTTTGTGTGAGTACATTGCTATAATAATCAAGATTAAACATTTCTTGAATTTTGCATACATTTAAGTACTCCTCTAATTCTGAATAAAGTTCAGAGAAATTTTCAGCTACAGGCGACAAAGCTACTTTTTCAAACACTCCCATATTATTGATAAATATGGGCAGATTCTCATGTATCAAACGATACGAAATTGCAGTAGACTGGGCTTCGGCAGAATACATATTTTTTCTGTTTTTATTGAAGCCGACAAAATAAGTCGTAAAATCTTTAAACTCTTCTACAAGAGCTAACTCTTCAGCCGTAGAAACAAATTCCCTTAAGTCATCTTTTATAAGTTCCTTCTTTGATAAATTCTTAAATTTTTCATCTGCCTTAAATGCATCAGCAATTTGCTTCCTTAAAGCATCTTGAATCCTTTCAAAATCCGGTTTTTTACTCTTATCTTTTGAAACTAACATATAGGAAGAATAAAATTCTTTTAAAGAATTCTTTTTTCCAAAATCTTCATATACTAGTTTTAAATTACCAAGCACCCTTTCAATAAAGTCTTTATGATATTCATCTATTATTTTCTTTACTTTTAAATAACTATCTGCACGGTGAGTATCCTGTTCAAGGATACCACTTTCATATATTGATTCTAAGGTTTTACCTACAGGAACTAATTCAAAACGTAAAGTCTTTGACAATGGATAAATCTTGGTAAAATCATCAAATTTTTTCATTGTTCAACAATTTTATAATACTTTGGATAGAAATTAAATGCTTAATAACACTCATTTAAATTAATCTGTTATTTTGCTACAAATATGTACATAAAATAGTAATAATCGTAATGCTTTACGTACAAATTTATGGAAAATCGCTCATTTATAATAAAATTTACATATTATTAATTTTTTTAATGTAATTTTGTCATTGGTATAATCTATGAAACATGAAAGAACAGTTAGAAACCCTTAATTCAGTAACCATAAATTTTGGTGAGGGAGGAATGATGATAGTAAATATCATCCTTGCATTTGTAATGTTTGGAGTTGCCCTCAACATTAAACCACGCACCATTAAAGACTTCCTCAAGAAGCCCAAGCCCATAATTATCGGAATACTGCTGCAATGGTTGGCACTCCCGGCAATAACATTTGCTATTGCATTAGCATTGAATCGCATTATCACCCCGATGATTGCCCTTGGAATGATATTGGTAGCGTCGTGTCCGGGAGGTAATATTTCTAATTTTCTATCATCGTTGTCAAAAGGCAACATCATACTTTCAGTCTCGGTAACGGCGATTACAACATCATTTTCGCCCATCATCACCCCTCTGAACTTCTTTTTCTGGGGCTCAATGTATAGTCACTTTATAAGCATAAAGAGCGACATTCCCATGCTTATAATCCCATTCTTCCCCATGCTTGAACAGATACTGTTGCTGTTGGGACTTCCCATTGTATTAGGACTTTTATTTGCCCACTGTTTCCCATCTGTAACAAAAAAAATCACAAAGCCTGCACAAGCATTGTCAGTCTTACTCTTTGTAGGCATGGTCATTGTCTCTTTCGCACAGAATTTTCAGATATTCATCGACAATATCTTTTATGTATTCTTCATAGTAATGCTTCACAATGCAGCAGCATTGGCAACCGGATACTATGGAGCCAAACTATCAGGATTGCCACTGAATGACGCAAAGTCTCTCACCATTGAAACAGGCATACAGAATTCCGGCCTCGGGCTTATACTCCTGTTCAACAACGCAATATTCCCACCCGAAATATGGCACGGCCATTATGGCGGAATGCTCTTTATTACAGCATGGTGGGGAATATGGCACATTATTTCGGGACTTTGTTTATCATATTATTTCCGTAGAAAGATTTCTTAATCATGGGCAAGAAAAACACAAAGAAAATACAGGATTACGACAGAGGATACAACTTGCTATATAAATATGTGAGCTTTGTCTTAAAGTTATCATACAGCAAAATACTCCACGTAGGAAAAGAGAGCATTCCACAAGATGGAGCAATCATCTTTGCCCCCAATCACACAAATGCACTGATGGATGCCCTTGTAACACTCTGCATCGACTGCAAGCCCAAAGTATTTGTTGCGCGTGCCGATATTTTCAGAAACCGCAAGCTGGCAAAGATACTCACATTCCTGAAAATTATGCCCATCATGCGTCAGCGCGACGGCTTTAATGCAGTAAAAAAGAATCAGGAGATAATCGACAAGTCAGTCGATGTTCTAAAGGACAAAATACCCTTCTGCATATTCCCCGAGGGTACACATCTTGCAAAATACTCATCCCTGCCACTCTCGAAAGGAATATTCAGAATAGCATTTCAGGCACACGAGCAGATGCCCCAGATGCCATTATACATAATCCCCGTAGGACTAAGATACGGCAACCTCTTCAGGTACCGCTCCACAATACGCCTACAATTCGGAACCCCCATCAACGTCGGAGAGTTTATAAAGGAAAATGCCCACCTTACCCCCCAGGAGCAGATAAACAGCATGAGGGAACTACTTGTCGAGCGTATGAGAAACACCATATTCCATATACCCAACGACGAGGACTACAATGCAACATACGAAATATGCAACGCAGCCGAGCCCATCGAAACAGAGGAGTTACTGAAAGAAAAGGGTAACAAGAAAAAGCACAGTCTCGAAAGACAGTTCCTTGCAAACAACAACACACTGAAACGCATCGAAGCATTAAAAGAAAATGCCCCCGAGAAAGCAAGAAAACTCCTCGAGCTTGGCAACGAAGCAAACAAACTGCGCGAAAAAAAAGGAATAGACATTGAGTCGGCAGCAGTCAAAAAGCCATTAATCTCTCGCACAAAGAGAATACTTTTGACACTCATCACCCTACCCTACACCCTTCCCGCGTCGCTTCTTGCAAGCCCCGTAGTACTACTATGTAAATACATCTTCACAAAACTGAAAGACCCAGCATTTAGAAACTCCGTCAGATTCTTGATGAATCTTTTTGTATGGCCTTTGATGCTTGTTATATATTCTATTATTGCAATCGTTCAACTTCCTTTGTGGATGGCACTTGCAGCAATACTGCTTACAATGCCCGCCCCCATTGCAGCACACGAACTATGGAAGAGCGTGCGACTCATCGCATCGGACATTAAGTTGATGCGAAATAAAAAACTCTCAAAAATATATTCACAGATACGTAAGATTATTATGGAGAAATAGAAGCCACCATATTTTTATCAGTTGCAGCCACAATGAAGCCATGAAGCAAAAGTCTTTTAATTCATATAAAGAAAATTTAAACCTTGAGTTTTTATATAAGTACTGTATAGAGCATGGAACTTTCAAAAAATTCTCACAAGGAGAAACACTTGAGGCTGAAGGAAAATCATCCCAATGGATAGGCTATGTAAAAAAAGGATGTTTCAATTACAAGGTATACAATAAGGAACAAGGGAAAAATTATATTACAGGGTTTGCTTTTGAAAATGAATTTGTTGCAGACTATCCTAATTGTCTCTATGGACAACAATCCGAAGTAACGATTGAAGCAGAAATACCATCAGAAGTATATATAATCAATGGTAAAGAATTACTTAAAATATTCGAAGGAAATAGTAATAAAAATCAAATTGGCCGAGAAATAGCAGAAGCCCTATTTGTACAAACTTACAAAAATTTACTCGACCAATATAGACTAAATGCTCATTCTCGTTATATTCACTTATTAAGTCGCTGCCCGGAAATTGTTCAAATAGTTTCATTGAAAAACATAGCATCTTATCTTAGGATTACCCCACAAATGCTCTCAAAAATAAGAAAAAGCATTACTTTTAAGAATTAGTGCATATAACTGAAACTAGTTTCATAAATACACATTCAACAATAAATTTCTATATTATAATCATATTATATTTCATAGCCTGTTATACTTTTGCATTTAAATAAAAATTAAATATAAAAGTAAACAACAATGAATATCATTATTTTTGGAGCCACTTCCGGAATAGGAGAAGCCCTTTATTATCAATACATTTCGGATAAAAATCGCGTAGCAATAATAGGAAGGCGGACACAAATTTTAAAAAAACTCCAACAAAAAAATCCTTCTAATACAATTATTCACACAGCAGATATTACAATTCAATCAGAAACAACTGAAGCAATTGAATCAGTTTGCGCAGAATTTGGTAAGATAGATTTATCTATTGTATGCTCAGGATGCGGAGAAATTAACCGACTACTTGATTATTCTATTGAACGTCCGACAATAGACACAAATGTAACCGGATGGACATTCTGTATTGATAGCCTTTACAACCTTTTCGAGCATCAAGGATTGGGACATCTTGTCGCAATAACCTCTGCCGGCGGCTTACGTGGGGAACCCTTATCACCGGCATACAGCGCTTCAAAAGCGTATCAAATTAACTATATGGAGGCATTGCGTAAGAAGTCTTATAAAGCTGGAAATAATATAACAGTAACAGATATTCGTCCCGGACTTGTTGATACAGCAATGGCAAAAGGGGAAGGATTATTCTGGGTAATGCCCGTAGAAAAAGTTGCTCAACAAATATATAGCGCAATTCACAAAAAGAAATCTAAAGCATATGTAAGCAGACGTTGGCATATACTTGCTATAATCAACAAAATATTACCATTTTGTTTGTACAAAAGAATTTAATACAGGCACTATCCACAATTTTGCGTAAATAAAAACTATTATCCGAACCCTCGGCAGAGAGATAGAATAATTATTCTCTCTCACCATATATCTCTTTCAGCTCCAGCTTTTTTATGCGCGAGAGAATCGCACCGGGCTTACGCTTAAAATGCGCAGCAAGCTCTTTTATCGATGCACCCTCGCACCACATTTTTGTCAGCATAAAATCATCCTCATCGTTCCACGGATTATACGCATTAGGATAATCCTGACGAACCGCATATAGCGAGTAAGTAGGCTCTCCGCACAACTGTTTATAAGCCTTAAGATACTTTTTCAGTCGCTTAACATCTTTATCAGACAAATACGGCAAACGACGAATATCCATATTGTCCGTCAGGTCGTTAAGTTTCACGGCAACCGCCAAAGGATTGCTCTTTACGCGAGCAATAAATTTATCGTAAGGCTCGCTATCGGATAATTTTGTCACACAGCGCAACGCGTCAATTATTTCAGATGAAAAACCCTCTGCCGCGAGCATTTCAAAGGTCCATTCTGTATCCTCGACAACATCGTGCAACACACCCACTATTTTTTCTTCATCGCTCTTTCCGGCAGCCATCACCCGCAACGGATGGGTAATATAGTCGTTCCCCGCCTTATCAAGCTGTCCGCGGTGCGCCTCGGTAGCAATTTCAATAGCACGTTCAAGAGTACTCATAATGATAAAATTATAATGTTTAAAATAATTTCTAATATAAAGAGAATTGTCCATTGATGAACAACCTGCAAACTATCTTTTAATAGGATGTACCCCTCATTTGATAATTACCAACTACGCAAGGTCGCTAAAATCATCATATATAACCTCTACAAAATCATCATCGGACAAAATAACCTCATTGTTAAAGAAAGATGGAAAGAAAATATGTTTGGCATTCTTTTTCCATTCATTAGCATCAAATTCTTTATCACATTTAGCATTATCGTCAAGATATTGCAAAGAGCGAGCATACTCTTTTAACTCATCAGCCGAAATATCCATTTTTGTGTAAATAAATTCTCCGGGACCCTGATCGCAACAAATAATTACCTCGTCGCAACCAAACATCTTCGCCCTATTATATATCTGCATACGATAATTACTCAACCACTCTGCATCATCAGCGTTCAATAGGTGAAACGCTTGTTCAAAGCACGACCACCTTTCATATACATAAATATCGAGGTCCACATTCTCTTTAAAAATTCTAATAAAAATATCATCATCTTCTATTTCGTATAAACCATATTGATTTTCAATATTACGAAGAAGATATTCGCCCGAATCATTTTTAAGCGAAGCTGCACGAATATTCTCTATTCCCGCAATTTCCAATATCTTATTAGTCTGATAACCATAAACTAACATTTGCAAATAATCATCAGAAGCATTTACTTCAATTTTCGCAAGTTCAATTAAAGAAGGCCCATCAGCATCATATACGACATTATTTTCAATATCATACTCATACATATTCTGATAAACGAGTCTGATATTTCTATTCATTCTTTTTGCAACCTCGCGTGCAGTTGCAAAAGGGTCATCAACAGGCAGATTATGTCTTAAACCTATTTGTACAACGTCCCACCCCATAATTTTTAAATTATTCTTTTAATCTCTCCACCGACACAATACCACAAGCACACAGACAATCAATCTATTATAATTGCTCTTTCCAATGTACTCATAGCAACAAACTCTACATTCCAACTATTCTATCACGCGCATCAATACTTTCTTATAAACTCCTCAATCATCTTGAACATAGGTTCATAAGTAGTGAAAATTGCATTTTCCCATTTATCGTGTACCGTATGATAATACTTGTGCGCATCGCCCTTCTCATTCATAAAAAACACGCACGGAACATTTCTCTTTGCAAAAGGATAGTGGTCACTATTATCGGCAAGCTCGCCTTTTTCAAACGCCTTAAAATAACCATTCTCCGCATTAATCTTCTCGAACAAAGAGAATCCCTGCATACCCTCGTCGCTCACCTCGCAATACTGCACAGGATTATTATCCCCAATCATGTCCAAGTTAAACAAATACTTTATTCTGTTCAAAGGAGCAATCGGGTTTTTCGCGTACCACTCCGAGCCTCTTAGGTTAGCATCCTCGCCTGAGAAAGCAATAAAATACATATCAAATTCAGGCATATTCTTCGCATAATGAGCAGCAAAAGTAATAATGGCAGCAGTACCCGAAGCATTATCGTGCGCACCCGGATAATATGTCTTTTTGCCAAGCTTGCCCAAATGGTCATAGTGAGCAGTAAAAACATAGCAACTATCATGCCTTGTGCCCTCCACTTTGGCAATCACATTGAAGCACTCATAATCCTTAAGAAACTCATTCTCAATATCCAGCTTGATGCTCTTTGCACCTTTAGGAAAATCAGGAGTCACCCAAATGACAGGCTTTTCCGCGACCGTTTCACCGTAAGCCTTATAGAATTTCAGCGGCGACTCCCAAACATGCACCATTCCCGAAGTATTACAAAGCTTTTTGCTCTGCAATTTTTTAAAATCGGCACCATGCTTGTAAGGATACATAAAATCCGCAACAACAATAGCACCCTCATACTGCGGCGTTGCAAGGTCGGCAAACATTTTCTCGGCATTATAATTCTCAAGGTCGATATAATACAATTTAAACTCGCCCTTAACAGAAGGGTTAAACTCCCTTAGAGTAAAGTCCACCCCCGGCACCTGTCTTTTACCATCCACGCTAACCTCCATTTTTCCGGGGAAAGTATTAATATCAAGTTTAAACGGCTGACAAACAACATCCACAGCACCTGCTTTTGCAAACTCCTTTGCAATCCATTTACCCGCCTTGTTTGCACCATCCTCGGCGTAACCGCGCCCCTGATATTTTGCCGAACTAAGTTTCTTCACAATCTTTTTGTAGTGCGCCACATCTTGAGCACCAAGCTGCACAGTAACAAGAGCCAAAATCAAGAATAATATCTTTTTCATATACTGAAGTTTACAGATAAATTGAGGTTATTTGTTTCTTTCACAAAATTAAATATAAATTTCCAAACAACAAATAATCACCAATAAGTAAGAATTCCCATATTACTTTTACAACGGCATATTCAATTCTTTTCACCATTGTCAGTTACAGTCCAATATAATCCATAGCACTTAACCTATAAAATAATACATTCATTTTTGCGTAAAAATATTATATTTTACCTTTGCGCATAAACAATCCACATAATAAACATATGAAGAAACTACTTTTTTCATTCCTGTTGGCAATAGCCTTCGGTGCCGCCAATGCCAACGACTACACAACGTATGTAAATCCATTCATCGGCACACAGACCGATGATACAGGTGCGCTTAGCGGAAGCACCTTCCCCGGCGCCACTATGCCGCAAGGAATGGTACAGTTGAGTCCCGAAACCGAGAACAACGTAACATGGGACCCCTGCTCGGGCTACGACTACAACAAGAACAAAATTTATGGCTTTACCCACACCCACTTAAGCGGCACCGGTTGCACCGACCTCATCGATGTAAGCCTGATGCCCGTTTCGTGGGAAGTAACCCCCAAACAGTTGCAAGCAGGCGATTTTGGCCAAACATACAGCCACGATGCCGAGGCGGCAAAACCCGGCTATTACATGGTGCAACTGCAAGAGAGCGGCGTAAAGGTAGAACTCTCCTCCACCGTCCGCACCGGCATTCACCACTACACCTTCCCCAAAGGAAAGCAGCAGACTGTGGTACTCGACCTTGACCGCAGCACCTACAAGGGCGAAGCTTACTACACCGGAAAGCGCGCCTATAACATCATCCAAAGCCAGATACGCATTGTAGACAACCGCACCATCGAAGGCTACCGCATCATTACCGGCTGGGCCAAGATGCGCAAAGTCTATTTCCGAGCAGAATTCTCACGCCCCTTCAAGACCCGCCTGCTTATGGACGGCGAACGCAATGCCGGACAGAGCGAGGTTATTAACGGCTGTGTATTGCGCAGCGCACTCTCCTTTGATGCCAACGAAAGTCAGGAACTCACCGTAAAAGTAGCCATCTCTCCTGTTGATAGCAATGGAGCACGCATCAACATGAAAGCCGAGGCCATAAGCTGGGACTTCAACCACTACGTACAAGCAGCGCACGATGCATGGCAAAAAGAATTGTCACGCATCGACATTGAGGCTACCGATGAACAAAAAACCATTTTCTACACCGGACTTTACCATGTGCTCATGCAGCCCAATACCATGAGCGATGCTGACGGTCGCTACATGACCACCAACTACGAAATAAAGCAGATGCCCAAAGGACAAGTATATCACAGCACCTTCAGCCTGTGGGACACATTCCGCGCCGCACACCCCCTCTACACCCTCATAGCCCCCGATGTTGCCGCACAGTTTGTGCGAGACATGGTGCTCCACCACGAATCATACGGCTATCTGCCCATCTGGGACCTTTGGGGACAAGAAAACTACTGCATGATTGGCAACCACGCTATTCCAGTGCTCTCCGACGCCATTTTAGCCGAACTACCCGGCATTGACGTTGAAAAAACATATCAGGCGATGGTAGAAAGCAGCACACGCAGCCACTACAACTCACCCTTTGAAGCGTGGGAAAAGTATGGCTACATGCCACAAAACATGCAAAGAATGAGCGTGAGCATCACCCTTGAACAGGCATTCGACGATTGGTGCGTAGCAGCCGTCGCAAAAAAATTAGGCAAGACTGACGACTATGAACGCTTCTACAAGCGCAGCGAATCGTACCGCAACCTCTTCCATAAAGAGTCAGGCTTCTTCCGTCCCAAGAACGACAATGGAGAATGGGTAGAGCCATTCGATCCTCTGAGCTACGAAGAGCCTTGCTTCATCGAAGGAAACGCATGGCAGTACATGTGGTTCGTGCCCCACAACCCACAAGGCATGATTGACCTTTTCGGCGGTACAAAGGGATTCATCCGTAAACTCGACGAGAACTTCACCCTCACCGCCACCAGCGGCGAGCGCAACGGCAACGCCAGCGGATTCATCGGACAGTATGCTCATGGCAACGAGCCCAGCCACCACACAGTATATTTCTATAACTTTGCCGGTAAGCCCTCACGCACACAGGAACTTGTGGAACAAGTGCGCAGCAGCTTCTACAACGCTACTCCTTGCGGATACGCCGGTAACGACGACTGCGGACAGATGTCAGCATGGTACATCTTCTCGGCTCTTGGCTTTTATCCCTTCAATGCCGGCTCTGCCGAATATGTCATCGGTACACCACTCTACAAGAAGGCCACCCTGCATCTGGCAAATGGAAAAGACTTTGTCATCAATGCCCCCAACAAGACCGACAAACGCATCTATGTAAAGAAAGTAAAACTTAACGGCAAGCCCCTTACAGACCTCAAGCTCACCCACCAGCAGATTATGGCAGGTGGAACACTCGACTTCCGGATGAAGTAAAGTGCACTCAAAATATAACATATTGCTGCGTATTGTTTCTTTGAGAAGAAACCCGCCATTGACGTGGAGTGGGTCAATGACGGGCAGTTATCCTTATTCTAAAGCCATATTTATTATTTGTGTCGTATATTGGTTGTTTTCTCACGGATACAACCCGATTATTAACATTCTTTAATAATTGAGGCAATATATACAAAGGGGATACATTTTTATATCGAACTGACGTTAAATATGAGTTGTTTTCGATAGCATTATATGACAAAATCGCAATATGATGTGATTTTTCTTTTTATATTTCGCCAAATCATATATTTTAAAAGCAATTTGGCGCATTATGAGCGTGAAGAGTATTTAGAATTCAAAATTACAGAATAGAAAATCGCTCCAAGCAACAACTGCTGCTGACTCGGAGCGAATCTTATATACTTGCCTTAATCTTGCAACAAGGATTGTCCTCGCAGGCCTCCTTGTATTTTATCAGCCAAGGAATAAATCCATCATAAGAACCCCATCCGTTTGCGGGATTAAAAGGAAGGAGTTTTTTCCTATTCTCGACCATATAGGCGATACCTTGAGCAAGAATCTTACTCATTATAGAGGTGGTAATATTGCCATTCTCTCCAGGCTCCCATACATAATCATATAAAGTACCCTTATACTCCTTATTCCGGTATTTAACACAGATGGGAACTTGCAGTGCCATTCTACTCATGTTGTGAGTGATGTTTGCACACCACTCTGTCTCCTCTGTAGGTACATCGTCGGGTACTATCATAAAAGTACTACCACATGCAGCATGGGCTGCATTGTATTTCACCATTTTAGGCTTCTTGTATATTATTACATCTAAGCTCATAATCTATAACTGTTTATTCTCTGTTTGTATCATTAAATCCTTTATTTTGTTGTCGAACCATTCTCCAAAGTTTGGGAAAACAGTATTGCCATTTTCGTCCTTGCCACTATGGGGAGCGAATGCAGGCTGATTGTTCTTTAGCCATTCACATTGCTCAATGAATGACTTTCTTACCTTATTCAAACTAATCATTGAATACTTTTTGCAATAAGCAAGAAATTTAAAGATGCTATTGCCGAAAATCAATTCATCCTCGTTGGTATATGAAGGTGAAAAACTTACGACCTCTTTTCCATTAAAATTATACTTCTCATAGTATGGATTCAATTTTCCCGAATAAGAGATACGTAGAACAGAGTCCTTCATAAAATGATTTTCCTTAACCCAAGAGTATGCTATATCTACAATTCCACAGGCATTTATTATATCATAATGATTGCCATACCTTTGCACTATGCAATAATATTCAGGCAGGTCATTAGGTTTCATTTTTGTTTTGTAAAGTCTATTCTTTCTGTCTGCATACACATCCCCATTCCAACGATGAATCTTTCCATTATCATCAACAGTGTAATGGACTTCGTAAAAATATCTATTTGATAGGCTCTTCATAAATTCATTAAATTTTCAATCATGTGATTTCTATAAATCGTTTGCCATCGAAACCGGCAAGATGCTCATTGTAATAGACATAGCCAAGCTGATTGCAGACAAGGCGTGTATTCCCGATGATTGCCTCCTCGTTGGCGTGTGAATGCCCGAAAATCCACGCATCAATGCGGCTATCAGCAATAAAGTTGCCCAACTCCGTTGCAAAGGCACTATTAAGCAGGCTGCCTTTATGCTCGGGAGCCACAACTGCCATTGATGGCAAATGATGTGTTACTACCACGATACGCTCGGCGGTGCTCTCAGCTACACTCTGCTTGATAAAGTCCAGACACTTCTCGTGCTCAGCATTGAAATCAGCAGGCGTAAAGCGGCGACCATTATACAGAATCTGCCTAAAGTCATTCATTCCACGATGTACAAAATACTCATCCTGCGGTGTAATATGCGACCAAAGTGTTGAGAGGATAAAATCAACATTATCAATTCTCACCACCTTATTTTGGTAGTAATGCACATTAGGCAGAATCTCACGACTCCAGCTATCGCCATAGGCTAACACATCACCATTTCCATAGAACTCGTGATTACCGGGCACTAACAGCACCTCTCGATAGTTTGCAGATGCCCACTTCCAGAATCTTAAATTAGGGAGTGTTCTATCCCGTAAATAGCCGGTATCACCAGCAAAAACCAACACATCACCAGTAACCTCAAATGGCTCACTCTTTATAAATCTTGAATTATCTGACAACTCCAAATGTATGTCAGATGCGTATTGTATTTTCATAATTTCTTCATTTTACCGCATCCCTGCGTAGTTAATAATTGATTCGTTGATTTCCATTGGACGGAAATGACGGAGAGGAAGAGCGTCACCAATGGGCATAAACAAAAATCGTTGAAAAGTTTGGTAGGGACTTTCCAACGATTCTTGTTCTATTCTGCTAACGAGGATATTTGCATCTATAATATCCTTGTTCGCGTATATTTCAGTTGGATAGTATTCCCGATATTGATGAATGTCAAAATGCTAGACATAGGAGCATACAGCATACCTTCAAAGCCTTTTGAGCCTCGAAAAATATTTGTTGCTGTTATGTTCATTCTATTTTGCTGCATTTCGTTTTAATTGTTTCTAAATCGACCGCAAAGGTAATGATTTTTCTTGAAACTATTCAGCCCCAAGACAGATATTTTTGGTTATAATATATTGAGTATAAGGTTATATACTATGTATATAAGATTTTTGCATTACGCAAACTTCGCAGTTAGCAATTCATCTTCAAAAATGAATAAACATACTGTAAGCTTTGGAAATATAGTCCAGTATTAGGATCGCACGATTTTGAATAAGTCTCGGAACCACACATTGCATCAAGAGCTTCTGCAATGGTCATATTAAAGTCCGATGCAGAAAGTGTAGATAATTATCAATCAGTCATTTAGCACTCTAAAAGGTACAACCACTCATTTGGCAAGTCGTTGAGAATGTGTAAGTTATTGATTTTCAACGCACTTTTCGCCTTGTACCTCCATTTTGGAATGTAAAAGTAAGTGTAATTTCTTGAATATCAAAACCCGAGGTACAAAAACTTTCAAAAAAATGCATTTTTTACTCCGAAAAGGTACAAAAACGGCTCTGAAACCGATGTTGGGATTAGAGCTGTATTACGATTCTATTTTAAGTGTTTTTATTTCGTATAATTCATATTTTCATGAAAAAGCATTATGTTTGCAGTATAATAGGTTATGTGTAGCACAATGAAATACAACATTAGAGACATAATTGAGTATATAATTGCTTTGGTGAATGAGTTTGCCAAGCGATTTGGTTTGACAGAAAAGCAAGCCTACAAATATATTCGTATGTATCAGGGGGTAGCTTTTGTGGAAC
>SUXQ01000025.1 GCA_015060905.1 Bacteroidales bacterium | reverse complement strand
CCGGAATCGACGACATTACCCCTGAGCAGCCTTTCATGCGTTACATTTACAACATTAATGGTCAGCGTGTGAATGAATTGCAAAAGGGTATCAATATTATTGATGGCAAAAAGATACTGAACAAGTAGAATGCTGTTTTTCTGAACATCGTTTGATATTAGGACAATTTATTCCCCGCAACAGTTAAGTTAAACTGTTGCGGGGAATTTGTTTCCATTATTGTTGATTCTTTCGAAATATGGATTGTGTGAAACGCGATGTTATAAATATTAATAGTTTCTTCGTTGTTTTTATGTTAAGTTTGGTTAAATATAGTGTATGATATTAAACTTAGTGATATTTTTACTATCAATATTCATACAACGTATATTGTATTGTCCGGATGTCGATAAAAATAAAGAATCTGAATAAAATATACCCTAATGGGAATCATGCTTTAAAGGATATTAATTTGGAGATTCCATCGGGGATGTTTGGTTTGTTGGGGCCTAATGGCGCCGGCAAGTCTACTCTTATGCGCATACTTGTTGCTCTTATGGAGCCAACGTCGGGCGAAATAGAGATGTATGGTTGCAATTTGTTGAAGGAGCGTCGCGAGGTTAGACGCATTCTCGGTTATCTGCCACAGGATTTTCGTTTCTTTGCAAAGTATAAGGTTGCAGAATTTCTTGATTTTGCTGCTCGCCTTTCGGGTATGAACGACGGCAAAAAACGTAAAAAAGCAGTGGCGGACATGCTGGAGCAGGTGGGACTGTACGAGGTGCGCGAGCGTTACGCTGCGAAATTGTCGGGAGGTATGAAACGACGTCTGGGCATTGCTCAGGCTCTTATCCACGAGCCGAAGGTGATAATTGTGGATGAGCCTACGACAGGCCTCGACCCCGAGGAGCGTATCCGTTTCCGCAATTTATTGACGCAGGTGAGTAGCAACGATACGACCATTATATTATCTACACACATTGTGGGCGATGTTTCAAGTTCGTGCAACAATATGGCGTTGCTCAACAAGGGCGAAATTTCTTTCCGAGGCTCGCCCGAGGATATGTTGAAACGTGCCGAGGGTAAGGTGTGGCGTTTGTGTGTAAACGATGATGAGTATAAAGCCATAAATGAAAAATATCCTATTATTGCCACAATTCCCAAAGGGGATATGTGGGATATTCAGGTGGTGGCTGATAAGTTTGATGAATATGCTGCCGAGAATATGCCACCGAATCTTGAGCATGCTTATGTTTACTTCATGGAGAAGGACTTGAATTTGTGGTTGAATGATTGAGGCGCGTTCCGTGTAAGTTTATGAATTAATGTATTAAAAGCAATATTTGGGGTATGCTCTTTCTAAAAAACATACAGACTGTTTCAAAATATGAGTCGAAACTTCTTTACCGTAGTTGGTTTTTCAAGGTTTTTGCGACTCTTACTTTTTTTGCGACTATTTTTACGGCCATAAATACGCTTAACGAGTCGCGTTATGTAGAGAGTATCCCTACGTTGCTTGGTTACTCCCTGATGTTTACTTTCAATATTGGTCAGGCGATTGTTTCTATCTTTCTTGCATCGGAGTATCTGAAGCGTGACAAGCAGCTTGATACTTCGGAGATATTTTATGTGCGGCCGTTGAGTAACGCCGAATATTTGCTGGGTAAGATGTGGGGTACCATACGCGTCTTTCTGTTGCTGAACCTTTTGGTGGTTGTCGTGGGTGTTGTCTGCGGTTACACGAAATTGGGAATGGCGGTGAACGTTGGCAGTTTTTTCGGCTATTTTCTTTTGATAAACTTGCCCACGCTTGTCTATATTATAGGTCTTTCGACAATATTGATGCTTATTATCAGGAATCAGGCTTTAACGTTTGTTATCTTGCTGGGTTACATTGGATTGACAGCCTATTATATAGGGGATAAGTACTACTATCTTTTTGACTATATGTGTTATAATGTGCCGCTGATGGAGTCTGCAATTACCGGCTTTGCCGACCTTCCTGCGCTCGTTATACACAGGATGATGTATCTGTTGTTGGGCTTCAGTTTTATATTGTTCAGTATATTGATGTTCCGCCGTCTGCCAAACTCGCACTATGCTCTTTTGCCTTGGGGTGTGTTTGCGGTGGTGGTGTTCGGTGCTTCTTTGTATTTGGGTTATATACACATAAGCAGTTACACTGAAAAGGATTCGTACAGAGACAGCCTTATAATTCTGAACAATGAAAATGTCAATAATCCCAAAATTGTAACCGATAGTTGTAATATTGAGGTTGTGCAACAGGGTGATAAACTCTTTTTTGAAACAAGAATAGTGGGGCGTCCCACAAAAAACTCTACGCAGTTTACTTTTACTCTTAACCCCGGATTCGAGGTTACCGAGGCTGTGCATAATGGCTCTTCGTTGATGGTGGAGCGCGAGAAGCATTTGTTGAAAGTTGCATTTCCCGAGGAAAAGACTACCGAGGATACTATTGCCTTTACGCTGAAGTATGGCGGTGTTATTGACGAGCGTATCTGCTATTTGGATATTCCCGAGGAATTGCTCGTGGAGAGTGGGGGATTCAGTAAGTACAAGATGGGCAAGCGTTACGCTTTTCAGGATGCAAACTTCACAATGCTCACTCCCGAGAGTTATTGGTACCCGCGTCCGGGAGTATGTTACAGCGACGAAAGTCCCGATTGGCAGCAGAATTACTTTACACACTTTGCCATGAAAGTGACGCCCAATGTGGGAATGACGCCTGTGTCTCAGGGGCAAACGGCTATGAGCGAAGATTCGTTGAGCACGTTTTTTACTCTTGAATATCCTTTGCAGTCGCTGTCGTTGCTCATAGGCGATTATCATCAAATTTCGGTGGAGGCGGATAGTACACTCTATTCTGCGTGGTACCTCGAAGGACACGACTATTTTAAACAGAATTTCGATTCTTTGCAAGATACGTTACCCCAGCTTATAAAGGATATGCGCCGCGACATTGAGAAGGACTTTGAATTGCCCTATCCATTCAAACGCTTCTCTTTTGTAGAGGTTCCTGTGCATTTTGCAAGTTTCTCGCGCACATGGACACGCTCGCAAGAGCGTCAGCAGCCCGAAATGCTGTTCTTGCCCGAAAGGGGCTTCGGATTGTGGCAGTTTGACTTTAATTGGCATATAAAATGGCGCAGGGACAGGCGCGAGGAAAATAAGAATCGTGGCGGCAGAATACTTACGAACATACAGATAGAGGCCGAGGTCTTTAATCTGCTGAAATCTCTGCTTGTCGATCAGAATGGTAGCGTGAAGTTTGACGAAGGGCGTATGGGCCGTCGCTCGGTGACAATCGAAGAGAGCCCCTATTATCTGTTCCCGCAAATGTATAATTTCAAATACAATATTTACTCGTCCGAGTGGTCGGTGGCAAACAGGCTCATAGAGATACGACTGAGCAAAAGCCCATTCTGGAACAATTTCCTGCAACGCAATGTGAATGGTCTCAGCAACGAAGAGAAGTGCGTGCTTCTGCTGCAAGAGCGTTCTTTCAAGGAACTGCTTAAGGACGTGGAACTGCGCAATCTTATGAACAACATCATAGAAGTGCAGGGGAAAAGGCTCTTCTTAGGTGCCGAAAAAGCATTGGGCGTCGAGGCGTTCCGCGACACTCTTTTCAACTATGTAAAAGCCTCGCCATTCGAGAATATTTCATTTGAGACAATGCTCGACACTATTGGCCGACTTACAGATTGTGACCTGCAAGGCGAGCTTAAAGAGTGGGACACACCAATTGGCGTTGCCGAGTTTCTGTTCGGAACTCCCAAGGTGACAAAGGTTAAAACCGACAAAAAAGATATATTCCAGGGTGACATTGTAATCTCCAATATTTCGGACACCCCCGGAAACGTAAACATGAAACTCATCTTCTGGACACGCAACGGCGACAAACAGATATTTGACGGCGAAAAGAAACCTAACGAATGGATAATAAGTTTCGGGCCTAAAGAGACCAAACGCATAATCACTCATTGGGAAGAGGCACCAAATATGTTTATAAGCAAGGCGCTATTTTCAAAAAATCTTCCCATGCAAGTTGGTACCCACTCGGGAAAAGTAGAAACAGAAAAGACGCTGACCCCCGAAGGCGAGTATCCTCTCTCGTCCGACTTTTTGCTGGAGGAAGATGGGGTGATAGTCGATAATGAAGATGAAAAACTCTTTGAACTATCCGTGCCACCCCCCTCGGGCTTTATAAACGAATGGATAAAGAAAAAGAGCATCGACGAGGACTTTAAATATTCCGGCTTTGCCGAGTGGAATCCTCCCATGCGTTGGACATTGACAACCGACGGGGGGTACTATGGAAAATCCATCCGCTCGGCAGCGGTCATCCGTTCGGGCGACGGCGAAGAGTTTGCAAAATGGAAACTCCCTGTTCCCGAGCCCGGACGCTACGAACTATACTATTATGTGCGTAAGCCCGGTGAACTACATTGGGGCGGCTGGCACAACAGAGGACGCAAAATGTACAACTTCATCGTAGAGACTAACGAAGGAAAAGAAGAATACGAAATAAATATGCGTCGCGCCGACAATGGCTGGACTTTGATAGGTACATTCGACGTTGCCTGCGACACAATGAACGTAACCCTTACAAATAAAACCAAACTGAGATATATAGCAGCAGACGCTGTAAAATTGGTAAAAAGAAAAACAGAGTAAAACAATAACCCCGAACAGAAAAACAACATACTTATGTTACGACTAAAAAACAGATGGCTGTGGATAGTATCGCTTGTGTGCCTGCTTAGCATTGATGCACATGCGCAAATAAGCATGACACTCGACGATGCACTCAATTACAGCATAGAGCACAGTCCCGAACTGCAAAGGGCACTGATGAATCTCAGACGATACAAATTCAGTCTCAATGCCCAGCGTGCGTCATTAAAATCAAAATTCTCATTGACGCTCAATCCCATTTCGTACAACAGGAACCGATATTTCGAGAATCGTCTCTCCGAGTGGTACACAAACGAATCATTCTCAACCTCGGGAACATTCAGCATTTCGCAGCCCATCATCTGGACGGGAGCAACTGTCTCGCTCAACAATAAGTTCGGTTGGCAGAATAATAAGTCGAGCATCACCGGGGGCATAGACAACGACAACAGCGCATACAGCAACGACCTATATTTAAGCATCTCCCAGCCGCTGTTCCGCTACAACCAGATAAAACTCGACCTGAAGAACATAGAGCTCGATTACGAGAATGCGTTGATAAACTATGCACTGCAACGCTTGAATCTGGAAAACTCCATCACCAATCAATTCTACAGCCTGTATACAGCAAAAAACAGTCTGGAGATAAGCAAGGCCGAACTTAAGGACGCCGAGGCCAACTACAATATAATAAAAAACAAAGTAGATGCCGACCTCTCGACAAAAGACGAACTTTATCAGGCCGAACTTAACCTTGCAACCGCCCGTAGCACGGTAGACAACCGCCTTGTGACATTGGAAAATGCAAAAGATGATTTTAAAAAAATCCTCGGCATCAGCCTCGATACAAACATAGACATTATTGCACAGGTGTCGGCCGAACCGGTAACGGTGGACCTAGGAAAAGCAATAGCAAACGCATTAAATTCTCGTCTCGAACTTAAACAGCGAGAAATTTCCCGCACAGAGCTCGACCTGCAAATGAAGCAGATAAAGGAAACAAACAGTTTCAATGGCGAACTATCGTTGTCGGTGGGTATTATTGGCGACAATGAAAGGTTGGGCGATATTTATAAGACCCCCACAAACAATCCTCGTGTAGCACTATCGTTCAATGTACCCATCTTCGATTGGGGCGAAAGAAAAGCACGCATAAAAGCACAAGAGATTGCCATAGAAATGCACAACCTCGAAACTGACGAAGAGAGAAAATCGATAGAAATAGCCATAAGAAAAAGCTATCGCAATCTGAACAATCTGCTTACGCAAATATCAATAGCCGAAAAGAGCGTAAAGAATGCACAACTGACATACGACCTTAATGCCGAAAGGTATCGTAACGGCGAGCTTACGGGTATGGAAATGAATCAATTCCAGACACAGCTCTCGAACAAAAAAATGTCGTATGTATCGACCATCATAGAGTATAAAAAGGAATTGCTCAATATGAAGATATTGACACTCTACGATTTTGAAAATGATAAGGCAATAATTCCATTGAATAATGTGCCTGCAACTGAGAAATAAACTACCCAATATTCACAAAGATAAAATAAAGAGTATCATGAAGATAAATAAAGTTATATTGTTGATAGCAGCAGCATCTTTTGCATTAATCTCTTGCGACAAAGAGAAAAAAGGTGGCTCGACAGAATTGGCATCACCTGTTTCGGTTATCGAGGTAAGCAAAAAATCCATAAGCAAATATAATAGTACTTCGGGAACTGCACTTTCCGACTCCGAGGTTGAACTAAAGTCGGAAATGGCGGGAAAGTACAAATTGCAAAGAAACCCCCGAACAGGGGCTCCGTATAAACTTGGCGACAAGGTGATGGCAGGCGAAATTATCGTGAAGCTCGAAAATAAAGAGTACGAGAATGATATTGCAATAGACTCGAAGAAACTGAGCCTTGAAATTGCCGAGCAAGAGGAGGCTAAGAACAGGGCTATTTATGAGAAGGGCGGTGTTACTTTGCGCGAACTGAAAAATGCCGAGGTTGCAATCACAAATGCAAAATACAGCTACGAGAATGCCAAATTGAATCTCGAAAAAATGAATATTAAGGCACCGTTTACAGGGGTTATTGTAAGCCTGCCTCACCACACTCCATCGGTGCAGCTTGCTTCGGGTACGTCCATCGTCTCTATAATGAGCTATTCGAAGATGGTTATGGAAATTAATCTTCCCGAGAGTGCAATAAACGAGGTAAAGACCGGACAGGATGTGTTTATTACACACTACACGTTGCCTAACGATACTGTAAAGGCTGTTGTCAGCGAACTTTCACCTGCCATAAGTTCCGAGACACGTACATTCAAAGGGAAAATTCTTATAGACAATGAAAAGATGAAACTGCGCCCCGGAATGTTCGTCAAGGCTGACATTGTGGTTAAAAAGTCCGAGAATGCCATTGTTATTCCTAAAGAGATTGTCATGAGCAACAGGAATCGCAAATATGTGTATGTGGCAGAGAAGGGTTTTGCAAAGGTGCGTGACTTAAAGACAGGTATTGAGGATAATGACAATATTGAGGTGTTGCACGGCTTGAAGGTCGAGGAGCAGCTTATTGTACGAGGATATGAGACTCTGCGTGACAATAGCAAAGTGAAAATTCAAAAATAACTTCTGAATAATGAAGAAAATAATACAATTCGCCGTCAATAACCCGATAACCATATTTATGGCAGTATTGGGTATAATGTTGTTGGGCAAAATATCATACGACAAACTCAGCGTCGATTTATTACCCGACCTGAATAATCCCAAACTGTATGTGGATATTACTGCCGGCGAACGTCCGCCCGAAGAGATTGAGAAACTTTTTGTGAAGCGTATGGAGTCTATGGCCATTCGTCAAAGGGATGTTCTTACCGTATCGTCTGTCATTAAGGCGGGAATGGCGCAAATGACTGTGGAGTATGCTTGGAACAAGGATATGGACGAGGCTTTTCTTGACTTGCAAAAGGCGATGAATGCTTTTTCGCAGGATGAGAAACTGACGAGTTTGGAGATTACACAGAATAATCCTAATACCGACCCGATTATTCTTGTGGGAATGTCGCACGAATATTTGACCAATATGGATGAGTTGCGCAAGATTGCCGACTCGTACATAAGAAATGAACTTATTCGTGTCGAAGGTGTTGCCGATGTTACTCTTTCGGGTGGTGAGGTTAGCAATCTTGTGATAAAGACCGACCCTTACAAACTTGCGGCGTATAATCTTACCATCGAAGCTATAAGCAAGCAGATTCAAGAGGAGAATCAGCGTCTTGCGGGCGGACGTGTGGTGGAAATGGGTGAGCAGTATATTGTGAGCGGTGTAAATATGCTTAGAAGCGAAGAGGATTTTGGCAATATAATTGTAAGCTACAAAAAGACTGAAACTGCGGCAAACGGCTCTTCTTCTGCTGCTGCGGCGGCACAGACTGCTGCCACCGGGGAGAGTATGGCGCCTATCTATCTGAAAGATCTTGCGGAAATTTATTTCGAGAATGAGCGTCCCGAGAATATTGTGCGCATAAACGGCAAGCGTTGCATAGGACTATCTATCTACAAAGAGATGCAGCACAATACTGTAAAGACTGTCGAGGGTGTTGTGAAAAGATTCGCTGAAATTGAAAAAGCACTGCCGGCCTACAAGTTTGATGTTGTAAGTAATCAGGGTACGTTCATTAATAGTGCAATAGGCGAGGTTAAGGATAGTGCAATATTGGGTGTGCTGCTTGCTGTTGTTGTACTCTATCTTTTCTTGCGCCGTTTAAAGATGACGCTTGTAATTTCACTTGCAATGCCTATTTCTATTATTGCTACCTTTAACTTGATGTTCTTCAACGACCTTACGTTGAACATTATGACGCTGGGAGGTCTTGCATTGGGTGCGGGAATGCTTGTCGATAATGCCATTGTGGTAATCGAGAGTATTTTCAGGAATCAAGAGAAGGGGCTGTCCATAAAAGAGGCGGTTGTGCAGGGAACGAGTGAGGTTGGGGGCGCAGTTACTGCATCTACTCTCACTACGATTGTCGTATTTTTGCCGATAGTTTATCTGCATGGTGCTTCGGGCGAGCTATTCAAGGACCAAGCGTGGACTGTTACATTCTCGCTTGTTTCGTCGCTTTTTGTGGCGATATTTGTGATTCCCACTTTATATGAAAGAATGTTCCGTAAAAATAAAGAGAAAAAAACTGTGCAAAATATTTCGGCAGTAAAGATAAACGGTTACTCGAAAATGTTGCGTGGCATTCTTGACAGACGTTGGCTTGTGGTGGGACTGTCGTTGTTGCTTGTTTGTGGAACATATTGCCTTATTCCTTTCATTGGCACAGAGTTTATGCCAAAATCCGAGAATAACTCTTTTACGTTGGATGTGAAACTGCACGAGGGTACCCGTCTCGAACGTACAGCATCGACTGTCGAGTCTATTGAAAATCTCATTTATACAATAACACAGGATTCTTTGTGTACAATATACAGCCACATAGGGCCCGGTTACAGTTCGGGTAGCAATATTTTCGATGGCGACAATACTGCCTCGCTGAAAGTTATTCTGTCGCCCGACTCGAGATTCACTCCCGAAGAACTTATGGAAGAACTTATTGCAAACACCACCAACATCGAAGGACTTGAACTTTCATTCGTGCAGGATGAAAATTCTTTGGGTGCGCTTATGGGTAGCGAAGATGCGCCCATAGTAATTGAGGTCAAGGGCGAGGAACTTGATGAAATTGCCGATATTACCCAACAGGTAAGCGAGCTTGTAAAGGATGTCCCGGGACTGTTCAACATAAGCAATTCCATTGCCGATGGGGCACCCGAAATTGTAATAACCGTCAATCGTGACATGGCGGGTATGAACAATTTGAACGTAACAACGATTGTCACACAGATACAAGAGCAACTGTCGGGCAAAAGCGCAGGACAGATGGACTACAAGGGAGAAATGCGCGACATTATGATAAAGGTGCCCGAAATTCCATTGGCGCAACTGAATGATATTGTAATTACAAGCGGCTCCAAGCAGTTCCGCCTTGCCGAACTTGCCGATGTGCGCAAAAGTGTTGCACCAAAAGAGATTTTCCGCCGCAATCAGAGCCGTATAGCCAAGGTTACTGCGAATCTCGAAGATGGATATTCGCTCAGTCAGACTTCCGAGGATATTCGCGCGGCTCTTGATGTTATTGAATTGCCGGCAAATTATACTATAAATATCACAGGCGAGGAGGAGAAACGTCAAGAGTCTATGGGTGGACTGATGTTTGCACTTATACTCTCGGTGGTGCTTGTGTATATGGTCATGGCGTCGCAGTTCGAGTCGTTGTTGCACCCCTTTACAATATTGCTGACAATTCCTCTGGCGTTGGTGGGTGCAATTTTGCTGTTCTTTATCACAGGAACGACTATAAACATCATGGGTGTCATTGGTATAATAATGCTGTCGGGTATTGCGGTGAACAGCTCTATTATTCTTGTCGATAGAATAAATCAGTTGAAAGATGCGGGAATGTCGCTTGCCGATGCAATAGTCGAAGCGGCTCAGCAACGAATAAGGCCTATTTTAATGACAAGTATCACCACCATTTTGTCGCTGCTTCCTATGGCAATAGCGTTCGGCGACGGTGCGTCGTTGCGTGCGCCAATGGCTATTGCTGTAATTGGCGGCCTTGTAACCTCGACTATACTCAGCCTTGTTGTAATACCTTGTGTATATTACCTTTTTGAGCAGATGAAGGCTTTGCTCAAAAGAGAAAAAGCATAAAGACGAAGATGGATTTCATTATAAAAAGAAAGATAACAATATGCATGTTGTTTATAGCCATTTCCCTCTTGGGATATGTGTCCTATAAGCAACTGAAGGTGGAGATGTTGCCAAATGCCGAACTGCCGATGCTGTTTGTCAGGGTAACTTCCGATAAGGATGTGACGCCGGCGTATATGGAGTCGCAGGGCATCATTCCGCTCGAAGGTGTTATCAGCACCATAGAAGGTGTCGAAAATATAGAGGCGACGGCAAGGAACAGACAGGGTGAGATTCGTGTGGATTTTAAAAAGGGGATTAACCTTAAGTATATTACCCTGAAACTGCAAGAGAGGGTGAATAGTGTAGTTCCCTCGTTACCTGACGGCTTTTCTGTGAGCATAGAGAGGGCTAATGTCAATGGGGTGAACAATAACTTTATGACTCTGCAGATACGTGGCACCGGCGGGGTAGACAGGTTGCGTGCTATTGTCGATAAGGATATTAAGCCTCAGCTTGAGAATATTGATGGCGTTGCGGCTGTCAATGTATTTGGCGGACGCGAAAAGGCTATAGAAATTCGTATAAACGAGGAGTCTTTGCAGGCTCTGAAACTTACTCCGGCTCGCATAAGGGATATTCTTGCCCAATATAATCAGGAACGTACATTCTTGGGTTATATTAACACTGCCGACATTCGTTACTATGTGCATCTGGATGCCAACTATGATCATATTTCTCAAATAGAGAATATAATAGTGGCTCCGGGTCCCATTTATTTGAAAGATGTTGCGGATATCTTCTTTGACATGAAAGAAGAGACGACACTGAGCCGAGTAAATGGGAAAGAGGCTATTTCTGTTGCGCTTGTGAACGATGCACAGGTGAATCTGCTGGAACTTTCGAACAAGACAAAAAAACGCATCGAAGCGCTTAATGAGGAGTTTATGCCTCACGAAATAGAATTGGTGATACAATCCAATTCTGCCGATGAAATTGAGAAAAATATCGATCAGGTTGTGGAGCTTGGCATTAGCGGAGCCTTGCTTGCCATCATTGTATTGTGGTTCTTCCTGCGCAACATACATCTGGTGTTTTTTATAGCACTTTCAATGCCAATATCAATATTGGCGGCATTCAATCTTTTCTATTATTTCGATATTTCCATAAACAGCCTTACGCTCATAGGAATGGTCCTTGCAATAGGAATGTTGCTCGATAATAGTATAGTTGTCCTCGAAAATATCTACCGACTGTTTACGCATGGAAAAAATGCCGAGACGGCAGTGACACAAGGTACGCGCGAAGTGTGGAAATCTATTTTTGCTTCGACGCTTACGACTATCACTGTCTTTTTGCCTTTTATCTTTTCCAACGAGGTGTTTATCCGCCTTATAGGTGAGCATATAGGTGTTTCCATTATCGCAACGCTTCTATTTTCGCTGACGGTGGCACTTTTGCTCATTCCTATGACAACATACGTGATGTTGAAAAAAAATAAAGGACAAAGTGTGTTCCACGATAAACTGTCGATTAACCAACGTTCCATACAGATATATACTGTGCTGTTAAAAACCAGCTTGCGCAAGCCTGCTGTTTGCATTACCGGTTGTATAGTGGTGCTTATATCAATGTGGATGATAGTCTTGTCGATGAACACCGACAGCAGCAAGCCTGTGAATACCGACAGGGTGAATATGACGCTTACAATGCCCTCGTCCAGCACATTGGAATACTCGGACAGAATGGTGGCCATTCTCGAAGAGAAACTCGACAGTTTCCCCGAGAAAAAAGAGGTAATATGCCGCATACAAGAGGATGCTGCCTCAATTTCTTTGGTGCTGAAGGATGATTATCACAAAAATGGTGGAAGGAAAATTTCGGCAATCGTCGAGGAACTGAATAAAACTATGCGTTTGCCTAATGTGGATATACAAATAACGACCGGCTCGTCGGGTAATAGGCAAAGTAGCGCGGCTAACATGATGAACCGTTTCATGAGTCTTTTGGGCGTAGGCGACAATCGCGAGCGTATAGTCATTAAAGGTTCGGATTTTGACATGATGGATATTGTTGCCGATAATATTCGCTACAATCTGCGAGAAATGGACTTTGTGGCGTGGAATTGGGCTACAAACCCCGGTCGTCGCAACGAGGTGCATCTTATTTTCGACCCAATATTGTTGGCGTCGTACAATATTACGCGACAGAATATTGTCAATGGTCTTAGTTCGCTTAACAAAGAGCTTGCAACAAACAGTTATCTTAAACTGAGCAACGATGATTATGCTATTGTCATAAAAGAGGATATAAGTGAGGAGGAAGAGGAGAAAAAGAAGAATATTCAGAAGACTATCGAGGACCTGCGCAAGGTGATGATTCCCGATGCTAATGGGGGACTGCACGAATTGCAACAGATTGCCTCCATCAGGCAGACGCGCGATATTTCTAGCATACGCCGTGTCAATCGTGAGCGTGAAATAACTATTTACTATGGTATTACACAGGCCGAGGAACTGCCGAAAGATGTGCTTAATGGTTACCGCGACGAGATTGACCAGCTTATTGCCGGCTATAATATGCCCAGCGGCATTGCTATTGAGACGGTGCGCACCGAGGAGTCGCTCAGCGAGTTTAATTTTCTTATCATTGCCTCGCTGATACTTATATTTATGATTCTGGCCTCGGTGTTCGAGTCGGTGTCTACTCCTTTTGTGCTGTTGTTTACAATTCCTCTGGCTGCCATCGGTTCGTTGTTGGGCTTGTTTATCACCGGCAACAACCTGATGAATGCTAATACTATGACCGGCTTTCTCATTCTTTTGGGTGTGGTTGTAAATAATGGTATTATACTTATTGACTATTCCAATATTTTGCGTCGTAAGGGGTACAGTCGCAACAGGGCACTTATCACCAGCGGATACTCTCGTCTGCGTCCGATACTTATTACCACTGCCACCACTGTTATTGCAATGTTGCCTATGGCTATGGGCGATTCTGACTATGCGGGGGCAATAGGTGCACCGTTTGCGGTGACTGTGATTGGTGGTCTTTCATTCTCGGCTCTTTTGACGCTTATTCTTATCCCCACAGTATATCTCTCGCTCGAAAATATACTTAAATGGTACCGCTCGCTGAGCCGTTCCATGCATCTTTTGCATTTGGCAATATATGTTGCCGGAGTGCTGTATGTGTATTTCTGTGTGTATGGAGTATTTACGCAGTTGCTTTATATTATGGCTTTGACGGTTCTTATTCCCGGTTGCACATATTTTATTAAGACCTCTATACGTGTAGCAGATAATAAGATAATAGATAAGGATGACAGTATAGTGATAGAGATAAGAAACCTTGTGAAGATATATGATTGGTCGAACAAATTTGCACGTCAATGGGAAAGTGGAATAAAATTGCGCAAACGCTTGGGGTTGCATAGTGAGTTTCATCATCTGCGCGACTTTGTTACGGTGCTGTGGCAGGTTGTTGTCTATCTGTTCCTGTTGTATATGGTGGTATTTTATCTTGATAATAAATTCTGGATAATAATGCTGGCGTTTGCTGTGTGTGCCGGCTTCTACGACTTGTGGAAGAAAATAAAGGAATATCTTAAATATAATATTCAGCACCATAAGGGTGTTGTAAATATATTGCACAAGGTTGTTTCTTTTGCACTGCCTGTGGCAACGTTGATGATAATATGCGACCGAATAGACAATGTTCCCGCTACGGTGGTTATAGGCTTTTTGTGGGCATTGGGAATTGCTGTGAAACTTACATCCGATTATCTGTATGTTCACAGAATAAACATCGAGCGTCTTACGGGACGTTTCGCCGAGACTCGAAGGACTATATATACTATCATCAAGAGTATTCCTATTATCGGCAAGCGTCGCACTCCGTTCAAGGCGCTTAAGGGTGTGTCGTTCAGCATAAAGACGGGTATGTTTGGATTGCTGGGTCCCAACGGTGCGGGAAAATCTACAATGATGCGTATCGTTACGGGTATTCTGGAGCAGAGCTACGGAACTGTCTGGATTAACGGGTTAAATACTAAGGAGCATCGTGAGGAGTTGCAGAGCCTTATAGGATTCCTGCCTCAGGAGTTTGGAATGTACGAGAGTATGACCTCTTGGGAGTTTTTGGATTATCAGGCTATGTTAAAGGGAATAACCGACCCTGTTGTGCGCAAAGAGCGTCTCGAGTATGTGCTCAAGGCTGTGCATATGTACGAGAGAAAGGACCATAAGATTGGCTCTTTCTCGGGGGGTATGAAACAGCGTATAGGTATTGCTCTTATTCTATTGCATCTGCCGCGAATATTGGTGGTAGACGAGCCTACTGCCGGCCTTGACCCTCGTGAGCGTATACGTTTCCGCAATTTGCTTGTAGAGCTTAGCCGCGACCGAATAGTTATCTTCTCGACGCACATTATCGAGGATATTGCAAGCTCGTGCAATCAGGTGGCGGTCATCAATCGTGGCGAACTGAAATATTATGGCGACCCGTTGGAAATGATAAAATTTGCCGAGAATAAAGTGTGGGTGTTTGATGTTGAGCCCGAGAATTTCGATGCGCTTGACAATAAACTTATTGTGAATAATATGATGAACGGCGACAAGATAAGGGTGCGCTACATTTCGGTGGAAAAACCTTACGAAAATGCCGAAAGGGTAGAGGCTAACCTCGAGGATGCTTATTTGTGTCTGCTTAAGAACTTGTAAAAGAAAGAATATGAATATTATAAATAATTGCAAGGCCTATTTCCGTTTGTCGGTGTATAATATGAAGATAATCTTCGGAGGGAAATTCATCTGGTTCCTTCTTACTGCCTTTGCGCTGTTTGCGTACTTTATGTTCGACAGTGCTTATCGTGGCGAACTTCCCGGCGACGAGCATGTGTATCGTTTCCTCTTTTTCCCGTCGTTGCTGCTGATATTCTACCCGTCGGTCTTCGGTATTCAGAATGATGCGGACAATCGTATATTGGAAATTCTCTTCGGTATTCCCAACTATAAGTATAAAGTGTGGCTCGCAAGGCTCATTCTTATTTATGTGGAGATTTTCTTTATATTGGTGTTGTATGCGTGGGTGGCAAAATATCTTATCTATCCGGTCAATCAGTTTGAAATTGCCTATCAGTTGATGTTCCCTGTGTTGTTTATGGGTAACCTTGCATTTTTCTTTTCAACAGTGACTCGTAACGGAAACGCGACTGCGATACTTATTATTATATGTGGAGTGGTTGCTGTTGTCCTCTCGACGGGTTTGACAAAGAACAGTATGTGGGACGTTACGCTTAATCCTTTGAGTATGCCCGAGAATATTCATGCTGTTATATGGAGCGACACTGTGCTTAGGAATCGCATTTTTCTTGCAGTGGGCAGTGTCGTGTGGATGATGCTGGGGCTTTTGAACTTGCAGAAACGCGAAAAGTTCATTGGTTAGATTAAGAGGTTGTCAATTGATGCTATAATAACAGATGGGACGTGAATTTTTTCGCGTCCCATCTGTTATTATAGATTTCCACTTATACAAATTCGTCGCCGTACTTCATGCGTGCGTCATTAAGGAATTTTCTAATATCGCCCTCTTTGCCTTTTTTGCATACAAGCAGCACATTGCCAACATCGGCAATAAGCAGGTCTTCTACGTCCTGAATAACAGCCAATTTACCTTTAGGCATCACCACCACATTGTCGTGGCTGTTGTATGTGATTGTACGCGACCTTACTATCGCGTTTCCGCTTTTATCTTTCGGGAAGGTGCTGTAAAGAGAGTCCCATGTTCCAAGGTCGGCCCAACCGAATTCTCCTATCTGAAGATAGACATTGTCGGCGCGCTCCATTACCGCATAATCCATCGAAACATTCGGAAAAGAGGTGTACGAGTCGTACACACGACGGCGACGCTCGTCTCTGTTTGGATATTCGTTAAAGACTCGCTCAAGCTCGCCCATCATGTCCGGTAGAAGTTCGGTCATTGTTTCGATAATCGTCTGCACGTTCCAAATGTATATTCCCGAATTCCAATAAAACTCGCCACTCTCCATGAATATTTTTGCAAATTCGTATGCCGGCTTTTCGGTAAACGTACGTACTTTGTGAAAAGCAACATCCGAGAATGTTTCTTTATATTCCTCGGCCTGAATATAACCGTATCGAGTCTCGGGGCATGTGGGCTTAATACCCACAATAACCAATTTCTGATTGGTTGCAACAAAGTCGAGTCCGGCGTTTACAGTCTTTACAAAAATATTTTCGTCGAGGATAAGTTGGTCGGCCTGAGCAACGATGATGTTGGCATTTTCGTTAAGCTGCCTGATGTAACATGCAGCATAGGCTATGCTGGGAGCGGTGCCACGGTAGGTAGGCTCGTGCAGAATCTGTTCCGGGGCAAGGCCGGGCAGTTGTTCGCGGACAAGGTCCGAGTAGTCGCTGTTTGTGGAAACTATGATGTTTTTAAACGGAACTATACGGCTGTAACGGTCGAAAGTCTGCTGTAACAGAGTTCTGCCACAACCAAGAAGGTCGTGAAACTGTTTAGGGTAACTCTTTCGGCTGAGAGGCCACAAACGACTGCCGATACCTCCTGCCATTATTACACAATAGCGATTTTTATCCATTTCATCATATATTTTTGTAACCGTTTCGCAAAGATAATAACAAACGAGCGAGAAATATCAAGTTTACTTGAATATTTATTACAGCGAGTGCCGTTTATGTTCGATTTTATATCAAAGATAGGGATAAGCGAGCGAGAAATATGAAGCTTGCTTCAAAATTTTTCACAGCGAGCGAAAGTATGTTCGCCGTTTACGGCAAAGATAATGAAAGGCGGGAAAAGACAATGAAGTTTGATTGAATATTTTTCAAAGTGGCAATGCGAAACATCTGTTGCTTGTGGCTGTCGCTCTGAAGTGTATGTTCGCCCGTTGCGGCGAATATAAAAAATCATCGGACGGCAACATTGCCGTCCGATGAAACTATTCGATATTTTTTACTCTCAAATTTAGAACTCTGCATTGTTCGGAGTACGAGGGAAAGGTATTACGTCGCGGATGTTTGACATTCCTGTAACGAAGAGCAACAGACGCTCGAATCCCAATCCGAAGCCCGAGTGGGGGCAAGAGCCGTAACGACGTGTGTCAAGGTACCACCACATATCTTTCATGGGAATACCAAGCTCTTCGATGCGCGCGAGCAGTTTGCCATAATCGGCCTCACGCTCGGAACCACCGATAATCTCGCCGATTTTCGGGAAAAGTACGTCCATTGCGCGTACAGTCTTTCCATCCTCATTCTGTTTCATGTAGAATGCCTTAATCTCTTTAGGATAGTCGGTGAGGATTACGGGACGTTTGAAGTGATGCTCCACAAGGTATCTCTCGTGCTCCGAAGCGAGGTCTACTCCCCAATATACGGGGAATTCGAATTTGTGTCCGTCGGCTACTGCCTTTTCGAGAATTTCTATTCCCTCGGTATATTTTAAGCGTACAAATTCTGTATTTACGATTGAGCGCAGACGCTCGATAAGTTCCTTGTCAATCATGTCGTTGAGGAACTTAATATCGTCCATGCAGTTGTCGAGAGCCCACGATACGCAGTATTTTATAAACTCCTCGGCAAGTTCCATATTGTCGTAAATGTCATTGAAGGCAACCTCGGGCTCTATCATCCAGAATTCTGCAAGGTGACGGGGGGTGTTTGAATTTTCGGCGCGGAAAGTGGGGCCGAAGGTGTATATTGCACCGAGCGCAGTTGCTGCAAGCTCGCCCTCAAGCTGTCCCGACACTGTCAGGCTCGCCTGTTTGCCGAAGAAGTCGTCGTTATATTTTATTGAACCCGACTCGTCCTTTTTAAGGTCGTAGAGGTTCATTGTGGTAACTTGGAACATCTGTCCCGCACCCTCGCAGTCCGAGGCTGTGATGATGGGTGTGTGGAAGTAGTAGAATCCCTTATCGTGGAAGAACTTGTGGATGGCGTATGCCATATTGTGACGTATGCGGAAGATTGCACCGAAGGTGTTTGTGCGGGGGCGCAAGTGTGCCACACTACGCATAAATTCCATCGTCTGGCCTTTCTTCTGCAGGGGGTAGGTGTTGTCACATTCGCCCAGAATTTCAATCTCTGTTGCTTGTATTTCCACACTCTGACCGCCACCGATTGACTCGACGAGTGTTCCGTTTACGCTGAGACATGCACCGGTTGATATTTTCTTTACAAGCTCTTCGTCGATTTTCTCAAGGTCTATTACTATCTGGACATTTTTGATGGTCGAGCCGTCGTTGAGGGCTACAAATGCAACCTGCTTGCTGCCGCGACGTGTTCTTACCCATCCTTTGACATTCACTTCGCTGCCGTAGGTGGTTAGCGAAAGAAGGTCGGAAATTTTTGTACGTTTTATGCTTTTCATCTTGTGTTTCTTTTATTTAATTATTCATAGGCTCCCATGCGCAACATGTTTACTTCTTGCTCTGTGAGGTAACGCCAGTCGCCGCGTTTGAGGTTTTTCTTTGTAAGGCCTGCAAAAAGCACGCGGTCGAGCTTCACTACTTTGTAGCCTAAGTGCTCCATCATGCGGCGCACGATTCTGTTTTTTCCCGAGTGTATTTCGAGCCCTATCTGTGAGCGGTCGGCCTCGTTTACATAGGTAACTTCGTCGGCGTATGCCTTGCCGTCCTCAAGGTCGAGGCCGTTTACAAGCTGTGTCATGTCCGACATTGCTACATTTTTGTCGCAGTATACGTGGTATATTTTCTTCTTCATAAACTTTGGGTGCGTCAGCTTTGATGCCATGTCTCCGTCGTTTGTGAGAAGAAGTACGCCTGTTGTGTTGCGGTCGAGACGTCCTACGGGGTAGATGCGTTCTTTGCATGCGCCGCGCAGGCAGTCGAGGACTGTTTTGCGCTCTTGAGGGTCGTCTACGGTTGTTACGCAGTCTTTGGGCTTGTTAAGAAGAATGTATACTTTGCGCTCGGGGTTCACGCGTTCGCCGTTGAAGCGAACATCGTCGTTGCGGGTGATTTTTACGCCTAATTCGGTGATAATTTCGCCGTTTACGGTTACAAGGCCTGCTTGTATAAAGTTGTCTGCTTCGCGTCGTGAGCATACGCCGGCATTGGCAAGGTATTTGTTCAAGCGCAATGGTGCATCGGGGTCGGTAAGTACCTCTTTGTATTCAATCTGCTTCTTTTTGCTGTATTTTGAATTGGCATTATAATAGCCGTTCTTTGTACGCTGGGCGTATGCGGGTTTTTTGTCACCTCCGTAACCGTTGTATCGTTCGCCGCGAGGAGCACCGCTGTTGTATGTGCTTGAGTAGGGACGGTTATTACCTTGCTCGCCTTCGGATTGACGGAAGCGGGGACGGCGGTAGCCTCCTTGCTCGCCTTCGAATCGGTTACCGTATCGGTTGTTGTTTGACTCGCGGTCGTTTCTGTTGTTGAATTTGAATCGGTTGCCACCTTCTTCGCGACCGCCTTTATAGTCGTTGCCAAAAGTGGGGCGACCTTCGCCAAATTTGTTAAAACGCTGACCGCTTTTCTGTCGGCCGTTTGAATCTTCGTTGCGATTGTACGAGCGAAACTTGCCACCGCCTCTGTTGGGGGAAAAATCGTCTGCTCGTTTGTCTCTGTAATTATTCATTTTTTATGTTTTTACGAACCTCACGGTCCTGTTTTTTGCTACATTCCAGTGTAAGAATGGGGGGTAATGTTGCGTAGTTCGGCCTTTACAGACTCTTCTACATTCAAGCCGTCGATAAACTCGAGTAGCGACTCGCGGGTGATTTTTTGGTTGGTGCGTGTCAGGGCTTTTAGTGCTTCGTAGGGGTTGGGGTAACCCTCGCGACGAAGGATTGTCTGGATGCCCTCGGCGCATACGCTCCAAGTGTTGTCAAGCTCTTCGTATATTGCTGTTTCGTTAAGAAGCAGTTTGCGCAAGCCTACCATTGTGCTCTTGATGGCAATGATTATGTGGCCGAACGGCACGCCTACGTTGCGCAGGACGGTCGAGTCGGTAAGGTCGCGTTGCAGACGCGAAATTGGTAATTTTGCCGCAAGATGGGCAAGAATGGCATTTGCTATTCCCAAGTTGCCTTCGCTGTTCTCAAAGTCGATGGGGTTTACTTTGTGGGGCATTGCGCTTGAGCCTACCTCGCCGGCTTTTATCTTCTGCTTGAAGAATTCCATGGAGATGTACTGCCAAAAGTCGCGGTCCATGTCTATTATTATGGTGTTGATGCGTGCAAGAGCATCAAAAAGTGCTGCAAGGTTATCGTAGTTTGAAATCTGCGTTGTATACTGTTCGCGCTGCAATCCCAGATTCTCGGCTACGAATTTGTTGCCGAATGCTCTCCAATCAATTTCGGGGTATGCTACATGATGGGCATTGAAGTTTCCTGTCGCACCACCGAATTTTGCCGAAATTGTGCATTTTTTAAGTTCGGCAAGCTGTGCCTCGATGCGATAGACAAACACCATCACCTCTTTACCCAATCTTGTGGGTGATGCAGGTTGTCCGTGTGTGCGGGCAAGGAGTGCAATGTCTTTCCACGCCTCGGCATATTCTTTGAGGATGGCCAGCATTTCGTCGAGTACAGGATAATAAACTTCTTCAAGGGCTGCTTTTATGGTGCAAGGGATTGAAGTGTTGTTAATGTCCTGTGAAGTAAGGCCGAAGTGGATGAATTCTTTATAAGCGTCAAGACCGCCAATGGCGTCGAAACGCTCTTTTATAAAATACTCTACAGCTTTAACATCGTGGTTGGTAACTTTCTCAATCTCTTTTATGCGCATGGCATCTTCGACTGTAAAGTCGCTGTATATCTTTCTGAAAGTGGGAAAGAGTGATGCATCAACACCTTTGAGCTGTGGCAAAGGTAGTTCGCACAATGCTATAAAATACTCAATCTCGACAAATACGCGGTACTTCATCAACGCATATTCCGAGAAATAGTCTGCCAAAGGCTCGGTTTTACCCCTATATCTTCCGTCTATAGGTGAAATTGCTGTAAGAATGTCAAGTTTCATTGTTTGTGAGTATAAATTATTGGGATACAAAAATAGTACTTTTTACCCATAAACACGCACGATGCGCAAAAGTTTATTCGGAAACTTATTAAATTTCTATTAAATATAAAGAAATATAACCTTGTAAAAACAGAAAAACCTGCTTAAAGCAGGCTTCCAACGTATCGTGGGCGTTGACGGATTCGAACCGCCGACCCTCTGCTTGTAAGGCAGATGCTCTGAACCAGCTGAGCTAAACGCCCGAAAATTTTCGGTTGCATTTGAGGTTTGTGGGCGTTGACGGATTCGAACCGCCGACCCTCTGCTTGTAAGGCAGATGCTCTGAACCAGCTGAGCTAAACGCCCGAAAATAGGGCTCAACCCTCAAATGCGATGCAAAAGTAATGCTATTTTGCGAATGCACCAAATCTTTTTGCAATTATTTTCCGAAAAAGCGCAAAAAAGGCTATCTTTGCAAAGAAATTTTGCGAAAATAGGCTGCGCTCGTTGCGATTGAAAATAAATTTTCACTCACTCGCCGGCACTATCTTTGCAAAGGAATTTTGCGAAAATAACAACGCGAGTTTCCACTCGCATATACAAAATATCAATAAATATATGGAAAAAGTAGTTAGCGGAATACGCCCCACCGGAAATCTTCATCTTGGAAACTATTTTGGTGCAGTAACAAATTTTGTAAAAATGCAAGAGGATTACGACTGCCTCTTTTTTATAGCCGATTGGCACTCACTGACCACGCACCCAAAGCCCGAAGATATACGTAAAAGCGCATACACAATATTGGCCGAATATCTTGCATGCGGCATTGACCCCGAAAAATCGACCATATATATTCAGAGTGACGTCAAAGAGGTATTGGAACTTTATCTTTACCTTAATATGAGTGCTTATCTGGGCGAGCTTGAGCGTGTAACATCTTTCAAGGAAAAAGCACGTAAACAGCCCGACAATGTAAACGCCGGACTACTCACTTATCCCACCCTGATGGCTGCAGACATTCTTATACACAAGGCAATAAAAGTGCCCGTGGGAAAAGATCAAGAGCAAAATATGGAAATGGCGCGTAAGTTTGCCCGAAGATTCAACAATATCTACGGCGTTGAATATTTCCCCGAGCCTCAATCCTATTCACTTGCCGGAAAGGGCATAAAAATTCCCGGCCTTGACGGCTCGGGTAAAATGGGAAAATCCGAGGGTAACTGCATTTATCTTATCGACGATGCGGCAACCATACGCAAGAAAGTGATGAAGGCAGTGACCGACAGCGGCCCCACAGAACCTAATTCCGAAAAGCCCGAGGTTATACAGAATCTCTTCACGCTGATGGAAGTTGCATCAACGCCCGACACATACAAATACTTCGACGAAAAGTGGAACGACTGCTCCATCCGCTACGGCGACCTTAAAAAACAGCTTGCCGAGGATATTGTAAACAAAATTGCTCCCATACGCGAACGAATAGTAGAATATTCGTCAAACACCGAACTTCTGAGAAAAATCGCAAAAGAAGGAGCCGAAAAAGCGCGCGCGAGTGCTGCAAAAACCCTTAAAGAAGTTCAGCAAATAATAGGATTTACAAATATTTAAAGATAGTTAAAAACTCTTCTAAGCGTAAGACTTAACAAAAAATTGCTTACATTAGAAAAGTTTTTTGCAAATTTCGACAAACAACTGCAATCTGTTTGGTAAAAACGCACAATAATCTTCAAAATAAAAATACCATGAAAAGAATTCTGCTATTGACAGTGTGCATAGTATCAGCACTCTATGCTGCTGCACAAATTAAAGAGTTTACACTGCCCGACGGCAAGGTCATAAAGGTAGATACAAGTGTCTTTCCTGATTTTCAGCCCGATGCAGTAACTGCTCCCCAGCCTGCCGAGTATACAGCGCGTCGTAAGGCACGCGCCAAACAAGGCAAAGTGCAGTTGCCTCCGTATGTATACAATGGAGAAACTAAATATTTCCCACCCATTTTCAATCAGGATGGAGGCTCATGCGGCTCTGCGCAAAGTATAGCCTATATGTTTACTCACGAAATGGCCTGTTACCGCGACCTTGACGCTTCATTGCCCGAGAACCAATACCCCTCGCACTTTACTTGGTTGCTTTCTTACCAAAGTCGCGGAGTTGTAGATATGGCTAAAGCTACAGGTATTCCTAATGTACCTACCTATGGTGGTCGCACATATAGCAAACTGTTCGGTGCACAGACTCACGACGACCCCGACTATGGATGGATGCAGGGTTACGACAAATGGTACAGTGCCATGTGGAACAGAAATTCTCACGACATCACTTTCTCAGCAACAAACACCCCCGAGGGACGTCAGGAACTGAAAGAGTGGCTCTATAATCATTGTGGTGACAAAGATATGCACGGAGGTGGTGTTGCCGGAATAGGAGTGGCTGCCGGCCCATATTCTGCTGTAATCCCCAGCACAGCGGCTAACAAGGCGGCCGGCGTAAACGGCATGAAATATGTAAAATCTTGGGGTGATACATACAACCACGCAGTTACCGTTTGCGGATACGACGACCGCATAGAGTTCGACCTTGACGGTGACGGCAAGGTGGGCGAGGTAGAAGAAGATGAGGTAGGAGCATGGATTATAGCCAATTCATGGGGCGATGGATGGGAGAATAAAGGATTCATCTTTTGTCCCTATAAGTATAGTTATGCTGTAGGTAAAGATACATGGGCATGGACTCCCAATGCACATGTTATACATAAGAATTATCGTCCCCTTCGCACAATCAAGTTGTTGATGGATTACAGCCACCGCAGTGAATTGCTCCTTTGCGCAGGTGTTTCTGAAGATCTCAATGCCACTACTCCTGATATAAGCATTACTTTAGCACACTTCTTCAATGGAGGTTATACGAATGGAAATAACCCCGCACCCGAGGCTCCCATGTTGGGACGTTGGGTAGACGGTCTGCACTACGAGCCAATGGAGTTTGGTTACGACCTTACCGACCTTACTTCGTCGGTGGATCGCACAAAGCCCCTCAAATACTTCTTCATTGTAAAAACACCAAGCAATGCAATCGGTAGCGGACACATCTATAAGGCTTCTATCATTAATTACGAAGTATCGAGCGAAGGAGTAGAGATTCCTTTTGATGACGAAAATGTGGAAATCATCAAAACTAACCGCGAAACAATCATCAGCGTTGTTGTTCCCGGGGAACAAATCTACCCCGCCACCAACCTTTGTCAGAAAGAAGGTGTACTATCTTGGACAGCACCTCGTGCATCTGGCTTGAAACTTGTTGGATACAATGTTTACGAAGGCAGCAATCAGGTAGCTCAGCTGTCGGCCGACAAGACTCAATATGCAATTGAAGGCGAACCGGATGATACCTACACAGTTAAGGCTGTTTATGAAGCCGGAGCCTATAAATTGGAGTCTGCTCCCACAAACTCTGTAGTATTCACGCTTCCGCAGCACGATACTAACAGAGTGGTACTGCTCCACCAAAGCGGCATTGTCATTCCCAATGCAATCCCCGAGGTTCTTAGCGAGGCTACTATCGAATTTGACATCCTCAGCACAAAGAATGAAAATTTCAGCCATCAGATAGGTCCGGGATGGGGAACATTCCTTTTCCACAGTAATGCTGACAATTCTATTTCTGTAGGATGGGCGAATAAATCAGGCGATCGTTTGAATGTTTACAACGCTTTGACAAGTAGCAATAAATGGTATCATATAGCCATTGTAATTAATGGTAGCAGACTTACTCTTTACATCAATGGTGCCCAAAGAGGCTCGATAAACTCTACACAGTATTCGGGCCTTACAAACTTCGGTAATCTTGAATTTGGTAAAACAGGCGATAATCTATGGTGGAACGGCGGTCTTGATGAAATACGTATTTGGAAAAAGGCATTTACAGCAACAGAACTTAAGCGAAATATGTACACTCCAATAACTTCGCCAACCCTTCACCCCGACCTTCTTGTTTACATTTCCATGGATACATTGCAGGTTAATGGTAAAACCGTTCTTCGCGATTGGGTAGGAGGTAATCACGCTACTTTACACAATATGGGTGTAAAAGAGTTTATTGAAGACAAAGGAATCTTTACCAATACCAATAATATGGGTCCCTCGCTTTCAATAGTAGAGAGTGGTACAACTGTCAAGGCCGGTGTACCTTTCCAACTTACAGCCAATGCCACAGTTGGCGTTTCGGACATGGAGTGGACCGTTTCCGACAGCGACATGCCCAAATTGTATGGTGTTTCTCCCACCTTTGTATTCCCAAAAGTCGGAACATACACAATCTCTTGTACAGCTCAGTTTGCGTCGGGTGAGAAAAAAACAGAAAAGACAACGGTAAAGGTGATAGAAGGCGATGTACCCGTAGCAGCCTTTGATATACCTGAAGACACATTGTCTGCCGGCAACCATTTTAGTTTCGTCAATCGCAGCACCGGCGACGGCTGCACCTATTTATGGAGCATCCCCGGCGCCGAAGTGGAAGAGCTCTATGGCACCAACGCCACCGCCCTCTACCCAAATGTCGGAACCTACTCTGTAACACTGACCG